>NZ_CM003594.1:0-1248680 GCF_001435295.1 Psychrobacter sp. P11F6 | reverse complement strand
GTAAACATAAGTAGTCTCGTTAATAAACATGAATGAATAAAAAATATTAGGTTTAAAACCTTAGAGTATTGATTGCTCCAAAGGCAACTGTTTTCAAGCAAAGTTTAGCGTTACACTATCAGAGTCATGGTTAACCGTGTCTGAAACGGTATCAAAACTGACTATATTCTTGACATGAGCCTTGATATAAAGACAGCTAATCAACCATAGAAGCCAGTCGCTAGCGAAAACATTACGCCTTCTACTCACTTTTCATAAGCCCATCATTATGAACCATAAAAAAACCATCAGCCTTTCTCCGATTATAAAAACATTATTACCCAAACAGCTCTATAAAAAGCGGTTTTTGTTACAAGACAAAGGGCTCAATAATCATATCAATATCGCCAAAGATGCACGCATCATTGGCAATTCGACCATTACCATTCGTAAGGGTCATGACAATCACATCACTATCGGTAAGGGCGGCAAATTTAATCAGTTAAAAATTGACATCAACGGCAATCACAATCAAGTCACGATTGGAGAGCACGTTAAATTCTCGGGGCGATTATTGGTTGTCGGTAATTATCTACATATTTATATCGGCAATCATACCACCGCTATTGACTGCTATATTTTGGCGCGCGATAAAAGTGTGACCATTGGTCAATCATGCATGATATCACGTGGTATCGAAATTCGAGCGACTGACGTTCACAAGGTCTATGATATAGACACTAACGCGCGAGTGAATAAGGCACATACAGACGTCAGTTTAGGAGACCATATTTGGATTGCCGCCAATGTAACCATTTCTAAAAACGTCTCTATCGCCAGTGGTTGTATTATTGCAGCAGGGGCATTTGTCAATAAACCAGTTGAGACGCCCAACTGCATGATTGCTGGTACACCAGCCAAAATTATTCGCCAAAATGTACGCTGGGAGCGTTAAAGAGTTAAGTTACAAGGCAACGTTTTACTAAAGCAAGCGTTAGCCGTTTGATGTCAATGCAATGGCACCACTCGCATTACTTCTTCTATGGTCGTCACCCCTTCACTAATACGCTTTGCGCCCGATAAGCGCAATGGCTGCACACCTTCGCGGTACGCTTGCTGCTTAAGCACATCTAAATTGGCATCGGCGGCGACCAGTTTTTTTAGCTCATTTGACAACGGCATGATCTCGTACAGACCAACGCGACCTTGATAGCCCGTATGGCGACAATGCTCGCAGCCTTGCGCCGTATAAATTTGCGCTGGAGCGGGCGCACGCCAAGGCTGAACCAGCTCCTGCCACTGAACAGCAATTTCACTGTCTGGGATTACGTCTAAGGCTTTTTTGCAATGCGAACATAACGTGCGTAGCAAACGCTGCGCCATGACGCCTAATATCGTCGCTGAGGTCAAAAACGGCTGAATGCCCAAATCATGCAAGCGAGTAAGTGAGCTTGGTGCATCATTGGTATGCAACGTCGATAGTACCAAATGTCCAGTAAGTGATGCTTGTACTGCCATATTGGCGGTTTCGGCATCGCGAATCTCACCAACCATAATGATATCTGGGTCTTGGCGCATCAAAGAGCGAATACCATCTGCAAAATGCAAATCAACGCCTGGATTGACCTGCATTTGGTTAAAAGCAGGCTCAATCATCTCGATAGGATCTTCAATCGTACAGACATTAACTTGTTCTGTGGCGAGCTGCTTAAGCGTACTGTACAACGTCGTAGTCTTACCTGAGCCAGTCGGACCCGTAACCAAAATAATACCGTTGGGATGCGCTGTCAACTCATGCCAAGTATCGAGCTGCTTACCTGACAAACCAAGCTGAGCAAACGAGCGCACCAGCACTTCAGGATCAAATACCCGCATCACCAGCTTTTCGCCAAAGGCAGTCGGCATCGTCGATAGGCGCAGCTCAGTTTCTAGACCCTTTGGTGTACGGGTTTTCAACCTGCCATCTTGTGGTTTGCGTTTTTCTGCCACATTCAGTCGTCCTAATATTTTAATCCGCGCCGTCACCGCGACGATAATTGCCAATGGCATCTCATAGACGGTATGCAACACGCCATCAATACGAAAACGAACTTTACCCGTCTCACGGCGAGGCTCTAAATGGATATCACTGGCTCGCTGCTCAAAAGCATATTGCAACAGCCAATCGACAACTCTGACAATATGTTGATCGTTGGCATCAGGGTTGGTATTGTCGCCAAGTTGCAATAATGCCTCGACATTGGTGACATCAGCCGCCGCGCGCTTGTGGACACTATTTGCTCCTGCAATCGCTTGGGTGACTTGGTAAAATTCTTGACGATAGCGATTGATTTGCTCAGGATTGATATAAACCGTACGATAACTTTTAGACTTGATTAATTTTTCGATACTTGTCTGCCACTCAGTACAGAACGGCTGGTCTGTACCGATGACGACTTCATCATTCGTCACTTCAATGGGCAAAATATGCTGTGAGCGGGCATATTCAAAGGACATCAACTGAGTGACGGCTGGGACATCGACTTTTAACGGGTCAATACGGACAAGTGCCATGCCTGCTTTGGCAGCTAACCATTGATTCAACCATACCAAAGTCAATTTATGCTCAATATTTTTATCCAATGCATGACCGTTTGGCAGACCAAATTCACTGATGGTCAGGAGTGGATGCTGCGCTTTATCACGGCGGCTCGTCATCACTAAATTGTAGCCACGCTGGTCAATCACTTTATCTGCCAATAGTTCATCTAAGCACCAACGTAAATCAATCACGATTGAATATTTCTGAGCAGACATATTGTTCTTCTTTTATTATTGATACGTTATTTATTGAGGAGTGATTTATGGATCATTCATGCGGCAGTAATGGCGTCACTGGGCACTATAAGCTCACTTTGACAACAGCCGTTATCTGCAATTGCCCTGATTCTATCAACTGGAAGCTAACATCAACAGACTTATAACGCATGACAAACAGCGCATTGATCTCCGCGCGACGATAAGCTGGACGCGGGTCTTGCGCAATTAATGCTTTAATAGTCTCGATATCAGCAATAAGCAATTGCTCTTGCATTTGTTGAATAAGCGTCGCTACACTATTATTTTTTGCATGAATAGCTTTCTTATTATTTTTATTCTCAGTCCCATTGTCATTGTCATTGTCATTTTTATCGCATCGTCCAGCATCAACCAACGTCATAAATTGCTCGTAAGCAGACTCCGTGATAATTATCTCTAATAAATCTGGCGCAGTTGGCGCAAACCCGCTTTTTGCATTACTGAGCGCATCGCTATAAGCGACATAGGGCTTAATATCGATAATCGGCGTACCATCTATCATATCTGCACCGCTAATAATAAGTAACACGCGCCCATCACAAACCTCGATACTTTCAAGCTTAACGACAGATAGCCCAAGCGCTGAGGGTCGATACATACTGCGACTGGCAAACACCCCTATTTTTTGATTGCCACCGAGCCTTGGTGGGCGGACTTGCGCACGAAAGCCAGTGCCACCTTTGCCAATATGAGTGTCTTTATTGGTATAGTTATGATGAAACTGCCAACTGATCCAGATATGGCTGAACGCGTCTAAACCGGCAAATGCTGCTGGCGAGTCATAAGGCGCTATCATCTCAATGATACTGGTGAGCGCAACCAAATTCGGCTGGCGTGGCGCACCAAATTTCTGTGATAGCGGCGCACGATGGTAGCCAATCATTGGCGCATGGTGGTAACCCGCCAAAGAGATATTATCATCGGACATCATGTTTCTCCAAAAAACCGTTCAATAGTAAGCATCTGCTTTTATGAGAACGTTTAGCGCATATTATCCAGTGATACAAAATTACTCACTAACGATATTCCATTTTATCATGCCCCATCGTCGCTGCCAGACGGATTTTTATTTTAAATTTTGGTATTATGAGCCATAAATTCGATGAGAGCCTTTATTTTTCAACCCTTATAAGCCATCTAAAGCAACAGCTATTGCCATGGTTTTACATGAGACAGATTCAGTCGTATCTATCCTTAGACCTTATCAGTCCCTCTCCTGATTTTAAATGCTTAATAAGGTGTTAGAATATCGCCCCATAACATTGGTTAAAACATCGGCTATGCTACTTACTTTGCATGACAGAGGTTTTAAACGATTAGCTGTTCCAATAATGATTGAAAATTTACTACCCTTTTATACACTTTTTCATTGAAAATTTTAATTTAACACTCATTTAAACTTAATAAAACCGATAGCAACTTATTAACGAGGACTTTATGTCAAAACTTCGCACCGAAACGGTCACAGAGGTTCATCACTGGAATGACGCTCTATTTAGCATCAAGACAACTCGCGACGATGGCCTGCGCTTTCGTAATGGCGAATTTGCGATGATCGGAATCGTTGTCGATGGCAGACCGCTATTGCGTGCTTATTCGATTGCTAGCCCGAACTACGAAGATCACTTAGAATTCTTTTCTATCAAAGTTCAAGATGGCCCATTAACCTCGCGCTTGCAGCATATTAAAGTTGGTGACGAGCTGTTGGTCAGCAAAAAACCAACGGGCACTTTGGTACTAGATGATTTACTGCCTGGCAAAAACCTTTATATGCTCTCTACAGGCACTGGACTGGCACCATTTTTATCGTTGGCACGTGATCCTGAAGTCTATGAACGCTTTGAAAAAATCATCTTGGTACATGGTGTGCGCCATGTCGATGATTTGGCGTATCGTGATATGTTTGAAAATGAGTTACCTAACGACGAGATCTTTGGTGAATGGTACCGTGAAAAATTCATCTACTACCCAACAGTGACTCGTGAGGATTTCAAAAATCAAGGTCGCGTGACTGACTTAATGACCTCAGGAAAGCTCTTTGAAGATATTGGCTTACCACCGATGAATAAAGAAGACGACCGTGTCATGATCTGCGGTAGCATGCCATTTAATGCTGAAGTTTCAGCGATTTTGGATGATTTTGGTTTGACCGTTTCACCACGCATGGGTGTCCAAGCAGATTATGCCGTTGAACGTGCTTTTGTAGGCTAAACCAATTTTTTTGATTTAATTGAAAATTATATCAAATAATTCTTGACGGATAAAAATAGGCTGCTATAATACGCAGCCTATACAGAGCTAACCCTGTAGCCCAATTCGATAATCTCTATCTAATAGACCTTATCTTCTAACATGCCAGTGTGATGGAATTGGTAGACATGACGGATTCAAAATCCGTTGCCTAATAAGCGTGTCGGTTCGAGTCCGACCACTGGTACCAATATTAGTAACAAATCAGCCTCCTCATTAGGAGGTTTTTTTGTGCCGGTAATATTATTGCTATACTTACTTCTCTATTTCAGATTGCAGCACCGCAATTATCTTAATGGGCACGGCAAACTCCCACGGCATGCCAGCATTACAATAAAAATGTCCGTCACGAAATGATACGATATAAGCCGTAAAATCATTACCACAATGATCCATCATTGCTTGCTCATCACTATCATCACAAACCGCACACCATACTTTTTTATCGCCGCGTGCTAGCATCGCCCTTGTTAAATCGCTCCCTTTTAGTTCATTATTCATCATCAGCTCCTTAGTCATTCTAAACTCTCTAACATCAAGCTCTTAAAGAGTTAATTTTACCAAAACTCCATTTTCGATCTTGGCATGAGCGATAAGTAATGTCTTTTTTACATGGTCATAGAGGCGCACAAGGCATTACTTATTGTTTTATAATCATCCATTAGCGCGGATACTATATTGTAAAACACCAGAATCAAAACTGTAACATCTAAATGTGAGATTTATGACAAACGGTGAGCTTGATACGACAGGTGGTGCAAGAGTACAAATGAGTTTGATTTACAGTAGACCTAGATCATTCAACAGCAAAAATATGTTTGCTAAATACGATCTTTTTGAATTAGTACTACTGTTTATTATTAACTAACTCTATGATATATAAGATTTATGACATATAAAATTATTCATATATCATTGCTAGCGTTCTACTAACCTAGCAAAGGATTCTATCGATAAATTTAAATTTTGATACTCAATCAAAGCGCTTGAATCAGGTAAAATAGTGAGTATGACAACTTCTATAAATGCTAGCCCCCGTAAAATCATTCATATAGACATGGATGCTTTTTATGCCAGTGTGGAGCAGCGTGACTTTCCTGAACTGCGCGGTAAGCCATTGGTGGTTGGTGGCGATCCAAGTGGTCGCGGTGTGGTCGCAGCAGCCAGCTATGAGGTGCGTAAATTCGGTGTACGCTCTGCCATGTCTTGTTATGAGGCGCGTAAACGTTGCCCAGAAGTCATTTTTGTAAGGCCACGTTTTGAGGTTTATCGCGCAGTTAGTAGCGATATTCGTCAGATTATGTACCGCTTAACGCCACATGTTGAACCATTGTCTCTAGATGAGGCCTATCTCGATGTTACAGGGCTACAAGTCCATAAAGGCTCAGCGACCTTGATGGCGAACTGGCTAAGGGCACAAATACTAGAGCATACTGGATTAACGGCCTCAGCAGGTGTGTCGTTTAACAAGATGCTGGCTAAAATTGCCTCTGATATCAATAAACCCAATGGTACGGCTATCATCACGCCAGCGGACGCTGATGCCTTTATCAGTACGCTACCTATCGAGCGCTTTCATGGTATTGGCAAAGCCACTGCCAAGCGCTTACATGCGATGGGTGTAAGTACTGGCGCGGATCTCAAGCGAATGCAAGCGGCTGTATTGGTGCAGGAGTTCGGCAAGCGTGGGCAGTTTTATCACGATATTGCCCATGGGTGTGATGAGCGTGCTGTCAAATCTGAGCGCGCGCATAAATCTGTGGGTTCTGAGACCACATTCAAAGACAATCTAAGTAATAACCATAAATTACGTATACAAATTTATGAACAAAATGCCGATGCCTTTCATCAACTACAACAAAAACAGCTGGTCGCCTATACCATTACTCTAAAAGTTAAATACGCAGACTTTACTCAAATCACCCGCTCACACACGCTATCGACTGCCTTTAACAGTGCTGATTCTGCGCATTATTGGTTAGACAAACTGTTTTTAGACATTCCTCGTGAGCTACCTATCCGCTTAGTCGGTGTTACTTTCTCTTCATTAACACCTACCGCCCAATTGTTGCCGCAGTTAAATTTATTTGACTAACATACTGACGCTCATTACTTTTGTTAATTATTCATTCTAACAATTAATGCTTAGGCTATTTAATGTACAAGCCGTTTTGTGCGCATGAGTCGTTACTAAACTGTCCTTTCATGACATCGTTTCTGCTACAATTACGCCAAAATTTACATTCATTTAAAGATTGACTATGACCGATTTTCACACTATAGACTCTACTACTGCCGCCTCAGTTGATGCCGAAAAAAACAACAATGATTTGAATTATTTGAGCGTTGATGACTATGATTATGAGCTGCCAGATAGCCTGATTGCACGCTATCCTCTCTCACAGCGTTCTGCCTCAAAACTTTTTTATTTGCCCGCCAATAATCAAAAAGACCCTACGCTTGTAGAAGATCGCTTATTCACTGAGTTACCTGAGTTATTAAATGAGGGTGATTTGATTATATTTAATGATACAAAGGTGATGAAAGCGCGTCTTTTTGGACAAAAGGATACTGGCGGTAAGCTTGAAGTATTGATTGAACGCTTGGTTGATATCTCAGATTTAGAGACAGCGACTTTATATGTAGAGGCTGAAAAATCTGTAGAAGCTGCAAATGACAAACCCGTGAATCAAGAACATATTGCACTTTGCCATGTTAAAGCCAGCAAAGCGCTCAAACTTGGACAACACTTGCAGCTTGCTGACGGTCATATGAAGGCGGTGATGATTGGTCGTCAAGACAACTTATTTATTTTAGCGTTTGATGCGCCGATCTTGCCGCATTTAGAGCTTTATGGTGAGCTACCTATTCCCCCCTACTTTGAACGCCATGCGGATGAGACAGACAATACTCGTTATCAAACGGTTTTTCATGATCCAACCAAGCTTGCGAGTGTGGCTGCACCGACTGCAAGCTTACACTTTGATGAATCGGTACTGAGCAAACTTGCGGCAAAAGGTATTCGTACGGCTTTTGTGACTCTACACGTTGGCGCTGGTACATTTGCGCCAGTAAAAACGGACAACTTGCTCAATCACACCATGCATAGTGAGTATGCACATTTACCACAAGCAACAGCCGAACTCATCAACCAAACCCATGCGAATGGTAAACAAGTCATCGCTATTGGCACCACGGTCACACGCGTACTCGAAACAGCTTATCAAAAAACAGCCGTTAATGGGCAGCCTCTCTCCAGCTGGTCAGGTGATACCGATATATTCATTTACCCAGGGTTTAAGTTTGGTGTGATAGATCGACTATTAACCAATTTCCATTTACCCAAATCAACGTTATTAATGCTGGTCTCGGCATTTTCGGGTAAAGATGCCATTGAGCATGGTTATCAACATGCGATTAAAGAACACTATCGCTTCTTTAGTTATGGCGATGCAATGCTGCTCGACAGAAAGCGAGATTAAACAATACTCAAACATTTTTTGTATTGTCCACAACAGTTGTGAAATAAACTGGTAAACTAAATGGTATTTTGTTATAACAGCACAGATAACTTATATCTTAAAGGTCTCCACATGTCTTGTCATTTATCTCATCGGTTGACTACGGTACATCGCGCGGTCTCGATGGCACTACTTTGTTCTGTAGGCTATGCGGCTCTCGTATCGAGTGCACAAGCTGCAACGATTGGTAAGACTGTTGTCACCTCTGCCCAGCATGAGCCGCTAGCTGCGAGCATTGTGGTCAGTGATATTCGAGCCGCTGACTTTTCAGCAAGTTTGGCAAACTCTACTATTTATCAGCAAATGGGCTTGGCCCAAACTGATTCGATGACCGTACGTTTTAAACCTACCTCAGCGACCAGCGGTCAAGTATTTATTACTACCTCAAAACCTGTATCTACACCTTTTGCTGATGTGGTTTTGAACATAAATGATAAGGGTCAACGCAACGTCATTCCCAAGACATTGTTGATGCCGCTCAATAGCCGTTTGCCCATTGACACGCCTAAAAACATCGTTACTGGCGCAAAGAAACCCAATCTACCCAGTGTGTCCTCTAATACGGCTAAACCGTTGACCGTTAGAGAAGGTGCACCGCCGCCATTAACATTATCGCCCATACTAGCGACTACTCACTCGTCAACGAGCGAGTTGGTGATGTCTAAATTGCCAGCACCTAATATCCAAGCACCTACAACGACTCCTACCTCGCAAGGCAACAATCTTGCTTATGCGCCTAGCCGGCTAGATAACGGTCGTTTAAACAACGTTAACAACACTCTTAACGCTAACGACAATGATCGTAATCCAACCAGTCGATTAGACAATGGTCGCTTGAGTGCAAATGGCAATGTTACCACAATGGGTAACAGCAATATTGACCTCAATTCTGCTAAGAATGTAGCGAATGATACAGCCCTAGTCAATAACAAGACCATGCCAATAGATAATAGTCTATCAGCTACAGCTGTCACTGATAAACAGCTCGATATTTTGAATATTCAAGTCACTCGCCAGATACAGCCGAGTAGCAAATCAGAAGCTGGCATGATGACTGCTTCTCCTATTATGCCAACGCCGAGTGACAACCAAGCGAGTACACCAAAAGCCAGTCTTGACACTAGCAATACAGCTGTCGCCACTGTCCCATCTCGTGTCACCAACAACGCCTCTATCAGTACGGCAGCCAACACTACTACTGCGTCCCAATATCAAGTACAGCGCAACGACAGTCTTTGGGTTATTGCACAGCAAATTGCGCAAGAAAATGACTTAGACATTCAAACAGTAATGAAGCAGATTCAGACACAAAACCCTGATGCCTTTATTAATAAAGACGCGGGTCAACTCAAAGCGGATGCCAAGCTTAGCTTGCCCAGTTACGATGCTGTACCATCACAACAAAAACTAGAAGCAGCTATTAAAGCGCAAAGACAATATAGCCGCAGAGCAAACACACCTGTGGTAAAAAAGGCTGCCAAAGCACCCTCTAAAAAACCGTCTGAAACAAATCAAGTCGCTAAACAGCGTAAAAAACCCATGATTACTAAAACACAAACGCTGCCAAAAGCACAATTTTCAGTGCTCGCACCTGGTCGTAATGGCAACGCAGATGGCACCCAAGCAACATCAGCAGCGGCAACAGGTAATGGTCTCAGCACAGATATATTAGCCACGCTCAAGGCCTCAAGACAAAGTACGGCAGCTCAAGCTCAGCAGCTGTCAAAAACCAGCAGTGCACTTGATAGCTATACGAGAAAAATTCAATTACAAAACCAAAAACTGGCTGAGCTCCAAGCTCGTCTCAAAAAACTACGCAATCAATAATTGCCTAACTGATCAACGCAGTGTGCTGTGATCATAGGCGTGGGAGTAACTATGGACAATATGCTATATATCATCGCCGGATTGGTACTTATTCTAATAGTAGCCGGTTTACTATTGTACAAAAAGAAAGCGCAAAAGCCCTCAGCGCAGCCGGGAATGAGTACCACTACGCCAGCTCCGATGCCAAAAACGGATCACAAAACTCCTGCCCAAAGCCACAAAGATGATGACAATAAGTTTGATCATATTACGATTGCCCAGCGCTTCATGGATCAACAGCGTTATGACAAAGCCATTGAAACCCTCAGTCGCGGCCTAAGCGAAAAACCGAATGATGGCCAATTGTCTGTTAAATTACTCAGCATATACGCGACTATTAATCAGCCAGAGAACTTTAACAAAGTTTATGATGCCATCAAGACGCAAAGCGACCCAAAAAGTCTTGCGCTAGCTGATGAGTTAAAAGCTTTATTTTCGGAAGAGCAGAATCAAGTCGCAGCAAAAGAGGCACCCGTAGAAGATAATAGCCATTTTGAAAGCATAGATTTTGACTTACCGATTAATCAAATCGATAGTAAGAACGCGCTATCTGATCAGCCAGCAACCTCTGAAGATAACCGTAGTACGATGATAGACGACAGTATGTCTAACTCGTCAGTGACAAACACATCTTATGAGGCCAGTCTTACTAGCGACAATATAGAAGATAACTTTGATCTTACGCTGAGTGATTTAGAGAGTAATATTAGCGCATCTGAGGCGACTGATACGACGCCAGTCACGTCATCATTAGAGATGACAGATGATGAAAGCCTGAACACTGCCAATATCGACATAACTGATAATGATGTCGCGGTGTACGCAAAAGATAATGATCTCAATGATCTTAGTGATTTTGACTTTAGCTTTGATTCATCTGAAGAAACTGATGCGCAGGCAACGGATTCTGTCATTCCAGAACGCCCTGATAGTATTAACGATGAAATGACGCTAGAAGATGACGCGTTCATTTTAGACTTTGATGATCTAGCAACTGATGTCGATAAAGGTGTTGACGAAACTGCTGAAGCATTGTCTATCAACACTGTCCAGAATGACGAAGAAAATGATTTCACTTTGTCTTTAGACAGTCTCGATGCGCCAAACAACATAGAAACATTAACAGAAAGCGAATCACCTGTACTTGAAGAAAATAGTGATACTGATAACTTCATTATTGAAGAAGATCGTTTCGAAACTGAGAGCTTTGAAACTGGAAGCTTCGAAACTGAGAGCTTTGAAAATATTAATCTCGAAGCACAATCGCTTGATAATAATGATTCAGAATATGCTCTTGCTGAAGAATCTAGTGTTACACCGACAGCCCCGTTGCTATTTGATGATAACTCTTTATTAGACAATGAATTTGATACTCACTCTTCAACAGCACTCAGCCCAGTTGCTCCAATTGAGGACGAGTCTGCCCTTACAGCCGAAGATGCCGCTGAAACAGCAGAAGACTTCTCCTCGCGCTTTGCGGCCGACTTTGACTTTGTCAAATCATTAGATAGCACTCAAGTTACGCTAGATTTGGCAGGCCAATATTTACAATTGGGTGAATACGACAGTGCCAAACGCTTATTGAATGAGGTATTAATTCAGGGCACTAATGAGCAACAGAACCAAGCAAAAGTCTTACTAGATCGTACTGCGTAAAAGCCCCATCGTTCTTTTGTCAGCAAGTATTCTATAACACTAAGAATACTTGCTGATTTTTTTTTCATTTAACCTTTATACTATTTATTATTACTGAGCGCTATTAGCATTCAACCTTAAACTCTCTTTTTTATCACATACTTCTTTATTACGGCTCATACTATGCCATTTTCTGCTATGACAAATACATTATCCAATCCTGTCCAACTCATTTATGCTGGCGGTACTTTTGGTAGCTATGGACGACCCTTAGCACCGTTATCAGCAGAAGTATTCTTACCGACTTTACAAAAGCTATTGACTGACCAAGATAACGCTAACCACTTGCCTCAAATCTCATGGCTGGATAATGCCTTAATTAAAGACAGTAGCCAACTTACCCCTAACGACTTTGTACATTTTTATCAGCTTTTGCTAGCAGCCTATGCACAAGGCGACAGGCGTTTTGTGCTCATCACTGGTACAGATACTTTGAGTTATTTGGGTGCGTTTTTAGCAGAAGCATTTGCTGGCAGTGATATTTGTATAGTCGTCACTGGTAGTATGCGCCCATTGTTAGACAGCGAGGTGATACATTCCTATGATATCGATGACCATAGCGACGCATGGGATAACCTCAGCGATTCACTAAAAATGGCTGCTGCTGGTGAGTCAGGTGTGAAGATTGCTTTTGGCGGTGAGTCTTGGCCTGCGCAAACGGTACAAAAAATTCATAGCCATGATTTGATGGCATTTACGGGTCACTCCAGAGCTGCCTATCCTGCCAATAGTTATATCAAAAACTTACCGGATACCCGCCGCCAGCATTGGCTCGATGATCAGCAAGCAATGATTGACCATATCGAATCTCGATCTGAGCAAGCACGCATTCATGCTTTATATTGCTTGCCAAACGACACTGAGGTAATGACTAGCCAGCTACAGGCATTATTATCACAGCCGCCATGTGGCATTATCCTATTAGGATTTGGCGCAGGTAATGTTCCTTATTCACAAGCACTAGCAGAGGCACTAGAGCTTGCTTATAAAAACGGCCACATGGTGATATGCGCTAGCCAATCTCCATTTGGCGGTGTCAGTGACAGCTATGCGGCTGGTAGTTGGCAATATGAGTATCATGTGATTGCTGGCGGACGCTTAACGATTCCCGCTATCTATGCACGATTATTATGGCTATTGCTGCGTTATGACAATCCCACTCGGCGCAGACAACGTTGGTTGAACAATGTCAATCAGGCGGGCACCACTATCAAAAAACGTTAGACTATCGTTAAATATGTTTATATTTATAGGCGCCAATACGAAAATATCCAATACCAACCATGTCCGAGATTAACATGTCCGAGATTAACAGCATCAATGCTAAAACGCCCCCAACCTATACATTAGCCATTGCAATTGAGTTTTTGGGGACGCGCTATCATGGCTGGCAGCGGCAACGAGAAGTATTAGGCGTACAAGAAGCATTAGAAACCGCTATCAGTAAAGTTGCCAATGAGGCGGTAGAGGTCGTCGCGGCTGGTCGTACCGATGCAAGCGTCCATGCCAGCAATATGATTGCCCACTTTACGACACGTGCCTATCGTCCTACTCATAACTGGCTGCGCGGGGTAAACAGTCTATTACCTGATGATATCGCCCTGCGGTGGATTCAACCTATGCCTGACGACTTTCATGCGCGTTTTGGTGCCATTGCCCGTCGCTATCGCTACATCACACTGAATCAAGCGCAGCGCCCTGCTATTTTGAATCACCAAGTCACTCATATCTATGAACCGCTCGATTTAGCAGCGATGCAACTGGCGGCGGCTGAGATCGTCGGTACCCACGATTTTAGTAGCTACCGCGCCGCTGCTTGCCAGTCTAATCAACCAGTACGCTCAGTCAGTCACGCAAGACTCTTTGCCCATGGTCAGTTTATCGTTTTTGACATTCAAGCAGATGGATTTTTGCATCATATGGTTCGTAACTTAATGGGCACCTTGTATGCCATCGGTCGACACGAGTTGCAACCAGAAGCCTTTTTAGATATTTTATCCAAAAAAGATCGTACTATCGCACCACCTACTGCCTCTGGTGATGGTCTATATTTTATCAACGCTTACTATCCTGAGCATTTTCAACAACGACTACCAAATGCTCCTTTAACCCCCATTTGGCTAAATTTACCTGACTGAATAAATAGAAGTTGGCATACATAACGGTTACAGGCTGTCAAGTAAAAACCTAGTGCTGTATTGCTTTAATCCGCTAACTTACGTATAATATGGGCTTATTTTTAATTGATTGATACCAACTATGGCAAAAGACGATATTATTGAATTTGAAGGCGAAGTCATTGACACCCTTCCAAATACCCTGTTTAGAGTTCGTTTAGAAAACGGACACGAAATCATTGCTCACATCTCAGGTAAGATGCGTAAGCATTATATCCGTATCTTGACAGGTGATAAAGTTAAGGTCGAAATGACACCTTATGACCTATCAAAAGGTCGTATTACTTATCGTGGCAAAAACTAATTTCTTATAAACTAAAATGGTTATAAAAGCATTTATATAAATACAGCTGGTTGCTAAATGGCTTCTTTTCGCTGATAGCTGATATAGACGCTTGGGTGGTTTAACTGATAATAATAATGAAAATGCTAACCTGCTCATTATTGCCTATCAATATTTTAGTTATTCAGTCTTAGTTATTTGTTTTTATCATAAAAAATACCGCTAAATTTCAGCGGTATTTTTTTGTCTAAATTTTATGAGTTGACTTACTTTCAAATTTTTAAATCATGGTTAAGAAGTAGCATGGTTAAGAAATAGTGAGGCACTATTTAAACTCAACAGTCGCACCGTTTTGAATCACCCCTAGCAAAGCAAGTGCATCCCAATTTGTCAGGCGTATACAACCCGCTGAGGCTTGACGGCTGATACGATCAGGATCTGGTGAGCCATGAATACCATAAGAAGGCTTACTAAGCCCAATCCATACCGAGCCCACTGGATTATTAGGGCCAGGTGGAAGAATAGACTTGCTACCGTCCTCAGCAGTATAAGTATAATTAGGCTCATGCACCTTCACCTCTACCGTATGTGTCCCTGTTGGTGACGGTGTTGCCGTACTACCTACTGTGGTCGGATAGCTGGCAACTAAGTTGTCTTTATCATCATAGGCATATAGCGTTTCAGTGGCTTTATCAGCAACGACTCGACTGACAGGCTTGGTATTTGGATTGCCAGGATTATAAACTGTGATGGTTTCACCCGCCGTAAAGCTAGCCTTAGGGTTTAACGCTTTGAGATAGCTTTCACTAATATGGAATTTTTCTGCTAGCCCTTCTGTGATGCTCTCGTAATACAATCCCTCAAGTTTGGATTTGGCTTCAGCACCAGCTGGTATTTCTGTCATTTTAATATTAACATCCGCATCAGTTATCTGATAACTGACTAGCACTGGCTGCACCGCGAGTTTTTCATTCTTTGTCAGTGCTTGCCATGTTTCGTTGTTTAGCGTGTCAGTGACTGCCAAACCATTTGCTTGTTGAAACGCTTGCATGGCCTTGCGAGTATTCTTGCCCCAATAACCATCAACAGGACCCACACCATTGTGATGCCAATTTAATAAGGCTTGCAATTTAGTACCGATGACGCGGTCGATACTCATACCCTCTTTCCAAGTGGCATCATTCACCTTTTGCGCAGCAACTGATAAATTGTCTGTCGTGTACTTGATGGTAGGTAAAAATTTGTTCGAAGCATTTGCTGTTTTGCTATCACGTGCTAGCTTTTGGCTAACGCCATTGGTCACAGGGCTGACCTCTTCAGCAGCATTCGCCTTATGAGCATTATTTTTGCTAATACTGGCTTCATCGTTATTGGTCGGTGTTTGGTTGTCAGAGTTATTGGTCGTTGCTTGATTGTTAGTATTTACACTATCCAGTGGTGCTGCAACGCTCTGCCCCATGAAAACTGCCGTAGAAAAACCAATCATCGCTACTGCTGTGCTAATTTTTTTTAATTGATACACCTCATGCTCCTAATTTTTTATAAAAATAATAAGTTTTATTTTGTTATGTTGTCATCAAGGCTTGTTATTTTGAGTTGTAACGCCTTCATAACCAACTTTACTCAAACACTTTTACTCAAACACTTTTTCATCAGCTCTCTTCTAACGTGAAAGTCTGTGGTTCTAGTGGTTTGTAAGCTGTTAATAGTGCCATATTACCTTGTGAGCATATAACAGCTTTATGTTAATAAAGCCCTTGTCCTGCGGTGTCTGTGTTAAAACAAGTACTTTTTTACAACTATCTGATTTAGTATGTTACCGCTAGAAAGTGATTAAAATAAACATAAAAAAACCCATAATTTGCTGAGCAAACTATGGGTTTAGAACGACGATAAACGATAAAGATAAGAATTTTTCCCTATCAAAATAAAACAGGGGAAAATTTAATCTATATCACTATAGTGGTACTAGAGTAATTTAGCCAATACTGCTTGACCCATCTCTTGGCACCCTACTTGCTTCAATCCAGCTTCACTACTGTCTAAGATATCAAGCGTACGCAAACCGTCATCAAGGACATCACTCACTGCTTGCTCAATCGCTTGTGCCGCTGCTTCTTGCTTAAAGGTATAACGCAGCATCATCGCAACCGATAAAATAGTCGCCAATGGGTTGGCTTTGTCCTGCCCAGCAATGTCAGGCGCTGAACCATGACAGGGCTCATACATGCCTTTGCCTGCTTCATCAAGACTGGCTGATGGCAGCATACCGATAGATCCAGTGAGCATAGCAGCTTCATCAGACAAGATATCACCGAACATATTGCCCGTCACCATGACATCAAACTGCTTAGGGTCTTTGATAAGTTGCATACAAGCATTGTCAGCATACATGTGCGATAACGCCACTTCGCTATAATCTGCTTGCTGCATTTGGGTCATCGTTTGCTTCCACAGCTCGGTGACTTCTAATACGTTTGCTTTGTCCACTGAGCAAACTTTCGCTGCTGTGCCTGCTGCTTGCGCACGTGTTTTTGCCAATTCAAAAGCAACTTTGCCGATACGCTGAATCTCGCTTGTGCTATAGACCATGGTGTTGTAGCCTTGCTGTTCACCATTCTCTAGCGTGCGGATTCCACGTGGCTCACCAAAATAGATACCACCAGTCAACTCACGAACGATAAGCAAATCCAAGCCTGAAATAATCTCAGGTTTGATACTAGACGCATTGACCAACTGCGGGTAAAGCTTTGCCACACGTAGATTAGCAAACAAACCAAGCTCACCACGTATTTTAAGTAAACCACGTTCAGGGCGCTTGCTGCGTTCAATACCATCCCATTTAGGGCCACCGACCGCTCCTAACAATACCGCATCTGCTGCACGGGCACGGTCTAGCGTTTCATCTGGCAAAGGCTCGCCCGTTGCGTCAATGCCCACACCGCCAATCAATCCAGATTCAAGTGTCAAATCTAACGCAAATTTCTTATTGACCGCATTCAGTACGTCAATGGCTTGAGTCATGATTTCGGGACCGATACCATCGCCCGCTAATGTTAAAATCGTTGCCATACTAATCCTTGTGGGTAGGTAGTTTTTTATTTATGTTAGGGCATGTCCTCATTTTAAAAATGGTGATAAAAATTGCCGTCAAACAAGGAAAGTAGCGCAAATAATATCGAGATATTGATAAGCTATTTAACGATGTTTGGCAAAATTTAGCCATTTTCAACTCATTTAGAGGATAATCGATTGAATTGAGGACAAGCCCTAATACTACAAATTTACGATATTTTCCTAAAAACGATTTTTAGTGCCTTCAATAGCACAAAAAACCGTGATCAATTTACTATTTTTGAAAATCAAATAGGCTTTAAGCTTTGGCTTTTACTTTCGATGATGCAGGCAATGCTTTCACGATACGAGTTTCTACAAACTCTCCTTGATGCTCAGCAGACAGCTCTTTACAAAATCGGCGCTGTACAGTGTTGCCTTGATACAGGTCAACACATAGCGGCTGTGGTGAAGCGGTGTCTAATAAACTGCCAGAATTATCGTTAGATTTTTTCTGATAAGCGCGTAATTGATAAGTATCAGCGTCAATAAAATCGTGAATTAAAGTAAAACGCTCAACATAGCCCAGATTGTTTTCTGGATAGAAATTCACCTGTACTTCGCGTTTTGCAGGTTTTACCCGCGCATAATAATTGGTTAAACCCGGCATGCCTGAGGCAGACAAAGGTACAATTTTAATCTCATTTTTATGAGCGAGTGGTGTCATATCTATGTTTGCGTGCATTGATGTTTGTGCATGCTTATTGCTGGTATGACTTTTGCCCTTTGCACTCATATCTTTCATCGCGACCAGCATGGCAGGATTGATAGGCTCATGCGTATCAGCCCCTATCACTCGTGTCTTATCTATCCGTGCAATTTCACAATGATAAGTTCCTATACAGGCAATATTGACTTCACCCGCAATCGGTTGAATCTTACCTGCCCATGCTTTGGCGTTTTCTGCCTCATCTATTTTCTGATACCCAGTCAATAGCTGACAGCCTGACAACAATAAGCTTGCGGCAACAACCGTACTTGTCCATAAAGCATAACGTTTTTTATTCATAATGGCGGCTACTATTTATGAGAGAAATAATAAAATATCGTAAAAAAACTACCCTTCATTTTAGCCAGTTCACCGCCATAACTCAACGTTACATTATTACTGTTCAGCAGTTTTATAAGTAATGGCTTGCAGATTCATGATTTATGCTCGTACATCGTTAAATATCCATGGTGTTTTTTGCATCATCTTATGCTCATAATCTTTAATGGCATCGCTTTGCTGCAAGGTTAAACCAATATCATCAAGCCCGTTTAACAAGCAATGTTTGCGAAAAGCATCTACGTCAAATGTATATTCTTCACCTGTTGAGGTGACGACGACTTGGCGTTCAAGATCTGCAGTTAGCTCATAGCCTTCATTAGCAAGCGTGTCTTTCATTAATGTATCTACAATTGCCTCATCCAAGACAATTGGTAGCATGCCGTTTTTAAAGCAATTGTTATAAAAAATATCGGCAAAGCTTGGTGCAATCACCGTACGAAAACCATATTCAGACAACGCCCAAGGCGCATGCTCACGACTAGAACCACAACCAAAGTTGCGGCGTGCCAGCAAAATAGTCGCGCCTTGATAACGCGGCTTATTTAGCACAAATTCTGGATTGATAACGCGTGTGCTATTGTCTTGACCCGGATATCCTTCGTCGAGATAACGCCAATCATCAAACAAATTGACGCCAAATCCTGTGCGTTTAATAGACTTTAAAAACTGTTTTGCAATAATTTGATCGGTATCGACGTTTGCGCGATCTAATGGGCAAACGATACCCGTTTGAGTGTTATAAGCTTGCATGAGTTTTCCTTAAAATATCGATTACTAACGTAAATTTTTTTGACGGTCTAATGAATCTTAAAAGAGCGTGCCATTTGTTTAACAATACTTGTCATTTTAGTTTTTTCACTTTCAGGATAGTTCAGATGTAATACTGCTTCCTGACCATCCTTAACTTTAATAACATGATAAAAAACTTGACCGTCTTTTCTATAGCCGCTTGCTGTATAGGTTTTATCTTTTAACAGCTCGTAAGTAACGGTCATGCCTGTTTTATATCGATGCTGCTTCTCTTTTAGATAATCGCTATCGGTATAAAAGAAAACAGTTGGTGTATTACTCCCAAAGACCAAAATAGTGGCATTAGAGTTGGGTAACTTAAAATGACGACCATCACCATTATCTGCCTCAGGCAACCATGCCAATTGATTTGGCACATCGACACAATAGGCAAATCTTCCATTACAGTAATCACGAGCCATCGCTAGCTGAGAGCTACCCAATAAGCAAAATAAAACAAACAGCATTTTCATTTTTATGCTCTATAGAAATGAAAAGTTAAAACGTACGCACATCGACAAAGTGACCCGCCAATGCGGCGGCAGCTGCCATTGCTGGGCTGACCAAATGGGTACGACCACCATTGCCCTGACGGCCTTCAAAGTTACGGTTGGACGTTGAAGCGCAATGCTCTTGTGGCTCAAGCTTATCCGCATTCATGGCAAGACACATCGAACAACCCGGCTCACGCCACTCAAATCCAGCCTCAGTAAACAAGGCATCTAAGCCTTCTGCTTCAGCCTGCAACTTCACTTGCCCAGAACCTGCCACAACGATGGCTTCTTTGATATTGTCAGCGACTTTACGACCTTTAATGACTGCGGCGGCATCACGCAAATCTTCAATACGCGAATTGGTACATGAACCAATAAAAATGCGATCAAGCCGGATATCGGTAATCTTTTGCCCAGCGTCTAAACCCATATAGGTATAAGCACGTAACCAGCCTTCTTCTTGTGCCTCATCTACCGCTTGATCAGGTGTTGGTACAGATTGAGTGATATCGACAACCATTTCAGGAGAGGTTCCCCAAGAGACTTGTGGCGCTATTTGGCTACCATCCAACTCAACAACAGTATCAAATACTGCGTCATCATCTGAATATAAGGTACGCCAGTAAGCTTCCGCTTGCGCCCATTGCTCAGAGGTTGGCGCATAAGGACGACCTTTGACATATTCAATGGTCGTGTCATCGACTGCAACCATACCCACGCGAGCACCCGCTTCGATCGCCATGTTACAAACGGTCATACGACCTTCCATACTCATCTCTTCAAATACTTGCCCAGCAAATTCGATAGCATGGCCTGTCCCGCCAGCCGTGCCAATTTTAGCGATAATAGCTAATACCACGTCTTTTGAGGTCACGCCAGCACCAAGCTTACCAGTGACACGAATTTGCATATTTTTTGATTTCTTTTGAATCAAACATTGCGTTGCCAATACATGCTCAACCTCTGATGTGCCGATACCGTGCGCTAAGCAGCCCAGCGCGCCATGAGTAGCAGTATGCGAATCACCACAAACAACCGTCATACCCGGTAACACCAAACCTTGCTCAGGGCCAACGACGTGTAAAATGCCTTGACGAGCATCATTAATCGTAAACTCAGCGATATCAAATTTGGTGCAATTTTCATCCAATGTCACTACCTGCAAGCGTGATACCTTGTCTTTGATACCAGGCACGCCTTCTAAACGCTCTTTAGTGACTGTGGGTACGTTATGGTCAGGACTGGCGATATTAGCCGACAGGCGCCACGGTGCTCTATTGGCTAACTCCAAACCTTCAAAT
Organism: Psychrobacter sp. P11F6; assembly: GCF_001435295.1. Classification (NCBI taxonomy): domain Bacteria; kingdom Pseudomonadati; phylum Pseudomonadota; class Gammaproteobacteria; order Moraxellales; family Moraxellaceae; genus Psychrobacter; species Psychrobacter sp. P11F6. Next base: position 1,227,322 of record NZ_CM003594.1, on the reverse strand, counting down.
GCTTGCGGACTGGTCACTTCATGCAACAGATGGCGGTCGATATAAATCAGGCTCGAACCATCGTCACGCTTGGTGACTTCGTGAGCATTCCAAAGTTTGTCATATAACGTTTGACCGGCCATGTTGCTATCCTTTATTGGTTGCTAATTACTGGTTTTTTTACTTGCTTATAGTCATTCCACTATAAAAGTATTACTGCGTTAACCTCGCTTGAAGTATTAAATATACATCTACACTCAGTTGCCTTTTACTACTTTTAAATTGAATCGACTATAGCCTATGGTAAAAATTTTCTTTGAATTTTATACGTCGCGATACTTTATTATCAGCGGCATCGTCAGCAGCGCTTGTATCAAAATCAATATTTTTATATTGGCGATTGTACATTGATGACCATTATCAGCGCTTAAAACGTACGATGAGCTGCAAATAGTCAATTTAATAGAATAAATATGTCACAATACGTCTTGATGTCTTGTGATTATAGCAGGCTAATCCTATAATAATAATTGATGATTTTTGCCCAGACGCAAACTTTTATTTCTAATACATTGTGATTGGGTCAGCCAACTTTTATTTATAGCTCGCAAAGTAGCTAAGGACATCCGTTTGAACACCACAAACTTGACGACATTCGTTACCGTTATGCACACTGGCAGCATCTCAGGTGCCGCAGAAAAACTGTTTATCACACAGCCTGCCGTCAGTAAACGCATCAAAAATTTGGAAGATGAATTCAACATTACTTTGTTTGATACGGTGGGACGCGGCATTGTACCAACCCAAGCAGCCAATGAAATGCTGCCGCACGCCAAGCGTTGGCTAGAAGATTATGAGAATTTTAAGATTAATCTGCAACACTCCCAGCATATCGTATCTGGCAAATTAGTGATCGGTACCAGTCATCATATTGGCTTGCACCATTTAGCGCCTGTACTTAAGCATTTTATCCAAGCTTATCCTGCCGTACAACTAGAAGTACATTTCGTTGATTCAGAAAAAGCGCACAAAGCCGTACTCGATGGCGATTTATCATTAGCATTTTTAACACTGCCGCCCGTCTATGATAAGCGTTTGACCTATCATACGCTATGGTCAGACCCTCTTTACTTTATGACAGGTACGCTATCGCCTTTAGCGACCAAATCTAATGTGACACTAGAGCAATTGGCACGCTATCCTGCTATTTTACCGTCTGCCAACACCTTTACCAGTCAAATTACCTTGGCTGAATTCGCCAAGCACAATCTGAAACCCTATGCCACGATGAGCACCAATCCTCTTGAGTCTATTCGCATGCTGGTTTCTGTTGGTCTGGGATGGTCTGTATTACCGCAAACCATGATTAGTCAGGATTTAGAACGTATCGATATGGCAGACAATATAGAGTTACAACGCTATTTGGGTGTGGTTATCAATCCGAAATTGACGCAATCTAGCAGCGTTACAGCTTTGTTAGACTTGTTAGCGCCTATTGAATAAGACTCCCGCTAAACGATGATTAGAGCGTGCTATGGAATCTAAAAAGCACGCTATTCGCATTTATGACCCTCATGCGTTATAATACGCTTGACGTTGTTTTTATAACAAAAATTTACTATAAGAACACTGATAGTCATATATTGAACACTTCGAGTAATATATGATGGTTAATAGTAGGTTTAATGGTTTTAAATGATTGGTTATATAGGTGGCCGATACTGATAACTGAGTCGCAAATACGAGCAATCGATATGATGTAATATGACATTCTTATTGACCTCTAAACACTGCGAATTCGTATTAGCCCTAGAACAGCATCAATCATATAAAACTAACAGCAGATATTGAATAAAAGCCATTATGTCCTACTTAATGGCTTTTTTCGTCTTTAGATATTGTTTGGGACATCGTCTTATAACACTTAATCTTTATAGTTAAAATAATTACCGCCAACCATGTTGGTTAAGGACAATTTATATGAACGGAGTTTCTAGTGGCGTGCTGGTATCACTTGGCGCCTATTTTTTAGTGATGATTGGTATTGGCATTTACGCTTACTTTAAGCAAGCCAATGATACTGAAGGCTATATGTTAGGAGGACGCAGTTTAGGTCCAGCAGTCACTGCACTATCGGCAGGTGCATCAGATATGTCAGGTTGGTTACTACTTGGCTTGCCCGGCTATATGTATGCTGACGGTGTCGTGAGTATATGGATCGCACTTGGTTTGACACTTGGTGCATTTTTAAACTACCTTATCGTGGCACCGCGTCTTCGCGTTTATACCGAAGTGGCTGACAATGCCATCACTCTACCCGATTATTTCGCCAACCGCTTCGAAGATAAGTCGCACATGCTGCGTGTTATCTCAGCCGTGGTTATCATTTTATTCTTCACGGTTTATACTGCTGCAAGCCTAGTAGGCGGTGGTAAACTCTTCGAAAGCTCACTGAATCTTTCTTATAGCACTGGTCTATGGGTCACCGCTGGCGTTGTCGTTGCTTATACGTTATTCGGTGGTTTCTTAGCTGTTTCGATGACTGACTTTGTACAGGGTATCATCATGCTATTTGCGATGGTCATTGTTCCTGTCGTCGCTTTCACTGATCTGGGCGGTATTTCAGCCACTACTCAAGCGGTTAGAAATATCGATCCAAGCTTGCTTAACATTACTAATGGGATGAGTATCCTTGGCATTGTGTCATTGATGGCATGGGGTTTAGGTTATTTTGGTCAGCCACACATTATTGTACGTTTTATGGCCATTCGCTCAGTCAAAGATGTCCCTACTGCCCGTAACATCGGTATGAGCTGGATGATTGTCAGCCTTATCGGGGCACTGATGACAGGTTTTGCTGGTCGTGCGTATGTGCAAAAGACAGCGATGACTTTAGATGATCCTGAGACCATCTTTTTAGTATTTACGCAGTTTTTATTCCATCCATTGGTTTCAGGCTTCTTATTAGCTGCAATTTTAGCTGCGATTATGAGTACCATCTCATCACAGCTATTGGTGGTATCAAGCTCGTTAACTAAAGATGTCTATAAGTTGTTTTTTGATCAAGATGCACCTGAGGCGCGTCAAGTATTGGTCGGCCGCATTTCCGTAATCATTGTCGCCGTTGTTGCCATTTTACTGGCGTCTAATCCAGAAAGCTCAGTATTGAATTTGGTTTCTAACGCTTGGGCAGGGTTTGGTGCCGCATTTGGACCGTTGGTTATTTTCAGCCTAATCTGGCGCGGTATGAACCGTAATGGTGCAGTTGCTGGTATGGTCGTTGGTGCATTGACGGTTATCCTATGGATTTACGGTCCTTTCCAGATGAATGGCATGGCACTCAATAGCTGGTTATATGCTATCGTTCCGGGCTTTATCTTAAGTACAATCGCCATTTTTGCGGTAAGTATCATGACAGGCGGTCCAAAAGCCTCTGTTACTGCGAAATTTAAAGAAATGGAACTTAATTTAAATAAATAAGCTTATCGATATAATTATCACTATAAAAAAACCTCGCCATTATTGGCGAGGTTTTTGTATTGATGACTATTAAATATAATACCTAGGACATTGGTACATAAGTAAGCTATGGTTATTTCTATTAGAGATCTCATACTTAGCTAATAGCGCTATAACATTTCATAATTCAGGTGTTAACTTTTCACTCAATCATCACGCTTGTAGCCACTTATGCTATGTCATTAATCATCTAACTTGTTAGTGTAAGATATACTACTGAATAAATTTATAATGCACCTCAAATATCAAAGATAAATGGATAAGCAGAACTACCTCAGCGAGGCTAAAAAGTTAGAGATATGGCAGTTATGATATCTATTAGCGCTGAGAGGTCAATGAGTCTTGGATTTAAGTGTGTTTCAAGAAGCGTATATTTCAGCTGAAATATACTTATGATCGTAATAACTCAATGATTTTGTGGCTTATGTTTGAGGCAAATATCGTTTAATTGCGGGCAAGAAACAAATCACTGCCGTCTTAGACATCGTCTAAAAAAAGCTGTCAAATAAATTTATTATTTTGCTAAAAACCTTTATGCACACTTTAAAGTCGTTGATTTAATGTTCTTTTATATCAATTTCTATTTCGAACACCGATAAAAAAGCGACCCATCACGGATCGCTTTTTTTATGTATTAATACGGCAAAATATGCGTATTATTTAGTGTCTTGGTAAGACAATTTTACACCGAATATGTATCCATCATTGTCTTGAAAGTCACCAACAATTTTGTCACTTGGCAACACACCTTGGGCATCGCCAAACCATAGGTATTTGCCACCTGCTGATACCGCCCAGTTTTCTGTCACGTTATACTTTGCACCCAAACCAGCACTGTAATAGCCTTCGATAGGACCTAACGAAGTGACAGGGTTACCAGCACCACTATCCCAACCAACGGTACCACTAATTGCAAGTGCTGGCGCAACACGCTTGGCTAGACCAAGCTCTACTTGCCATTGATCCTCTTCGTACTCAACCAAGTTCAAACCATCAGGTCCATAAGATCTTTTACTAACCTCATTATATAGTGGCGGCGTAATCTTAAAGTCACCCCAAGGTACCCAGCGCACTTTTGCAGTTGCTAACGTCGTTGGGTTAATACCGGTTTGAAAATCAAAGTTTACGGATTTAGGAGTAGTAATTTCCATATTACTAGTGCGATTGGCTGCAGCTGGATCACCAGCTATAACGCCAGCTAAAGGATAGGTTTCAGCCACTTTCATGTTGTGATCAATTTCAGAGCGATAGGTCAGTGCTGCTTTTAAGGCAATTTCAGGTTTGCTATAAGCAATACCGGCTATATAACCATAATCCATATCAGGGCTGTTACGTGAGGTATAGCCAGTAGCAGGACCATAAGCCAAACCTCGTAATTTCACTTCAGACTCAATACGCTGAGCGACTGGACCACCGTATACTTGAAACTCTTTATTGGCACCAAATTTTGCGCCAAGAATGGCTGTCAGACTATTACTACGTACTTCAACGTTAGTGCCTTCTCCTGCATTAGCTGCTTCTGCTTGTGCTATCGCATTTGCTGTACCGAGACCAGTGGCCTGATTCACAAAACCTTGCGCTGCTGCTGCTTGAGCTTGAGCTTGTTGTGCAAGACCTTGTGCGACTTGAGGGTCTGTAGCTGTTGCAGCTAATTGTCCAAGTCGTTGCGCTTCCGCACCTGCTGCTTGAGCCTGCTGTGTCAAACCTTGAATTGCAGGGCCAAGAGTGTTGGCGTCAAACTGGCCACCCGTTAACTGAGTTATTGAGGCATTAATATCGCCTTTCGACACAAAATTGTTATCACCAGTATATTTCGCTGCTGCGCCAAAGGGCTCATCATATAAGACACCAACACTAAAGGTTTCATTGATATCTGTTTTTACGCCATAACGAAAGAAGTCATAATACTCAGCGATATCGCCAGTCTTATCACCTCTAACATAGGTGTTATTCGTAGGAACGTTATTGGCGCTATCATAACCACTAACATCAGCATCGATATAGGTGTAAACAGCTTCAGCATAGGTGCCATCTTGGAGGAAGGCTGTGACATCCTGACCTGAACGGTCAAGACCAGCAGCACTGGTTACGCTAGCTACAGAAAAAGCGGCAATCGCTACTGCAAGGGTTTTTAAATGAAAAGTATTGCGCATTGTGTATCTCCAAACGTCCTTGTTGTTTTACTACTTAAATAATCAATATTTAGCATTGCTGCGCATAACTTTATGATTATAAAAGTCGTGTCCTGAGATGAATACTAATGCCTTTTTGACACTAAAACAACAATTAAAGTGCTTTATTTCCCGAATATGACTGGACAGTACAAATAAGATACACGTACAAGACTAATATCTAGTTTTTCATTCTGATATTTTTTAAATTACTATCAGTATTTTTTAGAGATAGCAGTCAGATCCCTATCTGTTGTAACTTAATAATCCTAAAATACTCTAATCTTTTATTAAACTTAAACACGCTGGCATAAAAAAGCGACCCAATCAGGATCGCTTTTTATTATCTAGACTATGGATTTATAACTTAGCAAATGACACATCACATTAGTTTGCTTGGTAAGAAAGCTTCACGCCAAGTGCAAAACCATCGTTGTCTTCAAAGTTACTAACCACGGCTTTAGTCGGAATTTGGCCTTTAGCATCACCGAACCATAGATATTTACCGCCAGCTGATACTGCCCAGTTTTCAGTCACATTGTACTTGGCACCCAAACCAGCACTGTAGTAGCCTTCGATAGGACCTAGCGAGGTTACAGGGTTACCAGCACCACTATCCCAACCGACAGTGCCTGTTACTGCTAATGCTGGCGTCATGCGCTTAGCGAGACCTAGCTCAACTTGCCATTGATCTTCATCGTAACTAACTAATGCCAAGCCTTCATCATCTTTTGTCGATACTTTACTGACATCATTGTATAGTGACGGTACGATAGCAAAATCACTCCAAGGCACCCAACGGACTTTCGCAGTAGCTAGCATGGTAGGATTGATACCCGTCTGGAAATCAAAGTTGACTGATTCTGGCGTGTTGATTTCAATATCAGAATGTCTGGTAGTCGGCAACGCTAGACCAGCGGTAGCACCTGCAGCCGTAGCAATTGGAAAAGTCTCAAAAGCTTTTGCATTATGCTTGATTTCAGAGCGATACGTCAAAGCAGCCTTAAGTGCAATTTCAGGCTTGCTATAAGCCATACCAGCGATCCAGCCATAGTCTTGGTCATTACTGATGTGAGTGGTATAACCCTTGGCTGAACTGTATGCATCACCGCGCAATTTTACATCTGCCTTTACGCGCTGAGCCACTGGACCACCATAAGCTTGAAACTCTTTATTAGCACCAAATTTAGCACCAAGAATACCAGTAATACTCTCAGTACGTACTTCTACTTGTGTCGCTTCGCCCGCTACTGCTGCTAGACCTTTAGCGGCTTCAAGACCAATTAGCTTACCCTGCGCCTCTTTTAATTGATCAGCTGTCAAACCACCTGGATTACCTGGCGCCAGCGCTCCTTGCAATTGCGGTATCAATACGTTATCGACATAAGCTTCGGTAACATTAGGAATTTTTGTAAAATCTTGAATGATAGCGTCACGATCACTGTCAGTGACGAAATCGTTTTGACCGTTATAATCAGCAGCGGCACCAAAGGGCTCATCATATAAAATACCGATGCTAAACGTGTCGTTAATATCTGCTTTTACACCATAACGGAAAAAATCATAAGACTCTGCGATATCATTGAGCTTATTGCCTGACAAGTCTTTACCACTCACATCGGCATCGATATAAGTATAAACAGATTCGGCGTAGGTGCCATCTTGTAAGAATGCAGTGATATCTTGACCTGAACGATCAAGACCAGCAGCACTAGCAACGCTAGCAATAGAAAGAGCAGCGACAGCTACTGTGAGAGTTTTCAAATGAAAATTTGCGCGCATTATGTATCTCCAAACGTCCGCATTGTTTTACTACTTTACTTAATTTTAATAAGCAAGCAGCATCCGAGGTGGAGGATAGTAATGATTTTCGAACATTAAAACAACTGCAAAAACACATTATTTCCTGATTATGACTGAACAGTATCTGTATCTCACAATGCGGATATAATAGTTATAAATTTTCAACCATTTAGTTTTTGTAGATATTAATAATGAGGGGGTCTTTCTGCCATTACATCAAAAGGCGCAATGCCGCCTTCAGGATCCTGACTATCCACTTGTTTATAAATCAGCTGCAACTGTCGTTGTAATGTCTGAATATCTTTATCTTGCCGCGCAATCACCTCATCGAGTCGCTCTACTGTCATCTCTAGATGCGCCATACTCATCTGTAAATCAATGACTTGTTGCGTTTGTAAGTCCGTGTGCACAGCTAAAGCCTCGTTCTGAGCCTTATCTTGAGGATTAAATTGATTCATATTTTTCTCTGAATTATCATAAACATAAGACTGGTAGGATTCATTAATAAAATGGCTCGATGACCGATACAAAGTAGCAATTAGACGACGATGCTCTTTATAAAATAGCAGCCGTTAATAAAAGCCATAAATAGTGCGGATAAAATCATTTACGCTCACTACAGTCACGTGATGGCATGTTATACTGCTCGCAATTTTGCAGCAACCCCTACCTCACTATTATATAAGCTTAAGATATTCTATGGCTCTGATACATTTAAAAGATATCCACCTTGCTTTTGGCGTCGCTCCTGTTCTTGATGGCATTGATTTTGCTATTGAGGCAGGTGAACGTGTCTGTTTAATTGGCCGTAATGGCGAAGGCAAATCCACCTTATTTAAGCTAATTAACGGCACCTTACAACCTGATAGCGGCGAAGTCATTATCAATAGCAGCGTGCGCGTGGCGATGCTAGAACAAGACGTTCCCGAGACAAGCGGACGTATCCTAGACATCGTTATGGGTGGTAGCAGCCGTACGGCTGAGCTGCTTATCAACTACAATGCCCAAACAGATTTATGTGCCAATGGCGACATGGATGCTTGTGAGCGTATGGCCGATTTACAGCATGATATCGATGCGGTACACGGTTGGGATTTAGAACGGGAAGCCACCCGCCTGATCAAAACCATGGGGCTGGATCCAGATGATGATTTATCTTCATTATCAGGTGGTCGTAAGCGCCGTGTACTACTAGCACGCTCATTGGTCACCAAACCTGATGTACTGCTGCTCGATGAACCAACCAACCATTTAGACGTTGATAGTATTGAATGGCTAGAGCGCTTTTTATTGGATTGGCAAGGTCTAACATTGTTGTTTGTCACCCATGATAGAGCATTCGTCAATAAACTATCGACGCGCATCATTGAGCTAGATCGTGGTCAATTGACCAGCTATGACGTCACTCAAGGCGAAGGTGGCTATGCCCGCTATCAAGAACTAAAAGAACTACAGTTATTGGCTGAAGAAAAAAACAACGCCAACTTTGATAAAAAACTGGCGCAAGAAGAAGTTTGGATTCGTCAAGGTATCAAAGCCCGCCGTACCCGTAACGAAGGCCGTGTCCGTGAGCTAAAAGCCCTGCGTGAAGAGCGTAGCGATCGCCGTGAGCAAGTCGGCAATGTCAACATCACCATGGGTCAAGGCGAGAAAAGCGGTAAGCTGGTCTGTAAAGTCAAAAACTTACATCTTGAGTATGATGGCAATGTATTGGTTGATAACTTTACGACCACTATTATGCGCGGCGATAAAATCGGTATTGTCGGACCCAACGGTGCGGGCAAAACCACACTGATTAAAGCCCTACTGGATATGTCTGATGACGAAGTCACAAAGACTGGTAGTGTTGAATTAGGCACTAACTTAAAAATCGCTTTCTTCGACCAGTTGCGCGATCAGTTAGACCTTGAAGCCAGTGTGGCGCAAAACGTCTCTGAAGGCTCAGACTTCGTAGAAGTGGGCGGTCGCAAGACGCACATCATGAGCTATCTACAAGATTTCTTATTTGCCCCAGAGCGCGCGCGTACCCCTGTCAAAGCACTATCAGGTGGTGAGCGTAACCGCGTACTACTTGCCAAGCAGCTATTAAAGCCTGCCAACATTCTGGTACTCGATGAGCCAACCAACGACTTGGATATGGCGACACTTGAGCTACTAGAAGAGTCAGTCGCCAGCTTTGGCGGTACGATTTTGCTAATCAGCCATGACCGCTCATTTATGGACAATGTCGTTACTTCTACTTGGGTATTTGACCAAGATGAAGACGGCAAAGGTATCGTCAAAGAGTATGTCGGTGGTTATCAAGAGTATTTGGTACAAAAAAACCGTGAGCAAGCCGCACACGCGGCTAGAGCACCAGCCAATAATGCAAATACTGCCAGTAAAGTTACCAATAAGACAACCGCAGCAAAACCTAACAAAGCTGCCAAAAAGCTCAACTTCAATGAACAGCGTGAACTGGACAATTTACCAAAAGAAATCGCTGCATTAGAAGCTGAACAAGCCCAATTGCAAGAGAAATTAGCAGATGGCTCATGGTTCACCACTGACGTTAATGCAGCGACTGCTGCCAGTGAGCGCCTACTGACGATTGAAGATGAGATGATGAGTAAGCTTGAGCGTTGGAGTGAGCTTGAGAGCTAACGTTAGCGAATAAAGCCATGTTTTATAAAACATAAAAAGTAATAAAATAATCACCGTTTTGTTCTTATAAAGCGGTGATTATTGGTTTACGACTACTTACATAGTAGTTAGGTACTGAAAGTTAGTGAACATTACCTTAATTTCGAGTATCATTCGCTATTGCAAAATATCCTTATTAATTATAAGGTCATCACGCTTATAATCCTTGCCAAAAAATCTATGTGAGACATTGATAATGCAGCTATTTTGCATCAATTCTCCTATTCAACCTTAGAGTATGTTCTATCAAGGTTGCTTTATTTTTAACGCAATAATTTATTTTATCACCGAAATAGCTTAGAATAGCAACAATTAGCAAAATTAGGCACAGCCAAAGTGGCTTGATATTGTACATTTTCTAAGCCACAAACCCAGTGTGGGATAATCCCATTTCATTCACCTGGAGGAAGTATTAATGAGCCAAGCCGAAGGCGTTAACGTACAACGCCGTAGAGTTCTTATTGCCTCGACTGCCGCGATTGGTGCAGCTGGGGTAGCTGCTGTGGCAACACCTTTTGTCCGTTCTTGGTACCCAAGCGCTAAAGCTGAGGCTGCAGGGGCTGCAGTGACCCAAGATATTGGTTCTATCGAAGCAGGACAGATGATCGTTGTCAAATATCGCGGTAAACCCATTTTTGTGGTCAAACGCACAGAAGACATGCTAGCGACTTTAGCGTCAGTAAAACCTTTACTGTCTGACCCTGAATCTGATGCATCATTACAACCTGAATACTGTAAAAATCCAGAACGCTCTATCTCGCCAGAAGTATTGGTAGTAGAAGGCGTCTGTACACATTTAGGTTGTGCACCAAACTACCGTCCTGATGTTGGCGCGGCTGACTTGGGTGGTAATGATTGGTATGGCGGATTTTTCTGCCCATGCCACGGGTCTAAATATGACTTGGCGGGTCGCGTTTATAGTGGCGTTCCTGCACCGCTTAACTTACCTGTCCCAGATTACAACATGGATGGTACCATCTTGACGATTGGGGAGGCTTAATATGAGCATGGGTAAAAAGTTAATGCATTGGGTGGACGCACGCTTTCCAGCGACCGAAACCTATGAATACCATATGTCAAAGTACTATGCACCAAAAAACTTTAACTTTTGGTACTTTTTTGGCGTGTTATCAATGGTGGTATTGGTTAACCAATTGGTAACAGGTATTTGGCTAACCATGATGTACAACCCAAGTGCCGAAGGGGCATTTGCGTCTGTTGAATACATCATGCGCGATGTCAAAGGTGGTTGGCTCATCCGTTATATGCACTCAACTGGCGCATCTGCGTTCTTTGTGGTCGTCTATCTGCATATGTTCAGAGCACTGCTATATGGTTCATACCAGAAACCACGTGAGCTTATTTGGCTCATCGGTATGGGTATTTACTTAGCATTGATGGCAGAAGGTTTCTTCGGTTACCTACTTCCTTGGGGCAACATGTCATTTTGGGGTGCACAGGTTATCTTGAACCTTCCTGCTGCTCTACCTGTGATTGGTGATGGGCTTGCAGAATGGGTACGTGGTGACTATATTATCTCAGGTATCACCCTAAACCGCTTCTTTGCTCTACATGTGGTTGCTATCCCGCTCGTACTTGTGGGCTTAGTATTCATGCATATTGTAGCGCTACACCATGTGGGTTCGAACAACCCTGATGGTATTGATATCAAGAAGCTAAAAGATAAAAATGGTGTGCCGTTAGATGGTATTGAATTCCATCCGTACTACACAGTGCATGATATGATTGGTATCGTGGTCTTCTTTATCTTGTTCTTTGCAGTGGTATTCTTCTTCCCAGAAGGCGGTGGATTCTTCCTTGAGCCACCAAACTTTGAGACAGCGAATTCATTGAAAACACCAGCACACATTGCACCAGTATGGTATTACACGCCATTCTATGCCATTTTACGTGCGGTTCCTGACAAGTTGGGTGGTGTGATTGCGATGGGTGGTGCGATTGCCGTACTATTCTTGATACCATGGCTAGACAGATCGCCTGTACGCTCTATACGTTATAAAGGCATTTTATCTAAAATTGCTTTAACCGTGTTTGCGATTAGTTTCTTAGTTTTAGGTTACTTAGGCGCGACGCCAACGACACCAACAGCAACATTGATGGCTCGTATCTTCACTGTCTTGTATTTCTTGTTTTTCTTACTGATGCCAATTTATACCTCTATTGAGAAGTGTAAACAGCCACCAGAACGCGTTACCGGAGGTCACTAATGAACACGCTAATTAAATCCCTAGCGGGTCTAGGCTTAGGCGCGGCATTAACCTTGACGGCTGGTACTGCACTGGCAGCTGGTGGCGGTGGATGTGGCACATTCACCAATGCTGAGGGTGTTGAAGAACACTTAGCTTGTAGTACTGCTCCTATTGATTTTACCAATAAGGGCTCGCTACAAAACGGTGCGAAAATCTTTATGAACTACTGTGCTGGTTGTCACTCTGCACAGTATGTTCGTCACTCGCGCATTGCTAAAGATTTAGAGATACCACCTGAGTTGGTCGAAAAGTATTTGATGGTCACCACCGATCAAATCGGTGATCATATCAATGCTGAAATTGATCCTGAAGTACAAGCATCATGGTTTGGCGCAGCACCACCAGACTTATCACTTGAGACCAGACTACGTGGCGATGACTGGGTATATACTTACCTGTTATCGTTTTATGAAGACCCAAGCCGTCCTTGGGGTGCCAATAACTTAGTACTTGCCAATGCGGCGATGCCTCATGTATTGCATAATATGCAAGAAGAGCTAAGTGCTGAAGAGTTTGAATCTGAAGTGGGTGATTTGGTTAACTTTATGGCGTGGATGGCAGAGCCTAACCGTCATGACCGTCAAGTGATTGGCTTCTTTGTGATTTTATTCTTATTAGTATTACTCATTCCAGTTTACTTATTGAACAAAGAATTCTGGAAAGATGTAAAATAATTAAGTATTAAAAAATATATTTTTATCGAAAAAAAGGCACTGCTCTGGTAGTGCCTTTTTTTGTCTCTTAAAAGACCCTAAAACACTGAACCATTATTTAAAACAAGGCTCACCCGCAATGTTTACGTACCTTGCCTTGATAATCAGGGCAACTTTGTTTACGATGATAGGCTTTACTATTAACATTAGGCTTTCATGATTGATGCGAACGACATTCCAAGTAGTCAGCTGATTTTATACGCTGATGACGGCTACGACAGTCATGTAGTGCGCCTATTACTTGAGGAAAAAAAGCTTGCCTATTATCTATCACGCTTGCACTCTGAACGGCCTGAAGATTTAACTGAGCTGAATCCCTATCACACCTTGCCTGTTCTGCAACAACGTGAAATCGCACTGTATGAGATCAACGTTATCTTTGAGTATCTTGAAGAGCGTTATCACACCAATAAGCTACTGCCGGATACCCCGCAAGAGCGTGCCCAATTTCGCCAGCTGGCTTGGCGTATTCAGCATGATTGGCTGGTACTCGGTAAGCGTCTACTCATGCACCCTAATAGCTTTAATAAAGCACAAGCTGCTATTGCGAAAAAACAGTTAAGCGATTCTTTGATTACGTTGTCACCACTGTTTGCTCATAAATCTTATTTTATGGCAGACGAGTTTGGCTGGTGTGATGTATTGTTAGCACCTTTGTTATGGCGACTTGAAGAAATGGGAATTGAGCTGCCACGCGCTATTAGTCGCCCCTTATTTGACTATCAACAGCGTGTCTTTGAGCGTATTAGCTTTCAAAAAAGTGTGCGTTAATTAGGGTGTATCCTCAATCTGAGCATTAAACCTTAAATGGGCCAAAAATGACTAAATCTTTGTCAAACTGTGTCAAATAGCTTGCTTATATTTAGTTATTATCAGTACTATTTTCCTTGTTTGGCTGCAATTTTTATTACCATTTGCAAGAGCAGGACACACCCTAGACAATGCTTAACCGCTGTCTTAAAATAGAAAACAACAAAATATCTTTAGATTATTATCTTCAAATTATCAGTATAGGAAACCATTAGATGAGCGAAACCACCTCTATTACCCCAACACGTCCTTATATGGTGCGCGCGCTTTATCAGTGGATAGAAGACAATCAACTAACGCCTTACCTGATGGTTGATGCCACTGCCAAAAACGTACAGATTCCAAGGGAACACGTGCAAGATGGTCGTATCGTATTGAATATCGCCAGCCGTGCGACTGGTAATATGAGTATGGAAAATGATTATATTCATTTTAGTGCGCGTTTTGGCGGCGTGTCACAAGAGATTTGGGTACCAATGACGTCGGTGTTAGGTATTTATGCGAAAGAAAACTCGCAAGGGATGTTTTTTGACCCCAATGAATATGACAACTATCAACCTGAAGATGATGCGATAGTAAGCTCACAGAAGAGCCCTACTGCGGCACCTAAAGCCAAACGTGATAATAAAGCAGGTTTAAAAGTGTTGAAATAGTCAATTTTTCGGTATAAAAAAGGCTGGTCGTATTATATATACGGTCAGCCTTTTTGTGATTAATCTAAAAGATTTATCATTGTGCACTTTTAGTTAGCATATAAGATTACTAGGTTCTTGGCAATGTCACGCCGCGTTGACCTTGATATTTACCGCCGCGATCTTTATAGCTGGTTTCACATACGTCATCAGCATCACTTTGGAAAAACAGCATTTGTGCCACTCCTTCGCCTGCATAAATACGCGCTGGTAGATTGGTGGTGTTACTAAATTCCAAAGTGACATGCCCTTCCCACTCAGGCTCCAGCGGCGTCACGTTGACGATAATTCCGCAACGGGCATACGTTGATTTACCAAGACAGATCGTCAATACATCACGTGGAATACGGAAATATTCCATGGTGCGTGCTAGCGCAAACGAGTTTGGCGGAATAATACACTCGTCACCGATGACATCAATAAAGCTTTTTTCATCAAAGTTTTTTGGATCTACAATCACTGAATGAACATTGGTAAAAACTTTAAATTCAGGCGCACAGCGTACATCATAACCATAGCTTGACGTACCGTAGCTAACCAGACGCTCGCCTGCATCATTAAAACGTACTTGACCCGCTTCAAACGGCTCAATCATGCCGTGTTCTTCAGCCATTTTACGAATCCAGCGGTCAGACTTGATAGACATTGTTGTTCCTTAGCAGCTATAAAATAAAATTTACGATATGAAGTGTATTTTGATAGCGACGATTATACGGAATTGAGCGCTCAATTTATAGGCTTGCCTGCGTTTAATATAAATCTACAATCAATACGACAACCGCCTACCATTTTGCGAAATGATCTTCTGCTAAGCCCATTATCTTATCGATTTTAATCACGTCATCTTTTAGACGAATCTCACCACTATAAAAGCCAAGCCATTGCTCAAATATACTGGCAAGCACACCAAAGTTATCCGTCTTTTTATAAACGGTTATCGGCGTGAAAGTTAAGTCAATATCAACATTGCTCCAGCCTAGGTTTTGATGATAGATGCGCCAAGGCTGTCGCGTATTATCTATGGTTTTAGCATTATCATCTTGCTCATTAGCTGGCAAATTTAAACCATCACGGACAAACATCACAGGCGGTAAATAATAAATCTGCCCATCCAGCCAGCACGCATTTTCGCTAACCCCTGTTTCATTGACGCCCATTGCTAGATTTAGGGCAAAATGACGACCGTCTGGCAAATAGCTATTAATACAGGTCCAAAACCAATTGGTCTTGTGACGCATATAACCAAGCGTCCAATCGAGATTGGCGATAGTCGTTTTGGAAAAGTTAATTTGTTTGGCTTGAGCATCAGTGTTAAATTTTGAATGGGCTTTAATCAGTAAATGACCAGATATAACCGACAACGGTTCTTTTTGAGTAAAGGTCCAGCCGCGCCTGCCTGTTGGTGTGCAGACTGCTAATGGCGCTGATTGCCGCTGTAGCGTCGCATCAAGCGTAATGTGTTTACTATCCAATGCTACTTCGATTTGTGAAGGCGTAAAATCCAATGTTAATGTGAGATTACTATGGGTAAATGCCATTTGCCCTTGATAGCAATCGCCTTCTAACTGTGTTTGATGCATCAACGGCTGCAATGCTTCACAAACCTCTAACTGCTCAATCTCATCGTTATAAACATAAACGAAAGCACTGGTTGCCAGTTTAATCGTCGCTAATGCCAGACAAACCCGATAAGGCGGCTGGATAATTTGAATAAAACAGAATTGATTGGCTTTTAACTCTTTGCGCCAGTTTGGCAGCGCCTTTTGTGAGATAAGATGGCTGTGATAGTCCAAATAATTGATATTTTTAACGTGAGCAAAAACACCAAAAATAGGCTGACCATTTTTAATCAGCTCATCGAGCACAACTGGCTTAATGCTGGTAGATAATTGTTGCTGATCTTGCTCATTGCAATTTTGATTCATGATTAAGGCATCCTAGCCAAATTTTTCTAAAGGTACTATTCATTTACAGCTACTGTTTATTTACAGCTACTATCTGTCCTTGATAGCTGACTGTGGTATGTATCACTCTTCTCTTTGCCTGTCCTGAAGCCACAAAAAACGCTTCCGTTATCACCTTAACTTCAATGCTGGTCAATCCATCTGCCAACCTTTCCATCACATTTGCTAATGGCGTTTGCTACTCCCATCTTTAGAGTAGCAAACGGCGATCGCTTGATTGTTTGAGAGCTCAATCACATATAACGGCAGGCGGAATAATCTTAGGAGATTGTACTGTTTGGGAATATTATCTAAATGTCATTGATAAATCGATAAGCTCACAATATTCCCTTTTTAAAGATAAAAGCACTTTAAATACTATCCACTTAGGCTATTTCATTCTTATTAAAAACCACTATTAAAAAATACGTTTATCATCGACAGGCTTGGCGAATTTATTAATATTGGCTTCGATATTTTTAGCAATGCTAAGATAGTACGGCGCAAACTCATCATCGGCTAATACGCTTGGCTCACCTTTATCCACTTGTGCACGGATGCCACTGGCAAGGGGGAGCTGCCCTAACAGCGGGACTTGATACTGTTCAGCGATTTTTTCGCCGCCACCTGTGCCAAAGATAGCTTCGGTATGATTACAGTTGCTACAGGTATGCAGTGCCATGTTTTCGACCACGCCGAGTACTGGGATATTGGTTTTGTTAAACATCTCAATGCCTTTTTGTGCATCAAGTAAGGCAATATGCTGCGGCGTCGTGACAATCACGGCACCCGTTACGGGAATACGCTGAGCTAGCGTGAGCTGAATATCGCCCGTACCCGGTGGCATATCAATCACTAAGTAATCCAGCTGCGGCCAGTTGGTTTGATTATACAGCTGCATCAGCGCACCAGTGGCTTTTGGTCCGCGCCACGCGACAGGCGTATTGTCACCATCGAGCAAGCTACCAATCGATAGCATTGCCATGCCGTGCGCATTGATAGGAACAAACTGCTCGTTTTCCAGCTCAGGTTTGACATTATCGACGCCCAGCATCGTTGGCATACTAGGACCATAAATATCGGCATCAAGTATGCCAACACGGTTGCCTAGCTTTTGTAATGCCAAAGCAATGTTGACCGTAGTAGTGGATTTACCAACGCCACCTTTACCCGATGCCACGACGATAATATGACGAATACGTGGATGCGCGGCGAGTGACGCTTGTGTCGGCGCGGCTTTGGTAATTGGTGGTTCAACAGTAGTATTGCTATCAGCATTTGCCGCTGGTTTATGTTGATTGTCCATGGCATTAGTGGTTTTTGGCATTGCTTTTGGCAGACTTGACCCCGAGCCTTTCGTCGGTGCGGGCAGACGAACATTCATATGAATAGTCTTGATACCGTGCGGATGTAACAGTTGCCCAAGTTCTTGTTGGATAATTTCAGGATTACTATTTACGGGTAGACGCAAGTCTAAGGTGAGCTGGTCACCATCACGTTCGAGCCCCGTTACCATGGTGGCAATACTGACAGTACCTACCTCATAACCAAGCAGCACCTTGTCCACGGCACTATCGCGCTCTGCTCGCTGCTCTGGTGTTTCTGATTTTTTGGTGGAGGTTTTCTTCATAAAGTTAAACATAGCGACTATTACTGCCTATACAAGTGAGTGGGCATGGCAAAAACTCAGTGAATACTGTCGTGAACAATACCGCTCGTGAGCGTGTTAGCCAGACCTTTTATAGTGACAGTGTAGCTGAATTACCACTATAAAAAAACCACAACGCTAGTGGGACTAGGCTTTATAGCAGCGTTAACCGATAGACAAAAACTGTGAAGCAATAAACAAATAAATAAGTACACCCGAGGCATCACAGACAGAGGTAATCAAAGGCGCACTGGCAGTGGCAGGATCAAAACCCAATTTATTAAGCACAAAAGGTAAGCTCATACCAATCACACAACCAATCATCACCACCGACATCATACTCAGTGCCAGCACTAACGACACCACTGCATCACCACGTACATAACCGATGATTGAGATAGCCACCGCCATCGTCGCCCCAAGCATCAACGCAACCACCGCCTCTCGACCCAATAATGAAAACCAGTCACGCATGACCACATCGCCAGTCGCCAAAGCTCGCACCATCAAGGTCGCTGACTGCGAGCCAGCGTTACCACCACTGTCGACCAATAAAGGCAAAAAGAACACCAATACCAAATTGGCAGCAATCACATCTTCAAAATTGGAAATACTCAACCCTGAGAGTAAGTTACCAAACACTAAAAACACCAACCAGAATACGCGCTTACGGTATAACACTCGAACGCTGACGTCTTTTAATTTGCCAACCATGGTCGAGACACCGCCCGACTTATGGAAATCGTCGGTTGCCTCATCACTCGCCACATCCATCGCATCATCGTGGGTAACAATACCGACCAAAGCACCACTATCATCAGTAATAGGCAGCGCAATTAAGTCATAGCGAGCCACGACTTTCGCAACGTCTTCTTGATCATCATTGACATTACAAGACACTACTGTACTCATCATAATGTCATTAATCAGCTGTTCAGGAGCCGCTAAAATAAGTACTCGTAAAGAGACAACGCCTAATAATTTACGCTCGTCATCAATCACATAAGCATGATAAATAGTCTCGGCATCAGGTGCTTCTAGGCGCAGTGCTGCCAATGCCTCAGAGACAGTCATATGAGCAGCTAAAGTCGCATAATCAGATGTCATCAACGCACCAGCAGTGCGCTCCTCATAGGCAGATAACTTACGAATATCTTCACGTTGTGCCTGTGCCAAGGCGGGTAACAAAGCATCCCGCTGCTCCTGATTTAGGTGCTTATATAAGTCGGTACGCTCATCTGCGGGCATCTCGCCTACTATCTTTGCTAATACAGCCCGAGGAAATACATAGGCAAGCGCAACCTGAATATCCGTTTCTAAATAGGAGAACACGGTAGAACGATTGGGCAGATGCTCGAGTAGCTGCCACGCAAGATTTGGCTCCATGAGTGCTAGAACATCGGCAATATCAATCGGGCGCAAATTTTGAAGTTGATTGATTGATTGCTTAAACTGCTGTTGCTCGATAGCACGGCTTAATTTTGCTGCAAGCGTTTTTGCAAAATCCTTATCATTCATTATACTTACTCCGTGCGACCCGAAACGGTATTCAAGCGCTCATAAAAAAGAGCCAATCTAATTGGCTCAAATTAATATAAAACTAGATGCTAATGGATTGGTCTTTTATTAGCAAGCCCATGATTCTTAAACCAATCAAACAGCCCGCAAACCCATTAATTCACTACGCTGTTAATTCATAAACCAACCGTGACTGGCAACGATAGACTGACCTGTAAATACATTGCTCGGGAATGCTGCCAAAAATAGCGCTAACTGAGCAATATCATCGACGGTCGTGAATTCTCTATCTACCGTATTCACCAGCATAATATCATTGACTACAGATTCTTCACTGATGCCTTTTTCAACCGCTTGTTGCGGAATTTGCTTTTCGACCAATGGCGTTTTGACAAACCCTGGACAAATTACATGCGCGCGTACATTATGCTCAGCGCCTTCTTTTGCCAATACACGGCACAGCCCAAGTAACCCATGTTTCGCTGTGACGTAAGGCGCCTTAAACATGGATGCTTCATGCGAATGGACTGACCCCATATAGATGACCGTACCGCCTTTGTTATCTTTATACATGTGCTGTATCGCCGCTTTGGTGGTCAAAAATGCCCCATCTAAATGGATAGCAAGCATCTTTTTCCAATCATCAAACGCCATTTTATGGATTGGATCGATAATCTGAATACCAGCATTGGAGACAAGAATATCAATACCACCAAAGGTATCAACTAATTGCTGCACGCCAGCGTTTACCGCCTCCTCTGAAGTCACATCCATGGCAATAGCAAGTGCGCGTCCGCCTGCCGCTTCAATAGCATCAACGGTTTTCTGAGCGGCTTCAAGATTAATATCAGCAATACCAACCGCTGCGCCTGCTTTTGCATAAGTTTCAGCGATATCACGTCCGATACCGCTGGCAGCGCCAGTGACCAATGCCACTTTGCTGGTCAAATCTTGTTGTAATGTGGTCGCCATATTTTATAATCCATTATCAAATAGGTTTTTTAGAGGTCTGTGCCAAATATATCTAACAAGCTTATTGAGCAATGCTCACTGGCGTTTTTTCTTGTAGCTCATCAAAGCTAACACCTTCTGCCAGCTCAACTAGCTTTAGACCGTTGTCAGTGACGTCTAGTACAGCAAGTTCGGTAATAATTCGATCAACCACCCCTTTGCCTGTCAATGGTAGCTCGCAATTGGCAAGAATTTTTGGCTCACCGTGTTTATTGACCTGTTCCATCAAGACAATCACGCGCTGCACGCCAGCGACTAAATCCATCGCACCGCCCATGCCTTTAACCATTTTCTTAGGAATCATCCAGTTGGCCAAATCGCCCTGCTCTGACACTTCCATTGCACCCAATATCGCAAGATTGACATGGCCACCGCGAATCATCGCAAACGACTCTGAGCTACTAAAATAACTGGCACCCGCTTCGGCAGTGACGGTTTGTTTACCCGCATTAATCAAATCTGCATCGACATTTTCTGCCGTTGGAAACTCGCCGATACCTAATAGACCATTTTCAGACTGTAGCCAAACGTCCACATCTTTAGGAATATAGTTAGCGACTAGGGTTGGTAGTCCAATGCCTAAGTTGACATAATAGCCGTCTTGTAGCTCTTGTGCGGCACGCTGTGCCATCTGCTCTCTTGTCCATGCCATGATAACTTCCTTATTTTTATAACGACCCCAAAAAATATGATGAGCGGTGTGAAACTCGCTTAGTCTACTAAATGTAGCACTTTCACTCGTTTTCCTTGCTACTCAAATTTTTAGGAATAGTATTACTATACTCTATTATTAATTTAACACTTTAAAAAAATCTATAAAGCCTTTAACTAAGCGCCTTCAACGGCCTTAGTCGTGGTTTTTTCAATACGCTTTTCAGGATTACTATTCAAGACGATACGCTGCACAAAGATACCCGGCAGATGCACATAATCAGGATCAAAGGTGCCCGTCTCTACGATTTCTTCGACTTCGACAATAGTAATTTTGCCTGCCATGGCGCAATCTGGATTGAAGTTACGCGCCGTCTTGTTAAAAATTAAATTGCCCGCTTTGTCCGCTTTTTGTGCTTTGATTAATGACACATCAGCGCGTAATGAGTGCTCAAGTATATAAGTACGACCGTCAAAATCACGGGTTTCTTTGCCTTCAGCGACTAATGTACCAACGCCAGTTGCGGTATAGAAAGCAGGAATACCAGCACCGCCCGAACGTAGTTTTTCCGCTAAAGTACCTTGCGGCGTTAATTCAACTTCTAACTCGCCTGCCAAGTATTGACGCTCAAATTCTTTATTTTCACCGACATAGGATGAAATCATTTTTTTAATCTGGCGAGTTTGTAATAGCAACCCTAAGCCAAAATCATCGACGCCTGCGTTATTACTGATGCAAGTTAACCCTTTAACACCACTATCACGTAACGCTTCGATGAGCGCTTCAGGAATACCGCACAGACCAAAACCACCGATAGCGAGCGTTTGTCCATCGCTGACAATACCTTTTAGCGCTTCTTCGGCACTGCTATATACTTTTGATTGACTCATGCTTATCTCCTTGCAAGTCTATTTTTTGTTATTAACTTCTATCATCAATGATTATGAGTGACTGACATCACTCAATATTTCCATATTTATATTAATACAATTTCTATCGATATATCATAATTAAAAATCTTGTGCTAACTTACCATATTATTCTCGTAGCGAGAAGAGAATAACCATAGGAATATACAAGCCAGCGCTGTAGCGGTATATATGATGGGTCAATATCTCATTAAGACAGGATTTATGTTTAATAAAATATCAAATATTGGCTATTTTAAGTAATTTTATTGACCAATATCACTATGCTCTGCATACTCGCTGATTGAACTTTGCCAAGGAGGGCGATCATGTTTAGTACCTTTGCTATTGTCATTACTTTATTATTATTGATGTTTTTTGCTTATCGCGGTTATTCCGTGCTCATATTAGCACCGATTATGGCGACATTAGCCGTACTATTATCAGGTGATTTTTTAAGCACGATTCCGGCCTATACCGATGTGTTTATGGGCGCATTGAGTGGATTTTTACTTAAGTTTTTTCCTATATTCTTGCTGGGTGCATTATTTGGGCGTTTGATGGCAGACTCTGGTGCGGCGACCGCGATTGCCAAAACCGTGGTCGAAAAGCTTGGTGCCAGCAAAGCCATCTTAGCCGTTATCTTAGTTTGTGCCATTTTAACCTATGGTGGCGTCTCTTTATTTGTCGTGGCATTTGCTATTTACCCAATCGCCAAAGACTTGTTTAAAGCCGCTGATATTCCTAAGCGCTTGATTCCAGCAGCGATTGCCTTAGGCTCATTCACCTTTACGATGACGGCATTGCCAGGTACGCCTGCCATTCAAAACGCCATTCCGATTCCTTATTATAATACCAACGTTTTTGCCGCGCCTATCTTGGGTATTATCGGCGGTACCATCATGTTTATTTGTGGTTGGTTATGGCTACAATCACGCGCCAGAAAAGCCAATGCAGCAGGCGAAGGCTATGGTCAGCATGACGAAGAGGATGTGGGCGGCGTTGGCGCAGCCAAAAAAGACACTGAGGTATTAAATACGCATCACACCTCATTTACTATTGCTATGATTCCACTGGTGTTGGTCATTGGCTTAAATGCCTTATTAACTTACGCTGTCTTTCCATCAGTGGATTTTAGCGGCTTACAAGCTCAGTTTCCTGATCTAAATATCGCAGGCTCACTGGGTTTATGGTCAATTATCATCTCGTTAGTCGTGGCTTGTGCGGTGTTAATTTTGTTACGTATCGGTCATTGGAATAATCTGCAAAAAACCATCAACCGTGGTACTTATGATTCGATGTTGCCAATTTTTAATACCGCCTCAGAAGTTGGTTACGGCGCGGTTATCGCCTCGTTAGCAGGCTTCCTCATCATTCGTGATAGTATCTTAAATCTAACGCCTGACAATCCTTTAATCTCAGAAGCGGTGGCGATGACCACGCTGGCTGGTATTACTGGCTCGTCGTCTGGCGGTTTAAGCATTGCCCTCTCTACGTTGGGTGAAGACTATTTAAGAATGGCGGTCGCAGCGGGTATTGACCCAGAGCTCATGCACCGTGTTGCCGTGATGGCAGCGGGTGGTTTGGATACGCTACCGCATAGTGGCGCGGTCATCACCTTACTTGCGATTTGTGGTTTGACCCATAAGCAGTCCTATCTAAACGTCGCCATGGTAACGATGGTGATTCCACTTATTGCTGTGGTCGCCGTTATCATTTTAGGGACGATGTTTGGCTCGTTCTAATGTCCTGGAATGAGGCATTTATTAAACCTTAAAGATAATTAAATGTAACGATTATTGCTTGATACCAAAGAGCCCACTAAGCGATTGCTTGGTGGGTTTTTTATGGACGATTTTTCATTATTACCTCTAAATACAACCGACTATTTATCTCTCATAATTGATTGACACTCTATATACCGTATAGAGTTAATCGCTTTATTAGCGACTATATTAATTACTCAGGTAATGTCACAAATTTGGCTGAATTACGGTATCATAGGCACACTTTTTTAAATTTTTATTTGCTTAATACGTTTTAGCATTGATAGTTTGATATTAATAGTATCGCGTCTAATAGCTCAAAACCGCTTAAGACGTTTGATAACCAACCCGTTTATATAAAAATATAGGTGATAAAAGTGCGTGAGATTCTAGTAACCAGTGCTCTTCCTTATGCCAATGGCGATCTTCATTTAGGCCATCTTTTAGAACATGTACAGACTGACGTTTGGGTGCGTGCGATGAAAGCACAAGGTCATCAAGTCACCTATGTCTGTGCCGATGATGCTCATGGTACTGGTATCATGTTAAAAGCTGAAGAAAATGGCGTAACTCCAGAAGAGCAAATTGCCGCAGTGAAAGCGTCGCATGAAGCGGACTTTGCCAAATTTTTGATTAACTTTGACAATTATCACTCCACGCACTCAGAAGAAAACAAGCATTTTTCTGAGCTGATTTATCGTCGCTTGAATGATGCTGGGCATATTAGTACCAAAGATGTCGAACAACTATTTGACCCTGAAAAACAGTTGTTTTTAGCCGATCGTTTTGTCAAGGGTACTTGCCCTGAATGCGCAGCGGCAGACCAATACGGCGATAACTGTGAAGTTTGCGGTACGACCTATGATGCAACGGATCTTAAAGACCCGCATTCAACGTTATCAGATGCCACGCCTATTCTAAAAACCTCCAAGCACTACTTCTTTAATTTGCCTGAATTTGAGCAATTCTTGAAAGATTGGACGCGTAGTGACAATCGCTTGCAAACATCGGTCGCCAATAAACTACAAGAATGGTTTGAAGCAGGTCTGGCAACGTGGGACATTTCCCGTGATGCGCCCTACTTTGGTTTTCAGATTCCAGATACCCCAAGCGATGAGCCAGACAAATATTTTTATGTATGGCTAGATGCACCGGTCGGTTACATGGCGAGCTTCAAAAACCTGTGCGATAAACGCGCAGGTACAAACGAGGCGCTTGATTTCGACCGTTATTGGATGCAAGAAAACGAGCATAAAACCGAGGTGTATCACTTCATCGGTAAAGACATCGTTTATTTCCATGCGCTATTTTGGCCTGCTATGCTTGCTGGTAGTGAGTTCCGTACACCAACGGGTGTTTTTGCTCATGGCTTCTTGATGGTCAATGGCGAAAAAATGAGTAAGTCACGCGGTACTTTTATTAAAGCCGAAACGTATGCTGATCACTTACATCCTGAATACTTGCGTTATTATTTTGCTAGTAAACTGTCTGATAAAGTCGAGGATATCAACCTTGATTTAGAAGATTTCATGCAAAAGGTCAACTCTGATCTAGTCGGTAAAGTGGTCAATATCGCCAGTCGCAGCGCTGGATTCTTGGTCAAAAAGTACGATGGCATGCTCACAGAAGTCTGCGCTGAGCCAAGTTTATTAGAAGATATTACCAAAACGGGGGATGAGATTGCTGCCGCTTACGAGAACCGTGAGTTTTCTCGCGCCATGCGTTTGATTATGCAATGTGCTGATAAAGCCAATGAATATATCGATGAGAAAAAACCATGGGCGCTTGCTAAGGTCGAAGGCGCAGAGCAAGAAGTTCAAGATGTTTGCTCGGTCGCGATTAATATCTTCCGTCAATTAATGGTTTATCTTGCACCAGTATTGCCTGAGCTAACCGCCAATGCCAAAGAGTTTTTGAACATTGACGACTTAAGCTTTGCCAGCCGTAATGAATGGCTACTGGGTCATAAAATCAATAAGTTCAAACCTTTGATGCAGCGTATCGAAGAAAAAGACGTTGCCGCGATGGTTGAGGCGTCAAAAGAGTCTTTGGCTCAAACGGCTGCTCCAGTGGCTAGCAAAGCCGTTGCTAAAAAAGATAATAAGCCCGCAAAAGAAGCTGGTGCTGATATAGATGCTGAGACAAATACTGAGCAAACTGACTATATCGGTATCGAAGACTTTGCCAAAGTTGAGATGAAAGTCGCTCACGTTTTAGCCTGCAACCATGTCGAAGGCGCAGATAAGCTTTTACAATTCACCTTGGACGTTGGCGAAGACAAACCTCGCAATGTGTTTAGCGGCATCCGTAAGTTTTATGAGCCTGAGCAATTGCTAGATAAAAAGGTGATTTGCGTGACCAATCTTGCCCCGCGTAAGATGAAGTTTGGTGTCTCAGAAGGTATGGTGCTATCAACTGGCAATCCAAAAACCCAGCTGACGGTGGTTACCTTGCCTGACAACTGCGTGATTGGCGATGTGCTTGCTTAATAGTTAGGCTTACTCAACAAACAAAAAAGATGTCCAGCTGGGCATCTTTTTTATTGTCCCAAAACTATCACTGGTCAATCGCCAAAATCAGTGCTTATATAGAGAATAATATCGATGAATATTGACTCAGCATGTTCTTTATAGAAGTAATGACAAACGCGTTTTAATTTCTTATTGCCATAAGTTACATTACTGTCATAATATGGACGTAATGATCAATGGATTGATTACTTTGATGTTAGCCCGTTATCTCAGCATGCACATAACATTGACTCGGGTAACCTGCACTCTCTAACCTATGAGCCCCAATAAAATGACCTTTGCTACTACTTTACGCTTCAGCCTATTCGGTGCTGCTATGAGCGCCGCGCTTGGATTAATTGGCTGCTCAAACACGACCGACACTGCTGCAACGACAGATACAAGTGCCGCCGCAGATTCTGACAAGCCTGCCAAGACATTAGCCATCACTCAAATCGTCGAACATCCATCATTAGATGCGATGCGCCGCGGCATTATTGATGAGTTGGCAGATAATGGCTATGTTGAAGGCCAAAATCTAACCATTAATTTTCAAAGTGCTCAAGGCAATACAGCGACAGCAGGTCAGATTGCTAAGCAGTTTGCAGGAGACAACCCAGATGCCATCGTGGCAATCTCGACGCCATCAGCTCAGTCTATCGTTGCGTCAACTAAGACGGTTCCGGTTATTTATACGGCTATCTCAGATCCTGTCGCAGCAAAGCTCATTAACGAGAACAATACGCCTATCCAATCTAATGTGACAGGACTTTCTAGTGAGCTACCTATCGAGCCGCAACTAGACAATATTCAAAAAATTGCGCCCAATGCAAAAACCATTGGCTATGTTTATAGTCCAGGTGAAGTCAATTCGGTGGTGGTACTCAATCAACTGAAAAAAGCTGCGCCTGCGCGTGGGCTTAAGATATTAGACGTCACCGCCAATCGCCCAACGGATGTGGCGATGGCAACTCGTAGCCTTGCTGGTCGTGTTGATGTGATTTATACCTCACTAGATAACAATGTGGTATCCGCCTTTGAAGCGATGGCAGGTGCTGCCAATGAGCTTGATATTCCTGTCATTGCCTCAGACGAGTTCAGTGTGCGACGTGGTGCGACTGCGGCGCTTGGTGTCAATGATTATGATTTCGGTCGTACCACAGGCAAAATGGTGTATCGTGTGTTAAATGGCGAAGCAGTTAGCAGCATTAAGCCTGAAGTGATGAATACTTTAACCTTATATGCAAGCCCGAAACATGCGGCTGAGCAAGGCGTCAGCCTGACTGATGAGCTGCTAAAAAATGCCATTAATGTCGACAAACAAGCGCAGAGTGCAGATAAATAATACGGATAAATAGTTCTGACAAGTAGCACTGACAAATAACATTTAGCCTTCTATATTGATGGCTCGCTTTACCCTTTACCCATCTATACCTTTTATCTATAAATTAAATAATGTACGGACACATTATTATTTTCAGGAGTGAGACCCATGTTGTATCAAAATCGTTTTGGTCATTTTAACTTTAGTAAAGCACTATTATTAGGTGGCGTTTGTACTGCCATCTTGACTGGCTGTAATCAATCAGCACAAGATACCAGCACCACTGATACAGCTGCGACTGGCAATGCAGCCACAGCGATGAAGACCGTTGCTATTACGGCTATCGTCGAACATCCAGCGCTTGATGACGTCCGTAAGGGCGTTATCGACGAGCTTAATGAAGCAGGCTTTAAGGATGGTGAAAACTTAACGGTTAATTTCCAAAGTGCACAAGGTAACACTGCCACTGCTGGACAGATTGCTAAGCAATTCGTCGCAGATAATTCAGACGTTATCGTTGCGATTGGTACCCCATCAGCGCAGTCAGTAGCTGCTGCTACTAGCAGTATCCCTTTAGTATTCTCAGCAGTTACTGACCCAGTTGCCGCCAAACTAGTGACAAAACTAGATGGCTCTGGCACCAATGTCACTGGCGGCTCTGATGCACTGCCTTATGAGCCACAAATTGAGCTGATGCGTCAAATCATTCCTAGCCTGAAAAATGTCGGCTATGTTTATAGCCCAGGCGAAGTCAATTCAACGATTATCTTGAAAAACTTAAAAGAAAAACTGACACCACTAGGTATCAATGTACTCGAAGCCCCTGCCCAGCGTAGTACTGATATTGCGATGGCAGCACGTAGCCTCGAAGGTAAGGTCGATATGATCTATACCTCAACCGATAATAACGTCGTATCGGCTTACGAATCACTATATCAAGTCGCTAAAGAGAGCAAAATTCCACTGATTGCGTCTGACACTAGCTCAGTTGAGCGTGGTGCCGTTGCTGCATTGGGCGTGAATTACTACGAGCTTGGTCGCGAAACAGGCAAAATCGTGGTACGTATTTTAAATGGTGAAAAAGCAGGCGCTATTCCTGTCTACACCCCGCAAATGTTGGATCTATATGTTAGTCCAAAGCATGCCAAAGAAGAAGGCATTACTTTGTCACAAGCGGTTATCGATAAAGCAAAAGAAGTGGTAGAATAACGCACTTTTATAGCTAGCTCATTACAGCTATCGTAAGGTAGATACCGAGTTTGATGGATTTGGTGTCAGCCGTCATCTACCTTTATGCGATGAGGCTAAATATTTAACATCAGAAACCCAGCTATGAATCAGTAGGCTGGGCTTCTTATTTAAACCACATTGATTAAATATAAAGTATTTGCGTCGTTTTTAAATTTGCCCTTTTTTTAATCAAAGCTTTGAACCTAGGTAGCTTATGATAGCTGTTGGTCGTGACATGTTTTGGTTTACCCTAACCGCAGATTGTTTAATCTGTTAAATTCACCGCTTAGTCGTTTAGCTAAAATTGACGTATAGATGAGACAGCGCTGATCTATCTCACGCACTCATTCTATGAATCGATATTAGAACGTTAGTTGCTAAACGCTTGGTTATGACTTACTGATCTCTTATGTCTTTAATTGCTTTTTTTGGTGCACTTGAAAGCGGTCTGATTTATGGCCTAGTAGCACTTGGTGTGCTGATCTCATTTCGCACCCTCGACTTCC
This sequence comes from Psychrobacter sp. P11F6, assembly GCF_001435295.1. Lineage (NCBI taxonomy): Bacteria > Pseudomonadati > Pseudomonadota > Gammaproteobacteria > Moraxellales > Moraxellaceae > Psychrobacter > Psychrobacter sp. P11F6. The sequence continues at coordinate 1,197,667 of NZ_CM003594.1, read as the reverse complement.
CCGACTTGACCGCTGACGGTAGTTTTCCACTAGGTGGCGCTGTCGCTGGTATTTCTATCATCGCTGGTGTCAACCCATGGCTTGCCTGTGCTTTTGGTATGTTGGCAGGTTCTGTCGCTGGTATTGTTACGGCATGGCTACACGTCAAGCTTGGCATCCTGCAACTACTTGCCAGTATCTTGGTGATGGTCGCACTATATTCTATCAATTTACGGATTATGGGTGCACCGAACTTGCCATTATTGGGTGAAACCACGGTCTTTAGCACCTTGGTCACGGATGGCAACGGCTATTGGATGCGCTGTCTAATTATTGGTGTCGTGGTGATAGCTGCCATGTTATTTTTAAACTGGTTCTATAGCACCGAAACGGGTCTTTCGATGCGGGCGACTGGCTCAAACCTCCGCATGGCACAGGCGCAAGGCATCAATACCTCATGGATGACCATCATCGGTATGGCGATTTCTAACGGTTTGATTGCTCTAGCAGGTGCATTGTTTGTGCAGACCCAAGGTGGCGCAGATATCTCGATTGGTATTGGTACCATTGTCATCGGTTTAGCAGCGGTCATCATTGGTGAAACCATCATTCCTGCCAAGCGTATTTGGCTGATTACCTTTGCCGTGGTCGTCGGTGCGGTGCTATACAAGCTATTTATTCAGGTGGCGCTATCGAGCGATACGCTCCGTAGTATTGGTTTTGGTCCGCAAGATTTAAACTTGATTACAGCGCTACTCGTCGTATTTGCCTTGGTCTTGCCAAAAGCTAAAAATAAATTTTTAAGTCGTAAAGTTCGGGCTTAATGTCAATGTGCAACCATAAGGAATAATTATTATGATGCAAGCTACAGATTTGCGGTTGACCTTTAATCCTGGAACGCCCATTGAAAACCCTGCCCTACGCGGTATCAATCTCAACATCGCTGATGGTGAATTTGTCACCGTAATCGGTACCAATGGCGCGGGTAAATCAACCTTTTTAAATGCGGTCAGTGGTACCACGCGCGTCGATAGCGGCTCAATCTTATTAAATGGTATCGATGTCACCAAAAAGACCGCGCACCAACGCGCCCATTGGGTGGCACGTGTGTTTCAAGACCCGATGGCGGGGACTTGTGAAGCATTGACCATTGAAGAAAACATGGCGCTGGCTTATAAGCGCGGCGGCAAACGTGGTTTGAGCTTTGCACTTAACCAAAATAACCGTGATTTATTTCGCGAAAAATTATCAGTATTAAAATTGGGGCTAGAAAATCGTTTGACTGACCGTATGGGTCTGTTATCCGGTGGTCAACGTCAAGCTGTTAGCCTATTGATGGCTTCACTGCAACCTTCCAAAATTTTATTGCTTGATGAGCACACTGCTGCCCTCGACCCTAAGACTGCTGCTTTCGTTTTAGAATTGACCGATAAGATTGTGACGGACAATCAGCTTACAACGATGATGGTCACGCATTCAATGCAGCAGGCATTGGCGCATGGCACCAGAACGGTGATGTTACATCAAGGACAAGTGGTATTAGATGTGGCTGGCGATAAACGTCAAGGCATGACTGTACATGACTTACTTGATATGTTTGAGCAAACGCGCGGCGAAAAAGTCGAAGATGATAGCTTGATATTGAGTTAAATAACTTAGCAAAACTCTTCAACTCTTGAAAAAATAGAACGTCTGTTTAATATCAGGCGTTTTTTTATGACTGCTTTAATTGATACGACTGTCTTAATTTTTAAGCATCAAGCAATACTAACTTTTGAATCAACTCACTGACATGTTGTGACTGCATTTTTTTCATCACTTGTGAACGATGCACCTCTACCGTACGGACAGAAACGTCTAAATGATCGGCGATATTTTTATTCAAATTACCTTCTAACAATTCATTGGCAACCTGCTTTTCTTTATCGGTCAGCTGCGCATAGAGCTTTTTAATATCATAAAGCGTGGCGCGTTTTAGAGTGAGGTCTTGCGCACATGCAAGCGCTTCTTGTAGCCGGCGGCTATTAATCGGCTTTTCCAGATAGTCAGCCGCACCTTGCTTCAGCATATTGACAGCATCAGCAATCTCGCCATTTCCAGTTAGCGCTATCAATGCCATAGGGCTATCCTGTTGACTAAGGTGCACTTGTAGCGCTTGACCACTCATCTCTGGCATCATCAAATCACTCACAATCACTGCTGGACGATAGATATTGACTTGTTGCAAAAAAGTCAACGCACTTGCCCACACTTGGGTCGGTAGCCCTAAGCTACTAATCAAAAAATCACAGGACATGCGCACACCTTCTTCATCATCAATGATATGAATGATAAGCGATTCTGGCGTAATGCCTGATAAATCGTCAGACAGATGACTGCTTTCATCTTGCCAGCACGTAGGCTCATTTGAGAGTTGATTAGACGTCATATGTGACCTTATGGCTAAATACATTGTTGATATTCATTAGAGTTTTTCGTCATTATTCGCTAAAGATAATGGCAGATAAAAAGATATTTGTGCGCCCACCGTGTTTGACAGCTGATAGTTAGCATTGATTTGTAGTAGCTGGATTTTACCATTTAAGCTACGCTTAAAGCGGCGCTGCTCACTGCTCATTACTTGGTAAACTTGCTCAATTTCACATTCGGCATCAATATTTTTTAGCTGCATCATACCACCCAGCGACTTGCATAAGCGCTGACATATCATCAGTCCTAAGCCTAGACCGTCTGCTTTCGTTGATTGAGTAGCATACTGACTGGGTAGGTTCTCTGGTAAATACTCCCCCTGCAACTGGGCTTGATCAAAGCCGCCAGCATCATCGCTTAGATGCAATACCAACCATTGCTTGCCATCGTGTTCTTTTGCCTGACAGCGGAGCATGATATTGGTCGCCCCTTGCTGCGCAGCATTGGTCATGCTATTTATCAGTAACTGATCTAATAGTAAATTTGGCAAGGTTAAATGCTGATAATTACTTGCCAGCCAAAAATTGACACCTACTGCTTGCTCACCCAATAATAAGATGCACTGTTGATAGGTGGCTGCAATATCGACACGAGTTTCATTCGCTTGCGACCGTCCAGCCCAGCGGCGGATATTAGTCACCACAGCAGCGACACGTTCTGTTTCATTGACAATCTGCTGTAGAGCATTCTCTGTTGCCGCATTATCAAGTGGCGCTATGTCGATAGCATTTTTAGACAAACTTGCGTGTTGACTGCGTATCAATAACCCTTGCGCATAATTTTGAATGGTTGCCAGCGGCTGATTGATTTCATGAGCGATAGCACCGCTCATCTCACCGATAACCGCAAAGCGCTCTGATTGGTGTAACTGCTGATCATAATCACGGATTAGTCTATTTTGCCGCACTATCTTTTTTTGTCGCCGCCATGCTAGCCAGCTCATCCAAGCATAATTTACTGTCGATATCAGGATAACCAAAATAATCACAGCCATCCATAATCGATGCGCCTTTATCCAGTCGATCATATGCGCACTCAGCTGCTTTTGGGCGGGATGGCGATTCATCTCATAAAGGATGCGCTCAGCATCACTACTCGATTCTGCTGGCAGCCAACGCTGCTCTGCTTGACTCTTGCCAAATAGATTTTGATTGATCTGGCGCACCAAAGCATCTGGCGCTTGCTCGGTCGCTGCCAGTGTCCAATTTGGGTATATTTTCGTCGAAGAGTGGCAGCTGGATACAGTGGCAACTGGATGAATGAGACGGTATTGCTTGTCATTGATTTGACCGCGCCTTGCCATCTCCTCCATCAAACAAAGCGGTGTAATGGCAGCGTCTACCTTGCCGCTAGCCAAGGCATGCAAAGTGCGCTCTATCGGATAACCGACAAACTGTGTTTGATAGTGATTTGGCGTGATACCATTTTGCTGTAATAAATGTGCGCCCAATAAATAACCGCCAAATGCGTCAGTGTCGACGGCAGCAATATGCCGTTGCTCCAAATCCTGCAAACGATAAATATCACTGTCGGTAGCGACCCATAAAGCACTGGCGACCTCTTCCATCGCACTCGGCTGTTTTAATGGCGTATATTCATTTAGTTTATTAAATTCATTGGCGAGGGTGACTGTCGTCGATAGCTGATTTTGCGATTGTTGCCCATTAACACCCTCAGCATCAAATCCTTGATTACTAAAAATTTTATCACGAGAACTTCTATCACGAGCGTTTTGCGCATTATTATTTAATTGAGCCGTCTCTGTTTGTAAGGTAGCCAGCCAGCGCCACCTGATGGTATTCATTTTTATAAACTGTACTTGCGGGCCAAGCACTAGCGCAAACTGCTGTGCCTCTATTTGCTGTTGCCAATTCTCCAGCGCCAAAGGTACCAATATCACGGTGTCATCTGATAGCTGATCATTAAGCTCGTCAAGCCACGGCTGCCAGCGATTTTGGGCGGCTGTTTCGCCTTGCGGTGCCAGCACACCCAAATAGTAGGTCTGGGCGGTGGCCTTAGATAGCGGCAACCAAGCAACCGATGCCACAACGGTAATAAAACAGGTCTTTAAGATAGTCCAAATTTTAGACTTTTTATGCATACACCTAGCCTTATATTTGACCTACCAAACGTACATTATAAGTAAAAACCTTAATTATAATGTGGTTTTCCACAATATCACAATATTACCCGCCGCCCTATACTAGATGACAGTTGTGTAACTTTTAATTCGCTGAGCTTAAATCACAAATATTCGATTTCAATTTTGATTTCAATAAGAATGGTTAATACACCTCATGAAATATGGGTGATGAATTATAAGCTTAGTAAAAATATCTTATGGAGGGCGGGCTTATGAAAAAATGGCCACTGATTATAATAATAGCAGCCATCATCGGGCTGGTGGTTGCCTTTATTATTGGGCAATTACTGCCAAATATGCGCACCAGCAGTAGCGATATCGAGGTAAATATCACTGATCCTGCTCTCATCAAGCAGGGCGAATATATCGCGCGCACTGCTGACTGTGTCGCGTGTCATACCACGCTCGATGGCGAGACTTATGCGGGCGGTCTGCCTATGCTAACGCCACTTGGAGCAATTTATTCGACCAATATCACACCCGATCAAGAAACTGGCATCGGCAACTATAGTTTCGACGACTTTAAAAACGCTGTTAAGCATGGGGTACGCAGTGACAATAAAGCCTTATACCCTGCTATGCCGTACCCCTCTTACCAACTCATGCCAGACGAAGACTTAGCCGCGATGTACGCTTTCTTTATGTCCGATGTCAAAGCCGTCAAGCAAGCCAATCTAAAAAGCGAGCTACCTCCGATAGCAAACTGGCGCTGGCCTTTGGCATACTGGCAGGTCTTATTTGATCGCAAGCGTAACTTTGTCCCTGAGACAGACGACGCACTATTGACTCGTGGTCAATACTTAATCGAAGGTCCTGGGCACTGCGGCTCTTGTCACACTGGGCGCGGTATTGGCTTTCAAGAAATCGCTCTAAGTAATGCAGATTCTAACAAGTATTTGAGCGGTGCCATCATCGATGGTTGGCGCGCCAAAAGTATCCGCGGTGAGCATCGCGGACTTGGCACTTGGACGGTTGCAGAATTAAATGACTTCTTCAAAACTGGGCGTACTGATACCACGGCTGCCTTTGGTGCCATGGCCGAAGTGGTTGAGCATAGTACCCAGTATATGACCGACTACGACATCAACGCCATGTCATCCTATCTTAAAACATTAACGCCAGCACCAAACAAAGAAGCCACACTGCCAGCGAAAAAAGACCTCACCACACAAAAATTACTAGATGGTGACTATGATTCGCGTGGTTCGATTTTGTACGCCGAATATTGCCAAATTTGTCACCGTGTCGATGGTAAAGGAGTCGCGCGTATTTTCCCAGCGCTTGATGGCAATAGTGCGGTTTATTCTAACAATGCCGATTCGGTCTTACAGATTACCTTAAGCGGTGGTCGTATGCCTGAAACCCCACATGACCGTATGGCGTTTACTATGCCTGAATTCAGCAATCTTAGCGATGCAGATGTGGCAGAAGTGGTCAATTATGTCCGCAATAGCTGGACCAACCAAGCGCCTGAAATCGATGTCGATGACGTGGTAAAAATGCGGGCTTTCCTCGCTAAAAAACCAAAAACCAGTACGGATATTGCCCCCGACTTAAGTATTGATGCGCAAACAAAAGGAGCAGAATAATGAAAAAATCTCCACTCAACTTGCCTACTATTGCTAGCGTTATCTCTCAAAAAATCAATATGAGCAACCTAACCACCGCTATCCTTACTGCTTCAGCGTTTAGTGTCGCTGCTATCAGTAGTGGTTGCTCGCAGCCCGAGCCTATCGAGCAGAATGCGCCTGAGTACGGCTTAGTCACTGCTGATGATGCCAACGAAGATATCGGCACTTATGTGCTGCCGCAAGATACGGCTATCTTGGATGAACCAAATGCTGATGAGATATTTTATGGTAAACGCTTATTAAACGAAACCAAGCGCTTACTCCCAGAGCACGTTGGCGCGCAAATGAACTGTAACAGTTGCCATATCTCACAAGGTAAAATTCCACTTGGCGACCCGTACATCAATAGTTATAACTTCTATCCGCGCGTGATGCCACGATCTGGTAAGGAAATTGATTTAACCAAACGTATTAATGGCTGCTTCCAGCGCTCAATGAATGGCAAACCGTTAAAACCTGAGTCACCTGAAATGCTGGCAATGTTGGCTTATATGAAGTGGCTATCGCAAAATACCCCAAAAGAGCAAAAAGTCGATATCCAAAATGCAGGTAAAGTGGATGAATCACTAATCCCAGATCCTGTCCGCGGCGAACAAATTTATAAAGCTCAATGTGCAACTTGTCATGGTGATAATGGCGAAGGCCTCAAAGACAGTCGCGGCGATATCGTCTTCCCACCACTATGGGGCGATGAGTCCTTTAATATAGGTGCTGGTATGGCGCGTACTTATAAGGCGGCGGCCTTTGTAAAATACAACATGCCGATGGGTATTCAGACCAAAGGCTTATGGGGTCACGGAAATGTGCTGAGCGATCAAGATGCCGTCGATGTAGCGCACTTCTTTACTCATCAGCCGCGACCTGACTTTGCTGGTAAGGTCAATGATTGGCCAAATGGTAAAAAACCTAAAGACGCGCGTTACTGATATCTTAAGAAGACAGTATTTATAAAGACTTCACTTAAGCGGACTTCACTTAGCAGACATCATTCTATACTCGCTTGTGAGTGAGCATACACACGATAAACCTTTAAGAAAATACATTTTTCTTAAAGGTTTTTTTGTTATCTATAGTTAATGCTTCTACAAAATTCTCGCTCGTCACTATATAGTTGCTGTATATCAAAGTCCGCTACCGCCATTTACTATGAGGTCTGTCATGCGCAAAATTCCTGTCTACTCCCACCCTGCTGCCGGTTGGCCTGCGCTGATTTCCTCTACTCGTAAGCTGATGGATTATCAGACTTTTTTACGGGGTAGCATAAGTGTGCTAAAAAGCAATCAGCCTCATGGAGGATTTGACTGCCCAGGCTGCGCTTGGCCAGATCATAAGTCACATAAAGCCATTGATGTCTGTGAAAACGGCATCAAAGTCATCGCCAGCGAGACCATGACTAAAAAAGCCGATGCGCAGTTTTTTGCGCGACATAGCGTCACCGAATTACAAGGCTGGTCGGGCTATGAGCTTGAGCATAGTGGTCGTTTGTCAGAGCCTGTATATTATGATGCTGCGCAAGACCGCTACTTACCAATCTCTTGGGAAGCCGCTTATACATGTATCGCTGAGCAGTTGGGACAGCTTGATTCGCCAGATGAGGCGCTATTTTATACCTCTGGCCGTGTTACTAACGAGCCCGCCTTTATGTATCAACTGTTTGTGCGCTGTTTTGGCACCAATAATTTGCCAGATTGCTCCAATATGTGTCACGAACCAACGTCGGTAATGCTCGGTAGACAGTTAGGTATTGGCAAAGCGACCGTGAAATTGGAAGACTTTGAGCAAGCCAAACTGATATTGATGTTTGGACAAAATCCTGCGACCAATCACCCACGAATGCTGGAGATGCTCGCCCATGCTCACGAGCAAGGCTGTCGAATCCTCTCAATCAACCCTATGCGCGAACAAGGCTTACGTAAATTTAGAAATCCGCAAAAGCCCACGCATATGGCAGCTGGTCAAAGTGATGAGATGGTCGATGAGGTCATTCAAATTCAGATCGGCGGCGATGCAGCACTATTAACCGGTATCGCTAAGTGGCTGACTAAAAACAATAAAATCAATCACAGCTTTATCGATGAGCATACCTCAGGATATGAGGCACTCGACGCGTGGCTGCGCCAACAATCATGGCCGGATGTGGAACGCGGGTCTGGTATCAGTAAAGAGGAAATCATTAATATAGCAAAACTGGTAGTGGCGAGTCCTGCGACCATTTGCACCTGGGGTATGGGCATCACTCAGCACGTCCAAGGCGATGACAATGTAGCGATGATTACCAACCTATTATTATTGATGGGGATGATTGGTATTGATGGCGCAGGCGCGTCTCCCGTTCGTGGTCACTCTAACGTACAGGGCGACCGTACTATGGGCATCCATGAGCGCCCTGCACAAAAGCTACTAGACAGCCTTGAGCGTGTGTTTGAACGTCCGATGCCACAAGAAAATGGCTTTGATGTGGTCTCTGGTGCGAAAGCATTGATTGCCGGTAAGCTAAAAGTCTTTATGAGTATGGGCGGTAATTATGCCGTGGCAGCACCTGATAACAGTGCAATTCAGCAAGCTTTGACCACCAGTCAGCTCAATATTTTTGTCGGTACTAAACTTAATGAAACTATGCTGTATCCGGGCGCGAACAATCTTATTTTACCTTGCTTAGGTCGTACCGAACGTATTATTACTGCCAAAGGTGAGCAATTTGCCACTATCGAAGATTCCATGTGTCAGATTGTACCCACTCGAGGCAATCTGAAACCTGTCAGCGGTACGTTGAAGTCTGAAGCACAAATTGTGGCAGATATCGCCACTTATGTGCTTGGTGCTGATTCGTCCATTCCTTGGCAAGCAATGAGTGAAGACTTTGACATCGTTCGTGATTATATCGCCCAAGCGATTGACGGTTTTGAAGACTTTAATCAGCGTATTCGCGAAACCGAGCGTGGCTTTCATTTGTACCATTCTGCGCGTCATCGTGTGTGGAATACTGACAGTGGCAAAGCGCAATTTGAAGTACCACAATACCCTATCACCTACGTCGCAACACAAATGACAGAGACCACCTTAGCCTTTCACCATGACAAAAAACCTAATGATAAGACTAATAATGCGCGAAACAATGAACAAAAAATTTGGCAATTGACCAGTGTCCGTAGCCATGATCAATTTAATACCATGATTTTCGGATTTGAAGATCGCTATCGCCAAACCAATCGCCGTGATGTGTTGTTTATGCACCCAGATGAAATGACTCGTTTGGGTTGGCAAGCAGGTGATAGAGTAATAGTATCCCGCCATGCCAGCTCAAATGGTTCAAATAGCATAGAAGGTACCGTTCAGCCACGCACGCTAGGGCCGTTAGTATTGACTGATATGGATATCGCCGCTAACGCTGTCGCAACTTATTATCCTGAATGTAATGATTTATTTGATTTAGACACGCATGCACCAGACTCTCACATACCAGCGTATAAATCGACGACCGTTGTTTTGCAACGCGTTGAAGCAAATGCTGGTACGACCGATCACGCATAGTCAGCAACGGGCGGATCATTGAATGATGCATATATTTAAAGGAGATGATAACTTTGGCAATGACCATACGATATAACGAGGTATTATGATTGCCCAAAGTGATACTGAAACTGACGAAAAATATAGCGATAATTTTTCGGTAAACACCCTAACAGATAAGACGTCAGAAACTATAGAGTCATCTGCAACGCCGCTTGCACGTAATCATTGGGCGCAAAAGCATCATTATCCGACAGATAAGTATAACCCTAACAGCATTATTGAGACCCGTGTTGCTAAGACTAATATTGCACAGACCCATATGCAGCAAATCAGTATCGACTGCCAATCAGCCAGCTTAGCAGTGGAAGCTGCGGTTGCTATCGTTATCAATGGTATTCACTATGCGGTATTGATGGCAAGCCCTCATCAGCTAGAGTATTTAGCCGTCGGATTTTTGTTTAGCGAAGGCTTAATTCAGCATAGTCATGAGCTGCTTGATTGGGAAGTTACCCAACTGAATGATATTGCAGATTATCAAAATCTCACGCAAGATTCATTTATAAAGGAACGATTTATAAGAGATGCTACGGATGAAAGTTTTGAATCTGCAGCATTTGAACAAAGCTTATCGTCACTGCAAGATTATGACATTTATGTGGTGGAGCTAGTACTAAACCAGCGTTGTCATCAGCGTATCCAAGAGCAAAGACGCCAGCTAGCAGGGCGTACAGGTTGTGGTATGTGCGGCATCACAGGGCTAACACAAGCACTGCCTGACTTGAGTATCTATCGTCAACACAGACAAAAGGCAGATACACCAAGTCTTGATTGTCTATTAGCAATACGCCAGCAAGTCGATGCCATGCAGCATACGCACCAACTGACCGGTGCCGTACACGCCGCTGCGACGATGTATAATCAGCGGCTATACCTATTCGAAGATGTAGGGCGCCATAATGCGCTTGATAAGCTGATCGGTTGGCAACTGCGTAATAAAGTAGAGATTAGCTGCGTACTTATGACCTCACGCCTATCGATTGAGCTGGTACAAAAATCCATTCGTGGGCGTATCCCTTGGCTAGTCGGTATGTCTGCACCTACCAGTACCGCAGTGCGTGTCGCTGAGCGTTATGGCTTAGGATTAGCGGGTTTTTTGCGTGATAACAGAGTCACTTACTATTCGAATTATTCAGACCTATAAAATTTTATGCTCGACTCTCTCATGAAGCCCACTTATTCATAAACTCTCATTTGCAGCGCTTTAATGACAGACATATAACCCTGATTTTTCGATCATAAATTGTCTTCTTTTTCGCTCACACAAGGCCTTTTTAAAACACTATCTATTCCCTATCTTGTTTTATCAAACACACAACGAAATAATTAAGATATTATTTCGTTGTGTGTTTGATAATTATGATGTTTTTTGACGAACCATCTCTGATTTTTAAGCTTGACAATGGCTTAATTTGACCTCTTCATACTTTGAATAGCCATTAATTTATGGTCAAATAAGGAGAATTGAGTAGATAATTCGCATTTAGCGAAAAAATAACTTGTAATTTAAATTATATTTGCTAATATAGGCGTCCTTGATTGGCTGGGTGGCAGAGTGGTCATGCAGCGGACTGCAACTCCGTTAACGCCGGTTCGATTCCGACCTCAGCCTCCAATTATTTAGGTTAAAATTTTATTCATATTATATTAATTTTAGCTTGCTTTATTAATATAAATGCTTATAATAGCGACCACTATCTAACAAGTAGAAAGCTTACTTTTAGATTATACAAGTTTTGCCCGGGTGGTGAAATTGGTAGACACAAGGGATTTAAAATCCCTCGCTAGTAATAGCGTGCCGGTTCAAGTCCGGCTCCGGGTACCATTATATTAAAAGGCTTCCAAGCAATTGGAAGCCTTTTTCTTATTGTGCACTTTCTCTTATTAAACTAAATTTTTTCCACTATTTAGACAATTTACTAGTAATGAACTGCTAGCTTTACTGTTAAACGTCCTTCTCACGTTTAGGGTAATAAGCTATATCAATTGTATATAATCAATAGTTAGCCACATCCTATTATCCCATTCTGAAAAGGCAAACCTTGTGTCGTAATAAAAAATAGATAGAACGACCCTAACATGATAAAAAAAGCAGCCACTTTCATAGTACTTAACGGCCTATTGGTGACACTAGCCAGCGCAAGCATTAATTTGGAATCCGTTAGCATAAATAAACGCAGTGCCTGCATAAAGATAGCCTTTAATAATTGCTCATAGATTAAAGGACCGCGAGTTTGTTCAACAAACAGCAGAATCGATATATCGACGATGACTATAGTAAAAAAGGCATGTTTAACAGAGCTATTTAAATACGCATTTCAATTGTGCCATTTATAAGCTTTAGGTCGCCTTGCTCTTTTCCTCTTTGTATAACTCGTGGTAGGTTGAATAGTCATCGGATTGGTTTCGTTAAAATACCAAATGGTTTGCCATTCAAGTCGCTTCATCTTTGGCATGATGTCACCTGCTTTAAAGTGTCTAACTGCCCATTGATCGTAGGGGTTAAGTCGCATGTCATCAAATTTAATTGAATGAATCATTTCATTTGTTTTTTTATCAATAATATGCAAGTTGAGAGACTCAAGATTAGTACCTTCACTACCTCTGACAGAGGCAATAATATCTTTATAATTAAGAAGATGAAAAACAGGTTCTTGCTTGCGATTATGCTCATAGTAGGCGATTTGTTGCGTTTGTTTTAGTAATAGAATTTTATAATAGCGGGACTTTTTAGTTTTAAATTGTTTAAAAGTTAAAAAAGGGGCAAAGCCAAGCATTAACAGTAATAATAGCTGCATAACTATGCCTATAAAAAACAAAAAATCTATTCCCTTATTAAACATAATATCAAAGAAAATTACTAAAAAAATAAAGAAACTTTGCCCAAATAACCACGCCGCCCCATAAGACGCTAACAGAATTACTGATTGAATAGAGTTGATAGAAGGATGAAACAGAAAATAATCCGGGTTTACCTCATGAATAAGCGAATTTAATCTATTAATGCTATATTCTTTCTCTTTGAAATTAGCAATTTCACCTTGATAAGGATGTCCAACAATCTTACCGACAGGGAGTTTTTGTGGCACTGGTAGTATCATAATAGAACTCAACTTAGCTACATGCTAATTTTTGCTAGCTATTATAAGCCACCACCACCCATACAAACAAACTTATGTTAATTAATATCGCCACTATCCATCTGATATTCACTTGCCAATTTTTACCATCAAAAGCCTTTTGAGCTTCTGGCGTAATTGGCTGTATCGGGTAAGGGTTGTCCTTACCATCCCAAGTAAGTAGCTTGCTAATATCAGGATGTAATATGGCTTGTTTAGTACACTGGTAGTTATTACCTTGTAGTAAGTAACCAAGCGCATATATTGAGCTGATAATAAGCATAACAATACCGCCAGCGCCTGAATGCTGCGTGTTGAGAATGCCATATTTTCGAAAGACAATATCACTACAGGCAAAAAGTGATTTGCTGGTATCGACAGGATAAGCATCACAGAATTGAGGGTCTATGGGCAGGTCTTTGGCATCACTTTCCATATATGTTCGGATAAATGCCCAATGTACACGAGGATCGACAGAGACATCATGTGGTTTTATATGATGCGTAATGCCCCCTGTATTAGGGTCTGCAACATATAAATTTAATGGTGTGTAAGCTGTATTGTTTTTGATGGTATGTATTTCAGGAATCAGGTTTTTGTAATCTACTATCTTTAACTCAAAGGGTTTAAAAAACTGTAACGATGGACGAAAGTAATACGCTACCTTTTGCTCTTTTTTTAAGAAGTAGTACTGGGTGCGAAACGGTTTCTTCCTAATAAAATGATGGAAGAGTATTAATAATGGAGCACACGATACTATAAACAAAGCCATTAGAAAAAATATTCTAAAATAAAAAATCCATCCTAAATCACTTCCTCCTTGAAACATATTTCGATAAAATATATCTCCAATGAACGTAGCTACAAAAAAGTTTGAAGAAAAATAAACCCACCCAATAGCAAAATAAAACATCCAAAAATATGCTGGTAAGAACGTCAAATAGTCAGGATTGATGTTTTGAATTTCTTTGTTTAAATGCTCAATATCATCAATACTCTCTAGCAAAGAGGTATCTATGTTTTTACTGTAAGGACGCTCTAAAGGGTCATTGAGCTCACTGATATGGGTGGCAAAGTCATCGCGTAGTTGCATTTACCGCCTTCTTATTTTTCTAAGCAATCATATGCATAGTAAAAAATTTAATCACACTAAACTAAAGAAAGACAATAGCTTATATACTAGCCCTGAGTCATGACCCTTGATTGCCCCTATCATGTCAATGAAAAATGCAAAAATGAACAACATGACAATGCCAAATAAAACAAGAAAAATACTATATACTAGCTTTTTCCAAATAGGCTGATTGGCGTCTTCTATATTGCCTTCGGGCAGATATTTGTTTAGATCGTGCGGATCATTGGGATCTATCTGACATTCAGCTTCTATCTTTGGGCTAAACTTGGGGGTGATGCTGGTATTGATAGACAATAAACGGCCTAGGTATCGTAGCCATAATTGAATGATAACGGCGGAATGTGTCCAATGTAATTTTAATGCTTGTTTGGGATATTCCATATTCTCATCTGAATCTAATGCTGCCAATATAACTCTCTGAAAAGAGATTAATGGAGTTTCTCTTTTTTGATGCACAGAATGAACATAGCGAACAGCACTTTTAACTTCTTCAAGTTGTTTATCATCGCCCTCCATATATCGGCGGACAAACTCAAAATGCTGTTTTAGTTGTGTTCCTCCTAATATTTCTTTGGCAGTTAAATCACTCACAAACGGCAAGCTAAACATACCTGTTATTGCCATACCATCGTTAGTTAATGTAACACCGCGCACATCGCCCCCGTCTCTATAGGTGGTTGCCATGTAAAATTTTAGCTCATCCCAATTAAAAACTTGTACTTGGCGATTGGCTTGGCGAACATAAACCTTACGTGTCTTACGATTAAAACGAATAGGTAGATAAGTGTAGGTAAATAACTCTGTTGAGAGTAAAGCGAGTAAATAAATAAAGGCAACGATAAAGGCTAACGTTATACTACTAGCTAGCATCCCCAATAAAAAAGAACCTGTTAAAAACTCGTCATACAATATGACGATACCCAAGTAAATAACACCAGATATCAATCCTAAAAAAAACAAACTGCCAAACGTGACATCCCCGCGTATTCTATCTTGACGTCCTGTTAACTCCATATAGGTTGAGTTAAACTGTACGACGGTACGCTGAGGATAAAGTGGTACGTCATAATAATGCGTTTTATCTAACCATTTAAAATCACGAATCTCTTGGACCCTTCCGCCTAAACCCATGCTAAAGTTTTCATCTAGCTTTTTATTAACTTCTTTATAGGATAGTTTTGCAAAAGGGTTCCTGCCATTAATATCTATCACTTAATTATCCTCAAGATCAATATCATCACCAACTACAGCACGATCAAACTGTTCTAACGTGTGCTCAAGTGACCAGTCAGCATTCTCGATCCCCCAAACACTAAGATTGAGCCAATTTTCCATTCCTGACTTTTTCCAATAGCCAATGAATAGGTTAATACCGATAAAACCAATAAGTAAAACGACACCAACACCTGTTGCAGTTGCTCCTAAACTTAAAGTCAGAAGCAACGTTGAGCCAGCACCAGTGGCTGCTGAACCATAGTAAGCCCACATCATAGTCTCATTATCATTTTCTTTGGCATCACGACCCGACTTTATATCAAATCCTGCAAATATTGCCGCCCCGCCGATACCTAATAGCCTTGCACCATTTGATAATCGACTAGCTTGACGAGTAGCATCAGACAATTTTTTAGCATTTACAGATTGACCAGCACCTTTTGCTAATTCAAGCTCACTTGCCAATAGCTTGCTGGCATTACCGCGCATTTCTAAACTACCGCCTAACAACACCATCAATCCTGCGGCTGCCTTACTGCCTTCTACTAGTCTATCCTCTTGAGTTTTTGCTTGAAAAAATGCACTGACTAAAAAGACGCATGCCACAGTTTGTAGCATTGCACCGAAGTAGTGAGTTCTGACCGCTAGATCTATTCTTCGATTGGTAATATCTGCAAAACGTTTGTAATCCTTATAACTTTGGTCATATAGTCCAGAGGTCATATTAACTGACTGATCAATTACCTGTCTCAACGTGTTTTTGTCAGAATAGACTTTACTACTATTCTGATAGACATTCATTCCTGCTCTGAGTTGATTTTTATCTATATAGTA
Organism: Psychrobacter sp. P11F6; assembly: GCF_001435295.1. NCBI lineage: Bacteria > Pseudomonadati > Pseudomonadota > Gammaproteobacteria > Moraxellales > Moraxellaceae > Psychrobacter > Psychrobacter sp. P11F6. The sequence continues at coordinate 1,181,572 of NZ_CM003594.1, read as the reverse complement.
GATGAAGTTTTGACTAATGGTTTTATTGAGTCTGGCAGACTCCCCTGAAGTCTTGAGTGCTTGATCGACACTTTCACGTATTTTAGTAGGTAAACTTCCATCTCCTGCGATGTGCATAATACCGTTCATTAGCGCTTTTCTTGCATCAGCATAGCTTCCTTGTCCTTTGACTATAATCAGGGCTTTTTCATGATGATAACCAAATAGGTACTCTTTCTGGGAAAGCATGAGTCCAGATAAAGTTTGACCTGTTCGATAGTTCTTCATAAACGGTACGGCAAGCTGTTCCGCTAACCCAATAGTGATTCCTACTTGATCAGCAATAGCATCATATCTACCAAATATAGCAGCCGAACCTGTATATAACAGTCCCGACCATGAATTGGTTGCAATCTCACTTGTGGTAAATCCTGCCGTGATGGCTGGAAGCCCTTCAATGTGATTGAGGACTTGATCTTGATTAAATGCTAAAGCACGTGCTAAATAATTATCTTCATCGCTTGCTGCTTTTTTGGATAAGTATTCATCATATAAATCAGTCAACATAGGGACGGTAGCCGTTGATCCTAAAAATTGCTGAACGGTAAGGGTATAATAAATGCAACTTATCTCATCTTCCTTGTCGAAGCAGTGAGACATCGTCGTTTTTAGATTTTCGTCTTCGAACACTTCTTTATAAGCGGTAGCTAATGTCTTTAACAAGGTGTTAAGCTCATTTTGACGTTGTTTAGACCTTACTTCAAAGTTTGCAAGCCATCTGTCCATCTCGCTTTCACGAATGAGTTCGCTATAGTTTGACCATGCTGATTGTCGTTGACGCTCCAAGTACCTTGAAGCACCCTCTTGACGTCTTTGTTCTTCTACTTGTCGTTCTGCTTCGCTTGGACTATCGCCTTCCCATCTTGGCATAGGTTGCATCAGTTCAGTATGCTCATTAATTCTATCTATATGTTGCTGCGCATCGGTTTTCGCTTTCTCATCTATATTATCTTTCAAGGTATTAATAAGCGTCGCTACTGTATGACGATATACTTCATCTACAGTAGGCCGAGAAGCTAGTTGAGCTTGTATCATAAACTCATTCAAATCAATTAGCTTTCCGATATCATCACTAAAACTAACAGTAAGAACACGGTTTTCCTCTATATCAATCTTAGATAACTCATCTAAAAGACTTTTTTGTTCATTTACTCTATGTGGATCATATGGCTTTTTGGTAAAAGGATTAACAACATTGAAATATTCAATAGTAAAATACGGACCATATAGCTCTTCCCCATCAGGATCATACTGCCAAAAATCGTAACCTCCACTATTTTGAGAATCCATTTTCCCCAATGATTTCTCACTGTTGGAATGAGTGACAGACACTGGCACTTCAATCATGTTATTATTTTTAGCATTATTAATATTATTTTGATGCCTCTCAAAAACTGCTTTTGTCCATTTAACAGGACTATAGGCAAGCCATAGCGTTTCGATATCCTTATTTGGATTAGGAATACGAATAAAGCTATTTAATGCTGTACAGTTATCGCCTCTGTGGCAAGTAGAGTCAACAACAGGTAAATCAGGTATCTTTTTGGCGTTATTTACATTGATTTGCTTCAAATAACGATTTTGAGTGACGACATACCCATACCAGTTATTATTATTATCAATTATATAAATATAACCTTCGCGAAGTAACCTGCTATATACGCTAATATTACTATCATCTATACTAGCAAGTCCTCTACGCACAGGTAATAAAGTAATGCCTTCCGTCAAACACTGATCGCACCTACTACTATCTGCCATGACTTTATTCCTTGTTTTTTAATTATCTATTTCTACTAAACCAGATTGTTCATAGCACTCATACAGCCACCTGTTTATCATCGTCATACGGTCAACCGGATTGGTCAGGTGCGTGGCAGTGGTTAGTTGAGTATTTGCTTTATCCAACCAACTCAGTAATGTCTCATAGTGATTTAATATTAAATCGTTACCATCAATCACTTCTTTAGCAAAGAAGCGATTGAGCAGACTAATAGCATCTAGCTGGTTTTGAGTGATTGGACAGTAGCTTGACTGATATTGGATATAACTTTTAGAGTCAGCGATGTAATGATGAATATTATCTACACTGTACCAGTCACTACCTAATGCCAACCACAGACGCTTGGGATAGCCATAGCGATTGGCGATATAATAATGCTGTTGTAACGGTAACAGGTGAATCAGCACTTGCGCATCTAAGTAGCGAAAATGCTTTTTTTGACTGCCTTTCTGGATGATTTGGTTCAACTCTAGTAAACGAGCGATTTGCTTAACATCTGGTTTGGAGGCTTCTACACCAGTTGCATTAACTATTGGCTGCTGCCATTCAGGATCATCTGGTAGATATTCTTTTGCACTGACTCTTGTTTTGTATGCCCTTATATTAGGGGCAGTATAATCCAGTAATGTAAGTATGCCGTGATGACGAGATAACAGCTCACACTGCTGCAAATGCACCTCTAGGATATTACTGATGTCTGGGCTTAGCGTGACCATGACTGGACTATCGATCATATGATAGCTAAGCAATTCTTGTTGTAATGAATATATAGCGTCGGGGAAAGCAGAATTAATCTCGCCGATCAGCTCTGTCTGGCTATGATGAACAATCATGACATCAAAGGTACTAAGTGCTCGAAAATCGAGGCTTTGAGTCTGTAAGCTTACGCTCAGTGGTTTCTCTATTTGGTTCATCATGAGACTGTCATACTTTTATATTTGTATATAAAGTTTAAGTAAAAGATATCTTTACCTATAAATCAGTAGTAGCGGCATGATTACCCTCAGCTTGATCTGCTAACTTCTCACAAGCCTCAAACTGCATCTGCCTCATCACTAAGTTTTTAGCCTCCCCACCCCCACTACCCCAATCCACCTTACTCGCCTTATAGCCTACTTGACTTGGCGTAATAAATGTCACATTGCCACCTGATATTTCAATGCCACTGCCTGCGGCTTTCAGCGTTAGCGTATCCGGCGCGATAATCTCAATACTGTCTCGACTATGGATCCGCAGTACTTGCTCACTATCGAGTCGCATTTGCTCTTGATGGGCTTGTATGGTGACATCACCATGAGCGGCGGTATGGGTCTGGGCTTTGTTTGAGTAGTAATGTATATCCCCTGCCACCAGCTGATTCATCTGGGTTTGACTGTGATGATGGGTGTTGTCTGTGGCGTGGCTATGCGTGCTTTGGGTACTAGTATGCTGAGTATGCTGTCCGCTTAATAGTGCGAGATGACGCTGAGAGTCGATCAGCATATTGGCTTGTTGCCATTGCCCTGACTCGCTAAGCGTACTATCGTTAGTGTCTTTACTAAATTGACCAAACGGGGTTTGGTTGTCTTCTTTACTGTTACTCTTATTATTGCTACTGCCCTCTAGTCCCACTGGCTGATGAGTCTCGGCAAGCTGGGCGTAAGCTTGCTGGTGCTGGTCAGCGGTTTGTAGCTTACTATGACTGTCATGACTCATATGAGATTTTGATAAGGGGTCTGATGCTTGGCTACTGATATGAATACCCATACTACCTTGCACATTAGCGGCAGCTTGGGTTTCTATGCTGATGCCTTGCCCACGTGCTTGCCCACGAGTGTGGTCGCTATGCTGATACAGATGACCGAAGGTCAGGCTAGACTGGAAGCTGCTGCTATAGACGTTAATCTGCGGACTGTCAGGATGAGCGTCAAACATGAGCTGGTTGTAGCCGTTAATAAAGCTGTCTTTGGTCGCCTCGCCTGTTCGGCTGCTATCGATACTTTGAGTCTTAATGCCATCTATAGGATGAGCATGGCTTTGATTAATAAACCAAGCGGGACTGGTGGCGTCAAGGTTACCTGAGTCACTGACGATGCTATTATGCTGAGCGTCAGAATTACCTTGGCCGTTATGGGTGCTACCGTTGATGATGGGATGAGTGATGTCACCACCGATGAAGTCGATAAGGACATGTTGTCCATGACGCAAAGGATGGGTTTGTCCCATGTGGTCAGCGACGAGGTGACTAGCAATGGGTATCCAGTGCGCGCTGTCGTCACCTTCGCTTTGCCAGTGATATCTTATATGGGCACGATGATTACGATCATGAGTGATGGCGCTACTATCGGTATCAATAATACTGGCACTCATCAGACCTGTGAGACTCGGATGCGGTTGTCCAAGTTTGTCCAGCTGTTCCCCATAGGGAATATGGTGATGGTGCGGAAATGGCAGGTAGCAGGCATTGATATGATGGACGTTGTCGTCATTGTCGTCATCATTATTATGGTTGGTATTGGACTGTAAGGTAATGGGATCAAAGGGTGCTGCCCCCAACCAATCCGTAGGAATATGATTATTAATATGCTGATGAAGAGACACCAGACTGATCGGATCGGTCAAATAAGGGTTGCCATCGATATAGTGGCTACTTGGCAAACTCAGATGACGGATGTTACCAGTGAGGCTGCCTAGATTGGCACGCTGCTGTGCGTTTTGCTGGTAGCGAGTAGCAAGCTTATCGAGACTGTCATCATCAAAACGGCTATGACTGTGTAAAAAGCGCTGATGCGTGCTGTTTGATGAGTCGATCGGTTGCTCGCTACTGCTACTGCCGGTATAGGTACTCATCAAGCGACTGTCATAACGATGTAGATCGCTTTGCTGAGTATGCTGAGCAATACGCGGACGAATGGCAGTAATGCGGTCTTGTCTATCAGCAAGGTTGGCAGGGTTTTGACTGAGGATGCTTTGAATATCACTGACATCAGGACGCAATTCTTCTCCATCACTAGGTAGTAAGACTAGAGTGTGCTTGTCGATGTCATGACGGTAATAGCCTGTGATGCCATAGAGAGCAAGGTATTGGGTTAGATAAGCCAGATCGGTTTGGTTGTATTGGACGCTATGCTGTATATGATAGTTGCTGTCATCACTAAGACGCTCGTCAATCTCCACGTTCATATCGTACGGGCTGATGATTTGGGTAATTAGCTCACTGAGACTGAGATGATGATGACGGCGGTTATGGCTGTTTAGGCGTAACTGACTCAAAGCAGGTTCGCAGATAATGCGATAGGCGGCCATGCCACTGTTACTACCGAGAGCAACGGCTTCGGTGATGATACCGTGACGGGTTTGGCTTGGCAGTAGCTTGTCGCCCGTATGCCAATGTATCGAGAGACTTTGCCCTAGCCATTGCTTTATATCCAGTCCTGCTCGTGGATGCAGTAGAGTAATGCTAATACGATAGCCACAATAGAGGGCTAGTTGGCGCTCTTGATAAGACTGCGCTCGTTGGTCGTGATGATACGGGCTTGGATAAGCGTCAGGCGTTGGCATAAGAGCGGGCTTACTCCAAACGCTGTCGGGCAATGGCATCCCGAGTAAGCTCTCAACCAAGTCAGCCTGTTGAATGAGACTGGTGGCAATATCAGGATGGGCACTACTCAGTTGCACATGCCGCTTTGTTTGAGTCCATATCATGACAAGCCCTTCTCTATCAGTCCAAAGGTGGAAAATTTAATATTGCAAAATTACAAATTGCGTGCAGATTGCCCGTTAACCAAGTATTCATTTGTCGTTGATTCAATTAATAGCCATCGTCAGATGAATCACGTTTGGGTTTGATTCCAATCATGTCAGAGAGTATCGCTAACTGATCTTCGTTTTTGATGATATGAGTGAGCCATTGGTCGAGCGGCATATCCGCCCAATCAATCGCCCGACCGAGTAAAAACGTCACCGGGCTGTGCGGCTCATTGGTCGAAAAATAATCTTGAATTTGACCTAATAGTTTAAGCGCTTGCTGACGATTGCTTTGATGATCGCGGTTACTAGGATTAAAACTGGTTGAGCTAATATTTTTTGTGCTAGCAGCTTGTCCACTACTATCAGACATTGCACTTTCACCAATACTGTCCATAGTATCTGCTACGCTTTCTTGAGCAGAAACACTACTAGTATCAGAATATTCTGGTATCAACGGTCGCAAATGTTGGGTCAGGGCAACCAATAAATCCGTGACTGGTGCGAAGACTGGCGCATCCATGCCCATCAAATCATTTAACTGATCAGTCAGGGCCTGCCACTGCTCAGTAACTTTTTTAAGATTACTCATCAGTGATTGTTGCCAAGTCTCACTACTGGTCTTGATGGCGTGGTTATAGTCACTTAGCGTTAATTGATTGGACGTTTCGCTATCGGGATTTTGCTGACGCTGCTTATCATGATCACGCGCGGTTAGATAGTAATTGTAGTTATATTTTTCTGTCTTTGTATCAGAAAGTGATAGCTGCTTAATATCATCGGATAGCGCTTTGACGAACCATGACAACAGCCCTGCTCTGATGTCCATACTGTCTTCTTCACCATCTAGCGGCGGATACATAGTGAGCCAATACTCGTCATTGAGTGTCTGTAGCAGACTTAACCCCTGACTAATACCTGCTAAATGGTCGGTGTGACTCAACGCATCGACATACCAAAGTGCCAGCTTCATATCTTTACTAGTATGGCTGAGCAAATCGGCACATTGGTTTTTGACAAAATCCCAGTCAGCCACTTTTAGTTCAGTGACCCAATTGCCTTGTGCCAGTAATGGGTCATCTTCTTGACGAGCAGCAACGATGGCATCAATACGTGGATCGAATATTAAGTCTTCACCGACCCCATGACGACTGCCTTCAATCGGCGCAATAAGGGTGTCAATATTATTTACTAAAGAGTTATCGTTACTCATTATAATGACTCCTCTTTAATAGCCTTTTTAGTAGGTTTTTTGCTGGCGACTTTTTTCACTGTCGGCTTTTTAGCTGAAAGGGGTTTGCTTGGTGGTTCCTTAACTTGATCCTCAACTTGATATTCAGTTTCATCTTCGCTGTGTTGTGCCATTTGATTGAGCGCCACAACAGCATCAGTATCCAGACGATAAGCAAAATTATCGTCCGCATCGACGAATACGGTAATTTTCTTTAACACACTTTGACTGTCATCATGAGCCAGTAGCTGACCCGCCAGCTGCGGCAGCAAGGTATGACTGATAATCGCATCGGCGTTACGTGCACCAGAATCGACCTCATGACAACGCGATAAAATCAGCTCAATCACCTCATCATCAATGACACAAGGCACATCATAATTGTCATGAATACGACCTGTGATTTTGTCCAGCTTAAGGCGAATAATTTCTGCGAGCGCATCATCCGTCAACGGATAATAAGGAATGACCGTTAAGCGACCCAAAAACGCGGGCTTAAAGGCTTTATACAAATGCAGATTAATGACTTGTTTTAGGCTATTACTGTCTGGCAGGCTAAAGTCAGTAACGGCTGGATCTGTATTGATACATGCCTGCATAATCGCAGACGAACCAACATTACTGGTCAATAAAATAAGCATGTTTTTGAAATCAATTAAACGCCCTTCGCTGTCTTCCATCACCCCTTTATCAAAGACCTGATAAAACAAATCCAATACGTCTGGATGGGCTTTTTCTACTTCATCAAGTAAGAGTACGCTATAAGGACGACGGCGAATCGCTTCGGTTAATACACCACCTTCACCATAGCCAACATAACCTGGAGGCGAGCCTTTTAACGAGGCAACGCTATGGGCTTCTTGATACTCTGACAGGTTAATCGTAATAAGATTGCGCTCACCACCGTACAACACCTCTGATAGTGCTAGTGCCGTTTCTGTCTTACCCACACCACTTGGCCCAACGAGCATAAATACCCCTTGCGGGCGATTGGGATCGTCTAGACGCGCTTTTGCGGTATGAATCCGCTTCACGATAGCGGCCACCGAATGATCTTGGCCGATGACGCGGGCTTGCAAGGTATTAGCCAAACCCAAGATATGATCTTTTTCATTACCGGCCATATCGGTCAGTGGAATCCCTGTCCAATCTGAGATAATCTGCTTAATAACTTGTCGATCTAATACCGCATGAATCAGGCGCTGCGTCTCTTGTATTTTTTTTAACGACTGCTCGATACTTTGATACTCAGCTTGTTTGTCTAAGCGCTCTTTTGCACTAAGCGCATCAGAACCATCTGTCTTGTCATTCAACTGCTGATTTAAGGCATCAAGCTGGTCGTTAAGCTGACGCTGTTCATGCCAGCGACTGGTCATATCAGCAATGCTTTGCTGATTGGCTTGGCGCTGCTCATCAAGCACGGCTATTTTTTGGCTGACTTTTTCTTTTTCATCCACACCGCCGATACGCTCGAGCTGCTGACTGAGATTATTGATATGCTGCTCTAACTGCACCCCTTTGGCGTTTAATCTGTCAAGTTGATTGGGTATGGCGGTCTTGGATAAGCTCACCCGTGCCGCCGCCGTGTCTAATACACTGACCGCTTTATCAGGCAGCTGCCTATCGCTGATATAACGTGCGGATAGCTCAACCGCCGCTTGTAGCGCATCGTCATCGATTAATATGCCAAAATGATCCTGCATCTTGGCACTCAACCCACGAATCATCGCTACTGCTGTCTCGATATCAGGCTCATCGACTTTGACCACTTGAAAGCGGCGTGACAACGCTGCATCTTTTTCGAAGTATTTCTTATATTCTGACCACGTCGTCGCCGCAATGGTTCTAAGCTCACCACGAGCCAGCGCAGGCTTCAATAAATTAGCCGCATCGTTTTGACCCGCTTGCCCACCAGCACCAATCAAAGTATGCGCTTCATCAATGAATAATATAATAGGCTGTAGCGAGGCTTGTACTTCTTCAATGACTTGCTTGAGACGGTTCTCAAACTCCCCTTTGACGCTTGCCCCTGCTTGCAGCAAGCCCATGTCAAGACTACGTATCGTCACATCTTTGAGCTGATCAGGCACTTGACCGGCGACTATCTTTTGCGCCAATCCTTCTACCACTGCTGTTTTACCTACCCCTGCCTCACCCGTCAAAATAGGGTTATTTTGGCGGCGACGAATCAAAATATCGATCAACTGATGAATTTCAAACTCACGGCCAATGACAGGGTCTATTTGCTCTGAACTGGCTTTAGCAGTCAAGTCATAAGTATATTTATTCAACGCAGGGGTTGGCTTAGCTTCAGTTCTCTTAGTGTCTAAAGATTCTTGATTGTTAGTATCATTGTCTGCACTATTCGCACCATCATCAGCACCCTTATTGACGCCTTTACTATTGGTAATTTTATTACTGCTTGATCCACTGCCCTCAGTACTACCTAGACATTGACGCTCATAATCATCTTTTAGGGTAAAGCGGTCGATATACTGTAGTGGCTCAGGAAGAGTTTTGAGTAGCGACTGATAACGCTCATACGCCAATAGCACGAGCAATATATGACCAGAGCGGATTTCTAGCGGGCTATTTTTGTCATCGCTTTGATTATATTGGCTACTGGCTAGCTCCCACGCATCTTCTAGTAACGCCATCAAACCTTGACTAAATACTGGCGTTGAGCCTGTTGCCTGACCAAAGGTATTTAGCAAATCGGTGATGTCTGCTAGTAATAACTGCTGATTAATCTTATTTACTTTTAAAATTTGAGCTACATCATTGTGCGGCGTCGCAATCAGTTCGTGCAGCAGATGAACAGTGTCCACTTCACGATGCCCATGTTTGATACAAAGCCTAGCCGCCTGCTGCAAACACTGTCGGCAACTCGGACTCAAGCGGGTAATTACAGCTTTTAACTGGCTCATAAATCTTTTCCTTTAGCATTCTTATTAGACTTAATACCAAACCCAAAAAGTAAGATTAGCTGTGTCAAACTCGCTTAGCCTACAAGGCGTAGTACTTTCACTCGTTTTCCTTGCCACTCTAATTTCTGTGAATGGTATAAAATTATTTTTATTAAACGGCGATATAAAACTGATATACAAAATTAGAGCAGCTATTGAGCATTATTAGTAAACAAGCAATTTATAGTTGATTCACTTTAAAACTGCTTATATACAACTATTAACCGTGTTTTTTTAGTAATACCTTTCTACTGAATCGGCAACGCATAGCGGGTGTCATCATGATGCTGCGTCGCAGGCTGCGATATCAAAAACCCACCCTGACCCAAACTACCAAAATTACTTTCTGATAATGACAACGGGGTGATGTATTGCTTGTCCAACTCGAGTTGCATCTCGACCGCCAAGCAAACACCGCACCATTTACGGATAAAATCAATAATGACTTGATACATATCCCCTGCTGGTAACAGTCTTAAATAACGCTTCGCGTCCAACTGATGAAAGATAATTCTAATTTTGCTATCAAACTGTACGACGCGCGCACCGCAAAATGCGGACAACCCAAGGGCAGCATGCTGACCACCAAGTGCTGTCTGTTCACTAGCTGGTAGATCAAACCACTCCGGTACGAATTGCTCGACACTGACGGTGCTATCTAAAAAATGCGACAGTACATGTGATAACTGATCGGCTGTCAGGCGTCCTGGGGCGATCATGCCAGCATAAGCAATCAAGCTATCAATGGCGGTTAGCTTCTTCGGCTGACGCGCCAATGCCCGCAAGCTCAGTAGATAGTTGTCTTTTTTATTATTTATCTCATACTGTAATGGCAAGTTATAAAACCAACTCGCTTGCACGTACAAATCCGTCAATCGATGGTTAAATAAATCTAAAAATGCTGGTGCCGCTTTATCTTTTGCATGATTGACTCGCGAGGCTAGATGGTCGGTATACATCGCTGGCAAGGCTGACAACGGGCCAGTCAATCCGATAACTGCAGGGCAAACCTCTATCCGCCTAGCATTTAATGAACTGGTTTTTACTTGACCATCCTTTAATGAGCTGCCACTGTCTTCCATATTGTCCTGAACAATGAGCGCCATCGACTCAATTTCAGCTTGCGGATAGGCCAATGACAACGAGGCACGGTAACGTACCTCAATAGGTGCATACCCCATACTGACTTCATGCCAAACCAAACGTAGTGCTTGTAATAACTCATAAGATTGCGGCGCCGCCATTAGATCCGTTAAATAAGAGGACTGAGACCGCTGCGTGGCTGACATCTGTATATCTCCTCTTTAGTAATGGCATCACTAATGGACACTTCAACAAAGCTATTTAAGCTGGCGTGATAGCCAAACACATGCGCCAATAAATGGGCAAACTGGCGGATACTCACTCCAGCAAAATTCTTTTGGTTGATTTGAATATTGATCAGTGTACCGCGCACAAAACCAGGCTGTGGCAAGCGCTGAATACGTCGAGCTTCGATACTGGTTTCGACAGACACAATACCTTCAACCAACAGTTTGTTAGAGGCAGATTGCGTAATATCATACAGCGATAAATACTCTTTCATCAGCTCAGCATCTTGGGCGGCAAGCGATAAAAAGTTTAAGCTAATCAGCGATATCAAGCGCCAACGTTCCTCACCTGTATAGTCGAAGCGTGCCGTTCTGGTCGGCTGCTTTAGCAACGATAAGCTGCTAAAGCCAGTCATCCCTTCGCTAAACAAATCGCCACGGCTTTGACCGAATACTACTTGAGCCGGCAAATCTCTATTGGTACATAATAAAGACGCACTCATACTGACCGCGCCTGATAAATCCTCGCGGTTTTTTTCTACAAACATAATCTGATATTCAAAACCCTGCTTGAACTCAGCCATATCCTTATCACGTTTGATATGATAATAACGACCATCATCTTGCTGCTCATAGTGATTGAGCGCATAAAACGGATGATATTCACGTTGTATCAAACGATTGTCGTTTTGCTTCGACTCTATGACTTTATTAACCTCATAGATTTCATGTTGAAACAGCGCACGAGTATCAGGCACCAAATCGTAATAGATCGAACGATGGGTCACTTGAATAGGCTTAGCAGCCGCCTTGAATAAATTGACAACGGGCGTACAAAACAGCTTGATACTGCTGGCACTGAGCTGCTGCAAGTTCTTTAGGCGGATGGTATTTTTTTTATCAAATCTAAAGTAACAGCGAATCTCAAAGCCATTGCTATCGATCTTTAAATTTGGACAAACCTTACCAAGATTAAGGCGTAAGAAATTGAATTTTTCAGGGAAATAGAAGTATTCTTTTAATAAGGCAGAGGCAGCATTACTCACTCGATGGCTCGGAAGAATTTGCTGCTCAGGATCGAAGCCTATAATCTCAAACGGACTACCCGTAATCTTATTGACCTGCCTACCATGCAGATGCGTTTGCTTGACATCACACCCTAGCAAGTCCCATAGACTGGTACCCTGACTGGCGTCCTCGTCTATATACAAATCTAACGAGTGGTTTAATAAGGCTTGATAGTCAAAGCTTGAATTGAGCCCCTTAAACTTGATACTAATGCAGCCATTCAGTAGTCCATGCTGATTGTCATACACCTCTTGACGAGTTTCAAAGTCGACGCTATCTATCTGTAGCGGCAGCAAGGTCACATCTTGGGTTGACTGAAACTGGCAAGGCGTACCGTTTATTTTTTGGCTGGCGAACGCACTATTTTTAGGGACTAAGACTGCCTCGCTCATCGCATTGCCCTGTACGCCTAGATTGAACTGTGCAATAGAGACCGACGGAAAAGGTTTGAGATAATCGGGATAAACGACTTCTAATAACGACTCAGTAAAATCAGCGTATGAATCGTCCAATTTTTTATTGATACGTGCACTGATCAGCGAAAAAGCCTGTATCAACCGCTCTATATGCGGATCATCGACGGTATCGCGCCCCATCAACAACCGATTGGCTATTTTGGGATATTTTTTGGCAAACTCTTTTGACTGCTTATTAAACAGGCTAAGCTCATGCTCAAAGTAAGGAAGTAAACTGTCCATGACGCCTCAATATATTGATCGCTGCTACCTGTATAAATTGAGCGGTAGTAGTTATTTCATTAATTAGATAATGATTATTTTATTAAGTAACGCTGAGAGCTTGGCTCAAAGAACGCATCAAAACTGACCAGCTCTTGTGCTGGATAAACCTTTAATAACGCTTCAATAGAAAAACACAGTTGATTGACATCAACTGCGCCAATATCTAACGAGACGCGAACGTTTTTTAGCCGGGTATCTTGTTGCTCGACTGTTTGGGCTATTTGGCGACAGATATAATCACAGTCAGTAGGATTGGCACTGCTGAGTCCCACAAAATCTAATATGCCAAAATTCAATATCGATGAACGCACATGCTGATACTTTTGCAGTCTACTAGACACCACACAGCGCGTATTCAATAAAGCTTCAAGGTCTCGTGCGACCGAAGACTTTAGCTCATCGATATTAAGACGACGAACCACGAGCTCATGCGACAAATGACGGGGCTGATCATCAAATAACTGCTCGAACAAATTTGGGCGAAATCCAATTTCTTTGTTAGAGGCGTTAGTGGCGTAATTCATTGATATAATCATTCCTATTTAACAAACAAAAAAGAAAGGCCTAGATATAAACCTTTCTTTTTCGGTACGACACAATAGATGACACCTGATACAACCTAAATTAGGCGGTATAAGTAGCAGTGTTGTTGGCTAGTGACCATTTTTTAGTCACAGCGCCTTTAGCAGTACCATCGATATCTTGCTGGGTGTAAGTCCACTCAACAGCAGCATATTTGATACCGACTTTTTCGATTGGCACGCCTTCTGAACGCACCGTTGGCTCGACACTTGCGATCAGTGCATGCTTAAGTTTTACTTCAAGATATTTAACGCGTTTGTCACCGTTAGCACGATAAAAATCAATTTGGATCTCATCAAAAGTATAGCCAGCAGAACACGCTTCCCATAGTTTAGGGCTGGTCGAGTCCAAATCTTTCATAAACGTCATGTCAGCATGCTCACAACGCTCAGAAGTATGGCCACCAACGCTACTTGCTGTCGCTGATTTTGGCTGACGGATCAAGTGATCCCAAGTATTTACTTCAAGCCAACCTTTATGCTCGCTATCACGAGACTCGCCATCAATTTTATATTTACCGCGGAACTGAATATAAATATCTTTCATATCACATACCTTTTTTTAAAATTTAAATTTCACGTTAGTTTTAATAAACGATCAGCTGTTGCTAGATTGCGGCAGTTGAGTGACCAGACGCAGAGAAACAGACAGTTCGTCAAGTTGAAAGTGTGGTCTCAAAAAGACCACGGACTTGTAGACACCAGGCTTACCCGGCACTTCTACAACTTGTACAGAAGCTTCGCGCAGTGGGTACTGGGCTTTTGCTTCTTGTGAGGCGCCGTCATCTAGCAAGACATAACGAGAAATCCAGTCATTTAAAAACGACTCAACATTACCAGGTGCTAAGAAGCTGCCTACCTTATCGCGCATCATTGCTTTTAGGTAATGGGCAATACGTGACACCGCCATAATGTATTGGATCTGCGTCGATAGCGCAGCATTGGCATTGGCATCATCGTTTTGATAAGTTTTGGCTTTTTGTACTGACTGCGCCCCAAAAAAGGCAGCGTAATTGGTATTTTTGCAATGAACTAATGGGATAAACCCTAAGTCACTGAGCTCTTTCTCACGTCGATCCGTAATAGATATCTCAGTTGGACACTTAAGTGCCAAATCCCCTTCATCTGTCTTAAAGGTATGGACTGGTAGACCCTCAACCAAACCACCACCCTCTACACCGCGAATAGCAGCACACCAGCGATAGTCAGAAAAGGCCGCCGTCAAGCGTGAAGCGAACGCATAAGCTGCGTTCACCCATAGATAATCGTCATGATTATTACCAGAGACTTCTTCGGTAAAGTTAAATCCTTCGACTACTGTGCCATCTTTAGGATCGTAAGGCAGACGACCTAAAAAGCTAGGCACGGTTAACGCAACATATCGCGCATCTTCTGACTGTCTGAACGCGCGCCAGCGTATATATTCAGCGGTTTCAAATATCTTTGACAAATCTCGCGGGCGACCAATGTCGGTAAAGGAGTCGAGACCAAACATTTCAGCGGAAGCCGCCGACACAAAAGGTGCATGAGAAGCGGCCGCAACATGAGACAATTGCTCAAGCAGATACATGTCTGAGTTTTGGCGAGTAAATTCAAAGTCACCAACGATAGCGGCATAAGGTTCACCACCGAAGCTACCGAACTCTTCTTCGTATATTTTCTTAAACAGCGTGCTTTGATCAAAATCAATTGACGATTGAAAATCTTTAGTCAGTTCGCGCTTCGTAGTATTCATCATACGAATCTTTAGCATGGATTCCGACGGAGTCTGGCTACATAAATAATGCAAGCCACGCCAGCTGGACTCTAGCTTTTGAAACTCGGGCGCGTGCATGACGGTAGTCAGCTGCTTGGAGATCAATGCGTCAATTTGGGCAATACGCGCGTCAATCGATGCGGCCAAATTATCTGACAACGTTACGGTGCCTTGCATGACTTCATTGGCAAGCTCTGCAATTTGCGACTTGGCACGATTTTTTTCGTCATCAGACTTGGCAACGTTACTTTTATTGACGATTTCTTCGAGTAAGTCGTAACTGTCATTATTTAACGCATCAGGTGCTAGATTTTGCTGGGCTTGGGCACTCATCGTTTAATCCTCACCGTCGGTTTGATTTTGTTCCGCCATTTTTTTGACTTGCTCAGTGTTCTTAAGCACGTCATCTAATAGGTCTTCAAGTTTTTCGTTGGCCGATATTTTATTGCGTAAATCTGCCAAACGATCTCGTGCTTGTACCAATTGCTTTAGTGGCTCAATTTGATCAGCAACCGCTTCAGGACGAAAATCGTTGATACTATTGAATGCCAAATCAACCGCGAATTCGCCGCCTTTATCACTTAAGTCATTGCTTACTCGAAAGGTCGCACGCGGTGCTAGACCTGACATCACCTCATCAAAGGTATCTAAATCTACTTCGACAAGCTTTTTGTCTTTAAAGCGTGGTTGTTCAAGGGTGGAATCTCCTGAAAACTCTCCCAAAACGCCAACGACAAAAGGGATTTCCTTGGTTTCGATCGCATCGCCTACTTCAACGTCATAAGTCAGATGCACCCGAGGCGCACGTACTTTTGCGAGTTTCTTTTGTACACTGTCTTGCTTTGCCATAATAAGTTACCTCAGCAATGTCTAGTTTGAACGCAATATACTGAATGGATCAGTCGATTTGGCGTTACTTTTTTTGGTAGGTGAAGGTTTAGTAACAGGCTTAACTTTTGGTGGTCGTGGCGGTTTTTTTACGGCTGGTTTTTTCTTAATAGGCTTCGATGCTTTTTTTACAGACACATGGGGCTGAGGTTTTGATTTAGCGCCTGATCTACCGCTTCTAGGCTTGACGACTGGCGCTGGTGGTTTCGGCAAAGACTCGTCGTAATTGAAACCATAGATATCACCATATATTTTACTTAAAGCGTACTGATACTCCTTCAAAAACGCTGCGTCCACTTCATCAGTGAGATAATCTGACTGCAGTTGGCTTTGGGAGACGATAGCGCTGCTATTGAGTAGTATCTTTTTTAGCTTAGCAGTGCTTTGACCCAGATCAATGGCTTCACTGGCTGCGTAAACAGCATAAGCATGATAGCCATTGTTAGAATAAATCTGCGCCAAAATCTCCCATGCTAGCGAGTCATTAGGATTACGAGATACTCTTTGGTTCAAATCCGCGACCAGTTGATGCAGTTGCGGTGATTTTGCATCAGCATTTTTGAGTGCCGAAAATTGATTTATGATGCTAGAACCGGGGTCTTTCTCTTGTATGACAAGCTCACTATGAGCGGTAGTCATTGCTGAACCCATAATGAACAGACCTGCCAAAAACGCTTTGGATAGCCTAAAACTGACTCTAATATTGCTTCTGATACTGGTCATTGTAAATCGGTGCTCGCCATTATTGGTGTGAGATAAATACATGCGCCTGCTCAACATTATTTTAATTAGACGCGTTAACTAAAGTGGTGATATTGGTGAGCGTTTTATTCAGTGTTGCCTTATCACTACTATTCATCAAACTATTATCGTGATAAGCATCAATATTACTTTCCATTACTTTAACTGCTGAGAGCATGGCAAGCTGACGTGCATCAAGTCTTTCATTATCAACGCTTAGAGCTTCATTAGCTGCTCTCAATGCCCGTGCATAGCGTTTTTTTTCATAGTTATTTTTGGCAATAGTCATCCACGCTTCACTGCTAAGTTGATTGCCGTTTGACAAATAGGCAAGTGAAGGCTCACTCAACTGCTTCACTATTGGTTTGCTGACCGTGGTTTGTACATTTTTTTTAGCAGTGGTGCCACAACCCGCTGTCAATAAAGACGCGCTAAGTAAGACTGATAGCAGACCTGCGGTGGCAAGTTTAGTACGATAAATAGGATTCATAACAACAGTATCATCACTAAAAATATAAAAGGATAGATTTTTAAAAGAAATAAATATAACTAAAGTTCATTAATCATAAAAAATCAATGAGGTTGATTATACATATACTTGACAATATTTCAATAAACTCTATACTTTTCTTAATAAATAATTTAGTAAGCCACCCATTCAAGCCATTTTCTTGGTATAAAATAAGCAGTAACGGTACCCTTCTTATGCCTTCTAAGACCAATCGTCTACATAATATTACCGTTCATACTGATAATCCAACGATAAACACCTTTTACCCTGTTGCGTTTTGCGGTGCAAGCGGCATTAATCAATCTGACAATATTGACATACTAGTGTTTGGTTATAATTTTATCGAATCGAACGCTTGTTTATCATTAATCAATGCTCCGATATGCTTAACCACGTTTTCCGCTGATCGTACCGCTAGCTGTCGTACTGGGCTGATACGCGGCATCCGTTATCAGCAATCTGATGGCGCGATGCACTTTTATACTTTAGAAGTTGTTAGCCCCGATTGGCAGTTGGCACAGTCGATACATACCCGCAGTTTTATCAATCAATCGACGCTCGATATTGTTACCCTCATCCTTAGTGATTACGATTTAAATTGGCAAATATCTGAGTCTCTTTTGTCATCAGATGATGAATCATCCGCACGTTTATCGGCACCTTTATCCATGCGCACCCAGTCGGATGTCAGTGACTATGAATTTGTTACTGGACTGCTCGCTGATATTGGTATATCGACTTTATGGGTATCAGGGAATTCCGTTGATGAGCTTGGCACGTGGTGGTTGGTTGATGGTTTAGACACAGGCGAGCGATTACTACTTCACTACAGCTATGCCCAGTCCTCCGTACAGTCAGGTCAGGATAGTGTCCATACGCTACAAATGAGGTCGCAGCAACTTGGCAGTGATAGGGTAATAGTACGAGCAGATGGGTTAGCGGCTGATACGATTTATGAAGGTCAAGCAGTAGATGAGTCGCCGCTTGCGATAGATGACACGACGGTATTAATTGGTGCGCCGTCTCGCGTGCACAGCGATGATGCCGCCGCTCATCTTGCACAGCAATGGATATCTGCCAATCACTGTCAGCGCGAAACCTATCAAGCGACTGGAGCCATGCGTGGTCTAAGTGTCGGTAGCCCAGTGAGTGTCGGTAGCCCAGTGAGTATCAATAACCTACCCTCTATTGGAAGCTTATCGACGCATTGTATCGCGGTTACCTTAATCGGTATTGAGCCTGACAACGATAGCGTTTCATACCATCATCAAGTATTTATCAAACAGTGGTTACAGCGCACTGCTCATTATATGCAGCACAATACTACAAACGCCATTCATCTGACTGTACCCGATCATGGCTTTGATATCGCCCGCGATATTGGGGTTTGGGTATCAGCGACGTTACTTGACGCTGCTATTCCTTATTGCCCTTACCCTAGCAAACAGTCTTTTGTTAGCAGCACCTATCAAGGGCTGACCCAAGCGCGTACTGGTGACACAGGTTTATCAGCCTCCCCCAGCTATGACTCCAGTGTCAGCACTGATAATCTACAACAAACCATCACCACGCCTGTTTGGTCAGGTATCAGTCCTCACGATGACGGCACTACCCCGCCCCTGCGCGCATTGCAACTGTCATCCGGTAGCACGCATGGTTGGCAGTTTGCGCCAAGGCTTGGGCAGTCGGTTCTGCTTAACCATTGGTACGGTGATATAGACAGTCCTGTGATTAGCAGATCGCTTTATGACGGTATCGGTATGGGCGATGTCGATGACAAAGACATCACCACTCGCGATGCAGGCTTATCGAATAGACACAATTTGCAAGGCGGATCTTCTCCTAGATGGCATGGTGGTGGTTTGGGTCATTCGCAAATTAATGAAGATGATGGACACAGCGGCTGGATATCAGGTATTGCTCAATATGGGCTGACTTCTGAGTCTGAAGTAACCATGAGCTTTGATGATACGCCGAACCAGATAGGACTGCAGTGGTCAGTGAATACTGGGGCACGTGCCAATGCTGAGACACCAACCATCACTTCTAGCGCCACCTTTGCCCCTGATGAGCATATCGTCGCATTGGGCACGTTACGCCATCGCTTTAGCAATCATCAATCAAATGATAGTGGTCAAGGCATCAATGTCGCCACCGATCATGGACTACAGATCACTGGTGATACGGGGGTGCTACTCTCTACCTTTGATATCAGACACACGCAAACCGAGCATGAGTCGGCGTGGGTCAATGATGCAGGACAGCAGCAGCTTAAGTTAGGCGCTGAGCTGAGCGAGACCTTCAAGGAGGCAAAGCAGGCACACTTGCAATCCACGGCAGCACTTAGCGATGCCAACCAAACGATAGAAGCCTTTAAGACCAGTGCACAAATCATCGATGCGACATTAAATACGGAAGTACTTGGCGCAGCCGATGTCATGTTAGTCAGCAAAGACAGTATCTTAGCGGCAGCCAGCAATACGCTATGGACGGCGAAAACAATAGTCAGGCAATCAGGTGCTACCCAGTCGGATGTGGTGGCGGGCAATTATACGCTGACGGCAAATACGATTGACTCGCTCTCTGGGATTGGTGGTCAAGCCGATCTGTCAGGACTGCATATCAGTGCCAATAGAGAGCCACTGGCAATACAGGCACAGGGCGGTGAGTTGCAATTGCACTCTCAGCAAGGTATGACGATTGGTAGTGAGTCAGGACAGGTAAATGTGTCGAGTCCTAAGCGGATCAAGCTGCAAACGTCAGCAGGTGCGTCGATTACGATTGATGATAGCGGGATTAAACTGGTGTGCCCGGGGACGATTAAGATTAAAGCGGTGAAGAAAGAGATGGTTGCGGGAGCATGGTGTCATTACACTCCTCCTGAAGAGCTTTATAATGAGATGTATGTGGTTAAAGATACTTTAGGTAATATCATCGCCGGGTTCGCTTATAGAATTGAAACCTCTGACGGTAAAACCTATCGTGGCGTAACGAATGAAAAAGGTGAAACAATACGGATTGGTACAGGGAATAAGTCGGTTGAATTTGAATTAACCGCCGATACTAATGAAGAGGATAAATAATGACGAGCGCTAAAAGCAATAAAAGAAAAGGATCCTTTGTACCAGTAGTACAAGATGGTAAGACAGTGAATTTATTCTTTGATGGGACTAAAAATAATTTATATAACACCGATACCTATAAAGGTTTTTCTGCAAAACAGAAAAAAGAGCATAACGAGGACGAGACCAGCTATTCCAATGCTTACTCTAATGTGACTCATTTATTTTTAAACAGAAGTAAAAACGGCTCTCAATTTTGGATCTATATGGAAGGAATTGGTACTGTTCAAGGTGATGAAGATGATGAACTGTTAGGTTTTGCTTTTGGTGATGGTGATACGGGTGTAGTTGAACGTGCTAAAGAAGCATTTGGTAAAATAGAAGGAAAGGTAGGAAGAAAACCCACTATACTCTATATCAATGTTTTTGGCTTTAGCCGTGGAGCTGCAACCGCTCGTCACTTTATTCATTTAGCCAAATCAAACCCTAAGCTTTTCAAAAAGTGGAACTTATCAGCAAGCCAAATTCGCTTTAAATTTGTCGGTTTGTTTGACACCGTTTCGTCCTATCAATATGTCAGTTTACGATCTGGCTTAATAAGCGGATTAATACCTGTCGGACAGGCTGTTAACCATAATTTTGATAATGATGTATCAGAGCTGAAGTTAGACTTTCGAAATTTGGATGCCAATGATAAAAAAATCACTAAAGTCTTTCATATTATAGCTGCCGACGAGTATCGCGAGAACTTTTCAGTCACCAATATTAGATCGGCGATTAATGGTGGCTTTGGCTACGAAGTAATAATGAATGGGGCACATGCCGATGTTGGTGGTGCCTACCCTGATAGTACTAAAGGTAAAAAATATGATATTGAAGAAGGAGATGAGACTCTAAAAACTTGGCTAATAACTAAAGAGTTTTATAAAGCCGATCAAATAAAACTGATCAAGCGAACTATTGGGAGTAATTATTATAAAGCCGAGCGTACCAATGCCGTTTATTACGACATACATAAAGTATCTTTAAACATGACAGCTCGCATGGCAGCAACCTATGGCAGTATGAGCTTTATGCCAGAATTAATCACTTATTATAGTAGTTTGAGACCCGGTATTAGGCAATCGATGGGTAAATTGCCAGATAAAGTAATAAAAGGTGTTAAATGGGGAGGCCGTCTAAATCTAAGTCTAGTCGAGGGTAAGACAACTAAGGGATTTAGAAACAGCTATATACACTGGTCAGCAAAATACGTTAAAGGCTCCGCAACAGCTGATTTAGGTTTTGGTCTAAGACGCTTAAAAAATGGTGAAGGCGTACCTTTTAGAAAAACGATAAATGGTTGATACCAGTATCTATCAAATTAACAATTGAGTTCAAACAATGATGTCATCCAAATGGTCTACAACGATAAAGCTTATAACGATCGCTATCTTTGTGCTGTCATCACTGGCATTTGTGTGGCTATACAAGGAAAAACAAATGAGAGACGATAGAGTGGTCGAATGGGGGGCTCATGTCTCAGAAGCAGACTATACCCTATACAAACAAGACAATCTTACCAATAGCGTGAGTTTGCAGAAGTCAGATAAAATACGCAGTTATAGTACCAGCTTTTATCTAGCTGACGGCACTTGGTTACGCTCACTACACGGTAGTGGGGATTTTTGGGGCTATGGCAGCGCACCGCTAGGGGGCAATGAGTTCGAGCAGCCATTGCCAGATAAGGTACAAGTTACCTACTTGGATAAGGTAGCCAACCAATATTATCAAGGTGAGCACCTGCTACCCACTGCTAAAATATATGCACTGATGACTAGCACCAATAGAAAGCAGATCGACAGTAATCCAGGATCTGATAGTGCTGATAAAAACTATTATGCCATAGAACTTGGATTTGCTCCCAAGGGCTGGGTAATTGTTTTTGTCACTGGTTGGTCTGGCCGTAAAGAAATTACCTCATTTCAAGCCACGCCTATCGAGCCTGACTCAGCAACCATTGAAGGCGAGAAGATATCTAGCGGTGACGACTACCTTCTTATCGATTACGAATACTACCTAAAAAATAAAGACATTAGCAAAAATGATAACCTTGCTGCTTTCAAGAATAAAAGCCCAAAAGGTTATGAGCAATGGCAATCAGGGGAATGGACGATCTCATCAGAGTGGTACAAGCAGATGCAGACCAAGTATCCTTGGAATCTGTCTATAACCATTGATGGACAAGAGTGGAACGGGGAGTACTACGCTGAATTTGCCAACACCGAAAGGTTTGCGGTACTGGATGACCAATTTGATAAATATAGTAAAGCGCTCAAAGCAGTACCAACTAAGATTATAACTTGGGTAGACAATAAAGGCACTGGTGAGCGCATCGAAGTTGAAGTACATCTATTTCCTAGACCACAGTGGGCAGCTCAAGGTATTGGCAAAGCCTCCTATAGACCTTACTATCAAGATCCAAATTTAAACTATTTTTTCAAATATTTTGATAGTCTGTATCCTAAGCGTTCGCTCGCTACTAACGAGCAACCTGCTAATGCAAATGATTTTGCAACGCTCAAGCTAGATTTTGATAAAGATTTAGTGTTAGAAAGCGCTTATTTACAAAAAGGTAATCAGGAAATATCGATTGAAGGTGCGTATCAGTTCTCACGTACACCAATAGATCCTACACAAGGGCAGTATGTCGCCAAAACTGGTTATCCACAATTTATCACTGCCCCTAAAATAAAAAATTTAAGTGATCCTGCTTTTGTGAATATAAACTAATTGTTTAAGCTAAAAATATTATATCGCAACAATGAACTTGACCATATTTTCCACTGATCGCACTGCTAGCTACCGTATTTGCCTGATACGAAGCGTCAGTTACCATCATTTTGATGGCGCAATACTGGGGTTTGGGTATCAGCGACGTTACTTGACGCTGCTATTCCTTATTGCCCTTATCCCAGTTCTTTATCCTTTGCCAGTAGCACTTACACGGGTCTCACCCAAGCACGTACTGGTGACACCAGTTTATCAGCCTCGTCCAGCTATGACTCCAGTGTCAGCACTGACAATCTACAACAAACCATCACCACCCCCGTCTACTCAGGTATCAGCCCTCATGATGATGGCACCACCCCGCCCCTGCGCTCATTGCAGCTGTCATCGGGTAGCACTCATGGTTGGCAGTTTGCGCTAAGGCTGGGACAGTCGGTGCTGCTTAACCATTGGTATGGCGATATCGACAGTCCTGTGATTAGCAGATTGCTTTATGACGGTATCGGTATGGGCGATGTCGATGACAAAGACATCACCACTCGTGATGCAGGCTTATCTAATCGACATAACTTGCAAGGCGGATCTTCTCCTAGATGGCATGGTGGTGGTTTGGGTCATTCGCAAATTAATGAAGATGATGGACACAGCGGCTGGATATCAGGTATTGCTCAATATGGGCTGACTTCTGAGTCTGAAGTAACCATGAGCTTTGATGATACGCCGAACCAGATAGGACTGCAGTGGTCAGTGAATACTGGGGCACGTGCCAATGCTGAGACACCAACCATCACTTCTAGCGCCACCTTTGCCCCTGATGAGCATATCGTCGCATTGGGCACGTTACGCCATCGCTTTAGCAATCATCAATCAAATGATAGTGGTCAAGGCATCAATGTCGCCACCGATCATGGGCTACAGATCACTGGTGATACGGGGGTGCTACTCTCTACCTTTGATATCAGACACACGCAAACCGAGCATGAGTCGGCGTGGGTCAATGATGCAGGACAGCAGCAGCTTAAGTTAGGCGCTGAGCTGAGCGAGACCTTCAAGGAGGCAAAGCAGGCACACTTGCAATCCACGGCAGCACTTAGCGATGCCAACCAAACGATAGAAGCCTTTAAGACCAGTGCACAAATCATCGATGCGACATTAAATACGGAAGTACTTGGCGCAGCCGATGTCATGTTAGTCAGCAAAGACAGTATCTTAGCGGCAGCCAGCAATACGCTATGGACGGCGAAAACAATAGTCAGGCAATCAGGTGCTACCCAGTCGGATGTGGTGGCGGGCAATTATACGCTGACGGCAAATACGATTGACTCGCTCTCTGGGATTGGTGGTCAAGCCGATCTGTCAGGACTGCATATCAGTGCCAATAGAGAGCCACTGGCAATACAGGCACAGGGCGGTGAGTTGCAATTGCACTCTCAGCAAGGTATGACGATTGGTAGTGAGTCAGGACAGGTAAATGTGTCGAGTCCTAAGCGGATCAAGCTGCAAACGTCAGCAGGTGCGTCGATTACGATTGATGATAGCGGGATTAAGCTGGTGTGTCCGGGAACGATTACCGTGAAGGCGGTGAAGAAGGGTTTGGTTGCGGGTGGCAGGGTTACCGTTAAAGTCTTAGATTTTTTAAGTTCTGATACTTCAATGAGTTACTATTTAATAGATAGTGCGACTGAACGTGTTTTGAAAAACAGACGTTACCGAATGATTAATCCACATAATGGGCATATCACTCTGGGCAAATCAGATAATTCAGGTAAGGTAGAAGAACATCATCCAAATATATTACTTGAAATACTGCCTGAGTTAAGTCGGACTTATACTCAAGATATAGGTGGTAACTTACCAAATATTATAGCTACAGCGGCGCCTAGTCCAGAGAAAAATATTTTAACAGCCAAAGATTTAAACTCTTTAGAAACTATCCTTAAGAACCTAAAAGCAAAAAACTCAACGTTTAAAGCTGATTATAATAGGAGAATAAGTGGAGGTTATAATTTAGATTCAGTTCCTATTGTACCAAATGGGGCTAAATTAGTTAGTTTTAATAAATTACTTAAATTAAAGGCAGGAACTAGCGATAATATGTTTTATAAATCTTTCGATGGTTTTGCAGGTAATGAAACTAACTTTCACAAGACTATTGATATATTAGAAGGAGATCGCTACTTACCTCATTCATATTATTATGTTTACGCTCATGGTAGCAACCGCAGTATTTTATGGGTGAACACAAGAGATCTAGACCCAGTTCAAAGAGCTTTAAACATAACAAAATCAAAGAATCAGTACGTGACTATAAGTGGAAAAACTGAGTCTCAAAAACGTGATGCCATAAATAAATTCTATGAGTTTATTAGTTTAAATGGATATACAGATAGTCAGACTTTAGTTCTTTTATCTTGTAACGTTGGAAATGGTTTGACTAAAACTCTTGGTGAGTATATTGCTGCACATCCAAATATAGGTACAGTATATGCACCAACATCTTTAACTTGGTATAGCTCAGCTGACCCAAGTGTGAGCTCTTATGCTAGATGGATACATCCTGACACAGGTATGAAAACCCTACCAGAAAAAAAGCTGATGGGTCATTTCAGAATCTTTAATAGCGCTACAACAGTACGTAGTAGCAGGTAGGACTTATACTAATGAAAAAATTACTAATTCCATTAACAGCTGTACTTTTTTTATCCTCATGCGAGTCTTCTACAGCAACTAATCAAGGGACAAAAATGAATAGCTCTTATGATCAAGAAATTAAGTTACCAACTGATCGACGCTTAAGTTTTAATGAAGCAATGAATTTACGAGCTAGTGACCTAAATCTTAGGATTTATGACGAAGAAAGAATGGAACTACTGCACAAATATGCTAAAGACCCAAAGGAGATAAATGCTCAGTACGCATGGGCAACATATCAATTGTGGCATGTTGATAACCTTGATGTCGAAACGCAAGGTTATCAAAAAATATTTGAATTAGCGAAAATTGATCATCCTTACGCTTGTGCGGACGTTTATACTTGGAGCTATCAATTTGATAATGATTTTATCAAAAATACCATGAAAATAAATAAAAAAGATATTTTAGCTATTAAAGATAATTGTTTAGAGATTGCCTTAAAATATAACGCCAACTCTATAAAACACACCTTAATTGAAAAGTTTTTTTCTGACTATAGACGTGGAGATGAATATGATGATTACAACATTTTATCTTATAGGCTCATGCAAGATGTAGATAAGCAAGAATTAAATAGAGTCAAAGAATATCTACTCATGTATTTGTTCTCATGGGACAACCAGTTTATGAATAGTATTCCTAGTAACAATTTAGCTAATGGTAATCTAGTGAGTTTCTACCTCCAAATTTTGGCTTATGACCCTTATGATTTTAATGTAACTGAAGCCTGTGCTTGGTTAAAATATTACGATCAGGATTTTATACCTTACCTTAAAGAAAACAACCTTCCAAACTTAAAAATCATTCAAAAGAAACTTGTTCAATCTCTACCTATCTTAAGAGATAAAATTAAAGATACAGAAATTAATATTCAACAATGTCAGTCACGTTATATAGAAATTCGAGATACCAAACGTAACAATGATCCTTTTGAATTAGATTTTAACTAAAAATGTAGTGTGCTCAATAGGTGGCGAAGCATTTGTCAGTATAGAATAAATTGCACAATCAGTTGAACACTATATAATAGATGGCGAAAAGTATAGATCATTTGGAGCTTGCGAAAAATTTAATATTGTTGAAAAACTAGTTTCAAATAGTAGTGACTGCCCTTCAAACATATCAGGTTGTTTTTGCAATAAAACAGAAAAACTACCAATGCAAGCTGGTTTTCTAAGTCATTCTCGTATAATAAAACATCATACTCCTAAGCTTGAAAGAATGAATTACACTCAAAAAATTAAAAAAATAATTTTGCATCGAACCGTCAATAGTTCTGCTCAATCAACATTTAATTCTTTTAATAGAGGGTCAAAACCATATGGTACACACTTTGTTGTAGACAAGGATGGTAAAATTTACCAAACAGCAAACTTGAATAAACTTACTATACACGCTGGTAATGCAAACTCCTATTCAGTAGGAATTGAAGTTGTAGGTATGCCCCTTGATAAGAATGGAAAACCAACAGTTGGACCTGCAAATGGTAATAATGTGCATAGTTGGCAAAAGCTTACTGTAAAACAAACTCAAGGCGTTGCTTGCCTTACCAAGTACCTACTTATTCATTATGGATTGACTCAATCTGATATAGCAGTACATGAAGATGTCGCAGCTAAAACCGAAGGTGAAGGGAGTACAGTATACAATGCTATTAAAGAATATTTATAAGACTGTAGGTATATTATTAATCACTTCGTGTCTATCTGCCTGCCAAGAGGAAGCAGAGGTTTATCAAAATTTATGCGTCGACGCAGACACTACAGTTAAGAACGACGTACCTAAAGAAGGTATTTCATGGTCGTTGTCTATAGATGATTTTAAACATCTGATGTCATTAGTCAAGAAAGAGTCGCAGCGGAACATTTATGTTATGAATTCTATTACAACATGCGAAATGGAATTTGATGATATTGAAGTAGATAACAATGTTTGTAATATTACTTTAAATGCTGGAGCTTATGGTCATGCTGAATGTAGCGATGGCTCCAAATACAGTTTTGGGTGCTACCAAAAAGAATGTGATCAATACTTTCCATTTCCCTTTGTAGACCAAGAAAAAGTTGAAAATGAATCAGCTTTTATTAATCCACCTGAAACCCCTAATAAGGAAGCGTATACCGAAAGTTATAAAAACTATCTCAATAAAATAAATAAGAAACCAGTCAAAGATAAGCTAGCGGTAAAAGTATACTTTATAAACCCAAATATAGATGACTATGTCTATGTTATTCGACATGTAGATAAAGATTCACCACTAAAGAACACTATTCAAGAATACTTGAACGGTTTAACACCAGAAGAGAAAAAACTAGGGTTTGAGTCTAGTAATTTCGGCAATGAAAATTTTACAGTGAAAATTGAGAACCACATCGCTAAGATTCATTTTACTGCTAATGACTTAACTAAAGATTTGAGATCGCCACAGCAAGTGATCGATTTTACAATGGCTATCACTTTAACAGCCGAGCAATTTGATGCTGTTAATGATGCACAGATTTGCGTCAATAATACTTATAATTACGAAATAACTTTTTTTGCTAATGAAGAATCAGTTGATTGTCCCTTTTAACTTTTATTTCAACTATCTACATTTAAAATTAAACCAAAAAAAATCCGACCACATTAAGTGATCGGATTTTTAATATTTGGTGGAGATGGCGGAAACTAAACTATAAACTCAAGTTTTTGATAATAAACAATATTAATAATTTAAAAACAGGCGATACCAACCATAATACCAACAACCGTTTTTTATTTTTCTGTTATTCAGTACACACCTTATCAACTAAAGGTTATTTTGTAATTATTTGCCCTACTTATTATTTAAAAATGTGTGCTTAATAGCTATTCTCTCAGTTTAAGATTATTTTTTGCTTCTGCTTACTCCATAGCTACATCTCTTTCTGCCCAAGCTGCTACTGCTGCTGCCTCCATAGCTGCTTCTGCTTCCTCCATAGCTACGTCTCTTTCTCCCCAAGCTGCTACTGCTGCTGCATTGGACTGTGCCCTAGCTGCTTCTGCTTCTGCCCTAGCTGCGCGTGCATATTCATATGCATCTGAACTAGGTTGTTTGGCTTCAGCTAAGGCATATTCGTTATTGGCATTTGCTATTCCCAAGGAACAAACTGTTAAAACCATAATGCCTGATAGGAATGTAGATAATTGGTTTAATAATCTCATGATATTTACTACCTTAAAGTTAGTTCAAACACGATCACTATATAAGTTGTCTAAATCATTAGGAAAATTTTATTTTTCAACTATATTTTATTTTGTAATTATCAAAATTAGATTTTTAACACATTATCATTAGGGCGTGTTGAACATTCAAATATTAGGGCTGCTGATTGCTAAAATTGTACCAAACTAGGCGCAAACCGACGATAATGTCGAGACCTTAGCTAGGCTTGCAACAACGTTTGGGGTGATTTTAGCATCAGCCTTTTAGGGCAGGACTATTTTTTGCCAATATATGGCGAAATTGTTTCACCTAGAATAACTAGGCCTCAAAAATTTCACTGCATATTGTCTAAAAAATAGTCACTGCCAGCACCACATTTGAATGTTCAACACGCCCTAGTTATCGCGTTTATTTTTACCTATAAACTTCTTGTCTAACAGCGCCCATTTCGTTTCATCATTGCTATCAACCTTAGCTAAAGTATATTGATAACGATTTATAGGGAGGTTATTACCTTCAAAATCGCTTTCTATATTGCTAAAGTCAGATCCAGTAATAAAAAACTTACCTTTTTCGTACTTAACATCTTTAATAAATCTATCATTTATTAAATAGCCATCAGCGTTAATATCAGCTAATATATCTTGTTTATCAACTATAAAAGGTCTGTTGTCGGCAAGTTTTGAAAAAGAAGTCAAATATGAACGATATGTTGAAGCACCACCCCAACATGACCAATCCCCAGACCAGAAAACAAAATATTCAGCATAACCGTCACTGCTTTCAACTAAATAGACATCCTCAATAGTAGTCTGTGCATCACCTGTAAAAGTAGTATAGCAAGCTACTGCTTGAGCAAAATTACTTGCCTGCTTTAAGACTTCTTTCTTTTCTTGCAAAATAGGGTTAGCTTGAGCTGCATAAGATGTAGTTGATAGGATTATTAAACTTGCTACCAATTTGATAAATAGGGATTTACTAAAAAAACTCATATAAACTTCTCCAAAAGCATCTATCATTAGACATAAAAAACGTAAATACTTTATATTAGTACTTACAATTCTGTAAGTTAATGGTAACACTCAAGAAGTTTAAAAAATTATATTTTTCAAGGTTTTTGAATTAAAAGTTATTCAAATTACTCTCCAATAATATCAAAATCCCACCTTTAACCTGCTTTAACTTCTATTTGAAACAGTTTTTTTCTTGTGCGTGTGAATGGTGGCGCTCAGTGCAAAGGCTTACCTAGTACTTGTGGCCAGATGGCTAATTGTGAGCAAGCTAAGCAGGCATTAAAGTGAGGCAATACTCGATTAGATAGAGACAAGGATGGTGTCCCATGCGAATCGATATGCCCAGGTGGTTGATCAATATAGCCGTCTTACCTTCAATTGCATGCTCTCCTACTCAAGACGATAGTAATAAATTTGTTTCTGGTGATGTTCCAGTGCATGATACACCCTACCCATTTACGACATCAGGTGAGATATCCTGCGTTTATTATCCAGATTTTGGTATTGAAGTATATTTTGAACCTGTAGGTCATATTGAAGACTCCTCTATTGGTACGCCGCTGAACAAGGCGGCTCAAATGGCTCTGAAGAAAGATGGTATGACCCCGAACGTGCCTTACAGTATTAAGAAAGGTGCTGACTTGAGTGATGTTATAGGGATTAGACTGAAGGTATGTGATGAGAGGTATGAAGAAGTTTAGAATTTTTAGTAAGCAGAATTGATGACAATAAAAAAGGCATTACATGAATAAATCGCGAATGCCTTTTTGCTTTGCTCGACAAAACTATTTTTTATTTCAATATTTTCAGACCACTAGTTTTGACACCATTACGGCCTACTGTGGCGTTAATGACCTTTTTTGACTTAGTGAAGTGATGATCGCCATTTTTAATGTAAAAATCAATATACTCTTTGAGCTGTTTGAAAGAAGACTCAGCGAAATCTATTTCTTCAACTGTAATGTCCAAGCCTATATCGTATTCTGCCTTTTTTCTAATATCATGATACTTTTGTAGATCTATACCCAGATCGGATAAAACTCTAATTCTTGAGCGCTGCAAGCTCATGTGTATTTTCTGATGAGAACCATACTTAGAGGTTCTTTCAGTTGGATTAGGCGGATAATCATGTTTATCCAACATATGTCCGTTTGAATGAGGATTATCAAATAAGGAGCTAGCGTATAAAAAAGTAGCGTAATAACCACGAATAATCTTTAATCGCTTATGAGCTTCTGCACACTCATAACTCATCTCATCAACTTTTAACTTTTGCTTATATAAATCCTCAATCGTTACCGCCATCTAAGCCACCAACTCTTCATTCATACCTAAATATAAAGCATCTGAGTTTTCAGTGCCATCATGACGGCTTTCATTCTGTTTGAAAAAAACCACAAACTTACCTAGCAGGTCATGACGATCTTTATCAAAAACGTAATCCACAAAATGAGTGGTGAATTCTGAATTTAGGTAAGAAGCTTCGTCTGCGTTGATGTCTAGAAACACCTCAATCTTTAAATACCTGTCTAAACCATTTTCGATACTTAATCTATAGGCTGCCATCTGACGAGTTTTAACAAACAGAAAAAGCTCTAGTTGCTCCATGAATTCAGTGTGTTCGTTGGAAGAAATATCAACTTCATGAAGGTCGTTTTTGATTCTCTTAATATAATCCACAACATCATTCCAACCATTGATAGTACTAATTGCGTTCGATGACTCATAGTAACTAGTATCTAAAGTAACTAGCGAGCTGTGCATCAGGTTTGTACTCACTGCACTATCTCTTTTAGGAGAAACATTTTTCTCGTCAAACAACTTTTTAACTATTTTTTTCACTTCTTCATGACGCCCTAAAAGGTATAAGATCGTAGCATAATTCGACATAATTGTAGGGTGATTAGGGTCAAGTCTTGTGGCATTACTGCAAAATTTTTCAGCAGCTTGGATATTGCCTTTAGCCATTTCTGCCAATGCTTGAATAAGATAATATATAGAGGGCCCACCTTCTTTATTTTCATCTGCCTTCTTTAAATAATCTTTAAGAATTATATTAGTGGCAGGTATCACTATACCTCTCTGTTGAGAGAAAAACTCATCTATAATATCACTAAGAACATTACTCAAAATTTCTTGTTTAGAGTTTTTTGGACGTATTGTCATAATTCACCTTCATTTCATCTGTATTTCTTTGCAGATATTTCAGATGCAAAAAATGTCCCACAGGACACGTACTCTGTATAGGCACACAATGGCGCATCCACAAGCTATCACAAGCTATCACAAGCTATCACAAGCTATCACAAGCTATCACAAGCTATCACAAGCTATCACAAGCTATCACAAGCTATCACAAGCTATCACAAGCTATCACAAGCTATCACAAGCTATCACAAGCTATCACAAGCTATCACAAATAGATGATACCATTGTGGGGTCATTTGTTCAATTTATACAGCATTTATTTTTGTATATGTCAACCCTGTATTTTTCAAAAAATATATATCAATAACTTTATATAACCTAATGCATTGAACCAAAAAACCCGCCATTGTGCGGGTTTTTTTGGCAAATCATTATTTATAATCGTGATTAGTATCGATATCATATTGACTCTCTATATATTAGCCAACACGATTAAGGCTGGTCATAAGGTGGTAACGTATGGCAACGATTGAAACTAATATCGATATTAAGACATTGGAAGCAAGCGGTAAGCGTGGGCATGAGCTCGTCAAATGGGCTTATGAGACATTACGCTACGATGATGAAAAATTGGCCAGAAATTTTTTATTCTGGTCTCTCGCCTGCGACAATATCTCAGATACTAGAATTTTATATCAACTATAGTGCTGTAAAAAAGAGAATTGGTAACGAATTACTTATAACCTCGTCTCACTTCGATAGTATTGAACACGAAAAATTAAAAATAGCTTAATATTACACTTCGTTGTAAATTAGGCAGGTACTATCTTTAATTGATTTTGGGATAATATTAGTTTTTCTTTTCTACGGAGCGAATAAAATGGCGAGTATAACAGGTGAAGTAATTTACGAATGGTACAAAAATGATAGTGATAAAAACGATTTTGGTTCAGATTATGATGTTTCTGATCTTAGAGATGTGTTTTCAGCACAAGATTTCTCATTAGAAGAATCAGGAAAGCGTAGCGATGACTTGTTTATACAAATGTATATCGGATTCATATATCATCCATTTACAAATGAAGAAGGTAAAATATTTTTAGAAGTAGGACTTGATAGACATGGCACAGTAGAATGGGTTGAAGGCCCCAATCCAGAAGGTCCTTTTAGGATTATTGAGAGCAACCTACA
This sequence comes from Psychrobacter sp. P11F6, assembly GCF_001435295.1. Classification (NCBI taxonomy): domain Bacteria; kingdom Pseudomonadati; phylum Pseudomonadota; class Gammaproteobacteria; order Moraxellales; family Moraxellaceae; genus Psychrobacter; species Psychrobacter sp. P11F6. Next base: position 1,148,171 of record NZ_CM003594.1, on the reverse strand, counting down.
AGTCTTAGGTGCAGACTTAAGAGATGATGATTTCGATGATTTTGCTGACGAAAATAATTACTGATTTTCAATATAAAGCCTTATCAGTAAAAAACCCACTGATGCAGTGGGTTTTTTACTGATAAGGCTGACTAAACGCTAGCTGGTACAAACTTTCTTAGATTGACTGATCTTACCATTATTACAAACAAACTTACCATTTTGACAATGCGAAACACCGCCCATGCTTTTAGAACAAGGAGAGTTCTGAGCATTCGCTTGTACGACTGGTGCCATCATAAGCATAGATACTACAAACGCTGACCAAACTTTCATCGCAACCGCCTCAATAATTAGATGACATAAATTCAAAATATATCACTGAGTATTATTTTCAGCAACAAATATCTAACTTATGTTTATAAAAAATTATATTAAGACTATATACTCGCTATAGGGCAGATTTTCATTGATCAATTAGTTTGCTAGTAAGAATACCGTTCGATATCATATCGAATCCTTTCCACTATTCAAAAATGAACAATGATATCACCTTGCTAGCCCCACCAAATAGAGGAAAAATCGCGTTTGAAATCTAACTCCTATCATCTACCATAAGTTTTACAGCTCCAACTCTAACGGCCGTTATCTCTATTCAGCTTTTGGCAGTATAATAATTTACTGCTCCATACAATTATTCCCACGACAGAGAACTACTCCAGCCGGTAGTGAGAAGATCGCTATTAAAAGATACTTCCAGGGTTTGGAGGCATCTTCTAATCGTGCTGTCACGTTAGCGACAATGGTAGGTAAAGTCATTAGATACTAATTTGAATAGTTTGCTGAGGTGTTAATGGATTTAAAATACCTCGGTAGTTTCTCACTACTTCGTTGTATAAATCGCTCACACTTTCACACTTGATAGTTATTACACAAACGAACTCTATCGGCTGTTTATCACTTTCATCTTGACCTTTATCTCTGTGGTGACTAGTTAAGTCAAATACTGGATTAGATAGTGACGTAGCCATGAATCTCACTTCCGCTTTTCTAACACATTCCCATTTAGCACCTTGAGACTTCATTGTATGTTCACTAGTGCGAGACGCCTTGTCATTAGGGAAAAAAGACTTCGCTTTGGGATGTTCACTATTTTCTTCGCTGAAACTATCATCATGGGGTCTAAACACAGCTTCAAAACCTTTCTTAGTATAAGCAGCCGCATACTCAGGATCAACATCAGTTTTAGATACGATCGTGCTCTTTATAGAAACTCTACCCTGGAGTTTAATGTCTTTAATAGGCAACGGCAGTCTTGTAAAGGAACCAACCGCCAAAACATCTTGATAAATAACTGTTACTTCATCATCGTTACATGTAACAGCATAATTAATATCATCATGACATTTGCCCCAGCCCACTTCTTGATGAGTAAAGCTATTCATCTCCGACTGATGTATTAATATTGCTTTTAATGCCATATTTGATACATTAGTACCAAAATTTCCTTTAATAAATGCAGCATGTCTCATTACTAGAGGTGCAGCAAAACTCGTCCCCTGTTGTTTATTAAGGACTAGGTTACCATTATAGAGATCAAGAACTTTAAAAAACTCTTGGTTACTTCCACCAAAGGCAATAATATCAGGCTTAATTACTCCAGGATTTCTACCTGGACCCATAGCGCTATAGGAAGCTCTTTCCCAGACACCATTTGATGAGTTTGCAGCTCCAACACTTAATATATTTACACCATCTGATGGAATTTGAATTCTATTTAAACTACCAAGACTAGAACAGTCACCATTATTACCAGCTGCAACTGTTATTAACACATCGTTTTCAGCAACATATCCGTCGAGTTTTGCAGTCCAGTAAGTAACTTCATTATCATCCACGGAACAATTCGGACCTAAGCTAATATTTACTAAATCAGGTTGTTCTCTTTCCATGTAGTCAACAATATTATCAACTACATCGTATAGGTTAATATCATCCATAGTGACAGGATTAAGATGTTTTTCTCCAAGAACACGGACATGAGTTACATTTGAAATCGGGCTTAGACTATCTGAGCTGTTTATGTGACCAAATAAATAAGCACTTGTAACAGCTAAACCATGCTGAAGAAAATCATCGGTAGGTTGTCCAATCCCATCCATTTCTTCATAATTAATATAGTCAGGCAAATCAAAACTGTCTGGTAACCCACCATCAAACACTACGGCTCTAATATTATCAAATAGTACACTGGTAGGTAGTTCATATATACAATCGTTCATATCTCTCGTTAATGAAGGACGAAAGGGTCTTAAATCAGGCATTTTTCTAAACGCTCTTAGAAAACTAAACTTACCAATGCTATCTAGATTTTTTGCATCGGTAATTATTGGTACAAAGCCTAACTGACCAACGGATCGAGCCTTACCAAAATTATATTTAATACTATCGTCTAGAGTTGCTAAGTAATTAAAAAATCCGGCCAATACAATTTCTGATGCGCCATTATGGAGAACACATTCTATTAAGATATTTTCTTCATCTTCATAATCAGTAATATCACCTTGAAACTTCTCTGTACTAGAGTCTATATCTAGTTGCTCAAAATAACAAATCGTCTTATTTAACTCATTTTCAGTTAAATCACCAATATTATTTAAGAAGTTTTCGAGATTAAAAATTGATGATTTTATATAATATATATCTGTCAAAGACTCATCATCAGGTACTTTTTTAGTACCCCAATTATCAGGTTTAACGTGCTTGGGCTTACTTCCAACTGCTATGAGATTTTGAGCTTCAAAGAAATTTTGAGGATGATCACTTTTCGATACATATCTTGGATGTAAAGTCACAGAAATAATAGCTTCATCATTGGGCTTGGCTATCTCTGGAAGTTCAGCTATATTATTAATAACTCTCTCTAACTGACCAAAAATTCTTTCTTTAGCTTCTTGAAAGCTGTAAGGGCGATTTTTAGGTCCACCACCACTTTTAATAACTGCTTGAGAGATTAATTTCTCTCCACTTCCAATTAAAAAGTTACTATCTCTAGCCATGATTAATCATCCTTTAATTTCTTATTAGTATTTAACTATTATCTAAATTTTACCTAGCTCATATATTTGACAACTATTCTAAAAAAATCCGTTAAAATTAATGCAAACCTTTAATGTTGATTAGCTGCAGACTGTAAGTTCTTAAAGCATTTTACTTAGCGTGGGCCTGCTAATTCCCGTAATCTTACTTACTTGTCTTTGACTAATATTTTCTTTTAGCAAGTCGATGGCTAAATGCTTCATTTTCTCCTTATTAGTTTTGTCTATACTCTTATCTACTTCTTCTATATATTTATGAAGTAACAAATCCAACGGAGTATCTGATAATACAGAATTTTTTCTGAAAAACTTTATCTTTTTATCAATATTAGCGTAAGTCTCGCCAACAAACAAAATACTCAAAATAGGAATAATCGATTTATCATCAATGTACTTACTTAAATTAAACTTTAAAAATTTATAAATATCATCATAACTGGGATTTGGAAAAACTACAGTCTTATTGAATCTACGCCATACTGCTGGATCTAAAAGCTCCTCATGATTAGTAGCAGCAATTAATAAGCCATCATTAGGCCAGTTTTCAATTTCTTGTAATAATACAGTCACTAGTCTTTTTAATTCACCTATCTCACTATTATCATCACGTCGTTTTGCGATTGCATCAAATTCATCTAATAGAAGTACAGCAGACTGAGACTTAGCAAAATCCAGTACTGTTCTAATATTATTACCTGTTCTACCCAGATAACTACTCATCACTGCTGACAAATCAAGTACGTAAAAGGGTTTATTCAGCATTAGTGCTAGCCAAGCAGCTGCCAATGTTTTCCCAACCCCCGGCGCTCCTACGAATAATAATGACGTTATGGGATCTAGACCAGCTAGAACTAGCTTTTCTTCGAACTTTCGCTCTTCAATTACTTCGTCAAGAGTCTTCTGTACTTCATCAGGCCACTTAGTTTCTGGAAATACTTGAGAAGTAACGGATGTTTTTATTAATTCAAGCCTGCTGTCTTGATCTACTGGTAGAGGTTTTTTAGAAAACCTAAGACTTTTCGTTACACCCACCCCTCTATTTTTTTTAATTATATTTAAAATCTTATCATTCAAATCTGGATGATGCTTAGCAATTTTCAATAGATTTTGTCGGGCGAATTTAGAAGCATTGTCACTATCACCTACCAAAACCAACTCAGCCAAAGTCAAAAATCCATCATAATCATTCATAATTTACCACCTATATCTCAACAATAACGACATTTTAGGTCATAGTGGTAAATTTTACAATAAAATAATAGTTAAATTTTACCACCAAGCATTAATAACTTTTTTTCCTTATGAAACCTCATGCTTTATGAAACTCAAAGTATGTAGTAATGTTGGATGTTTCAGCTTTAGGTCATTACTTATATCAGAAACCGGTTAGTAGGCTATTAAAATTTTTCAGGTCCTAATATGATCAGAAGGGAACAAATCTACCTGATGCAGCGGTGAGTGATGTCGATGACAAATTTAGATCCTTATTAAAATTTGAGAGTGAATAGGTACATTACTCGAAGTTATGCGCTGCGTCTGTCTCGCATAGATCATAGCAATGCCGACCTAAATACCTCCACTTGAACGCGCTTCTTGCTCGCCAACACTGCTCAATTTTGAGCACACTTTAGTAGATCTCGATATTCTCAATCTGAGGAAGTCTAAGACCACTCATCATGACGATGAACGCTATGCGCGTTTAAAACGCTGATGGGTACGGTGATGAAAGGTGGACTGTGCCGCCAATACTTCCCAACGACCTAGAGCCTTGGGTATTTGTCATTAAGTCGTAAACCCGGTGAGCATTAGGCCACTAGTAAAAAACTTGTAGTTGCTGATAGAGGATTACCTTCTTCACACCCTATGATTTGACTACCCAACTTTAGGCAGTGCCATTACTTCATACTTTGCATCCAGTTGTGGATGGATTGCAGCCAATAGCATCAGGTTGCGCCTGCTGGCAAGTAATTGCATCTTGATCAGACTTGAAATCCAAGCAAGAGCCATTCCCGAAACTTGGGGAGTGACAAGTACCAGGACTAAGATTTGCTAATAGCCCTAGCAATGTCGGGTGATACTGTTGGTCTAGGTCTCGTTGGATTTACGATACCCTATAAAGCATGGTTAACCTTATGCTTGTTGGTGAATGCCTCACCTACTCCCTTGGCTGCCTGTTCTAATATTTTTGCTACCAATGGCATGTTTTTAGACTCCAAAGCCTCTAGCACCATTTCATCACGCATCTTTAACCTGTAAGCCTTATTGGCTATTGGTATAGAGCTGATTTCATCATTGAAGTTTTTGCGGTGCTGTACGAATAACACTTGCCACTTATCAGATAAACTAACTCCGGACGCTTTCTCAGGATTATACTTTGCAACTTGTTACCTAGTAGCAATAAGCCCGTCAAATTCTTGCTTGACGGTATACACTACCTCGGAAGGGGTCATATAGGTGGCAAGCCCTCTGACGATATAGGCTTTAACCTTAGTGTTCAGCGCTGCCGTAATGCCTCTTCGTATCTCTAAGTGAACCTAAATCCTGCATAATTTTTAACTCACTGCTATACTTTTCTATACTCAATTTCGGTGTGGGTCTCAACAGTTGATAACAGGTAGCTTGCTGTCATTTGAAATGCGAGCAAGATTGGATGTTAAGAATTTTACGTTCTGCTCCTAATAATCTTTCCATCAAGTTCATATATTCGCAAATTATCTTATCGTACGTGGTTCGGTGCATTCCTTTTAAACATGACGGACAGTTAAGCCAATGACGGCGACCTCCATAATTGTACTAAAAGGGTCTAGTACCTCTTTGCAATCTCTACAGGTTATTGACCTGTTAGACCTATCGATACTTATGATGTTGTGCTCGCACGAGGTAATAACTTCGTATTCTTTTTTCTCAAATTTGATAATACTCATACTATCAACCCCCGTAGTCCGGCACATCGTCCAAGTCATTCATCATTGGTATGTAATTGGCAAAGCGTGCATATTGCCCCTCAAAGCCCAGCCTTACGGTTCCAGTTGGTCCGTTTCTACTCTTGGCCAAGATGATCTCTGCCGAACCATCGAGCTTGGCGCTACCGCCCTTCTCTTTCTGCTCGTAGTAGTCATTACGGTAAATGAAAGTGATAAGGTCAGCGTCTTGCTCAATAGTGCCTGAATCGCGTAGATCAGACATGATCGGGCGCTTATTTGGGCGCTTCTCAACATCACGGCTCAACTGAGACAGCAAGAACACTGGGCAGCCAAACTCATGCCCCAATGCTTTTAGCGTGCGAGTGACCTTGCCGATATTATCAATCTTGTACTGTCCATCAAGCCCGCCCATTATCTGCAGGTAATCAATACCAATCGCAGATAGCTTACCGCTAGCCTCACGCTTGATGCAGTTCAAGTGAGTGCGTATCTTCGCAATGCTGATATCCTTTTCATCCACGATGATTAAAGGCATGCTCTTTTGATCTGAGACAAAGCGATGCATCCGCGCCCACTCATCCTCACTTAGCTGACCTTTTCTGATAGAGGTAAGCTCAACCTTAGCCTCGGCGCTTGCTAGCCTGTCCATGACCTGCTCTTGTGGCATCTCTACGCTAAAGAATACCGCTTCACCTTCTCGGTAATTGGCGATATGTGCAAGCCAATTCATGACTAAGGCAGTCTTACCCATTGACGGACGAGCAGCGACCACGACCAAGTTTCCAGCATCAATCATCATCAAGTTATCAAGCTCTGGGAAGCCGGTAGAGATGAAGTTGTTAACACCATCTCTAGCAGCCGCGATACGTTCAATCATTCCGTCCATCAAATCACCTACTCGAGAACAACTGTTGTCAGTGTCACCCACTTCAAGGTTGGCAATGGCCCTCATAACCTCGTTGTTAACCTCAATGGTCTGATTGTCACCTTCTTCAAGCTTCTGTATGCCATACATCATTTGAGCAATAGACTGACGACGAATTGAACGGCTTTTTACTAGCTGGGCATGACTGCGTAAGCTATTGGACGTAATACTTGGTACTAAGCTCATTTGAGCAAAGTAACCGGCTGGGCAACATTCTTCATTGAGCTGGTTACGCTCTTCGAGAAGATCCGCTACCATAACCTCGTCATAAGGCTTGCTGTTCATTGCCAAATCACTGATTGCTTGATAGATAACCTGATGCCTTGCAGCTTCAAAGTCCTGAGCAATAACAACGTCGCTGACTTTATCAAACGCACCCTCCTTGCCAAGCAGCTGATTAAGTACACACTGCTCAACTTGGATAAATCTCTTTTGATCATTAATCATCGGGCGGCTCCTGCAATCTGAATGTCTGACGTTTGAGTTCTATAGCTACCCCAATCGCAATGCATCACCAATAGGTTTTGCTGTAATCGGTCCCATGCTCTATCGCCTAAGAACTCACGTAGGCCCTTAATGTCCATATTGGTGGTTATGACTGTCGGCGCTCGGTTGTAACGTAAGGCGATTATCTGGGCAATGCGCGCGCGGTCTTTTTCGTGACCGTCGCCCGCTCCCAAGTCATCAATAATCAGCAACTCGTTTGCCGCAAGCTCCTGAAGGTAATCATATTCACTCACCTGGTAATTACCCCAATGACCTCTTGCCTGTGCGCCAATATCAAAAGACGTTATCAATTCACAAGTGTGATCATAAAAATCTTGTTGGTTATAGCTCTTAAACTCGCTCGCTAGCGCCTGCTCTTTGACCAAGTAATGATTGACCGCTATTGCATTGGCCAACATCGTCTTGCCTGTCCCAGTAGGCCCCAAAATAACGATGTTGCGCGAGTGACCGTCGATAGCCTTACTATATTGCTGCAGCTGGGTAATCTTAGCGCGCTGGTCATCACCTTTTAGTGAGTCATACCGCCATTCGCTAAACCGTCCCATATTCGCGCTCACGCCCTTGTTTTTCATTTTAACTATCATTAACGCTCTCATGATACTGCGGTCTGTTTTAAGGCGCTCTTCGTTGTCACGTACGCGCTTCTCTTCGTTACAATGGCAGCAATTAACCTTGCCTGCTATTTCTCTATGAGCTGTCTGACCGTGTATGTCGCACTCAGCCAATACCTCACGCATCACCGTAGCCCCTAACTCAATCCGCGATAACTCTTTAATAATTTTCATTAGGCGCTCCTGTTCTGCTAGATAGCCCATCCAAAGGGTCGTAGTCTGGATTTTCATACTTGGTATTTACATCCATACTGCTGTAAGACGGCTTTGACTGCTGATTGCTGCTTGATTCGTCAACAATGATGTCGTCTAGCCAGCCTTTTTGGTTCAGATAGGTATAAGGGTCTTTGCGAAACTTCTTAGTTGGTGTTGAAGCAACATACGCTGGCAAGTGCTGCATGATCTGTTCACGTATCTTGTCACTAAGAGACTCCCACTTAACTTCGCATTTATCCTTAGCTACTGACTTGGCATAGGTCTTCCAGAAAAAATCAAAAGGAATGTTCAGGGATTTCTCACTATCGCCATTAGTATTAGTTACTGGTTCTTGGTTCTTGGTTATTGGTTCTATTTTAGTCGTGCCACTTGCGTCCGCGAGACGTTCCCGAGACGTTCCATGTGCGTCACCTTTTTGGAAGCCTTTACCTACCTGACAATGTTCAGAATAAAGGGCGCGCAAATCATCCATCTTTATATTAAAATCAGGTACAACGCCTACAGTACGTAGCCTAGCAAACATATCGCGCCTATCATCTCTATATCGCCGCTTACGTTCATTGGCGGCATCCTGCTTCTTAGCTGCTTCTTTATCTCTAGCTTTATAACCGACTATCTCTCTATCACAGCGGCCATTCATGTAAATACCGCCTTCTTCTTCAAAAAATTCATTGAGGACAAAATCAAGAGCGGTCTTCTCTGCGTCACTGTGACAAAGTAAGCGTCTCTGGAGACGTTCCAAGTCCGTTCCATCTAAAGGACACTCATTGTCGTAGTACATTTCAATGCAATCACGATAGACAGAACGCTCAAGACGCCCCAAATGCCGCGTAGCATTATTAAAATCCGCTATATGGTGTGGATAGTAGTGCATCACATACCCCCTGATTGGCTGGTCGTCAAAAACCATATTGACGTAGATTTATCAGCTTGAACGGGTGCAATCTCGCAGACAGTTATGCTATTATCATTTTCGTGACGTTTAACCACTGATCTGAATGATGTCAGCTTGGCTGCTAGTCTTTGCCGTGGAGTTAGCACGAAAGTATTTATCAGTTCCAAGAAGCCTGAGCGAATCGCTCGGGCTTTTTTGTGGCTGTTCGTTTTACGAGGTGTGGTAGTCATGACTCCCTCCATGCTTGCTTATTTTCTTGCGGCATTGACTGGAAGGTTGGCGCGCAGAGTGATACTTTTGGTAGTGGTTCTTGCGCTTAGCGTGCTTACGGCTTTGCTTTGGTGGGTAGGTTTTCATTATTTACCCTCCTTGCCGTAACGAGTCGTTGCTAGGGTTTCTTTGATTGAACCTAACTGGTTGTTTAATAGTTCGAACCACGTCACAGTAGCATCATGCGTTAAGCGTGCCATCGATATAGCGGTGTCAGCTTCTATTTTTTCATAGTGAATGAGTGCTAATAGCTTGCCAATGTCACTTATGACAATAGCTGTACCTTCAATGTCACAAGCGATATCTGACAAATCAAAGGCTGACATAACAACAACTTCGTCATCATCTGCTTCGGTTATGTCTATTACTGTGCGTTGTTTGATTTGGGCACTGAGAGAACCACCATACAAGGTGTTTATTGCTTGCTGATTAGCGGGTGTGTTGTGGTATAGGCTTGGCTGAAAATCGCCTGTTTCGCGGTCACTGGCTCTAACAAAGTAACCGTTACCATCATAGTAGAAATAACTACCTTCAAATTCTAGCGTCAACTTATTACGTTTACCATACGGATCATTTGTTAGCAAGAAAGGGCTATTGCTTAATGACGGGCATAGAACGCTATCACCTGCCTTGAATGTGGCTGGTGTGCTGTTGGTAGTGGTTTGGGTATTTGAGGTCGTGCGAATTGAATTACCCATGATGGATAGCTCCTAACAAGTTTTGAGTTAATATCATGCTATACAGTAAAGGTATAGGGTGACAGGTCTTACTCTCGGTCTTGTTAGAAACCGCCCCGCATATTCTTCCGAAGACTATTTTATTTTGCAGCGTCAACCCGTCATAGTCGGTCGGTGAAGTGTTCACCTTAGATATGAGGGAGTACTCCCTTGAGTCGCTTAAGTGCGCTCTTAGGATGGTGCTTGATCGTATAGTGACAGCTTGAGAGGCTGGGCTATTATCAGGCACAAAAAAAGCCAATAAATAACGGCTGGCTTGTCCACTAACGTTTTTTGAGAGTACTCCATGACAACGCTTTTTATAATTTGTTGTAAGGCAGTTAATACCAAAACCATTGGTATTTAATTTATGACAAGCAAATGCGATCATTGCCGAAAACGGTGCAATTACTTTCGAGCAATTAGTCAAAAAACGGGTAATATCCGGTGTTACATCAGAAAATAAAAACTTCGGATTTGCGCATGCCATAGCAAAACTTATAATCCGGTCAATTGTGATCGAAATACTATTCATAAAACTCAAATTCATACCATTAATACTCAAATTTGAGTGTTTATAGCTATAATTTGAGCTGTGGTTAGGTTTTATATCAATTTTGATGTAATTAGTCATTAATGATTAACTCCCCTATACTTGCGCTTATGTCAGCCAGTCGCGTTGATGCTTCACGGACACCCTCATTCATGCCAGCATCGGTAAGACGCGCTAATATAGCCATCGTGCCCAAACCGTTAGCATTACTATCAATAGATTGCTTTATTTGCTTAATGTAGTCATGAGCAAGCCATGTACCGCTAATATCCGCTCTATCGGGGTGTGGTTTGACATTGGTGGTTGCCAGCTTAACGCTCATAGCAATATCTGACACTTCCATCGAATAGTCGTCAATCTGATCGGCTTCTGCGGTACCTTCTATGTCGGCAAGCTGCGCCAATAGGTTAATAGCCTTAGCATTCGTGGTGAGGGCTCTTAAGAGATTGTCGATATAATCGTGTGGTAACCATACGCCATCGTCAGCATTAACAGCAGCCAAAGCAGCGTGGTTGACACGGTGCTCCTTCGTCACTTCGTTTATGCTGGCAAGAATGCCATCATCTTTATGAGTAACATCGTCGCCCGTTCTATGAACATTGGTAGGCGTATCAACCTGAGTGCTCACGTACCTGGCACGCTCTTTGTTTTCAATCCAATAGAGGCTGAATCGCTTACCATTCTTAACCATAATCTTACTTTTGATATCAAGCCCTGATCGTCTTAACTCATGTACGCGCTGGGCCAGGCATGTGATTTGGTAACGCTCGTAAGCCTCCCACGTTGATATGGTTGCTCCAGTCATTAAGTGAGATCTGATCGTGTCTGTCTGTGTTGCTGTTACTGTTTGCCGTGGATTAGTCATTGTTATGCCCCTTTTGCGTCTGATGATTGGCCTTCAAGCCATGCGATAACATCACTATTACGCCACGCAGTCATTGTAGGAGACAGCTTCACTGATGCTGGGAAACGTCCATCTTTTGACCATTCAAACAAGGTGGTTTTACTAAAAGGGACAAATGGTAGAAGCTGGCTTGCGCGGCTCATACCTTGTGGTGGTAAGTGCTTAACATGGTTTTCCTGCGCCTCTAGTTTTGCGCTGGCATTGTTATTAGCAGTAAAAGAAATAACTAACATGTCTGTAGTAGTCATGACTAAACTCCCTTGCTAGCTGAGTGTTGGCGTTCAATCCACGCTAATAAGTCAGCATTTCTAAATAATAAAATTCCGTTGATTTCAATCGGTCTTGGGAACTTTTCAGCCTTCCACCATCGGCGGAGTGTCTGATGATGGACACCTACTAAAGATGCCGCTGTCTTAATTCGCGTCTGTCCTTGTGGGTGTAATTGCAATGGGTTTTGAGGATTGTTCGATATATTCAGCATTTTGATAACTCCTGTTTGATGCCGTTAATTGGCGTTATTAAGTGTTATCAATCTTAGCTACCGGAAGGTTTTCCAGCATCCCAACTGGTATGAACTCGCATACCAGTTGGGATGCTGGTTTTATTTTGGTATAGTTTTTTGACAATAAAAAAGGTGAGCAATTAAGCTCACCTCTCTATCATCTCTTATGCTAGCACTCAAATGAGTAGCTAGTAACCTGCGATTGCTTTGCTTTCTTGTAGTTGCTGTAAGAGCGCCAGGAGTGACGACTCTTGAACCTCTTGCATACTCATCGTCGCTGTCGCGCTACCGAGCTTGAAGTTAACGTCAATATTATTTTTAGGTACAACACTGGCGGCGGTATCGTAGTTTTTGTTATTCAAGCTGCTGACTGCTTGCAGCGCACTATCAGATATCTTGCTCAAACCGCTATTAGTTTGGCTGTAACGGATGTTCTCGGCAATTTCTGACATATAAACCGATGCGCTTTTAAAGTTTGATAAATCAGAAGTGGTTAAAGGCTGTCCATCTGTATAGCCTTGTAGCTCACCGAAATTCAAAGCGCCATTACTAATGCCTTGCTTGTTGTACAACTTTCGAGCTTCTTCCATTGCTTGCTCAGCGGTCGAACCTGCTGACTTTAGGAAGTTCTCAGCGGCTGTCTTACTGCCAAACTGGTTACCTTAACTTGGTGTGTCCTCAGTGCCATAAATCCGCAAGTTTCTAAGCGTTTTGTCACCATTTTAATATATTGCTCTTCCATTACTTCAGCGGCATAGCTACCTTTAGCAACCATTTCATCATAGTTCTTAACGACCGCGACCACTGTTTCATCAAGTCTATTTTGTTCTGTTTTATTCATCTCAACCCATGCAGCACCAGATTTAAATTGAAACTCCATCATTTTTTGTTCTGAGCGTGCATACAGCTCTTCTTGCTTAGTAATTAATGCTTCACCCATTGTCGAGGTTTCACCGTTGAGCTTAGCGATACCAACCAACACGCTACCAATAATGCAGCTGATTGTGCCAAAAACACTATCAGCTGCGATTGATAAACCACGTATGCCGCCATTGCTCGCAGTTCGCCTTTGGTCACGCCTAGACCGTCAGCCATTGCTGTAGCTAATCGCGGCGCTTGCTCCATGATTGAGTTGAATTCTTCACCACGCACTACGCCTGATTGTAAGCCCTGCACAAGCTGAATGATTGCAGCATCAGCACTGGCAGCACTACCACCTGATAACTTGATTGCCTCGTTGAAGGTCTTAGTGACCGATAGTATCTCGCTTTGTGCCAAGCCCAGTGACTCAGATGCTTGGGTGATACGTGAAAAGAGCTCCCCTGTGTTTTCAATACTAGTAAAGATTTCCTTTGCAATATCAGTTACACCTTGAAAGCCTGTGACAAAAGCAACCCCTTCACCTGTAGCAAGTTTTACCTTTGCTTCCAATGTGACAAAAGCATCTGACATCTCGATGATTTCAGCGGCACCGATACCAGCAGCAGCCGGTAGTCCTGCCAATCCCCCTTAGCAGCTCTAAGCTTACCAACGTTGCTGCTAAAGTTGTTTGCACTTGTGTCTGTCCGTCTTATTGTGTCATCAACACCATAGAGCTCACGCTCAAATCGTCTGATTTGCTCCTCAGCTGCTCGTGTAACCCTTTCAATCTCTGCTGCTGGCTTACGCTGTTCTGCTGAAAGTTGACCAGTGTGCGGTTGATTTGCTCAATCTCACCATGTATAGTTTCAGGTACTCGGATGTTTGCCATTCGATATAGCGCGTTACGTGCATTATCTGCACTGGTGCTGGCACGATTCATCGCACCTGCTAACTCATTGGATAGCGGTGTACTAGCTGATCGCGCTTGGTTAAGCTCAGCTTCTAAGCGGTTAACACTCTGTGCCGCTGTTTCCAAGTCTCTTAGGCTTGCGCCTGTCTGAGCTAGGCGTGTGGCTTCAAGACGTGTTTCTTGTAGATTGGTTTCAAGATGTGCGACATGCTTTGCTGCGCTTTGAATAGCAGTATCAATTTGTTCACGGGTAAGGTTCGCGCCAGCACCCATCTGTCTTAATTGGTCTGCCGCTGTTTTTATCTCACTTGTGAGTCTGTCTGCACTCACGTTGCCAAGACCAGTTAATAAACCTTGCGCGCGGTCCGTGTCGGTTGTCAGTTGCGCCAAATTGCGTTCTACAGCCTGCGTAAACTGACTAAATCGATCACGCGCCTGGTTCACGCCTGCATTAAAATTCTCATTCAATAATCGTAGCTGTACGCTAAAATCTAGATCTCCTGCCATACTGATAGCTCCTCATATCTGCCATTAACTGGCAGTGTGTAGGATTATCAGCTTAGCTATTGGAATGGTCGCCAGCATCCCAGCTGGCATGGATTGGCATGTCAGTTGGTACGCCAGTTTTGGTTTGGTATGGTTTTTTAGAGACTGACTATTTCTTCTTTTTCGCTTCAGATAGAGCTTCATTTGCAGAGTCAAAACATTCTTGTAGTTCTTTTTGCAGCTCTATATCTAAATCGTTGATACATCTTGCTAGCTCTTCATTAGCTTCTGCGAAACGTTCTGCAAGCTTTGTTCTTTTTTGCCCATATATCGAGTATGCCTCAATACTCTCAATAATTTTATTCTGACTCGAAAATAAAGATTTTTTGAGCTCCACTCCAACTCCATACTTGAAGTCATCTGTATTTGACGTAGTTAGCAACTCAAGCAATAAACCTATAGTCACTAGATAATTTTTTTGAACGCTTCCTTCTAATTGGTTATTATCGTTAACAACTTTGATAGAGCGCGTCAATGGTTTAACTTGCGTTAATTCTGCTACAATCTCCTCATTCTGCGCTTTAAGCTTTTCATACTTTAATCTCAGATCTTTATAGTCTTTTGCAAGCTGATTAATCTCTTCATCTTTTTTATTACATTTATCAGAGTTAAAAGCGACAGGTCGAACGAGTTCATCACTACTTCTTTTTAGTGAGTCGCCCTCGTTATTAAGACATTCAAACACATCATCATTAAAGCCTTCATAAATAAAATCAAGACGTGCCAGCCATACTTTAACCTGCTCAGATGAAATTTGACCTTTATCATTGAAAATCGTTAACGAACGAGCGTCTATCGCAGTATCTGTTATTTCTTTATAAAGCTTGTAATCATGATTATTATAGTCTTCACCTACTGGACTATAGTCAGCAAGCAAACAGGCTATTTGATGAGCTGTAAATAATTGGTACTTAATTAGCAGTTTTTGATACTGTCCTAACTCTATTAATGGTTTTTCAGTTTTTATTTCTCTTTCGACTTTTAGCTGCTTTTGAAGACAATCCACTTGTTTAGTTAGCTCTTGAACTTGTCTTGACTGTTTTGCCTCAATATCTTTAATGTAAAGCTTTTCGATAGCGCCTTTACTTAGTAAAAATTCAGCACGTTCTTCAGTTAAACCGATGACTTTCTCACCAGCTTTGAAACGGCCAACAGATTTTTTTGCAATATAATAATATCCACGTTCATAAGCAAAAACATCGTATTCTGATAAAAGCTTAAACTTTTTTAAGTCATCAACAAGGAAATACTCATTGCCTTCAAGCGGCTCTTTCAGTGCTTTACGTGTGCCAGTAAAATAGCCATCAGGACGACTAGTCTCTAATACTTCAAAACTTCTACCACCTTGGTAGTGATACACTGGAGTTTCTATATCTATATTATTGGATAATAAATATTTCTTAACATCATCTATCGGGCTATCAGTCGCCTTTGATATAAGCTCTAACGTTTCCGAAACTAATAAGAACCCCGCCTTTTTTTGCTTGATTTCCTCTTCAAGCTTTTTAGCTAAAATACTCATTTCACACCCTTACACCCTCAATCTAAATAGGAGCAAGGCAGTGACAGTTTAAGGGTGTGAATATCTGTCTTTCGGGAGCAACCCCTAGCCTTGCAAAGCGGTTAAAGCATGATGTTAACCATGCTTTTGTGTTTGTTGTTTGAAGCTGGCATGAATGACGTTATCTAACTTGCCAGCATAAGCATCATCAATGAAGTTTGCCCATTGGTGCATCATGTCAATTCTGTATGGTAGGTGTTGCGCTCCGTTATAGGCTGCACTGATTTTGTTTTCTCTATCGTGTGCCAGTTGCAGCTCTATCGCTTCGTGCATAAATTCTTTTTCATGCAATGTAGTGCTAGCAAGACCACGGAAGCCATGGCCAGTCATGCGGCCTTTATAGCCCATTCTCCATAAGGCAGTAATGAACGCATTTTGACTGTAAGGCTTACGTGTTGAGGTATTAAAGAAAACGTATTGATTCGAAAATCCTAACTCTTTGATCTGTTCCAATATAACCATTGCTTGTGGCGCCAATGGCACAATATGCAAACGATTAGCTTTCATCTTCTCAGCAGCTATTCGCCATAGACCGTGTTTATAGTCAATCTCTGACCACTCCATAAAGCGGAGCTCACTGGTACGTACAAACGTATAGCACATAAACCATAAGCCCAACTTGACCAGTAAATCACCCTCATAGGCGTTAATGTCCTGAAGTAGCTTAGGTAGCTGTTGAGAGGTTACACGGCTGTGGTGCACAGTTTTACGAGGTTTGATAGCTTCTGCAAGGTCGGTAGCGGGATTATGAATTGCAAGTCCGTTACGTATAGCGTGTTTGAATATTTGACCCACCTCCCTAATAGTACGCTTCGCCATTTCGCCAGCGCCACGTGCCTCTACTGCCTTACCAATAGCTAAGACATCAGGTGCGGTTATGTCATCTATATTCTTTTGGCCGATAGAAGGCTTAATGTCACGCATGTATGCGGAGTAATTACGGGAGAAGGTACTTTCTGCTAGGTAGGTTTTACGTTCGGCATACCAATCTTGTGCGACTGTATCAAATATCTTTTTACCGTCTTGGCTGGCTCGCTGATCTTTTTTGTGGTCTTTCGGATTCACACCATCAGCTATTAAACGTTTAATCTCAATATTGCGCTGGCGTGAATTTTGAAGGCTCATTACTGGATAGGTACCAATAGTGAGAGTTTGCTGTTTACCTTGCCAGCGGTAAGCACTGATCCATGACTTAACACCTGTATAACGAACCCATAATTGCAGCCCGTTACCATCACTGTGTTTGTCAGGTCGCTTAGTATCAATGGAAATACTACTGGGCTGTAGCTTATTGATAGCGGTATGGGTTAGGGGCACGGGTCTATCCTTTGTTGGTATTATCCATGTTAGTACTGCTCAATACCAACAATAATACCAACATTCTATATGGAACACCATAGGACAGGATAGAACTTAATACCTGAAAAACACCCAAAATAAAGGGCTGACAGTCTATGACGGTCAGCCCTTTATCGTTGTTTGGTGGAGATGGCGGGAGTTGAACCCGCGTCCGCCAGCATTACGCTCATGAATCTACATGTTTAGTTTCTGTCTTTAGTTTTAATCCGCACCGATCCGACAGTCAGGATGGATTGGACGATTCTCTACTTTTGAACCCAAGCAATTGAGACAATCACTTGTGGCGAGCCTACATGCGGACGCTTCAACTTAGTTGACCAACTGTAGGTGATCAGCAACTAAGTAAACAGGGTTTAAGCTGCTAGAGCGTAATTTTCGTCGTTTGCGACTATAACAATATATGTTTGATTAACGAGAGGACATATACTCTCGACATGCATCATTGAGTTTCATTACCAGCGTCGAAGCCAGAACATCCCCAATAAGGTCATATATTATATAGGATTTATACGTCGACTTTCAACCTATATAATATCTATATTACATTACGTTACAGCTGAACTCTCTAAGCCAGGACTTTATTGAGCCATTTACCGATATTTTGAATCTGCGGCATGCAAACTTGATGTGCCATCGGATAAGTATGATAAGCAACATTATAGCCTTTAGCAGATAATAACTGCTGCGCCTGCTCGCCCAAAATTACAGGAACAACTGGATCATGCGTACCATGCTCAATCAATATTGGCATATCTTTATTAGCAGCGCTATAGCTAATATTATCATTAGTCGCTAGATAAGTAGAGAGTGTCATCAAGCCAGCTAAACGCTGCGGGTAGCCAAGTGCCACATGATATGCCACTGCCCCACCTTGCGAAAATCCTGCGATTACAATGTGTTCAGGCTTAACACCACGCTCTATCTCACGGCTGATCAAATCACGGATTTGCTGCGCAGACTCTTCAATCTGAGAGACATCGACTTTACGCTCTAGGCTCATCTCTAAGATGTCGTACCATGCTGGCATTACCATACCACCATTCACCGTCACTGGGCGCTTTGGTGCATGAGGGAAAACAAAACGCACTGCCATATCATCCGCTAAACCGAGCTGTGGTACCACTGGCTCAAAATCATGACCACTCGCGCCCAAACCATGCAGCCAAATAACAGCTCTATCTATCTTTTTTTGCGTGGGATTATGCTCAACGATGACCGCATCTAAATAGTCACTCATATTTTTAAATTCCTTTAAATAAAAATGGTAGGTACATCAAACTTATTTTTAGTAAAACTGATATTCGCACTATATTTCAATATTTTTTATAATAATACTGATTATTTTACAGCCTTTCATCAAAACCGCTAGTCAAAAAAGTCTTCGCTAATAATGCTAATTTCCATCAACTTTTCACATCTTTTAAGGCCTGATAGCAAAAGCGAGTGCGACTTTTGTGCTACGATAAATTTATCAACCTAGATAACACTCTAGCTACTACTGTATGATGCCCTACACTCATTTTTCAATGTTCGTATCTCATTAGATATTAATAACCCCTTCATCTTAAATAGTTTTTCTTTATATAGCGATATAGAGCTTATGACCCATATTTTACTGGTAGAAGACGATCCTGCTATCGCGATGTCACTGAAAGTCACTTGCAAGCGTGAAGGCTGGCAAATCACTTGGCTTGATAACGCCAGTAACGTGTTGCCTTTTCTGCGCAATTTACATAAAAGCGCTGAAGCGCAAAATCTATCGGCGATTATTTTAGATGTTGGGTTGCCAGATGGCGATGGTCTCAGTCTCTGTCAACAGATACGCCACACCCCTGATATTAACGGCTTAAAAGACACTCCTATCATCTTCTTGACGGCGCGTAGCGATGAGGTCGATCGTATTTTGGGTTTAGAAATGGGCGGCGATGACTATTGTGCCAAGCCCTTTAGCCCGCGCGAGTTGGTTGCCCGTCTAAAAGCCATTTGGCGACGTGAGCAATTATTGTCTCAGTCCTCCACCTCCCATACAACAGAAGCCAGCGATACAGTCAACCCTGCCTCTTTGAATACTATGTCGGGGCAGGCGTTAATCTTTGAATGTCAGTCTGGCATCTGGCACTACCAACCGCTTAATTATTCGTTAATGTGGCAAGAGCAGAAGCTTGAGCTAAGTAACACCGAACGCAAAATCTTATTGACCTTGTTAAAAGCGCCCAATCAAGTCTTTAGTCGTGAGCAACTGCTCGGCGCTGTGAGCGACTATCCCGATCATCGCTTAGCGAGAACCATAGACAGTCATATCAAGTCCATTCGTAAGCAGCTGGCGACTGTCGATGCCAGCATCTATGTTATCCATACGCATCGCGGCTTGGGCTACGCCTTGTGTCCAGCATAGCTGCACTGCCTATAGCCATATTTTGATTAAAACCGATATTCTATGACGTCAAATAATACACCTAAAAATATGAATCATAAAACCAACGATAGTGCTAACAGCCATCCTAATACTCATATTAATAAGGCTGATAACAGCGCGCATGCCAGCCAAAGCAATTGGTATGCAAAACTTCATCCTATCGGCACCGCGCAGCAAACGACTAAACCAAAACGACTGCTGAATTTAAGTATATTTTTTAGGATTTGGCTCGCGTTGGCGTTAGTGCTGATTATCTGCGGTGTGGTCGCATTTACTCAGCTGTTTGGTTATGTCAAACCGACGGCGCAGCAAGTCATCGAAGATACGTTGTTAGATACCAGCAAATTGCTGGCAGCAAGTTTGCAGATGCCGTTATCTTCAGGACAATTATACGATGAAGAGTACCAAACTAAACTCGATGCGGCATTTATCAGTGCGCCCACGATAAGTAAAACAACAGATCCAGAATATAAAAATAAAAGCCCTAGCAGCTTTCGGATATATGTCACCGATGATAAAGGCGTTGTCATATACGACTCACTACCCGAACCTGACAATGATGAAGGACAAGATTACAGCCGCTGGAATGATGTCTATCTAACGTTAAATGGTCAGTATGGCGCGAGAAGTACAACGCTAGATCATAATCAGCGAGATGGTACGGTGATGTATGTGGCACAGCCGATAAAGGATGAAACTGGCAACTTGATTGGTATCATCAGCGTTGGCAAACCTGTCGCTAGCGTGTTGCCTTATTTGGACGATACGCGCAATCGCATGCTTATCACAGCACTGCTCATGAGTATTGCTGCCCTTATATTAGCAGGACTGGTCGCATGGTGGCTCAAGCAAAGTATCAGCCTTGTGACCCAATATACCAGTGCACTGGCAGAAGACACCAAAAAACCCTATTTTTACTTAGGTCATGAACTTAATAGCCTAACAGATACCATTGAGTCTATGAAACATCGATTGGAAAATCGCGCCTATGTCACCGACTATGTTCATACCCTGACCCATGAGCTCAAAAGTCCGTTAACCGCCATTCGTGCCAGTAGTGAGTTGCTAGAAGACGACGGGCTCGATAAAGAAGATCAACAGATGCTCATCCAGTCCATTGGTGAACAAAGCATCAAAATGCAACAATTGATTGATCGGCTGCTATTACTTGCTAAGGTTGAGCAACCGAGCTTTAAGCTGAATCGCCAGCTGACCCCTCTACTACCGTTGTTGCAAACCCTTGCAAAAGACAATAGCGCTAAATTGCAACAGCAGCACCTAGCGCCTATCGACATCTATCTTAATAATAAACGGGTGACTGAAACAGCGACTTTATCGCCAGATGCCTTGGCAAATACTAGCGTTTTCGCTGATCAGTTTTGGTTGGTACAAGTGCTGCAAAATGTATTGGACAATGCCATTCATTTTGCCGATAGCACAGTCGTTATTTATCTGCACAACATCGCGCAACATGGTTCAGCGCAAACTGTGACTATTGATATCTTTAATAATGGTAAATTGCTCCCTGAGTATGCCGTTGATAAAGCGTTTGACCGTTATTTTAGCTTATCGCATCAGAGCCAAGCGGCTGAAAAAACCTCAGAGCATGCACCAGATAAATCTTCCAAGTTAGAAATCAAACAAGCACAGCAGCCCAATGTCACAAGTAATACCTTAAAAAAAGGCACTGGCCTTGGTTTAACTCTTGTGAAGCAAGTTATTGAGCATCATGGCGGTCAGGTAACTATTAATAACGTCCATGATGATAACGATAAAATTGGTACTGATAAGAATCAGCGTTCTGGTGTCATGGTTAGCTTAACCCTACCATTGGCTTAAAAATAAACATCTATGCCAGTTCATGAATTTTCCATCATTCCTACACAGGTTTTCTATCTGCTTATTTTACGATAGCGTTATTCAAATTCGTAACCCCTATTAAGGATAGACAGGCCATGAAAGACGCTATTGAACAAAACCAAATTATAAAAAACTGTTTAGGCGGTAGTCGCCATTTTTGCCTACAAGCGCTGTCAGGTGAAGGGATTGATAGTATCGCTTTTGGGCATTGGTTAGCCATTCCCAGTCAACAACTGCTATTGGTATTTCGCCACCAGCAATGTGTGGCTATTGACCACTATCAAGTAGCGGCTTAAAAATTCATTCAATTTAATGATTAAATCTTATTAACTGAATTGCTGGCTTGTTAATTATTTATAAAAAATCAGTCAAAAAAAACCCTCTATCATGTCTAGTTAGAAACGCTAGTTAGAAATGATAGAGGGTTTATAATTTTACGGTAAACAATCTAAGTAATAGATGCTACTGGCGGCTTCATATCCGCATTTTGACCGCGATGGCGCAAATAGTGATCGAGCAAAACGATAGCCAGCATGGCTTCTGCGATAGGTGTGGCACGTACGCCAACGCAAGGGTCATGACGACCTTTGGTCAGCATATCAACCGATTCGCCTTGAGTATTGATACTCTTGCCTGCCGTGGTAATGCTAGAGGTTGGCTTAAGCGCAATACTGACACGGATGTCTTGCCCTGACGAGATGCCGCCCAAAATACCACCAGCATGATTGGCAGTGAAACCGTCTGGCGTCAGCTCATCACGAGAGCTATGACCGAACTGTCCTGCCACTGCCATGCCATCGCCGACCTCAACGCCTTTAACAGCATTGATGCTCATCATCGCATGGGCAATATCCGCATCCAAACGATCAAATACTGGCTCGCCAAGTCCGACTGGCACACCGCTAGCGATAATCTCTAGGCGTGCCCCGCAGCTAGTGCCTTCACGGCGCAAACTGTCTATCAAGGTCTCAAAACGACTGACAGCATCGGCATCAGCGCAAAAAAACGGATTGCTATTCACAAAGTCCCAATTAATTTGGCTTGAGTCTAGGACATTACTGTACTCATTACCAATTTGGGTGACGTGACCACGGACTTGCACACCTAAGCGTTCTTGTAGATATTTCTTAGCGATAGCACCTGCCGCCACGCGCATCGCCGTCTCGCGCGCTGAGGAGCGCCCACCACCACGATAATCACGAAAGCCATATTTCATGCTATAGGTATAGTCGGCATGACCGGGGCGAAACGTGTCTTTAATCTCGCCATAGTCTTTGGATTTTTGATTGGTATTACGAATCAGCAGGCCAATAGACGTACCAGTCGTCTTACCCTCAAACACACCAGAGATAATCTCAACTTCATCGGACTCGCGGCGCTGGGTAGAGTATTTAGACGTGCCCGGTTTGCGGCGATCTAAATCGATTTGTAAATCATCTGCGGATAAGGCTAAACCCGGTGGCACGCCATCGACGATTGCCATAAGACCTGGACCATGCGACTCGCCGCACGTGGTGACTGTAAAAACCTGTCCAATGCTATTGCCTGCCATATTTATCCTTAAATAAATGAAGTCAATTTTTGAGTATCGCGTAAATCTCGATGGTTTTATTACTCAACAGTTCTAGTACTCGATAGCTCTATTGAATGCTATCTAACAGTTGTACATAAGCAGCAAACAGCTCACGATGCGCCATGAGCTCATCATAGGTAATCGCAAAGACACCGTGACCACCGTGAGCAAATTTCAACCAATCAAACTGGATTTCAGGATAGGCTTGCTTTAATGCCCACTCACTATCACCTACTTCACAAACTAACAAGCCTTCTGGACTTAGATAATCTGGCGCTTCAAACAAAATACGATGCACCAAATCCAGCCCATCTTGACCCGCAGCTAGCGCATGCTCTGGCTCATATAAAAATTCAGGTGGCAGCTCTGCCATAATAGCCGCATCAACATACGGCGGATTGGTGACGATCAGCTCATACTGGTGTTCAGCAGGAATCTTAGCAAACAAATCGGACTCAATCACATTAACCTGATGCCCAAGATCATGATGATCGACGTTTACCATGGCTACTTCAAGCGCACTTTTATCGATATCAACAGCATCAACCAGCGCATCAACAAAACGCGTCGCAAGCGCAATAGCAATACAACCAGAACCAGTGCATAAGTCTAAAATACGCTCAGGCTGTGACAGCTGCTTGACCTCTAAACCGTGATCATAAAATGCAGCAGCCTGCTCGTTGACGCTCTTAACAAGTGGTTTGGCAAGCTCATTGACATCAAAATATGGATGGAACTGCTGACGAATCAATTCTGCGATAGGCGATCTTGGAATTAGTACACGCTCATCGACATAAAAAGGCAAATCACAGAAGTATGATAAATTAATCAAATAGCTTAATGGTTTACGCTCAGCGATACGCTCTTCTAACAAACTCAGTACCAACTCCTTCTCTGAGGTGGTCAAGCGACAATCAAGAATCTGCTCATTGGCTGACCAGTCTAAAGCCAGAGAATGCAAAACAATGGCGGATGCTTCAGCAAACTCATCGGTGGTGCCTTGTGCAACGACCACATCATAATTACGAAGCTGGGTGACCGAAAAGCGAATAAAATCACGAATACTGACCAATTGCTCGCGGGCCTCTTCTAATTCTGCAGGCAAATTGGCAAATTGATCGTCTTCACCCAGAATCCCACTCTCTAAATCAAACACCATTTCACTCTCTAGACCATCGTCATTGAAGTATTGATTTTGAAACTCTTCTGCGCTCATTGTTTGGTCTTCTGACATATCGCACCTTGCTGATTACATGTTCACTGACTACATGCGGATGGGTTAAAACGCCTTTTATTAAAAGCCGATCTATTAA
Organism: Psychrobacter sp. P11F6; assembly: GCF_001435295.1. Taxonomy (NCBI): domain Bacteria; kingdom Pseudomonadati; phylum Pseudomonadota; class Gammaproteobacteria; order Moraxellales; family Moraxellaceae; genus Psychrobacter; species Psychrobacter sp. P11F6. Next base: position 1,123,672 of record NZ_CM003594.1, on the reverse strand, counting down.
ATAAAAATTTATTCACCATTATAGACATAAACGCTAAGTTGCGCCAATTTTTGCAGTTTTATATTCATAAAAATGGCTCTAAAAACAATGTGAATAATGAGGATTGTAAGTAAGAATAGCGCATCATCTTATGCATACCCTCGCTCAGTTATTGCCCAACTGTAGTGAATACGTCAACGGTTGACGTTTGGCAAGACTTTAATGAAAAAAGATGTGTCAAAAGTTTGCGAAGCATTCAAATTATGCGCATAATAGCCCCATTAGTTATAACCATAAGTATCCCAATATGATGAAAATGAAGCCTCTTATTACCGCTATATCAATTGCTATCGTTACTGCCAGTGTCAGCGCCGTTGCCGCACCTGCTGATAATACGCGCACCTTGCCAGTACGAACCGCTGACTCAATGCCTAGCATTGCCAAAAAAGTTAGCCTTGATGTACAAGAGAATCGCAGTAGCTCAATCGATGGTCGTGCTCCTGTCGTGGCCACGCCTGCTTTAAAGCCTAATACGCCTGACCGTATGACTCAGCTGATTGACGAAAAGCAGGAAGTCGATGTAGAGACAGCGCAACAAGCAGTCAGTGCTGATAATATGACGGTAGAAGAGCTGGCTCGTAAAGATGTGCAGTCTGATAGCACTGACGATATTAGTGAAGGTCAAGCCGTCGCGGCCCCTACCGCAGCCATATCTGATGCTAGCCCAGCAGATACTTCTATCAAAAGCATCGAAGATGTTAATGGTAAAAAACATACTACGCTGAATTTGTCGAATTACGCCAAACAGGTAAACGGTGCCACATGGACACCGAATATGAAAGTTAACTCGGCAATGACGATCAAAATGCAGGCACTGCTTGATTGGAACCATGCTTCTCCTGGCGCCATCGATGGCGGCTGGGGCATGAACAGTAAAAAAGCCCTCATCAACTTCCAAACCATGAAAGGTCTACCAGCCACAGGTAAAATGGATCAAAAAACGTGGGATGCGTTAAATAAAAATATCCCTGCCAACAAACCTGTGCTCGTGACCTACACCATCACTGAAGATGATATTAAGACCAACTTTGCCAGCACACCTGCAGGTTCAGAAGCCAAGTCAAAAATGAAAGGCTTATACTATCAAGACATTAAAGAGATGTTTGGTGAGCGCTTCCATATGGATGTGCGTTATTTAGATAAGCTGAATAAAAATAAGCAGTATAAAGCGGGCGAAACCATCACTGTTTTAAATACCCGTGCACCACTTAAGCAGCGCATTAACCGTGTGGTTGCCAATAAAGCCGATAAGACATTATATGCTTATAACGGCGATAAGCTGGTGGCTACTTACCCAACGACAATCGGTAGCGATGCCACACCATCGCCACAAGGTTCATTTAAAATTATTAACAAGGTGAAAATGCCTTGGTACAAAGCAACCGTTGGTAAAGGCGCAGACAAACAAATACATATGCTACCACCAGGACCAAATAGCCCTGTTGGCGTCGTATGGATGGGCTTGTCTAAACCTTCATATGGTATTCATGGTTCACCAAAGCCTGAAGGCATCAGTCGCCAAGCCTCTGCAGGTTGTGTGCGTTTGACCAACTGGGATGTGTTAGAGGTTTATGCCAATATCGAAAATGGCGCGACCGTTGAACTTAAGTAAATTTGGCTTAACTAATAAGTCATAAACGATGAATAAAAAAAAGACCTTACTATCAAGGTCTTTTTTTATGGCTGATAATCGGACTTATTCATTTAAATTGACCATATTATTCACTTTTATGCTTTATAGCCTTCTTCATTACCAGTAATGCTACCAACTTTTTTGGTAAAAAACATGCCTGCAGGGATAGACACCAAAATGCCTAATGCTACTGCTATTTGGATATGAGGTATTTCATTAAAACCTGTGACTAAAGCGCCAATCATAAAAACGCCAATGGTAACGGTTGCTGCGATTGAATAGATAACAGAGAATAATGGCCAGTTCATAACTTATTCCTCATTTTTATTGTGGATATAGTACCTTTATACACTAAACCCACAAAGAAAGTAAGTATTTCCTATAAACCTGCAAGCCAGCTATAGTAGGTGACTAAGCATAAAAACCCTGTTAGAGTTAAGGTTTTTATTGTTATTAGTTAATGATGCATAATTTTACTATTTTAAGTATTACTATTTAATGACAATGCGCTCTATTTAGTCGTAAAAAACCCATACGTTGTCCTCGTTTTATCATTACAATAATGTCTTTCTTTTACTTTTTAAGAAAGCCATCTGCCATGACCTCATCTGAAAACAAACTCTCTAATGATTCTTCAGTTATAAAAGATGCTTCAAGCACGGCCAATTATCTAGACAAAAAAGCGGCGCTAACTGACGCAGATGATAGCTCTGTACTAGATAGCACTGTCGAACATACTGAGTCTTCAAAAAGCTCAGAGATTCGTGATGACAATGACTGTGGCGAGGATATGGCTTGTGCGCAGCCTCCTGAAACAACGATAGCGATAAAGTCCATTGGTGCTGACGAGGTAGTGGCAACGTTAGAAACCGCCAAGCCCAACAATGAGTCTGAAATAACTAAACGTGAAATCACTGGGCTTGAGACACCACTATTCAATGAATCGTTGAGATTGACAACAGCGCCCAATCATCAAAATCTAGAAAATGCATCAGCAGAACATGCTCAAGCAAAAGAAGATAACGCTTACGAGCAAACGTCTCAAAAAGATGCTGACGCTGAGGTAACGGTAGAGGCAGAGGGTATTGCCCCAGCTGATGCACAGGGCACTTATCCTATCTCTGATAACCCTCAGCAAGAAAGCAAAGCAAATAGTGACAACACAAAACCGTCCTCAATTGATAAACAGCCAAACACACCGAAAAATAATGACACTATCGTAAAAAATACTGTAAAAGATAAAGTCGATAATCAGGAAGAGCTAGAAGACGAGATTAAAGAAAAAAAAGAAGCCAAGCTCGAGTCTTATAAGCAATTTGTTGCCGAGCAATTTAGCAATCAAAAGGTAGACTATCCAGAAGTACGGGTCAGAATCGAGGCCAACGCTCTGCCTAGCAAAATGTATTTCATTATGAATATACTTTCTGCCATCATCGCCAGTTATGGGTTAGTGACCAATTCAGCTGCCGTCGTCATTGGCGCCATGTTGGTTGCCATGATGTTAGGTCCCATTACTGGCATAGCGTTAGCGATTATTGATCATCGTATGCCATTACTACGTAAATCACTGATTACGGTTATCGTCGGCGTATCATTGGTGGTATTGGTTGGTTTTATCGTCGGCTGGTTACACAAAGATCAGCCACTGACCGCAGAGATATTATCGCGCACTCAGCCAACCTCGATGGATTTAATGATTGCTCTAGCGGGTGGTACTGCTGGCGCTTACGCGATGGTTTCACCGCACCTATCAGTGGCAGTGGTAGGCGTGGCGGTAGCCACTGCATTGGTGCCACCTCTTGCCGCGAGTGGGATATTATTTGCCAATGGCGAGACGCAGCTTGGACTTGGGGCACTGCTACTGGCGCTAACCAATATTATTGCTATCCAGTTTACCAATGCTTTAGTACTTTGGTTATTAGGCTTTCGCCGTTTGGTCGATGACGATTATAAATCCAGCACCTATTTGACCTTTTTACGCCGTAATGCGGTGACGTTATTATTGTTAGGTGGTTTAGGGACGTATTTGACCATCAACCTACAGACCAACGCCAAGCAGCAGGTTTTTGAGAGTAGCGTCAAAGAAGCCATCAATAGCTACTTTATCGATAAAGGCAACGTGCTGACCAATACGCAATTTGATACCTCAGAAGACAATAAAGTCGTACGTGCGGTCATTCGCGGAGAGACGACGCCTACCTCATACGATGTACGGCAAATTGAAACCGTCATTACTCAGGATATGGCAGAGAATTTTCCTGAGTATCTCCCTATTAAGCTACAGCTACGCTACTTGCCAGTACAAGTCATTGAATCCAATCCATTGATACAAGATAAACTGGACGAGACTGATGCGGCGATTTTGACCAATTAGCTTTTTTGACCAACTGGCTTTGATGCGCTACAAATCCATTGAGCATCTACAGGCGCAGAATAACCTAGCCGTTGTAACTCTTGTACCAAGAGCTTGGGCGTTTGTGCTAAAATCGTTTGCAAAATTATTTTACTCAATTCTATTCGCCAGTAAGGAGCCGCTGTGAGCCAGCCATTTCGCTCAGCCGATATTCGTCAAGCTTTTATCGATTTTTTCATAAGCAAGCAGCACACCCCCGTCGCCTCATCGAGTTTGATTCCACACAATGACCCGACATTGCTATTTACCAATGCCGGTATGAATCAATTTAAAGAAACGTTTTTGGGTATGGAGCCACGTGATTATACCCGTGCGGTGACGTCGCAAAAGTGCGTACGTGCTGGCGGCAAGCATAATGATTTGGATAATGTCGGTTATACGGCGCGCCATCATACGTTTTTTGAAATGCTCGGTAATTTCTCTTTTGGCGATTATTTTAAGCAAGCCGGTATTGGCTATATTTGGGAATTTTTGACCTCAGATGAATGGCTAGCAATCGATAAAAACCGCTTGTATGTGACCATTTATGAGACTGACGACGAAGCCTTTGATATTTGGCATAAAGACATCGGCATCCCAAGCGAGCGCATTATCCGTATTGGCGATAATAAAGGCGCACCTTACGCCTCAGACAACTTTTGGACGATGGGTGACACCGGCCCTTGCGGCCCTTGTACCGAAGTCTTTTATGACCATGGTGCCGATATCGAAGGCGGTCTACCGGGCACACCTGAAGAAGATGGCGACCGTTATATCGAGATTTGGAACTGCGTCTTTATGCAGTTTAATCGTCAAAAAGATGGCACTATGCTACCGCTACCAGCGCCAAGCGTAGATACTGGCATGGGACTTGAGCGTATCAGCGCCATCATGCAAGGCGTCCATGGCAACTACGAGATAGATTTGTTTGTACACTTGATGGATGCGGCGGCTAAGATTTTAGAGATTGAAAACCAGCAACAATCGTCATTAAAAGTCATCGCTGACCATATTCGCGCCGTTTCATTTTTGATTGCTGATGGCGTTACTCCAAGCAACGAAGGTCGTGGTTACGTACTGCGCCGTATCATTCGTCGTGCGGTACGTCATGGCAATAAACTTGGTGCTGACAGTGAGTTTTTCTATAAAATGGTCGCGCCTTTGGTTGCTGAAATGGGTACGGCGTATCCTGAGCTAAAAGATAAGCAAAGCGTCATTGAAAATGCCATTCAAAAGGAAGAAGCACAGTTTGCCAAAACTTTGGCACAAGGCTTACGTCTACTTGCCAGCGAGCTGGAAGGTCTAAAAGATGGCGACACGTTATCTGGGGAAGCCGCATTTAAACTGTACGATACTTATGGTTTCCCGGTCGATTTGACTGCGGATATCACTCGTGAGCGCGGTATTGTGATTGATGAAGCTGAATTTGATGAGCATATGCAAGCGCAACGTGAGCGTGCTCGTGATGCTGGCAAATTTGACGTTGATTATAGCAGTGTCATTCAAGTAGAAAACCCAACGACCTTTATTGGTTATGAGCAGCTTGCAGAAGAAGGCGTCACGATTGATGCGCTGTATCAAGATGGCAGTCCAGCCGATAGCTTAAACGAAGGTATGGAAGGCGTCGTGGTACTTGACCGTACACCGTTTTATGCTGAAGGTGGTGGTCAAGTTGGTGAGCTTGGCGAAATCCGCACTGCAACTGGCGTTTTTGAAGTGCAAGACACCAAAAAATCTGGTCAAGCCATCATCCATTATGGTGTCGTGACCATGGGTGACATTAATACCAAACAGACCGCTGATGCGCAAGTCTTGTCGAGTATTCGCGCAGCCAGTGCCAAAAACCACTCTGCCACGCATCTATTGCATGCGGCATTAAGAGAAGTATTGGGCGACGCGGTCACGCAAAAAGGCTCGCTAGTATCAAGCGAAGTATTACGTTTTGATTTCTCCTATGACAAGCCTGTCAGCACTGCTGAAATTACGCGTATCGAACGCTTAGTCAATGAGCAAATTCAAGCCAACACCCCTGCTCGCATCGAGAATATGTCTATCGACGAAGCGATGAAACAAGGTGCGATGGCATTGTTTGGCGAAAAATATGGCAGTGACGTTCGCGTCTTAACCATGGGCACTGACATTATCATCGATGGTCAGCGCAAGCCCTTCTCTATTGAGTTGTGCGGTGGTTTGCACGTTAAACGTACTGGTGATATTGGTGTGTTAAAAATCACCAGCGAATCAGGTATTGCTGCTGGCATCCGCCGTATTGAAGCTGTCACTGGCATGAATGCAATTAAAAACATTCAGCAAAGTGAGCAGCAGCTGAGCGAGCTTGCCAGTCAGCTAAAAGTAAAACGTCCTGAAGTGGCACAGCGCGTGCGTACCATGGCGGATAAGCAGCGCGAACTTGAGAAACAACTAGAGCGTTTAGAGCAAAAAATCGCCAGCGCCCAAGCAGCCAATTTACTCGATGAAGTACAGACCATCGCAGGCACGCCCGTGCTTATCAGTACCTTAAGCGGTATCGACGGCAAATCTATCCGTACCCTGATGGACGATATTAAATCTAAACTCCCTGATAGCGTGATTGTATTGATTGGTGATAAAGACGAACAGTTAGCCCTAGCCGCAAGCGTGGCAAAGTCTGTGACTGCGAAAGTAAAAGCTGGTGATATCATTCGTCATTTGGCAGGTGAGCTGGGCGGTAAAGGGGGTGGTAAGCCAGATTACGCACAAGGCGGCGCGCCAAAGTCTGCCAACAGTACCGCGGTTATCAATGCCCTACCTGCTTGGATTGAAACTCAGCTTAGCTAGTCCTGAAAAAGACATGAATACAGCGCATCACTCTGGTCTACTACGCATAAGATACGCGATTGGTTATAACGGTTATAACCAATCGCCATGTATCTAAGCGCTACGGGCACTTAACGTTGTGACGTAGATATGATATAAAGGTCAACGTTTATATGCATCGTGCGTGCATTACCTAGTCAGCACTACTGAATACATAAACGAAAAGCATGGGCGCAATTCTTATAATACGGCTTTATCTATACAAGCATTGATTGAGCGTCACATCCGCATATTGGCTCTCATTGATGATAATAAAAGGCCATTAATGAATAATAGGTAGATTTTTATGGCGTTAATAGTACAGAAATACGGCGGCACCTCGATGGGCAGTATCGACCGCATCAAAAACGTCGCCAAACGAGTCAAACGCTGGCATGACAACGGTCATCAAATAGTTGTTGTCGTCTCTGCTATGAGCGGCGAAACCAACCGTTTGATTGATCTAGCACGCCAAATTAGCACTCAGCCTGATCCCCGTGAATACGACCAAATGGTCTCAACGGGCGAGCAAGTATCGATTTCATTGCTTGCTATGGCGATTAAAGAGCTTGGTGTAGGCGCTCGCTCATTTACTGGTCGTCAAGTAGCGATTAAAACGGACAATGCCCACAATAAAGCCCGTATCGAAAGCATCGATGACAAAAATATCCGTGAGCAACTCGATGCAGGCAATGTCGTTATCGTCGCAGGCTTTCAAGGTATTGATGACGAAGGCAACGCGACCACATTAGGGCGCGGCGGCTCTGATACCACAGGTGTCGCTATTGCTGCTGCCTTGGGTGCTGATGAATGTCAGATTTATACCGATGTTGATGGCGTTTATACCACTGACCCTCGTGTGACCTCAAAAGCCAAAAAACTTGAAAAAATTACCTTTGAAGAAATGCTAGAGATGGCAAGTCTTGGCTCTAAGATTTTACAGATTCGTTCGGTAGAATTCGCCGGTAAATATGGTGTACCACTGCGCGTATTATCTAGCTTTGATGAAAACAACGATGGTAGCTTCGACCAAGAATTTCAAGACAATGTCGGCACCCTAATTACGATAGACGAAGGAGACAACATGGAACAGGCAATCATCTCAGGTATCGCTTTTAATCGAGACGAAGCAAAAATAGTCGTGCGCGGTGTACCTGATCATCCTGGTATTGCCTCTGCTATCCTAAGCCCGATTGGTCGTGCCAATATAGAAATTGATATGATAGTGCAAAACCTCTCTACCAATGGCACCACCGACTTTACTTTTACTGTCAACCGTACTGACATGGACAAAACCATGAAAGTACTAGAAAATGAAGTCAAAGATGAGATAGGTGCTAAAGAGATATTGGCTAATGATGAAGTCGTTAAAGTCTCTTTAGTCGGCGTCGGCATGCGCTCTCATGCTGGTGTTGCGAGCCTCATGTTCCAAACGCTTGCTGAAAACAATATCAATATTCAAATGATATCAACCAGCGAAATCAAAGTGTCTGTCCTTATCCAAGAACAGTATTTAGAAAAAGCCGTTAAATCACTACATACCGCATTTGGTCTGGATCGTGAAGATGGCGAAAGTAAAATCGCTGGGCTATAACTTATTTTAAAACGCTTAAAATAATCGATTTAGCATTAACAGTTATGCATTAAGTCAGTATCAATTACTTTCAACAATGTATTAAATTAAATAGGGTCTTTTTAGATCCTATTTTTATTTTTTATTATTGCTAGGGTAACTATTTACCCAATAGTTTTGTGAAAACCCGTGACAGTCTCTGTTATGCCCCCTATAATGGGGCTTTCATTTGGGCTAAATGAATCTACCTATCATTACCGCTATTGGCACAATAGTAAGCATTGTGGTTTTCATTGATACATTGTCTTTCTAGGGCTGCGGTAATGTCCTGCAATTGAGAAGTAATCTGATGAGTAATAATTTGTTAATGCGACATAAGGAGTGTGACGCATGTTAATTTTGACACGCCGCGTGGGCGAAACGCTAATGATTGGTGATGAGGTCAGTGTGACTGTCCTAGGTGTCAAAGGCAATCAAGTACGTATCGGTGTCAATGCACCGAAAGATATTGCCGTACACCGCGAAGAGATTTACCAACGTATTCAGCATGAGCGTTCTGTACAGTCGCAAATGCAACATCTTGAGCAAGGCAATTTTGCGCCTTCATTTGATGACGAAGACTATTTCAATCGCTAAGTTACATACTTTCACTTTTTTAATCTGCTCTGAGGTCATTTATTTATGAGTATCCGCCAATCAGATGTATCGGCTCTACTTAATGGTTTGGATAAAAAAGCCATTGGATTCAATGATGTCATCAGTTTTATTGATGATTTTTATCGCTACGCACCTGCCCCGTTTGTGAACGGTATGGTACACAATGCAGCTGGTGAAAATGAAGGTAGTGCGAAAATTTTTGGTTTTGCCAAGCACCATGGTCTAAATCAATTGGACACGCTAAAACTGTTTGGCGAGCATTATGCCAAAGTTCAAGCAACTCCTAACGGTACTGACCATGCCAATATCCGCAATTTTTTACATTGGGGCTGGCAAGGGTTTTTGATGCAAAAAAACCCATTAACGGTTCGCCCTAGTGTTGATACGACGGCGCTTTAAAAAATTATTAAATAAGAAAAGGCCACGCTGATTAGCGTGGCCTTTTTTATGTGCTTCATTTTTTATTAGAAAATTTAGCCATCAGCCTATTTATCACTAAACTTGACGGGTTGGACTGCGCCTTTCGGATTAGGCATGTTTGGATAATGATGCTCATGCTCGACATCACATTCTGCCCCGACGATAGAACCATCGTCTTTGACTGGCTTATGAATATAGCCTGTGCGCTCAGCAGGTGGCAGATGCTCGTGCTCCCACACCATCACCGCTTGCATACAGGTCTCGCACTGCTCAGCGGTCAGCTTGCGGCCATCAGGCCACTTACCCAACTCAATCGCCATGCGGAACTTATCCACCACTTCTGGCGTTAAACTTGCTAATATCGTTTGCTTGTCCATCCTTCCTATTCTCCACCACTATTTTTTATAACGTTTTTATATAAAAGAGACACTTATTCGTCGTCCATAATATCATCATCCACGTCAAGACTGAATTCCTCAGCATGGACGTTCCAGTGCAATTTGGTGCGACAAGCTTCATAAAAATCAAACCCTGGCGGGTGCAATAAAGTAAGTTTATCTGGATGCTTACGAATATAGAGCCGTTGCTCTTGCTCAAGTGGCACGCTTGGCTTGCCGTCGGCACTGACCATCGGCTGAGTGCGATTGTCTTCGTGAATGCGAATGCATACTTCGCTATTACCGCTCACCACAATCGGTCTGCTAGACAGCGTATGGGGATGCATGGGCACCAAACAGATAGCATCCATACTCGGATGGATTATGGGACCGCCGCCAGAGAGTGCATAGGCCGTTGAACCGGTAGGCGTTGCTGCAATCAAACCATCACTATGCTGACGGTAGACATCTTGACCATCGATTTTCATCTGAAAATCAATCATATGTACCGATTTCCCCGCATGCAATACGATATCATTGAGCGCCATATCTTCATGAATGATAGTGCGCCCTTCTCGTATCTCCATCGTCAATAGAAAACGATGATCCAGCTGATAATCACCCATCAGGACTTGGCGCAATTTAAACGCCGCTTCATCAGGTTTTACATCCGCTAAGAAACCAAGCCGACCACGGTTGACGCCGAGCACGGGTACACGGTAGCGTGCCAACGCTTCAGCCGCGTGCAATATCGAGCCATCACCGCCAACAACGATGACCAAATCGCAAATCTCACCAATCAAACTACGCTTAACGATTTTGACCTTTTCAATCTCAGTGAGGTTCAAAGTGGGCAAGTTCGCCGTCTGCACATCCATAATCAATGTGAGATTCATCTCATTGATAGTCTGGGCAATTTGCACCAAACTTTGAGTGACACTGCGTTTGCCAGCGCGGCCCATAAGCCCAATACGCCTAAAAGCAGGGTTTTTGATAGCGTGGAACAGCTCTGATTCATGTAAGTGCGGCAATCTTGCGGATTGCGCTGAGTTTTCCATAAAACGACTCGGCATAACGGTAAAGTACTCGCCAATGATAGCGATAAACGAGCGTTTAGACTAGCATGTTTATGAATTATCGTTGTTAACTGTCGTAATCAACCCCATATAAAAGCCATCGCACGTTACTCTTAAACGTGTTTGTTTAGCTAGGCAATACGCCAAAACACATCAACTAATAATAGCTCTATAAGGTCGTGAAGCCTTGATGGCTGTCACGTAAACACAGTTGACAATAATGGCGGTTTTGCTAAAGTAGCTAACATCACTATTATTTATATTTTATTAAGGACAACTTTATGGCCAATCCTATTGTCAGTCGCGCAGAACTTGCGATCGGCGGTAAGCCAATGACGGTCAAGGGCGTGATTCAAAAGACCAGTCTATTACTTGGATTATCTGCGATCACTGGTGTGGGCTTTTTCTTTTATGCCCTTATGGCAGGCTTGTCGCAAGGCTTTATTACGATGGCTGCCTTCGGTAGTATGTTTGCCGCTTTTGGTCTCGCGCTTTTTATCACTTTTAAACCACACAAAGCCAAAACCTTTGCGGTGCCTTATGCACTGTTAGAAGGCATATTTTTAGGCGGCATCTCGCTGTTCTTTATGCGGATGTATCCGAGTGTACCAGTGACCGCTATGTGTGCCACTTTTGTGACGGCAGCTGTTATGCTAGGGCTATATCGCTCAGGTCTGGTCAAGGTGACTGAAAAGTTCCGCTCAATTGTGACTTCAGCATTGATCGCGATTATGCTAGTTTATGTGGCGCAATGGGTACTTTCTTTAGCGTTTGGCTCAAGCCTACCGTTCTTATTTGAAGGTGGCGCTATCGCTATCGGCTTTAGCTTATTTGTGATTATCATCGCCTCTTTTACGCTTTTACTAGATTTCGATAATATCGATCGCGGTGTGGCAATGGGCGTATCAGAAGACTACGAATGGTTATTCAGTATTGGTATTCTTGCTACGCTCGTGTGGATGTACATTGAATTTATGCGTTTGCTAAGCTACTTGCAAGACTAATTTAAAAACCAGTTAATCGTTATATAAATAAAAAGCCGCCTTATCTATTCATATAGTTAAAGGCGGTTTTTTTATGGGTAAAGTTAAATACTTATGATAGACATACTATCTGGAAAAATGTGAGCAACAAGGAAGATAAGTCTCAGTACTACATTAGTAGGCTAAGTAAGTTTGGCGCAGCTAATCGTTTTTTGAATGGGTATTAAGCGCGTTTTAAGCGCAGCGCATTTAAAACCACAAACAATGAACTTAATGACATACCAATAGCAGCCAGCCAAGGTGGCACATAGCCTAACGCTGCTGGTATTAGCACACTGCCATTATAAATGAGTGCCCAGCGGAAGTTTTGCTTGATAATACGTTCCGTTTTATCAGAGATATGTTTGGCAGCAGTAATAGCGTCGATTTGACCATTTAAGATAATACTGTCACTCGATACTTGTGCCAAATCTGCCGCCCCCGCAATAGAAGTCGAGACATCTGCCGCTGCTAGCACTGGCGCATCGTTGATACCATCTCCCACCATCAACACTACGCCACCCTCCGCCTGTAGCTTTTGAATGTGAGTGACCTTGTCTGTTGGCGACAGACCATTGTAAGCAGAATGCATCCCTAAGCTTTCAGCCAATACCAGCGCTTGCGGGCTTGGGTCACCAGTCAACATAACTGTTTCAATACCCAACTCTTTAAGAGTATCGAGCATGGCTTTGGCACTATCACGCACCTTATCATTGAAATAGAAGCATGCCAGCGCTTGCCAAGTGACCGAGTCATTTTGTTGACAAGATAAAACCACCGCTGAGCTGGCGCGCTGTGATACTAAATCAATGACCATATCATTATCAGCATCGCTTAACGCAAAATCTACATGACCAATTCGATATAATACGCCATCAATCATTGCCTCGACACCGCCTGCTGGATAATGCTGTAAGGCCTGCGTCGATGGCAAATGCAACTGATAGGCAGCGGTAAGCAGCGCGTGTGCAATAGGATGACGGCTCCCTACTTCTAGAGCCGCAGCGATGGCTAATACCGTATCTTTTTGCTCATCTGTAGCCGTTGCAATATCATTATCTTTAAGCAGCTCAATATTTAATAAATTCGGCTTACCATAAGTTAAAGTGCCTGTTTTATCAAAGGCGACATGAGTGATTTCAGCGAGCGTTTGTAGCGTATGTCCACGCGTTGTCAAAAAGCCATAGCTTGCCAGTCGATTGGTCGCGACCGTCAGCGCAATTGGCGTCGCTAAAGACAGTGCACAAGGGCAAGTCGCGACCAATACCGCGACCGTAGCCCAAATCGCTTGACTTGGGTCAACGATATACCAGCCAATGAATACCAAGACAGACAATACTAAAATACGCGCCACAAACCAACGTGCCAGCTTATCGGCTTGCTGTGCCAGTTTGGGCTTTTCACTCATGGCACGGTTCATCAGCCGATCAATCAAGCCAATTTGGCTGTCTGCTGGCAATGCTGTGACCAGCATCTCAAACGGTTGGCTATCGTTTTGTGCACCGCCAACGATATAGTCACCTTGGCTCTTGATAATCAAGTCGCCCTCACCCGTCAATAGGCTTTGCGACACGGTAGCAGTCTGACTCAGCAAAATACCATCGCTGATGATTTCAGAGCCAGCTTCAACTAAAATGATATCACCCACTTGCAAACTATGGGCGGTGACCATTTGTTTTTCTTTTGCCTCATCTGCTGCTGTTGGTAAGGCTGATTGTTGAGTACGCGCGAGTTGCCAGTCTTGTGCAATTTTCGATGTGAGCTGATGAACATTGGCATCCATTCTTTGCATAAAATTAGGCGTTGGATTGGCTGATGTGCTCGCCTCATTTGTATCCAAATTACTGACTTGATTACTCACGTCTTCATTTACAGCTGTTTTCTCGAGCTCATTTTTCTTTAACTGCTGTAATATAAGCTCGGCGGCTTCTTTATCTTCCGCAATTTTTTGTACCAGTACTGGCTCAACCACGACCAAGTCATTGGCCATGGTGGCGGCTTTTAGGCGAGCATTATGTTCAATGTAACGCCCTGCCAGTAAAAAGAAAATAAACATACTGACTGAATCGTAATAGGTTTCCCCTTGCCCAGTGATGGTCGCATATAGGCTCGCGAAAAAAGTCACAATCAGCGCGATACTGACGGGTACATCCATATTAACTTGACGGGCACGAATTGCCGACCACGCTGAGGTAAAGAACGGGATACCCGCATAGAAGAAAACGGGCGTACTGACAAATAAAGATACCCAGCGCAAAAAATCACGCTGAAATATTAGCATATCGCTGTATTCACCAAAATAGATGGCAACGGCATACATCATCGCTTGCATCGAGCCCAACGCGGCAATGCCCAATCTTATGAGCATTTGGTTGTTATGACGCGCCAGCATCGCCTCATGCGTATCTTGACGATAAGGCTTGGCTTCATAGCCGATTTCATTAATGGTGGCAAGAATACGGCTGATCGGCAGCTTATCCTCGTTCCAAATCACACGCATACGCTGATTGGTCAAATTCACCTGACATTTACTGATGCCCTCTAACTCATCGAGACGCGACTCAATGAGCCAAGTACATGCCGCGCAGCGTAGGTTATTGACAGACAGTTCTGCAACCGACAGTCCGTCTTGAGCATAGACGAATTGTGATTTGATCTCGTCATGGTCATACGCCTCAAGGCGAGTCAACTGCGTCGGTAGACTTGCCGTACGATTAATCTCTGAGCGGTCCAAGTAATACTGCTCAAGCCCTGCCTCTACGATGCTTTGAGAGGCTAACTGACAGCCCATACAGCACATCTCACGCGGCTTACCCAATATCTTGGCATGGAACGGCGGCTGCGGTACAGGATCACCGCAGTGGAAACAGTGACCTGCGAGTGGCAGTACTAAACCTTCGATGATAGAGTTATCTTCATAATGCTGGCTGGTGGTCGAGGCCATTGATGATGGGACATTGGACATAATCGCGCTTACTTCCTTTAGACAGGTTTGCTCGAACCTTATTCGCTTTAAGTAAACTTACTATCACTAACGAGACTCAACGCCTATGCAGAAGACTTATCTAAAACAGCTATTTTAAATAACTCTCAGCACGGCTCACAAAAAATAAAACAATAACAGTAGCGGTTAATTCATAAAAAACACATCGTTGGCGCATCTCTAAACTGCTATCGTGCATGGCTATGTGACATGGTGACATGAAGCTAATATGACACTTATATGACAATGATACTGTCAATCTAAAGCTTTTAATGCTTTGTTAGCAATGACCGTGTTTTAACAGAGATTATACTATACGCAAGCGCTGTGAAGAGCATAACCACGCACAGCTTAAAATCAATGAATGCCTGCGTTGACGATGATAGATTGAAAAATTTGTCAATTTGCGTCATTATGAGGCAGTTTTTTATACCAAAATGGTGCGACATCAGTGCAAACATCCAATTCCAAGTTACCAAATACCAAGTTAACACAGTCCTCTAAATCTGTTAACCACACGCTACCTTCACAGCAGCGTGGGTTGGTATTTAGTAGTCTTATCTTAATTGTCATTATTGCTGGCATGGTGCTCTTGGCGCTATATTTAATCAAACTTGATCGCACCATTACCCATAAGTTCGAGGGTAAGCGCTGGGATATTCCTGCTAAAGTGTATTCGCAGCCGCTTGAATTGTATCAAGGCGCGAGTGTCGACAAAGATACGATGAAGACATGGCTGGAGTTGCTGAACTATCAAAGCAACAAAGCTTATGATCGCACGGGAACCTATCATAGATCAGGTAATACCTACTTTATTCATACTCGCGGTTTTACTTATAGCGCCAACGATGTGGATAAAGAGCAAGTCATAAAAATGACCATTGCTGGTAACAAGATTGAGTCCGTACAAAGTACTTTGCCTGCCAAAAGCGGCATCATTCGCTTAGAGCCGGTGAGTATCGGTGGCATTTATCCTGACAGTAATGAGGATCGTTTGGTCGTCTCGTTAGATGAAGTGCCACAACCACTCATTGATGCGTTAATAGCCACGGAAGACCGTGCGTTTTATGAGCACAAAGGCGTCTCTATACGAGGCATTGCACGTGCCGTACTGAACAACTTCTCTGGTGGCTCTAGACAAGGCGGCTCGACCATCACTCAGCAGCTGATTAAAAACTTCTATCTCAATTCAGACCGTACGCTGAAGCGCAAAGCCAACGAAGCGTTAATGGCAGTATTGCTCGAGCTACATTATAGCAAAGATGAAATTCTACAAACGTACCTCAATGAGATTTATTTGGGTCAAAACGGCAACCGCTCTATTAATGGTTTTGGCTTGGCATCACAGTTTTACTTTGATAAACCACTGAATGAGCTACGCTTGGATCAGCAAGCCCTGCTAGTCGGTATGGCAAAAGGCCCGAGTATCTACAACCCACGTCGCCATCCAAACGACTCAAAAGCGCGCCGTGACGTCGTGCTGGGCAACATGCTGGCTGTTGGCTCACTCAGTCAAGAAGACTATGAGAAAGCGCTAAAGCAACCACTTGGTGTCGTGGACAAACCTGTCGAAGGCAAAAGTCAATTCCCTGACTTTTTGGATATCGTCAAGCGCGAGCTGAATACCGTGTACTATTCTGATGATCTCAAAAATGAAGGTCTTATCATTATCAGTACTTTAGACCCTATTGCACAATTAGCCGCAGACAAAGCAGTTGATAGAAAATTGGGTGAGCTGCGTCGTAACAGTAGCAAAACTAAAGACTTGCAAGGTGCTCTAGTGAGTGCCAATCCTGAGACTGGTGAGCTGGTCTCTGTGGTGGGCAGTGGCAGTGAATTTACCGGCTTTAACCGTGCTGTCGATGCCAAGCGCCAAGTGGGTTCTTTATTGAAGCCTATTATTTATATGACAGCGCTTGAAAGTGGGCGCTATAATCTTGCAAGCTCAGTCGATGACTCACCGATTACCGTGAATCTAAGCGATGGTACTAAATGGAACCCCAAGAACTATGACAATCGTGACCATGGTTATGTGCCATTTACCACCGCTTTATCAAAGTCTTATAACCAAGCAACGGTACGCTTAGGTATGGAGTTTGGGGTCGATACCTTTGCCAAGCAGTTACAGCGCATGGGTATTAAAGAAAAAATACCACCCTACCCGTCAGCATTGTTAGGTTCTGTTAATCTTAGCCCAATGGACATGCTTGGTGTCTATCAAGTCTTTGCAACTGGTGGCTTCCGTACGCCTATCCATAGTATTCGCACCGTCATTGATGACCGTGGTCGTATTTTACAACGTACTGGACTCAACACTCAGCGTAGTATTCCGCCTGAGACCAATTTCTTAATTAACTATGCTTTACAAGATGTGGTCAAAAACGGTACTGCCAAACGCGTGCAATCACTTGGTAGCAATCTAAATCTTGCTGGCAAAACAGGAACCACAAATGATTACCGCGACGCTTGGTTTGCAGGCTACAGTGGCAACTACGTCAGTGTGGTTTGGGTTGGCCGTGATGATAACAAGCCAATTGGTTTAAGCGGCGGTACTGGCGCATTGCCAGTTTGGGTTGACTATATGAATCGCTTGAAGCTGACGCCTGTGGCACTACCAGAGCCTGAAGGTATTGAATGGTTGTGGTTAGAGAACAACTCAGGCAAGCTGTCTAATGAGCGCTGTGCA
Source organism: Psychrobacter sp. P11F6 (assembly GCF_001435295.1). Lineage (NCBI taxonomy): Bacteria > Pseudomonadati > Pseudomonadota > Gammaproteobacteria > Moraxellales > Moraxellaceae > Psychrobacter > Psychrobacter sp. P11F6. The sequence continues at coordinate 1,105,979 of NZ_CM003594.1, read as the reverse complement.
GATGCACGCTATCTGCCTGTCCTGTCAGCATATTTACCAGAAGAAGCCAGCAGTTGCGCTGTCGGCTTATATCAACAAGATCGTGCTCGTGAACAGAACCAGCAGCGCCGTAGTGAAGGTTTAGAGATTCCAAATGGCGAAGCTGTTGATAGCGACAACCAAGAAAACAGTGATGGGTCAAATGGTAATGATGCAGAAAGTCGTGCCGATACTTGGTATGATCGTGCCGTTGAATGGTTCTAAAGTTATTTGTGAAACTTAAAAAAGGTCTCAACTTAATGTTATCTCTCAAGCAAACTGTATCAGCTAGGTCAGCCGTCATAACGCGGTCTATCAAAATCAAGCCAGCCAATACGATGCTGGCAGTCAGTGCTCTAGCTGGCATGTTGAGTTTGAGCGCTTGCCAGACTGCGCCGACTGCATCTACCGCTATGAAAACCGTACCGACTCAAACGCTGCCATCATCGCAGACAGCTAAAGCCCCCATAGCGACTGTGACGCAAACGCCCATTGTCAGAACAGAGGACGAGGATGACTACCCCATTGAGCCTTATAATCCCTCTGAGCCAGCCGAATCAACCAATCCATTGACTCAAGAGACGCCTGTATTTACACCATCTAGTCCTGTGTTGACCCAACCTGATTCAGTTATAATCATTCCTTCGCGTGATGACTACATCATCTCTGAGCCGTCAGCACCGTCACACAACGAATTGCTAGAACAGGCAAGAAAAAACTCGCAGCAACGGACACAGCAAGCTACTACTACCAACAATAGCAACCTGCCAGCATTTCGCAATTTGATGCAAGCAGGTATCAGTCAACTAAAAGCTGGCAAACTGACCAATGCTGAAAACAGCTTTACCCGTGCACAGCGCCTAGCACCTAAATCTTCTGCGGTGTATTTCTATTTGGCGCAAGTGGCATTAAAAAAGAACCAGCCGCGCAAGGCAGAAGCCATGGCACGCCGTGGTCTGAGTGTTTCTCAAGATACCAGTCGTCGCCGCGCGCTGTGGCAAATTATTTTGCAATCAGGACAAGCCCAAGGCAACGCTCGCGTCATCAGTGAAGCGAAGCAAGCCTTACGCTAATATCAAGACATACCGAAGTGAATAGAGACCAAGTTTATCATTTGGTATCTATTCACTTTTTATATTCTGCACACGCATCATTTATCCAAAATATACATTTATTTTTAATTAAGGTTATCGTTATGGCATGGCAACAACTGCATTTACAATGTGAAAAAGCAAACGTCGATTTGGCTGAGGCACTGCTCCTAGAAGCAGGTGCATTATCCATCGCCTTAGACGACGCAGGTGACCAACCTCTATTTGAGCCCTTACCTGGTGAATCACCGCTATGGGATGAGGTTATCTTGACAGGGCTATTTGATGCGACCACCGATGCTGGCAGTCGTCAGGCAGTCGAGCAGCTCAGTCATGAAATCGCAGCACAAGTGCAAGCCACTCGTATCTGGCTCACGGCTGTCGATGATAAAGACTGGGAGCGCGAATGGATGAGCAATTACCATCCTATCGAATGTGCCAATAATTTATGGATTGTGCCCAACTGGCTGACGCCGCCCAATCCTGAGGCGACTAATATTATTATGGATCCTGGCCTAGCTTTTGGTACAGGCTATCATGCCACTACCCGCTTATGTCTTGACTGGTTAACAGAACAAGATCTAAAAGACAAAGTGGTGATTGATTATGGTTGCGGTTCAGGTATTTTAGGCATTGCTGCTTTGTTATTAGGTGCGCGCCACGTGTATGCCGTCGATATCGACCCACAAGCAGTACTGGCAACCAATCAAAATGCCGCACGCAATCACGTTGAGGATCGTCTGCAAGCGTTTTTACCAGAAGATTTTACTGACTACTGTACACAAAATGATGTGTTACCTGTAGACGTAATCGTTGCAAACATTCTAGCCAAGCCGCTTATTGGCTTAGCGCCTTACTTTGCTACCTTAATCGCACCAAAAGGTCGCATTGTATTGGCCGGTCTAATAGAGTCACAAACCGAACAAGTAACGGCGGCTTATCAACCTTATTTTGCGCTTGATGCAAAGCATGCTTTTACAGCGCAAGAAGACCAACATTGGCAGCGTTTATCTGGTACATTTACAGGCTAGCAACATTTAATTACATCTGTTACGATAGAGGGCAGTCAAATGTCATGCATTTGACGCCACTCTGTCCTTATTCATGATTTATGGACATTTACAGCTAATATTTAAAGCTAACACAAAAGGCAGTATTAGCACTATAGGCAACTATTAGCGAGTGGCTAAGCGGTATTGATAACCATAATTTTTTGGATTCGACCCTATGACCACGCCCATAAAAACTCAGTGCCCTCATTGCCAAGCTTGCTTTAAAATACAGCAAACACAGTTGAATAAAGTAAACGCCACTGTTAGCTGTGATCAATGCCAACAGAGTTTTTTGGTCAATAAACATCTTATCCTCACTGCCGATGCTGTCAGTACTTCCGCGATTCAAGAAAATACAACGACTGACACCAATATGACAGCCGATTCAAATGGACATTCTGCACAAACCGCTGACAATCATAATAAAAATCAACATGCAGTAGGCGCTGCTAAGTCACCACTCACTCCTCCACATTCAAAAAATATTTCATCTGATACTTTAATTGAGGATGATTTGATTCATGACGGCTTAATCTATGATGACATGGATAGCGATGAGCCAGAAGAAAGTATTTTAGAGTATGATTCTCTAGATAGTATGGATGCTTGGCTGACTCAAGCAAGCAATATGAACAATAGCAGTTATACTTCTACAGCAGACAACCAACCAACAAGTAACCTCTCTAAAAAAACAGATAAAAACAACGCGTCATCAGCGAAAGTATCATCTGATGCGACAACAGAAAATTCCTCATCAGCACAAATGGCGCTCAGTTCAGCAGCCGCTAATGATATTCATGCCAATGTGGATGATACTGCGGACAATTCTTGGCTCGAAAAACTCCTAAAAGACCAAAATAAAAGCGAAGAGGTTCGACAAGACGATACCGATTTATCACAACTGTTGCTCGATATGGGTGTACCACTGAAAGATGAAGCGTCAACCTCCGAAGAGCGTGTGAGAAAAGCACAAGCAAAGTTTACACCTACGCCGCAGAGACGTTCTATCGCATCCTTACTATGGACGCTAGGATGCTTAGTATTAGCACTGCTCCTTTTTACTCAATACGTCATTTTTAATCTAGAAACTTTGATAAAAAACCCAGTGCATGCAGAGCGCTTACAATCAGTATGTGCAGTGGCTGCCTGTAGTTTACCTAGTGCCGATCTAACAGCATTCACGATTACCAACCTTAATCATAAATCGAGTAAGATTAAGATGGATGGAAAGTCGAGCGATGTCAGTGCCACATTAAACAATCAAAGTGCCAAAGCACAGCTGTATCCGAATGTTAAAGTCAGCGTATACGGCGCAAATGATATGATTGGAGAATTCATCGCCACGCCAGCTGATTATCTATTAAGCAAGCAAAGCCAATTAGCGGCTGACAGTAGTCGAAACATATTATTTACCATCCCTGTAGCTAATAGACAAATTCGAGAAGTGACTATAAGTCCTCTGTATTGAATAGATAATTACCAACAAAATAGCTGTTTCTATAAACAACCTCGTCTTTTAAAACTTCAGCCCTCAGAAAAACGTAGGCAGATCGCAAGTTCAGTAGTGATGCAAGTGCGACCCAGCCAGTTATATTTTGTGGCAATGTTATAATAGTAAGCATATACCCTAGTCATACTGCTGCCAATATAAGGTTAATCTGTCAGCGCTAAACGATATTAATTTGATATAATACCCTGATATCTTATGGTTTGACTCTTTCCAATCCCAAGGACATTATCTTATGGCACCTCATGCACAGCATAATGCCAATCATTTTGCCACAAGCTCTGAGCATCCTGCCGATTATAGTACAGCCGACCATCATTCAACTCGTCATGTTAACTCCTCATTAGACAGCGATGCGAGCCACCGGCATGAACCACTGCGCGTACATGTGGAGCGTGTGGTACGACAGTACTTCGCGATGCTAGGCGATGAGATGCCGACCGACTTGTATGAGCTTATTTTAAAACAAGTTGAAGAGCCGCTATTGTCGGTTGTCCTTGAAAAAACTCGAGGCAATCAAACCAAGTGTGCACAAATCTTAGGTCTGAATCGTGGCACTTTACGCAAAAAACTCAAAACTTATGACTTAATGTAGCATCTGCTATATGCATTTCTCTGTATTTATTACCAATCATTATGTATGGCAATTTAACGTTATTGACGCTATCCACCATGATATTGTCTGCAACAATTGTCATTGTCACCTTGCCAGGCGTTTACGTCAGGCTTTTTTTATGGAAATTTTCTTATGAGTACAACCCCACTTGCTCTATTGTCAGTCTCTGATAAATCCAATATCGTTGAGTTTGCCCAAGGCCTTATTAAGTCAGGCTTTGGCTTACTATCTACTGGCGGTACTTATCGTTTACTCACAGAAAACAATGTCGCTGTGACCGAAGTATCCGATTACACAGGTTTCCCTGAAATGATGGATGGCCGTGTCAAAACGCTACATCCTAAAATTCATGGTGGCATCCTAGGACGCCGTGGTACAGACGATGCCGTAATGAGTGAGCACGCGATTGAGCGTATTGATTTGGTTGTCGTCAACCTTTATCCGTTTGCTGAAACCATTGCTCGTGCGGATGTCACCATGAACGATGCTATCGAAAACATCGACATCGGTGGTCCTACGATGGTGCGTTCTGCGGCGAAAAACCACGCTCATGTGGGTATCGTGACTGATCCAGCAGATTATGAGCGCATACTTGCCGCTTTAGGTGATGGCACCGAGCTGACACCTGCTTTGCGCTATGACTTAGCGGTTAAGGCTTTCGAGCATACTGCACAGTATGACGGAATGATTGCCAATTTCTTAGGTAGCCGTGTCAATGAAAGCCAGCAGCCTGAGAATTTCTCACGTACCTTTAATGTCCAACTGGAAAAAGTACAAGACCTACGCTACGGCGAAAACCCACATCAAAACGCCGCTTTTTATACAGAAAACCATCCGCTAAAAAGCCAACAAGCCTCTATAGCGACTGCTAAGCAACTGCAAGGCAAGGCGCTGTCTTATAACAATATCGCCGATACTGATGCTGCTCTTGAGTGTGTGAAAGCCTTTAGCGCCCCTGCTTGCGTTATCGTTAAGCATGCCAACCCTTGCGGTGTCGCTGTGGATAACGATCAAGTAACCGCTTATAACACTGCTTTTAGTACTGACCCTGAGTCTTCTTTTGGCGGCATCATTGCTTTTAACCGCCCATTGACGTTGGCGGCGGCTAAAGCCATTATCGACAATCAGTTTGTAGAGGTTATTATTGCACCAAGCATCGAAGATGGTGTGCTTGAAGCGACAGCTGCTAAGAAAAATGTCCGTGTATTGGTGTGCGGCGAACTGCCAGCGCCAGATCAACGCGATAGTCAGCTTGACTACAAGCGCGTCAACGGTGGCCTGCTAGTACAAGAGCAAGATCTTGGTTTGATTACGGCCAATGACTTAAAGATTGTCACTGATGTACAACCAACAGAAGCGCAAATCGCCGATCTATTATTCAGCTGGAATGTAGCAAAATACGTCAAATCTAATGCGATTGTTTATGCCAAAGGTCAGCGTACTATTGGTGTTGGTGCTGGTCAAATGAGCCGTGTCAACTCAGCTCGTATCGCCGCTATCAAGGCAGAGCACGCTGGATTGGCTACTGAAGGTGCTGTTATGGCATCAGATGCCTTTTTCCCTTTCCGTGATGGCATTGATAACGCTGCCCAAGTCGGTATTGCTGCTATTATCCAGCCAGGTGGGTCTATGCGTGATGATGAAACCATTGCTGCGGCAAATGAGCATGGCATCGCGATGGTATTCACTGGTATGCGTCATTTCCGCCATTAAATTGTTCCGTATCACTTTGAATATTAGCATTGATAGCAGTATTGAATTTCGTATCGCCATTAATGCTAAATCTTTATGATAAAAGTAATACTCATTAAAAAAGCCACTGTAGACAGTGGCTTTTTTATGCTTAAAATTTGAGAAAACTATTTGGAAAGAATAACTAAGTAAGTATCTCAAATTTTCCTTAATAGCTTTACTTCTAACGCCCTTGCGCGTTTGCTATATTGGCGTCATTAATTTCAACTTTATACACCAAACGTAGATAATCCAAGTAATCTTGTAGCTGATCTTGCCCCAAGTTATCACGAATGATGGCAGCTGTTTGTGCTCTTTGCACATCAGATAATGGCGACTGCTCCTCTGTTTTAATACGATCACCGACCAACAAAGTCGCGCCCATCTCAGTCTCACTGGCAATAGCAACGACGCCATTATTAGCTGCTTGCTGACTAAAGGCCAATCCGCGCTCTTTCTCTGTCAATAGAGTGGTTTGGCGATTCACTTCACCTAATGATTGAAAACGTACTGGCTGTTTATTGATATCAGCAGGCGTTTTAATACCAGCGGCTAGTTTCTTCGCCTCTTTTAGCGCCAATGCCGTGGCCTTTTCTTGACGTAATATCTGAGTGATTTTTGGTGTAGCAGCAGCTAAGCTAAGCGTTTTCGTAGGACGATAGTTGCTTGGCTGCACCCATACCGTCCCGTTACCGACTTCGATACCTGCGGTTACTGCCTGATCTTGAATGGTAAACTCATCAAAAGCCTGCTTAATCACTGCTGGTTGTGATAACTCCGATTTGTTGTTTTCTTTACGATAATCCTTGATACGTTTTAGCGTTACGTTCTCTTGCTGAGCAATATCTTCGATGCTAAAGCCATCTGCTGCCAAGTCATTAATCGCTGTTACTTTATCTGCATAGATTTCTTGACGCTTATATTCTTTGGCTTTTGCTGTCAGCTCTGCACGCATGCTTTCTAGGCTTGGGATTTTACTACCGTTATCTTCGGTTACGGTAAATATCTGGTAGCCAAAGCTAGTCTTAATAGGTGCTGTTACATCACCCACACTTAAGCCTTCTAAAGCCTGCTCAACCGCTGCGGCATCATTGCCAAACACAGAGGGATTAAAGGTACCAATATCGCCACCTGTTGCTCCTGATGGATCATCTGACTCAGTTTTAGCCAATGCGGCAAAAGACTCACCTTTATCCAAGCGGGCTTTGATTTTAGTCGCTCTGGTCTTCGCGTCTTTACCCGTTAATAGGATTTGACTGATTTTGCGTTCATCGACGACCGCTAGCCCTTGCTTATAAGCTTCATATTGCTGCTGCAAATCCTCTTCCGTAACTTCATTCACTTGAATGGTTTTAGGACTTAATTGCAAATATGCCAAATCTACCATCGCCGCACTTTTTAGTGTGTCTTTATTGGCATCATAATAGGCTTGTATATCGCCTTTGCTTAACTTGACCTGATCTACATAGTCTTGCCAATTAAATCGATGCAGCCAGATATTGCGCGACTCAAGTTGTAAGTCAATCAATTGACTGACCGCTTGCATGGGATATACTGCCGTGCCAACAATACTTGCATTGAGCTGGTCGAGGCTTAATTGGTTACGAAACTCAGCAAATAGCTGATCTTTAGTCATGCCGCGCTGGCGCAAGAAATTTGAAAATTGATCGTTAGAAAAATTACCTTCTGCGTCCTTAAAAATTTCTTCTTCACGCAATAGACGATTAATCGTGTCATCAGAGACTGTCATACCAAGCTTGCCCGCTTGCTGCTCCAATAGCGTACGATCAATGAGACCTTTGAGCACCTGCTCGTGCAATACATCTTCATTTAATAGACTGGCATCATCAACTTGTTCTAGTATTTCAGTACGACGGTTATTTACGGCAGTCTGATACTCGGACAACCCTACGCTTGCTTCACCCACCTGAGCGACTTGGTTGGGATCGACCCCGCCTCCAAAATAGCTTTCGACACCCAATAGAGCGAGCGGCGATAGGCATAAAATCAATAAAATGCGACCTGGCCAGCTTTTTAAGAAATCGCGCAATTTATCCATAGTTATCTCTGCTTTATAAACCTATATTGATGAAAAACCATTGTAATATTACTATTAATATCAATGCTATCTAAGCAGGCAATGGTAAGAATAAGAACGTGTGAATTTGATATAGAACAATAAGACTGAGTAAAACGGCCTTATTTAAACAACGCATCTATCGCGCGCCCTATGATACGTGATTTTTGATGCAGACTCAAAATATTCACGTGGTATGATACAAACTATAGCGATAAAAAAAGCACCTAATATCTAGGTGCTTTTTTATGATTCATATTATGACTTTTCAGCCATGCTATAAACCATATAATGCTTTACTAAGTAAATGCTGTGTTGATTCGTATATCACGTCGTTATACAGCATCCATTTTTAATAAAACGGCTTAGTTTAAACGCTCTTTTAAGTTTTTACCCGCTTTAAAGCTTGGTACTTTACTTGCTGGAATGCTAAGCTCTTCACCCGTCTTAGGGTTACGGCCAGTACGTGCTTTACGGTCTTTTACGCTGAAAGTACCAAAACCAACCAATGAGATGCTATCGCCAGCTTCTAGCGCTTCACCAACACTTTCCATAACAGCATTCAATGCATCGCCAGCTTGGGTTTTGTTTAGGCCACTTTTGTCTGTGATGCTATCAATTAATTCTGACTTATTCATAAAATTTCCTTCAAGTTTAAGGGGGATAATAAACGCTCACGCCAAGCATTGTAACGCTCTCATAGCATTTAAGCAATAAAAACTGCCTGACTGGCGTATTAACAGGTTTCGCTTTGTTATCGTCTTTATATCAAGGCAGCATAAGGAGCGCAAGCGATTTTACATATTTTTGCCTACTGTACTACGTATTTGACACTCAATGTTACGCAAAGCCTCTGCAACTGTTATAACCGCTAGTAACCTTGGCTTTTCCTAACTTCGACTTAGCGAGTCAACCTCTATAATGCCTTATCGTTCAAAGAGATGTCATCTCATACTGAGGCATCGCCAGTCATAAATATCTGTGTCCTTGTTGATTACCAAATTGTAAAGTAATAATTTTCCAACTGACAGAAACTAGCGTTACTTTTTATTATAAAGGCGTTACTATAAGCAAAATATCACTGCACCTTTTGGGTCAATTTTGACTCTTGTTTGTCTTTTGCCTCTAATTTGCCAAATATAAAACGGATTATTTACATGAAGCGTTCTACGTTGTCTCACTCTTTTCTTAATATCATTCTGGTGTTCATCGAGTCGGCGCTGACACTATTGTTACGTTTAGATCCCGAACTACGTAAAGCCGCTTACCCACTTGCCAAGCAAGGTACTGTCGTGGCGCTACGCTTGTATCTACCGCATGTTGAAGTGTTTGCCACTTTTAGCACCAAAGGCGTATTATTAGACGCAGAGTTACCTATTGACCGCAGCGAACCTGACGTCATCATTAATGCTTATAGCATCCAAGTGATCAATGCGATCACCACTCATGACAGCGAAACCACCGAAAAACTACAAATGCGCGGTGAGTCTGTTCAAGTACAGTTGGTCAAGCAGTTTATTATGCAGCTCGGTCTTGGCAGCTTAATTCAAGGTCTTATTAAAAAGATAAAAGGTGGCAAAGGTAAGACCAAGCCTACTGAAGCTGAAATGGCTGACAAAAAGGACAGCTATAAATTACGCATCAAAGAGCAACAAACCCAAATAAACACCTTGACTATTAAAAACCGTGAGCTTGAAATCACGGTTAAAGAGTTACAGAGCAAACAGAAAACCCTGATAATCGTCACCGTGGCTGCGCTTGTCATTATGATCGCAGCCATTATTGCGCTATTAATGAATTAATTTCGCCAACGACGACTTATCAATGACAGCTTAACAATGAAAGGCTGCTTACTTTACCAAGTGCGTTTGATGTCGATGAAGGCATACTTAAACGCTTAGGATATTAAGCGCTTAGATGACTGGGGCGTATTGAACATTCAGCACGCCCTAATATAATTGATAGAAGTTAAAAAAATGCCTGACTCAAACCTCAAGACTGTATTTTAGTATTTCAAAAATGCTAGGAATCAATGCTCTCAATCTTATACCCCCTCCTTTTAATACCATTGTTTTTATCAATCATAGTGATAAGCTCGATTAACCATTCAACCACACTTTAATCTTGACTAAATTACTCAGGATTAAGTATAATTGGCTTAATCGTTGCACACATCGGGTTAATCATCTGCTGTTTAATAACGATAAGACACAACTTAGCGGTTATGTGATTCCATCAGTAGCTTTCATATTGCGCTACAAGCTGCCACCACTATCATTTTGCTAAGGTCGTTGTTAAATAAAAATGACTTAAAAGTTTGGAGATAACACATGCGTTTGACTACTCGAGGCAGATATGCCGTTACTGCGTTACTGGATTTGGCATTACAAACCAGCCAACAAGACACTGCAGTCTCCTTATCTGATATCGCCAAGCGGCAATCGATTTCTATCTCTTACCTTGAACAACTGTTTTCCAAACTTCGTAAGCGTGGTCTAGTCACTAGCATCCGAGGTGCAGCAGGCGGCTATCATCTAGCTAAACCGTTGCATGAAATAGATGTCATGAGCATCATATCTGCCGTCGATGAGTCGGTTAATGCGATGCAGTGCGAAGGACGTGGCGACTGTCAAGGTGGTACAATGTGCTTAACCCATGATTTATGGTGTGCACTGTCCAATCATATCGAACAGTACTTGAAAAATATAACATTAGCGCAATTATTAGACATGGAAAATGTGCAGTCAGTGTCAGAGCGTCAGCACAGCTCTACCAAAGAGATTTCCATAAAAGATATCAACACTATTACCCTATCGAACAGCGAGGCAAACCCAGCATGAGCCAACATAACAACCTTATATACTTAGATTATGCCGCCACTACCCCAGTTGCAAAATCAGTAGCTGCTAAGATGAGCGAGTATCTGACAGTAGATGGCATCTTTGGTAATCCAGCCTCGCGCTCGCATGGCTATGGCTGGCAAGCAGAAGAAGCGGTAGAAACAGCGCGTCAACAAGTGGCTGAAGTCATTAATGCTGATCCACGCGAAATCGTCTTTACCTCTGGTGCAACAGAATCAGACAACCTAGCCATTAAAGGTGCAGCGCACTTTTATCAATCTCGTGGTAAGCACATCATTACCAGCAAAATCGAACATAAAGCCGTATTAGATACGTGCCGTGAGCTTGAGCAAGAAGGTTTTGAGATTACTTATCTTGAGCCACAGCCAAGCACTGGGCTAATCTTACCAGAGCAAGTTAAAGAAGCATTACGTGACGATACTATCTTAGTATCACTCATGATGGTGAACAATGAGCTTGGTACGATTACTGATGTCGCTGCCATTGGTGAAATCACTCGTGAAGCGGGTGTGGTCTTCCACGTCGATGGCGCACAATCTGTTGGTAAAGTATTGATTGACCTTGAAACCACGAAGATCGATTTGATGAGCTTCTCAGGTCACAAAGCCTACGGCCCTAAAGGTATTGGCGCATTATTTGTTCGTCGTAAGCCACGTATCCGTTTGAAAGCAGAGCAGCATGGCGGTGGTCATGAGCGCGGTATGCGTTCAGGTACATTACCGACGCATCAAATCGTTGGTCTTGGAGCAGCATTTGCTTTAGCCAATGAGCGTTATGAAGAAGACCATGCACATGCAGCCAAGCTACGCCAAAAACTGTGGGACGGTCTACAAGATATCGAAGAGATCTACCTAAATGGTGATCTTGAGCACAGCGTGCCTAACATTGTAAACATCAGCTTCAACTTCGTTGAGGGCGAGTCTCTCATGATGTCACTTAAAGATTTAGCTGTATCATCAGGTTCAGCCTGTACATCAGCGACGCTTGAGCCATCATATGTATTACGCGCTATTGGTCGCCCAGATGAATTAGCACACAGCTCAATTCGTTTCAGCTTTGGTCGTTATACCACTGAAGCAGACATCGATACTGTCATCAAACAAATGCATGAAGCGGTCGATAAATTACGTGCCTTATCACCACTTTGGGATATGTACCAAGAAGGTGTTGATTTAGATTCAGTCGAATGGGCTGAGCACTAAAATTACCGAAAGCAACGACACAGTTATCAAACAGAACCATTATACGATTGATCAGACACTTATAAATCCAGTTTTTATAAATACCGTTTTTATAAATACCGTTTCTATTAACTAAATGTTTGACCCCAATTATCGATGAGTAGTTAGACATTTAAAGTCAGTAATTGACTACTCATCATCTAACTAGGAGAAAACCCCATGGCCTATAGTGACCAAGTTATTGATCATTACGAAAATCCACGCAACGTCGGCAATCTTGATAAAAATGCCAAAAACGTTGGTACTGGTATGGTTGGTGCCCCAGCTTGTGGCGATGTAATGCGCCTACAAATTCAAGTTGATGATAACGGCATCATTGAAGATGCACGCTTTAAAACTTATGGCTGTGGTTCAGCCATTGCTTCAAGCTCGCTCGTGACTGAGTGGCTAAAAGGCAAAAGCTTGGATCAAGCGGGCGAAATCAAAAACAACGATATCGCGAAAGAGTTGGCCTTACCACCAGTAAAAGTGCATTGCTCTGTACTTGCTGAAGACGCCATTAAAGCCGCTATTAGCGACTATAAAGGTAAGCATAGCGCAGCAGTAGAGACAGAAGAAGCGGCTAGCTAAACCTATTAGCGTAAGTATTGTACTTCTAAGTACACGGTCTTAATGGCCGTACTTTAGTAGTCGATGTATTGAACAGCTACTAACGCTAAAAAGGTGACAATAACGCTAATGTAATTGTCACCTTTTATTTTCTAGTGATTCTTAACTGGTCGTTATTAAGATTTTTTTGGCAAGTGCGCTATTTTCATTGCCAGTTTATACAGATTTTTTTGATTGATATTTATCATTGATAGTCAATGGGAGTTGGCATGATTGAAATGACAGAACGCGCCGCTCAGCATGTTCGAGACTTTTTGGACAATCGCGGCAAAGGCGAAGGTATTCGAGTGGGTATCCGTACCGCGGGTTGCTCAGGCTTAGCTTACGTTTTAGAGTTTGTAGATACCCCTGATGAAAATGACACGCGTTACGAAAGCCGCGGCGTTAACATCTTTATTGATCCTAAAAGTTTGGTGTATTTAGATGGTTTGTTGATGGACTACGAAAAAGAAGGTCTTAACGAAGGCTTTAAGTTCACCAATCCCAATCAAAAAGGCGAATGTGGTTGCGGCGAGTCTTTTACCGTTTAATGAGCCAAAGGTTAAAAACCCTTGAGCTTAGAGTTTCCTGACTCTATATTTAAGACATAATAAATATGTTCTCAGCTAAAGAAAACTTTCAAAATAAATAACAAGCAAGGCGTATGATATGACAGACATTACTGCAGAAGCCCAGTTTGATAACTTCTTTGCCCTATTTGAGCAGCCTGTACAGTTTGAAGTCAATCAAGAGAGTCTCGATCAGCATCTACGTCTGCTACAAAAACGTTATCATCCTGATAATGTCACCAAGAATCTAGCCAATACTACGCAAGCGCAACAGCAGTCTGAGCAAGCCTCAGCGTTAATCAATCAAGCCTACCAAGCGTTAAGTGCGCCTGATAGTCGTGCTAGCTATCTACTAGACATGGCAGATCAAGCACAGAATCTAGAGCATTCAATTGCAGACTTGGACTTTTTAGAAGATGCGATGCAGATGCGCATGGATTTAGATGACGCTATTGAGGGTAAAGATCGTGCGACATTGCAACAACTACACCCTCAAATCACCGAGCGACTGGCAAAACAGTCTAAGCGTTTTAACGATGCTTACCAAAACCAAGATTGGCAAACGGCGATTGATGCGACACAAAAACTAAAGTTCTTAGTCAAATTAAATGCTGACGTGACTACTGGTATCGATGAGTTAGCAACTGCTGAGCATTCAGATGATGATGATTTATACGTCTAACTAACTGACGTATAAGCTTGTTAATTTATTTTATATGCCAAATTTATTTATAAATGGTATTAGCTTATGACGCTTATTTGAAAACTATATTATAAGCGATGGTTAAAATAGTCACAGCGATGCCGTATAATCCCTTATTTTAAGCACTTTTAATCGCTAAGTATCTTCGTTTTCACGTGCATACAAAGCAGTCAAACTACAATAGTGCGCTTATCATATTTGTTCCATTTCACTTATTAATTTTATCTCTTTCATTTTATCTTTGAGTTATCTTATGTCTTTATTGCAAATTGCCGAACCCAATCAAAGCGCCCAACCCCACCAGCATCGTTTTGGCCTAGGAATTGATCTTGGTACTACGCGCTCATTGGTCGCGGTAGTACGCTCAGGCAAGGCGCAAGTCTTAGAGGCAAGCGCAGCTACCGACACCTTATTACCTTCTGTGGTCTATTATCCAAGCATAGGTAAGCCGTTGGTTGGCTCTGATGCATTAGCTCACTTAGCGGATGATCCAAAAAATACGATCGTCTCGGCTAAGCGTTTTATGGGTCGTAGTCAAGCTGATATCAAATTCTCTCATCCTTATGAGTTGAGCGGCAGCAAAGATGACATGCCAGCATTTGTGACGGCTCAGGGTAAAGTATCGCCTGTTGAAGTATCAGCACGTATTTTAGCAGCGCTTGAGCAACGGGCAGCGAGCGCATTGCCTGCAGACAGTATTGAGGGTGCGGTCATTACTGTCCCTGCTTATTTTGATGAAGCACAGCGGCAAGCGACCAAAGATGCAGCCCAAGCGGCTGGTATCAATGTGTTACGCCTGCTAAATGAGCCTACTGCTGCTGCCGTCGCCTATGGTCTCGACCAGTCAACGCAAAACAGCGATAAAGAAAGTTATTATTTAATTTACGATCTGGGTGGCGGTACTTTTGACGTTTCTATCTTAAAACTGACTGATGGCGTCTTTGAAGTATTGGCAACTGGCGGTAATAGTGCATTAGGTGGTGACGACATCGATCGTCTAATGACCAATTGGCTTATCAAACAATTAGCTATCGATCCTAAAGATGTGAGTCGTCATGATAAGTCGATACTTGCACAGCAAGCCAAAGCTTATAAGCAAGCACTGACTGATGCTGAGCAAGTCAATATTGACATCACTGTGAATGAGCAATCTTACCAAGGTGTGCTTCGCCGTACAGATTTACTGGCTATTGCAGAGCCAGTTAGCCGCCGTACATTGAGCGTATGCGAACAAGTACTGCGTGATGCCAAGCTTTCGAGTGCTGATCTAGACGAAGTGATTTTGGTCGGTGGCTCTACTCGTATGCCTGCTATACAACAAGTCGTGACAGAGTTTTTTGCCAAGCAACCACTTTGTCGTCTAAATCCAGATGAAGTCGTGGCTTTGGGTGCTGCCCAAACGGCGCATCAATTGGTCAATGGCGATAGTAATAACAACCTACTATTGTTAGACGTAACGCCGCTATCGCTTGGTCTTGAGACCATGGGCGGCTTAGTTGAAGTGCTGATTCCACGTAATACGCCTATCCCTGTCAAAAAACGCCAAGTGTTTACCACCTATCAAGATGGTCAAACAGGCATGGTGATTCATGTGGTACAGGGCGAGCGCGAGACAGTAGATAACTGCCGTTCATTGGGTCGTTTTGAGCTATATGGTATCCCGCCGATGAAAGCTGGATTTGCTCGTATTGAAGTCACCTTTAGTATTGATGCGAATGGACAGCTAACCGTCAGCGCACAGGAAACCACAACCAAGACAGAAAGTAAGATTGAGATTGTGCCTTCTTATGGGTTATCAGATGAGCAAAAAGAGCAGTTGCTCGTTGCAGGATTCAAGCATGCAGAAGAAGATAAAAATACACGTTCTTTAATCGAGACCAAAGTAGAAGCGGAGCGTGAAGTATTAGCGCTACAATCTGCCCTTAAAGAATTTGCAGCTTTATTGTCTTCTGAGGAGCAGCACTCATTGGCTGAGCAGATACAAGGGTTGCAAACAACGCTCACTACTGATGATTTGGCACTTATCGAGGCACAGCAAGCAAAGCTCAAGCCTCATAGTGATGCTTTTGCTGCCCGTATTATGAATCAAAGCGTCAAAGCCAGCATGGCAGGCACGAATGCCCAAGATTGGTAGCAGATACATTTAAAATGTGATTTAGTCACCATACTAAGCTCATTTCTTATATTTTTATTCTTTTAATTGATTAGCACTGGAAAGACGATTTATGCCAAAAATTACCGTACTACCGCATCATGAAATTTGCCCTGAAGGCGCCGAAGTCGAGCTAGAAGCTGGCAGCAACTTATGTAAAGCGCTATTGGAAAAAGGCATTAAAATTGAACATGCATGTGAGATGTCAAAAGCCTGTACCACATGCCATGTGGTCGTCCGTAAAGGTTTTAATAGTTTAGATGAAATGGATGATATTGAAGCCGATTTATTAGATCGTGCTTGGGGATTAGAGCCTGACTCACGCCTATCTTGTCAGGTCATGCTCGATGATGAAGATTTAACCATCGAGATTCCTAAATATACGCTCAACCATGCAAAAGAAAACCACTAAACGCTAACCGTAAAATTCATCTGACTGTTATATTGCAAAAGCCAGCTATCATAATAATAGCTGGCTTTTTTGTACTTGATTTTATAAACATTATTTTTGGATGATTATTTATGACGATTGTCATTGATTGTCATTACTTTTGCTTGCTGCCGCTATGTCAGTTGCCACTTTTTCTTGCTCCTGCTCGACACGCTCAAGCGCAAAATTTAAGCGTGCTCTGATATCTTGATAATCATTATCCTTCATATCTTTAAAATTTAGATGCAAATTAAAACCTGGTAATGTGTGATCAACCCACTTTGATAAATGACCTTTATACGTATCTGGATCCAGCACTTGCCACGCATTTACCTTGCTATCAAAACCTTTTAACTTGAACGCACCCGCATGCTGACAGTCATAATTATGACAGATATAATCGTAGGTACTCTCACTGACCAGTATCTCATCTTTACCAGCGCTCGATTCAAGTCTTGCCGCTAGATTGGCCTCTTTACCAATAAGAGTATAACTTAGACGATTATTACTACCAAAATTACCAACATGGCAATAACCTGTGCTGATGCCGATACGGATGTACAACCCCTCAAAGCCCATCAAGCGCCATTTTTGCCTCAGTGTACGCATTTCGCGACGCATGTCTATTGCCATTGCAATACAGTCTAAAGCATCTTGGCGCGCACCGCGACTATTTGGCTCACCAAAAAAACACACCATGCCATCACCAATAAATTTATCAAGTACGGCGCCATGCTTGTTTGCTATCAATGTCATACAATGCATATAAGTATTTAAGATATCAGCCAAATTGTCAGCGCTCAAACTATCTGACAATTCCGTAAAGCCAACGATATCTGAGAACATAATCGTCAGCTTAGCACGCTTATTAGCAACGGTAACTGGGCTATCAGATTTTACGATAGGCTCCCAAACTTGCGGAGGTATGAAGCGCGTCAACTTATTAATGACGGAGACCATCGTGCTTAATCGTCCAACAGCCTGATGAGCACGAGTTTCATAACCAATATACTCTTGGTACACATGCCAAAACTGATACAGTATGACGATCATACTGGCTAATAATATTATTGGTGTAGTCCAGCCTTCATGGCAATCTATATCAGCACTGCTTAGGGTAACGCTAACATAATAGAAAACAATGACGGTGATTATAGAGACGGCAATCAGTTTTAAATGATTTTCAGGGCTACTGATAATAATTCTGAGTGCTATAAGCGCGGCTAAGCTAAGCGAAATAACCGTGCAAAATTGTATCGACCCAATAACTACCGATAGTAAAATGATAACAATGTTAGACGTCCAAAAGCTTTTTTGGCGGCGATAGTTATAAATCAAAATCATTAAACTTGGCAGACAAACAATAACGAGCAGTGCCATTGAAGTAGGTCTAAAATTAAAATGTACAGCGAGGAGTATGACCGTAAGTATTAAAACGAAGACTTCTGGATAGTCAAATCGATAAATCCCTTCATTTTTTGAAGAGTGATTTGGTCTCAGCGTGTCTAAAAAAGGCATATGAAGTATTCGCTTACGTAAAACAGGCTATGTAAAAAACTAAAAGGCTTGAGGATAGCACACGCGTACTACCTACCTCTATGCCAAGTTATGTATAAAATTAATCAATGATTACATTATACTTTTTAAATGCAACAAAACCCATGTCACTGATAGCCAAAAGCCTACCACTCATCACTCATCTTGTCTTAATACGCTACTAAATCAGGATTATAAGACATATCGTTTAAGCCAAACACAAAAAATCCAGATAATATTTATCTGGATTTCACATACTTAAAACCTATTAATATATAAAAATTAGGGGCTGTAATAACTGAGCATAACGTTGGCACATAACCGTAAAACGACTAAGACACCAAAATAAAGCCTAACTTTAAACGTTTAGCCATTTTTCCAGTTATTTTGATGGGTCAATCGATGCCTAGCCAATAGAGTATCATTATCAATTTGCCAATCAACTTACCGACCTGTTACTACTCAGGTATTTATTACATTTGCCAGTCAAACGGCATCTGATGATGGCCACGTAGCGCCATCATTAACGTTTGCTGCATCTGCGCCAACACCTCTTTAGTATAAGGAATAGCAGGGACGCCCCATACTGGATTTGGCCATTGCATGTCATTTTGATAGCGAACGATGTGATGAAAATGAAGTTGGGGCACTTGATTACCGAGTGCAGCTACATTCATTTTATCAGCTTGAAAGGTCTTGGCTAGCTGACTCGACAACCAGCTTGACTCACGTAAAAACTGTGTTTGATCGGCTTCAGATAACTCATATAACTCTTTGATACCTGATACGCGCGGCACTAATATTAACCAAGGAAACTGGCAATCATTGATTAAACGACAAGTCGATAATGGGAAGTCACCCACTAAAAAGCTATCGGCAGCAAGTTTATGATGAAGTTGGAACATAATGACGGTTCTCTTGTTATGACACTCAGATAAAAGGAATATGAATCTAGAAAAGCAGAATTTAATTTACTAAAAAATAATAGGCTAAATATAGGATGTCGCTATTTTATCAGTTATCCGACCGATAAAATAGCGCTATGACTCATTGTCTTGACGTCCTACTTGAGCACTGGCTAGCTGACTTATTGAGCTGATTGAATCTACCGAAAATCATTGCCAAGCTCTCAAAATGCCGAAATGCCAAAACAACTACGCTGACTCTGCCACCATATGCTCGCTAAAATAGCGTAATAATTCTTGAATCGCGGTGACGCGCTGTTGCGGCGTTGCCAGTTTATCAGCATCTTGATAACGAATACCAGAAGCACCATTCATACGATAACGCTGACCATTTGATTGAATCAACTTAATAATCGCCAAGGCATCGACTGGGGTATCAGGCGCAAACTCTAAGGTCATGCTGCTGCTATTGGCATCAATCTTATTAATCTTGAGCGGCTCAGCCTGTATACGCAGTCCATGAACAGCAAATAACTGCTTGGTTTGATCCGGTAATATACCAAAACGATCAATCATTTCAGTACGAATATCGGTCAATGCCTCTTTATCATCGGCATTACTGATGCGTTTATAAAATAATAAACGCTGATGCACATCGTGTAGATAGTCTTCTGGTATCAATGCTGAGCTATGCAAATTAATCTCACTGGTCAGCGACAATGGTGTGCTTAAATCAGGCTCTTTACCGGCTTTAATAGCTTTTGTCGCTCGCTCCAGCATGTCCATATATAAACTGAAGCCAATCGCCTGCATATTACCACTTTGCTGCTTACCGAGTATCTCACCAGCACCGCGAATTTCTAAGTCTTCGCTAGCCAGCATAAAACCTGCACCCAACGTATTGGCGCGTTCAATCGCATGCAATCGGCGTTTAGCATCGCCTTTAAGCCCTTTAATAGATGGCACCAGCAGATAACAATACGCTTGATGATGACTACGACCGACACGACCACGCAGCTGATGTAATTGTGCCAAGCCAAACTTATCAGCGCGCTCAATGATAATGGTATTAGCATTCGGTACATCAATACCGGTTTCGATAATGGTGGAGCATATCAGTACATTGAATTTTTTATGATAAAACTGCTGCATCACTTGCTCAAGTTGGCGCTCTTGCATTTGCCCGTGAGCAACCCCTACTCTCGCCTCAGGCACCAATTCACGTATGGTTTCTGCCATACGCTCAATGCTCGCCACATCATTATGTAATAAATAAACCTGCCCACCGCGCAATAGCTCGCGCAAGATAGCCTCTTTCATTAGAGCATCGGTCTTCTGCATGACAAAGGTTTTAATCGCCAAACGACGTGCTGGCGGTGTCGCAATAATGGACATGTCACGCATACCTGAGAGCGCCATATTGAGCGTTCTAGGGATCGGTGTCGCTGTCATCGACATACTATCCACATCAGTCTGAATCGCCTTGATACGCTCTTTATGGCGCACACCAAAGCGATGTTCTTCATCGACAATCATCAAACCTAAATTAGAGAATTTCACATCAGGTTGTAATAGTTTATGGGTACCGATGACGATATCGACTTTACCTGCTGCGAGGTCTGTTAAAACCGTTTCTTGATGCTTTTTGCCGCCAAAGCGCGATAGCGTTTCGATACGCACTGGCCAATCAGCAAAACGGTCGCGGAAATTGTCTTCATGCTGACCGGCTAGCAAGGTGGTCGGCACCAATACTGCCACTTGATAGCCTGCGCTGACAGCAATGAATGCTGCGCGCATGGCCACTTCAGTTTTACCAAAGCCGACATCACCGCAAATGAGACGATCCATTGGTTGGTTTTGCCTCATGTCTTCCATCACCGCATGAATGGCATTGGCTTGATCCAGCGTTTCTTCAAAAGCAAATTGACTGGCAAACAGCTCGTACTGTGATGGATCTATTTTAAAATGAATACCAACTTTGGCTTCGCGCCGTGCTTGCATATTAAGTAGCTCGGCCGCCACGTCATGGATTTGCTCGAGCACTTTTTGCTTAGCCTTATCCCATTTGCCGCTACCGATTTTGTGCAATGGTGCAAGTGCTGGGTCACCGCCACTATAACGGTTAATCATTTGCAAATTAGCAACGGGCACATAAATACTGGCATCATCGGCATATTTTAAGTGAATAAACTCTTGCTCGCCATCACCCACATCTAACGTAATCAGCCCATTGTAACGCCCAATACCATGCTCGATATGCACCACTGGGCTACCTTCGGTTATTTCAGTAACACTCTTAACCAAAAACTCTTCAGACACGCCACTTTGACGACGACGGCGTGTTTGCAGGACTTGCCGACCAAATAACTGCGTCTCACTAATCAGCACCAAACGCTCAGGAACATAAACCCCGCGCTCAATGGGCGCAACGGTTAAACCAACCTGCGGCAGCTTATTACCTTTAACGCTGTTGGTTTTGTCCGCTGCTAAAAACGCCTCAAAGCTGTCATAAGCCTTAATGTCAATCTTGCCTTTGAACAGCTCAATAAGAATCTCACGACGACCCGCTGTTTCAGCAACGATCAATACTGGCGTCGCTGTTTGTGCTTGCAGCTCTAAAAATTCTAATAGCTGGGTAAGAGGCTCAGCCTTTTGGTGGTTAACGGTCAATTGTGGCGGCTCTTGCGCACTGAGCGTCACCAAGCCTTGCTGCTTATTTGCCGTCAGCGGCAATTGTGGCTGTAAATCTGATTGGTGTTCAACTTGTAACAATGAGTCATCGCTGTCAATCGCAGCGACATCCGTCATGCTAGCCAGCTCATTGCGCGCACTGAGAATCACGCGTGGATAATGATTAAGGTGCCCATTTAAGGTATTCGATAGCAAATATAACCATTCAGGCGCGACAATAGGTTTATCGATATCATGACGACGCTCTTCATAACGGCGCTGAATTTGTGACCAGTAATCTACCTGTTTTTCATTAATCAGTTCATCAGTGATAAACAGCGCATCGCTTGGTAAGTAAGCAAACAAGCTACTCTCTGCTGTCCACGCTTTTAAATCAAAAAATAGCGGCTGATAATATTCAAGTCCGCTACTAGCGATACCTGCCATTACGTCTTTATGTAGCTCAAACTTACGGCTGCTCGCATTAGGGAACATCGTGGCGAAGTTGGTACGAAACGTCTCACGCCCTTCATCAAGCGGGAACTCTTTGGCGGGTAGTATTTGGAATTGTTCGATAGGTTTTGAAATATCTGGCAGCTTGTGTAGCAGTGATAGTGACTCTTTGCCCATACTGCTATCGTTGCCACTCATCATGGTTTTGAGGTCATCAACGGTCAATGTCCGCTGGGTTTGCGGATTAAAAAAACGAATGGTCTCAATCTCATCATCAAACAAATCTAAACGTAGTGGAAACGGCTGACCCATGGCAAAGATATCAATGATGCTGCCACGTACCGCGAATTCACCCGGCTCAAATACATTCTCAACGGCGCGGTAGCCTGCCTTTGCCAGCAATCCGCGCTGGGTATTGATATCAAATCGATCACCAACGCTCAAATCAAAATGCTGCCCTATCAGCCAGCTTGGCGGTGCGACACGATGCATCAACGCCTGAACCGAGATGAGCAGCACGCCTGACGTTGGCATATCGGTTAATAGATTGATACGCTCACTAACAATGTCTTGATGTGGTGACAGCTCATCATAGGTCAACGTCTCCCAATCGGGAAACACATAAGCATCGACGCCGCAAAATGCCAATTCCGTCTCTATCTGATTGAGCTGGTTTTGGTCACGCGTCACCACGACTTTTAATCGGTCGGCAACATTCCATAGCGGTGTTTGCACCAGACTTGCTAGCCACAAACTGCTGACTGCACCATGCACAGGTGCCAGCCAACGCCGCTCGGCATTCTGGATAGGAAACAACTGCTGGTTAATTGGTTCAAACGCGTCAGTCAAAGCAGTGATAGGCATAAAGAGTAGGATCAATGTTAGGAGTCAGAGAGCTATTATACGAATATTTCAGCAATTACCAAAATTTATGCCGTAACGGTTTGTCACTTAGTATTTTTATTAAAAAACCAATAGACAAATAGCTGATAAAGATTATATTCGTATATAAAGACAGGATGATTAAATGTAAAAACCTCAACGGCTAAGCTGAGGTTTTTGAGTGCTATTTATTAAGCTGGTGTTAAATGACAAGCCACTTTTAAATTAATGGCTTGTCGCTAGCGATAGTGCCATTGTTATCGGCATAGACAAACATACCAGAATTTAGTGTTAAATCACCAAAGCTAATTTCAATATCGGTTTGACCTTCATCGCGGCGATTCGATTTACGCGGAATGCAACCAAGCGCCATAACACCGATGTCCATTGCTGCCATATCATCAACGTCACGGACGCAGCCGTACACGATAACCCCCGCCCAGCCATTATCAATCGCTGACTGCGCAATCATGTCGCCTAGCAGCGCACAACGCATTGAACCACCACCGTCAACCACCAACACCTTACCGTTACCATCCGTGTCTTTACCATCGCTATTTAGCAATGATTTGACGCGACTATTGTCTTCGAAGCATTTCACCGTCACAATTTCACCGCAGAATTTCTTTTTGCCGCCAAAGCTATGAAAAGACTTACCTTCGATATTAGGCAAACACACCTGCGACTCAGGGTTGGCATCCAATAAATCACAGGTCACAAAGTTCTCTTTATCCATTATTATTGATTCTGGCATGTCTGACATAGTGACGCTCCTTGTTATGTATGATTGGTTATTCATGATTGATTATTTATGACTGGGGCTTAATTTTAATCGTTCCCTCAACTTAATACTTAGGCTATTTTTTAACTTTAGTCATCGCTAGCATTTGCTTATTTTCGATGATATCAGTGGTTTGGATAGCTGGTTCATTACGGTATTTATTACGCTGATAAACATCATGCGCACTCATCGCCATGGCAATGGCAACGCGTTTAGCGGAAATGGGATGCAGTGACAATGATTCTGATACCAAAGGCGAGATAAGCTGAAAGGCTTTTTGACCAATACTTTCAAGCGGACGACCTTTATGCTTGCCAAGTAACAAGGACGGACGGAAAATAACTAGCTGCGTAAAACCTAGCGCCATAATAGACTGCTCAGTTTCAGCTTTTACGCGATTGTATAAAAACCGACTATGAATATCAGCATTCATGGATGATAACAAAAAGAAATTTTCAACACCTTTTTCTTGGCACAGTTTGGCAAAATTGACATTATAATCATGATCAACCTTTCGAAAGGCCTCATCGCTACCAGCCTGCTTCTTAGTCGTACCAAGACAGCTAAAAGCGTCCGTCTTTCGATCAACACCAACGCTGGCAAATATTTCAGCCAAATTATCAAAATCATTAACCTGATAAAAACGCATGCTGGTATTGATATAGCGTGGCGGACGCCTTGCAATCACAATTAACGTGTCATAAAGCTCACTAAGCTGTTTGACAAGATGCTGTCCGACCAATCCTGTCGCGCCAATTACAATTGCTTTTCGCTGCATAGCCTATCCATTTATATAATGTTGGAAAATAGATGATAATGAAAAATCTGATTTTAAAGCCTATCACCAAAGCTTTTCATCTTAGGGCGTATCCTCATTTTGAAAATGGTAATAAAAATGAGATAAATCACAGTCAAATGAGGAAAATAGCGCAGATACTATCGGAATATTAAACAGTATCGGGATATTAACCAGCTATTTGACATTGTTTTTTAACATTGTTTGGCAAGATTTAGCCATTTTTAGCCCATTTAGATGTCCATCGATTGAATTGAGGACATGCCCTAGTATCATACCTAAATTAACGCATAACTGAGGGTATTCTGTAGAATTTATTGTAAGAGATTTTATCGGCTAAGAGATTTATTCACTCATAAGCGGTTTTTAGTGCAACAATATTGATAAATATTTCAAAAAACAGCTGAGCAGAGACACAAAAACTGTCATATATATGATCACACAACTTCTTTAAGCATTAATCATCAAATATATTGTTCTAAGGGCGATAATTTGCTAAGATAACCGGCTTTACACGTTAACGCTGTTTAATTATTCCAAACAGTTTTGACGCTTGCGATGCTCTATTGCTAATTTAGGTGCCTTTAATAACAGATAGGTACTTTAATATTAGACATCGACATCATGTTTGGCGAGACGGCTGCTCGTTACCGATGATGGTTAAACCCTTTTTTATTGTAATCCACATCCACATTCATATTTTTATCTGTCTTTATCAAGGAGATTCGCGTGGCTAATACTGCACAAGCTCGTAAACGCGCCCGTCAAAACACCAAACGTCGTCAGAACTCTGCGTCACAACGCTCTATGGTTCGTACTTACTTAAAACGTGTTGATGCGGCTATCGCAGCTAAAGATTATGACGCGGCTACCGAAGCTTACAAAAAAGCGGTACCAGTTCTTGATCGTATGGCTGACAAAGGTATTATTCATAAGAATAAAGCTGCTCGTCGTAAGAGCCGCCTGAACAAAACTATCAAAGGCCTACAAGCTTAAGATTGTTAACGTTTAGACCACATCTCGCCTTTATAGCGTGATGACTAAAACCTTGTTACTAGTTCTAATACTGGGGCAAGGTTTTTTTATGTCTGATCAAAAAATGAGTAGTAATCTTTTAAATAGTATCTAGATTAAATAGTATTTAGATCCATTTTACTTCTGGTGGTAAGAGCAATGTATTAGGATGAAAGCCGGCAGCACGGTAGTCTTCTAATAAAGTATGAATCGGGCGCACATACACTTCACCGCGCCAAACGAAGTGTGCACTGGCTTGTTCAAACGGCTTATCATCAAACCACAAAAACACGCCTTCCATCATCTTTGGCCAATCATTCCAATCAATCTCGACCACATCAAACATCACTGCTAAAAAAGCAGATAATAAAGTATCATGACTGACGGCAAGCATGAGATGCCCTTGCTGCGGCTGATGTTGATAAAACAGTGATAAAATATCGAGACCGCCTTGGTAAGCGTTTTTGGTACCTTCAAGATTGCCTTGCAAAAATCGATTGATAAAGTTGAGCACGCCAATTTCTTTAAATACTGGATTTGCTATTTCAGGCTCAGTCACTAAGCTACCAGGCTCGACCAACAATGACTGATGATTAATATCACGTTGTAGTCCCGCACCTGCTTGCATCAGCTGCGCCGTGTCAATACAGCGTCCAATCGGACTTGAGATACTGTCTACATCAAGCGAGTACGGTAAATGCCCTGCCAACCAACGCCCCCACGACTTCGCTAGTACTCGACCTTTAGGTGTTAGTGGTAATTGATAACTGGCAAAACCATTGCCATCAGAGCGTTCACGTAAGGAATGTCTGGTAAATAAAATAAGCCGTTTATCTTCAGGCAATAAGCTGACTGAGGAAATCATACTATCAGGCAAGTGCGAAGGCGCCGGAGCACTTGGAGTATGACTCGCAAGCTTTTCAGCAGACAGTTTTGAGGGATTGTTATTGAGATATTTGCTCATGGTAGCAAGCGTAGCAGATTTTTTGATATGAATGAACAAAATATCAGTTCAATTGTAATATTGCTTACGAGTCTAGGCGGTTAGACTTTAAAATAAGCGCTATTTTATATTCACTATTTTAAAAAATACGAATCAAGGTGACAAATAACTAAAAAGATATTTACTTTCAAGAGGCTAAAATTACTTAGCCGATATCAATGACTTTGTCCCACGCAAATGCTAATGCAGTGCTGCTCACCTCATTTGGATACGCACGTGGATTGACAATGATTCGTGTATTACCAATACGGTAATCAAATGCTTCGTGTGTATGTCCATGCACCCATAGTATTGGCGCCCAATCTTCATGCATCCAGCCAGACAAATCACTGACAAAAGCTGCGTTACTTGGTAGATTCGCATACTTCTCAGAAACCGATAATGGACTGATACTATGATGACTCATCACAACAGTTTTTTTGCCAAGTGTTCTGGCGGTGATCAATGCTTGCTTTAACCATTGACGCTGCTTAGCATGGATTTGCATCGATACTTCAGGTGAAAAAAGCTCGCCTCCAGCATAGATTTGTTTATAGTCACGCATAAAGCGCATAGCAGCAGCTATAGTATCTTCATTGGCCTGATATTGGTAATCTGTCCATAAAGTACAACCTAGGATACGTATGTCACCAATATCAATATGTTGACACTGTAGAAAACGGACGCCTTGCTGCGACTGGGCGTTATAATTATCCCAAGTCGCAAGCTTTTTATCAAAATGTAGCACATCTTCATTAAAGTATTCATGATTGCCAGCTATCGTAATCACAGGCACTTGCAAACGTGCTGCCTGCTCTTGTAGCCATGGCATACCACTATCACTGTTAGCTGTATCGCCCGCGACTAATACCACGTCTGCATCAGTTTTGGGAATATGCCCTAGCGGATGTGACTGACGCGCATAACTGTCAATATGTAAGTCACTTAAAATCTGTAATTTCATAAGCTCTAATATCATTAAATAAACGTAAATAGTTTAGCACTTTTTGATATACCCGCAAAAATTAAAAAAAGACAGCGGATTAGGCTGTCTTTTTTATCATGCTGACACTATAAAATTCTAAACGCCTTTCAAATATCCAAATATTTTATAAGTATCTAAATACCTTGGAGTATCTTTTGTAATTTAGCCGCAGGATCTGCTGCCTGAGTAATTGAACGACCAATCACCAAATAATCAGAACCATCGTCTAACGCCTGTTTTGGCGTACAAATACGTTTTTGATCATCTGCATTGTCGTCTAGCAAGCGAATACCAGGGGTAATCAATTTAAAATCCTGACCACATAGTGTCTTAAGCGTTTTAGCTTCTTGCGCTGAACAGACCACACCATCAAGACCCGCTTGCTTGGTTAATTGTGCCAATCGACTCACTTGCGCATCTAGACCATCGGTAATACCTGTTTGCATCAATGCTTGATTATCCATAGAGGTCAGCACGGTGACGGCTATCAGCAAGGTATCAAAATTACCGTCTAACAAGCGCTGTTTAGCCAATGACATCGCCTCTAAGCCCGCGCTGGCATGCACATTCACCATCCATACGCCAAGCTCAGCTGCCGCTAGTACCGCTTGAGCGGTAGTATTAGGAATATCATGGAATTTCAAGTCTAGAAATACGTCAAAATTACGCTGATGTAGCACCTTAATTATCTCAGGACCACAGCGAGTAAATAGCTCTTTACCCACTTTTAAGCGGCATGATGTTGGATCTAACTGATCAGCTAATGCTATCGATGCCTCCATCGTCATATTATCTAAGGCAACGATGACTGGGGAATTCATTGTATTATTCATGGTTTTACCATATCTATATCAGAATTATCAAAACACTATATATGGACTGCTCATAGATCAGTACAAAATATAATTTAGTCTCGTTTTTGTTTGGTAAGTTTCGCGCCTTCATCTACAGTAAGTACTTCTGCGTCTTGCACTTGCACATTGGTTGCTATCGAACCATAAACAGCTTCTTCCACCGTTGGTGCACTTGCTTGGCGATCAATGACAGCATTGGCTTGTGTCAGTTGCGCTTGCAAATTCACATTCGCTTTTTGCAAACGCGAGATTTCCCACTTATTCTGTAAGACACGGAAGATAAGCAGTGCCAACAAGATGCCAATAACAATACCAAGCATAAGGCATAAAATCAGCAGCAATCCTAGATTCATCGTCGGTGCTTGCGAGAATAATAAATTTACGCCAACTTCGGTATTATTTGCCAACACCAAACCAAGTGAATAAGCAAAGCTCAAAAACAGCAATACAAATAGTAAAAAGCGCATGAGACGTCTACCTCGATTTGGAATGTCGTTAGTGTTTTAAAAATAGCACTCTAAAACCTTCATCAACCCATACATTTATATGCTTATAAAATCACTAGTGATAAGTTCTAGAAAAAGTAGCTGGCAAGCACTCTTGTTGGCAATTTTACCCAATAAATACTTTATAACACACTTAGCTATTTGCTACTGTATCATTGACTGCTTCACGTAATGCTTTACCTGGTTTAAAGTGCGGTATCGCTTTGGCAGGTACAGGTACGCTTTCTCCTGTTTTAGGATTTCGACCCATACGGGCACGACGATGGTGCAGACAAAAACTGCCAAAACCACGAACTTCTACGCGTCCATCATTGGCTAACGTATCGGTCATCAAGTTTAATATTTCACGTACTGCATCATCGACTACAGTATCAGTCATATTGTCACAGTTCGCACTTAAATTACTAATAAATTCGGACTTGTTAATCGCTTGCTGCATTATTACGCTTGCCTTGTTGATTAATGGATAAGATGACTGTGAATTGGACCATCATTTTCGATAGCTGGTTACTTTTAAGACAAGCTATACATCAAGATCATAAGGATAAATAGCCATTCACTAAAATAATCTCAGTGTCTTAAATAAGTAATAATTCACATCTCGTTACTCAATGTTGCAAATGATAGCGGATATTACGGTAAATGGAAATAAGAGTTTGCCTGTTTGAGCAAAAACCTCATTGATTAATAGTACACTTAAAATTTAAGCAAAAAAAAAGCGACCATAGTCGCTTCTTTTATAATCTTATATCAGTAACGTGCAGCTTACTGCATTTGCTCTTTGATCAAGTCACCAATTGTTTTTGGCTGTGCATCAGAACTGGCAGTAGTACTAGTCGTGCTAGTGCTGCTTAGCTCTTTAATCGCTTGACGCTCTTCAGCTTCGTCTTTCGCTTTGATAGACAAGTTGATGTTGCGAGTTTTACGATCAACACTGATGATTTTCGCTTCAACGTCATCACCAACGCTCAAATGCTTAGTCGCATCTTCAACACGGTCACGTTGAATTTCAGAGGCACGTAGATACGCTTCAACTTCGTCAGCAAGCTCGATAGTAGCGCCTTTAGCATCTACTTCTTTTACTTTACCATTAACGATAGCACCGCGGTCATTGTTGACTAGGTATTCGTTGAATGGATCAGAGCTTAACTGCTTCACGCCTAGGCTGATACGGTTTGCTTCTGCATCTACTGACAATACCATTGCTTCAACGGTGTCGCCTTTATTGTAGTTACGGATAGCGTCTTCGCCAGTTTCGTTCCAAGAGATATCAGATAGATGAACAAGACCATCAATACCACCGTCTAGACCGATAAAGATACCGAAGTCAGTGATTGATTTGATCGTACCAGTGATTTTATCACCGCGCTCATGTTTCTTATCAAACTCATCCCATGGGTTAGCAAGAGTTTGTTTGATACCTAAGCTGATACGACGACGCTCTTCATCGATATCAAGAATCATTACTTCAACTTCATCGCCCACTTGAACAACTTTTGATGGGTGGATGTTTTTGTTGGTATGATCCATTTCTGACACGTGTACTAGACCTTCAATACCTTCAGAAATCTCAGCGAAACAACCATAATCAGTTAAGTTGGTTACGCGTGCTTTAACCACACTACCTACTGGGTATGTGCCGCCAACGTTATCCCAAGGATCAGTACCAAGTTGTTTTAGACCTAGGCTAACGCGATTGCGCTCACGGTCAAACTTCAATACTTTAACTTTTAGGTCTTGACCAACTTCAACAACTTCAGATGGATGCTTGATACGGCGCCATGCCATGTCAGTGATGTGCAATAGACCATCGATACCACCTAGATCAACGAATGCGCCGTAATCAGTAAGGTTCTTAACGATACCTTCGATCTCGATGCCTTCTTCAAGCTTGTTCAATAGCTCTTCGCGCTCAGCTGAATTTTCAGCTTCCATAACTGCACGACGGCTAACAACAACGTTGTTGCGTTTTTGATCAAGTTTGATAACTTTGAATTCTAGCTCTTTGCCTTCAAGATGCGTGGTGTCACGGATAGGACGTACATCTACCAATGAACCTGGTAGGAACGCGCGTACTGAACCGATATCAACGGTAAAGCCACCTTTAACTTTGCTTGAGATGATACCTTTTACGATTTCATCATTATCAGCGATTTTTTCAAGGAAGTTCCAAGTTTCAACACGCTTAGCTTTTTCACGTGAAAGCAAGGTTTGACCCATGCCGTTATCAACCGCTTCAACCACGACATCAACGCTATCGCCAACTTCAACTTCAAGTTCGCCTTCTTCGCTTAAAAACTCTTCACGAGCGACGATACCTTCAGATTTCAGACCAGTATCAACAGTGATCCAGTCGTTATCAATGGCCACAACAGTACCAGTGATAACCGAGCCACGCTCGATATCCAGACCTGTTTCTTCGATGCTCGCTTCAAATAGTTCAGCAAATGATTCCATTATGTCTACCTTTGTATAGCCGTATCCTGTCCAGCACAGTACGGATCAAATTTATGATTGCATAAAACGAGAATACTGGTTTTATATCCCATACAACCATATATAAAAACGTTTGTTGTTAGTAAGCACATAACTTATTAAACTCACTAGCAACAACTGTCTTATATTGCAATGCCTTATACTTTTAAATCTCTATGATTTAGAAAGAATATTTTTATCACTCTCTAGAGATTATTAGCGTCTACTACTGTGATTTTATACTAAAATCAAGCGTATAGGAAACTTTTTCATACTTACTAACTTGTTTTTATTAACTATTAAAGAAAATACCTTTATCCTGACAATGTCTTTTCACTTGTGCATAAACTGCATCAGCATCTAAGTTAGAGCTATCTAGTAGTAGAGCATCTTCTGCAGGCTTTGATGGTGCAGTCGACCGATTCTCATCACGATCATCACGAGCTTTAATTGTCGCTAGAATCATTTCAAAATCTGCCGTCTGACCAGCATTTATTAACTGTGTTACGCGGCGCTCGGCACGCGCTTCAGCACTGGCAGTCAAATACACTTTTACATCCGCATCTGGGAACACAACCGTCCCCATATCGCGACCATCAGCGACCAATCCAGAACGAGTTGCCATATCTTGTTGCAACTTTAGTAATGCTTGACGAACTTTTGGAAATACTGCTACTTGTGATGCATAGCCGCCCACGGTTTCATTACGAACTTGCTCACCAACCGCCTCACCATTCACTAAAACATCAACACGTCCTGATGCATTGTTAGGTACAAAAGCAATCTCTAGGCGCTGCGTTAGTGCTAATACAGCCAACTCGTCAATGGCTTGGCTTCCGTCTGCCGCAACTAATCCCGCTTCAAATGCTTTGAGTCCAACGATACGATACAGAGCACCTGAATCTAGCAGTTGATAATTCAATGCTTGGGCCAAACGCCACGTCACCGTACCTTTACCTGCCCCACTTGGTCCATCAATGCAGATAACTGGATAGCGCAACACTGGCGCTTGGTTATCATTACTGCCAGCACTAAAGTTATCAAGTATAGCGTTATCAGCTGTAGAAACGGTCATAATACTCACTTAATAGTAGACGATACTGATACGGCTTAATGCATGCTAGCTGCAGAACAATATTTACTTATTTATCAAACGCTTGACAATTAATTCATCATTTCGTCATCAAATAGGGCGATATTATAGCAAAGAAACTTACCCATCACTAGCAGCAAGACTGATATCTTGTTAATTGCTTATATTGTCTTTCTTTTTTGCCGCTTTTCGTCGTTCACGGAAAAAGGTCTTAAGCATCTGGCTGCTATGCTCACGACATAAGCCATTATGTACTTCGATAGCATGATTATAAAAAGGCTGCATAGGTAAGTTCATCTGACTGCCAACCATGCCTGCTCTTGGCTCACTCGCTGCATAGACCAATCTATCGACCCGCGCATGAATGAGCGCTCCGATACACATCGTACAAGGCTCTAAGGTAACGTATAACGTTGTCTGTAATGGTAAGCGATAGTTTTTTAAGCGCGCACACGCTTCTCTTAATGCGACAATCTCTGCATGAGCAGTCGCATCGTGACGACCAATTGGTTCATTAAATCCTTGACCAATAATCTGCTGATTATGTACCAGTATCGCTCCTACCGGCACTTCTCCACGCTCAGCACCTTGCCTAGCAAGTTTAAGAGCTATGTTCATCCAGCTCATATCTTGAAGTGACCAAAATGTGCTGGCTTGCATATCTTCAATAACTAACTGACTATTTGCAGTTGGATGTGGCTTCAAGCTTATATTTTGTCTATGTTTCATTTATTTTGACAACTATTGCGGTAATTGCCAATCGATAGGCGTTTGCCCATACTGTACCAGATAATCATTGGTCTTAGAAAACGGCTTGGAACCAAAGAATCCACCACGATTGGCAGCAAGTGGTGATGGATGTACAGCTGTCAGAATAAGATGCTTATCAGTATTGATATATTTGCCTTTTTTCTGTGCTTTACTGCCCCACAATATAAATACGGTATGTTCTGTTTGTTCATTAACCACATCAATCACCGCATCGGTAAACTGCTCCCAGCCTTTATTTTGATGACTATTTGGCTCACTTTCTCGCACGGTCAGAGAGCTATTTAATAGCAAAACTCCTTGCTGCGCCCAGTAAGTCAGGTCGCCATGTTTTGAAGGTGCGATACCAACGTCACTCGCCATCTCTTTTAACAAATTATTAAGTGAGGGTGGCTTTGGAATGGCTTTGGGCACCGAAAACGATAAGCCCATTGCCTGACCTGGTCCATGATAAGGATCTTGACCTAGTATCACGACTTTAACTTGTGATAAAGGGGTCAGGTTTAACGCGTTAAATATTAAGGGTGCTGGCGGATAGATACTGTTTTCTGATTGATAGGCTTCTTTTAAAAACGCACGCAAGTCGTCCATATTGTTAGAAGTTAACTCGTCTGCTAATGCCGTTTTCCAATCTTCTGGCAAGCGTACATTGTCTAAAATTGCTTGTTTTTGCGCTGGCGATTTTGGCATTTGTTCATCGAATAATTCCATAGTATGTCCTGTTATATTTGTTATCGATTAGATAAATATCGAATGGGGGGCGTGAACCAATCTCGCACATGAATGAGAGCTCGTGATTTCATGCGTTGGTTTTGTTATGAATTATAGCAATAAAAAAACGGCTACCACAGTAACATGGTAACCGTTGTTATTACATTAGTAGCAAAAACTTAGCTGGCGAGTGACTCAGAGTCTGGATGTGGCTCATGAGTCTCAACGACCGTCAAGATAATGCGACTATCTGCTGATCCTTTATCTGTAGACTTATAATCCGTCTTACCACTGTACTTATCAAGCTTAACAGAATCACCATCTTGCTCATCATTAGCTTCAGGCTCTAAGGTAAGATGTACTACCCCGCCATTGACCAAATCACCAAACAAAATCATACTTGCTAATGACTTTTTGATCTCATCTTGAATCAGACGCTGCATTGGGCGTGCACCCATTAGGCGATCATAGCCTTTGTGAGCCAAGTAATCGCGTACTTCGTCATCAATCTCTAAGGTGACTTGTTTATCATCAAGCTGAACTTGTAGCTCAACCAAGAATTTATCAACCACAGATACCACCACGGAGGTATCTAATGGGTTAAATTGGATGATGGCATCTAAACGGTTACGGAACTCTGGCGTAAAGACACGTTTGAGCGACTCCGTATTATCACGGCTATGGTCTTGCTGAGTAAAGCCCATTGAAGAGCGGCTAATACTATCAGCACCAACGTTGGTCGTCATAATCACAATGACTTGCTTAAAAATAGCCACACGACCATTGTTATCAGTCAACGTACCATGATCCATGACTTGCAGTAACAAGTTGAAGACATCAGGGTGCGCTTTTTCAATCTCATCAAGCAATAACACACAATGTGGATGTTGATTGATTTTTTCAGTCAACAAACCACCTTGATCATAACCGACATAGCCAGGAGGCGCACCAATCAGACGTGAAGCAGTATGGGCTTCCATATATTCCGACATATCAAAACGAACCAGTTCTACGCCTAACAAATTTGCCAATTGACGTGAAACTTCGGTTTTACCCACCCCAGTAGGACCGGCAAACATAAACGAGCCGATAGGCTTATCTGGTGCTTTGAGACCGGCACGCGATAGCTTAATGGCGTCGGCTAAGGTTTCAATTGCCTCATCTTGACCAAACACTAAATGCTTAAGATCACGATCTAAGTGCTGAAGAATACTCTTATCATCACTTGATACTGACTTGGGGGGAATACGTGCAAGCTTGGCAACAATCGCCTCAATATCCGCCACATCGATTTTCATCGGTGGTTTTTTCTTAGCTTTGGCACTTCTTGGTTCACTGAACGATTTGGCACGATCATTGGCTTTTGCAGTTTCCGCTTCA
This sequence comes from Psychrobacter sp. P11F6, assembly GCF_001435295.1. Classification (NCBI taxonomy): domain Bacteria; kingdom Pseudomonadati; phylum Pseudomonadota; class Gammaproteobacteria; order Moraxellales; family Moraxellaceae; genus Psychrobacter; species Psychrobacter sp. P11F6. The sequence continues at coordinate 1,070,552 of NZ_CM003594.1, read as the reverse complement.
TCCTGCATTTCGCTATCGCTATACGTATCGCCATCGAGACCCTCAACATCGGCATCAATCTGAGCATCAAAGTCTTGCTCTATATCCGCAATGAAGCTTTCTTCTGCATCAATATCATCAGCATCAGGAATTACGCCTAAACGCTTATAGGCACCTGCTTCGTCAATCACATCAATCGCTTTATCTGGTAAGAAACGCTCGTGAATATGCTTAGCAGATAATTGAACGGCGGTGACCAACGCTTCATCGGTATATTCGACGTTATGAAATTCCTCATAACGAGGCTTCAGACCGCGTAAAATATCAATTGTATCATCGACACTCGGCTCTTTGACATCAATCTTCTGGAAGCGACGTGACAGTGCATGGTCTTTTTCAAACACTTGACGGTATTCGGTAAAGGTGGTTGAGCCGATACAGCGCAGCTCACCATTAGCAAGTGCTGGCTTAATCAAGTTTGATACGTCCATATTGCTACTCATTGACGACCCTGCGCCAATAATCATATGAATCTCATCAATAAATAGGATTGCATTGGGCTTTTTCTTTAGCGCATCAAGCAGTGACTTCATGCGTTTTTCAAAATCACCACGGTATTTAGTACCAGCGATTAATGAGCCGATATCAAGGCTATAAATCACGCAGCCATTCAATGGTTTCGGTGCTTTATCATTAATAATCAACCACGCCAAACCTTCAGCAATCGAGGTTTTACCGACGCCTGGCTCACCAACCAACAACGGGTTATTTTTACGGCGACGGCATAATACTTGCGCGGCGCGCTCAATTTCAGGGCCACGTCCAATTAATGGATCCGTCTTACCTTCAGCCGCACGCTGGTTTAGGTTGGTCGCAAACTCAACCAAGGGATCCTTACTGGTTTTTTCTGAGGCACTACGGCGTTCACCCGTCATAGAAGCACGTGGCTCAGATGGCTCGTCTTTATCTTGACCATGTGATAAGTATTGGGTCAACTCAAGACGACTAATACCCTGCTTTTTGAGCAAATAAACGGCATAAGTATCGTGCTCTGAAAACATAGACACTAAAATGTCTGAGCCTTCAACAAGGCGACCACCGCCAATAGATTGCACATGGAAAATAGCACGCTGCAGAATACGATCAAAGCTTTGGGTTGGCTGCGGTGACTGCTCGGTGTCTGCGTCTACCGTTGGCGTATGCTTATTTATATAAGCTTCTAACTCGGTGCGCAGCGTTGAAACATTGGCATTACAGGCAGTTAATGTATTGGCAGCGTGAGTATTCTCTAATAACGCCAATAATAGATGCTCAACAGTGAGGTACTCATGCGATTTTTGGCGCGCAAGTGTCATTGCTAAACGCAAAGAAACTTCAAGATGACGACTTAACATAACGACTTCCTACGGTTATACCTATCTTTATAATTGATAGCTTTATGAATGAGTTAGTAAGTAAATCAGGGCGACAGATGGATTGTTCAAGGGCTAAATCTGTATTATCAAAAGACAGCGCTAAATGATATTGACCATGTATTACTCAAGTAGCAATGCTATCTACTTATCACCAATTAAGCGTTTTGATCACTCATACTTGCTTTTCTTTATCTCAACACGATACTTAAGAAGAGTCAATCTATTAACACAGACTAAAATGTATCAAGGCGTACTGCGCATCAATATTTATAGTAACGAAATAGCATGAAAGCTTCAAAAGCTGAGCAAATAAAGGAGAAATGGGTAATAGAATAATAGATGAGAGAGTGAAGGATACAAGTGACTTTTTTAAGCCATCAACTGATTAAATTATAGAAAAATTCAAGTTAATAGGATGACTAGAAAATGATACGAGTGCAGCAATCATTTCTATAAAATTTAGACAGCTGTTTGATGTGATGACTTAATATAGATAAGGGTATATTAAAGAAAAATCAAGGTTAGGAAGTTTTTATAATAAAGAATTTATGAGTGACTGCTTGGATACAGAGTGCCTATCAAGCTCACAATGAGCGGTTTTTAGAGCTTGAAAGGGTTTCTAAACGATAAAACCATTGAAAATAATAAGATAAAAACACGAAAAGAAGATAGAACTTTAAATTCATATTTACGCTATTTTCTTATTCGCCTTGATGTGGCTCAATCTGGGTCAATAATGGATAGCCTTCACGATGTGCCAGACTGTTTACCTTTTTGGCTTTGGTCTCAGCGATATCTTTAGGATAGATACCAGCAATGCCTTTGCTACTGTTGTGAATCGTCAGCATAACTTCGACTGCCGAATCCATACTATGACGAAATTCAGACTGTAAAATATAAACAACGAACTCCATCGGCGTATAATTATCATTATACATAACGACGGCATACATAGGCGGCTTAGCCACTTCTGGCTCTGCTACCAATACATCTGCTTGTGGTGAGGTCTCGCCGTCCGTATCACCATCTTGTGCACGATGAGCAGGTATGGTTGGAAAGTGCCAATCAGCAACAGTTGGCAACGCTTGCAATAGGGTTTGTTTTATCATAATTGGCATACAAATTAATGGTTATATTTATAACAGAATAAAGAGCGCTAACAGAGGTTGGCAAATGCAATGCTTATTATAGCGCTCTTAAATATGAATAGATTAAGGCTCAATCGGACTTTCGTCGACTTCAGGTAAATCTAAAAGTGATAGCGGCATATTATCAACTCGCTCGCCAAGCTTCCAATCATAGAGCTGCTCCACTTGTTGCCCGCCAGCTAGTAAGCTGAGTTTGACTTGTAACGGTTTAAAGCCTGATGGCATCATGAAACGACCACGAATACGAACGATACCTTCAATGGTATAAACTGGAGGATCTAGCGGCACCTCTACAAAATCATCGTCATTGAGCAACGTCAACGTTGGCTTTAGGCGTTTGGCTTTGCCATCGCTAGCAAGCATGCCTATATCGAAACCATATTCGAAGGCATTTTCAGGTAACGGCTCAATCTTTGCTGCTATTACTTGTAAAGGCATGCCGCCTTTGTCACGAAGGACATCAGCATATAATTCATTCAGTTGAGAGACTTGTCTATTCTCAACCGTTAATTCTTGCTGGTTTTCACGCAACTCTTTGATATTAGCCAAGCTAATCGCCAGCTCTTGCTTAGCAGTAGCCGCTTGATTGGCCGCTATTTTATGACTAAGACGTAAATCTTCAAGCGCTTCTGTTGCCTCAGTGCTATTGATCATCGCTTGCTTGGTTTCAGTTTGCATAGAATGAAAGCCACGCTGATATCCTAATTTATGACCGAATATCAATCCAACAATGGCAGTCACCAATATGACAACGACAAAGAGAGCCAACACCAATGTGGATGCCCCTTGTTGGGTACCACCTACCTTAGTTACTGAACTAGCATTGGTTTTAAGAGAATGCGGACTACGCTCTAAATGATACAAATCAGAGTCTTTGCACGATGAAAGTGCGGGCTGTGAGCAAAAGCGTCGTACAAGCTTGACACGCATTTAGACAATATCTCTTAACAGTAATGGCAATATTATAGCGGAATTTATAATCAATACCTAGCACCATAAATGTGAATGATTTGACCACAGCTAAACATCTGCTACGGAACAATAGGTGCAAAGTTTAGACCCATTGTTTCATCGAATCCGAACATGACATTCATATTTTGTACCGCTTGTCCTGCTGCCCCTTTTACCAAATTGTCTTGTACGACAATCACTGTCAATTCCGCACGTTCATTGTCTTGATGTACAGCAATACGTAAACGGTTACTGGCGCGGACACTACGGGTATCTGGATAAATACCTTTTGGCATGACATCAATAAACGCCTCTGATTCATAGCATGTTTCAAATATCTGCTGCCAATCAATAGCAGCACCCGCATCCGTCAGCTCAAGATGAATAGAGCTCAGCATGCCACGTATCATCGGCACAAGGTGCGGTAAAAAACGAATGCGATGGGTGAACTGACTGTCTAATAACTGCGCCACGCCTTGCTCAATCTCGGGCAGGTGACGATGTCCTTCAACGCTATAAGCTTTAAAGTTATCAGTAGTTTCAGCATAATTAAGCGCAAGTGAAGCTTGGCGACCAGCGCCAGAAACACCAGACTTTGCATCGATAACGATGCGTGATTCCACCAATCTCTCTGCTTGCTTATTTTGCATATCGATTATTGGTTTCAAACCCAAAATAGCAGTGGTCGGATAACAACCAGGATTACCGACGACTAAAGCAGTGGCAAGTTTATCGCGATTCACTTCAGGTAAACCATAAACAGCTGTCTTTAGTAGCTCAGGACAAGCATGCGACTGCTGATACCAGTGTTCAAAATCGGACAGTGACTGCAAACGAAAATCAGCAGCCAAATCAATGACTTTCACACCAGCTTGCGTTAGCGCCTCTGCTTGCTTCATCGCTACGCCATGTGGAGTGGCAAAAAAGACCACATCACACTTTTGCAGCGTTGCAAGCGTCTCATCGCCCAAGTCGCTAAAGACAATATCTGATATACCGCGTAAGCTTGGAAATATCTCATCAGCGCGTGTACCAGCTTCGCTACGCGAGGTTAGCAAATCAATAGATACTTCAGGATGCGCAGATAACAAGCGAATCAGCTCAATACCCGTATAACCTGTGCCACCAACAATCGCTGCTGAAATCATAAGATATTCCTTTTTATTTTACTTGGTAAATATCAGTGTTTGTTAAACAAATCTTAGATAGAAAGCTCGCTTATATGCCTGAACTTTGTCATTTTTAGATTCAAGCGGCTTTAGATTTTATAATCGTGCACCGCATCGATAAATACTTTGGCATTGTCAGGATTGACCCACTGTGTAATACCATGACCTAAGTTTGCTATATAACCCGTTTTTTCGCCGCTTGCATAAGCACTATCAAGCATTGCATTTACTTCAGCACGAATCGTCGCAGGTGAACCATACAATGTTGCTGGATCCAAGTTGCCTTGAATGGCTTTACTACTCTGTAGTTTTTTATGCTGTTTGGTCAATTGACGCTGACTTTCAGCCAATACTTGGCGTGCACGATCAATGGGCATCGTCCAATCCAACCCTAAAACATCGGCCTGACTATCTGCTTGCACATCCAACCATAACCCACCGCCTTTGGTAAATAATACCACTGGTATCTGCGGATGGCGTACTTTTAATTCAGCGACAATACGCTTATTATAAGCATGAGAAAAATCGATAAACTGACGATGGCCAAGCGCCCCGCCCCAACTATCAAAAATCTGTAAAATTTGAGCACCAGCGACCACCTGTGCATCTAGATAATCAATGACAGAAGTGGCTAATTTATCTAATAATTGATGCAAAAAATCAGGGTTGCTATACAAAAAGCCTTTAGTATAACGATAGTCTTTTGAGCTGCCGCCTTCAATCATGTAGGTGGCCAATGTCCATGGACTACCAGAGAAACCAAATAACGGCACTTGACCATTTAGTGCTTTGCGGATGCTCGTCACCGCACGCATGACATAATCAAGAGAATCATTGGGTTCAAGTACTGGCAATCTATCTAAGTCTGCTTGCGTACGAATAGGATGTTTAAACTTAGGGCCTTCGCCCGCCTCAAAGTATAAGCCCAATCCCATAGCGTCAGGTATGGTCAAAATATCACTAAATAAGATAGCAGCATCTAAATCATAACGGCGTAGTGGCTGTAAAGTAACTTCAGTGGCGCGGTCCGTATCTTTACACAGGCTCATAAAGTCGCCCGCTTCTGCACGAGTGGCCTTATATTCTGGTAAATAACGACCAGCTTGACGCATCATCCAGACTGGCGTGGTGTCTATCGTCTCAAAGCGTAATGCCCGTAACAATCTGTCGTTCTTTAAAGGCGCAAACTCTTGCTGAATCGAGTTACTATTGTCTGAAGCACTCATGTACAAATCTCCAAAACAACACCGCATTCATGATCATCAATGAATACGGTGCTAGATAAAATAAGTTGAATAAAAGAATATTAAAACGTTTAGATAGCGACAATCTATGCTAAAAAAACCACAAATAATGAGATATTCGCTAATAACAATTTATTGGTTAATATCTCTCGCATTAACAATCATAAAAACAATAATCATTAAAAGTATTTGTGCTTTTTAGAGCGTCATTTGCCGTTGGTCTTTAATCAATAATATCGTGCTCATATTTGAAATCGGATGAATACCATCAATGGTCTACATGGTCAGCGCTAAATTATCACGGTGTACCATGACCACACGCTCTTCATTATTACCAAGAATTCTATCAAACTGCTCAGTACGCTCACGAGCCACTCGGCAAGCATCACGAGAGGAGAAGTTCACTTGTCCAACCGCTAAACGCTCACCCGTATCTTGGTGTACCACCTCAACCACGTCACCTTCGTCGAAATCACCGCGTACTTCCACAACGCCGACCGGTAGCAAGCTCTTGTGATGCTCGACAACCGCTTTTGCTGCGCCTGCATCGACTATAAGAGTACCTGACATACGTAAATGTGCGGCAAGCCATTGTTTGCGTGCAATGATTTTGTCTTGATCATTGGTGGTCAATAAAGTACCAACCGCTTCGCCTGATACCACACGAGTAATAACATCATCGATAGCACCGCTCACGATAACGGTTGGACAACCACCCATCGCTGCAAGACGACCAGCACGAATTTTGGTCAGCATACCGCCGCGACCAAGCTTGCCACCATCCCCTGCAATATCAAATAAGTAATCCGCCATCGCACGCTCTTGGCGAATCATTTTTGCATTAGGATTGTCACGTGGGTTGTCCGTAAACACCCCATCTTGATCGGTTAAAATGATATATAAATCGGCATTGACCATCGCCGCTGCCATCGCGCCCAAAGTATCGTTATCACCAAATTTAATTTCATCAATGGTAATAGTGTCGTTTTCATTAATAACTGGGAGCACGCGCCACTCTAGTAATTGTGTCAGTGCACCTGTCGTATTGAGATAACGGCTACGATTAGACAAATCATCATGCGTCAGTAGCAGCTGCGAGCTTTGAATACCATGTTGGATTAATGCTGACCACCACGTTTCAATCAAACCCATTTGACCAATAGAAGCACAGGCCTGTAGTGCTGCTAGTTTCTTCGGGCGCTCCTCAAGGTTCATTCGTACCACCCCTTCAGCAACGGCACCTGACGATACTAGCAGTACTTCGACGCCTTGCTTGTGCAGCTTGGCAATCTGCTTTGCCCACTCGTATATGGCAGTTCGATCCAGCCCTCGACCGTTATTGGTTAACAACGATGAGCCAATCTTGACAATAACGCGCTGAATATCAAAGTTGCGAGTTTGTTTAATAAACCTTGCTTCTTCGGTCGTGTTTTCTATGTCACCTGCCATATAAACTCCTGTCTCTCATGTAAATTGATTACGGGGATTGATCTAAAAAATTCAAGTATATCAGCTCAAGCCTGTTAGCTTAAGGAACATAAATGACCTCAACACCATCTTCGTCGTCATCGTCAAAATCAGCATCCTCGTCGCTTAAATCTACACCTTCGCGAGCCGCTTTACGAGCCGCACGATAGGCTTCACGCTGCGCCTCAGTATTTAGACGTACTTCTACTTCTAAGCGCTCAAAACGGGTTCTTTGTGCTTCAGCGAAGATAGGATCTTCTAGTTCACGCTCACGCTCTAGTTCAATCTCATTCATTAAATGATATTTAACTGCATCAGTCCCTTCACCCATTAAGGTTGACGTGCGAAATACATCGCCTGTCCAATCAAGCTCGGCGACAATATGAGTACAAAGCTCATCTAACTCTTCGTCAGGCACCTGATCAATTTTGTTTAATATCAAAATCTGGGGCAAGTTGGATAACTCAGGCGAAAAACGCTCAAGTTCATTCAAGATAACACGAGCGTTGGCTACCGGATCGCTGCCATCAATTGGCTTTACATCAACCACATGTAACAGACGACGAGTACGAGCCACATGTTTTAAGAAACGAATGCCAAGTCCAGCCCCTTCTGAAGCACCTTCGATCAAACCTGGAATATCTGCCATCACAAATGAGCGATGACGACCGATATCAACCACACCTAGATTCGGAACGAGGGTGGTAAACGGATAGTCAGCAACTTTTGGTCTAGCAGCAGAGACTTGACGAATAAAGGTAGATTTACCAGCATTAGGCAAACCAATCAAGCCAACATCAGCCACAACTTTTAGCTCAAATTTAAGAACTTTTAACTCACCTTCAAAACCAGACGTCGATTTACGCGGTGCTTGGTTGGTAGAGCTCTTAAAATGGGTATTGCCCAAACCGCCATCACCACCTTTGGCAATCAGTAACGTCTGACCAAGTTCAATCAAGTCACCCAACACTTCGTCAGTTTCGGTATCAACTACCGTGGTACCGATAGGTACTGGTAAAAACAAATCATCAGAGCCCTTGCCTGAACAGTTTCTACTGTGGCCATTCTCTGCTCGCATAGCATCGTGACGACGGGTATAACGATAGTCCACTAGGGTGTTGGTGTTATCCTCTGCAATGACGTAAATATCTCCGCCCTTGCCACCATCTCCACCATCAGGTCCACCACGTGGGACATACTTTTCTCGGCGAAAACTGGCGATTCCGTTACCACCGTCACCTGCTTTTACCGTTACGACGGCTTCATCAATAAATCGCATCTTACGTTCCTTTATTTACACTCTAGTTTATAGACTCAATAGCAGTCATATACTGCTTCTTTTGCCTATAGGTATCTTTTAAAAAATAGGAGACTTACGTCTATGTTGCTATATATCATTATATCATTGCTTTATTTATGACAATAACACCCGATAACCAATTGGACTATCGGGTGCGGTATATATTAACTTAAAAAATCACATCTATTTGTCCATGCTAAAAGTGACTATTAAAGTACTTTCTTATAAAGAGTACCTCAATATTAAAAACTCACTACTGCTGTACAAATGTATTAAGCTGGAATCTGTGTATAACTGATGCCTGCCATTTGTGTGGCTAAACGTAATACTTGCGTACTATAGCCAACTTCATTGTCATACCAGATATAAACAATGGCATGATTGTCGGTCAAAATAGTCGCTTGGGCATCAACGATACCTACATGGGTATCACCAACAAAATCCGTCGATACCGCTTCAGTAGAATCTGTATAAGCAATCTGTGTTTGCCACTGACTGCTATTAGAGATTTTACGCATGAATTCATTTAACGCATCAGCATTTTCTGGTGCTGTTTTAAGATTCAAGTTTAAAATCGCTAAGCTGACGTTTGGCGTTGGTACACGGATGGCATTACCCGTTAGTTTACCACTAAGCTCTGGCAGTGCTTTACCAACCGCTTTAGCAGCACCCGTACTGGTAATAACCATGTTCAATACAGCACTACGACCACGGCGATCCGCTTTATGATAATTATCAATCAAGTTCTGATCGTTAGTGAATGAATGAATCGTTTCAACGTGACCGTTTTCGATACCGTATTCATCGTTCAATACTTTTAACGTTGGGGTAATTGCGTTGGTGGTACAGCTCGCCGCACTGACGATGGTATCTTCACCGACTGTATCGTTATTTACACCATAAACAACGTTTTTAATCTCACCGCCAGCTGGGGCTGTTAATAGTACTTTTTTCACACCAGTCGATTGCAAATGCTTGCCAAGACCCGCTTCATCTTTCCAGATACCCGTATTGTCAATCACTAACGCATCATTAATACCGTAAGCCGTATAATCAATCTCGCTTGGATCTTTAGCGTAGATAACCTGAACAAAGCGACCATTGATAATCAAGCCGTTGTTTTCATCATCAACCACCACGCCACCAGCAAAGCTACCATGAATCGAATCACGCTCTAGCAATGAGGCGCGCTTGGCCAAATCGCCAGATGCCGCAGGACGTACAACGATGGCTTTTAACTGCATACCTTTAGCACTTGACGCTTGTGATAATAGCAGGCGAGTTAAAATACGACCGATACGACCAAAACCATATAGCACGACATCAGTCGCAGGATTAACAGTAGTGTCATCAACATTAACGGCTTGAAGTGCTGCTTGTAAATCACTGTCATTAGCGATTAATTGACCAACATCAACCTGTGCAGACTGAAGCTTATCATTAGCCGCTAGCGCTTTAACCATGGCTAAAGTGTCAGCGATATCAATAGATTTAGCGTCTTGGTTACGCAAGGCTACTTTTTGATGCAATGCTAATATTTGACCAACTGACGTCGTATTTAACGTGTCACCGAACAAGGTCACTTGTACGTCTTGCTCGTTATAGAGCTTATTCAATAGCCCCATCAGCTCAATCGCTTGTTGCTCTTGATTGTTGTAGTTGCTTAAGTGGTCTTGATGTAATTGGCGTAAGGTATCAGCGTTGCTCACGAGAAACATCCTTATGGTCAGTAATGTGTGATCAGTAAATGATAGAGAATACAGATTAGATAGATTATGTGTGGTCTAAGCAATCACTCTAGTATGGCAACCGCACGATATCGGTGTCAGTTATTGATGTAGAGTATTGAGATCGCCTAGATTTTAGCCTAAAACGGCCTATTTTGCCAGTGATAACCGATCTGCTAGCGCTTATAAAGCATTTTATTGAGTTATGCAGGTTATTATGAAAATAAAGGCAGCCAATTATGCTGCCTTATTGTTCATTATTGCCAATATCGAATAGTGGATGATAAAGTACCACTACCATTTAACCCAGTATCTAGTAAGTGATGCTTGTTATGGAACGAGGCTAACCGTTTGATTGGTCTGCGAGGTTAACTTAAATTCCTTTAAGTCGTAGCCTTGCTGTTGAGCGATTTGACGATATTTGGCATAGGTTTCTTGAGTGACGTTTGGCGAACGCGCCAATAACCATAAATATTTTTTATCAGGCGTTCCTACTAAAGCAGTTTTGTAATCAGCATCGCGTGCTAGTACCCAATAGTCGGCACGACCAACTGGCAACCAACGAATCCACGATGGTAAAAAGGTGACCTTTAACTTACTGCCTGACTCATCAACCGGCTTAGCTAAGCCATCAGCAGTAATGCCAGAACCGTCTTTCTGCACGCATTTATTAGTGACTATGATACCTGAACCGTCGGTTTTTTCCGTATAATTGGCGGTGACATCACTGGCACAATTGCGCTGAAAATACATGGGCAAACGACCTATCTCATACCATGTCCCTGCATACTTTTTTAGATCAACGCTATCCACTGTGGTCGGTGTGCTTGCAGACTTATGAATGATGGCGCTTGGCTTGATTAACAGTGTCTCTGTAGTGGTTCTATCAGTAGTGGCGTTAGCAGTCATGTCAGCGGTAGCATTGACTGGTGGCGTCGCCGCATACGCTGAAAAGGCAGCTAATGGGATGATAATTGCTAGAGCTATGCCCGTATGCTTGATAAGTCCATTCATAAATATACGCTCCGGTATTTCTTTGTATGATGAGTAAGTAGAGGTTGATGATGAATCAACATTTTGCTTTGAATGGTGGTTCTGTCCAGATTCTTTTTCGCTCAACTCTTGTGACCATTTATAATCGTTAGTGCAGTGACCACTATCCTTGGTACAGTAATCACTAACGAAATTACTGCTTTCGCTATGTTTTGAATCGCCGTCTTTATTATTGTTGCTGTTAGTCATAGTAGACTCTTTTGCCCGTAGTGGGCTCTTATCGGCGCTTTTATATCCAAAATAGTGATCTTGCCAAGACGTTTTTTTTGCCAAATGGGTAGAATATTGGTCGTCTAGATTATCATGGTTATAGCTAGCATCGTTGCTGGCGTGACCTGTCTGCCGTGTACTATCCTCATTCAGAGGATAGTGGCGCGACTGGTTAGTCTGCTTAGATTGAGAACCAGCTTCCTTTGTATCAGACCATGCTGATTGAGGTAACTTATTGGTTTTCATAGAGGTACCATTATTGATAGTGACTGTTAACTATTCTTCTTATATGCCCTATATGTACTCTCATCTTCTGTGCGTCTTCAACTTTTAAAAATATATTAAATGTAAAAGCTAGCGCTACAAAAACCAAATATTATGAGAGGGCTTAAGAGGTATATTGATAAGCAATTCGCTTATAAGAATATAGAGTAAGTACTCTTTGTTTAGGTGATATATATTAATGGCAGCTCGACTATTAAAACAGTGTCGCAATGTAGGAAAAAGCAACGGTTTGTAAGTAACTATGCGTTTATGCAGTAGAATAAATACCGAATAAACACATAGTTACTGATTGGATAAATATATTAAAAATCAATTATTTGCCCTGATAGAGGCCAATTAATGGCAATTCTGGTTCAGAACTGGTCAGCATTAGTGCCCACACTCCCTCCATTAGTTTTTTACTATTCAAAGAACTGTCGAATACCAGCAACACTGATACCCCCATGCTCTAATACTTGATGAATCATCACAGGTGATAAACCACCCAAACCGATAATCGGCATGTCAGCCAATTGTGCCAATGCTGACCATGACTCCCAACCAAGTGGTACAGTATCAGGATGTGTATGGGTGACTAGTACAGGAGACAAAAAGGCGCCAATGACGGGCGGTAATTGCTGTTGTAACCGAGCATGAGCCAGTTTATTGGCAGCATCAATACTGGCGGCATCATGACAACTGACTATTAACGGATAGTTTTTAGACAGCACTGTATCTTGTGTATCCTCCGACCATTGCAACAATGCGGTATGAGACAGCTGATTGGCAACGATTGAATTGGCAGTGGTTGTATCTTTCATTGCTAGCGGCGCTTCAATGGTTAGGGTCTGTCCATTGACATCACAAGAGACAATCGCCTTAATATCTGGACGCATATGCATCAACTGCGCTGCCATACTTTCTGAGCCAGCTGCCTTTATTCGAATATATACCCAAGCATTGGCTGCTAGCTTGTTTTGATGAAAAGTCAGCCATGCGGCCACTGGATCAGGAGTGGCATCAAAATGCGTCAATGGATAGGTAATTGCTATCGTTGTTGGCACACTCAGCCATTCGAGAATCGTCTGGTTAGCAGCGGGTAAATGATACTTTCCTGCTAATAAATCTGCCTTATTTACCCACGTTAGCGCCTGACCTTCTAGCCCATATTGGCGATGCTTATGCTGCTCATACTGCTGCGCAGTCAGCTCAACCTTATAAATCTGTAAACTGACCTGCTTATCACCATAATCATGATGCAGACGTCCAAGCTTGACCATCGTATTGTCACAAATCTCAATGCCTGTCTCTTCAGCAACTTCCCGAATTAACGCCTGCTCGGCGTTTTCATTGGCTTCTATTTTGCCACCTACAAATTCATAGCGGTTGCCTTGATGCTGGGCGGCGTTTCTAAATCCAAGTAAATATTGGGCTTTATGATGAATGACCGCAACTGCCACGTTTACGATAAGTACTTTTTCGCTGTTATATGAGCTATCAATGTGGTTATCTGCTTCATTTGGCATCGGCGTCTCCTTTATTACTGTTTTTTTAAAGTGCGATTTGATTGGTTTATACTTTCAAAAAACCAAGTCGATTTAAAACCAACCTATTGATTTATAATAATAATTAGCTAATTTTTATTTATTTAAATCTCATTTACGAAAATTACTTTAGATAAGTTTACACAATGACTGCATTTTATTTTATCAATTACCTTGCAAAATTCTTCAATGTAAATGATAATTATTATCGTTAAAGATAGTTACTGTATCGCCATTACTATTCAGCCATTTTTTATCAAAAGGAATTTACTATGAGCATGGTTATCTCTCGTTACTTGAATTGCCGTGAAAACCGTTTACCAACTTTACAATCACAACACTTATTTGCACTCACTAAAGAAGTGCGTATCGAGCATGAGGGTGAAGAGTATCGATTACGTTTAACACGTAATAATCGCTTAATCCTGACTAAATAGATTAATATCATTGATCATCAATATTAGGTCGTGTCATCGTTTTAAAAATGGTGATAAAAATGAGATAAATTGCAGTCAAACAAGGAAAATAGCTGACTAATATCGAGATATTAGTCAGCTATTTGACGCCGTTCAGCAAGATTTAGCCATTTTAAACCCATTTAGATGACTATCGATTGAATTAAGGACACCCCCTAGCCTATCTATAAAAAAACGCCTTCATTCAAAGGCGTTTTTTATTGGATAAAACGATGCGATTTAGAACTGCCAACTGTAAACCACATCCACCGCGTTTTCTGCCGCTGAGGTTGCCTCTACATAAATACGTCGAGTTAACTGATAACGAATAGATAAGCTATTTTGAGCATTAAACACCCCTACTCCGTAGCGTATATACAAGTCAGGCGTCACGTAACCGGTGACGTTGACGTTGGTGTCTTCACTACTACCTGAGGCATCAACGGTCAAGCTCTGAAAACCAAAAATCTGACCGATTTGATTGGTTAGATTGCGCGTGCCACTCAGTCCAAAGCTTAAGCCCGCGGCGGCTAGGTTATTCGTCACTTGCGATTTAAAGCCTTGCTCACTGATTTGGGTGGCGCCCTTGTTATTAATTCGACCTGTCACCAAAGCATTCATCGCCTGCTGTTGGGTCAAACCTGCATTATTAAAGACAATAATATTGGGGCTTTCTGTATTGCCTTTGACACGCACACCTACCGTTTTACCACTGATCGTTTTAACCGCCTCAATACTGAGGTTAGGTTTCATCACATCACCGTTGAAGCGCACTTGTCCGTAGTTAAGCTCTAGGTTCTGACCAAAAGCGTTGATATTGGTACGACGTGATACTTGCACCACCCCTTTTGCACGCATGACACCCGTGCCAGTTTGAGTGATATTAATCGCACCAGCTAAAGGAATAACGGCACCAAAACCACGGAAGTTGATATCATCACCCAAGTCGACACCGATATCCGCATTGATTGACCAAGGTTTCGATATTGCCAAGACCTCGTCAATATTGCCAATGAGACGACGATCAAGAACCACTGCATCCTCGGTTTGAGTAATAATATCTTCGCTGGCTTCTGGCGGACGAATGGTCGCTGACGGTACGCTGACCGCCCCTTTAATATCGACATAACGATCGCCTGGACGCACGATAATATCAATATCAGGATTGATTTCTGCCACTAATAATGGTGGCTGAGTAATCACCAAACGCTCACCGCTGACGCTAAGCTTGGCTTGGAGTTTTTGTTGCCAATTAACGGTACCAGTCAAAACCCCTTTACCCGTACCACTGCTAAAGGTTCCATCAATAGTCGCTTGCGTGCCACGAATTTTGGCGTCAGTATTTACATTGGTTAAATTAATGGGCAAATCAAGCATCGCAATACGGCCATTAGCAAGTTTCACATCGCCATAGAATTGCGGCTTATCTAATGTACCGCCCAATCCTCCTGCCATCGTGACATTGCCCTCTAGCACTCGCATACCTGGGAAGAAAGGCTTGAATATCGCAAGGTTAAGCTCATTCAATACCAAAGCGCCCGAAATTGGCTTAGGCGTCTTATAAGGATCAACGACCACTTCAGCATAGCCACGCGCACCGCCACCAGTGTTAATATCGGTACGTAGTTTGATGCCCTCAGGGACGGACAGTGCAATCAATGAGACCCGCTTATAAGGCAGAGTGACGGGTAAACTATCACCATCTTGAATCAAACCGATTTTGCCGTTGTCTGAATACAGTGTGGTATTAATCGTCGGTGGACGACCACGTTGCCAGCCAACAATCGCCTTACCATTAATTTTGCCATGCCAGTCGATATCTTTGGGTAAAAAGACCGAGAGTAATGACGTATCTAGATTCTGCAAGGCGATATTCACCTCACCTTTATCAGGTGACGCGATTAAGTTTTCACGTAAGCATACCTTGCCCGTTTGATCGGTGGCTTGCCAGCAGTGCGCTGCCAACTGTACTTTTAAATCGTTATTATTGCCATTTTGATTGTTGGGTAAATTAACAATTAACTGCGCGGGCTGTAACTGATTTAAGGTCGCATATTTAGATTGAACACGGCCCTTACCGATGACGCCAGACCAGCTCAGTTTATCCCGATTGAAGCCGCCTTTAAGCCTTGCGCCAATCGTAAGCTGCTCATTGGCAACGTCAAGATTGACCACATGCGCCTGCTCAGTACCATTAAATGTTGCTTTAACGCTTTTAAAACTCTGTCCAGCTGCATCTAAACCTTCAGCGGTGATAATGAGCTGACTTGGGCTGCTTGCTAAATTGACCAGCTTACCGCGCACGCGACCTTGGCGCAAAATAAAGCCCGGCAGCGCAATCCGCTCACCAACCAAATCGATATAAATGGTTGGCAGCGCTTGTCCTGCTGGCTGTGATAAGGTCGCACCGCCAGTGACTTTGCCAGCCAATTTATCTGACAACTGATCCAGACTGGTGATATTAATTTTGGTTTGTAATTGCTTAGCATTGCCATTAGCAGTGACATAATTATCACCCCAACGTAGCACTAAATTATCCGCGTTTAAGCTGTCTATCAAGGCATTTACTTGCTTATATTGCGCCTGTGCATCTTGCGTTTGTAGACGCTTGAAATAGCTTGCCAAATCTTTTGGCAGACGCATCTTCGCCGCTAAGCTACCCTTAGCACTAAGCGGTTGACCTTTCAGCATACCTCTTAAATCAATTTTTTTGATATTAATGATTTGCTGCGAGTCACTCCAGCGCCCATCCGTATCGATAGTGCCGGTGATAAGGCTTGGAGTATCTTTGAGGAAATAACCAATATTAAAACGATCCATCACTGCGTCAATATCCCACGCAATGCCTTGACGTACATCAACCGTCCCTTTGGCATCAATACTGCCTGCCGCGCCCACATGACGGAAACGCTTGATACGAATCAGCTGGTCATCGCCACTGGCATCAATGGTTAGCTTGCCCGCTGGCAGTTGCTCAGCATCTAGCACTCCATCGAAATTCACCGCAAAACGTTGCAGTTTGCCTGCGGTATTTTTACTATTCTTAGGCGCAGTTTGCCACTCGCCACTGGTCTTCAAGTCACCGGTGATAATCGCTGGATTATTGGGCAAGAAATAACCCAAATTAAATTTATCAAAGCGACCATCTATCGTCCAGCCGATATTTTTACGCAAATCGATGACGCCCTTGGCATTCACTGCGCCCGCTTCACCATTGTAATTGAGCTTACGAATACTGATAAACTTTGGCGTGCCAGCCGCATCAATAGATAGGCGTCCTTTTGGTACATCTGCAGTATCGACTTGTCCATTGAAGCGCGCATCGAACATAGACAGCTCGCCACCAACGATATCGATTTTGGCATCAGCCGCACCCGTTATGCCAATAGCACGGCCATCTTGAGTCGCATCAAGTTGCGCCTGCAAGTCGGTATTATTTAAGGTAATAATATGACGCTGACCACTAACGCCACCTTTAGTAATAGCCAATAAACGACCACGCGCGCTGACACTACCTGTTAGGCGCTCAAGCGGCAAATCACTGCGATACTGTTTGGGTAATAATCCATTGGTACGCGCATCTATCTGCCATGTGAGCGGACGCTTTTTATTTGCCAATTGAATCTGCCCAGTACCTGATAAGTCGCCCACGACCCCTTTATAGTTCAGGCGATTGATGTCGATGACATCCACAGCTTTGCGCACGCGCACATCATAGTTGCCTTTAGGAGCGGCATTCAATTCATTAATGACCGCATTGGCATCTACTGATAACCGTGAGCCACGAATGATGACATCCGCCTGTCCACGCGGACTATCAATATTACCGATATTAGGCACATCGCGGCGGATTAGGTTTTGCCATTTGGCATCGATATACCAAGGCGCTACCTGTGTCGACTTCGCTGACGTTTTGCCTTGGACGATATTGGCATTCACATGCTCGCCATCACGTTGACGCAAATCTGCATCAAGCTCTACGTTACCAGCGCTGTTTTTCTGCTGATAATGTAGTGACAATCGACCATTCAGCTTTTGCGGTGCATATGCTTTGAAATCAGCATAGTCATCAGGAATAACACGGCGAATATCAAAATTGCTACCTGTCGCTCGCACTTTTGCATCAAAGCTGTCTTGCCAATCTAAAATACCTTGCAGAATTAAATTTCCAGCTGGCACCTGAGCATCTAAGCGATCAATACGTAACTGACTGTTTGCAATGACGGCGCGACCTTGATAGTGACCAGACGGAATGTCTTTAGCCGTCAGCTCAGTATTGATACGCAGACGTATTTCAGAGATCACCCCTGTCGCGGTAGCAGTACCACTTTTTAAACGAATTTTTTGGCTTTCCGCATAAGGGATCAAAATATCATCCCATTGCAATTTTGCCTGGAATGGCGAGTCCTGATCCAAACCCTGCACAACAAAATCACCGCTCACATCGCTGTCATTGTAGCGACTACGAACTTTACCAACCGTACGTTTTAGCGTCCCTGTTGCCGTGATATTCAATGGGTCAACATAGGCTTTTTCTAGCGCACTGACTTCTGCAATCGCGCTTAAATCTAGCGGATAGTCGCCTTGTAAATCAATTTTACCTTGTAAGGCACTGATTTTGACGATATCAGCATATTGTAAATCGCCGCGACCAACCGTTACCATGCTACCGACCCATGTTAAATCACGGGCAACAATATCCTGCACAACAATGGGCTCTTTGGTCACTTGTTTATAAGTAATATTTTTTATTTTAGCGTGATCAAAGCGTAAGTTCACTGGTAGCTGTAACGTTTTATAATCGAACGGCTCACCCGTTGGTGGCTTGTTATTGATAATCTCAATGGTTTGTATGTCTGCATCACGCAGATGCACTTCTTTGGCAAATATGGCACGCCAGCCTATCTTGACGTAGGCTTTATCAACCAATACTTCAAGGTCTTCAGTTGCCTTGATATCAATATCAGTGACCCAGATACCATCACGTAAATTACCGCGACCATATTTAAAATCAATGCCCGTCTCAGCACTGACTTTCTCTAATATAAACTTCGTACCCGACTCTGTGCCCATTGCGTAAAAAAACACGGCAAACATGATGGCCAGCACAATTAAAATAAGCACCAGTAATTTGAGCAAAAATGACAGCGGATACCAGCGTCTGACGGCACGAGCGTCGCGCTGTGCTGGATCTTCATCTGGGGCGTTATTAGGCGGGGTATTTTTTGTCAGCATGACACTCAACTACGTTAAAGAATGGTCACCGGCAATCGGCACGATAAATAAGAAATACAACGGATATTGCTAATAGCGTGTGTTGAACCTGTCTCAATTTCACTAACGGAGACAACTTAATAATGTTCAATACGCGCTAAATGATGTCACTACTGGATTACATGGCTATAAAGGTGAGCCAATAAAGAAATGCAGTCTAACGGGTATGCTTTCTTCTGTCACCCCAGCCGCCACATCAACTCGTACCACACCAACTGGCGATGCCCAGCGGATACCAACACCGACGCCGACCTTTGTCTCAGTCTCGAAGTTTTTGTCGTAAGCATTACCCACATCAGTGAAGAATGCCCCGCGGAATCCTGGTTTAAATTCATAGTTATACTCTGCACTACCAACCGCAAGCACTTGCCCACCAGTCAAATAGCCTTTGTCGAGCGGTGACAAGCTCTCATAATCATAGCCACGAATACTTTGGTCACCACCCGCAAAGAAGCGTAATTTATAAGGCACATCATAAAAATCATCTGCCCAGATATAGCCTGTATTCAGACTGCCCAGCACTTGGTGCTTTTGCTCATCGCCAAAACTATAAATGCCGCTGACACCCGCGCGAATGATTGCCATATTAGTGTCGCTAAGGGCTTTATCAGCCCCTGCTTCAAGCGAGTAATACTGACGCATACCGCGAGTCGGATTGGTCACGCTGTCTACATCGGTTTTGTTCATACCATAACCAAATAGCAGCGCTTGCTGTTTAGGCTTAGAGGAAGTAAAGCGAATAGGTAGATCGTCCAACTCTGTTTCATCGACCCCAGTCTCTAGCTCATCTAAACGGTAATTCACAGAGTAGCTGCGATTCCAGCCACTGTCACGGCGAATATTACGCGCCAATGCTGCTTTTAGCGTCGTAGTAGAGAGGTCGAAGTTGCCTTCACCTTGGTCGATGACCTCTTCTTCATAGGTAAGACGCGCATCTAATTTATCGTTAAGTGGATGTTTCCAAGGTCGACTGGCATAAACAGCGACGTTTTTGGTAATTCTGGAAACCTCGGTCTCCGCACCAGCTTGATAGCCTTTACGATTGAGCAAATTATAGTCTATTTTTGCCGTCGCTCGCACGCCCGTATCTGTGCCGTAACCAAGACCTACTTGGGCATCGCGCGGCTTACTTGAAGAGACAAAAACATACAACGGTACTTTTTTACTTTCTGCCACTTGTCGCGGTGTTTTTCGACCAGCCAGCGTTGGTGGTACAAAGTTTTCATCAGTGATTAAGCTTTCTTCATCAGGGAATATTTTTTGCGCAATATTACTGATGCCGTCGCTTATTTTACCCAAAAGATTGTCCGCCTCTTGGTCTTTTTCATCCAATACACGGTCATTTGGTAAGCGGCTCAAACGCTCTGCTTTTTGTTTGATAGCTTGTAGTTTATCAAGTGTTGCTGCATCAGCTTCAAAATCGATCGCCGCAATGTCGGCGGGATTGACTGTTTCACCGCTATTGGCAGTCGTATTACCCTCACTCTCTGCGTTATTTTCATCACCGTCATCAGCGCTATTGTCTTGATTAACACGGCTACTATTAGAAGCAGCTGAGCTTTCAGCACCATTATTATCCGCAATGTCTAAGGCGCCATCACTATTAATATCGTCGTCGAGTGTGCCGCTATCATTGGTAGGTGTGTTATCAAAAGCCAAAGTACTGGCTTCACTGCGTTCATCTGGCGGCAATATCGACTCAACGTTGACCGTATTAAAATAACGAGTCGCTGATAAGTCATTGCTAAACTCGGTCACCGCTGGACGATAAAAAGGATCGCCGGGCTTAAAGTCAAACAACTGTTGTAATAGTGACAACTCAACGGGTAGCTTGTCAGGATCTTGGGTTAAGGTGTTGGTTTCTTCATCGTATGTAAAAAACACAACGTCATCAAACTCATAACGATCACCAGTATTGTAGACCAGCGATACATCTGCTGTATTATCTGGCAAAATAATATCAACGGATTTATTGAGCCAATATTGATCAAAATAGCCATAAGTATTACTCAGCGACTCAAGGGCCGCCTTGCTATCTTTATAAACACGGTGATTGAAGATATCACCTACTTGTGGCGGCAAGTCTTTTTCAAGTGCTATATATTCCGGTTGTTCACTGCCTTCACCGCGAATCTCAACAATACGGCTATCCACACGTACCGGCTCGCCCAGCTCTTCGATAATGACATCGATCGTGTCAGCATTGCGCTGACGTAGGCGTAACGTAATATCATAGTAACCTACTGCTTGGGCTGCCTCTAATGCTGTTTGGCGCAGGCGTGGCAAGGCGGCCGTAAAGTCGGTAACTGACTGAACTGTCGTATCATCAAGGGCAGCCTTGATGTTTTTCATGGGCTGAACGTCATTGTCCGCTTTGGTGAGCTTTGGCTTACCATCGACAGCACCTTCAGCGGTCGCTTGCCGTAGATAAATTGTAGTATCTACATGTGGTAATGCCATCACACCTGCATTGAATAAACGGTTATAAAGGCGTTTCACGATATTGCCTTTATTACGTGCCATTGGCTTGGGCTTACTGGCTTGTTCGATACTCTGGTTTATTCCCTGAGAGTCCGCTTGATAGTCTGGCAAATAATCATCAGGATTGATAATATCTGACGTTGTACCATCTTCATTGGTCTCATCACTGGCATTGGCAACAATCTCATTATCGAAAGTACCGGTTCCATCCACGCGCCCACTACTGACAGAGTCGCTAACATCGATCGGACGCGACATAACTTCAGCCGTCTGTGCACTTTCAGCATCGCTCTCATTCCTACCCAATGTCTCAAGGTTGTTAGGAGTTGGCAGATTGGTTGCATCCAAATCCACATCTAAACCAATAGGCGGAGTTGCATCATCTAATGTCGCTATTGGTGCGTCAAAATCGCGATCGTTATTAACGTTGGTACTATTAACGTCAGTACTGCTATTAACGTCCGTACTATTATTGATGTCGTCAATATCTTGGGCATTCTGCATGTCCATCGAAGCCAGCTCACGATCAATCTCCTCAGGCGTCATCATCTGATGACCCTGCTGCTGTATGGCTGCGGCTTGTTGCAACAAGTCATCATTGGCGCTATTGGAAAGATCGAGCTGAGCATCATTTGCGCCAGCCATATTATCCATGGCATTTACCTGAGAATTGACCATACCCTGAGCATCTGGTTTTTTAGCGCTTTTATCTTGAGCATCAGACTTCTTAATGCCTAGGCTTTGTTCGCTATACTCATCCAATACTGACTGATCGATAATGCCCTGCTCTACTGCCTTTTTTAGGCGCAATGCATCCAAAGCGATATCGAGCTGAGTATCATCATCTGACAGTGTGGTCGATTGAGTGCTGGTTGGTTGAATGTTTGATTGATCGACAGCTATTTGATTGCTCGTAGGTGGTTTAGGAGAACTGACATTATTTGTGGTATCAGCCAATGCAGCAGGTGCCATACCGAAACCCACCAGGCTGGTCGCTAGCGCAGTGAAAAGTGCTGAACGCGTAAAATGAATGCGCGGCGCATTGCCATGAGTTGCCATAGCTGCTGTACGACGTGTTTTTTGAAAACGGTCACTCTGAAAATCTTGAATTTTAATATCCTCTCGAACATTATCCGTATCACACTGCATCATCGATACATTGCGCGCGAGCGTTGAAGGCTGGTGTTTCATGTGTATTTCCTATCACCTCACGCGGCACAATATTATGAACGATAACAATCGCCTAGTCTTACCGGTGAATAAACTTATAGCAGTTGGCTGAATTATGGTTTACTGTCTTGCTTTGGATAATGACCTTTTATAACGCAAACCTTGGTGTCAGATTAGCACCATGTTTTTATCAAAAAATAGACATGCGTGAGTGGTAGCAAGCCTTTGCCATTACTCACACCTCGCGACGCAACCATGCAAAATTTACAAATCATAACTTAGATAATTATGAAATCATAGCGTCGAGCGCATGTATTTTTACCAAAGCCTTGCTATTATACGGCTTAATATTGATAAAACCTATGCTATATTTCGATAAGTTTTTGATACTGTTAATAATTATATCGATAATTACTTTCACTTTAAAAGCGGTATTCAGCGCTTTTCTTTGATCTAGCAACCGCGACCCGTCTGTAGGAATTTTCATGGCCAATCAGTTTCAATTATTTAAGCACCGCCGTTTTAGCGCCATGTTTTTTACCCAGTTTTTGGGCGCGTTTAATGACAATATTTTTAAGCAAGCACTCATACTGGTTTTGACTTACACCGCTGCGAGTCAGTTGGGCATGGAAGTCAGTATTTTGAATAACTTGGCCGCGATGTTGTTTATTTTGCCTTACTTTTTGTTTTCTGCACTGGCAGGACAAATCGCAGATAAATTCGAAAAATCAAAACTCACACGATTGATTAAATTGCTTGAATTCGTGATTATGGTGATTGCGGCAGTAGGGTTCGTGTTTGAATGGTATGCATTGTTATTTGTTGCGTTGTTTCTCATGGGTACTCAATCTACTTTTTTCGGGCCTATTAAATACGCCTACTTACCACAAGCGATGAAAGAAGATGAATTGGTTGGTGCTAATGGTTTGTTTCAAATGGGAACATCGTTAGCGATCTTACTCGGTATGATTATCGCGGGTGTTTTAACCCAGATAACACAGCCGCTCTATTGGATAAGTGTGACCGTATTGGTCATCGCCGTATTGGGTTATTTTGTCGCACGATTGATACCCCACATGCCAGCGATGCAGCCAAACCTAAAAATCAACTGGAACATTGTGACCACTAGTGTGGCGACGGTGCGCTACTTATATTCATTGCCTTTTTTGTTCTTTGTCATCCTTGGTAATAGCTGGTTTTGGTTTTATGGCGCGACTTTTTTGACCCAAACGCCAGAATTTAGCAAGGTCATCTTACATGGTGATGAATCAGTGGTTATTTTCCTATTAACCTTATTTTCTGTTGGTGTGTCGATTGGCTCATTATTATGCAAATCACTAACCAAAAACCAAGTCAGCTTACGTCTTTTGCCCTTTGGTATCGCCGGCTTAAGTCTTTTTGCGATTGACTTATACTTTTCGCTGTCAAGTCTCAACATCAATGTGAATAATGCGACTCTGTTTGGCATCAGTGAGTTATTTGCGGTGAGTGGCAGCTGGCGCGTGTTTGCTGATTTATTCTTTTTGGGCTTTAGCGGCGGTTTATACATCGTACCGTTATATGCCTCTATGCAAGCCTATGCACCCAAGAGCCACCGCGCGCGTGTCGTTGGTGCCAACAATATCTTTAACGCGATATTTATGGTCACCTCAGCGATTTTCTCTATCGTTATCTTGAACGCTTTGGGATTCAATTTACCTCAGCTATTTTTAGTGACAGGACTCATAAACATTGCCTTCGGTGCCTTTTTATACAGTAAACTCAATAAGCATATTAAAAATGCAGTCATCCAAACGCACGATGAAGTGGCTCCATAAGTAAGATTGACATGCTGCTATAGCAATCGGTGTGTTATCAAATGGATAATATTGATGCTGATAATTTGGATTGTTTGCTATAGTAATACCTATGCGTTAATCACTATCATTATTTTAGAAAAACGGATAATGTTTTTAGCAGAACAGATAAGTTTAATTTTTTGATCGTATTTAAGCCATCAGGAGTGAATCATGGCCCTGCGTCCCTTATCCAAAGTCGACCAATTATTACTTGGGGTCGATAAGGCATTACGAGCTGTCGTACCACATTCAAACCCTAGCACTCGTCCACTACCAGTCAGCAGTGACGAGATTCCTGAGCTCACTATCACCGAGGCGCGACATGTTGCCGGATTGATGCGTATCAATCATACTGGTGAAGTATGCGCGCAAGGTCTGTATCATGGTCAAGCATTTGCCGCCAAAGACAATGGCGTCAAGCAAGCCATGCAACAATCAGCCGAAGAAGAGGTCGATCATCTGGTCTGGTGCGAGACGCGATTAGACGAGCTTGGCAGTCATGCCAGTGTCTTTACGCCATTATGGTATGGCATGTCTTTCGGTCTTGGCGCAGTCGCGGGTGCCATCTCTAATGAATTTAGCTTGGGATTCGTCGCAGAGACAGAAGCTCAAGTCAGCGAACATTTACAAGACCATATCACCCAATTACCAGAGCACGATAAACGCTCGAAAGAGATACTGGCGCAAATGGATATTGAAGAGTTGCATCATCGTGAGCTGGCATTAGCAAGTGGCGGCGCAGCGTTATCACCGCCTGTACGTCATACTATGCGCTGGATGGCCAATCGCATGAAAGCCACGGCATATCACTTGTAATTGCCATCTGTGATAGCAGATTTTGAGCGATAGGTTGTGATGATAAGTGTGTTGTGATGGTAAGTGCAGTGCGCTTTATTATTGATATTGCTCTCATTTACCCTGCTGTCGCTGGCATGACGTACACGCTATCGCGTTACTATTAACAATCCTACTACTGATAGCGCTCAGTTGAATTTGTTAGGGTATTAAAAATTTGTATGATTTTGCCGCAAAGACATGAGCTAATAACCATTCAATTGCTAAATAACAACTAAATAACAACTAAATAAACTAAGGTAACGATTTTTATGAAAGCCATCAACCAATCGACTCTCTCTGCCCGTTCGTCTAGCAAGTCGCCTAAACTGGCAACTCTGACAGCACTGGCAACAGCTTGTGCCATGCTATTATCAGCGCCTGTCAATGCGGCAGAAACCAATGCAGCAACAGATGCTGCAAAGACCGATACTGCTGCCACATCGGTGCCTAGCGCCATGGATTCTAGCAAACGTGTGATTCGCCTTGCTCGACCGACTGCGGCTAGTACAGCACAAGAGGGTACTCCATCAACTTCACCGACTGCGGCAGTGACAGCCAATACTCAACCAACTGACCTTCAAAGCAGTAGCGTTCCACAAAGCGCTCCTTTGCCAAATAATGCTCAGCCGTATCGTGCGCCAATGAGTACATTGCAACCACAAGATGTTGTACCAGCACCAAAAATACCTGAGTTCACTGGCACCACTCGAGTTTATGAGCCTGGTCCATTGACCGCTACTGGTGTCGACCTGCGTAGTGGTCAGCTTGCCAATATACCAACGCCGCAAGTGCAATTGTCAGACGTAAGCTTTGTACCGACTGTGTTGATTCCTCAGCAAAACGGTAATAACAACGATAAGCTAGACGTGAGCTTGCTTGATGATTTCATCGAAGACGTCTCACCTAATGCCCGTCATTACCCACCAAACTTCCCTAACCGCTCACAGCGCCATTATACGCGTGAAAAAATCAAAGTATTGGCTGAATGGATACAGCCTTATGCTGAATCACCAAATGCCTCTTATGATGTATTGATTCGTGCCGCTAAACTCAATGGCATGGGACGTAACTTAGATTTGGGATCAGACTATACGATACGCGGTGGAAAATATGTTGACCGTGCCATTAAACTGCAACCTGATAGCGGCGAAGCCAACTTCTTATACGGCATGATGTTGTCAGAAGGCGGCGGCTTCAAAGAAGGTCAAAAATACCTAGACCGCGCAGTGTCTCTTGGCTATACCGAAGCAGAGCAAAGCTTGGCACAGTCAGACTTATTAAGTGACCGCCGCGATAATGCACTAGAGCGCTTGCGTCGTCTTGAACAGAAAAACCCTAACAATGACATCATTCGTCAGCAAATCAAACTTATTGAAGAGGGTAAATTCTACATTTGGGATATACCTGCGCCTGACATCAATGTTAAGCCTAGTGCTTAACATTGATTGGGTATTTAAATTTCATTAAGTGAATTTACCAAATACCATGATTGCTCCATAAGCTAGATTGACTCGACTAAGCCCCTGACTGTATATCGAAATTACTTCAATATAGAGTCAGGGGCTTTTTTATGTCTAGCGAAACTCCATTGAACCCAACTTGCTGTCTACCTTATTTAAATGCGTGTTCGATTCGATTATCGAAGTTTAAACCGTATTTTTGAAATTTAAATAAAATAGTTTAATTCGAAAAGTTACGCTACACTTCTTCTTATAAATTACTGACTCAATCATGCTTTTACGACTAACTGGACTCACCTATGACTTTCGCTAGCCCTATCAAAAATATGGTGACGCATGCTAAGAAACCCCCATTTTCGATCACATCAGTCGCCTTGATAGCCGCGGTAGCATTACTACCTGCGTGCAGTACGGTATCAGTGAATAAGCAAGCGTCAGCGAAGACGATTACTGCGCAGCGCGGTAATATTATCACTACCAAAAAATTAAGCAGTGATACGGCATCAGCGCTCTTATCGGCAGGGCTCAATGAGCAAGCCTGTATGCAGCAGTTTGATTTATGCCTCACTCAGCTTACTGACAGTATTTTGAATAAACACTACCGTCCTACTTTGGCAGTTTTTGCAGAGTTACACTACGCAAAAGCGCGACAGCTTTCTGCCTCTCAG
Organism: Psychrobacter sp. P11F6; assembly: GCF_001435295.1. Lineage (NCBI taxonomy): Bacteria > Pseudomonadati > Pseudomonadota > Gammaproteobacteria > Moraxellales > Moraxellaceae > Psychrobacter > Psychrobacter sp. P11F6. The sequence continues at coordinate 1,042,898 of NZ_CM003594.1, read as the reverse complement.
GACTGCCGCAATGCGCTGGCTCGCCCGCCACTTGATCCTTATTATGCCAACGCACCTTTAGAGGATACAGAAGCTAAAGTCCAGCAAGAAAACACCAATCGCTGTCTAACAGGTTATCAAGAGCGGCTATTCGATGCTATCAAATCCAGTTATACCTATTTATTTTATGACAGTTTGACCCATGACTTTGAGGGCGCAGATCAAGATAAAAGTCCCTCTCAGTCACAGAACCGTATTCCAAATGACACCGATATTCAGACCCAAGACATCTATAATGCCGCCAGTAATGATGTGATAACCCAGCTTTATAGATCAACCAACGGCTCAAATAAATTGATGGGCGGCACCAAAGTAGACTATTTGCCCACATCCGCTAGCAATCTTAATGACAGTAACCAAGCCGCGATTGCCAATTATTCACCGCTCAAGGGCAAACCTACTGATCAAGTCAACGTCATGAAAATACAAATTGATGATTATGATCTTGGTGTTTATTTGCCTAATGAAAATAACTATTTGCAAAATGCACATAAGCAGACCTCTGCACTAGCAGACTTGGTTTCCACTTACGAATTACGCCTCTCTGGGCTTAACTCAATCAGCAAACGCCCAGGCTTAGGTATCAGCTTGGTGGCCTCACTGGATGACCGCTATACCACCACAATTCGCCAATTATTAGTGTCATCATTGTCAGGTCGATTGACCAATGAGAAAGATGGAGACACAGATGAGAGCAAGCCAAGTTCGCGTATCTACCCTACTGGACATTTGCTATTAACAGGATTGATTGAACCAAGCGGCGATAGCGTATTGGATGTACTAAGCAGTCGCAAGCTCGATATTCATTTATACAACCCATACCAAAGCGAAAGCGTTAACATCCTTAATAGTGACTATCCACTGGCGGCTAACTTTTCTGCAGGTTATGGCTTGTGGCTGTCAGAGAACCAGCTAGATGGCGTCGGTTATCTCAATTTAATCACTCGCCAGCCAGAGGCCAGACTGCCCAAATTATTCATGCTTGAGCCTTATGATCCCAACAAGCGCGTCCTGATTATGCTGCATGGTTTGGCTTCTAGCCCTGCCACTTGGGTCAATTTAACCAACGATATTCTCAACGACGATAAGTTGCGTGATAACTATCAAGTGTGGCAGATATTCTATCCAACCAATTTGCCCATTTTAGAAAACCGTTATCAAATACAACAGTTAATCAACAGCACCTACGAGCAAACTGATCCTAAAGGACAAAATCGTGCCAGCAAAAACAGCGTGATTATCAGTCATAGTATGGGTGCCATTATCGCTCGCATGATGCTATCTGATGAGAACTTGGTCGATGACCTAGATCGACTAGACGATCAAAATGTGCTGTCTGATAGTGAAAAACGTAAGATTCGTGACGCACTTAAAGCATCATTTGGCGAAGATCAGCTAAAAGAACGCTTTGAGCTACAAGCGTTACCACAAGTAGATACGGCTGTCTTTTTATCAGCGCCTTTTCGCGGAACTGACTATGCAGATCGCTGGTTCACTCGGGCACTGCGCCGTATTGTCTATTTGCCAGTCGGTTTGGTAAAAACTGTCACGGACAACTTGGCCACCATTGCCACGCAAGGTGATTTGGCACAAAATCCTTTGGGTGCGTTATATTTACAAAATGGCGCAAGTCAACTGAGCGACAAATCCTCTTTTATACAACTGACGAAAGACATCACCATCAATGATCGTGTGACCTATCATTCTATCATTGCCAATAATGATGCCGATATTACTAAAGGACTGGCGCAAATGCAGCCAGCTGGTGCAAAGGTTGATTTATCACAAGCAGTAGAAGAAGACATTGAAAATGAGACAGTTGGTACAAGTAGCCCTTCTGATAGCTCAAAGCTCTCTGCCCAACCACTGGTTGCAGCCGTCACTGTCAATGAAGATATCAGCCAAGCACTAACTGAACGTTTATCAGATGGTATTGTTCCTTATACCAGCGCTCATCTTGATGGCGCGGCTTCTGAGACGATTATCAGCGGTGGTCATAGCATTCAAACTAACCCGCAAACTATTTTGACATTGCGCCAGATTTTACATAAACAATTGCAGGAATAATGATTGCTTGTGTCATATAGCGCTGCACTGGTCTTTGCACTTTAAAATTAAGAGTAAAGCAGATGGCTTTGCAACTTTGTACTCTGTTGGATATTTGTGCCTATACTAGGACAAAAATAAAACATTACTGTTATTAAGGTAAACTTGATAACACTTTGTTTTCCCAAGCGATTAGTCTGATATATCTGGGTTTATCTCAGCAGTTTTTAATGACTATCAGGTATGCGACCAATCTGTTGCGCAGCTTGCGTGTGCATCGAGGGAAGCGCATAATATATTGACAGCACCTGACAGTAATGTATTAATTTATAGGGATATAAATTACTTAATTCAGCTAAACAGTCGTTAGCTTAGCCGCACTCTATCCCTAAGATTGCTCGCTAATCAACACTGAGCCATTGCCCGTACTATTTTTTACCTTAATCTATAGACGACTGCGGGCAGTTACTTGAGCGTTTTATGGAAGCCAGCGCTATTCAGCTAACAGATAAGGGTAACCGTTTATGTTCGCTACGTTTATGATTGACCAGCTCGATGCGCTGATGCTCGCGCGTATCCAATTCGCTTTTGTTATCTCGTTTCATATTGTTTTTCCCGCGTTTTCTATCGGACTTGCCAGCTGGTTAACGGTACTTGAATTCCGTTGGCTCAAAACAGGCGAGCCTATCTATGCTGAAGTCTACAAGCATTGGGTCAAGATATTTGCCGTTGTTTTCGGCTTAGGCGTGGTATCTGGTGTAGTAATGTCCTACCAGTTCGGTACTAACTGGGCGGTCTTTTCTGACAAAGCCGGTAACGTGTTGGGCCCACTACTCGCCTACGAAGTATTGACCGCGTTTTTCTTAGAAGCGTCCTTTTTAGGTATTATGCTATTTGGTTGGGGGCGCGTGAGCAAGCGTATGCATTTCGCTTCCACTGCCATTGTCGCCATTGGTACACTGATTTCAGGCTTTTGGATTTTAGCCGCCAACAGCTTTATGCAGACGCCGCAAGGCTTTATGATGGGCGCAGATGGACTTTTATATCCTACCAACTGGCTTGAGATCATTTTTAGCCCTTCATTCCCTTACCGCTATGCTCATATGATGACAGCGGCATTCTTGACGACTGCCTTTGTCATTGGCGGGGTTGGTGCTTATTATATTCAATCTAAAAAGCATACCGAACACCGTCAACATGGTCGCGTTATGCTAGGTATGGCCATGATTATGGCGATATTTGTCGCACCCGCTCAAGTATTGATTGGCGATGAGCATGGTCTGAATACTTTAGAGCATCAGCCAGCCAAAGTCGCAGCGATGGAAGGTATTTGGGAGGATGAGCGCGGCGCAGCGTTACGCTTATTCGCTATTCCTGACCAAGAAAACCAAACCAATAAATATGAAATAAGCATTCCCTATGTTTCAGGTTTGATTCTTACCCATTCGTTAGATGGGGAAGTTAAAGGTCTAAAAAACTGGGCACCTGAAGACCAACCACCGGTCATGATTGTATTCTGGGCATTTCGCATCATGGTTGGTATTGGCATGTTAATGGTGCTAGTCGGCTTATTTAGTCTCTATAAATACTTTAAAAAACAGCAATATAATCCCGAAAGTGTCTGGTTCCACCGTGCTTGGATGATGATGACCCCACTCGGCTTTATCGCATTACTGGCGGGCTGGTTTGTGACCGAGACAGGACGTCAACCGTGGACTGTATATGGTGTGATACGAACCGCAGAAAGTATGTCACCGCTCGCAGCACAGCAAGTGGCAACCACGTTGATTGGTTTTATTGTCCTCTATATATTTGTCTTCGGTGCAGGCAGTTTTTATATTCTACGCTTGATTGCTCAAGGGCCAAAACCGTACGAAGATCCTGCCGATGATAATTTCTATGAGCACTCAGTGACCGAAAGCCAAGGTCGTGCGCTCAGTGGCGATAGCAATCCTGCTAAGAGTACTGAAGAAGATATAGATACTCCTGCAAACGACGTCGATGATGGAGGGTTACGCTAATGTTTAACTACGGTGATGTATTAGACTTACCTTTAATTTGGGGCGGACTGATCGCTCTATCCGTCTTTATCTATGTATTGCTTGATGGCTTTGATTTAGGCTGCGGCATCTTGTTTCCCTTTGCTGGCTCAGATAAAAACCGTAGCCGCATCATGAACTCTATTGCCCCGTTTTGGGATGGTAACGAGACTTGGCTAGTATTGGGCGGTGGCGGCTTGTTCGCTGCTTTCCCAGTGGCTTATGGCATTATTATGACGGGGCTTTATCTGCCTGTTACTTTTATGCTATTCGGTCTAATAATGCGCGGTGTGGCATTTGAATTTCGCTTCAAAGCATCGTCACGTCGTCACGTATGGGATACTTTCTTTTTTGTTGGTTCAGTCGTTGCTACATTCTCTCAAGGTATTATGCTTGGGGCGCTTGTACAAGGTCTTGAGGCAAGCAACCGCCTCTATACTGGTGGGCCATTTGATTGGTTAACACCTTTCTCGATCGTCTGCGGCTTTGCGATGATTATTGGTTACGCCTTACTTGGCTCTACATGGCTCATTATCAAAACTGAGCATACCCTACAAGTCTGGGCACGCAAAGTGTCTGGCTGGATGCTGTCTGCTTTGGTAGTGGCAATGATCGTCGTCACAGCGTTTATGTATTTTTCAGACATTAATGCCCTCGAAGGCTGGTTTGGCTTCCCAGGTCTATTATATCTAGCGCCAATGCCAATTATAGTTTTACTATTATTTTTCTTGATGCGTAAAGACTTAAGTGGCGAGCGCGAATATCGTCCTTTCTTGTTGACTGTGGCACTGTTTTTGATGGGCTATATCGGGGTTTGTTTCGCAATGTTCCCATACATCGTACCGTATCAGATGACGATTTATGAGGCAGCCGCAGCTGACACCTCACTATCCTTTATGTTAGTTGGTGCCGTCATAATGCTACCGATTATCCTGAGTTATACCGCTTTTGCCTATTACACCTTTAAGGGTAAAACGGGACATGAGCATATGTACTAAGGGTAAACAAAGGATATAAAAATGTGGCTACTGCAAATATTAGCAGTGGCTACACTTTTTAAAGCGCATTAACACGTAGTAGGAGGCGAGCATGAAGAAGCTCAGTAAGAAACAGTCACAATGGGCATGGTTCATTGGGCTATATATAGCAGGGTTTGCAGTTATTTTTACGATTGCTCAATTGATCAAGTTGGCTATGGGCATCTAGCAATCATTTGCAGCCCACTTAGCCATGGCTATATCACATAAAAAAGCAGCGTCGATGAATCGGCGCTGCTTTTTTATGTGATTACTTATATAAGATTAATAAGAATTAGGCATCTTAATCTAAGCGCCTTGATGGTGATCAACACCGTTACTTTTGATAAATTCATTTACCTGCGCTAAGCGTTCAGGCGTGCCCACATCTATCCAATTATCAGAAATGATTTCAGCCGTGATTTGGAACTTTATCATCGCTTGCTTGAGCAATGGTGCCAACGCCGCTGGCTGACCTGATACCAACCCATCGACCAATCGTGGTGACATCACACTAATGCCAGCAAAGGTGTATTTGTCTGCATCACCAATCGGCTGCTCGCTGGCTAAACCATTATTGATGGCAAAATCACCGCCGTTATTATGCTCTGGATTGTCAATCAATAACAGATGTGCGCGCTGATCAGCGCCAAGCTTATAATCTCGCAACTGCGCAAAATCATAGGTCGTCCATACATCTGAGTTCACTAAGATAAATGGCTCATCGCGCAGCTTGCCAGTTTGTAACGCTCGAAAAATACCACCTGCGGTCTCTAGAGGCTCATCATTCTCTACTGACCAATGTAATTTAACACCGTATTGACTGCCATCACCCAGTGTATCCATCAGCTTATCAGCCAGCCATGACGCATTAATGGTGATATCAGTGATACCAGCCGCTTGTAGCGCTTTAATGTGCCAGACGATAAGCGGTTGCCCACCCACCTCTACCAGAGGTTTGGGCGTATCCAGTGTTAACGGACGCAGACGCGTGCCCTTACCAGCAGCCAAAATCATTGCTTGGGTAATCATTGCTCGGTCAATCTCAGACATGTGCGCTCCTTTTTTTATTTTATGGGATTATACATTCAGATTAAAATTTGCTAATGTTTTAACGTAACTTATCAAATGAGCATTACTTATCAGATGAGCATTCGCGTCAAATAAAGCTCGCAAGTGGTTCGTTCTAAATATATTGCTGTACAAACTTACTCTGATAAGCTGGCAGTATATTATCCCTGAGACTCTCATTAAACGGCGCTACTGCTCGTTGCATATGCGGTCTACCGTGCGCCTCTAACCATTCTAACTCGAACATTAAATCACGCATCACCTTAGGTATATCCGCCAAATAGCGGTCTTTGCCATCTCGCTCAGACAAGCGAATAAAAATCCCCAACACTTTTAAATGTCGCTGCACGCCCATGACATTCATATCGTTTTCGAGCTGCTTTATGCTATCTACCGTAGTCAAGCCTGCCTGCTTTTGCAACTGCCAAAAATCATTAATCCATGCAGAGACTTGGCTCTCTGACCATTCTACATAAGCATCTCGCAGCAATGACACCAAATCATAGGTATAAGAGCCGATGACGGCGTCTTGAAAGTCAATCACGCCTAAGCGCGAGCGATCCGCTTGGTCTTGCATCAAATTGCGACTGTGATAATCACGATGGACGATGACTTGTGGTTGCTGCAAAATCTCTTTTATCAAGGCTTCTTTTAAAGTATTCCATAATGCTTTATCAAGCTCGACACCGATATAAGGTATAAACCAATCGCTAAATAAATCCATCTCACGATCTAATAACTCGGTATCATAATCTGGCAGTTGATGTTGCGACTTTGCTGTTTCAACTGGCACGGTCTGTAGCGCGACCAACGTCTGCATTGCCAACTGATAATGCTCATCTATCTGCGCAGGCGTCGCATCAACGAGCAGATGGGCGAACTCTATCGCACCAAAATCCTGTAACACCAAAAATCCTTTCGTCACATCTTGCGCAATGAGTGTCGGCACATTGATCGCTGGTGCCATCAGCTTAGTCACATTGATAAACTGGCGCATGGCGTCTTGTTCGTCCGCTGAATCCATGACAATATAATGTGCGACTGTCGTGTCATTACTGTCTGACAGCTGGATTCTATGGTATTGGCGAGCACTTGCGTCACCGGGTAGACTATCGAGTTGGAACGTTTGACCAGCAAATACTTGCTGCAACCAGCTCTCTAATTGTTGTAGACGGCTATTGAGTTTGGTATCGATCATATTAGGCTCTAAAAGTATTTTATCAGTCATAATGGGCATCGCAGGTTAAATATAAGTCATAAACAATTAAAGTAGTGATAAGTCAGGCAAAACCTTGTTAAAATAGCAACGTCTTGAGCCAAAAAAAACTGCGATAGCAAGCGTATTGGGATATCATTCGACATCTAGCGCTGAGCATAACCTCAGCAACCATTCAAAAAACAGCTCGGCTATATTATAAATTTTGGTAAATAGTGTAGCTGATTTGGTTTTTTTTGACTATGATTAGTCGTCATTATATGTAAAACAGCCAAATTCTTAAGATAGCATTATCAATCAATGATTTTTTAGTCGTTTATTAACCGCCATACATGATTAATAATATGGTTACTAAATTCAGTATCGCAATCCAATAGGCTCTGCAATCATAGGTGTGCCCTTGTTATATTCTCCGCTTTACCAAAGCATCCGTTTGATCTTATTTGGTGCCTTAGGCTTGTCCAGCCTAACCGTTAGTGCTGCGCCCAGCAATGCTGACACACAGCAAACTGAGTCGCTAATCACTGACAGTAGCACCCGTTATGTCTCTGATGTTACACCTGATGCCAATCGCAGTAGCGTCCAAAAAGACAGCGAATATAATGATATCCGCTATCAAAAAACTGACTTTCAGCGTAATACGTCTCAAAAGGCTGCTACTGATAACAATATTTCAGACAGTAGTTTTGACAATACTTTTAATGAAAGTACCTTTAGTGAAAGCCCCTTTAACGACAGCATCTCTAATGAGCGTGCTATTAATAAAAGCCCCTTAGACAACCGCCCTCTAGAAATTACCGCCATTAACGAGAGTGATGATCAAGGTTTTATACCAGCAGCAGATACGATTTCGACCACTCAAAACAATAGCACTGCCCAGCTTGCTGAAACCACTGCACCTAAAGCCGCACAGAAGACTGGTAAAGTTGATGTGAGTGATGAAAGTATTCAAGATAGTCTGCTGCGTTTAGCAGAGTTTTATGAGCTGACACCTGATACAGATGCCTCAACGTTAAACAATAGTGATAATGCTAACCAAGATATCATTCAAAACGAGCTAACACCTACCCCGCAAACCATTCCAAAAGTGGGTAAAAACTTACAGTTATTACCGAATGCCGTAGATAGCGCCCAACGCTGCGAAGGTCAATGGGTTTATCCAAAGAGCAACCCCAACTATCAACGCGCGGTCAATGAGGCGGGAGCAACCAATGGACAGCCTGCGCCAAACTTAAATGGTCTCCCGAATAATCAAGCGCCGCTGTTTTCAGAATCAGATTATGGTTATTACGACAATGTCGACTATGCAGAGCTGTCGGGCAATGTCATCATCAATCAGGGTACCCAGCAGATAGAAGCAGAAAAAGTCTTGTTAGATTTGAGCAATGGCATTGCCGCCGCTCAAGGTAAAGTCATGTTTACTGACCAGGCGACAGGTCAGCAAGTATCACGCAGCAACGCACTAAAGAGCAATACACCAAACCGCTCATCGAATAACCCCCAAGCCAATTTCACTGAAAAAGCATCAAAAGGCGGGCTTATTGGGGTCGCCGATAGTTTAAATTATAATACTGAAACTGGACAGTCGACAGCCAATGATGTGGCTTTTGCTAGTGTAGAATTGCAAGCTCATGGTTATGCCAAGCGCTTGAACAGACCGAATGACAGTCAATATGAGCTAGATGATGTCATGTTTAGTACCTGTCCACCAACCAATCGTAAATGGCAGTTTGATGCCAAAAGCATTGATTTAGATACCGATACAGGTCGCGGCGAAGCCTATAACACTACTTTCCGTATCGCTGACGTGCCTGTGTTCTATTTGCCTTATTTCAACTTCCCGATTGATAATCGTCGCACCAGTGGTTTTTTATTGCCGAATGCCAGTATCAGTAGTGAAAGCGGTCTTGAGGTTGATATACCCTACTATTTCAATTTGGCACCCAATTATGATGCCACGCTCAATACCCATATTTATACCGATCGCAATCCTATGGTGTCAGGCGAGTTTCGCTATCTGACCGAAAGTTACGGCGAAGGTATTTTTAATGGTTCATATTTGCCTAATGACAAAGAGTACAATGACGAAGACCGCTCTAGCTTCTTTTATGATCATTATTGGTCATCTAAGAGCATTCCACGCTTAAGCGGTGATGCAAAATACAGCTATGTGTCAGATTCAGACTACCTCAATGATTTTGACACACTGGGTCTATCAGACAGCACCATAAACTTACCACGCCGTGCGCGTGTCAATTATTATAATGACTATGTTGATGGTGAATTGAAGGTAGAAACCTTTCAAACTCTAGACGCTTTTACCAGTAATGGTAAACCCTTAGAAGATAAAGATAAGCCTTACTCAAGATTGCCGCAGCTCAAGCTCGATTATCGACTGCCTTGGGCGAAGAGCTTCGATATCACTGGTGTACACGATTCCGCTTATTTCAAAAAATCCATCGACGATGGCTCTGAGAATGAAAAAAGTGGCGGGCGAATTTATAATAAACTCAGCGCCGTTTATCCAATGGAAAAATCTTGGGGTTATATCAAGCCCAAACTGAGCTTACAACATCTCTATACCTCTTATGACGAGGACAGCTTAGCCGACAATCAGTTGAGTGATAAAGATGGTAGCCAGTCGGTATTTGTACCGCAAGCCAGTATCGATGCAGGTCTGAATTTCTATCAAGCAGGCTCGCCTTTTGGCGCATTCGACGATACCATGGGTGGCTATCGCTTGCTTAGCCCGCGATTGAAATACACCTACTCGCCATATGAAGACCAAAACGATATTCCAAACTTTAATACGCGTATTGCCTCTATTAACTATGAACAGCTGTTCTCTGACAGTTGGTTCTTAGGGCATGATCGCTTGCAAGATTTGCATTCGCTTACTCCTGGTATCAATTATCGTTACATCGACGCAACGGGTGTGACACGTTTTGATGGTAGCATTGCAGAGCAGTTTTATATCGATAATGGACGTGTTACGCTTGATGATCAGCAACCTGTCTTCACCTCTTCATCTTCAGGGATGGTTTGGGATACCAGCACGCAGCCTTACAACAACTTTTGGGTTGATGTTAGTGGCGCACTGACCAATGATTATGATTTAAATTATATTACGACTGAGCTGCGTTATCAGCCGTCTGACAACAGCTTGTTTAATGTTGGATTTGTCAAACGTCAACGTGATGAAAACACCGATCAGCTGCCGCTCTCTGCTTTTACCGCATCGGCTGTCTTTCCAATCAATAACAGCTGGCGAATTTTGGCTCAAGGTCAATACGATTACAATCGTGATAAAGTTCTTGATTCGTTGGTCGGCGTTGATTACGAAGATTGCTGCTTTGGTTTTGCAGTTTATGGTCGTCGTTACTATAATGACTTAAATGTCAAAGACAAACCAACGCAAGCTATTATGGCAGAGATTAGATTGAATGGTTTGGGTAGTGGTAGCAGCCGCCTGACTCGCTTACTCTCTGATAAAATCTTGGGCTTTGAACCTGTCCAGACTGCTTGGAAAGATTAAGACCGTGCTTGTATAAATATTTTTGCTATGTATTTCATAACCTAGTTTGTAACCCTATTATGGTCAACGCTGCCTAATATTTGACTGTTAAAAGTATTAAACAGCGTTGACCAACTACCATCCGATGCGATGACATTGATGAGGAGCATCATGAGATTTTTTTCTTTACGTCAAACCAGCCGTGCTGTATTGCTATCTATGAGTGCCAGCCTTGCGCTTACATTGAGCGCCCAAGCTGCCACCGTTAAACCTGCAAAATCACAAGCGCCTCAAGCAAATGCCGTGACCGCGCAGAATAACGTCAATCGTTTGACGCCAGCCAATAGCACCGACGGCATTATTGCTTTAGTCAATGAAAATGCTATCTTAAAGAGCGATTTGATCGATGCTATCACCCAAGCACAAGCACGTGCACAAGCGGCTGGTGAACCAATAGCAAACTCAGCACAGCTACAGTCTGAGGTGTTAAATGCGCTCATATTGCGTGAGTTACAACTGTCCATGGTCAAGCGCGTCGGTTTAAACCCTGATGAAGCGGCTATCAATCAACGCCTCGGTCAAATCGCTCAAGCAGAAGGGCTGACGAGCATCTCAGCTTTGCAACAGCGTTTGGACGCAGCAAAACCTGGTAGCTATGCGGCGCTACGTGCGCAATTAATCGAAGATGCAGCCATTCAAGCCTTGCAACAGCGCCAAATCGGTAACCGCGTGCGCATCAGCGAACAAGATATTGATGCATTTTTGGCCTCGCCTGAAGCCAAGCGCTTAAACCAGAGTGAGTATCAAACGATTCATGTACGAGTACCTTACATGGATGATTACAGCCGACTATCAGAAGCCCAACGCAATGAAGCGTTAAAGGTAGCAGAAGCTCTGCGTACTCGCCTGCTTGCACCAAACGTTGATGTCGCTGAAGCGGTCGCTGCTAGCCAAGGCAACTATCCTATTCCGCTACAAGGTGGCGATATGGGCTTTCATAAAGCTGCTTCTCTACCTACAGAGCTATCAAGTGAGATTACCAAACTTGAGGTTGGCGCGGTCAGCGCACCATTAATAACGCCTGAAGGTATCGATATCATCAAACTTGCTGACAAAAAAGCCAGCGACACCATGCTGATACCGCAGTGGCGTACTCGTCACATATTGGTGAAAGTTGATGAGCTACAGACAGACGCGCTTGCTGAGCAAAAGATTAATGATTTGTATGAACAGCTACGCAGCGGCGCTGATTTTGCTGGTTTAGCATCGACCTATTCAGATGATCCCGGTTCCGCTGGCCGCGGTGGCGATCTTGATTGGGTGAGTGAAGAAGATATGATTGGTCCATTCGAAGCCATGATGAAAAACACGGCGGTTGGTGACTACTCTGCTCCTTTCAAAACCCAGTTTGGCTGGCATATATTGAAAATAGAAGGCAAACGCCAACAAGATGTTAGCGATCAATATCGTCGCAATATGGCACGTCAAGCGCTTTATCAGCGCTTAGCACCGCAAGCCAAAGAAGACTGGCTACAAGAGCTACGCGCAGGTGCTTACATCCAAGTACTTGGCTAACTGATATAGGCATCGATAAGTCAAATCTAATAATGCTTTGTCAAAAAGGGTATATGCTAATGCATGTACCCTTTTTTTATTGACGTTCATTTATGCGCTAAAAATAATCAGAAGGTCATCTCAAATATATTGCAGCATGTCCAAACACAAGAATATCGAATAAAATAAATGTAAGCATTACACACACAAAGAAAAGCCCCGAACCTAGGGCGATTGGTTAGGGGCTATGGCGCTTCATATTGTTGTTATTATTTCTTCCATGCTGACTCATCCTAAGTCATAAACAGTATCCTATAAGACAGCGGGCTGACCTGTGCTTTTATTGATACTGTCTCAACACTGCATCCATGCGTATCCTTGTGTTGATGCAGGTATTGTAGGGTAATCAGTTTAATGCGACTAGAGGCTAAAGACCTTATTTAACGTAAGCATATGCTTACAGCCTCTTTTAACATTGCATCATACGATGGCTATAGTATTGGCAGGCTATCAACCCTAACTTCTCTGCTCTTCTGCATGTTCCTTTGAGACTTTTTCACCTTCTTTTTTACCTTCTATTATTTTATGATCGGTCTCTTCAATATCTTCCGCTTCTGCAGTAGGGGCATTTTGCGCTTGATTGCTCTCCTCTTCTGGTTCGTATTGTAAAGTCGTCATAACAGGAAAGTGATCCGAGCCTATCGAAGGCATACGCCGAATATCCACTACCGTAAAGCAAGCACTATGGAAAATGTGATCAAGCGCCCAACGTAAAAATGGATAGCTGACATGAAACGTATTGATAAAATGTCGACCAATACGCGGATCCAACAATCCTGAGATACGTTGAAAGCGTCGAGTCGTCTTTGACCATGCTACATCATTGAGGTCGCCTGCCAATATCGCCGTTTGCTTGTTTTCTTTGATGTGTTTGCCAACCATCAATAGCTCAGCATCGCGGGTAGTAGACTTATCCGCTTCCGTCGGGCTTGGCGGCATGGGATGCAAGCAATACAACCAAATCACGCGACCACTTTGCAGGCGCAGTTGGGCATGAATAGAAGGTATGTCATCAATCATCAAGTACTTAACTTCAGGATCAATCAGCTCAAGCTTAGAATAAAGATGCATCCCATATAGATTGTCTAGTGGCACTTTCACGGTGTAAGGATAATCAGCCTCGATTTGATACAGTGCTTTTTCCCATTTGTCATCACTCTCTAGCGTAATTAAAATATCAGGCTGTCTTTGCTTCACCAAATCCACCAGTTTTTGGGTGTCATCATTGGGCGTTAGTACGTTTGATACCATTATTTTTAGTTGATGCACCTGCCCTTCTGGCTTGTCTTTTGCCTTTTGAACTTCTTTTTTCCATAGCTTGGTATAAGGCAATACCATCCTGAGCTGAAAGGCTAATGTAATGCTTAAGACGATAAATAACAGCCACTGTCCCAGCTGCCACTCTGACCAAAAAATCAGCATACCAATCCAAGCGATGACACCCAACACCATGATCTGAATACGCGGAAATTCAACACCGCGCACCCACCAATTATCCAGTGGTATCCAGCCCCAAATCGTCACAAATGCAATGAACCCTGCTAGCCACTGTATGCTGTAATATAATAGTGAGAGATCCATAGTATGTATTAGCCGTCTATTAAATGATGAATATCGCCATGGTTTTAACTGAACTGACGTTAGCTGTTTACTTTAGCATTTCAGAAGGTTATCGCCTACTAATGAGCATGGATTATTCGTTAACCGCTATAAAACATTACACTTTTAATTCGCCCACCATAACGGGTACTATGGACGAACTTATTTTTAGGGCTATCTATTTGTGGCGAGTGAGGCGTCGATACTATCGCCATTAGGTTAATAACTTAAAGTTATACTGAACATCATTAATAGTGTATGAAAAACCACTAAAAACGGCCAAAACGCCTTGCTTTTTATGGCTATTCACGGCATTGTTATCGGCTGGCAATGCAACAATTTATGGTAAAAAGGATTGAGTTTCATGAGTAATTTAACAGTAGGCTTGGTAGGCTGGCGCGGCATGGTCGGTTCAGTATTAATACAACGTATGACTGAGGAAAAAGATTTTGACGGTATTACACCCGTGTTTTTCTCAACCAGCAACGCAGGTGGTGATGCCCCAAGCCTTGATGGTATTCATACCGGCCAATTAAAAGATGCTCATGATATTGACGCGCTAGCTGCTTGTAATGTCATCATTACCTGCCAAGGCGGCGACTATACTTCGCAAGTCCATCAACCGCTACGTGATAGTGGCTGGAATGGCTACTGGATTGATGCGGCAAGCACCTTGCGAATGGAAGATGACAGCATCATCATTCTCGATCCAGTCAATCGCGCCGTTATTGACAGCGCCCTAGCCAATGGCAAAAAAGACTTTATCGGTGGTAACTGTACCGTGTCATTGATGCTCATGGCGATTGGTGAGCTGTTTAATAAAGGCTGGGTAGAATGGGTCAGCGCCATGACTTATCAGGCTGCTAGTGGTTCTGGTGCTAACAACATGCGCGAATTAATCGCTGGCATGGGCGTGCTACACGATGCGGTCAAAGACGAGTTGGCTGATCCTGCCAGCGCCATCCTTGAGATTGATAAAAAAATCGCTCAGACTCAGCGCTCAGATGACTTTCCTAAACAGTACTTTGGTGTGCCATTAGCAGGTAGCTTGATCCCCTATATCGATGTTCAGTTAGAAAACAAGCAATCCAAGGAAGAATGGAAAGGCGGCGTCGAGACCAATAAAATCCTTGGTAACGCAGAAGCTGATAAGATTGCTATCGATGGCATGTGTGTGCGCGTTGGCGCGATGCGCTGTCATGCGCAAGGCCTTACCATCAAGCTCAAAAAAGACATTCCGCTAGAAGAAATCGAAGCAGCACTTAAAAACAGCGGCAATGAGTGGTTGGACTTGGTCGAAGACGACAAAGAAGCGACTATGAACCGCTTAACGCCAGTAGCCGTGACTGGTACATTGACAGTTGCACTAGGTCGCTTGCGTAAGCTCAATATGGGCCCTGAGTATCTAGGCGCATTTACCGTTGGTGATCAACTATTATGGGGTGCAGCCGAGCCGCTACGTCGTATGCTGAATATCATCCGTGAGCAAAAAGACTAAGTTTATTTTCTTAAAAAGTCAGTACAAAAAAGACAGCAAATGCTGTCTTTTTTTATGGGCATGCCACTTCCAAAAATTTGAATAGCACGGCAAACAAATGCAAGTCCTACTTATAATAAGCTCAGCAAATGTGACAACGCTCATCTTATACTTTGAGGCTAGTATTACTTTGGCTTGTAAGCAATCATCACTTCATTACGGCGCAAAAAAGGCAGCGTCCAAGGCGGATTATAACGTGCCAGTTCAGGCTCGCCCGTTATAGTCAAATTTTGGGTTTGCATCCAAAATTGTAGCTCTTCCGTTTTAGTCGCTACTTTTTTACTGCCTGCTAACCCTGAAAACTTAATCACACCATACGTCTGTGCTGGCACCTCGGTAATCGTGATGTTTGGATTATTTGGCTTTGGCAGTGTTTGCATCGTGTATTTACTGGGCATAGTAAATTGTACACGCCACTTACCATCGTCTTGCTGCATGCTTACTGGTGCTGTCATCGCAATTTTTTGTGATTCGCTATCACTCTTTTTGTTATTGGGCTGCATCGTAACGGGCGCAGTCATGCTAATTTTACTACTGCCGCCAGCTGGCGCTGTATTATTGCCAAATATATAGTCGGCTAACACTTTAAACCCTTCGCGACTCGCTGAGTCTTGGTCACCACTTACCAACGTTTGCGCTACTAGCTGCTTATCGTAACGACGCAGCTCAAAGTCATCCATTTGCGACAACACTGTATAATTCGGCTCTTCGGTCGCCATAGCTGCTCCTGAGGTTAATAATGAACCACTTAATAATAAGTAGGTTGCCTTTTTCATAGTATGTCTCCAGCAGTTAAAACATCGCTTAGCAATGGTTACTGTCTCGCCATTATGATTTCTACTTTACCAACTACTCATAAGCACTGTCTGTGTCTTTTGGTTATGACAAAATACTATTAACCAAAAGACATATTTGTCAGATATATCAATACCTCATAAACATCCATGTCCAAAAAAACTGCTAACAATGCTATAATTAGCACCATTTTCATAGCTTACATAGCGGTTATCATATGCAATTTGTCTTACATAAAACGGCCAGCGGCGACACGCGTGCGCGCCGTGGTACGGTTCATCTCAATCATGGCGACGTACAAACGCCAGCGTTTATGCCTGTTGGCACTTATGGCACGGTCAAGGGCATGCTGCCACGTGATATCGAAGCCATCGGTGCTGATATTATTTTGGGCAATACCTTTCATCTATGGTTACGTCCAGGTACCGAGGTGATCGATAAGTTTGGCGGCTTGCATAAGTTCATGCATTGGGACAAACCTATATTGACCGATTCAGGTGGATTTCAAGTATTCAGTCTGGGTGCCATGCGTAAAATCACCGAAGAAGGGGTCGACTTTAAATCCCCTATCGATGGCGCTAAGGTATTTCTGTCGCCAGAAAAATCGATGCAAATTCAATATAGCTTGAACTCAGACATCGTCATGCAATTCGATGAATGCACGCCCTACCCAGCCACTCATGATGAAGCCAAAAAATCATTAGAGCTCTCATTACGTTGGGGACAGCGCTGTGTTGATGAGCATAATAGGCTGGGCAGCACCAACGCATTATTTGGTATCGTACAAGGCAGTATGTATCCTGATTTACGTCAGCAATCACTTGAAGGCCTGCTCGATATCGGCTTTGATGGTTATGCCATCGGTGGCCTGTCTGTTGGTGAACCAAAAGATGAAATGATAGATGTCCTAGATTACCTCCCTGATGATATGCCAGCAGATAAGCCACGCTATCTGATGGGCGTTGGTAAGCCTGAGGATTTAGTTGAAGGTGTACGTCGCGGTGTCGATATGTTCGACTGTGTGATGCCGACGCGTAACGCGCGTAACGGTCACTACTTCGTCACAGGCGATGCAGACAATGCTGGTGTGGTACGTATCCGTAACAGCCAGTATCGCAATGACGAAGGTCCATTAGATCCTGAGTGCGACTGCTATACTTGCCAAAACTTTAGCCGTGCTTATCTCTACCATCTTAATAAGTGTAAAGAGATGCTGGGCGCTCAATTAGCGACTATCCATAACTTGCGCTATTATCAGCGTTTGATGCAAGGTATTCGTGATGCCATTGAACAAGACAAATTTGATGAGTTTGTCAGCGAATTTTATAACAAACGTGGACAAACAGTACCTGAGTTAAATCTACGCTAATCATATTTTTGCCATTGTCATAGCTATAAAAAGGGCTTAAGAATTATCTTAAGCCCTTTTTAGTGTGTTGCTTTTATTATTTCTAGTTAATCAGTACTAGCCCATTAACGAGGTTACAAATACCACGAGCACGGCAATTGGTGCTACAAACTTAGCAATGATTTGCCATAATTGCCATGCACCATTAGACAGACCAAGCTCTTGCTGAATACTGCGTTGATCCATTTGCCAACCAACGAAAATAATTGCAGCAAGACCAGTTAGAGGGAGAAGAAATTTACTAGTAATTTTATCCAATGCATCAAAGATGCCATTACCCATGATAGTAAAGTCAGACCATAGGTTAAATGATAGTAGTGCCGCAACGCCTAATAGCCAAATCACCGTACTGGCAACGATGGTTGATACCGTACGACTCATCGGTGTACGTTCTTCTAAAAACTCAACGGTTGGCTCAAGCAATGAGATTGATGAGGTAATAGCAGCAAAAGTAATAAGTAAGAAGAACAATGTACCAATGATCGTCCCTGCACCCATGCTACCAAAAGCGATCGGTAGGCTGACAAAGATAAGACCAGGGCCTGAAGCAGGGTCTAGACCATTGCTAAAGATGATTGGGAAGATTGCTAGACCAGCAGCCAAGGCAATAACCGTATCTAAAATTACAACGGTACGGGCGGTTTTTAGTAAGTTCACTTCACGACCCAAATATGAGCCATAAGCAATCATAATACCCATACCAATAGATAGAGTGAAGAAGGCATGACCCAATGCTGCAAGCATCACATCGCCAGTCAACTTGCTAAGATCTGGTGTAAATAGATAAGCCACTGCTTCGCCAAAACCACCATTAATCATGTTATAACCAACGATGACGAACAAAATCACGCCGAGTAGTGGCATTAAAACTTTAGCCGTAGTTTCGATACCTTTGGTCACACCAATACCGACAATCAAAGCAGTAATAGCCATAAACACGGTATGCCAAATCGTCAACGTCCCTGCTGAAGCCAACATAGCATCAAAGGTCGCAGCAATAGAATCACTGTCTTGACCAATAAAACTGCCTGTACCTGCTTTAGTAATATAGTTGAGTGCCCAACCGCCAATCACACTATAAAACGATAGAATTAAGAAACCACCTAAAATACCTGACGCGCCAATGACGCCCCAACTGCGCGACTTACCTTCACTTGCTGCAACATCCGCAAAAGTGTTGACTGGGTTCTTTTGCCCACGGCGACCAATCAGCCATTCAGCGACTAGAATCGGAAAACCTACCAGCGCGATACAGAATAAATAAGCGATAACGAAAGCTGAACCACCGCTTTCACCGACCATATAAGGAAACTTCCATATGTTTCCCAAACCAACTGCTGAACCAACCGCTGCCAATACGAAGCCAAAACTTGAGCTCCACTGTGCATGTTCTTGTTTATTAATAGCCATTTTTTCCGTCCTCGTGCTTCAATTAACATCACTGATAATCTTCCTTGATTATCATAAATAGCCATGAGAAATATCAGGCTATTCAATAAACACCTCAATGTGAGGCGTCCAGCAACATTAAGAAAGAATTGTTTACAATATCGTAAAGGCTCAGTTTCTGCTAAGCCACCAAAAAAGTCAAGCGCTCATAAACATAAAAAGCCATAACAAATGGTTATGGCTTCTGGTAATTTTATCTATAACTGACAAGAGTTTGGCTAATTAATGAATGCATACTATATATGATCTTAAGTAAAAGCCAATCGCCGTTCTAGCGCACCACACCACGACGACTTTTTTGTAGTGAATCAATGAGCAACTGGATTTTCGGCTCTTTTGGTAGCAGCTCATTATTCAAAACCTCAAGCGCTTGCACGGTCGTCAGACCAGATCTAAAAATCATACGATAAGCTTGACGCAATACCTCAATTGTCTCTTTTGACCATCCTTTACGACGCATGCCTTCCACATTGAGACCATGAGTCGTTGCTGGATTACCAGATACCATGGTAAAGGCAGCTACATCTTTTAGAATCAGACTTGCGCCCCCAATCAAGCTATAGTCATCAACCGTACAAAACTGATGAATACCTGAATTACCGCCAATAATCGTGTGATTACCAATAGTCACATGCCCTGCAACGCCAACATTGTTGGCCAATACATTATGATCGCCAATCACACAATCATGAGCCACATGAGTGTTCACCATCAGTAGATTATGGCTACCTATTTTAGTGAGCTCACTATCTTGTGCGGTGCCGCGGTGTAAACTACAGGCTTCTCGAATGGTATTATGATCGCCAATCTCAAGCCAAGTACGCTCACCAGCATACTTCAAATCCTGAGGATCTTCGCCAATGCTCGCAAATTGATAAAACTCATTGTGTTGACCAATACGAGTCAATTTGGTAACAACTACATGGCGATGCAGAACCGTGTGAGCGCCAATAGTGACCTCATCACCGACGATACAATACGGACCAATGATAGCAGTCTCATCAATTTGGGCGGACGGTGAGATGAGTGCTGTTGGATGGATCTGACTCATAATGTGGGCCTTTGTATGATCTGATGCGAGTAAATGGTAAAACAAATACAGCCAATTTAGTTTTATGGAAAAACCTAAGCATGGCTCTGCTGTTAAATGCGAGTGTCAATTATAATGCTTATGACCCGCTTTGACCTAATTCTTTAGATGCTTTGTTTAAAGAATTAGGTCGGCTACGAGCCACAATAACTATTGGTAAACGTTATTGTTCTTGGCGAGCAATCATTATTTGCGCACTGGCGGCTAACTCATCGTCAACATGTACAGTACAGTCGAATTTATAAATACCGCGCTTCTGCATCACTGTTTTAGCACGGATAGTCAGCTGATCACCAGGAATCACTCGACGCTTAAAACGGACTTTATCAACACCTGCAAACAGATATAAATAACCATCTTCTGCGGTTAGACCAGCACTGATAAATCCGAGCACGCCTGAGACCTGAGCCATGCACTCAACCATGAGTACCCCTGGCATAATCGGCTCATCAGGAAAATGACCATTGAAAAATTCTTCATTGATAGTCACATTCTTAATACCTGTAATGCACTCACCAGGTGTGCAATCAATAATCTTATCTACTAAAAGAAAAGGATAACGGTGTGGCAAATAATGCTTTAACGTATGATAAGTTAATGGCAGCGTAAGACCTTGCTCAGCTAAGCTTTTCATTTCTTTATCATTCAAAATATCGATATCGGTGCTGCTCATAATGGTGCTTCCTTGCTATGTTTCAAATCGCTATGATTTTACTGTGTTTGTATATATGCATTGATATTTGCGCTAATCACGCCCAAGCTGACGGAAGCGTACAGCTGCCCGTCGCCAGTTAGCTGTCGGCATAGCAGCCGTTCCAGAGGAGTATGAACCAGCGGTTTTGATAGATTTGGTTACCATGGTCATCCCAGATAAAGTGACATCATCTGTAATCTCGATATGACCTGTGATACCGACCGCACCGCCAATAATACAGCGCTTGCCGATACTAGTACTGCCCGCGATACCCGTTTGAGCCGCGATGGCTGTGCCATCACCGATACGCACGTTATGAGCAACTTGTACCAAATTATCAATAATAACGTGATTGCCAATGATCGTATCATCAATGGCACCTCGGTCAATGCAAGTTTGACTACCAATTCGCACATGGTTGCCAATTACGACCCGTCCTAACTGAGCAATACGCTCCCAGCCACTGGTACTAGGATCTTTGGTTGGTGCGAAACCAAAACCTTCTGCACCCACACTGACACCCGCGTGTAACCTCACATGATCACCAATGACACAATCATGCCCAATCACCACTTGTGATTTGATAACACCATCAGTACCAATAGTCGTATTTTCTTCGATCACCACATGCGCCGCAAGTGAGCTACGCGCACCAATTTGCACATAATCGGCAATCACACAAAAAGGTCCGATATTCACCTGCTCACCAATGACAGCACTATCAGCAATCACAGCGCTAGGATGAATACCACCAGACAGTGACTCACGAGCAAACAACTGGCTAGCTCCAGCATAAGCTAAGTATGGGCTTGCGACGACTAACGCTATCGCTGTGGAGGGCACTTGGTCGCGATATTCTGCAGTAACCAATACAGCCCCTGCCTCGCTGATAGCCAGACTAGAAATATAATGAGGATCGGCCAAAAAGCTTAACTGATTATGACCAGCCGTGGTCAAACTACCAATACTACTGAATTTTTGACGTAACTGTTTAGCGCTGATTTCAGCCTTATTGGTAATGGGCTGACGCTGCTCAATCCGAGTGATAAGTTGCTCAATCGTTATCATAGTGACTATTAATATAAATATTGTTATGAATAAGACAATCGCCAAGCTGAACAATCACCTTGGCGATCTACTAATATCTAACAGATGCTGCGTTCATGTAAGTAACTGCTATGGTTAACGACATGAACGCAAACAATCATGCTACGTTAAAACGTATTACCAATCTGGAACTGAACTTTTTCAGTTTCATCGCCTTCTTTATCACCAATAGGTATAGCATAACTTAATGAAATTGGACCAATTGGCGTATACCAGGTTATACCTGCACCCGCACTAAAGCGCATACTATTGTCTTGCGTCAACAGTGGTACGCCCGTATCAGTACCGTCATTAGGATTGATAAAAGTGCGATCTTCCTTATCAGTCGTATCAAATACCTGACCACCTTCAGCAAACAATACCGGACGCACTTGATCTGCCCAATCGCCCTTAAACGGCATTGGCAAAATTAGCTCACTACCGAAGCTGACTAGCGCATTACCACCGATATCTTCGTCTTTGTAACGCACATCATCATTTATGGCATCATAATACGTTTGTGATTTTGGCCCAAGGGTTGAGGCCTCATAACCACGTACAGAGCCATAGCCACCAGCATAAAAGTTTTCATAAAACGGCAAATCATTACCATAGCCAAGCTTAGTATAACCGCGTGCTACCCAGTCTTTGTAGAAGGGATAATAGATGTTGCCGCTATAAACAAGTTTTTGATAGTTGGTATCACCCAAGCCAATGGTGGCATCGACCGTATGGCTCATACCTTTGGTCGGGAACACTGGACGATCTAAGGTGCTATAGTCCCAGCCGAATAGTAGGTTATAAGTATTGTAATCATTTTTGAAGCCTGTGCGTCCAGAAGCTTCATTTTCATCATTGACAAAGTTCTCAAACGTACCGCCATCATCAATAATTTGCTGAACGTTTGATACACCCAAGAAGCGACCACCACGTACTGAAGTATTATCAACGTTCAAACCGGCACTAACGCGTTTGGTTTCATCAACAGGATAACTATAGTTCAGCGTAGCACCATAAGAATCGGTGACATAGTTACTGACGTTTCTATCATCGTATTTCGTTTCACGATAATAGGCACTAAGACCTTGTGAGACGCCGTTTTCGGTAAAGTACGGATCGGTATAGCCCAAACTATAAGAATCACGGGTTTCTGAGCGCGATAGTGCCGCTTTCACACGATTACCTGTACCCATAAAGTTGTTTTGTGTTAGATCTAACTGGAAAGTCACACCGCCGCTTTGCGAGTAACCCGCAGCAATCGTTGAGCTACCAGAAGGCTGCTCTTCAACCGTATAATTGATGTCTACTTGGTCTGGTTGGTTCGGTACTGGTTTTACATCAACGTTGACAGCTTTAAAGAAGCCAGTACGCATCAGACGTGTCCGTGACAACTGGATTTTGTCACTAGTCGCCAATGCGCCTTCTAATTGACGCATTTCACGGCGCAGTACTTCGTCTTGAGTTTTGATGTTACCAGTAAAGTTAATACGACGAACGTAAATAGGACGTGCAGGGTCGATGAAATAATCGATATCCACTACTTTGGTTTCGTCATTGATACGTGGTACTGGTCTCACCTGCGCCAAATAATAGCCTTCATTACCGTAACGACTCTTAAGTGCCGCGGTGGTTTCATCGAGCTTGGCTTGCGAGTATTTTTCATTGGGTGCAAAAGTCACCAACTCTGTTAGTTCATTGTTCTCAAAAGTCGGCTTACCTAAGAAATTCACTTCGCCAAACTGATATTGTTCGCCTTCGCTTAGACTCACTTCGATAAACACACTGCTCTTATCTTCACTGATGTTAAGCACCGCATTATCTACTGCAAAACGCACATAACCATCATTTTGATAAAGCGCTTTTAGATTCTCTAAACTGGCGGCCAGCTTTTCTTTGGCATAACGATCAGATTTAGATAACAGACGTGTCCACGAGGACTCTTTTACCGCAAAAACGTCTTTGATTTCTTCATCACTAAAGTGTTTATTGCCAATGATATTGATATCGACCACTTTGGCAGGTTTGCCTTCGACAAAACGCACGTCGAGCTTGACGCGATTGCCATCAAGTAACGTTTGATCAACCTCGATATTGCTGTTGTAATAGCCTTGGCTGATATATTGCTGCTGTAGCTCATTGGCGACGCCTTGTAGCGTGGCTTGTTTCAGCACATTGCCCGCAGACAGACCAGCATTGTCCAACCCTTGCTCTAGCCCTTCTTTTGGAATGAGCTTATTGCCCTCAAAATTGACTTCAGCAATCGTTGGGCGCTCAACGACATCAAACCGTAGCTGTCCACCTTCGATACGGCTTTGAATATCAGCAAAATTTTCGGTCGCATAAAGCGCCTTAATACTGGCTGCTAAACTACTGTCATTTACCGTATCCCCTACCGAAATAGGTAGAACCGGATAGAGGCTATCGGGGGTTAAACGTTGCAAACCATTGAAACCGATGTCAGTGACTACAAATTCTGCAGCCTGTACTGGCATACTCATCATCGCTACAACTAACGGCAACCCTGCCGCGCTCATAAATAAAGGCGTACGCATAAACACTATCCGTCAATAAAAAACTTGCTTAAGTTAAGTTAAAAAGCCCATATTGTCTAGCGCATCTCGCATGAAATTTAAGCGCATACGCAGCAGACTCAGAACACTTTATATAAAATGCATCACAAAATAAACTAAAAATTACGATTAGTACAGAGGCCATGATACAAAGCATGCTACCTATCATGGTCATAATCATCCCATAATAGGCGTAAAACCATTAGTATCTCGTGCCTTATCGATCATATTAGCGATTCGCTGGTCAAAACAGCCGACTGATATCATTACCAATTGCTAACACCATGAAACCTGCCAGCAAGAGTAAGCCGATATTTAGTCCAATCATTTGCACCCCTTCCGAGAGTGGCTTACCGCGAATCAATTCAATAAGATAATACACAATATGACCGCCATCCAACACAGGAATGGGTAAAAGATTGAGTACACCCAGACTCAAACTAATCAAAGCCGCCGTCGATAACACCATCTGCCAACTGATATCAAAACTCTGTTTGGCCACTTTGGCAATGGTAATCGGACCTGACAAATTATCCAAACCAATCATGCCTGATAGCATCTTACCCATTGAGCTGACGGTCATCACTGCGAGCTGTTCAGTTTTCTCAAATGATTTCACCAATGACTCACCAGGGCCATAGGCTACGGTGGTCTTGTAAGCGTCAGGAATAATAATTTCGGACTGCGCCACCATAGCACCAATTTGCCCATAATCGTTACCCAAATTGTCTTTTTTGCCTTGCGGCATAATCTGAAGCTGTACGGTTTTACCATCACGCAATACTGTGAAATTGAGCAAAATTTCAGGACTGTCGCGGATGATACGAGTGGCACTGATCCAATCTTTAATTGGTTGATCATTGATAGCAATAATACGATCACCTACTTTTAGACCTTGGCGACTGGCGGCACCATCAGCGGTCAAATCACCTACTATAGGTGCAATATCTGGTTGCCATGGCAGCATACCAAAGCTGGTCAACGCATCTTTACCTTGCGCGCTGCCTTGCATAAACTGAGTTACGGGCGCTTGATAAGTTTTGATCGCATTATCAGCTTGCGCCTCTGATTGCAGAGTAATACTGACATTATCCGTCTCACCCATCCGTCCGGCAAGCCGATAGTTGATGCCTTCCCACGTTTGTACCTCATGCCCATCAATCGCAACGATTTTATCACCAACTGGCAACTGTGCCATAGCAGCAGGCGTCTCGGGTAATACCTGCCCAATCTTCGTCGCCAGCTGCTCTGATGGTGTCATAAACAACACCCAAAACAGCGCAATAGCAATGATGAAGTTCATGATAGGACCAGCGGCGACAATCGCAATCTTTTTTAGTGGATGCTGACGATTAAACGCCAAATGTTGCTCAGCTTTTGCTACCTCGCCTTCGCGCTCATCGAGCATTTTGACATAACCACCAAGTGGCAAAGCGGAAATACGATAATCAATACCGCTTTTTTTGCTCGTCCAGCCAAAAAGTTTAGGACCAAATCCGATAGAATAGGTCAAGACTTTAACGCCGCAAAGACGAGCGACGATATAGTGTCCCCACTCATGTAAGGCAATAAGCGGACCTAAGACAAATATTGCCGCAAGGAGCGTTAATAAAAACGTCATGATCTTTTCTCAGTATGGTTTCTCAGCATTCTTTCTTTGCATCTTTTATTAACATCATTTTTTAACGACGCAGTTGTTGAGACATTCACACCAACTTTGCCATAAGTTTTTCTGTAAGGTGACGTGCTATTTTATCAATTGCTAGTATATCTTCTATGTCAGCCGTTTCGTTTAACGGTGGCAGCTGTATGTCATTCAAAGCCTGCTCGTTGATATCAGCAATGTCAGTCAGGCGAATTTTTCCAGCCAAAAATGCCGCCACGGCAATTTCATTCGCTGCATTTAAGACAATCGTCGCTTGTGTGCCCGCCTGCATCGCCTGTCTTGCCAAATGCAAACACGCAAATTTTTGCAAG
Organism: Psychrobacter sp. P11F6; assembly: GCF_001435295.1. Taxonomy (NCBI): domain Bacteria; kingdom Pseudomonadati; phylum Pseudomonadota; class Gammaproteobacteria; order Moraxellales; family Moraxellaceae; genus Psychrobacter; species Psychrobacter sp. P11F6. The sequence goes on along the minus strand of NZ_CM003594.1, from coordinate 1,016,138 downwards.
TCAGGCTCAATAAACTCTAAACCACTAAGTGCAAATAAGTCTAACGGCTGCGAGCCGCTCTCAATACGATCAGGGTAACTGAGCGCATGGGCAATGGGCGTTTTCATATCGGGACTGCCGAGCTGCGCCAAAAAGCTACCATCGCTATATTCTACCATTGAGTGAATGATACTTTGTGGATGAATCACCACATTTATCTTATTTTCAGGCAAATCAAACAAATGGCAGGCTTCGATTAACTCTAAACCCTTATTCATCATCGTTGCTGAATCGACGGATATCTTTTGACCCATTGACCAATTTGGATGTTTGACCGCTTCAGCAACGCTCGCTTGCTGCATCTGTGCAAACGATTTTTGCAAAAACGGTCCACCAGAGGCCGTTAGCCATAACTTGCGCACGCCGTGATTTGGCTGATGGATTTGGGTATTGTCCTGCTGAATAGCCAGTGGTAAACACTGAAAAATAGCGTTGTGCTCAGAGTCAAGCGGCAGCAAAGTAGCGTTATGCATTTTGACCGCAGTAATCATCACTTGCCCTGCCATCACCAGCGCTTCTTTATTGGCTAGTAAAATACGCTTACCTGCACGAGCAGCGGCTAAAGTAGAAGGCAGACCAGCTGCGCCTACGATCGCAGCGACAACGGTATCCGTCTGCGAATCAGTGGCAATGTCGACCAGCCCTGCTTCGCCGCCTACCACATCGATGTCAAGACCTGCCGCACGGAGTCGCTGGGCGAAATCATCGACTGCGGCGGTCGGTACACTAACGCGCTTTGGCAAAAACTGCTGGCAAAGTGCAAACAGTTTGTCTAAGCGGTGATACCCTGACAGAGCGTAGACCGTGTAAAGCTGTGGTTGCGCTGCTAATATTGCTAACGTGCTATCGCCAATTGAACCTGTCGCGCCTAGTACGGCGATGCGTTGCGTCATAACCATCAGTGCCTGTAAATGATACTCTAAAAAATTAAATAAGAAATCGATAAAACGCCTGATAAATAAGAGATGGACGATATCCAATGTATTGACTAGTCACTCATCTTAACCACTATAATTAGGGCGTATCATCGTCTATGAATTATTTTTTCAGTCCTAAACCACTATCAAACCTAACTGCTGTATCGCCCAAAAACCAAGCGCAAATATCGGTGTGGCAGAGAGCAGTGAGTCGATACGGTCAAGCACGCCGCCATGCCCCGGTAAAATCGTTCCTGAATCTTTGACATCAGCGCGGCGCTTAAGCATCGACTCAAATAAATCGCCAAGTACCGAGGCTAAAATGGTCAAGGCTGATAATGCTACAAATGCGACTAACGGCACACCCGTCAATTGCAACTTAAATACACTGATGGCAATGACCACGAGCAGACCGGTGACCAAGCCACCAGCCAGCCCTTCCATACTTTTATTGGGTGAGACGTTCGGTGCCATTTTGCGGCGACCAAGCTTACGCCCCACAAAATAAGCGCCACTATCTGCGCACCAGACCAAAAGGAACACATAGAGCAACCACCATGCTGACAGTTGCCACAAATAAAACATCGCCGTAATCGATGCGGTCAATATCACCGCACCCATCAATGCCAGTTTTTTGCCATACCAATTGGTATGAGTCGGGAACACTCGCACCCAAGACAGCGCCATTAGCCATATAGCCAGTGAAGCCACCCACCAAAATAACCATGTCACTTTAAACATGAGTGATACTAGGGTCAACACCAAAACCAATAGCACAAACAGCGCAGGATGACGCCACTTGGGCATCAGCTTAGTCCATTCGTGAGCGGCGATAATGACGCCAATCGCTAACAGCGGTGCAAATAAAATAGGAGTTTGGCTCGCAAACATTGCAATACCAACGATAATAACGAGAACAACTGCCGTCTTAATTCGTTGCCACATACTTATTGAGCCTTATAATAATGAAAAACGCATGGTCAAAACGTGCATTATAGCAGCTAATCTACAATAGCCCACTAATAGCAGTTGACGCTTATTGACGCGGTTTATTATTTCACAAACAAGCAATATTAACTACTTATACGATAGCGGCTTTGTAAGAGCTTTTTCCTTTACAAAATAACAGGCAAATGCTTAACACCATTAACGACTTGCTTGCTCTATCACTATCTGCTCACTGGTTTTGCCAAAACGGCGCTGCCGCTGAGCAAACTCTTTTACCATTGCTGCCAGCTCATCGGCTGCAAAATTTGGCCATAATGTCTGGGTAAAGAATAGCTCGGCATAGGCTGACTGCCACAATAAAAAGTTAGAAATTCGGTATTCACCGCCTGTGCGTATCAGCATATCTACTGCTGGTGCATCTGCTAATTGCACATAGTTACCGAGCAATTCTTTATTAATATCATCAGCACGTAACTGACCAGCCTCTACTTGCTGCGCCAGCTGTTTTGCCGCATGGGCAATATCCCATTGCCCACCATAACTGATAGCGATGACTAGAGTCATGGCTTTAAAGTCTGCTGTTTTCGCTTCAGCGTCCGCCATTAATGCTTGCAAATCATCACTCAGCTGACTGCGGTCACCAATAAAACGTAGACGAATACGATACTCATTCATGCGTGGTATTTGCTCATGAATGGTCGAGGCTAACAGTTGCATGAGTAGTGCCACCTCACTGGGCGGGCGTTGCCAATTCTCACTAGAAAATGCAAATACCGTTAATACTTCGATACCCGTATTAACGCAATACTCGACGATAGGATCGAGTGCATCTTTGCCAGCCACATGCCCTTGGCCTTTGCCCAAATCATTGGCTTTACCATAACGATTGTTGCCATCCATGATGATAGCGATATGGCGTGGAAGAAGATCAGGAGCCAAAACGGCTGAAGTGGACATAGGCGAAAGTGCTTATTGTTGAGGTAAAATAATAATAACGGCTGCGATAACGATTAGAAAGCGTCATAACCATAATTCACAAACTTATCATAAACCCATCTATGGGCGTGATTTAGTTTGCAAGATAGCGCTTATAAAATACAGTTTACAAATCTGAGAAAGCCTATTGCCGTATCCGATTGATATAACATTGACGCTATTATCGGTCCCGTCTACACAATAATAAGCAGCCAATAGTACTGACAGATTGGCTGCTTATTATAAGGATATGACATAACGGATTTTTTCTAAAATGATCGAAAAACCAGTGCTTTACACGTCCATCAAGTCAGTTTCTTTTTTGCTCAAACGTTTATCGATGGTTTCGATATACTTGTCAGTGATTTTTTGAATGTCATCACTAGCACGGCGCTCGTCGTCTTCTGAGATCTCTTTTTCTTTGGCCAATTCTTTGATGTCATTCATCATGTCACGGCGAATATTACGGATAGAAACACGGCTACTTTCTGCTTCTCCACGCGCAAGCTTTTGCATGTCGCGGCGTGTCTCTTCTGTCAATGCTGGCATTGGCACACGAATCACATCGGCGGTCACTGGGTTGAGACCCAAATCTGCTTCGCGAATGGCCTTGTCAATTGCTTGTACCATGGTACGGTCAAACGGCTGAACCATGAGCGTACGTGAGTCTTCAACGTTGACACTCGCCACTTGATTCAAAGGTGTAGGCGACCCGTAATAGCTAACCATCACGCCTGACAACATACCCGGATGCGCGCGCCCTGTACGGACTTTGCTAAAAGTACTCTCAAGCGCTTCCAGTGTTTTTTGCATACGCGCTTCGCCGTCTTGCTTAATCTCTTTGATCATTAGATATCCTTATTTATCGCTGTCGATAAATCATTCATTTGTTAGTAAATATACGGTTGTTCACTACTAATTATTAGCGACTGGTAGTTATTAACGACCAATCTAAGTTTAATGACTGGTATTCTCGTATTAATATTTAGAGTATTTAGGCAAATCAGTGATAAACGCGTGTGCCTTCATTTTCGCCCATAATGACGTTTAATAACGCATTAGGCTTGGTCATATCAAACACTTGTAGCGGTACGTTATGCTCACGGCATAATGCAATAGCGGTCAAATCCATCACGCCAAGCTTTTGCTCTAACACTTCATCAAAAGTTAAACCATCATATTTAACTGCATCGTCATGTAAGCTTGGGTCTTTGTCATAAACGCCATCTACTTTGGTGGCTTTTAAAATCAAGCCCGCTTCGATCTCGATACCGCGTAAGCAAGCGGCTGTATCAGTGGTAAAGAAAGGGTTGCCCGTACCAGCAACAAAGATACATACTTCACCATTTTTGAGATAGCGAATGGCATTACGGCTGCTATAGCTTTCGGTCACTTCACCGATTGGCAAGGCTGACATCAGGCGAGTTTTAATATTGCGGCGCTCAAGCGCATCACGCATCGCCAGACCATTCATAACGGTTGCTAACATACCCATTTGATCACCAGTCACACGGCCGACTAAGCCTTCTTGTTGCAACTGCGCGCCGCGATATAAGTTACCGCCGCCGACCACGATACCGACTTGAACACCAAGACCACGCAAATGGGCGATAGACAAGCTCATCTTATCGAGCACTTCGCTATCAATTCCCATCTCTTTGCCACCAGCTAAGGCTTCACCAGAGAGTTTCAGCAAAATACGAGAGTAACGCGGGTTTTTGTCAGACATGAGGTCACCTTGTTAGCATTAAATTATAATTAAAATGAGCGGTAAAACACAAATAGAGTTTGCCTTCGAATTTACTCGAAGTATCATCACCGAGGTACTATATAGGAAGCACCGCAACTGATGACAAACGTGTAAAAAGGCTAAATTGCGCTAATTGTAGCAAAAACTGCCCGCGATTGGGCAATTTTCACTCGTATATTGTAGTGACTAATCAGCTACAGTGACTGCTTAGCCTTTGTAACTGGCAAACAAATCATACTCGCTAGCGTCGTCAATCGTAACCGTTAGGAATTGTCCGACCTTAACTTGAGCAGTAATGTCATCGACATAGACATGACCGTCAATCTCTGGTGCGTCAGCATAGCTACGACAAATCGCAACGCCCTCTTCACTATCAATTTCGTCGACCAATACCATCAAGGTTTTACCGACTTTCTCTTGTAGCTTTTGCGCTGAGATGTCTTGTTGCAGCGTCATCAAACGCTCATAGCGCTCTTGCTTAATCTCTTCTGGCACATGATTTGGCAGGTCATTAGCCACTGCGCCTTCGACTTCTGAGTAAGTAAACGCGCCAACACGATCAAGGCGAGCTTCTACTAACCAATCGAGCAAGCATTGGAAATCTTCTTCTGTCTCACCAGGGAAGCCCACAACGAAGGTTGAGCGAATGACGATATCAGGACAAATCTCACGCCATGCATGGATACGCGCCAAGGTGTTTTCGCTATGCGCTGGGCGTTTCATCGCTTTTAGGATGCGATGGCTGGCATGTTGAAACGGAATGTCGAGATAAGGCAGTAGCTTTTTCTCGCCCATTAGCTCAACCACTTTATCGACATGCGGATATGGATAGACATAATGCAAGCGCACCCAAATGCCTAAGTTATTTAAGGCTTGGCATAAGTCATAAAACTTCGACTTCAGCGGCATACCATTCCAAAAACTGGTCTTATATTTCAAATCCAGTCCATAAGCAGAGGTATCTTGCGAAATAATAAGCAATTCTTTCACGCCAGCATTTTTCAGTGCAAGCGCTTCATTCATCACGCTATCAATCGGACGTGAAACCAAGTCTCCACGTAAGCTTGGAATGATACAGAAAGTACAACGATGGTTGCAACCTTCTGATATTTTTAGATAAGCATAATGGCTTGGCGTCAATTTGATACCCGCTTCATTAATCAAATCTATCTTTGGATCATAACTAGCGTCCTGACTGCGGTCAGGCTTGGGCACATGCAACGCAACGGCTTTAATGACCTCATCATAAGCATGCGCGCCCGTCACAGCTAGCACAGCTGGGTGCATTTCACGGATTTTGTCTGCTTCTTTACCCAAGCAACCTGTGACGATGACTTTACCGTTTTTGCTAATCGCTTCGCCGATGGCATCAAGCGACTCTTGTACTGCTGACTCAATAAAACCGCAAGTATTCACGACAACTAGATCTGCACCTTCGTAATCACTCGCCACTTTATAACCATCACGGCTAAGCTCAGTGATAATGCGCTCACTATCGACCAAGGCTTTTGGGCAACCTAGTGACACAAATCCAATCTTTGGCGCTGTATTCACTGGCGCATTTTCAGTCGATAAAGCACCTGAAGTCACATCGCTGCTTTGCTCAATGCTACGGTTTTGATTGTGATTGGCTTTATGATGGTAAGGTTGGTTAGTATTTGCTTGACTGACATCTGCCTGATTGTCTTGTGCTATATTTGGTTTGGCAGGATTAAAAACGGTGGCAGTGTCTTTTAACATAGAATCTGTTGGCGTAGAAGTTGACGGTGAGGTAGTAACAGTCGTATTAACCGACTCGGTAGAAGTGTTGGGCATGGCTGACCTTGCTAGATATAAATTGGCTGTGCGCATTGTACGTTTTTTTTGCAAAAATCGCCAGTTTTGCCGTTCTATAGTGTTGATTTATGGTTAAATATTATATCGCGTCTTCTTTTATTCTAGGCAATAGCCATGACAACCCTTTTGACAACCGTAAAACCGACACCTGACTTAGCATTTATGTCACAGCATTTGTTCACCGCTATTTTATGGATCAATGATGACTTATCGATCACTTGGCTAAATGCCCAAGCCGAACAACTACTCGCTATTAGTAGTGGGCGCTTACTGGGTCAGTCTATACTGACACTGCTTGCATCCGAAACATCCAAAGCATTGAAATCAGCCGATAGCAATCATGACATTGACAACCATGTAACTGTCGATAAAAGTAGTGGTGAAGATACTCATGAACAAACTTGCTCTTTAAAAGAACGATTTCAGCAAGCAAAGCAGTATCAACAACCCTTTATCGATCATGATCACCTTATCAGCACACCGCTAAATGGTAATTTATCATTCTCGGTTGATTATAGCGTGACCCCTGTCATTTATGAGCAGCAACCTTATTTTATTATTGAGATGTGGGGCAAGGATCGCCAAAGTCGCATATCAGAGGAACAACGCCAGCAGCAACAATATAATGTTGCCCGTCATATGCTGCGCTCGGTCGCTCATGAAATCAAAAATCCGCTTGCTGGTATTCGCGGGGCGGCGCAATTATTACAGCGGCAATTCATCAAATTCAGTGACGCCTCGCCTCTTAATAGTGCTCCTCCTGCTATTCTTAGCACAAACCCTATGGTAAACCCGAATAGCCACCTGCAAAAAACGGCTGAAAAACTACGTAATTATACTGATATTATTATTTCAGAAACGGACCGTCTAACCCATCTTATCGGGAAATTCCTTGGCTCCAATCAATTACCAAATTGGCAAACGCTAAATATCCATGAGCCACTGGAGCATGTTTTATCTTTGGTCGTCAATCAATATCCGCAAGTGACGCTACAGCGCGATTATGATTTGTCATTGCCTGAGTTATGCGCTGATAAAGATCAGCTAATACAGGTGTTTTTAAATCTGATTAATAATGCCTGTGAATCGATGACTGAGTTTGAGCAAACGCTGCAGCAAAGAGAGTTGTCCGAACCTAAGGCGCAACAACCTGTCACTTCACAAATGAGCAATCACGACAGCGCCAGTTACAAGCCAACGCTACACATTCAAACCCGAATTGCCTTTCAACATACCATTGCTGGGCAACAGCACAAGCAAGTGCTACAAATCAATATTGCCGATAACGGTTCAGGCATTGATCCTGCATTGATCGGACAGATATTTTTCCCAATGGTGACCAGCCGTGCCGCAGGAACGGGGCTAGGATTGTCTATCGTGCAAGATATCATCAGTCATCACCATGGTATGATTGACGTGAGCTCCCAGCAATCAAAAAGCCTTAACGACAGTGTCAAAAACAATCATAAACATCAACATACCAGTTTTACGCTGTACTTGCCTTTCAATCAGCCAACGCACCATGCTTAAAACAGCCAGCACCCAAGGCTTAGAAACCATGACCTAACCGATGAAACAATCACCCTGAATCACTTGCTTATTAGGCCTGATAAATGACTGCATATAATGACAACGCCACATCTAACAGCGACAATCAAGGCTCTGCCCAAACATCAGACAATCAAGAATCTAGTAACCGAGAGTCTGATAATCAAGCTACAAAAGTAACGGTCAATAATGCACCTGATGCTAACCCTGCAACGTTATGGCTCATCGATGACGATGCGGCCCTGCGTTTGGTGTTGGCAGATACTTTTGAAGACGCAGGCTTAAACGTTATTAGCTTTACTCAAGCACAAGCGGCGTGGACACGCCTCAACGATATTTTGCAACAGCAGGAATCAGCCGCTCAGTTGCCCGATGTGATATTGACCGATATTCGTATGCCCATGATGGATGGTTTGTCTTTTAGTGATTGGGTACATGAGCATTTCCCTAAGCTGCCCATTGTCATTATGACGGCGCATTCTGACCTCACCTCTGCTATTAATAGCTATCAAACAGGTGCTTTTGAATATCTGCCAAAACCTTTTGATTTAGATGATGCAGTCGTCACGATTTATAAAGCCATTAATTATCAGCCCAATATGCTGGCAGCGGCGGCAGCAAAATCTACAGCTGAACCTGCTCCGAAGACAATTACCAAAAAACTATCAAGTACTTTATCTAATATGCAGGTAAAACCTGATACCAGACCCAAGCTTGCTAGCAAGGCTACTCTGGTCAGTAAAACCAATAAAACATCTAGCCCTAAAATCAAAGTTAAATCTGCCATCAGCGCTAATGACAATCCGAGCGGCATCATTGGGCAATCACAAGCGATGCAGACGGTGTTTCGTGCCATTGGCAGACTGGCACACTCACCCATTACTGTCCTGATTACTGGTGAATCAGGCACGGGCAAAGAATTGGTCGCCAGTGCGTTGCACCAGCATTCACCGCGTCACCAGCAACCTTTTATTGCCCTAAATATGGCCGCCATTCCACATGATTTGATTGAATCTGAATTATTCGGTCACGAAAAAGGAGCGTTTACTGGTGCGACGACGACGCGACAAGGACGTTTTGAACAAGCGGATGGTGGGACATTGTTTTTAGATGAAATTGGCGATATGCCTTATAGCACCCAAACTCGACTGCTACGAGTACTGGCCAATGGTGAGTTTTTTCGCGTCGGTGGACAGCAGCCTGTCAAAGTGAATGTACGCATCATTGCCGCTACTCATCAAAACTTAGAAGAACTGGTCAAACAAGGCAAATTCCGTGAAGATCTGTTTTATCGCCTTAACGTTATTCGCTTGCCCCTGCCACCATTACGGACACGACCTGAAGACATTCCAGCATTAGCCCATTACTTTATGCAGCGGGCTGCTGAACAGATGAACAGTGCAGAGAAACAGCTACACCCGACAGCACTACATATCATGCAGGCTTTTGAATGGCGCGGCAATGTCCGCCAACTTGAGAATGTTTGCCTTTGGTTGACCGTAATGGCCACAGGCGACACCGTGATGGTGGATGATTTGCCACCAGAGCTGCTTGAAAATATCTCGTCTGATTTAGAAGAATATCAAGAGCAAAGTCAGCCTTCACAAGCTATGACTCACAATGAGCAAATACGCCCTCATTCCCACAGTTCAAGTTGGCAACAAGCATTGGCTGCTTGGGCTGAGCAATCGCTACAAACAGGAGAAATCGATATTTTGCAGACGGCAACCCCTGAGTTTGAACGCGTTTTATTAACGGCAGCGCTCAACCATAGTGGTGGCAAAAAGATCGCCGCTGCCAATTTACTCGGTTGGGGGCGCAATACCCTGACACGCAAATTACAGCAATTAGATATCTCTTCAGCAGAAGGGCAAAATAATCGTTATTAAAGGCGCAAATCCATAAACATTAATACTATTAATATCAATAGCTTATAAAAGTAAGTGAAAATAAATGATAAATATTTAAAAATAATTGCAAATAGGGGTTGCCAAACGTTTCAAACTCTATATAATAGCCAACCACTGAGACGCACTACCGAATCAGTTAACTGTCTATACTGTGTTTGAGTTTAAACGCTAATAATGATAGAGTAACGGAAAATGGGGCTGTGGCGGAATTGGTAGACGCACCAGATTTAGGTTCTGGCGCCGCAAGGTGTGAGAGTTCGAGTCTCTCCAGCCCCACCATTTTCGGATAGTACATCTTAGACCAAATATCAAAGCCTGCTTTTTAGCAGGTTTTTTTGTGTCTATATTTTGTCGGAAAACAAACACTCACTTCAAAACTAATTCAGTTCTCCTTCGCTTTTCTTTAATACCAGATTAGTATTTTGGAATAAAAACCCACACCCATCTAATAATTACAATAAAACAATATTTATAATTAATTAGTAATACTAACGACTAATTGTTTACATTAGTTAACTTTTTGTTTACATTACCCTTGACAGGCTTAGGTATGAGATATTCTATAAACATCATACTTAAATAAGAGAGTTAAGTTTATTGATAGTCCAAAAGGAAAGATAATGAAAACTATAGTTGCCTTGTTGGCTGCCCTATCATTGGTTGGTTGTGTTTCAGCATCTGAGCATGCTACCCAAGTCCAAAACAATGGAAACATCTCTGTAGGGGTTGTTCAAAAACAGATTAAAGTTGGAATGAGTGGCGCAGATGTGTTGCAGGCGCTTGGCTCACCAAATATGGTTTCTACTGACGACAAAAGAAGAGAAGTTTGGGTTTACGATAAGGTAGCAACAGATACCGTGCAGTCATCAAGTACAGGCTGGGTATTTGCTGTTTTAGCTGGTGGCCAGACTAGCTCAGGAGCATCGTCTAGATCACAAAGAACGCTGACTATCATAATAAAATTTGATGAGCAAAACTTGGTAAGAGACTTTGCATACCATTCCTCAAAATTCTAAAGGCCAGCTAAATGAAAAAACTGAAATATATATTTGTTGCTTGTGCCTTAGGAATAACAGGCTGTGCAACCACTCCACCAGAAAACTTATTTCAAGTAGCAGAGACTTCATTACAAGATCGACAAATGCAATCGAGATTTTTTGAAACAAGCAACGAGGTAGAGCTTCTTTCGGCTGGGGTAGCTGTGTTACAAGACATGGGATATTCAATAGATGAAACAGAGACAAAATCAGGTGTTGTGACCGCATCTAAAACTGTAGATGCTACTAACAATGCGCAGATAGCGGGTGCTGTATTACTAGCGGTACTTGGTGGCGGAAACATGTCGATTGATAGCCAGCAACAGATAAAAGTTAGTTTCGTAACATTACCGTCTAAAAACAATAAAAATGGTTATTTAGCTAGAGCTACTTTTCAACGCATTGTGACGAATACACAAGGACAGGTAACCAAAGCCGAAACAATGAAAACAGAAGAGCTATATGCTGAGTTCTTTAACAAACTATCTAAATCAGTATTCTTAGAGGCTCAAAAAATATGAATACATTAAAAATAGCTTTATTCGCAGCTTGCCTAACTTTGATTACTGGTTGCGCAACAACTCATGATGCCAGAATTTTAGGCGCTGACAATCAAGTAGAATTACGTAGTATGCAAACTAGATCTTTTGATACTAGTGATAAAACTGTAGTTGTTAGAAATGTCATATCAACGTTACAGGATTTGAGTTTTGTAATTGATAAGGCTGATACCGACCTTGGTACTGTTTCAGCGACGAGATTGTATAATGGCAACAAGGTTAGAATGACTGTAACCGCGAGACCGTCTTCTTCTAGCAAGTCTGTAATCGTTAGAGCTAACGCTCAGTACAACCTAAAGCCAATTGAGAATCCTAAAATATATCAAGATTTCTTCTCATCTTTATCGAAGTCGCTTTTCTTATCAGATAATGCTGTAGAGTAAAACATAATATCCTAACCATTAAAAATAAAAAAACTCACTAAATAGTGGGTTTTTTATTTAACTTCTTCCACATAAAACTGTACTCTTAGTAAATTCGTAATTGCTCTAAACTCTTCAACACCTCTTCCATATTCTGATACCTTCTCTCCACCCGCTTTGCCAATGCTTTATTAATGATACTTTGATAGTGACTATATTTTAATGACAAGGTTGGAATAGGTTGTTGGCAATGCTCAATAGCCCATGCTTGTAATTTATCATCGCTGTTAGCACTTATCTGAAACGGTCGCTTGCCTGTTAGTATTTCAACCATCATGATGCCAAACGCATAGATATCACTTTGCACTGTTGCACTCTGACTTTGCCAGCGTTCAGGGGCAAGATACGCAGGTGTACCAGCAGGACTTGCCAAAATTGGGGCGTTAAGAAATTCTGCTAAGGCAAAATCGGTTAACAATAAATCAGCCTTGATACAGCTATTATCCGCATGATTTGGCAAAAAATCATCTAGCAAAATATTACTGGGCTTAATATCATTATGTAACCAGCCAGCACTATGTAGAGTGGCGATAAGGTGCGCAGATTGCGCAATAAAATGATGCTTTTTTTGAGTGGTTAATAACGAATGATTTCGAACATTAAGCTGAGTTGCTAAGCTACCACTGAGATAATATGGCATGGTAAGTATCGTCAGCTGCGAAAACTGATCTAATACCTGTACCCTTAGAGTTTCATAAGCGAGCATTGGCGGAGCAATAGCAAAAAGACTGTCTTGAAATCTATTTTGATTGGCTGATAAATTATTGATAGATTTTAGAACACCGATTTCATGGGTTAGGCCCGCCAAACTTTGATTGGTAGCAGCCGTTAACTGCCATTTAATCATCACTCGACCAAATTGTGGATGCTGGGCACGCGTCAAGCCTTGAAAGTCATTCTCGCTATTCTGAGCTTGCTGGCTGAGTCGTTGATGCGAAATATCGTTATAATTCAGGCTTAAGAATAACGTAGTCAATGTTGGCAACATTTGCTGCGCTTGCGTTTGTAATGCTTGTTTTGCACACGCTTTTGCATTAGAGGAATTACTGGCACTATTTTTCATGGTAAAGTGAAGCCTTTATACGTCTAGTATGCCACACGTTATTTTAATTTTTATGAGCGACTGAGTATTATGCCCCAATCCACTAAGCCTGTTACGAATTACGCCCTACCCGACCATTTATTGGATTTACTTGGACAGTATTTACAAGAGCAAGTCACGCCCACTATCGAGATTGATCCTGCACAGCTCGCCTATCGCTGGGTCGGTGGTCATAATGGACATTTGGAGCCATTGGCAGTGAACTTATTTTTAAGTTTAGATGATTTGCATGGTATCGATACGCAAAAGGCAAAACTGGTACAAAACACACGACAATTTCTAAAGGGCTATCCTGCCAATCATGTCTTGATGACAGGGACACGTGGTGCTGGCAAATCATCGCTGATTCGGGCATTGCTACAAGCCTATCATAGTGAAGGATTACGCATTATTGAAATTGCCCGTGATGACCTGCGCGTGCTTGATAAGATACGCGCCGCCATTAATGCACTGCCGACCGAGTGTGGTTGTCACTATGTGGTGTACTGTGATGACTTGGCGTTTAACGGTCAAGATGAAAGTTATCGAACATTAAAAAGCGTATTGGACGGCTCGCTAGACTCAGAGCAAGATAAGTTGTTGGTTTATGCGACCAGTAATCGCCGTCATCTATTGCCTCAGCTAATGAAAGACAATGTCAATATTTATAACGGTCAAACCGATGAGGTCAATCCTTATGAAACCATTGATGAGACGGTATCGCTGTCTGATCGCTTTGGGCTTTGGTTGTCCTTTCATCCAATGGATCAAAATACTTATTTGCACATCGTGCGCCATTATTTATCACTTTCGCCAAACCGCCATCTAGATAATGCGAATGACGTTAAAGAAAGTAATAATGAAGAAAAAAATAAGACGCTACCTGATAACATCAGAGCAGCAGCGCTACGTTGGGCATCAGAGCGCGGTGGACGTTCAGGACGAGTGGCGTATCAGTTTAGCCGCTACTGGATAGGACAGACACGATTAGCAGCTGAAGACAGTCCATCGTAAGCTTCATTAAAAGTTATTTTTATGATGACGCTCAGTGCTTAACGACCGCGTGCAGAACCCAAATATTGTACGCGGTTATTTTCGTTAATATCTGCTAAATCAACGGCACCATCGACCATATATTGGTCAAAATCTGCGGCTAACCATAGATTACCTTTGTAAACACTTTCGGCATCCAAGCGAATATGCGCCATGTTGGGCGTGCTGCTGCTTGGATTATCAAAACCCTGATAACGCGCGCTAAAGTGAGTCAAAATTAGATTATTTACGCCACTATTTTCTACAAAACCCGCCACCCATTGCGCACTACTATGCATTGGATCAAACTCTAGGTTTTTGCCTTGAATCTTAGTCAATACCTCATGCGTATACGTCGCTTCATGCACCAATAAATCCGTATCAACCAACGCCGCAGTGAGACACGCTGGCGTATCGTTATCACCAGCCACCACTACTCGCGTTCGTGATAGTTCATCATTGACATAATCTACTGCACATAACTGCTGACCATCTCCAGTGATGACATCGTGACCTTGTTGCAATTTACCCCATAGCGCGCTTGCAGGAATACCTTGCGCCAGCAGTTTGTCCGTATCAAGCATGCGATGATGGATAGTCTGTGTGATACCAAATGCATGAGAAGCAACCCGATGTGCTAGCAACGTGATATCAATATCAAGCTGATGCTGGTCGCTTAATCGGATATTCACCTTGTTTGTATCACTTTGCTCAGACAGTACCTCTTCAATGGCTACAAAATTGAGAGCAAAGGGTAAATACAATTCCGTGGTTAAGGTAATGGCTTCGAGCAATGTCGCGATGGCTTTTGGAGCAATAAGGGTCAATGGCTCATGGCGTCCTGACATCGCGGCACTCGCCAACAGTCCTGGCAGACCATAACAATGATCGCCATGCACATGGGTAATACAAATCGCTTGGAGCTGATGCAAAGAAAGCTTGGTATGCAATAGCTGCTGCTGCGTGCCTTCACCGCAATCTATCAGTAGCCATGGACGCGATTTTTTATTTTGATTGGCATTCTGTGATTGATTGCCTTGCTGTGCGCCAGATAAATAAGGATTCAGACATTCAATCGCCAGTGCGGTCACATTACGCTGCTTGGTTGGCACACCGGCAGAGGTACCCAAAAAAGTCAGCTTCAACATAGATTACCTCTCTTACACATGATACTTATCTGCTATGACAATTGGCACATCATGGTTTTTTGCGCTGCAACCATCTGCCCACCATTGGCCGTACATTCACTGACCATATTGGACTCATAAGATTTCCAGCCGCCATAAAAGCTGGCAACACATAGAATCACTACGAGCAATTTTTGTGACCATGCTTTAATGGATACCTGCTGATGGTTCACATTGTCAGCAGTAGTATCAAGCGCGGGCTTAGCAGCAATACCAGTATCGACATCAGTATGCTTGTTATGCGATTTATTTAAGTCTGTCATTTCTTATCCTAAAAAAGGTTTTGTCTATGAATAAACAAAACCCTTCATTTTAATATCAAATCAGTCATTTATGAACGATTAAATCCGCCGCTTTTAGAACTGCAAACGACCACCCTTTTCTTCTGCACGCTTAAAGGCATCGCGCTCTTCACAACGTTTTAGCCAAATTAAGATATTGGCGTATTTACTGCTATCTAATCCTGTACCAGCATTAGCACCCACAACCGCAAGATGCATTTGGATATCAGCGGCACTAAATTCAGCCCCTGCAAACCAATGATTGTCTTGCAAATGCTGCTCCATCATCGCCAATATAGCATCTAGACTTTTGCTTATCATATTTTTTTCGACTTGATTGCGAATGCTTTTGCTCACAGGCTTGATGAGCATGGGCGACTGCTCAACTACTTTGGTAAATACCAAACGCATGACCAATGGCGGCATCACTGATGCTTCAGCGAAATGTAACCAAAACGTGTAAGCCTCCCACGCCGCTTCATTATCATCCGCAGGCTTGAACTGTTTCTCGCTATCATAATGCTTCAACAAGTATTCGATAATAAAACCTGATTCGATGAGCACACGGTCATTTACTTCTAACATGGGTGCGTGACCGAGCGGATGTATTTTTTTTAAACTGTCAGGCGCACGGTATGCTTTATTACGCTCATAGCAAGTCAATTGATAATCGACGCCAAGCTCTTCTAACAGCCAAATAATACGAAATGAGCGCGAATTTGCTAAATGATGAAGGTGTAACATAAACCATCCTAGTTATAATGTGAATAAGTTATCGTATGAATAAGTCATAATATGTATAGTTGGTGCCACGCATTCCATTAATAAACGTTGTTAAACGTGGCAGCAATGCTATCGATAATAGCGTAATTAATGCCTCTTTGACACAGAAACTGTGTAGAGTAATGACGAAAAATACTGCCCGCTAAGTCAAGTCTATATCGACTTGCTGGCAGGTGCTACTTTGAATGCAGCTCTTCAATTTTGCGTGTCATCTTATGTATTTTTTGCTGATACTTTCTAATTTTGCGGAAACGATGCGCGGTTAATACACCTTTAATACGGCGGTTTTTCAGACGGCGACGTGGCGGGAAGCTACCCACTTGTGGCTCATTATAACCATGCAAACGGTCATCACGCTTACGTGCCAAGTAACCAAGCGCACTATCCACAATCATCATCAACAACGCGACAAAAATCATGCCGTACATAAATAAAGAGCCGCCCTCATCGATACTTTGATGCAAAATCGTGATGGAAAATATAAATAAAAATATCGGCTCAAGGTAGCATAAGGTGCCAAATAATGAGACGGGCAGCTTTTGACTGGCAACCATGGTCAATGACATCGCAGCCGTACTGATAATGCCTAATAGTGGCAACAGATACCAAAACTTATCGGTAGATATCGCCAGCGCAAATCCGCCATTGAGATATAAAGCAATCAACACCACCGGCGTCAATAAAACAAGGTCAGAGATAAGCCCTGTAATCGGCGGCACTGCCAATTTACGACGCAGTAGATAATAAGGCGGATAACCCAAGCAAACAAATAAAGTCGCCCAAGAAATACTGCCGTACTGAAAGACGTCATAAGCAATACCTGCGCCTGCACAAATGGTGGCAATCCATTGTAACAAGCTCATATCTTCGTTATAAAAAAACCGACCAACCATAATCATAATCATTGGATATAAAAAGTAACCCAATGTCACCTCAAGTCCCAACTCATTGACAGGTGCCCACATAAATATCCAGATTTGCGCGCCCAATATTGGTGTGGGTATGATAAATAAAAACCATTCTTTGGGCGTCTTCAGAGTTTTTAGATAATCAAAGATATGCTGCCACTGCTTAAGCACACTAATCAGCAGCACCAGACTCAATAGCATCATCAGTACGCGCCAAGAAGCGACTTGCGTCCCTGACAACGGCTGCATCAATAGACCAAATAAGAATAGCAATGAATATAAAAAATTTGCTGCCACTGCAGCGATGGTACCCTGCGACGTTTGATTCGTGGTGAGCATAACGACAACCTTGAAAAATGAGCGCACGTCCTTGGCAATTTTAGAAAAAAACAAAAGCCTCCGACGCGGACGTCGAAGGCTTTTTGATCTATAAACTCTGTTATCTACAACACAATCATATAATATTGAGATAAATACTTGGAATATATCGTGTTTATCTTGTGGTCGGTATTATGTCAAAGTCAGAATAGATAAGCAATACACCTGCTTTACTAAAGCGCCCACCTACCCATTCAGCATCTTACTTTGCACTCAACTGCTCGATTTTTTGCTGTATTCTATCCATCTTTTTTTGATAGCGCCGAATCTTGCGAAAACGATGCGCGGTTAAAACCCCATCAATACGCTGATCTATGAAACGACGACGCGGCGGAAACCCGCCCACTTGTGGCTCTCGATAGCCATGCAAATGATTGTCACGGCGGCGCTTAAGATAACCTTTTATACTATCAGCAATCATCACCAGTAACGCCAAACTTACCATACCATACATAAATAGCGAGCCGCCCTCATCGAGACTTTGACTTAGAACAGTGATGGATAAAACAAACAGCAGCATAGGCTCGACATAGCTTAGCGCCCCAAATAATGACACGGGTAATTTGCTACTGGCAATCATGGTTAAGGACATCGCCAGCGCACTAAAGGCTCCTAGCAGTGGTAATAAATACCAGAACTTGATGTCCTGGGCTGCCGTACTAAAGCCACCGCTAAAATACAACATAATGAGCACCACTGGCGTTAACAAAGCCAAGTCAGACAACAGTCCTGTGATAGGCGGCACAGCCAGTTTACGCCGCAGCAGATAATAAGGTGGATAGCCCAAGCACACAAACAACGTTACCCAAGATACTGAGCCATATTGAAAGATATCATAGCCAATACCTAAGGCTGCACATAGCGCGGCCACCCACTGTAACGCACTCATATGCTCGTGATAAAAGAAACGACCAAGCACTATCATCACCAGCGGTAATAAAAAATAGCCCAAGGTGACATCCAGACCAAAGCCATTGACTGGTGCCCACATAAATAGCCAAATTTGACCACCCAAAATCGGTGTGGGCAAAATAAATATCAGCCACTCTTTCGGAGTTTTTAAGGTTTTCAAATAATCAAAAACGTGTTGCCATTGCTTGGTAAAACTGACCAACAATAGCAAACTTAGCAGCATCATGAGCACGCGCCATGAGGCTACCTGCGTACCTGTCAAAGGCAGCATAAATAGCCCAAACACAAACATCATCGAAAATAAAAAGCTCGATGATATCGAAGCAAGGGTTCCTTGAAAAGTTTGATTGGTCGAAAGCATAACAACAGCCTTAAAAATAGAACTTTATGGGCATCATTTATAAAAAATCAGAGCAGCAGAAACTTAAAGGCAGACTCTAACAATAGATAACATACAGAAAAAATAAAAGCCTCCGACGATAACGTCAGAGGCTTTTTATAGAACAATCATATAAGACTAGATCAAAAAGCTAACTACTGAGACATTTATTCGTCGTCTGCGTTTTCACCGTCTGTACTATCAACATCTAATTCATTGTCAGTAGCAATATCCATAATGTCATTCGTTGCTGTGTTGCCAGTCGCTGCATCGATATCTATCTGCTCTTGACCTGCCACATCAAATGTACCGTCTTCTCTCATGGCATCAACCAGCTCATCGTCACCTTCTTCATGCTCAACACGCGCCATAGCGACCAGCTTCTCGTCTTTTGATAAACGAATCAGCGTCACACCTTGCGTATTACGACCAGAGCTAGCGACATGCTCAACGGGCGTACGAACCAACGTACCTCTGTCAGAGATTAAAATAATATCGTCTGTAGAGTCAACCTTAGTGGCTCTTACTAGCGCACCATTACGCTCACTGGTTTTGATAGCAATTACACCGCCGCCGCCACGATTTTGGGTATTGAACTCATCGATAAAGGTACGTTTACCAAAGCCGTTTTCACAAGCAATAAGGATTTCGCGGACATCATCTTCGATCACAACCAATGATTTTATAGACTCATTAGCCGCCAAACGCATACCACGGACACCTTTAGCCGTACGACCCATCACGCGAGCATCATTTTCATCAAAACGAATGGCTTTACCACTGGATGCAAACAACATCACTTCTTGGCTACCATTAGTGATACGAGCACTGACCAGCTTATCGCCCTCTTCTAGTCCAACCGCAATCAAGCCGTTCGAGCGAATATTGGCAAACTGCTTAAGCTCTACCCGCTTCACCGTACCATTGGCAGTTGCGAAGAATACAAAAGGTGGCTCTGCTTGCGTGCTGTCGTCTAATGCATCATCATCCCCATCTATTAGAGCATCTGTTGACGCTTCACCTTTTACCGATAGCTCTTCCACTATTTTTGGAATCGGTAGTATAGTAGTAACAGTTTCATCAGGATTTAAGCCAATTAAATTCACTAATGGACGACCGCGAGCACCGCGACTGGCAATCGGCACTTCAAAACCACGTAAGCTAAAGACACGACCGCTATCCGTGAAGCACAATACGGTAGCATGCGTTGAGGTCACAACCAAATGATCAATCACATCATCTTCTTTCATTGCGGTTGCAGACTTGCCTTTACCGCCACGTTTTTGCGCCACATAATCGTCAATCGGCTGAGTTTTTGCATAACCAGTACGTGAGACCGTCATGACAACCGTCTGTTCAGGAATCAAATCTTCACGGTTAAAGTCAGTACGTGAGTCAATAATATCGGTACGGCGCTCATCACCAAAGTTATCACGAATCTCAATCATCTCATTGGAGATAATGGTCATTAGCTTATCAAAATCACCAAGAATAGACTCTAAATGAGCGATTTCACGTAGCAAATCCTGATATTCTTCGGTCAATTTGTCTTGCTCAAGACCCGTTAGACGATGCAACTGCATATCTAAAATCGCGTTGACCTGCTCCAGTGATAAGCGATAACGTTCTTCGCCCTCAATCAAGCCAAATGGTGCTTTAGGATCTTCGCCTTCGATATAGTCAGGACGCACAGATTGGCTACCAGCAGCGGTAAGCATCGCCACCACGCTACCTGAACCCCACGTATTATTTAATAGGCTTTCACGTGCCAAACCGCGGTTAGCAGAGGCTTTGATCGTTGCAATAATCTCGTCGATATTGGCTAACGCAACGGTCAAACCTTCGAGTAAATGACCACGTACGCGCGCTTTGTTTAACTCATAAATCGTACGGCGTGTCACCACTTCTTGGCGATGACGTACAAAGGCGGCAATCAGCTGACGCAAAGTTAGTAGCTTAGGCTGACCATTATCGAGCGCCACCATATTGATACTAAAACTTGATTCGAGCGGCGTTTGCAAGAACAAGTTATTAACGATAACTTCAGCTGTCTCACCACGACGCAAATCAATGGCGATACGCATACCATCTTTGTCAGACTCGTCACGAATCTCGCTAATACCTTCAATCTTTTTATCACGTACGAGTTCTGCGATACGCTCAATCATTTTGGCTTTATTAGATTGATAAGGTACTTCGGTAAAGACAATACGCTCACGATCGCGGTTGACACCCGTATCACTCATGGCTTCAATATGATAGCGACCACGTATGTGCAAACGACCTTTACCCGTGCGATAAGCATCTAAAATACCAGCGCGACCATAAATGATACCGCCTGTAGGAAAGTCAGGACCTGAGATGTGTGACATCAACTCTTCAGCTGATACTTGTGGGTTTTCGGCATAAGCCAAACAAGCATTAATCACTTCTGTCAGGTTGTGCGGCGCCATATTAGTCGCCATACCAACAGCAATACCAGTCGCACCATTAATTAGTAAGTTTGGAACACGCGCGGGCATGACGCTAGGCATACGCTCAGAACCGTCGTAGTTGTCTTCCCAATCAACCGTGTCTTTGTCTAAATCAGCAAGCATCTGATGCGTCAGCTTGGTCATACGTACTTCGGTATAACGCATCGCTGCCGGAGGATCATCATCGATCGAACCAAAGTTACCTTGACCGTCAACCATCGGATAACGCAAACTAAAATCCTGCGCCATCCGCACAATGGCATCATAGACCGCACTATCACCATGTGGGTGATATTTACCAATGACATCGCCGACGACACGTGCAGACTTCTTATATGGCTTATTATAGTCGTTAGATAGCACGTGCATGGCGTACATCACACGGCGGTGTACAGGTTTGAACCCATCACGCACATCAGGCAGCGCACGCGAGACAATCACGCTCATCGCATAATCCAGATAGGATTGCTTTAGTTCCTCTACGATGCCAATAGGACTGACCGATTCGCTCATATACACTCCTTCACTCACATTGTTTTTCTAATGTTGACACGTTTGTTCAAGATACTCATGGGTTATACAAAAATATAGCTGCATCAATGCGCAGCTACTATCAGAATAGTGACCCTAAAAAAGCACTGTCAAAGGTGCAAAACAATAGGAAAATAGTGATACGGTTTTTGTTAAAAATAATGTTCAATTAAAGAAGCTATTTTAGCACAAATTTGCTGATTTAGGGGCGTCTGGCTGTTATTAAAATTAAGCAAAACAGCTGATTAGCGGTTTTTTTCACTCTAATAACAAGGGTAAAAACAACTTTAACGACATACTTGTTTTGATTGACTGATTTTGCCGTTTTTGCAAACAAATTTACCATCTTTTGAGCAGTGAGATACGCCGCCCATTTTGCCCGAACAAGGTGTATTCTTAGCCTGTGCTTGACTGATCGGAGCTATGATAAAGACACAGGCAATTAGTGATAATATTATCGATTTCATATCTTTCTCTTATTGAGGATTAAATGATATTCATGAAAAAACTGCATCCAGTGGATACAGTTTTTTCGATAGTCAGGCTATTTTTTTATGATTAAAATGACCTCTATTAAGCAGGTTTAAATTCCTGATTAAAGAACTCACGTGTGGCTTGCGTACAAGCCGTACTGACCAGACCGCCGTGATAGTTGCCCAATACAGCAACGCTTGCAGGTATGCCTTGCTGTGCTCCTGCATCTATTACGCGTTGAAGATTTTGAACAAAGTTACTTTGAACACTTGTTACCACAGAATTAATATTCCATTGGTTCATGGACGCCTGTCCAATAAGTTGAACATTAGGAGTATTAGGACGATCATTAGCTGTCGTCGCATCAACATCCAATACTGTCACGTTAACGGTAAGGGCTGGATTTTGTGCGACACTCCCTTGAATAATAGCGGCCATTGAACTGGTATTTAGGTCATAAAAAACCGTTGGATCTTGATTGCCACCACATAACAGAGTTGGCATTTTTGGTACATACCCACGTAGATCATTGGCTTTTAAGGCTTTTCGTAAGTTGTTTTGTGGATTGGCTGCTGGTAATGCTCCTGTCATCGCGATTAGGCTATCAGGGTTCTGTAATGCATCTGCGACATAAGCGGTACGGAAGTCTGTTTTGATCAGATAATTATCATCCGCGAAGCCAATAGAAGCAAAGGGAACGGTAGGCGCTGGTAGAAGATCAAGCGTGGGATTGTTTTCAGGATCTTTTTCAAACAGCGCATTATCGGGCAGTTTATTAGCAGCGACCAACTCACCAAAGCTCAATAAACTTGGTAATTGTGTGTTTGCATAATTGGCAGTGAATATATCAGCAGTATTGTTATAGACATTGCCATACGCATTTTGGAGACCAGATGCCAGTAGCGGTGCAAAACGCGATGCGCCGATATTGACGTTACCCGAAAATATTGCATCACCAAACGCTGCCAGTGCATAAGGCCCTGATAAAGGTGCAATGGCAGTGACAGGCTCATCATTTTTCTCGAACATTCTTGCAGTTGCCATCGCCACATGCCCGCCCTGTGAGTAACCACTGATAAATAACTTACCAGAGTCATCAAGGTTGGTATAGTCAGGATCATTAGCGCGCTGTTGTCTTGCAATGATGGTACGGGCACTGTCTAACGCATCAGCCATGTCAGTGGCTTGTTGCTCAGCCACAAGGTATGGATGGTAATCAAGATCAGACTCATCATAACCAGCATAGTTTGGTGCAACGACGATGTAGCCTTGAGCCGCAAAGTTGGCAGCGATTAATGTCGACTCACCAGCTGCTGGATTTTGAGGATTAGCGACTTGACTAAAATCGTAGCCTTTGTCCGTAGTTGTGCCATGGGCATACAGCAAGATAGGTCGATCGCCTTGACAGTCAGCACTGTCACCACTTGGTAGCATCAAAGCTGCTGTCGCGTTGGTACGCTCACCCGCTGCACCTACTGTCGGATAGCTAACTTTTTCGATTTTGATATCGCATTTGGCATCAGGGGTTGCCGTACCATCAAGACCGAACTGGGTATTTATTTGCGCGGTGTTAAATGAGCTGATTGATTTAACTGACGTCGCAGAGTCAGAGCCTATGACAGCATCAAAGTCATTGTCATCGCCACAACCGACGAGTAGCAGGCTACTGGCAATAGCGACGGATAATAGGCAGCGCAGCATCACAGGCTTGCCCATAGTAATGGATACTGATTGATGGGTACTGCTAGGCGATTTGTCATTTATAGCGGTAATAGATTTAGATACGAT
This sequence comes from Psychrobacter sp. P11F6, assembly GCF_001435295.1. Classification (NCBI taxonomy): domain Bacteria; kingdom Pseudomonadati; phylum Pseudomonadota; class Gammaproteobacteria; order Moraxellales; family Moraxellaceae; genus Psychrobacter; species Psychrobacter sp. P11F6. Next base: position 991,988 of record NZ_CM003594.1, on the reverse strand, counting down.
CATGGTTGCTGTCCTTAGCGGTGGTAGATCAGACGTTTGCTGAGAGTCCTTGACAATAAAAAATTTCAGTATGGCAGACTCTTTTTATTGAATGGTTTTCATTGAATACATTGGAGTATAAAATATTTTCAATAAAACTTACTCAATAATTGTTTCTTAAACCTTACTACTTATACCGTAAAATATTGTGAAAAGCTACTGGAAAACAGGTATTTAATGGCATCTTTAACGCTATGGTAAAGCTAGTATTAGCGTCAAGCCTAGCTTAGATTTTATCTTTGTTGTACGATGTTCCAAAATACCACCCTAATACAGATAGCGCTTTATGCAAACCAATAGTGAAAGTACAAAAGAACATGACAACCAATCGCTTAATCTAACACAACAAATCGACACATCAGGAGATATACGTGCCGATCGTAGCTTCGATGCGATTGCGGATCATTTTGAAAAAAAGGTCTACGGTGGCTTAAAAGGCGATATTCGATTGGCGGTGCTACGCCGTGATATCTTTGAATATAGCGCGCGAATGAGTGAAAGCCTTGGGCGACCTTTACGTATTTTGGATGTGGGTGCAGGGCTGGCACAGATTGCAATGGAGCTGGCAGCTCAAGATCATACATTGGTCATCAATGATATCTCAGGCAACATGCTAGAAAAAGCGAAAGCGAGTGCCGCGCAGATAGACGAAAATCTCGATATCACATGGTATGTTTGCCCCTATCAGGAGCTGCCAGAAAAGTTAAGCACAGAAAATAGTGAAAAGTTTGATTTAATCATGTGTCATGCGCTGCTTGAATGGTTGGCAGAGCCCGCTGCGGTAATGGACTTTTTTGATCAGCAATTAGCGGATAATGGTGCGCTATCTTTATGCTTTTATAACCCAGCAAGCTTTGATTATCGCAACCTAATCATGGGTAATTTTAACTTACTTGATAATACAGAATATAAGGCTGATAACAAAAAAAGCCTCACGCCCAACCATCCTGTCGCCAAAGAAGAAGTTGAATCTTGGTTGGCTGCGCATCATTATCAGACCATACGCACCAGCGGTCTGCGCGTCTTTCATGATTATGCCCCGCTTAAGCGTGGTGGACACAATGACCCAGATGCCGTGATACGCATGGAGCTGCGCTACTCGCAATTAGAGCCGTATAAATGGTTGGGACGTTATTTGCACATATTGGCGACACGATAAGCTTAAGTGCAAGCACCTGTTTTTTGGAGGGAGTTTTAATCAATATAATCGCAGCAGTGGAAAATAGGTATAAAGTAGATACAAGGCAGCCAAGCGTCAATAGCATGCTGTGTGCATATCGCGAGGTTAATTCCCTAATCATTTATAAATGCTTTGATTATAACGACTATTCTGACTCGTCAACTCTCTCTGACCTATCATACTCTGACCAAGTCGTCGCATTGATGTCTTTTTCATCAAATACCACGACATGCTCTAGGATAGGTAAGATACCAATCTGCGATCCAATCTCATGATTATGGTGACTGGCGACTAAAGACAGTACCGTTTGCCCGTCATCGAGCTGCAAGCGATATAAATAGTTGGCACCGCGAAATACGCGTCCAACCACTAAAGCAGTTTGTGTGCTCTCATCGTCATGAATGATATCATCAGGACGCACCAACACCTTTATCGGTGTGCCATTAGGATAATCGTACTCGCAATACTGTGGATACCCTGATTCATCGTACACTTCCATACGCCGATAGATATCGCCTAATGCCGTCTCAACATGGCCTTCTTTGATGATGCCATCTATCATCGCACCTTCGCCGACAAACTCAGCGACAAAAGGACTGATTGGCTCGTGATATAGCTCACTTGGGGTTGCCCACTGTACCAGCTTGCCTTTATGCATCACCCCCACTTTATCAGCCAGTGCAAAAGCTTCGTTTTGATCATGAGTGACCAATATTGCCGTGGTATTGGTGCGTTTAAGAATATCACGGACATTCATTGCCAATGATTCACGTAGCACCACATCTAGATTAGAAAACGGCTCATCGAGTAGTAATAGTTTTGGCTTTGGCGCTAATGCACGGGCTAATGCCACCCGCTGCTGCTGACCACCTGACAGCTCATTTGGACGTTTGTCAGCATGCTCAGACAATTCAACCAGCTCTAGCATCTCAGCGACACGGGCTTTTTTGTCAGCAGCCGACCATTTATTCAGACCAAAAGCGATGTTTTTTGCCACGCTCAAATGCCCAAATAACGCATAGTCCTGAAACACCATGCCCATACCGCGTTTGGCGGGTGCGACGGCAAATGAGTTACGGTCAGTTTTATCAGTAAGACATTGATTGTTTAAGAGAACCGTGCCATCACGGCTTTGTTCCAACCCTGCAATCGCTCTTAGTGCCGTGGTCTTACCGCAGCCGCTATAACCTAAAAAGCAACCAATCTCGCCTTGCTTCAATTCCAATGACAAGCCATTGACGATAACCGTATCGTCATAACCGACGATTAAATCTTGCACACTAAAATAAGGACTAGTAGCCGTATTTGTCTCAACATCTTGGCTAAAAGCCCTACTTTTTTCTAAAGACTTACTAGACTGGGCGGGCGGCGTCTTAACTTGAGCAACTGGTAATTTTTTTATATGCTCCAGCCTTGCCTTGGCTTTTATGGACTTGGCATTGATTGATTTAGAGTCTGCTGAGCCTTTCATTGAATCAGTGTACATAGACGGTACCAGTTAGCTATTAGTAAATAAAACCCATAGATAAAACAGTGAAAAAAATCATAAAATGGAGCGCTATCGGATGATGCAGATTCACTCTGAAAATACCTTAACCTTGCTTATCGCTTTGACGCAATAATATCCAAACAGGCAGCAGCCCAACCAGCACAATCAATAAACTTGGCAACGCAGCTCGTCCCCACATGCCTTCACTGGTCATCTCAAACACCCGCACCGCCAGCGTATCCCAGCCTTGGCGACGCGTCATTAACGTAATCGGCATCTCTTTCATGACTTCAACAAACCCCATCAATAGTCCAGTCAATATTCCTGGACTAATAACGGGCAACATCACTTGACGCCAGCGCTGATAAGGACTGTCACTCAATAATTTGGCAGCCGCTTCTTGATTGACCGTTAGTCGCTGTAGCTGTCGATCAACTGGCTGAAAACTCACCGTCATAAAACGCGTCGATAATGCCAATAGCATCACTATCACACTGCCTGATAGTACTTGCTGCGTGGTAATCCCGAAGGCAATCATTTGGTTGTCTAGCCAAGCAATTGGGATAAAGATGCCCACTGCCAATACTGTGCCCGGCACCACATAACCCAAATTTGCCAAAGTAGTCATGAGCTTGGTCAATTTATCAGGATACTGCCGCTTAATCCACGCAATAATAATCGCCAAAAAGGCAATAAAAATCGTGGCCATGCTAGCAATCATGAGGCTGTTGGTCACAAAATCAATATAGCGCGCATCAAAATCTTGGCGAAAATTCAATGCCGTCCAGTAGATAAGCTGCAAAAATGGGATTAAAAAAGCGCCAGCAAATACCAAGGTACACAGCAATGTCATGCCCAATTTCGCAGGCGTGCTGGCATCAAAACGCTGACTGCTGCCTTGAGTCACATTATTGCCGCGCTTGGTTTGCCAATACTGCTCAAACAATACCACAATAAAGATTACACCGATGAGCAAAGCTGCCAATTGTGCCGCAGTGGTCAAACTAAAGAAGCCAAACCATGCTTTGTAAATAGCCGTGGTAAAGGTATCAACATTAAAGACCGACACGGCACCAAAATCTGCCAAGGTCTCCATACTGGCAAGCAATAGTCCGCCAATAATCCACGGCAAGGCTTGTGGTAATGCCAACCGGAAAAACACGCGGCTACGGCTTAAGCCCAGCATTTGTCCCGCTTCAATCGCTCGCCTGCCTTGCGATAAGAACGCTTGACGCGCCAGCAAATAGACATAGGGATAAAATGCTAGGGACAATACCAAACCTGCGCCCCAAACATTACGGATCGAAGGAATCGCTGCATCAAAGCCTAGGTCGCGCAAACCTGTCTGTAATGGTCCACTAAAATCAACAATACCAATGGTGACAAATGCTAATACATAAGCGGGTATCGCCAGCGGTAACATCAGCGCCCACGAAAAAAACCGCTGTCCAGGGAAGCGGTACATACTGGTTACCCAAGCAAGCGCGGTGCCAATAGTGCCAGACACGACCGTTACCATCAGCAATAAAATCGAGGTATTTTTAAGCACTTGCGGCAGCACATAATCTGCCATGTGCGTCCAGATATCGGCAATTGGCTGCGTCCAAGATAGCAACACAATCAAAATTGGCAAAAGCATAAACGACGAAATCAGTCCTAAGACTGATTTTGAGATAATACGTTTACGGACGGCGTGGTCTTGGCTGACAGTCTGCTTTCCATCAATATTATTATGCATATTGTTGACATTAGCACTATCATTGACTGTATCGTTTTGACGTACAGACGCGTCTGGCGTTTTGATCATATCATTATTACCGTGTCATACGCATAAAGACCTTATAACATTATACCAAACTCAAAAATACGGTTAAAAACACTGTCTGCTTTGAACATAAACACTATCATTTAGCCTATCAAGCTTGATACTCGTCCTTGATAGGCATTGTCATTTTTGAGAATGGTATGACTGTTAATACCTTATTTATAGCCTGCTTTGTCCATCAACTGAATGGCTTGGGTTTGTAGCTCGCCAAACTTTTGCACATTGATATCGTCTTTTTTGAATTCACCCCATGATCTAAGCATTTCTGACTCATCAACCCCTACTTTTACTGGGAATTCTTTGTCTGAGCTGGCATAAAGACCTTGCGCCTCATCAGAAGACAACCACTCTATCAGTTTAAGCGTACCCTCTGGATTGTCTGAACCTGCGACCACACCAGCACCTGAAATATTTACGTGTGTACCAGTCGTGCCTTGGTTTGCCCAAAATATTTTCACAGGGAAGTTAGGTTTTTCATCGAGCAGACGACCGTAGTAGTAACTATTGGCAATGCCCACTTCGCACTGACCAGCAGCGATGGCTTCTAGCATACTGGTATCATCACTGAACACGTCAGTAGCTAAGTTAGCGACCCAACCACGGACGATTTCTTCGGTTTTCTCTTCGCCCAAATGCTCCATCATACTGGCCACAAGCGACTGGTTATAGACCTTTTTAGAGGTACGTAGGCATAACTTGCCTTTCCACTTCGGATCAGCTAAATCTGCATAAGTAGATAATTGGTCGGCACTGACTTTGCTTGGGTCATAAAAAATCGTACGAGCACGCAATGATAGCCCTGTCCACTGACCTTTTGGATCACGATATTTGGCAGGGACATTTTCTTCTAACACAGTAGAGGATACTGGTTGCAACAAGCCTTGCTGAGCGGCTTGCCATAAGTTACCCGCATCAACCGTGAGCAGCATGTCGGCTGGCGTGTTCTGACCTTCAGCTTGCAAACGCGCCATGAGCGGACCTGTACTATCTGTGACCAGCTCAATCTTCACACCTGTCTGTTCGGTATAACGGTCTAGCAATGGCTTAATCAGCTGCTCATTTCGCGAAGAATAAATAGTAATCGTTTGACCACCTTCACTCGTAGCACCATCAGTAGCAGCTGGTTGCTCAGTAGCCGCCGCTGATGTCTCCGCCTCCACGCTCTCTTCTGTTGTAGATGAATTGCTACAACCAGTCAGTCCCAACATCATGCCAAATACGGCAACAGGCAAGATAAGCTTAGTAGAAGTTAGGTTAGCGCTAATGGCATTCAATGACATGGTTTTCCCCATAATGATGCTACGAAAAGGTGAGATAAATAGACGAGATGACAATAAGATAAGACGGCGCTAAAGACCTCTAATAATAAGGCTCAATCACGCGATAATCTCTGAAACAACATACTAATAGAAATGAGATTAATTATCAATACATTTGTTTAACTCAGAAATGCAAGGATAATTTGGCTCAACTTTCACTTTTTAAGGATAAATTTATAGATCTTCATGGAGCAATCTATAGATTTTCTAAGTGATGGCATGTCTTAATTATCTTTCAATGATCTGCTGATTCACGACAGCAACCATTGACCTAAAATCACATTGACGGCGGCTTCTGTACGCAGGATACGCGAGCCTATGGTGACTGCCGCGCAACCTTGAGTGGCGAGCAGTGCTATTTCATAATCAATCCAGCCGCCCTCGCTACCGATAAAAACCAGACTTGGCAATCCTAACGATGGCGGCTGTTGTAGATACTGTGTAAAGGATAGCTCACTATACGGGTGCGCCACGATGGCTCGATTGGTTACCAAACCTGCCAGCTCATCTTCCACGAATGGCTTAAAGCGTTTTTGTAAAGTGATACGAGGCGCTATGGTGTCAACCCCTTGTTGCAGCCCTTCTAATACAAACTCATCAAGGCGCTCAAGCATCGGACTTTGCCAATAGCTTTTTTGCGTGCGATAGCTGTTGATTAAGATGATATCGCGCACCCCAAGCGCGGTCATATCCATGATTAAGCGGCGTAGCACTTTAGGACGCGGTAGTGCCAATACAACGGTCAAATCTAGCTTTGGTGGCGGCGAAGTGGTGAGCTGAATATCACGCAACTCAATAGCATCAGAGCGGATGCTCTCAATTACAGCAGTGCCCATTTGACCGCCCATTTGACCGCCCATTTGACCGATTTTCAGCGTATCACCAACTTTTGCTGTTAGCACTTTATTGACGTGATTTATTTGTGATAATTCATCAATATATGCCGCATCCGAAGAGAAGTTTTCAATGGGTAATAATAAACAATTCATAGCAGCTCTTGGCTTGGTTGTTGAATAGCATGCTGCTCGACAACCTCTTTAACCATGGTAAATTGGCGGGTCAATACGGCTTGCTGTTGTCTTGTCATTCGCGCGCCAGCTTGCCCTGCTTGTTCCGCTACCTCAAGATCACTGAGCCAAGACACTAGCTGCTGATAAATGAGCGCTACATCCTCTTTAGCGGCAGGCTTCTTACGAGAGGATTGTTGATTCGTATCATCATTAGTAGTAGCCATATTAACAGTAACGGGACGATAGAAAACATTGTTTGGCTGATATAACGCGCCAACATCCGCCAATTTATCCACCACGCTTTGACAAGACTGCGTATAGCGCCCCATGAGTACAGGCGTTGCCACACTCGCTGGCTCAACGGGATTATGACCACCGACATCCACTAATGAGCCGCCGACCAGTGCCACATCTGCCAACTTATACCACGCCATCAGCTCACCCATACTATCAGCCAGATAGACTTGTGTGCCTACATGAATACTATCTTCTGCACTACGCCGTGCCATTGTTAATTCAGACGCTTGAATGAGCGCTGCTACTTCATCAAAACGTTCAGGATGTCTAGGTACAATGATAAGCAGCGCGTCAGCGAGCGCGGGATGAGACAATAGCTGTTGATGCAGTGATAGTGCGGTCTCTTCTTCGCCACTATGGGTACTTGCGGCAACCCAAATCGGTCGACCAGCGATATTCATCTCTTTTGCTAATGTGGACTCTTTGACCGATTCAGAATATTGGTTTGGTACGCTAGGATTTTCTGTATCAGCTTCTATATCAGCCGCTTTATCTTCAGTTTGAGGCGTATTAATCACCCATTTGAGTGAACCTGCGACACGAATTTGCGCGCTATTCGCACCCAATTGTCGAAAGCGTTTCGCTGAGTCGCTGTCTTGGGCGATAATCAAAGTCAGATTTTTCATCATGCTGGCACTGACCGCAGCAATTTTTTGATAACTTTTAAAAGAAGACGCTGACAACCGACCGTTGACCAAGATACTGGGAATATGGTGTTCGGATAATTTGGTTAGGATATTTGCCCATAGCTCTGTTTCTACAAACAAAGCAGCAACAGGTTGTACATGATTTAAAAAGCGCTCAATCACCGCCGGACTATCAACCGGCACATAACTATGACTGAAGCGACCCTGCTCAATATCTTCTGCAAATCGGCTAGCACCGCGCGCAAAACCTGTCTGCGTGGTATTGGTTAACCATATTTGATAGCCATCAGCCAATAATGTATCTAATAATGGCGCGACGGTATTGGTCTCGCCCAATGACACCGCATGACACCAAATCACACCTTTATCGGTTTGCGCATGAGTCACTTTAGCCACTGGTCGTGGCGGATATTGTTTGCCAAAACGCTGCGCCGCTTCTTGCTGATAGTTGTCGCGGTTGTGTGAGCGTTGCCAAACTTGCAGTCGATATAGCGGCTTAAGTAAGCCAATGGCGCACTGATAATACAAAGGCGCAGTATAAACAGTGCGGCTGGGCAACGATACTGGGTCAGTCGCTTCTAAAGCACAATCAGAGGATATAGGAGAAGATGGCATAAAGTTGCCCAGATTAGTAATGGCTTAAATAATATAGTCAATTCACTATAAAAGAGTGACGGAATTAACCTCTTTAAATTAAATCGACTATAGTAAGGTGGCGGTAAAAAATGCGCCAATTCTACCTGAATTTAGCGATTAACAATACGCTTTACAGCGTGTTGCCATAAAATATTTTAGACAATAATTAGGATCAATATTGCCACTACGAGTATGGCGGCGAATAACAACTGATAACGCTTCATGCTATGTTGCTCGTGTTTTTGTGTCGTTATCAGCGCTTGCGCCTGTTGCCATTGCCCTACTACGCTCGCCGCTTCCGCGTGTCCATTCTCCGCTGCTTGATCTAGCCAATATTTGCCAGTGTCTATATCTTGCGCCACGCCGACCCCTTGGTAATACATCTTGCTTAGTAGGCGCTGCGCACGACTGTCATTTTTGCTGGCTGCCTGCTTAACCCACTCAACCCCTGACGCTTTAGCAGCACCCTTATCAACCGCTAATCCTTCACCAAGTAACTCATACATTGCCAAATGTAGCATGGCAGCGCTATTACCCGCATGCGCCGCCTCTTGTAGTGTTAATAGCGCTTGCTTTTTTGTCGTCAAATGACTCTCTGAAAAGCGCATTTGCGTGCGCGGCTGACTTTGCTTGGCAATATGCTGTTCTAACTGCTCCAACACTTTATGGGCTTGCTGATATTCGCTATTTCCAGCCGTTTGAACGACTTCTATGTTATCTAGCTCTACGAGTAGTTGCGTAAAAATCGCAGGCGTTGGCAATTCCTGAGGAGAAGGCATTGACAATGGTAGTGGCTGCTCTAATACCGTATTTTCTGAGGTCGTATGAGGTTGCACTGTTTCTGATTTAGACAGCACAGGCTTAGTGTGGCTCTCTTGCTGAGACAGGTTCTGAGATTTTGGCGCATCATGTGGCGTATGACTCAACCTTTGTTTTTCTAACGGTTTCTGACTATCAATCATTTTAATGCGCTCTACACTAGCACTTGTATTTGGTGTGCTGATATTAATGGCTGGTATGATCGAATTAGCCACGTGATTGTCGTACGCATGTGGCAACCTTGCGCTAACCGCTTGATAAAGACCACTCGCCACTTGACCGCCTTGTACCGCCTCAAACGGCCGATCAATATGACCAAATAGACGCATCCCTATCGGCTCTAGCGCAAAAAACAATGACGTAACGCTATTAGCATCAGCCGACTGACAATAGATAACCGCCAGATGTTGATAAAAATCATCGGTTGTAAGAGCCAGTTCAGGATAGCGCTTATGTAGCTCAAACTGTCCATACCAATGCGGCGTACTTTGCCATTGCTGTGCCAATACTCGCCCTGCATAAAATGCCAAAAATACCATAAAGTTACGATAGCGTTCATCGAGCAATAATGTCTCTTCATGCCATCGACCAGTTTTAACCATCTCACGGCGTATGTGCGACAGCAGCGTATCGACTCGCTGTAAGCTGGCCAATGACTCATCTAAGATACAATCACGAAGCTCACTTTCGTAAGCAATGCCACCAGCGATAGGACGATCCGCTAGAAAGTCTTGCCAATAGCCTGCTGCAATATAGTCAAAGGGCGTTAGAGGTGATGCAGACGATGCATACATAGACAAGCGCATCCTTTATCGGGATAAATTAATAGTAATAAAAATAAGGTCATTATGGCACTAAACTAACATCAGTCGTTTACCTTACCCTAAAATCGAAAATGCTACAATAAAGGACTAAATAAGCGTACCACATTATCAAATAAACGCTCTGCACCATGGCGCTGTTGCCACTGCTCTAAACTCAAAAAACGGCAACTTTGTAAGTAGACTTCTTGGCAATCAGCCACTTGAGCGACCATCTCTGGTGTATAAATGGCCAAGCTCACCTCCATATTTAGATAAAAACTGCGCATATCGATGTTTACAGTACCAAATAAACAATAATCATCATCGATAACCACTGTTTTGGTATGCAACAAACCACCCTTAAACAAGGCAATCGTCACGCCTGCCTCGAGCAGCTCTTGATAATAGGCTTGTGACGCATGCTGTACAAGAAATGAATCCACCTTTTCAGGGACAATCAGCGTCACCTCAACCCCGCGTTTGGCAGCGATCGTTAATGCTCCCGAGAGCGCCTCGTCAGGTACAAAATACGGTGTGGTAATGCGAATGCGTTTATTAGCGCGATGAATAACGGTCACCAATGTATTGTAAATCACATGGGCAGTCACTTGCGGTGCGGAGGGTATCAGCTGCGCCAGCACCCCTTCTACCATCGGCATCTTCGGTATCACAATCGATGTCGAGCCAATATTTGGCTGCTTATAATAGTCAATCTCACCAGCCAATACCTTTACCCGACTGTTTAAATCATTAATGGTTGGGTTCATCACATATAGTTTACGAGTATAGCCATTCACTCGCTGATTGAGCGCGTCTAGATTGTCATTGTTTTCCGCACCAATATCCGTGGCCACCACGATTGCCATAGCGGTCGTAATACTAATAGAGTGTTGACTGGTCGTGCGTATCGCCACATCGATCCATTGTCCAACGTTTTTATTTTGTTTAAAAAATCTTGGATCGACCAAGTTAAAGCTACCGATATAGCCAATGTGCTCATCAATCACCACAATTTTACGATGATTGCGCAAGTCAGAGCGCTTAAATAGCGTTTTAAATAAACCCACTGGTAATGACTGATGGACAAAAACACCTGCTTTTTCTAATGTACGATGCGCGCTACTATTAAAAAAACTAAAGCTGCCTACGCTATCGGCCAAGATATGACACTCAATGCCACGCTGCGCTGCCGCTGACAGCGCCTCTATCACCTCTAGTACTTGTCCTTTAGGATAAACAATATAAAACTCCATCAGGATAATACTCTGAGCGGCATTTATATCTTCGATTAATCTCTGAAAAATAGTATGAGGATCTGTCAATAGCTGCATATTGTGATTAGGAAACACGCCCAGCCCCGTCCAGCGCGTGCCTATTTGACTGACACCGCGGTAGTTGGCTGGCAGCAGCTCTTGTCCCTGATCAAAAACCAAATTCTCACGCCGTGCCATATCATCCATCAATAAGCTTGCTTGGTCTACCCGTTGACGATAGCGCCGCCCTATCATCGGCTCACCCAATAGTATATAAGCGATGAAACCAAAAAGAGGCACGGTATAGAGCACAGCAATCCAAGCGATAGATACACCGATATTGCGCTGTACCGATACAACACGTAGCGTCATTACTATCATGAGAACAATATGCAATACCAGACCCAAGCCTGCAAAGTCTCCCCAAGACCAGGTCGTAAAAGTTTGTTCAATAGTGGAATTTTCTATGCCCGCCTCCAACAATCAACATAAAATAAAGCATGAGTCGTAAAACACCCTCAATAGTATAGTAGTTTTTGACCATCAAACAATGACTAACCATAATAAGTTTTTAGGCAGCAACCTTAGTAAACACGTGCCTCAGACTACATTAATAATAAATTTCAGACAGTATTTTCAATTATTTTTCAAAATAGTTAAAAAACTGTTTGACAGCCATGTGTAAATCTATATAATACACACCCACAGCAGCAGAGCTTAGTGACAAACTTAGAGCTCAGTTGATGTTGAATAAATTGCATAGCAATTGTTCGAAGGGTGATTAGCTCAGTTGGTAGAGCGTCTGCCTTACACGCAGAATGTCGGCGGTTCGAATCCGTCATCACCCACCACTATTTAGTATAGCGTTACTCTCAAGTAGTAGGCTAAGTGGTTAAATAAACTAAGTACGACCTAAGCAGCGGTAGTTCAGTTGGTTAGAATACCGGCCTGTCACGCCGGGGGTCGCGGGTTCGAGTCCCGTCCGCTGCGCCATATTTAAAACGAATTTAAACTCTCGAGTTTAAGCAAGTTTCGCCTCAAGTATTAGTTTACTTGAGGTTTTTTTGTGTCTGAATTTCCGCTTAAAGCCTTTATCCATAAGGGTTGGTTATTCTTTCTTTATCAACCCTTAAGAAGTAGTCCACTCTTTAATAATGTATTTTCTATAAGTCTGCATACATGCACTCTGCTTCTTGAAAATCGGTGACCAAGTGCTCGGTGACCAAACGGTGACCATTTTGTGACCAAGATTATTAAAAGTTGCTGATGGTAACTGACCCCCAAATTTTATGCTTATCGATAAGTTCAGGAGCTTAAAGGATCAGCCTCAAACTAAGTTTGAGGTAAAGACGGAAACCTTTCTACCCATTCACCGATAACCACTTTGTCAGTTTCAATACAAAATGGTATTGCCCACAACCTCAATTTTTCTGCTAAATGAAAACATTCCAAAGGTGTTTCGAACTGATGATGCTTAGAGTAAATAAGCATCCTGTCCCCACTACCATCCAAATACTTATAACCATAAGCAAAGAATTAATAAATATCAAAGTTATTTTTGCTATCATCTAAATGGATTAGTATCCATTTAGATGATGAGGATGATTGCCGTAACTAGTTAATCAGGTCTCAATTGAAAGCGAGCTTTTACACCTTTTTGATCACAAATTTAATTGAGCTATGCTGAAAAAACTGTAGAACCAAACTTGGTAAACTAACTATGAGTACAGATTTTTTAAAGCTATCCGATTTTATTCAACAATCTTTTATTTATTCAGTGAAACATGACATCGCGACACTTTCTTGCGTCATACAGGTATGTGTCTATAATTCTTCGCATTTTAACCCCTCCTTATATAACGAGTTGCCTTTTTCCGAGCCAAATAATATCAAACAGTCGATAAACAAGAGACGGGCAGAGTTTTTAGCAGGTCGAATTGTAGCAGCAATGGCTTTATTCAAAGAAGGGTCACCTATACTCTCAGTGACTAATGGTGCGCGTAGAGAACCGATATGTTATTCAAACTATAACGTTTCAATAACACACACTAATGAAATGTCTGCGGCAATAGCTAAAAAATCGTCTTTTATTTATGGAGTTGGTGTGGACTGTGAGAAGATAATGAGCTTAAAGACAGCGAAAAACCTATCAACTGCGATATTATGTGGCAACGACCGCTCTTTTTATCATAAAGATCACATATCATATGAATTTTTCTGTACGCTGGTCTTTTCTGCAAAAGAAGCTTTGTTTAAGACAATATATAGTCATATAAAATGCTATGTAGGTTTTGAAGCGGCGATGCTAACAAAAGTTGATTATAAAAAACAAACATTCGAGATAATAGTATCTGAAGATATTCAACTCGCTGTTTCTAACAATTTTAGTGGGGGATATAAAGTATATGGCAACCATATTATTACGTTTATAATCAAATAAGAGAAGCGCGTACATAAAATGTATATGAGCTATCTTTAACTATAACCTTACTTTCTTTTAGATAGTTGTTTATTAATATCGAGTACGATTTTTTCAGTCGCTTGCCAATCTAAACACTCATCGGTAATCGACACACCGTATTGCATACTCTTAATCTCAGAGCTTACAGATTGTTTCCCTGCATTAATATTGCTTTCAAGCATCATACCAACAATTGAGTGGTTACCTGCCACTATTTGCTTCACCACAGAATCCGCAACTAAGCGTTGTTTTCTATAATCTTTATTCGAATTATTATGGCTACAGTCTATAATAATAGCAGGTAAAACACCTGACTCTCGCATTTTATTAGCATAGTTTTTAACCTGTTTACTACTATAATTAGGCACCTTACCCCCTCGTAGAATCAAATGAGCACAAGTATTTCCTTGCGTTTTGATTTTGCAAATATCACCTTGTTGGTTGATACCTATATAATGATGTCCCTTAGAGGCTGCTTTTATTGAATTAACAGCAACTACAACATTCCCGTTGGTACTATTCTTAAAACCTATAGGAGCTTGCAGCGAAGACGCTACTTCACGATGGATTTGTGATTCGGTGGTGCGCGCACCAATCGCACCCCAACTAAAAACATCATCAAAGTAGTGGCAGACATAAGGATCAAGGACTTCGGTAGCGAGGGGTAAGCCTATTTTAGTTAATAGAATAGAGAGTTCCCGTGCTTTTAACAACCCTTTTTCGATATTGCAGGTGCCATCACAGTCTGGATCGTTTACAAAACCCTTCCACCCTACAGTGGTACGTGGCTTTTCAAAATAGGTGCGCATCACAATATAGATATCTGAATTAACTGTTTGCGCTAATGCTTTTAGCCGATAGGCGTAATCTACGGCTGCCGCCGGGTCATGTATCGAGCAAGGTCCGCAAATTAATAACAAACGCGAATCAGTGCCTTGAATGATATTTGTTACAACTTCTCTATGTTTAGCAATTCTGCCTATATCGTCCTTGGCTAAAGGATAGCGTAACTTTAAATCGTTAGGAGTTAGCAGGCTAGAAAACTTACGACCTATGTCATCGTTATGTATCTTATTCTGAAAATCACTCATAAACTGCATTGTATATTTTTCCTTTAATTTAAATAAAGGCTATTAGGTCACCTAGCTAAAACCAACTGTATTCAATAGCTAGCCATCTAAAAGAATTTTATTCTAAGTAATGAACTTTGAGCGGCGGAAAACCATTGAACTCAACCGAGGAATAAGAATAGGTGTAAGCGCCTGTAGTTAGCCAATACAGCTTGTCCCCTATTTTATTCTCTACGGGTAATTGATACATGGTTTCTTCATACATGATATCGGCGGAATCACACGTCGGCCCTGCTAAAATCACGCTTTCACATTGCTTTGAGCTTGCCATAGCGGTGGTATAGATGGGATATTTAATCGCCTCGCCCAAGGTTTCGAATAACCCCTGAAACAATCCAACGTCAGTAAACACCCAACGCGCTTTATCGCTGAGCGATTTATGCGATATGAGGACAATTTCGCTGACCAATACCCCAGAGTTACCGACGAGCGAGCGCCCTGGTTCCAAAACCAATTCTAGGTCTTCACAGTTGGGAAAGTACTCATCTATATAACGATTAATACTGTTAGCGTAATCTTGCAGGGGGTTAATATATTTTTTGTACCGAGCAGGAAACCCACCCCCAAGATTAATCATATTTAGCGTAATGTTTTTCTCTTGTAATTGCTTAAATATCGCTTGAACCTTAACCAGCGCCTCATTCCATGACGAAATATTTTGCTGCTGGCTGCCGACATGAAACGAAACCCCATAAGGCACTAAGCCGAGCTTCTTTGCTTTGATTAAAAGATGCACGGCCATGGTAGGGTGGCAGCCAAATTTACGCGACAGGGGCCACTCTGCGGTGTCCCCTCCATCGACTAAGATACGTACAAATACTTTAGCGTTTGGCGCAAACTTGGCGATGTTCTCTATATCGGCATCGGAATCGGTCACATACAATCTCACCCCTTTGCTATGCGCATATGCTATGTCTTCTATCTTTTTTATCGTATTGCCATACGATATCTTATCGGGGTGTACGCCGCTTTCTAAAACTTTATCCAATTCATAAGTAGACGCACAATCGAAATACGATCCCATCTTCTTAAGCAGATTAATCACTTCATGGGCAGGGTTTGCTTTCATGGCATAATAGATATTAAATCTAGGAAATAGCCCGACCATATCCATATAGTTAGATTGGATACAGTCCAAATCTACCACCAAAAAAGGCGACGATTTGGTCTCAGAGAGTCGTAGTATTTTATTCCATTTTTCATGTTGTAAATACGTATTAATATCAAACATCATTGTTCCCTTTAAATAAAATATCATTTTATTTGGTTTATCATTTTATGTGTGGCGTATGGTTTATTTGGATCTTATATAAAGTTATATTTATTATATCCATGGCTTAAGCAATACATATCGGGTGTTATCCCTCATTTAATAATACGTGTTTTAAAACAATCCATATAAGACTATTCATAACAGTCCACCCCTTCATTCCACTCATTTTTTAGTTTAGAACACTGTTTTTTGGTTCGCATCACTACGACCATAGCATAAGGTTTTAATCGTAAATATCTGTGGTCATTAGCGATACATATTTGGAATATGTATGTTGTCGCCTCATCCGATTACTTGCTAAAAGGCTTTATATCTACAAATATAAGTTTATAAATATAAAGCATTTTCTTCTTCCTTTTGTTAGCGTTCTTTGGCTCTTTAACCCAGTATGCTCTCGTACGTTTTTCACTTACCCCTAATGATTATTTAGGCATATTTTTATGGTTTGTATGCTGCCTGCTCTTAAAAATAACCTGCAGTTTACCCCGTTTATAACGGTGTAATTCTTAGCGATGAGTCGTTACATAGTAGATTTTTATACCTCATAAGAACGTTTCTACCATCCATCGCCTAAAAATAAATCACTAACTATAAAATGATAATAATTATCATTATCATTATCATAACCTATTATCTGAGTAAAGTAACTAGGGCGTGTCCTCAATTTATTTTGCAATGAATGATAGTGCAGGCCAAGTAAAGCATTGACTTAAAGTTACGAGCTAACTTTTCATAGCGAGTGGCTATACTGCGGAAATGCTTAAGTCTAGCGAACATATTTTCAACAAGATGACGCAGTTTATACAAATAGCTATCAAACTCTGGATTAGGGTGTTTGGTATTCTTTCTTTTATGAATGACGGGTATCATATCGCAGCTTCGAGCTTTGTCTCTAATAGACTCTGAATCATAGCCTTTGTCAGCAATCAGCTTGTCCAATCATTTTAATCAATTCACCTGCAACTTGACTGTCATGGACTTCACCCCCAGTGATTTTAAAATCGAGCGGATATCCATCGGCATCACAGGATAAATGTATCTTTGTAGTTGCTCCGCCACGGCTTTGTCCAATTGCTCGACATTCACCAAGCCGAGCTCCACTTGCATGCTGATGACACCGTATATAACTTCCGTCGATGAATACTTATTCCGTATCAACTTCCTTTCGTAAGCCAAAAAAAATTCTGCCACAAACCAGTCTTTGACCATCGATTAAAACGATTATAAGCAGTTTTCCACGGGCATAACTCTTTAGGTATGTCACGCCAAGGAGCGCCTGTACGGAGTTTCCAGAGAATAGCTTCCATAACCTCGCGATTCTTTTCTTTTTGATAGCAACCATGCTGTGCCATAGTTACCTGTAACTGTTCCCAAAGGTTATCGGTTAATGCTTGTCTGGCCATCTTAGTTATTTGCCTCATATCTTCTAAAATGCATGCTTTATTTTAGAAGATATATGCGCTTTTTCCAATTAGGGACACGCCCTAGCAACATTAATTTTTCCTGCTATTCATCGCTTTTTTTAATGATAAAACCATTTAAACCTCATAATAACGCTAACCTATTGGCGGTTCTGCTTAAAACCGAAAATATCTAAGATTTTAAAAAATCACCCAAAAAAAATATTCTTACTATGCAAAATATTATTAAATATCAATATCTTATATGTTATTGACAACTAAATTTATATTCATAACTATTAAAAAATTTATTTTATACACATTTTTACATAAAGTTACAATAATAATTATTGTATATGAGTGTCTGCCTAGACAGCTGATTATTCTAGGTCTATGTTGCTATTTGTTAATGATAATTGTAAAGTTAATGATAATTATTATCATTAACATTGAAATAAAAATCTTTTGTATATATAATCCCCAAATGCTTAAAAAACCTGCAGTCGTTACTATCGTCTGCGTCTACAATAAATTAAATGAGAGTATTTTTAATGAACAATAGTTCATTGTTGTACATGGTAAAAAATATAACCAATAAATAAACGAGACGTTCAACTTAAGTATTAAAAAATACGAAAAAAGTGACGACGTATGATTGGGAATGTTTAAAAAAACATCGGAATTTTTTTAGTAGACTTATCTAGATATGTTTGCTCACTGGTTAAGAAACTCTTTACTTAACTCTGATGCAATTTTATCTGTTTTAGAAAAATAAAGAAAAGATAATAACTACAATTTAAAAAAGGCATAACAATGTTTAATACTCTTCAAGAAGAAAGAAGCCGTTTTGTTAAAGAAACATCCCAAAACAGCACATATGCCCCCAGCAACTATAGAAATAATAAAATATCTACCCAAAATGACGCTTATTTTATTGCCGATAAATACCAAATTCACGCCAGTCAACTTGTGTCCTGTATAGCAACGCCAGCAAAAGATACTGCCATCCTAAAAAACCACATTGATCATGAGTTTTCTAGGTTAATAGCAGCAGGCAACCCAAACCCTATCCTAATGGGTGCTATTCCTTTTGATACGCAGCAAAACTCCAGTTTAAGCTTTTACACTGAATCCACAAAAAGCTGTCTCGATGACTTATTTGATAGTAAGCCACAAGAATTTAACGTTCACCAAGTTAAAAGCTCGGTGTCCGAACAAGATTTCAAAGAACTGGTAGAACACGCTTTGGACACCATTGAAAAAACCGCGTTAAGTAAAGTTGTCCTATCGCGTATGTTGCAGTTAGAAATAGACAGTGCGCCAAACGTTGCGAGTTTGGTTAAAATCTTGGTTGAAAAAAACCCGCAAGCTTATACCTTTGCGGTGCCGGTATCGGATACTGAAACAATCGTCGGGGTAAGTCCGGAATTATTATTATCTAAAGAAGGGCACCGCGTAAAAAGTAACCCCTTGGCGGGGTCGTTGGCACTGACCAAAAACCTCAAACAAGACCTAAAAAATAAAACAATCCTAAAAAGTTCGCCGAAAGATCAACGCGAGCACAGTTTGGTTGTCGATAAAGTAGTGAGCCATTTAGCGCCCTATTGTTCTAGCTTGACGGTGACAGAAACACCAGAAATTTTAGAAACCTCCACCATGCTCCACCTCTCCACAGTGCTCAATGGCACCTTGCGACACAACGCCCCCGATGCGCTTACTTTAGCATTAAACCTCCACCCCACCCCCGCGATATGTGGCACCCCGACAGAGCAGGCAAAACAGTTCATTCAAAGCAAAGAGACGTATGAGCGTGGATTTTATAGCGGTTTGATTGGCTGGATGGACACGCAAGGCAACGGTGAATGGTTAGTGACCATTCGCTGTGGGCTTTTAGAGAGTAATCATATGTCTTTATATGCAGGTGCTGGTGTTGTTGCAGGCTCGTGTCCAGACTCAGAATGGATAGAAACTCAAAAAAAGCTAGAAACGATGTTAAATGTGTTTACATTACATGAATAACTTAATCAACATCGCGTATACGCCCCTGACATAATCCAGTTAATCCGCCATTAAAGTGACTAAAAACAACAAATAGATTGATTATCGAATGCCCTCACCATTCATTTTACCTACGGCATAAGGCTTTTTATGAGCATTAGCAAAATAAATAATTACGAGCTTATCCAGCAACATGAGTATCCAACAGCAAAAGTGAATTGGACCATAGATGCCAATAAAACAGTCTTATTGATTCATGACATGCAAGACTATTTCTTAAGCTTCTATGGTGCTAATAGCGTGCTTATTGCCTCTGTTATTGAGCATATAAAACAGTTAAAACAATGGGCGAAAGACCATAATGTTCAAGTGTATTATTCAGCGCAGCCCCAAAAACAATCTACAGAAGATAGAGGCTTATTAACAGATATGTGGGGGAAAGGGTTGACAGAACCCGATAAATTAGGTCAAGAAAATATCACTGCCTCAATAGCGCCAGAAGACAATGATATTATTCTTGAAAAATGGCGTTACAGCGCCTTTTATAGAACTCAGCTAGGCGAGGATATGCAAAACCAGAAAAAAGACCAAATCATTATTTGCGGTGTATATGCGCATATCGGCGTATTACAAACTGCTTCTGTGGCATTTATGGACAATATAAAGCCTTTTGTTGTCGAAGATGCCGTCGCTGACTTTTCTAGAGAAGACCATATTTTCGCTTTAAATTATGTGCAACGCAATCTAGGAAAAGTAGTAACCACAGCTGAAATTATTCGTTCGTAGAAATAGATATCAATAAGTGACTGTTATGACACAACAAATTATATGGATCGTTGGGGTAAATCAAGGTATCGGACTGGCGTTAACTGAATCTATGCTTGCTAAAGGTTACGACGTAATAGGTTTGGATAGAGATTTAGATAACATATCAAAAATCATTAAGCATCCTAAACTGTCCTTATATCTTTGTGATGTTACCAGTGAAGAGCAAATTGGCGCATTATGTGAACAGCTGTTACCCACGCACCCACCGCTATATGTTGCTTATGTGGCTGGCGTTATGTACACCGATAAGCATGAGGATATCACTAGCCAACAATGGAGGGAGATGTTTGCCATAAATGTCGATGCTGTTTTTTATTTTATGTACTATTTAATACCGCATTTTAGACAACAACAACAAGGCAGTATTGTTATTGTTTCCTCAAACGCTGGAAGAACACCGCGAGTAGGCATGGCCGCGTACGGTGCGACAAAAGCTGCGCTTACCCATTTTGCGAAAGCCATTGGTCTTGAATTGGCGAAATACAATGTTCGGGTGAATATAGTCTCGCCTGGCTCTACGATGACGCCTATGTTAACAAGTCTTTGGGATAACTGTTTAGATAGTGAGGCAAATATACGCTATACCATTAATGGTGATCACGCTAATTATAAAGTGGGTATTCCGCTCAAAAAACTCGCTAATCCTAAAGATATTGTTAACGCTATCATTTTCTTACTTGAGCCTACCGCTGCCCATATAACCATGCATGACATCGTTATAGATGGTGGGGCCACGCTGGGTATATGAATAAACAATACCGAACAAATACAACAATAAATATGGTAGCTTTATGAACTTACAATGTGATTTGCTAGAGCAGGTTAGACAAGTCCTGCAAAATGAAAATATAGAGACGCACGATAATCTTATCGAATTTGGTTTACATTCATTAATTGTGATGGAACTTGTCGATGCCTTTAGCGAACAATACAATAAGGAGTTTTCTTATATCGACTTTGTGACCGAACCTAATGTTGATTCATGGTTGCAAATTATCCAACATGAAATTGAGGGTGCAAAAAACCCTACAAATATGACAAGCGAGGAAGCAGTCAGCGATAATGGGTCAGCATCTTCTCAAAGCATTATCGAAAATAAGTATGCCACTTCTGATAACGAGGAGTATGAACTCTCTAACATGCAGTATGCGTATTGGGTAGGCAGACAAAGTGAAGGTATGTCGGCGCATATTTATCTGGAATTTGATAGTCCAACTCTTCGTATTGGTCATCTGAAAACATCGGTTCTAGAGCTAATTCAACAACACCCCATGTTAACGATTCAAGTCTCTAATCAAGGCAAGCAATCATTTGCAAATTTTTATCATCCTGATAACGTCATCCATGTTGATGACTTAACCAAACAGTCTGCCGCAGAGATACAAGCCTTTTTAAAAGAAAAAAGACGCACCTTTGCTCATCAAAAGCTTAACATCAGCCAAGGGCAGGTTTTTGCTATTAGCGTGAGCGTCCTACCTCATCATAAAACCTACTTACATATCGATGTCGATATGATCAGCGTTGACCCCGTGACGTTGCTTACCGCTTTAGAACATCTCAGCACTGTTTATAATAGCTATAACATTCATAACAATAATAGCCCTCACCATAATGAATTATCGCCACCATGGCATCAAGCGGACGCTAAACCCACCGCTTATTTTGACTATCTCAACGAAAAAAAACACAACGCTATTCATAGTACAAAGGTAGAAGCAGATAAACGGTGGTGGCAAGGTAGATTAGATACTATTGCGCCCATACCCCAATTACCGCGTATTGCTGAGGGACTCAGAGGCGAGGTTATCGAAACTAACAGTCTCTGCCATACGTTATCAGCGCAAGAAACCGAGTCTCTACACGCTTTTGCCGTCTCACAATCTTTAGGTATGTCAGAGATATTGTTAACCTTATTTGGTTTAAGTATCGGCAGATGGTCGACAAATAACTATTTTCGTTTAAATTACCCTTTATTTAACAAACCTGATGCTTTAAAAAATGTGATTGGTGAATTTTCAGAGTTTACTTTATTAAATATAGCACTAAGTGGTCAGCAGTCTCTTATAGAGACTTATGAACAGATTCATAATGAATTAAGCGCTATAAAAGAACATACGGCTTATTCGGGTATTCATGTCCTTCGAGACTTATCAGACTTCACCCATCAGCATGAAATTTCCCCTATTGTCTTTTCTTCCTTATTAGACTCTAAAGAAATTTTTTCAAAAAACTTCCAAAAAACCTTTGGTGAGCCCGTATATTGTGTTTCCCAAGGGCCAAAAGTTGATTTGGACGCACAAATTGCCTACCTAAATAGTAGGCTTGTGATTAATTGGGACATACGCCACGATGCCTTTAAAGGCAATAGTGCAACTGACATGTTCAACTACTATATCCATGCTATCAAAGCATTTGTAGCGGGTACGATAAAGACAGATGACGCCTTGACAGATGTTTTCCACACGCTAGATACTCATTTAGCCACTTCTAACAGCATCAAATCAATAATTAGTCCGCCCCTGCCTCATATCCCCATCTATAATAAATTAGGATTGACTTGTCCGGCTTGGGTAATAGGCACGCTGGCGACTCAAGAACCCCTGACAACTCAAAGGCGTGAGACACCATCGAACACCGATCACAACATGCGACAAGTGCATAGAAAATCTGATTTGGCCTATTACGATGATACATTTGAGATTCAACAATATACAAGTTATCACTCCTATATAGAGCGTCAAGGTTGCTTCATACCGACACAAATAATCGCAGATAAGATACGCAGATTAGATGGTATTGCCAACGTCTGTGTCTGTTACCATGCCGAAAAACTATTTGCCTTTTTAATTGCCGATTCGACGCCTACCCTACTCATCAATAACTATATTACTGAACAATTAGTAGAAATGCTCCCGTCTTATCTTATGCCACATTTTTATCAGACCGTTGATGAATTCCCAGTGTCTGATAGTTATAAAGTAGATGTTGACCGGTTACTGTCAAGTTACCTCTCTTCTAATCAACTGCAAGAAAAAGCGCAATTTAATAGCGCCGTTGAGCATGTCATTGTCTACATAGCTTCTAAAATAATTGGCTTAGCCATGTCCGAGATTGCGGCAACGGACGATTTTTTTGATATTGGTGGTGATTCTCTCACGGCCACCCATTTTGTGAATGCCATTAATCAGTATTTCCAAAACGCTAATTTAACTATTGTAGATATTTTTATCCAGAGAACAGCCAGCAACCTTGGCAGTTTGGTTGAAGAAAAAAAACCCGAAACGGCAATGCCGATTGCTACTGCATTTTTATCAGTAATAGAAGGTGAACTCGTATGATTTTAACACGGTCCGATTCTTTAAATCCTCTACAAAAAGCGTATCTATTAGCAAGAGAAAATATTTTACCCCTTAGTGGCTTAGCAATGCATGATTTTAGGGAGTATAGAGGCAATATAGATGCTGAGACTTTACAAAAGAACCTCGAAAGACTGGTGGATAAATACGATGTATTACGCACCACGATTGATGCTGAAAAACTACAAAGTAACGTTTGGCAATCGGGAGACAGTCAGTTTGAGGTTATCGACTTATCCGATAGCAGTCCTATAGAGGCTCAACACACTTACGAACAATTAAGAGCGCGTTATTCCCATTATCAGCACCTTTTGAAACAGCCACTATGGAAATTCTGGTTGTTCAACCTGCCCGCCAACGCTAAAGAAGATAATGAATCCGATAAAGAAACTATTATTTTTACAAGCTTTGATGGTTTAACATTTGATGGTTATGCCATAAATCAAATTATACTAGACGCCTTTAGTGAGAATAAGGACACTATTAAGGAACATCCAAGCAAACATACCCCCCAACAAAATAACAATAAGGCGTCTATCCTTTATGACAATAAAGACGTTGATAAACAATATTGGCAACAAAAGCTAGCACCTATAACCACCGTCATGCAACTGCCTTGGGAAAAAGAATTAGATAGCATCTATCGTTCTGACTCTGGCTGTGCTCAATATAGTAGAAAAACCATCTCAATTGATGGGCAAGATTACAAACATTTAATAGCAATAGCGGCTAAAGACAAACTATTACCAAATAGCCTGTTAACCACCCTTATTCTTATGGCGTTATCTCATTATACGGCAACCAATGAGATAATAGTGTCACTGCCAATATCGAATTCAGCGATGATTAATACCTTAGGCACACATTCCTCTTTTATTGTTCTTGAAAGCAGATATAACCCCCAAGAGCAGATATCTGTATATGCTAAATCAGTACAACAAGACATATTAGCCGCCATGCAACATGCGTCATTCTCTGGTATTGAGTTAGGTAAGCTGCTGGTTAAGCAAACAGGTAAAATTATAAGCTTACCTGTTGCTATTACTAATGGATTATCTTGGCGCGAACCCACCTTAGAAACACATGGCGTTCGTTACCATTCTGGCCTCACCCAGACGCCACAATTAGCCCTTGATATTCGTCTTTCATTATCCGCAGACAACCGTCTTGTTATGGACCTTGATTACGCCACTGACGCATTATCTACGAGTTTTATCGAGCAATTTGCGGCTACCCTTGAAACTATCTTTTTAAATGCCGCTGCGGTAGACCGTTTATCAAAAGCTCTTGTTGATAGTTTTATGACGGCTAATAGCTTGACTTCAGACAACTCACCGCCTGCTAGCAAAACAGACCATGAGACAGACACCGTGGCTATAGAGGACTACCTAGGTAAGATATCTTCGAATTTATGGACAACCATACCCCATAAAGCGGCCATTATATTTGGCGATACAGCCATCTATTATGAAACGTTAGGCAATGAGGTGGCAAAGGTTATCCAAGCGCTAGAGAAAAACAACATAAAGCGTGGCCAGGTTTTGGCTATTTGCCTCGATAGAAGTCCTGAATTTATTTATAGCCTCTTGGCTTGTGCGCTCCAAGGGGTGATTTGGGTACCTATTGATATCCAAGCCCCTACTAAAAGAATCCAATACTTTTTAGACAATAGCAATGTAGATGCCATCATCGGCTCTAGTAAAGCGCTAGAAGGAGATTGGGATATTGCAGATAATATTAAATGGCTTGATATTGACAATATCTTGTCTGCTACTGCTACTGCTACTGCTGTTAATCTCACACTCAATCATCAGTATACTATAGATACCACGCCAGCTTACTATCTATATACCTCAGGCAGTACAGGCACTCCCAAATGTGTGGTACTAAACCACCTTGCCACAGCAAATGTAGTCGAACAATCGGTAAAAACATGGCGTTTAAATCAGTCAGATGTCGTCATGGCGGTGACACCTTTTCATCATGATATGTCCAATTTTGATATCTTTGGCGGATTATCTGTCGGTGCGACACTGGTATTGCCCACACCCACCCAAGCTAAAAGTGCCATTGATTGGGCCAATCTGGTCGATATTCATCATATTACGTTTTGGTCTAGCGTGCCCGCGATTGTCGATATGTTGCTAACCTGTGCTACGGCTTCGCAGCTACAGTCCATCCGCCATATTACATTAGGCGGTGATTATATTAAGCCTTACGTTATCCAAGAGCTCAGAGAGCTAATCCCTCATGCACAGTTTTACTCTATAGGCGGCCCTACCGAAACAACCATTTGGAACATTTGGCATAACATCCAAAAAGAGGATATAGAGGTCATTCCTTATGGGAAAGCCATGGCAAATAATGAACATTATATTGTCGATGATGACTTACAGGTTTGCCCCTATAACGTTGTTGGCACGATATGTATGACGGGCGGTAACTTATCTAACGGCTATTTAAAAAATAAAAAATTAGATCAGTCTGATTTCGTTAATATTACCGATAGTGAGGGGCAGACTAAACTCGGATTTTTGACAAGTGATTTAGGGTACTTACGTGAAGATGGCAATATCATCTTTTCGGGCAGACACGCAGGCTATCTGAAAGTGAGAGGGGTACGTATTGCGTCTTTAGATGTAGAACAATCCATAGCGAAATTGGAAAACATTACCTCGGCCATCGTCTTATGCACGCATAATGCCAAGCTAGATACAGATGAGCTGGTGGCTGTTTATCAGACAAAAGACCATCAGGCTATTTCTGCTAAAAAATTTAGAGAATGTTTAAACAATGAGCTCCCGAGCTCCCATATTCCCTCCAAATGGTTACATGTAGAAAGTATACCGCTCACCGCCAACGGTAAAGCTGATAGAACATTGATAAAAAATTTGGCTCAATCCAGCCTTTATGATAATGAAGCGGCCACCAAGTCTTTGACCCCTAGTGTGGTCACTAAAGCCGCGACAACAAACCAGTCCAATCATACCAAACCAGATACAACGCTAACAGCGGTTACAAGATATATTAGCGAATGTTTTGCATCCGTTGTACCAAAATCACAGGACTACCTAACTGTTGACCTGCAAACGTTAGGCATTAGACCCAAACAACTGGCTGCCATTAAAGAGAAAATCAACGCTCACTTCCAAATTTATATAGACGTTTACGCGTTGATTGCCTGCTCGACGATACAGTCGCTGATTCATTTAGTACAACAACGAATAGCACCACAATAAATCATCTAAACAACACATTATCTCAGTCGCTCATCCGAATGGTTTCACGATAATAAAACCAACCTTAGACAAGTTAGTTTGGCGATAAGTCTAAGTGGGTTATAACGTTTATTATTACATTTATAGTCAAGCGATTTTAAAATCGATACAAGGCAAACGAGCGCAGATAGCATATTCAGCGAGCTTAACACCGTATCGGTTTAAAAACGGTTCGACTATATAAGCATAAAAAGGTTCAGTTATGAATGACACTGTCTTAAACAAAGATACGCATATTGCTTTTCAGAAAAAGTTAGAGGCGCTTGGTATTTCAAACTCTAATATCGTTACTAATACCATAGACACTAATACCGTTGTTGATACGACTATAGACCAAGACCATACAGTCTCCTCACAGTTAACTTTAGCAGAGCAACGTGCCTGGATGCTGCATCAACAAGACCCTTTATCTGCTGCTGGACCTTTTAGTATGGCTTTAGAGCTAAAGGGAGGTTTAAACAAAAAACAACTTGTACAGGCGATTAAACAACTTTATAGGGCAGATTCAAGTCTCAACCTCGCGTATCAGTTAGATAGTGACGGCGATTTAAAAAAAGAGCATTTAACCTGTTATCCTGTAGACGTTCCTATTTTATCTATAGAGAGTATACCAGCGGCTATCAATTATATATTGGAACTCCAATCTATTTCCATAAACCTGTCTAAAGAGCCTTCTATTCGATTTATACTTTTTTCGGTTGATGCCAATACAACGGTTCTAGGTATTATTGGTCATCATATATTACTAGATGATACGGCTTGGCAACCCATTTTTAATGCCTTAAATCACTATTATGCTAAAGAAAACTTGCCGTCACAGCCATCTGTATTTACTGCACCGCAAGAAAGCTTACAAAAATCAACGTCGTATTGGCGCATGCAGTTTCCAAATGGATTAATAAAGACCACCTTGCCAAACAGCTATTTAAAACGACATAAAGAAACGTTATCGATTAGTCATGATGGTTGGCACAATTATTTAGACATATCACCTGCCGCCAATAGATTTCGTACTGTTATTGCTATAGACAGTATAAAAAAATTTAGTCACAACACAAAAGTTAGTATTACCCATACTATAGTGGCACTTTTTAGCAATTATATAGCCACCTTGTTCACTAAAGAGTTTATAGATGTTTTAATGCCAGTCGTCGATACCAACGCTATCACTGCGCTCAATCAAATAAAAACCAGCTCTAATGTGATACCTATTCGCATAACAAAGGTAGATACTAATTTCAATAATTTTGTCGAAGACACACGTAATCAGGTTTTAATGGCGATTGAAAATAATAGGGCCATTGAAGAAATTATCACGATCACCCAATCGCAGCGTCAGGCTTTACCCAATATACTGATTACCCAGTTCGATGATGCAGCGCAACATTTGAACCTAGCAAATATAGGGATGAAAAGCTTAGCGGTACCACCGCTCAACACAGACCAAGATATTACGTTGGCTTTTAGAATAGAAGCCAATGAAAACCTTCATCTAGAAATGACCTTAAAGGACATCGTAGAGCCCTCACTAGGGACGTTTTTATTAACTCAGTTTGTTGATTACTTACAGGCCATTGTCATAGGCAAGTCCCCTGTTGTAGTCAGTTTATTCCCTACTACAGACACCTTATTCTCAAGTTTTGTAGCACAAACTGCCAATAATGTGGCAGTGAGCACGAATCGAGAGGAGTTGGCGACACCATCAGTACAGTCCCCCAATTTAGCGCTAGAGCGACAACAGACAACGGATATTATTCTTAACACGTTTAAAGACGTACTAGAGGATAAAGACCTCACAGCAGACGATAATTTCTTTGAGTTAGGCGGGCATTCGTTATTAGCCAGCAAAGTTATTGGCAAACTCAAAACAAAACATAATTTAGACATCCAAATAGTCGATTTTTTTAATCATCCTTCTGCAAAAGAGCTGGCAAAAAAATCAGTGTCTCCGGGGTCATTGGGCTCTACAGGAGACGTACAGACTCCTACGGACAAACACGAAGACGATGAACACAGAGAGGAGAAACAAAAAGAGAATAAACAAGTGGGCAAAAATAATCTTAATCGAGCTCCGCTCAGTCTTCTTCAAAGCTCTTACATTGAGCTCGCTGATTTTGGTTTAAATCCAATGTTCAATATCCCCTATGCCTTACGCTTTTCTGACTCAGTCGATGAAACCCTATTGCAACAGGCATTTTTAGATGTCATTGAAAGACATCCTACGCTGCGTACGTTATTTCTTCCAGAAGACGATAGCATCCTACAAAACGTCATCCCGATGGCAGATTTGGCAGACTACGCCTGGTTTTTAGACTCAAGCCATCAAAATGGCGAACATTATCAGCAAATATTGGACCGTGAAGCAACGACAGGGTTTAATCTAAGTAAAGAGATACCTATTAGAGTACGGCTATTAAAAGATGATAAATATCAACAAATTTTATCGTTATTGATATATCACTTGTCATTTGACGAGTGGTCTACGGCAATCTTTATGCAAGAGCTGATAACTGCTTATCAAACACGGGCGAACGGTCAGCTCCCCATTTGGCAGTCGACACCTAAATCCTATATAGAATATGTGTTCAATCAGGACCGCGAAGAAATATTAGGTAAGCATCTTGATTATTGGAAAACCTATTTAGGTAAGGTTGAGAAAGGACGCCCCTTATTTAGTCAAGAGAATGAGTTACCCGATGACATAGATTACACCGGCGCTATTGTTGAAATAGAGTTTGACAAAACAGTGCATGCAGCCTTGAGCAGATGGGCCAACATCCATAAAGCCTCATTATTCCATGTTCTGTATGCCTGTATCACCCTAGCACTATATTATCTCGGAGCCGGTAAAAAAATCTTGGTGGGCACCTCAATGTTTAGCCGTGAAGCGGTGGCGTTTCAAGACACGATTGGCTTTTTTACCAACGTTGTTTTGCATCAGGTCGCTATCAACGAACATCTAACCTTTGCTGAACTTATCGCCCAAGTAAAAACGTCTATTTTATCCAGCCTTCCTTATAGCGATGTTCCATTTAGCATCGTAGAAGACGCCGTAGCCGTAGAAGAAGTAACCGACAATCTATGTGAATTTTATATCCAATTTCATACCACCAATATGCTAAATGGTGACATAAAGACGGCCGATAAAACAATAAATATCGAGCTTTTGGAGCCCATACGAGATTTATCAAAGTTTGGTTTACATTTTGAGATGTTCGAACAGCAAGCAGATCCACTTGCGGCCTTAAGAGTGCTGATATGTTATCGCACTCAAAATTATAATGACCAACAAATCGCCCTTATTAAACAGACCGTACACGCTTTAATAACAGCGACTGCCCATACTGAACATACAGCTACTGTCAGAACCCTTAGAAAACAGTTATTTCATAAGATAGCAAAAGGTGAAAACCTCTAATAGGAGAGCATAATGCTTGCAACCGAAGACTTAACGGCAGACTTAGAAAGTGACTATGTCTCTTTTGATAAACAAAGAATTTCGACCTACCAGAAAGAAGGACTGTGGCGGTCACATAACCACATCCAGTTCTTAGATAATATCCAACAAAAATATGGCAACAACACAGCGGTTATTGATGGCAACAAGCAGCTTACCTACACTGAGCTTTATACCAAGGCTAGACAGTTTGGTAGCTACCTGAAGTCTCAAAATCTCAAAAAAGATGACTTCATTATTCTACAAGCGCCCAATACGATTGAGTTCTTTATTGTCTTGTTTGCCATCTATACCATCGGCGCAAGGCCCATATTTTGTTTAGATGGCTATGGCGCCTATGAAATTGAAAATATTGCTAAGCAGAGCAAAGCCGTGGGTTATATCAAAATAAAATCTGTAAATGCTCATCAAGATGATGCGATGGACATAATAAATAAATTTGCTTATCCCAATTTCACGCTTTGGTACAGAGAAACCATTACTGTTCAAGAGACAATAGAGCAGTCACTGCCTATGATAACGGAAGACCATCAGCCGTTAGATATCAGTGAGGTGAGTGCAACCAAAGTGGCTTTTTTACAGTTATCAGGTGGTACCACCGGTATTCCAAAACTCATTCCTAGAACCCATGCCGATTATCTGTATTCGGTTAAAATGAGCGCCGATATTGCGGGTGTCAATGAACAAACAAAGCAGTTGGTAGTGCTGCCTGTGATGCACAACTATGCGATGAGCTCTCCGGGGTTTTTAGGCGTATTTTATAAAGGGGCGACTGTCATTCTTACCGCTGAAACCAGCCCCAGACAGTGCTTTAAACTCATGCAAAACCAACACGTTACCCAAGTCTCATTAGTGCCTTCTTTGATGTCATTATGGATTAACTCACCTGCCCTCCCTAAGTATGACCTATCCAGCTTAAAGGTGATACAAGTGGGAGGCGCAAAATTGCTTCCCGAAATGGCTAAAAAGGTGATGCAAACGTTAGACATTACGCTGCAACAAGTCTATGGGATGGCAGAAGGGCTCGTTTGCTTCACAAGGTTAGACGACGATGAACAAACCATCATCCATACGCAAGGTCGTCCCCTATCCCCCCGTGACGTCATTAGCATTATTGCGCCAAACGGGAGCGTATTAAGTCATGGCGAGGTGGGTCAAATTATGACTAAAGGGCCTTATACCATCAACGGATATTACAATTCACCGCTGATAAATAAAGACAGTTTTACCCCCGATGGTTTTTATAAAACAGGCGACCTGGGCTATCTTGATAATCAGCAAAATATTGTCATAACGGGGCGTGGCAAAGAGCAAATTAATAGGGCTGGCGAGAAGATAGCACCAAGTGAATTAGAGAATTTAATCCTAACACATGACGCCGTGAAAGACTCCTCTGTCGTGGGCATTGCAGATGCGAGATTAGGAGAAAAAATAAAGGTTTTTGTTGTTTTAAAAGATGAAAGCCGTACCCTAACGCTGCAGACCTTACGCACCCATCTTATGCAAAAGAACATTGCCCATTATAAGTTACCTGACGAATTAGAACTGGTTACCGACTTTCAATATACCTTGGTCGGTAAAGTGCGTAAGTAATTGGCTTGATTTGCACTGCCTGATTGGCAAATTAAGCCCGTCTCTAATCAATAAAAATAATTCACTATAAGTAACCGTTAAAAAATGGACACAATAATGACCTCTCACAATCACATGAATAATACGATTTATGATTTAGTTGGCATTGGCCTAGGACCTTTTAATTTAGGTATGGCTGCATTGACTAATGATTTAACAGACATAACTGCCTGTTTTTTTGAAAAAAAGCCTAATTTTGATTGGCATACAGGTATTATGCCCGAATGGAGCACCTTACAAATTCCTTTTATAGCCGATTTGGTAAGTTTTGCAGACCCCACCAGCCGATTCTCTTATCTTAACTATTTAAAAAAGACGGGCGGTTTATATCAGTTTTATATTAGAGAAGATTTTTGTCCCTTAAGGTCCGAATATAACCAGTACTGTTCATGGGTATCTAATCAATTAGAGAATCTAAACTATAGCTGTCATGTCACCGATATAACATATGACGAGCAACAAAAGCTATATACCGTTTTCGGACAAAACGGCTCAGACTCCAATTTTGCCGTGCAAACGAAAAACATCGCCCTCGGTACAGGCCGCGCTCCTATTGTTCCTGACTTTTGTAAAATAGATCAAGAAGACATTAATTTGGGCGCTCATTATTCAATAAACAAACCTAAATATCAGCAGAAGAAATCTATCACTATCGTGGGTAGTGGTCAAAGTAGTGCAGAGATTTTCTATGATTTATTGCAAGATATAGATGTCTATGGCTACGAGCTTAACTGGGTAACCATGGCCAATCGTATTTTTGCGATGGATTTGGGTAAGCTGTCTTTAGAGATGACCTCGCCTGATTATACAGATTACTTTTTTTCATTGTCTGAAAGTACCAGAAATCAGGTGATTAGTAGACAAGATCACTTATATAAAGGCATTAACCTAAAACTTATTAATGATATCTATGACTTGCTCTATATCAAAGCGAAAAAAAGTCCGATTAATGTCAACATGCTCATTAACGTACGCTTGAACGATGTAGAGAAAAAAAATGACCAGACACTCTCCTTGCAACTGAATCATCTAGATTTAAATAAAGAATTTAAGATGGATACCCAAGCACTGATTTTAGCACTAGGCTACGAATATAAAACACCAGAATTTATCCATTCTATCTCTGAAAAAATCAATAGAGATGATACGGAGGGGCGTTATCAAATCGCTCGGAACTATAGCATAGATGATGACGAAACTATCTTTGTGCAAAATGTTGGCTTGTATTCTCATGGTATCTCTGTGCCGGATCTCGGCATGGGATGTTATAGAAACTCGATCATCATCAACCAAATATTGGGTGAAGAATATTATCAAGTAGAGAAAAAAATAGCGTTCCAAGACTTTCTACCCAAAGCTTTACAATAGCCTTACTATAATAAAGAGAGCTTGATATGCCAACCCTATCGCAAATATTGCCAAATAATTATGAAAAAAAAATAGCGGACACAGTATATGGACTAAGGAAAATTCAATACCCCGACGATATGCCACTGATATATGACTGGATGCATAAAGAACACGTTATCCCGCAATGGCAATTAAATGAGCCGATGCCTAAACTACTGGCCTACTATGAAAAGATGATTGTAGACGACCATCAAAGGCTTTATTTCATAACGATAAATGGTAGGGCTGTGGGGTACATTGAAGTGTATGAAGCGGCCCGAGATCGTGTCCGTTTATATTATGATATTGAGGCGGCAGATATGGGCTTTCATATCCTACTAGGAGAAACGGACGTCGTCGGTAAAGGCTATGCTAAACCCATTATACGGTGCCTAACGGATTTTATATTCCAAAACAGTCGCGCTCGTAAAGTTATCGTAGAGCCTGATAGCAAGAATAAACCCATGTCGAAGATCTTGAACGCTTTGTCTTATGAGCCTCAAGGTGAGCTTGATATGCCCGAAAAAGTGGCAATGTTATATTTTTGTTACCGGGACACTTTCTATAACGCTCAAAATACGTCACCGGTAAGCGCTTAAGGCGTTATCAATGATAAAAAACGTAGGGTACAAAAGGAAAGCATGACGACATATGATATGTATTGTTTACCGCCAGCAGGGAGTAGCTCTATGTTGTATAGCGCTTGGCAAAAACTACTCCCAAGCTATCTTAATGTGATACCAGTAGAATATCCAGGCCATGGTATTAAAATGAGCACGCCATTATGCGATTGTCCAGACGTTCTTGCCCAAGAAATCGCTGAAAATATCAATCGAGACGTTAGCAAAAGACAGCACTCTTTTGCACTTTTTGGGCATAGTTTGGGAGCAGCGTTACTCTGGAAAGTCATTAATTATTTAGATGCGTCTACTCGCCCCTTTCTTAGTCTCATTATCGTCAGTGGTAGACCAAGCTATCAGCATACTCGGCATATGCCACTCAAGCATTTATTAACGGATGAGGAGTTAATTGAGGCATTAACGCATTATAACGGCACACCAAAAGCAATTCTTGACAACAAAAACACCTTATCTTTCTTTTTACGTATTTTGCGTAATGATTTTTTAGTGAACGATAGATTATTAGCAGACAATCCAAAGAAGACCACCGTGCCGCTACTGGCATTATATGGCGATGACGACACGGATATAGCTGACAAGACCAAAATGGATGCTTGGTCAGCTTATAGTGAAAACTGGCTAGGAAGTTACGTTTTTGCAGGCGGTCATTTTTATTTTAACAATCGTGAGGTGTGCAAAGAGATGCTACAAATAGTCACTTATGCCATTGAGTATACAACAACTACCATCTGATATATCGAACCGTATATAAGAACGCAGCATAAGTACCCAATATAAAAGCTGGTATCCGCCCAACATTTAGTAATAAACCCCTATCGCCTTATTTTTTGAAGCCTATTTAAAATGACAAACTCTACCATCATTAAACCTATTTTAAAGCTTGCTATTCCATTGATACTCATACAGCTTTGCCAAGCCTCGCTCGGTATCGTTGATGCGATGGTTGCTGGACAATATAATTATAAAGATCTAGCCGCCGTGGGTTTAGGCAGTGCCATATGGACACCTGTCTTTCTTTTTTTTACGGGTGTGTTATATGTCTTTGTTCCTAAATTTGCCGCCCTTAACAATACTGTTGATACCAATAACGCCGATGCCAATAACATTTATCACGGCAATACACATATAGCGGCTCAAAAGCTCTTTTTACATGCCAAAAACGTTGCTTTTTGGCTGTCTATTATTGGATTCGTAATCATTGAACTATTAGCCTTTTCAGTCACTTGGTTTATTCAAGATGACGAGGTCAGTTTAATCACGAGAAATTATTTAATGTTTGTTGGCCTTGGGATGCCAGGTATTATTCATATGCTTATGTATAGAATAACGGGTGAAGGGAATAGTACCCTAAAACCTATTGTTTTAGTGAGCTTTCTACTGGTTATTATGAACGCTTGTCTGAATGTTATTTTTATCCATGGTTTTTTAGGGTTTCCTGAAATGGGTGGGATGGGATGCGGACTGGCGACGGCAGTAAGTGGGTATATCGCTTGTATGTTCTTAAAAAAACAGATTACTCAACAGTTACCTTGGGTTGCCAGTGCTGGTCATTCGGTCTCTGGTAATAATGTTTCTGTAGACAAACAAGACAGTAAACGCTTACTCATAGAAGGATTGCCCATTGGTTTTTCTTTTTTACTCGAAGTCATGGCGTTAACCGTGTTGGCTTTTTTAATCTCCACCTACAGTATTCGGCACATTGCTGCGCATCAAATTGTTTTAAACATCACCTTGATTGCGTTTATGATTCCTGTGGCTATTGCGAATGCAACAACGATTCGCATCGCCTACTTTAATGGTATAGCGGATGCGTCAAACGCTGCAAAAGTGGC
The DNA here is from genome assembly GCF_001435295.1 of Psychrobacter sp. P11F6. Taxonomy (NCBI): domain Bacteria; kingdom Pseudomonadati; phylum Pseudomonadota; class Gammaproteobacteria; order Moraxellales; family Moraxellaceae; genus Psychrobacter; species Psychrobacter sp. P11F6. Next base: position 955,996 of record NZ_CM003594.1, on the reverse strand, counting down.
AATATTCACCCTGTTGGTTACGGTGGTGTATGCAACGATTATGGCCGCCTTATTAGTCGTTTACGATGATAAGATAGTGGGCTATTTTACCAATGACGATGGCGTAAAAGAGATAGCCACCATTCTGATGACATATGGCGCTGCTTTTCAATTTTTTAGTGCCATGCAAATGCTCATCAGTGGTGTTTTACGAGGTTTTGAAGATTTCGTAAAACCCTTATTGGTGATACTTATCAATTATTGGCTATTTATTGTTCCCGTCGTTATCCTCTCTATTAAATTTAATTGGATAATGAGACTGCGCGTTGAAGACATATGGTTATTAATGGTAGTGGGATTGGCGGTGTCGTCATTTGTTCTTGCCATAGTATGCCGAAGAAAGTTTAAACATATACAGCTAGGCAGCTAGGCTGGACTAGCCGCCTAGCCATATCAATCAGTAGTGGCTTTCCAATATCCTTTAATATGGTTCTGCTTGCCAGTTAACTGGCGCTCATTACGTAAATAATGACGCACGACTTTACACGCCTTGCTTTCAAACGCGCCCCATACCCCGTCTATAGACTCAATATCTTTTAATATCTCAAGGGTTTTTAACCCTTGTTGATTATATGGGCTGACAATACGATGAATAGTCGCTCCTACCGGAAATTCATTATCGTCAAAGTAATCTTGTTCTAACGGTTGTTGACTTAAGATAACAATATGAGGCGGTATATCGTTTTGCCAAAAGTCCAGAATACCCGCCAAAGCAGGATAAGCCGTTTCATCAGCAATTAACACCGTTTGCCCCTCCTGTAAATGCGCGTGCTTGTCATCGGTTTCTGTACGACTAAAAACAATATCGCCCAAATTTACTGTTTCAATCCATAAGCTACCTGCACTATTTCCATGCGTGAACACATCCATATAACCTTGATTATTAAAATCAGATTTTTTACTCTTCCAAGCCGAGCGTAGTGTGTACAGACGAATATCTTTATTGATGGTTTTTACAATCTTTTGCCTTCTATCACTAGATACTTTTTTAAGCAGCCATAAGAATGCTTGATTGCCTCGTTTTTTTACTTGTTTATTAACCTGTTCTTTTATGGAGGTGGTTAGCGAGGTGATTTGCTGCTTGTCTGCTACTGTCTGCTGAAGGGGTGTTTTATTCAGTACTTTTAGTATCATTCCATAAGCATAGCCGGCATAATTTTCTGGTAGCGGCGTCTCACTATGTAGCGTCAACCGCGTCATGTTTGGCGTTAATTTTTGTTTACCAATCACCTCAAAGTAATGCTTTTTATTACCTGTTAAATCGCGACCTTGCTCCGCCATCGCAGTATATGCCAAATAAAGCACCTGTTCTTCTAAATCACCTTCAAGTTTAAAATCGACAAACAACTCTTGGGGTTTATTATTTACCTGTGCTGATATCAGCATCCCTTCTTTATAAATATCTATAATAAGGGGATTTGTAATTGCTAAATCGGGGTAATAATACGCTGCAATCGCTTGTACTTCTTCGATATGGTCTTGATTAAGATGCTCGATGATGTCTAACTTGGCATCTATATCTGCTATCGGCGTATAGGGGGGGGTTGCTGGCATAAGGTAACCTGTGCTGTGCTAGTGAATAGAATTTAGGGTTTATTAAACAATTAACAGACCCTAGCGTAATAGAAGAAAATGTGTAGAAGCGATACTATAGTTGCCTACCCTTAAAGAGTTACGATGTAAGACTCGCTTAGCCTACTACTGTAGTACTTGCAATCATCTGCCGTGTACTACTTTTAAGGTTGATTAAGACTAGGGTCTGTCTAGGGCATGTCTCCAATTGGATTATAGAGATAAAAATGAGATAGATTGTTGTCAAACGCGAATGATTTCGCAGTTAATATAGACATATTGACTACGAATTAGACAAAGTTTGGCGGTAATATAGCCATTTTTAGCCCATAAATTGTAAATGAAGACACGCCCTAGATTAAGTGACTGAGATCTAGCTATTAAACATGGTTTGTTTTGCGCGCATAAATAAGACAATGATGAGGGTGAGAGAGATACTTGCCATTAGCACTTTGCTGTAGCCAAACGTATTGGCTGCCGTCATCGCTACACCTGCACAAACAAAGCCCATAAAAGAAAAAGTACCCAGTTGCAAGGTAAAGAACGTGGCTTTGGCAGATTTTAGGCTGGCTTTATCCATCGCAATTGTGGCAACAGTCGCCATGAGTGCAGGGTTTACTAAAAAGTAGGTGGTCACTGCACTATATACCATAAGCTTATTGGTGTAACCATAGCTTAGAGGTAAAAATAACATCAGTACCAAAGCTTGCGCTACCGTTAACACGAGCAATGTTTTAACTCGGCCCATTTTGTCAATAAGAAGACTGGCACTAAGCGCAGAAATCACCCCAATCACAGAACCGTATACTTTAGTCACAAAACCTATATCTGCAAACGTCCAGTGCGCATCCACCAGTATTGGATTCAATAGGGTAAAACCGGCACTAAATCCGACAGGGTAAATTACTAATAAAATAAACCATGCCAGATTACTTCTTATAAATTGCCACATGGCGACTAATAAGATAACTAACGAGCGCGTTAAAGACGTCTTTTGCACAAACTGCGTAGCGGCTGTGCGGGTATCAGCATTGTCTGGTAACTCTATTGTCGGCTCTACATAACGCAGCAGTTGTAACCATGAGATACTTGTTAATAACGCTAGCACAAGCAGTGACCCTTGCCATTGTAGCCAAGGATATGCCATAAGTATCAGGCCACCACCAATAATATTACCCACAAGATTACCAGAGAACTGCACACTGTTTGCTCGTTGCCGCTCATTTTTACTAAAGATTTTGTTCGCAAGGCCATCTACCGCAACATCTTGCACGCTCACGGCCAAAGCATAAACAAGCATTAATCCTATCATTAGACTAAACTGTGTCGCAATATCTAGCATACCGATGATAACCAATAAAATCATCATTAAAAACTGCGCTATAAGTAACCAACTGCGATAACGCCCTTGTAACTGTCTGTGCATAAATGAGGGTCGAATAAGGTCTATAAACGGTGCGTAAAGTATTTTCAGTAATAACGGTAAGGCAATGAAGTTTAATAAAGCAATTTTATTTAATGGCATCTTCATGTCACGCATGATGGCAACGGAAGAGGCAAAAATAAAAGCCAGCCCGATATACTGAGTGATATAAATACTGGCAAGCAAAACCCAAGGCTTGCGATTGGAAGATATTTTCATCTGTTGTTACCTTAATAGTAGTGACAGTCTTAATAGTAATAACTATATTTAAGACCATAGCTTCTATCAGTTCCTAATATACCAACATTCATCGGATATATTTTTATATGCTCGTAGCGTTCATCTGTTAAGTTTTTACCCCAAATGCTTAGTTCGTGGTTGTAGCTGGTGAGTCCTAGACTAGCGTCAACCAAACCATAACTCTCAAGCTCAATACCATTGTACGCTTGCGCATAACGGTCACCCACGTAGCGATATTTTGCATCAGCGAACCACTGCGCTTTACCAAATACTGGCAATGTAAACAGTAAATCATCGTTGTATTGCATACCAATACTGCCACTGAATTTTGGCACTTGTGGCATGTGGTTATCTTCTGCCGTTAGCGGTAACATCCCCGGACTAGCGGGTGGTGGTACTTCGCTAGCATCAGTGACCTTTGCATCGGTGTAGGCAAGTTGGGTTTTTATCTGCCAATTATTGGTTATTCGCCAATCTGCGGATAGCTCGATACCTTGACTACGGCTATCAACGTTGAACGTTTCACTTTTATATTCAGGAGGTGAGGCTGTTACGCTCATATGGTCGTCTTTCATTTTGTTACGATAAAGTGCCAACCCCAAATTTAAGCGATTGTCTGCACTGCGATATTTTGTACCAATCTCAGAGGCATCAATTGTCGTCGGCTTGTAATATGCAAGGGGGTTACCATAAGCCATGTTATTGTCATAATCGGCAAACCCACCGAACTTATGACCGCGTGATTGTAGCGCATATACCCGCCAATTAGGACTTATAGCATAGCTCAAACCAAAGCGTCCCGTCGTTGCGGTGTCCTCCAGCGTTTTACTGCCACTTTTTACATCATTACCCAATGGGTTATTATCATTGCCTTGCCAAACGGCATCGTGTGTTTGCTCTTCATTTGCCAAACGTAGCCCTGCTATCACATCTAGACTTTCGGTCGCAGGATACGTTATTTCACCAAATATGGCTTTCGTCTGAGTATCAAATGTTTTATCGGTAATTGCGTTGTTCGCACTACCAAGAGTGCTGTTTTTCAATAACCCATCTGGCATGTCATTTAAGTTCATTCGGGCATCGTTTTTCCACACCCTATCTTTGTTTGCGAAGTAGAGTCCTGCGACCCACTGGACTTCGCTCTCTGGCTTAGAGACCAATGTTATTTCTTGCGAAACCTGTTTAATCGATTCCTCTAAGTATTGACGATTGTTATCAGGATGGGTAAGAACCTCACTGAATATGGGCTGTTGGTCTTCTGGAATTCGGTATCCGCTGAATTGTAAGGACAACATCTCTGGCGGTAGGTAGGGGCGCAGAATATCGCTATCATAATGGTGATAACCTGTTTTTGACTCTATATCAGCAAAATCAAAAGCGGTACTATTCACCACTAAATTCATGCCCTTAGCGGTGTTTGTATTTTCATGTGGTAGATTAAACGTGGCAACTTTATAAGTATCAAAATCTTTTTGTAGGACAGGAACATTATTGGTTTGCTCATCATGATAAGCGGTTAAGACGACATTATTGTCTTCGTTATCATCATGCCAACGCAACTTGGCTTGTATGCCTTGTTTGTCTTTTTTATTAAGCGGTTTGCCATCTTCTCGTTTTATCAGACTATTATCACGTTCCTCCAGCATACCTGCAATGCGAAAAGAAACATTATCCGTTATAGGTAGATTTAGCATCGCCTCGCCACGCTTAAGATTATGATTACCCACACCCACACTGACCCTGCCTTCTGTATAATCTGATGGGTCAAAGGTTTTGATAATGATACCACCAGCCTCAGCACTTGAACCCAATATTGTCCCTTGAGGACCTTTTGCGACTTCAACTTTTTCAACATCAATTAAGTTTCGTGCCAATCCCGTTTTACCATTACTGATACCATCTATTCGGACATCAACAGAATTATCATCAAGACTGGTAATACTTAACGAGCCTGTACCACGCATCCATAGTGTCGAGTAGCCCACATTACCACCATCGTGGATATCTATACTAGGTACATCTCGCAAAGCATCTGTTACCGTCACATATTGCTTGTCTTCAATTTCTTGCGCGTCAATCGTATCAACCACAAAGGGGGTCTTTAACTCGTCTTCTTCAATACCTCGAGCATTAACAGTAATCGCATCAAGGGTGACAGTAGGCATGTCATCAGATGTCATTTCATTAATACCATTATTTTGTTCAGCGAGCTCTTTCTTCTCAGCAAATTGTTCCGCATTAAAGGTTTGCACATTTGAGGACAGGCTATTTTCATATGGGACTGCCAATGCTGTGATAGGAATATATAAACTGAGTAATGGCGCTAGATATAAGGAGGGTATATATAAAGCATTAAATTTGTTAGTCGTTTTGATATCCTTACTGAGATGACGGTCACTGAGATAATATTGAAGGGAAGATAATTTGCTAGGCAACATATATAAATCCAAAGTAACATAAATGAAAAACAATGTTAATGATAATCAATATCAATTACAAAGTTAACACAAATTTTTAGACTATACGTAATTATTTAGTAAAATCGGGAAAGCTATTGATTTATATCAATTTATCATATATTAATCCGGCATATAGCCATAAAACTTGTAAAACACCCGACGAAAATATTGAGTACTACTAAAACCAAGCTGATTAGCAATTGGAGCAATTTTTTGTCTCTCTTGTAATAGTTTCATGGCTAACTGCATGCGTTTATGAGTTCGATAATCACCAATCGTTCGAGTCGTTAATTTCTTAAAGTCGGCCTTTAAATAACATTCATTTGTGCCTGTTTTTTGCGCAAGCTCTCGTATCGTCCAATTCTTATTGTAAAACTCATCAAGAAGCAGTTTGGCTTGATAAGCAGAATTAAGAGCCTGTACTTTAGCCCCGCCTATTTCAGTAATACATTGTTTCAATAATAAACTCGTAAAGGTTAAGCATTGTCCTTGTAGTGCCATAAATTTAATATCATCAGTGGGACTAGGCGTGTTATAAACCTCCCAGCCCTGCATTACAAAATTTGCCGCTTTGGTAGTCAGATTTAAAGGTAGAATTGACGAATCGGACATAGTCATTAATTTGGATATGATTAAGTTATTGGCATCTGTCTGCTGCTCTATTTGTGCGGCTAATTTACCAACAAAGTCTTTATCTAGCTCAATATATAAGGCTTTAATGTCTTCCTTAGCGCTAATAATTGTGCTCAATCTCCCTAAATCGCCTTTTATTAACCAAATGGCAGGCGCATTTATCGTTACTTGCTCAAACTGTTTTAGCTTGATTCTATTTACCTGCCTTGCTTCTGTTCCTACTTCTGTTCCTACTTCTGTTCCTACTTCTGTTCCTACTTCTGTTTTTACTGTTGCTTTTACTCCTACTTTTTCTTCTATAGTCACTTTGTCGTCTAGCTGATATTCATAGCTCCCTTGCAAAACAATGTATAAAACATAACTGGTTTGGCAATTAGGATTAATGAATTGATGATTTCTATGAAAGTAGCAATTGACCCGTGATAGACCAATGCTACCGAAATCATAACGTTCAAAGTAGCCATCACCAATAGACTTATCAATATAAATGATTTGACTTAACTGATTAAACCGCTGTACATTTTTTACCATGCACCAGTCATTAATCATTTCTAATTGCTTATCAAACACATATTTCATTTTATCTCTTCTTATAATACTTTTAGGGGATCAATCGTCCACAGGATTGACCTATGCTGTCAAATCTGTAGACATTGACTTGGGAGATTTTAGTTACTCAGCCTGATGATAAAAGTCAAACCACACCTGTCTTGGCGTTTTATAGCCCAAACCCTTTTGGATTCTAGTCTGGTTATACTCAAGCTCAATATATTTAATGATGTCATTGATAGCTTCGAATCTCATTTTATAATCCTGATGATACACTAACTCATTTTTCAATATACCCGAGAAACTCTCTATCGGAGCATTATCAAAGCAATTACCACGTCTAGACATTGAGCCCTTAAATTTATGCTTCTTAATGATCTTATGATAGTCATAACTACAGTACTGACTGCCTCTATCAGAATGCACAATCAGCCGTTGGTTGGGTCGTTTGTTCTTGATGGCCATATTAAATGCACGGCAAACTAAATCTGCTGTCATACGCTTGTGGATAGCATAGCCGACCAGCTCTTTAGTGTAGAGGTCCTTAACCCCTGCTAAGTATAGCCGACCCTCATCTGTCCATATGTAAGTGATGTCACTAACCCAAGCTTCGTTAGGACGACTGGTATCAAATTTTTGATCGAGCAGGTTTGGATAGATGAACTTGTTATGGTTTGAGTTGGTGGTAACTTTTAAACGCTTGTGACGACGGCAAACAATGCCGTATTCTTCTTTAATGCTTCTTACCATGTATTGACTGATATGATGGCCTTGCTCTGCAAGATGAGCATGCAATCGCTCACAGCCGTAGCGCTGCTTAGTTTCATCATGAGCCACGCGCACCAGCAGCTCACACTGATTGCGGTGAATCTGCTGATTGCTAACACCACGATTTACCCAGTTATAATAGCTTGAGGGCTTGACATCTAATATGTGACACATACAGGTGATGCTAAATATCTTCTGGTTATCCTTGATAAAGACGTACTTCATCAACTGTGTTTCGCGAAGTACGCCGTGGCCTTTTTTAGAATATCTCGCTCTTCCTGAGCAACTTTGAGATCACGTTTAAGACGTTTATTCTCTTCTAGTATAGCCATGAGCTCAGGATCATATTCTTTAGTACCGATCAGCTTGCCTTTATCAGCTTTGTTTTGCCAGTTAGATAATGTCTGCATGGCTGTGCCAAGCTGCTTTGCAGTCGCTGAAACATTGCCATTATTATCTGCTATCTTTTTAACGGCTTCAGCTTTGAATGCTGCACTATAGGTTCTGATTTTCTTAGTCATGATAAACTCCTCATTGAGTCGTTAGTTTACCAAGTTTGGTTCTACAGTTTTTTCAGCATAGCTCAACTCAGGGACAGCTTAAAAGAGCAGTTAATATGGGTTGTTGGTTCACCGTTGGTCCTGCAATGCTTAATACTAAAAAAGGGCAATCTTTGGTATCAATGATGCCGAAAGATCGGATTCTTACTGAAACTGATGACCCATTTGCAAAATATAATAAAAAGTCTCTAATGCCATGGGATAGTGATATTGCTACTAAGCAGTTATCTGAATTGTGGCAAATCCCTGTTGCCTTAGTTCATGAACAGTTAGAAATGAATCTAAAATATCTAGTAAAGTTTAATCATTAATCAGAGAAAAATTAAACTTTGAGCTTTTCAATTATTTCCGTATATTCATAAACAAATCACATTTGCAAAAAAACCAGAGAGCATTAGCAATCTGGTTATTAAGTAATCTTTAAATTATCATCTGCCAACTATAAGCTGCCCGCCAGAAAAACTAATACATGATTCGCAGAACCAAGATGACTGTTTTCTGATATAAGGAATATCAGCTGGTACATAAAGTTGATAAGGGCGTCCACAATATTCACAGTGTACATCATCTAAGTAAGCCTGACATTTCGCTAACACGCTGAACAGAGTATGATAGTCGATACGATATTGTTTACAGAGCATCTCTATATGTTCTATATAGCGTCCATCATGCCCATATGCCCAATAGTCTTCACATAATTGTATGTCGGACTGATCTGCATTAGCGCTAAAAATAAGTTTTAAGCTCATGGTTATCTCCAAACTAAGTAGTTGACGTTAATCACAATGAATACGGAATCTCGTAATGATTCATAATGTCCAAAAACTTGGTCTCAAGATTCTTCAAAGTATAACGGTTTAGCGCCAACCCCTCATTTATCTCACGTTGCACCCATATTCTAACTGCCTCATCATTATAAAATATCGAATTTACGCCGAGCATTTTCGCTAACTGCGAACCTTGTTGTATTTGCAAGTTTACCATGAGCTTGGTAGATAGCGATATTGCCTCAGCACTCAGCCAAATTGAAGCATGCGGCGGTTTAATAAATGTGTTCATGTATAATCTCCTGTAGATTAATATTTACCTCTGTTAGTATTAATGACTTCCTACAGATTAAATTATACATGCATTTTGAGCTATTGCAACTTAAAAAAACCTTCTATAGATTATTTTATTATCAAATAGATTATTTAACCTACTTGAAAAATCATAGTTGGCTACGTACTGTTTAATATAATGACTGATAAGGGTAGCACTGTATTGCATATTCAAAAGAGCGTTTATTCTTCTTTAACTACCTCGTAAAGGTCACCTACCTCAATATCCAAATATAAGCATAGCTTCTCTACAACTTCTAAATCCACTCTAGTGGCTTCTTCATTATACATACGTGTGATTGTGCCTCTGTTGATATCCGTATCTTTAGATACGTCAGAAATCTTAAGTCTTTTCTCACCCATAATTCTAGATAAATTACACTTCACCATAACCTCCCCCATAATAAAATAACCTACTGTAGATAAAAATGTCTTGCAAAAGATTATTTTTAGTGTAAATTACGTTCTATAGCAGGTCATAAAGCTATTAAATAATAACACTTTAATCTTTAGTAAGGATTTTACTATGAGTTATACCTATTTAACAACCGAAGAGCTGTCACAACGTATTAAATATGACAGCAAGACCATACGCAACCAACTTAAGGATGCGGTATTTATCGAAGGGGTTCACTACATAAAACCCTTTGGCGGCAGAAAAATCCTTTTTATCTGGCAAAAAATTGAAGAGTTGATGCTGACAGGTTCTGACGATAGCATTCCATTTGCAGCGGGAGCATAGTCATGGCGAGTATCAATACCCGTAATGGCAACCTTTATGTAGACTTCCGATACATAGGTCAACGTTGCAGAGAGCAAACCTTACTGGCAGACACTAAGCCTAATCGAAAGCGTCTAGAGAATTTCGTTAACAGAATGGAAGCTGACATTCAATTGGGTAGTTTTCGATATGAAAACTATTTTCCACAAAGTAAAAAGCTTGCGCAGTTTCAAAGCTTAGAGCTTATGAAAGCAACAAATAGTCATAAGGACTCAATCTCAGGCTTTGATAGCTTTAGCAAAATTTGGTTAGAAGAGAAAAAGCCAGAATGGCGAGACTCTCAGATAAGTAATATAGAGGGTATATTTAGAATTTACCTAACTCCTCATTTTGGCAATGTAGCGCTGAATACCATTAGTAAAGCTAAAATAATGGCTTTTCGGGGCAAGCTAGTTAAAGAGGGAAATAACGGAAAAATTTTATCATCGTCTCGTATTAACCATATTATGACTCCATTGCGTATGGTGCTTACCGAAGCATCTGAGCGTTTTGATTTTGAGAGTCCATGGAAAAATATAAGACCAATTAGTGAGCCTAAAAGCAAAGTAAGTCCTTTTACTTTAGAAGAGGTTATGCTCATTATTAATAACGTAAGAGCCGATTATAAACCCTACTATGTCGTACGCTTTTTTACTGGCATGCGTACAGGTGAGATTGATGGTTTACCTTGGAAAAACATAGATTTTGAGCGGCGGCAAATCATCGTGGATCAGGCAATTGTGAATGGAGTTATAGGTAAAACTAAAACTACAGGTTCGAATCGTATCATCCAAATGAACCAACTGGTTTATGACGCTTTGATTGCACAACAGAATGTAACTAAACAGCGTAGCACGTTTGTATTTTGTACTAATACTGGTACAGCTTTAAACCATCGCAACGTAACTCGGCGGGTTTGGTATCCATTACTAAGGTATTTAGAGCTTACTAGACGTAATCCTTACCAAAGTAGACATACAGCTGCAACGCTTTGGCTTGCTGCTGGTGAATCGCCTGAATGGATTGCCGCGCAAATGGGTCATAGCAATACAAAAATGCTATTTACTGTCTATTCCCGTTACGTACCAAATCTCACTCGTCAAGATGGCAGTGCTCTTGATAAGCTTCTCATGGAACGAGGTATACTATAAAACTGTTAAAAATGCCTATAAACAGCTAAAACCACTAGAAATAGTGGTTTTTTTTCGCGTTTTTAGTAGAGATTCCAAAATAGAAGAGTTAACTTCTTCTACTTATTGTAGAAGGAGTCCAAAATGAATGAATCAGCTAACAACAACTATCACAACATGTGGTTGCAAAGTAATATATTCGACTACTGTAATGAGTCTGAAATGCTGTGTTTATTATTTGAACTTAGATTCTTGAAGGACGTATTACCTGAACAGTATAAACAGGAGTTGAAAAAGGAATATTTAAGCTTATCTCGCTGGATAGATGAAAAAGAGACAAATATTAAGGTTGTCGAGTCTGAAAAAATCAGAATATACGAACAAGGTGTTAACCAAAAGCTATTTATAAAGAGTATGAGAGAACAACATCAAAATTTGAAAGATCTATATCTCATTACTTTTTTAATCAGCCGTTCAGAGTTCTCTAAAATTAATACTATTCGCGCTCTTTATTTCTTTCTATGTTTGAAAATGGTGGAATTAACCGATTATGAGAGTCGAATTAAAACTACACTTGATGAATGTCGCTTTCTAACTAATAAAATTCGTGATTTTTTAGTGATTTTTTTGCCTGATATAACACAATTTGAGAGTCTGAAGGGTCTTCGAAGTTATCTTATGGAGTCGCAAGATAACGATCATTATACTAGATGGTTAAATAGAAACCCTCAATCATTTGAAGATGAAATACAGAAGTATGAAAATAAGCTGCTAAGTAAAAATACATCATTATCCTCGAGTATTGCTAAAAACTATATTAATGAGCGTATAGCTCAGTACCTTTATGAATATATCCTACCAATAGATAACTTTTTTAAAAATGATTCGGGCATTATTCGTGTACCCAGTACCATTTCTGAGGTTGTTAAAGGTCCTTCATATTATGACGATACAACAAGGAACACAATCAATGACCTAGCAAACATCTTTGAATCTACAAATAATACCGATACTTTTGAAGCTAATGAACGCCAAGATAACGAGAATGAATGTTTTGAGCAAGTGACTATAGAAACTCCAAGTAACTATTATTTAGATCTGGTAAAAGCAGAGGGCCAATCAAACAGTCGTCGAAAAAATGCTATGAGTCAGGTCACTGATGTTAATACAGCACATGAAGATGAAATAAAAAGATTGGTCGAATATATAGCTAGCAAACTAAGCAGCCTTGACTTTAAGTCGATTGGTAAACAGTACAAATATGAGCATGAATATGAAGAAGGAAAGTTCAGATTTGACATATCTGATCAGTCTGCATTGTATCTATACATGCTATTACTAACCGGCATTCATGATATATATACTTCCGAAAAACTCGAATCGGGATTTAACGCTTATCGTTACCAGCTGACATTTTGCCCATCACGTAGTCATATCGCTGATGAGTGGGATAAATCACTATGTGCCCATAATAAATCGGATAAGCTGTCTCTTTTTATGCCTTTTCCGTTAGGTTCAATGCATATTGAGATGATTCAAAATGCCGATGATAATACAACTGGCTCTGTTACTAAAGAAGCAAAAGAGTCTCTCCGCAGAATTAATAAAGAGTTTGGTACAAGGCTTAGTATAAATAAAGTTAAAAACTATTTACCTCAATATTTATCTCAAAAGAATATAGATAAAGCACTTATAGAGGTATCGATCAACTCTCCTGTTCATCATCTCTCAGCGCTACCTTATTACAATGTCAGTCAATATGATTTATTCCGATGCCAACGAGACTATATGGATCATCTAATAGAACTACTTGGAAATAAATATGATCCAAATCAAACTAAGACAAAGCTAAACATGCTTTTTGAACTATCTGAAGAAGGATTAACGGCCCATTGGGATAGGACTATAGGGAGCGCATTAGCTATTAACGAACTTAGATTAAAAGAGATCGTGGTCACACTAAGGCAAGAAGTAGAGGTCGCTATTGCAGGTTTAAAACTAAATAATTTAAATTCACTGGTTTGTCTTCATAACAGTTTTATGGACTACTTATATATTTTGATGTCTATTGCAAGTGGGTATCGACCCGTTACTGAGCCATTTGGTAGATTATCAGATATAGATACTAGAACAGGACTTTATTTTATCAGCGATAAGGAAATGCAGACTGAGAAGCTTGGCAGATTCATTTATCTACCGCAAATAGTATGTCATCAAATTAAAGAGTATAAAAATTTTATCAAAACCAATGGTAGTCTTTTCAATAAGTTGGGTAATAGTATCGGTCAGATATACATGGATATTTTAGATAGCAGTGTTGGACTAATAAGTTATCTAAAACTAGATGAGATAACTAACACGGTGATTCAGTTGAAGTTAAACAACGGACTTATAAAAGAGCGTATGTCATCACACATATCGCTACCTCTTAACTGGCACCGGCACCATATACGCTCCCTTAAAAATTCAGACGTCGGCAAATATTCATACGCTTCGTACTTTGATGAAAAACCAATTGGATATGACGTTGTTAGTGCTTGGATGGGACATTCTGATGAACTAGGTTTTGGTTTTTATGATCGTTTCAGCGGTTTAAAACGTTCTGAGCTTAAAAATTTTGCAGAAGTACTAGATAAGCTCATTAAGGAGGCTGGCTTTGAAGTTATCCAGTTGGAACGCTAAAAATGGTAGATCAACAATCTGGTACTCAAGGAAGAGCAGAAAAAAGAGATAAGCAAGAAGAAAGACGCTTTTCATTAGCTTGTAAACTTATAGACAAACATATCAATTTTGTAGAGGTATTAGTAGCTAAAGATCAGCAGAAGTGTTTTAGTTTGATGTGGGCTAAATTTGATGAAAAACTATTTAACAATAAACAATTCCAAGACGTCGAAAAATATTCGACCGCTTACAATCATGCTGTGAAGTACTGTCAAGAGCGTATAGAAGATAACAATATTTGGATAGGCTTTCCTAAGTTTATCATTCGATCATCTCGTCCTAGCTCTTTTCGCACACAAGAGTGGTTTAATGACGGTAAAGATGTATTAGATTTCTATTTATGCTGGATTAAAAGTTTAGAGAGAAAAACTGTTACCGACATAACTAAAGCTGATGTTTTTCTAACATTAGTTTTTCATAGTGCAGTGCTTAAAGCACCTATATTGCAATCAATATTTGAACAAATATCTGACAATAATTTAGCAATTGAGCAAGTTTATGGACTGCCAACAATAACTATGATTGTTAGGGATAAATCTTATCATACAAATACTTATATAGAATCAGAGACAGTGCACCAAGCGCAAATTTTCATCTCACCTGTATCAGCACGCATTATTCAGTCATATTTTAAAAGTAAAGAAGTATTAGTTGCAGATCAGCGTATAGATTTTAGCATCCACAAGCTTTACCAAAGTATACAGCAAAAACACAAACATCAAATAAATAGTATGCAATTTGGCTTAACACGCTTTTTAATAGCAGCAGTATATATTTTAGAAAGTCACCTCTCTTTTGACCTGCCAGAGTATATTTGGTATGTCGTTATTGGCAAAGAGAATACATATAGTTTACCAACATCTAATTGGCAGTCGCTAATTTACAATATTCGACACGATATACATACTCAAGAAAAATTAAATGATCAAGCATATATTACTTCTAATATTGATTCTATAAAACCAAATCCTCAATTAGTAGTTGAGATAACAAAGATTTTCAAAAGCGATAGTAGTTCTAAAATTTCTAAAAAACTATTCGTTGAAAAATTACAGGAACTTGATCAAAGATTAAAAAATAGTCACGCGCCTTTAAATGAAAAGGCAATCGTTGGTTGGCTGTTATCAATGACGACTACTCATAAAGTCTCTAGTATTCAGACTTATAGCAATAGAATCACTAACCGATGGTTGACACTTACAGAAAATGTGAATTTGAAAGACTATCAAGAAGAGGATTTTGTAGCGCTATATGGTGAGATGATTGAACTTAGTAAAACTTCAGAGGCCAAGAACGCAGCTGCTAAATCAATTAGTAAAGTCCATCAGTATATGGTTACACATTATAATCTTGAATCTATACCTTCGATTTATACCGACGATAGACCTCATCACAAAGTAGGCTATATCTCAGAAAATATGTTCCAAGCTATACTTAATAAAATTGATAGTCTTATTATGACCGTTGATGAAAAGCAGGCTTTAAGCTTAGTACTTATATTGGGCCATCGCTGTGGTCTTAGGATTGGTGAAATCGTTAAGATAAGAATACATGATGTAGCAGAGACTCAAAATTATTTAGAAGTTCGGAATAATAAATTTGGTAATAATAAAAGTCTTTCTGCGTGCCGTCGTGTTCTGTTAGCACAATTATTGACAGAGCCTGATATTAAACTGATAAAGCGTATGTACATCAAGCGCTTAGGTTACAAGGGCCAAACACTGATCGCAAATCAAGCTGGGCTGCCATATAAAGCTCAGGCAATATCAAAAGTGCTTAGTAGTCTTATAAAGGAAGTTACTGGACTAAGATACCTCACTACACATCACTTACGGCATAGTTGCTTAACTAATTTTCAATTGATGTCATTTCTATACGATAAGGATTATCAATTTAATAACCATTCAAGTACAAAGCTTTTAAAAAGCTTACTACCTTACAAAGATAGTCAGGCTTCTGACATCATTAATTATTTCGAGACTAATCTTGCCTACAAAAAAATATACGCTTTAGCAGGAGTGGCAGGCCATGCTAACCCTAGTACGACGTTCGCTTCATATGTGCATTTCACAGATATACAAATTGGCTTGTTGCTTTGGCAGACTAATTTCGGACTATCTGTTGAGCATGCTGAGCTACTAAAAATACCTAGGCGACGAAAGTATGAAATTGAACAAGATCCATTGGGAATTAATAAATATCTTATGCATAAGCTACAATTACCAGAATTACTGCCGCCCAAGAGTAGCAAAGCAGTTAGCGAGAATCTAACTAAACAAACTGATCAGACCAAGAGATATGCTTTCGATGAAGTAAATCAAATTCTAGAAGCCTATATTCAAAAAGGTGATTATGAATATCTCTTGCATATCTATGATGTCAGTCAAGACACATTTGAAAAATGGCTTTTTAATGCAAAGCAATTGAGAGAAGCATCAAAGTTTCAAACTACAAAAGGTAATCCTAGGCTATTCGATTTAAACAACAAGTACGGTCTACTACCTATAAAAGATAAATATGGTGATGATAGAAAAAATATGATGCGAATGACAGACAAATTTCGTGATATTTACAAAGAGAGTAAGGAGAAATCTTCTATTCATAATTTGATTCTTCACACACTTATTAATGCTCAACCCAGCAAAAACTTTATCACTTTTAAGTACGCAGATGTCCTTTACGACTACCTTCAAATTGTCTGTCAATTAGTGTACAAAAAAGATATTAGTTTAAAGATCTATAATTATGAGCAGGCAGCAGAAACAGATCAAACCTCCTGGGATATTGCGTTAAAGGCTATACCTCGGTCTCAAATAGAAGTTATTAATCCTGAACAAACGAAAGATATATCGTATCAAAAACAGATTCGAGCTGAGCTTTCACTGTCAAGTCAAACTCAGTCTATAAGAATTAAAAATAGATTTGATTCCAATAATCCCATTAAGCAGTGGAACGTCAGGACATTACAGATATTTTGCCACTATGCATATATTATGATAGGCGATAGAATCAATAAGGAGGCGAAAAAACATGAAAATATCGGCTAAAACTATAAAGTTAAACAGTAAATCAAAAATAAGATTTCATCCGCTTGCTAAAAAACTTTATGAAATATTAATGAATGCATATATCGCAAGCAATAAGGAAGAGTATCTTAAAGATATTAATAATTATTTTGGTAATAGGAATAATATACCATTGCATATTATATCTATGATACCAAGAGAGACTAATAGCTATGAAATCATTGGAGGTTGTTTTTCTCCAATTTTCGACATCAAGGATATCGTAAATGAAAATAGTATTATTTCTAGCTATGTATCATCGACAAGCTTAGATAGAAAAAACAAAACAGATGAACAATTCAAGAGAATCAGTAAAAAAAGAGATAAGGAGTTCAAGCAAGACATTATAGACTTTATTTATATGGATTTTATTCGTACAGTATCAATACTGTCGTTATCAAAACCAGGAGCCATGTATAAAGAACTTGGTCTTTTGACGAAGCAAGCTAGTTTTGAAACAGATATATGGAATGATGTATTTGAGAGTAATAGTATTTTATTGAAGGATTTCGCGCTACTTATCGATAGACCAAGAGACACTTTAATTAAACAATCACGCTTTAAAAGCTGATTATTTTTAAGTTTATTCTACTTATCTCAGTTTGATTCTATGTTCGAGCGCTGCGCTCAATATGTTAATATTATTATATTGGCTGTCAATAATTAGTTAGGATGAACAGTTATAAGCTGGGCGTATGGCTTATCTGTAGCTGTATCAATATCTTTAGGTCACCATTTTCTGCATACCACGGACTTAAATTTATTCTCAAAGGCGAGAACATAATAACCAAGTTGATGTAGTAACTTCGTATTTATAAATGCTAAATCTTGAATGTTAAAAACAGGTGACACACTATTATCGATCACTCTAATCTAACATAAGTTTGTATGACAATCTTGTTGGCCATAGACAGACTCAAAATCAAATGCTACGGTAACATTGACCTTTTTAAGAAAAAAATTCAACGCTTCATCATAGCTCTATACAAGTATCATACAAGGCGTTAAGGTGGATTCTTCGGTGCTTGTACCTACCACTTCTTTTAAACCAGTCGAAAGCTACTCCACATTTACACCTCTACAAATTGCTATTCGAAATAATTTATTAGAGCTATCGTCACATCCATTTTCTAAATCTGAAACTGTTCCTTGCTTAGCAGCAATATTATGAGCTAGCTCGACTTGTTTTATACCAGCATATTGTCGCCCTCTCTTAAGTCTTTTTCCTATCGTATCAAACATCAGGCCTATCTCTGCTTCAATGACACTTAATTACGATAAAAAATAACAACGTTTTGGCGTTAGATGAATAGCGTATAAACGTTACATTAAAAGTCGGTACATGCTTCATATTTCCAACACGCAAATCGGAGAAATATAGAGCATCGTGTAATAGTTTTTTTGGACGTTGACTATACTCTATAAGTAGGATCACTTATTGCCATTTAAGTATCTGGATAGCCAACTCATCATCAGCAAAGAAATAAGCAGGCGGTACATTTAGCGTATTGGCTATTGCGGTTAATATTTGAAAATCTGGCTGGTGAATGCCTCTCTCATAACGATTGATACGAGTACTAGCGACAAACTCATCTAATCCAATAGCAAGACCCAGCTGTTCTTGCGTAAGCCCTTTTGCCTTTCGGGCCTGCTTAAATCTTTTAGTAAATACAGTCTGCAAATTCATAGATCATCTCAAAGTAAACAAACTACGAATTTCGTCTATTTCCTCTTGATTTTTACTACGAATAACGTAGTATTGCTATTTATCTCTATAAATCTGATTTTTGTTGTATAGATGGCAAGAGATATTAACTTGACTTTTAATCGATTAGAGAATGATAAGTATGGCCATTCAAACTGTATTTGCCCCTGACAATAACGCGCCTGAATTTAAATTAGGTAAGCCTAGCAAGCTAAGACAGCTTCTTACCGTTAAGAAATTTTGGATAGGGGTGGTTGGTCTATCAGCGCTATTCTTAATGGCAGGAGGAAGTTTTTTTTCATTGATAGGTTTTTATTTCATGTTTATCATGCTGGCCGTCGCATACTCTATATTCACCTCGTATTTTAAAATCTTTACGACACTTAAGAATTACAGCAAAGTTCCGCCTTACTACCAGCAAAACCATGACTACTTTAAGAAGCACTTAGTACAAGACCATAATTTCCATGTGAACTATGAATCGGTCGGTATTTTGGTAGATGCGCAAGCTAAGCGTATCGCCTTTACTCTTGATCCTAAGGTAAGACCTCAAGTGACCATCTGTAATTTTGCTGATGTTCAGCGTTGGCAGGCATATTCGCAAGGAGTAGAAACTCAGAATGAGTATGGAGTGACTCAAAATTCAATCAGTAAGCATTATATGAGTGTTTATATTAGAAACCCTGACCAGCCGAGATATGATTTTTTTACAGCAGATAGTGTCGATGCGGACCAGTGGGTGGCTAGATTGGATGCCTTGTTAAATTAATAACGTTATAATATAAAAGCAGACTAAAATCGATTGAATATTAAATTATAAAAGGATATGTATTATGAATAAGCAAACTCTTTGTCTTAGCATTATGCTTGGTTTAACTGTCAGTACTACTGCTATGGCAGCTGATTACAATGGCTTCTTATCACCAAACTCTTTAGGCAAAGACGTCAAGACAGTAAACAGTCAGTATAAGCTCGGGCTCAAAAAACAAGAAGGTGGTAGTTATAGTAATAGTGAAGCATACGACTGTAGTATCGACGTTGATACAAACAGCCGAAACATCATAACGCGTATTCGAATCTTACCTAACAACGAAAAATGCAATTATAAAGCGACATCAAGTGGTGTTAGCTTTAACTCTAAGAGTACTAAAACGGTCGACATTCTTAACCAAACAAAGATTAATGATATTACATTCATTCCAGGCTGCTTTAATTGTCCCTCTCGCATTGAGTTATCTGACAGCTTGGTGATTAATAGACCTCAAGATAAGTACTATACCGAGTTTGAAATATCAGGTTATAACCGTGACTATCTTAGCTTTATGGCCAAAAAGCTGTTTGGTAACTTTAGGCAAGATGACTACTATCCAACCATGGATAAGTTAGGAGACAAATTAGGTAATAGCCCAAGTAGTTATAATCGCAAAGACTTCAAACTTGAAGCGATTAAAACTTATGATCTTAAACAACAACCATGGGGCTACACTGTCGGTCTCAAGTAGTTCGTCAAAACGAGCGTGCTTAACGATGGCAATGTTTTATTTGCATAAGTAACGAAGAGGTTGATAAGGATAAGTATGAAGACGATTTTAAAGACATCTGGGCATGCAGTCACACTGGCGGTGGTATTTACTGCAGGCGCTCTGTTGACAGGCTGTAGCGAAATGAGTGCAGTCATGAATGACTTGCAAAGTATGACTACCTCAAACCCAACTAAACAAAGCGTTGCGCAACCAACTAACAAAACCGTTGTTTCGGCACAGACCACGGTCTCATCAAAAACAGACTTGGTTGGATTGGTCGGATGGTTTGAAAACAGCTGTGGTTTTGATCAAGCGTCTTATACTGAAGGCACTAAAGAGAATCAGGTTCAGAAAAGATTTAATGCTTTTCAAGAGAGTTTCATGGCAAAGCAGTATAAGCCTAACGGTAGTTATACCGCTTATGTCAAACCTGATTATCGATCGAAACTTCCTGCTAATTATAGAGAGGCCATTAAAAATATCTCTGTGGTAGAAGATGATGAAGGTGTCCATTATTACGTAGATTTTAACAATGCAACCTACCGTGGGTATGGCTTGTCACGTTTGGAGTTGTTTTATCAACCAGAAAGTGATTATGTCTACAATGCACTATATTTCAAAAATGATAACTTTTTAAAGCTGCAACCTATTTTTAAGACGACAAGAGATGATGTAGATGAGCTTCGAGGCGGAAATTTTAACGCTAAGAATCGTTCGGTGATGTGTTATTTAGGGTTGTAGATTGAAGCTATAAAGTCAAAGTTCTATAAATGTTTGGGCGCAAAGGGTGAATACTCTTTGTGCTTTTCTATTTTTGTGAGCACATGTTTATATAATAAGTATAATACTACTTATTGAACCTTTTAAAACTTAGAGCTCCTGAAATATATGAACTCACTCAATCGTCGTTGGCTGACATACTGGTATAAAACTTTAAAATATGCTGAAATCAAGCCTATTGAGGTCATTAATGACCCGCTCATACAAGATAGTTTTCACTGTATTAAAGAGCTAGATAAGCTCCTCGTTGATAAGCTATGGCGCCAAGCGCAGGCTAGAAAGGAAGATACCAGTATAGAAATAGCACTTTGCCCCGCACAGTCACAGATGGTCATGGAAGACCAATATACTGAAGATGACTCCGTGGAACTATTCTGGATCATTGTTAAACTAGATAGAAACGGAAGGCTGTTTGTAGATTCTGACAACAAGCCAAATTCAAAGCCATTTTTTGTTCGTGATTACTTGTCTCCAAATCCAAAAAACTATACCGCCTTGTCGGATATAGAGACAGTTGATAATGCTCTAGCCTCATTTAAATTTAATGGTCAATCTATTGAAAGTCACTGGAGAGAGTGCGAAGCACTATTCCACAAGATTACAGGCAAAAATTTTAATGCATTTAACAATTTTGAGAAATGCCATCTATATATAGAAGTTGCTCCAAGACGTGGCATGGCTGCTAATGTTTTTAAGCTATATAAGTATTTGCTCAAAGAAGATAACACTACTGATACCTTGAGCCTATTATCAAATATTATTAACGATAAGCCGATAGCTAAACGGCTATATCCTAAACCACAAAAAGTATTGAATGATGAAAGCCATATCGGACAGTTCAGTGGACAATTCCCATTGTCAAAATCACAAAGGGTTAGTATGTCTGCTTTCAATACTCATGCTGATGGTGAAGTAATCGCTGTTAATGGTCCACCTGGCACAGGAAAAACAACTCTTTTACAGTCTATCGTTGCCAACCTAACCGTACAGTATGTTTTAGATGACAAACCGCCACCATTAATCATGGCAAGCTCCACCAACAACCAAGCTATTACTAACATATTATCAGGATTTACACTTCCTGACGATGATGATCCTCTCACTAATCGTTGGTTACCAGACATACCATCACTTGGTTTATACATGTCTTCTAAGAAATCTAAAGATTATTTAATGTATGCTTTAAATAAAAAAAACAAAACTGTAGGCTTCTTTGGAGACTATGAAGCTCGTTCCGCAGATGAGCTTGAAGCATCATTTATCAGTAACGCACAAGATTATTTGGGTATAAGTATTCGCTCAGTTGTTCATGCGAAGGCGTTACTAAAGTCTGAAATTATCAAACGTCAACAACTGATTATTTCAGCTCTAGATACTGCCTCAAATTTTAGCAAAATTGAACAAACACTGATTGATTTAGGTTTTCAGAACTTAACCGCACTACAAGGTACAATCATTCAATTGGAACAACATTATAGTAAACTGGCTAGTAACATAAAGAAGTGGGAGCAAAGTAAAGAAGACTTATATAAAGCTTACGACTCTCAACCTTTTCTCGCCAAACTATTTCGTTTTTTGCCATTTTTGAAGCAAAGGCGTGCAAGTCAGTTTAAGCTTATCGTCTCTAAAATAGATGTATCAATGTTGGAAGTCAGCGACTGGAGTAATCACTATCATATTATAGAAAATATAGATAATTTACTGATCAAAAATTATGAGAAGCTGAGGGTGCAAAGGGATAATTTAACATTAAAAACTAATCTCAAAAAGAGCATCGAGAAGCTTGAGCAAGATTGGCAGAGTTTGACCAAGGACTGGAATTGTACTTATCAATCTAAAATGAATGTGCTTTACGATAAGACTGGCGAAGAATATAGAAACTTGGATGTTCAAGAGGATATCAATATTAAATTGGACATCTCCTATCGTTATGAGGCATTTTGGCTAGCACTGCATTATCGAGAAGCTGATTATGTATCAAAGCTTGCGAAAATTACAGATAAATCCAGTCCAGAATATGGTCATAAAACATATAAAGAAAAACTACAACGTTATGCCTGTCTCACGCCGATATTTATTTCCACGTTTTACTCTGCACCCAAATACAGTCGATATTATAGCGGTAAGGAAGAGCGCCCTTATGATGAACTGTATGATTATTTAATAGTTGATGAATCGGGTCAGGTAGCGCCTGATATCGCGTTACCTACGTTTGCTTTAGCTAAAAACGCATTAGTAGTTGGTGATACCAAGCAAATAGAGCCTATATACTCTGTCAGCCAGTCTATGGATACCGTGAACTACGGTCTATACGTGTGTAACGACCTTGAAAATATAAGTGAGAAGCAGCTTGATATACATAAGTCCCAAGGTAAACTTGGTGGTTGCGGTTCACTCATGCAGATGGCTCAACACGCCAATCTTTACGAAGATAATCCTTCAAATAATACTGATACCAAATATTTAACCAACGGTCTGCTGTTGACTGAGCATAGGCGTTGTCTAGATCAAATAATATCTTATTGTAATGACAATATTTATTACGGTCAGCTTGAACCTATGCGTGGAAATAAGTGCAATATTAACCTAGATTTCGTTTTAGGCAATAAAGGCTATGTTCATATTGATTATCCCAGTGAGCGACGTGGTAAAAGTCGCATTAATGCTTTAGAAGCATTAGCGATAGCTGCTTGGATTGATAGTAACAGCGAGGTTCTAGAAAAAGAGTATGGTAGAAATATCCATGACGTAGTAGCTATAGTAACGCCTTTTAAACCACAGACTTTAGAAATAAAAGAAGCATTAAGCCAGTATAAACCAGCTTTTAAGAAAATAACGGTAGGTACAGCGCATGCGCTTCAAGGTGCTGAAAGACCGCTTGTACTGTTTTCTTTAGTAGCCAGCCCAAAAGACAGTGTGAGCTTTATAAATAGCCAATATAATTTGCTCAATGTGACAGTCTCTCGCGCAAGAGACCATTTCGTATTATTTGGGAATATGGAAACACTTGCCATCTCACCACGAACCCCTTTAGGTAACTTAGGGAAATGGCTATTAAACAACCTTAATGCACAAATTGATAATAGTTTTGTCTATGACCTCGTTGGGGAAAAGAAGCCCTCTAAAGTTTATGCTAATCTTATTAAAGAGCACATTAATCAGCTTGATCGTCACGATGAAATACTTATTGAAGCTTGTAAAAGAACAATTAATGAATTAATCATTGTATCTCCTTTTTTATCAGAAAACGCATTGTCAGATAATCTAAAACTAGAACTGAAAAACGCTGTTAGTAGAGGCGTTATGGTTATTGTGTATTGCGATGCTAGGTTAGATATCGATAACACAAAGACGCGCAAAAAAAATTCTAAAGAAGCTATATCAGTTTTAAAAAATATTGGTGTAACTGTCAAAGTGATTGACGGTATCCATTCAAAGTCAATGATGTTTGAAACAGACAAAGGGGTGGTATTAGTAGAAGGATCATTTAATTGGTTGTCAGCAGTGAGAGATAAAGACAGTTATTTTAGCCGCTATGAAGCTTCTATTTTACTGGTAGGTGAAAGCATTAGACCGCGTATAGAATCAGTCAAGAAGCTACTTAAGGAGCGCAGTCATAGTATTGGTTGTTAAATATATTATAAAATTTTAATGTAATAGTTTTAATAGCTGGCTCAAACATGAATGATTAAGAAGTTTATTCTAAGTAATTTCAGTATAAAATCTATACTTATTTACGACTAATAAAGTATAAATTTTATACATCCTCAGCGACCAAAATGTATTTTTTATACTTACTAATATATGTTAAAATACGCTAAACGTCTTAATGAAATAATCTATACAGCCCTTATAAGGCAGGGGTTTATAGGTTAACATAGATTAAAGTTATTTAATGAAATATGGTGGGTCTAGCCTGTCACGCCGGGGGTCGCGGGTTCGAGTCCCGTCCGCTGCGCCATATTTAGTAAAAAGCTAAAAAGAATTTAGACTTTCGACTTTAAGCAAGTTTCGCCTCAAGTATTAGTTTACTTGAGGTTTTTTTGTGTCTATTAATTCTGCCATACCTCTATTCACTTTCCTCTCATATCATTTGTTTCAAAATACCCTACCAGCGCTTTTCACTACTCTGAATCGTAATAATTATTGCTAGTGGTTTAGCCTACCAACTACTTCGACATATCTCCTTGTTTACAAAAATAATAAAGCTGACCATTTAGTCAGTTAATTTAATAAAATCATAAACTTAGGTAATATCAAATACTTAGAAGGCTTGATAGACCGTTATTCTTAGCCAGCTTATGGTTGTCACTCATTATAAAACATGCTTAACTGTTTCAAAGTGTTAAGAATTATTGCGGATAACATAGCCAACAGAGCATTTTTTATCCTTTTGACAATACTTATATTGATAGCATTTATCTTCATTATTTTAGATTGCTATCGAAAATTGACCGCGATTTATCCTTAGCAGCATTGACCCGTTTTGACAGGAAGTTAAAATGCGCTTTTGTCATATATCCAACCTGCTAGGATGACCCACTCTATATAAAGGAATATTACTGTGCGTTATCACTTATTTGCAAACCTGCCACTGGCTAGCCAATTATGTAGAACCAATATTCAGAAAAAACTGTTTTTTAGTAGCTTATTAACCACCGCTTTAGCCGCGATCGTTGCCTTAGGTACGATGAGCAGCAGCCATGCAAAGGTGCTTTTCACCGATACCAGTCTTTCTGTACTGTATGGTAATGACTATGAGCTGGTAGAAGACGGAGAATTGACGACCATCACTCTGGAGCACGCATCTACCCATAGTTGGGGCGGCGTATTTTTCTTCGTCGATCGTCATCAAGGCGCAAATGATATTGAAAACAATAGATTTAAAGAAACGTATGGTGAGTTTGCGCCCAAGCTTAAGCTCACAACTTTCGATGATAGCTTTATCAAACAGCTCAATCTAGCGGGGCAATATGAGTTTGGCTCGAACAGCAAAGGCTTTAGCCAAGACAACTATATGATAGGACTAGGGGCAGATTTGAATGTCCCTATTTCAGGTATGAAGTACGCCTCTGCTTCCCTATATCATGTCTTCAATGATAATACTGATGATGACCAGCAAATCACCTTAACTTACGGTTGGGAGAAAAATAACGTTGTGGTCGATGGTTATGTAGACTACTCTTTTAACAACGACGACTTAAAAAACCAACTACATATCAATCCGCAAATAAAGTATAACTTACAACCACTATTAGGCATTGATAATCGCTTAGAGGTCGGTATGGAATATAGTTACTGGAAAAATAAGTATGGCAGTGATACGACTCAAAACGTGCCTAGCGCTCTAGTGAAGTTTCATTTTTAACCGTCTAATTGGTTTGACGAATAGTTCTAAAACAGCTCTCAACAGTTTCTCAATAAAATAAACAGTTTGTTAATAAAACAAATAGTCCTCATGCAAAATTGACAGCTTGCATGAGGATTTTCATTGTATATTTGGTAGATTAAACCTTAGGATTCCACTAATTCTCAAGCTGGATACGCATTCATACGTTTTATAAGGCTGTTACGACGTATAATTATTGGCTATTTATATCCACTAAATAATCATCTTTAATTGACTTTATCAATGGCTATGTTTCAAACTTATTCAGCATTTTTTTATTATAAAAGGGACAAAATATGGAATGTAACCACATACCCAGACAATCATTGGGCTTCTTCCCCACTCCATTGATAGAGCTTAGCAGATTGAGTAAAGCGCTTGATGGCCCTACTATTTTTATGAAACGAGATGACAACACGGGACTGGCATTGGGTGGCAACAAAACCCGTAAGCTTGAATTTATCATGGGTGATGCCCTTGCTCAAGGTGCTGATTGCGTGATTACGGCAGGTGCCGCACAATCAAACCATTGTCGCCAAACTGCTGCCGCAGCGGCAAGCTTGGGACTTGAATGCCATTTAGTATTGGGTGGAGAAGAACCCGAACAACCAAGTGGCAATCTTTTATTAGACAAAATTTTTGGATCGCATATTCACTGGGCAGGCGCCAATCGTAAAGGAGAAGACATTCCTAAAATCGTTGAGCAATTAACAAATAAAGGCAAAAAACCATATGTCATACCCTATGGCGGCTCCAATGAGCTGGGTGCTTTAGCGTTTGTAGAAGCTTTTAAAGAGTTAGAATCGCAACGCGAAAGCATGGACGTATTATTTACTCATATCGTTTTTGCTTCTAGCTCTGGGGCAACACAAGCCGGTTTGATGCTTGGCAAAAAAATACTTAACTCACCTGCGCATATTGTAGGTATCAATATCGATAAAGGTGAAACAGACAAAGTGCCTTTTGATCAGTATACCGTCGCGCTTGCCAATAGCACGGCTTCCCTTATCGGTGCTGATCATCAGTTTTCAGAAACCGATTTAATACTCAACTCTGATTATGTGGGCGAAGGCTATGGCGTGGTTGGTACATTAGAAAATGAAGCCATTGCAATGACAGCTCAAACAGAAGGCATACTTTTAGATCCTGTCTATACGGGTCGTGCGATGGGCGGACTCATAGATATGATTCGGTCTGGCAAAATCAAGAAAACCGATCGTGTCTTATTTTGGCATACGGGCGGTGCACCAGCTTTATTTGCCTACTCAAGTGACTTAGATATGATGAAAAGAAATGCATAAATAAATTTTGACGCATTAACTCAAGCTATAGGTATTAACTGCAATATTATGAGCGTTGATTCAGCCGGCTCACACTAGCAATCAGCGCCACCATAACCACTCCCATAATGATGAGAATCCCAGACATCATGTGCGCTACCTCGTAATTTAGCGCCTCTACTTGCTCGTATATCGCAATCGAGACCACTTTAGTCTCATCGGATATACTACCCCCTATCATCAAAACCACGCCAAACTCACCAATAGTATGGGCAAAACTTATTAAGCTGCCGAGCACAATACCGACACGCGCTTGTGGCAGAGCGACTCTGAGAAACCGTTTGAAACGGCTTGGCTCCAATAAATGTGCCACTTCCATCACGCTTTGTGGAATACGTAAAAATTGGGCGTAGACAGGCTGAATATAAAAAGGCAAGGAGTAAATAATGGAACCAATGACAAGACCTTCAAAGGTAAATATCAAGGGGCTGATATGATGTTCGCTAAGCCATTTACCAATACCGACACTAGGGCTTAACAGTAATAAAAGGTAAAAGCCGATGACGGTAGGCGGCAAAACCAATGGCATAGCAATGATGCCCATAAGCAAGACTTTAAGACGTGCCACAACTTGCCTACGGCTGGGCTTAGCGAGCCAATAAGCCACAGGCGTTGCAAACAGTAATAGACAAATGGTAGTGACACCAGCAAGCTTAATACTTACCCAAAACGGACTAAGCATATCGGACATAAGAGACTGGTCTATCATAATGTCACTGCTCGTTGCCATTCGTTATGAGGATAAAGGATTTATTGTATCTAATATTAAAAGATTGAACAGACAAATATAATGTCAGCTCTTATAGATAGCGCGTTGATAAACAAACAGTGTAGCCTTTATCAGTCACAGTATCAGTCTTCTTGTGTCCATACTATTTATTAAAACCTGATAAGATTAAAGTCTGTTGAAAAACAATCATAGCGTAAAATAAAAAAGCACCTTATTAGGGTACTTTTTTATTTTATTCACTAAGCTCATCGTATTAACTATTACCATCAAAAATGATGGTTAAAAAATTTCTTTTAACACGCTAATATTAGAATCAATACGAGTCAAAAGCAGTGCAATCAACCTGCTTCACCACGAAGCTAACGATGACGCACTACGCTGAGTAATAAAGCCGTCTGGAGTCTGACCATTGTCTGCTTGCCAGCGCTGGAACGCCAACCGAGTATTGGTACCCACGATACCGTCAGCGCCTTTAGTATCATAGCCTGAGTTGGTCAAACGCTGCTGTAAATTTCGTACTTGAGCTGTGGATAATGGACGCTCATAACGCGGCCATGATTTCTGTAATCCGCCTTGTCCAGTAAGCGCTTTACCCAATAAGCTGACACCTAGCGCATAGCTCGATGAGTTATTATAAACCTTGATCACATCAAAGTTTGGACTGAGTAGCAGCACTGGACCATCCTTGCCGGCTGGTAGCCACAGCTCCATTTCGGTATTGGCATCCAAATAAACATCAGCTATCGTATCAACACCCATCGCGGCCCATCTCGCGGCAGGCTGCTTACTACCAACCATGGAGTAATCGAATGAGGCAGGAATAGTCGCTTCGTAAAATGGCGCTAGACCTCGAACCCAACCTGAGTTGCTCAAATAATTAGCGGTGGACGCCAGTGCATCGCCCGTTGCCCACGGATTACGGTGACCATTACCATCGCCATCCACTCCGTGCTTCAGCCAAGTATCAGGGATAAACTGCGTCTGTCCCATGCCGCCTGCCCAAGAACCATCGAGCTGCGACCAAGACACATCACCGCGCTGCAATAGCGTCGCTAATGACAACAACTGAGTTTCGGCAAACTCTTGGCGACGACCATCATAAGCCAGACTCGCAAGTGAGCTTGGTATGCTGCTATTACCCGTCACCACGCCGTATGACGACTCCATGCCCCAAATGGCAGCGATTATTTCTGCATTGACACCGTACTGCGATTCTAATTGCGACAAAAATGCCCGTTGCTCGGCGAACTTACGCTTACCAGTACTCACACGCCCATCAGATACGGCAGAATCGACATATTCCCATGGCATCTTAGAAAACTCTGGCTGTCCTGAGTCAAGTGAGATGACTTGCTGGTTTAAATAAGCGGTATCAAGTAGACGACGCACCGTCGCTGCATCATGGCCTGATGAAATCGCCCGCATAGAAAAATCCGACTTCCAATCAGAGAAGCTGTTATAGCTTGGCTTTGCCACTGGCTGCGGCTTGATGACAGGCTTCGGTGCTGGCTTCACTTGAATGGTTTGAGTTTGGGTAATCTGAACGTTGCCTTGACGCACGGGTTTGCTAGGTTTTTGCATCGCCTGTTGGCTGGTACACCCAACCATCACTAACGCAGGAAACAGGGCAAGATATTGTTTTTTTAACATTATAAAATTCTCAAGTATGAATAAGTAAAGCGACTCAAATAAACCGATTTAGTTAAGGTGGCTTTATTCAAACACTCTGAAATTCAAGCACTCTGAATAAAGCCACTAAACTTGCCAAATCAGTCACAACTTGGCATCACGTTTAACGCCCCAGTACCGCACGTGGATCAATAGGATTGCCATTTAAGCGCACTTGGAACTCTAAGCCGACCTGATTGGTTTGGCCACTGTTACCCATGTTTGCAATGCGCTGACCGCGCTGTACAGCATCGCCTTCTTTGACCAGTAGCTGACTATTATGCGCATAAGCGGTGATGTAATTATCACTATGACGAATCATAATAAGATTGCCATACTCTGGCAGACCATCGCCAGAGTACAGTACCGTGCCAGATTGGCTAGCAAGTACGGGATCACCGATATTACCAGCAAACCACATACCCATCGTGCCCGCTGCCGCATCAAAGTTACGGGTCACTTGATTGCGACTTGGATATTCATAGCCTGACGTTGCGTTAGCCGTCACTTCGTATACAGGGCTTTGTGAGCTATTGTTAGGCACGCTCGTTACAGGTGGTGTGTACGTTGGCTGTGTCGTTGTAGGCGCGTTATAACGATTGTTGTCGGCTGGCGTACCTTGCCACAGCTTGAGCCATTGACCACTATAAATCGTATATTTGCTGTCCAAACCATTGAGCGAACCGATTTGACGGTAACTGAGACGATAGCGCTCAGCAATTTGGCTGACTGTGTCGCCACGCTGTACTCGATGGTAGTTAGGAACGCCTTGTGCATTGGTAATAATCTTAGGTCCCGCTTGGTTGGCTGATTGGTAAGTAGGCTTGGTTGCACAGCCCACCATCATTAACGTTGCTGCTGTTAAAGTACCTATCAATGCCACTGTTGCAAAGCGCGATCCAGCAATAAGCTTCTTCATACAAGATTTCCTATTCTTTATGTTACTCACAAACTCCTTGTGTTACTCACAAGCATTTTGCTAACTTTTATACCGTTTAGTATTTAGTATTTGGCAAATACCATTATCAATCACTCGATAGTAAACCATTTTTTAAGGCGTGTCCTCATTTTGAAAATGGTGATAAAAATGAGATAAATGGCAGCCAAATAAGAAAAATAGCGCAGATAATATCAGGATATTGACCAGCTGTTTGACGCATTTTGGCAGCGTAAATTTATAGCATTAACGCCGACAGCGTTTTAAGCGTGTCTGCTGGCGTATGATGCAGGCGCACTGGTGATAAACTGATATAACCCGCCGCTACCGCTTGATCATCCGTCATATCTGTTGCAGAGGACTGCAAATCTTCAGTTTCTAATGGCAACTCATGTGGGCGTTTACGTAGCGACAACCAATAAGCATCACGCCCACGTGGATCGACCACATGATGTACAGGACGCGCAATCTGACGGTGCCCTAACGCCGTTATTTTCCGACCTTTGATCTCATCAGCACTATCCACATCAGGAATATTAACGTTTAATACATGATAGGGCAAATTTTTGCAAGCATCTAATATCGGTGTTTCTATCAATAATTTAACAATTTCAGCTGCCGCCATTTGATAATGACTGGTCTGCTCTTGCCCTTCTCCTTTGACGCCGCCGCCCACTAGGGAGGTCGCAATGGCAGGTATTCCAAAGAGCTGTGCGGTTAATGCAGCACCAAAGGTACCTGAAAATAAAACGTCTTGACCAAGATTGGCACCAGAATTGATACCAGTAATCACACAATCAAAACGCGTATCAGGATACAACTCATGCAGTGCCAAATGTACACAGTCCGCGGGCGAACCATTTACCGCTATAAAACCAGAATCCAATCGATGAGTATATAATGGCATCGATAGGCTCAAAGCACTCGCGCAGCCACTTTGCTCACTATTTGGCGCAACCACTACCACCTCTGCAATAGCAGACAGGGCTTGATATAATGCCAATAACCCTGGTGCATAAACCCCATCATCATTACTAATTAAAAATTTCATTCTCACTCAATATACTCATTAATGACCGCCTGTCCACTTATGAACTTTAGCCGCATAAAATTGCTATAATCAGATCCGAAAATGGTGGTTAGATTGTGTGATTATACTGTTGATGCTGACATCTACATTGACTTTTTCTGCATAAATAGTATTTATACACAGCATTTGGCAAGCGTCAAATGGTAGCTGAATTTACTATCAAAGTTAAAAAGCCATACCGCGATCAAAGTAAAATGACACTGTGTTGATATCACAGCATGCATATGAAAAAACTGATATAGCAAAACGTGTATGCCACCATAATTTTGGGCGATTATACCCTAATAATACGCTGACACGAACCCAGTCTTTGCGCAGAATCTATCCAATTTATAATTTTATCTCTATGATATATGCATCAATAACAGCAAAAAAACTTGGCATGACGTTACAATAGGCAACACCTTACAACAATACAAACTTATATTTTTATGCTGACGTAACTTATGAGTCTATGCTGCTGATATGTTGCTCAAAAAGAGCTTTGGCTCACAAGATATCTACACATAAATCAATATTTTATGTGACTTTTGTTTTTTTACCCATTAACATATCACCATTAAATAAAGATAAGCGAGTGTAATACTGCATGAAAAATCAATCGATATTATCTATAGCTTCTGTGATAGCAAAGACGGCGTCCAAAATTAGTCTTGCAGGACTGGTAACCTCTGTTGCTATGCTGTCTCAAGCATCCTTTGCGGCGAATAATTCTGCTACAACCATACCTCTAGATATGTCTGGCATCAATGTTACCAAGCATGAAATTGCGGTCATGCAAGTGCTATCAGAGATATGTCCACCGATGCTCAATGGCAAACAAAAACAGCGCTTTTATAAATCTTATAACGTGCAGCTTCACGAGTTGATGCCGTCTTTAGAAGATCCAAAAGCAGCGATTCAATATCTATCCACTCAGCAAGATTATCGCCAGATATTACAAGGCATTCGTAGCTGGACAATGGGCTTCTCTAAACAAGACAACAAAGCTCTATGCGAAGATTTGGCGAATGCTGAATACCAGTAGTGGATCATCATAACTAAGCTCAACAATTACAACATTATAATTGGCTTACTTATCAGACATCCTATCGTCTCCCCTACAATAGCTATGCCCCAGCATTGATTCTAAATTGATAAAGTCAGCTATAATTAATGACAATAAATCATGGCATTATCTGTCTTGGAACGCTGATTATGGGCTATTTAGCGACACCTTATAAGCTTGTTCATCAGGCTTATAAGTAACAAAAAAGCTTACGGTCATCCTGTTTATACCAACAGGATGACCGTAAGCTTTTTTATGACAGTCGAATTATTTCTATTCGAGACATTGTAGCAGTCCTAGTCTGAGCAAACGTTTACTTCTTACCACTCTTTCTTTTTAATCGGGTCTTTTTTTGCATTTATCGATTCCCCATCGGTTGGCATTTTGCTAAGATAAGGCGTTAATTTTATGTCTGTCGCTCAGCCATCACCACTCTTATTAATACATTGTTTTTAAACAGAATGTTTAAGACAGGCTACTTAAAATGATGCATAAGATTTAGTGCAAGGTACAAGCGGTAGATACATTTGGTTTCATGATGCGGTGTAACGATATATGACAGTAAAGCGTGTAAAAAATCAGCTGGTGCAGCTGGTAGTCGGTGTGAGTATCTCTATGAGTGCAGTGATGGCAAACGCAGCCATCCAGCCGCCTGAGATGGATAATACCGCCTATGTATTGATGGATTATAATACTGGTGAGATTTTGGCACAAAAGAACGCCAATGAGTCGCTACCGCCAGCGTCTTTGACAAAAATGATGACCAGTTACATCATTGAGCAGCGCTTAGCATCAGGCGACCTTAAAGAAGATGACCAAGTCATAATGAGTCCAAATGCTTGGTGTCGTGGTAGTAGCAGCCAGTCTTGCATGTATGTGCCGGTAAATAAATCTGCGAGTGTTATCGACATGCTACGCGGTATTATTATTCAATCAGGTAATGACGCCTCAAAAGCTATGGCGGAGCATATCGCTGGTAGCGAAGCCTCATTTGCTATCTTGATGAATGAGCAAGCGGAAAAGCTTGGTATGAAAAACACCCATTTCGTCAACTCTACTGGTATGCCTGACGAAGGGCATGAGGCATCAGCACTAGATTTGGCCAAATTGTCACGCGCTATTATCAAGAATAGCGGCGACTATTATGGTATTTATGCAGAAAAAGAGTTCACCTATAACGGTATTACTCAAGGTAACCGTAATGCTCTACTTGCAACCGACCCAACCGTTGATGGTCTAAAAACTGGCCACACTGATGCCGCAGGCTATTGCTTAGCGGCTTCAAGCAATCGTGATGGCATGCGCTTGATTTCTGTGATTATGGGAACAGAGAGCCAGCAAGCACGTGCCGATCAATCACGTGAGCTGCTCAACTGGGGCTTTGGCCACTTCACTACTGTCACCAAAGCACCTGCCGGACAATTCGTCAGCAAAGTTCCGGTCTGGTTCGGTGAAGCTGATGAAGTCGAGCTAGTTACTGCGGATAATTTGCAAATTCTAACCAGCAAAACGCAAAAAAATAAAATCACGACTGTGGTAGATATTCCTGAGAGCCTAGAAGCACCCATCAAAAAAGGTCAAGAAATTGGCAAAATGATGGCCGTTATTGATGGTAAAGCGGTGGCTTCAGTGCCTATTATAGCGACCAGTGATATCGAGCAATCAGGCTTTATGAGCCGC
Organism: Psychrobacter sp. P11F6; assembly: GCF_001435295.1. Lineage (NCBI taxonomy): Bacteria > Pseudomonadati > Pseudomonadota > Gammaproteobacteria > Moraxellales > Moraxellaceae > Psychrobacter > Psychrobacter sp. P11F6. Next base: position 921,087 of record NZ_CM003594.1, on the reverse strand, counting down.
ACTTGGCAGCGTGTCGTACGTTGGGCACAAAATCTGTTTTAGAGAATATTAGTAGAAGCTATTTCTCAAGAACATTACTGACAAAAAAGACGCCTCAAAACTGGGCGTCTTTTTTATGTCCTCATTCACCGCACAGATTTTATTATTGCTATTAAGTAGTGTCATCATCAAACTGTGATAAACACTGATTTACTAGACTCAGTAAGCTTGCCCTCGTTCATCATACTTTTCAGATTAAAAGCAAGCACCTTTGTCGAAAATACGATGTTCGAAACTATTTACAGTAAATGAGAGGCAACGGATTACATTAAACGAGGTTAGTACAGTAAGCGTGACAAATACTTTGACCTATTACGTCCATACCAACCAGCGCTTAAGCAAGTCGCTTAATGCTTTATCTTTATAAGTGGCGCTATAACAGTAATCGACACCAGCTGCTTTCAAACCATGCTCAAAGCTATCTAACTGCTTCGCTCGATGTGGTGGATACCAATATACCAATAAAGCCCGATGTTCACTTTCAAATTGACGAATACGCTTGGCTAACGACTCAGCTTTACTTGGAAAAATATCTTCCGCAAACATCACCATATTCACCTGTTTTATACTCATCTCCTCTATAACCAGTGCTTCATGCTGACGATAAATGACCATCGCGCCTAAACGCTCTAGCTCCTTCGCTAAAAACCCAACTTCATGATAATAATAGTAAATAATAGTCAATCCAGCCAATAAATGCTGCTGCCGAGACTGCTGTTTATTGGTCATCGATATGGTCAGCATGAATTGGGTACCTGACCCTAACGTACTATCGACTTCTATAGTAGCGCCCATCAGCTGAGCCATTTGCTTGACGACTGGCAAACCAACACCTGAGCCTTCATATTGACGAGTTTGTGATGAATCCACTTGGAAAAACGGATTAAAAATATCATCGATATGAGTGCTATCGATACCAATACCTGTATCTTTCACACTGATTTGCCAGCGATTGCTTTTATCAAAATGAGTCAATTGCGACGTAATAGTCACCTGCCCCGCTGGAGTAAACTTAATCGCATTACTCAGTAATATCGATAATATTTGTTTTATTTTTTCCGCATCCCCTTCCAGACCATAGTCTATATGATGAATACGGCTGATCAACTCTAGCCTTTTTTGCCGAGCAATAGGCTCATATTCTGCCAACAGATCGGCGATTAACTGCAGTGGATTGAACGCAATACGATTAATACTCATCTGACCTTTTTGTATTTGATTCAATTGAATAATATGATCAAGCGACGACACCAATTTATCACTACCGTCACTGATAATTTCAACCGCATCTTTTTGTTCTCTATTGAGGGTATCGTAATCTAACAGCTGTAAACCGCCTACGATAGCATTTAGCGAGGTTTTCAACTCATGGGTGATCATGCTTTGAAAGTTATGCAGCTGCACATCGAGTGATACGTCTTTGTTGTGTAATTGCTGCTCAAAAATAGCAAGCGCCTCATAATCTTGTTGGACTTTCTGTAAACGATCAAACAATACAGCCAAAGTTTGCTTGATTTGCACCAGTTCCTGAAATTCAAAAAGCTGTGGAATCACTGGTAACTGCTCAAGCTCTGGGTTTTTTACAACGATGTGACAGACTTCTTTCAAAGCTTCAATATCTCTGATTGGCCATTTGAGTTTGCGCAGAATGTACAATACCCAAAGTACCGTCAATATCGTGGTAATGAGCCATAGCAATATATTGCTTCGAAACCAATGTGAACGTAGGGTGTTCACATCTAAAGTGAGATTAATATATCCAACTAACGCGCTATTTTTATTGGCCTCACTAGACGCTGACGATTCTTGCTCACTATTTGATAAAGTCGTGGACGATTGCTGACTGCTGTTTAACGTATTTAGCGCGCTATCATCACCGATATCGTCACTGGTAACGGGATAATTGAAGCTGACAGTATCTGCAAATAAGGCATTCTTCCAATCATCTCTGGATTGATTAACTTCATCAATAGGTTTGGGTGTTGAATAAAATAAAATACTTCTAATGCTGGGTTCACTTTCTAACAAGAATCTCACTTGCTCAGCCACGATATCAGCACCATCGGCTGTCGATGCGCTGGTGGTCAACATGGTAGCCAATTGCTGGATATGCTGACGCTTCTCTTTATAGTGGTATAACAAACCATAAACGATAGACATCAAGAAGCCTGCCAACACAGCCAAAATAATGGCTTGTACGACAGAACGCCAAATAAGCGTAGGGATGGTTTGAGAGGGACGGTTGTTCATATTACTTAACTGAGTTAAGAAAACTTTTGATTATAGTACAGGTATTTTGTAGGAGTAGTGAGGGAAATATCACATGTTAATAAAACTTAACAACGTATTAATATATCATGATGACCGATATAATCATCATGATATGGCACATTACAGAGAAGCATGAACAATAGAATAAAACAGTCTTTATTTACTACAACAATATAAAGACCGTCATCATTTTGCTAAATTAACGCTTTTTATCTTTATTGGTGAATTTCTGCTTATCTTTGGTAGTAAATTTCTGTGCCCGATTACGCTCGCGTTGGCGCAACTGTTGCGTCTTCGCTTTGGTTGGCGTATCGCTCTTGTTGGCATATGGGTTGTCATTTTGTTTAAGGACAACGTTGAGCGGCGTGCCTTCGAGCTTAAATACTTGACGGAATTGGTTTTCAAGATAACGCTGATAGCTCTTAGGTAGCGCGCTGGTTTGGTTACCATGAATGACAATCACGGGCGGATTGTGACCACCGATGTGAGCGAAGCGCAGTTTAATACGGCGACCAGCAACCGTTGGTGGTGGATTGGCTGTCACCGCGTCTTGCAGAATCTGAGTCAAGCGATTGGTTGATACTTCAAACATCGAAGATTTATAAGCACGCAAGATAGACGGGTATAGATTACCCACACCAGTGCCATGTAGTGCTGAGATTAGATGCACTTTTACATAAGGGATAAAGTTAAAGCGGCGATCCATCTCAATCTTGATATAATTTTTCTGATCAGCAGTCAGACCATCCCACTTATTAATCGCAACAACTAAAGCACGACCCGCATCAAGCGCATAGCCAATCATATGCAAGTCTTGATCAACGATACCTTCATGCGCATCAATAACAATAACGGTTACGTTAGAATCTTCGATTGCTTGCAGGGTTTTAATGACCGAGAATTTCTCTACTTTTTCATCAATTCTGCCGCGGCGGCGTACACCAGCGGTATCGATTAAGACGTAGTCCTTACCTTCACGTGTATAAGGAATATAAATACTGTCACGTGTGGTACCGGGCATATCAAAAACCACTACTCGGTCTTCACCCAATAGACGATTGACTAGCGTCGATTTACCAACGTTTGGACGACCTATGATCGCTAACTTCAAACCTTTTGGCTCTACGACATTCTCTTGCTCAGGCATATCAGCCGTCAATATTTCAAGCAAATTACCGACACCGCGACCATGACTTGCCGCCATCGGGTATGGCTCACCCAATCCTAATGCATAAAATTCGGCAGGTGCAGCGTCGTGAGCACCATCGACTTTATTGGCAACCACATAGACTGGTTTGCCAAGGGTGTGTAAAAACTTACCAATCTCCGCATCTGCGCCGATCATACCAGCACGAGCATCTACCACAAATACGATGATGTCCGCTTCATGAATCGCTGTATGTGATTGCTCAGACATATAGTCATCAATGTTGCCGCTACCGTCATCCGCCTCACCAATACCACCAGTGTCTACAACGATAAAAGATTTGTCTTCATAGGTCGCATCACCGTACTGACGGTCACGAGTCAGTCCTGACAAATCAGCAACCAATGCCTGCCGACTTTTTGTGAACTGATTAAATAAGGTAGATTTACCGACGTTTGGACGACCAATTAAGGCGACCACAGGCTTGATACTCATGGGTTACTCTCAGTGAAAGGCACAATGGCGGGCAGTACAGTTATTCTTATAACCAGTGATATAACAGTAGTCGTGAATAAGCTGCTCTTGACCGCAAATTAAAATGAATGATAAAACAATAGCAAAAATAATAGTCAGCTATTTTACAATTAGCAAGTGGTACATAGGATGACTAAATGATAAATATATATGGATAACACCTACGGCGCATCGGTCGCATAGAGTACGCGAAAGCCTGTATTTAAACAAGCAATTTACACAAGGCACTAAACGCTGACGAAGCAGCGTTTGTGTTCTCTAAAATTGCAATCAACCAGTTGGTTTAACGATAATATCAAACATACTATCTAAGTAAGCATTAACCGATAAAAAGCTTAGCGGGCTAATTGCCAAATAGCAACCTGTCCTGATGTGCTCTGTGTCATCAAACGGCTGCCTTGTACTTGCAAGCTACTCAAAGCGCCCTTAGTTTGTACACGGCTAACGATTTTACCGCTAGCTGGATCGAATAAGTGTACCATGCCGTCAAAATCACCCACGGCAATATAATTACCAATCATTACAGGATTGGTTAAATGACGATAAGCCAGCTCTTCACTTTCCCAAAGAACCTCACCATTACTGCGATTATAGGCAACCACTTTGCCCTCTAAGCTGGTACCAATCACTTGCTGGTTATTTACAGCAAGTGACTTTAAGCTGGCAAGCTCGTTGACAAACATGACTTGACGCGAAGCCAAATCAATACCTAATAACTGACCGCTATAACTGATGGCAAATAGCTGGTTTTTATCGACGATCGGCGTACCATCGACATCACTCATGCGCTCAACTTCACTACTACCAGTGCCAACGCCAACACGTCTTGACCACTGCGGTAAACCACTATCAGTCGTCACCGCATGTAAACGACCATCAGCAGTCGCCAATAATGCCGTTTTGCTATCTAATAACGTTGGCGCCGCACTACCGCGTACACTGATGGCTGGAACTTGTGTGGCAAACTGCCAGACAGACTGACCTGTCTGTAGTGACAAGCCATGTAAAAAGCCATCGTTCGCTGATAGAATGACACGGTTATTGGTAATTAAAGCGGGTGTCAATACTGATCCTGATAACTGCTTCTGCCAGCGTTTTGCGCCAGTCACACTATCAAATGCCATCACTTGACCGCCGCGTGTGCTAATAATCGCTGTTTGGCTTAAAGCATCTAAAGCAACGCCGCCCGTGATTTGATCGCCAACGTTGATCGACCATAAACGTTCGCCTGCACTGTTAAAACCGGTCAAATCCCCACCGCGCGATGCAGTGACGATTTGTCCATTGACATAACCTACTTGCAAGTCTAATGGATCTTTCTTACTGGCTTTTTTATTGCCAATATCTGTGCTAAAAACCGGTTGCAACACACTGATAGGCTCAGCAATCTGTACCAGCTTGACTGGATCATTGACGACGGGTTTAATACCGCGATTACACCCAATCACCGCAGTGCTCATCACTGCCAATACTGCCACATGCATCACCGTCGATTTGATGGTTTTAGCTTTTGATATCTTGCTAGAGCGAATAGATTGAGTCATTATGAGTTCTCACTACAAATAAATTATTATTAATTAGTAAATTGGTTATCAGTAAATATCAGATCGGCGCTTAGTATTCACCAAGCACATTCAATGAGTGCTGGCTGTCCATGCGACGCGATTGTTTTACTGCACCACTTAGCTTGTAGAACGGTTATAGATACGCGCTATTGACTAGCAATTATCAGGCATTAGGTAGAACGCAAACGCTATTATTGGTTAACAGCGCTTGTCACTGTACAATTATTGCGCAACCTCGGCAGCAGCATTTTCTTCCACTAAGGGCTGTGCAGCACTACTTGACTCTTGAATCAGACTGACTGGTTCGTCGATAGGCTCAGGTACGATGCCCAGACTCTCCATCTTTAATGCCAATACTGCACGCGTCTCTTGACGGTTGCGTAACAACTCCCAAGCATTATTATAAGACTTGATCGCTGAGTCTTTATTATCTTGTGCCAAATAAATATCCCCTAACAACTCTTGTTGGCTGGCTTCAAATGAGCTTGGCATATCATTGTTGGCTTCTGCTAATGCAGCATCCGCATCGCCTGCCGCTAGTAACGTTGTCGCATAGCGCAAACGAGTAATTGCCTGTAAGCCTGCATCACCTAAATCAATGGCCAATGCTTTTTTGAGGGTTTCACTTGCTTCGGTAAATTCATTATTATCTACTTGCTGACGCGCTTTAATCATCAGTGCCTGCCAAGCGTAAACCGACTCACCATGCTTGCTGACTAGCGCATCAATATCTTTATTTAGCTGGGTGCGACTTTGTGCAAGTGCTGCCTTTGCTTCTGCTTCCAAATCAGGGTTTTGTGAGGCCAAACTGACTTCTTCATTCAACCGCTGAATGTCTGCGTAATGATCTGCTGCAACGGTGTCTACGCGCGCATGGTTGTCCTGCCAATATGTCCAACCAAAATAAGCGGCCAGTGCCAACAAAATCGCAGTGACAATATAGCTGCCATACTGCTTTAACGCTTGCATTGAATTGTCTGCATTCGGCGAATTGGGTGTCAGAGCCATATGTGTTTACCTGATAAAATTGTTATGAAATTGCTAATGCTAAAACCGCAATCGATTACTGACGGATAAAATTTTCTTTGCTCGACAGCCAATCTGTCGCAACCGTCTGTTGTTCGCCCGTCTGCATGTCTTTAACGCTAAGGGTATTATCATCCAGCTCTTGCTGTGCAATAATAACGGTCAATGCAGCACCTGACTTATCGGCTTTCTTCATTTGCGCTTTTAGGCTCGTCGCACTCGCCATTTTCACCCGAATATCTGGGCGACTATAGCGTAGACGTTGAGCATAGCCAATGCCAGCACTATAAACTTCTGGATGTGCAACCACGAAAACATCGCAAGCGGGAACATCAGCAATCGGCGCAACCGCTTCCATTAAAAGTAATAAACGCTCAAGCCCCATGGCAAATCCAACAGCAGGCTCAGATTTTACTGGCTTATTGCCATGAGTACCGATGGATTTTAGTTGCCCGATCAAACCATCATAACGGCCGCCCGCACAAACGGTCGCTTGGCTACCAAGCTTGTCGGTCACCCACTCAAAAACCGTTTTGTTATAATAATCAAGACCGCGTACTAAGTGTGGATTGATCTCAAAATTAATACCCAGCTCTGTTAAATAGGCTTGTACTTGCTCAAAATGCGCCACGCTTTCTTCACCTAAAAAGTCAGCAAGCTTAGGCGCGTCTACCAATAGAGCTTGGGTGCTTGCTTCTTTGCTATCTAAAATACGTAGCGGATTGGTGGTCAAGCGGCGCTTGCTGTCTTCATCCAGCTGATCTTTTTTATCGGTAAGATAGGTGACCAATGCTTCGCGATAAGCATAACGCTCATCAATTTCGCCCAGACTGTTTAGCTCTAAACGCATCTCATCTTTTAGACCCAGCTCTTGCCACATCAGATGGGTCATGGCGATCAGCTCAGCGTCAGCGTCTGGTAAGGCACTACCAAAGCTTTCAACACCTATTTGGTGAAACTGACGATAACGACCTTTTTGTGGACGCTCATAGCGAAACATTGGACCGATATACCATAACTTTGGCGTATCACCGCGCAGCAAGTTATGCTCAATCACAGCACGTACTGCACCTGCTGTACCTTCAGGGCGTAGAGCCAACGGCGTTGGTGGCTCAGACTTATCGGTAAAGCTATACATCTCTTTTTCGACAATATCAGTCGCGCCGCCAATGGCACGCGCAAACAAATCGGTTTGCTCAACGATTGGCAAGCGAATATGCTCAAAGCCGTATCTGCCCAGTACTTCAGCCAATATCGCTTCTAAATGCAGCCATTTTGCGGACTGATCAGGCAAAATATCATTGAACCCTTTGATAGCTTTAATCATGGTACGGTCGTATCCTTAAAAATTTTAACAAGTGTCTCTTTTATTTTTTGCTCATAATAGTGTTTTATTTTACGCGGATAATCTCATTCTCGCGTTTTTTAGCCAAATCTTCGGCATGTGCGCGTACCATGCCTTCTATTTCATCGACCAAATTGTCGGTATCGATAAGATGGCTTTTTTCACCCATACGATATACCAAGGATCTTGGTGCGGCACCAACAATGCCAATATCGGCCTCTTTCGCTTCACCAGGACCATTTACCTTACAGCCGATCACAGACAGATTCATCGGTTCACGAATGTCTTCTAAGCGCGACTCTAAAGCGGTCATGACTCTAATCACATCAAACTCTTGGCGCGAGCAGCTTGGGCACGCAATAAAGTTGACACCATTAGAACGTATATTTAGCGATTTTAAAATATCAAAGCCGATTTTAATTTCTTCTTCAGGCTCTGCCGCCAGTGAGATACGAATGGTATCACCGATGCCATCTAATAATAAACCGCCCAGTGCAATCGCAGATTTAACCGCGCCCGTACGATAAACGCCCGCCTCGGTGACGCCTAAATGCAGCGGATTATCAATTTGGGCAGAAATCAGGCGATACGCATCCAAGGTCAAAAACACATTGCTGGCTTTAACCGATACTTTATATTGATCAAAATTTAGACGCTCTAATATATCAATATGGCGCATGGCTGATTCAAGCATCGCCTCGCCAGTTGGCTCGGTATATTTGCGCTGAATGTCTTTTTCGAGCGAGCCTGCATTAACACCGATACGAATAGGGATGTTGTAATATTTGGCACAGGCGACCACTTCACGTACTTTGGCATCGCTACCGATGTTACCTGGATTAATACGCAGACAGTCAGCCCCTGCTTCGGCAACTGCTAACGCAATTTTGTGGTCGAAATGCACATCTGCAATCAAAGGCACACTGACCAGCTTACGAATTTCGCCAAAAGCTTTGACCGTATCCATCGTTGGTGTCGACACCCGCATCAAATCCGCACCAGCTTCAACGCAGCGTTCGATTTGAGCGACAGTTGCTGCCACATCGCAAGTATCTGTATTGGTCATACTCTGCACACTAATCGGCGCATCACCACCAATCGCGACATCACCGACATATATTTTTTTGGTAAGGCGACGGTTAATAGGCGCTGACGTTGACATAGACAAACCCTTCAGTTAGAGCGAAAAAACGCAGAAAAAACACACTTATAATAGCTTGCAGATAGCAACTTTTAAAAATAAATCTTGTACAGCAGTCGATAAGACTAGCATTCAAAATTAGCCGCTTAAAAAGTTAAGGCGCTAACTCAAAATTGGCTTGCTTATCCGTTGCATAAGTATTTAGCGCAACCGCTTCTTGGTTAAGCATTATGCTGACATTATCGACATTATCAATTTGTACATTAAACGGCGGCGTACCTGACAGTTTATAATCCCCAGATGTCTGCGAGCCACTCATTAAACTACTACCAGAGGCATCAGTAATACTCACGACGGCAGTATCCGTCAGTTTGACATCTAAAGACGCTGGACTTGCATCGCCGCCCAAGTTTAGAGCAGAGCCAGAGGCACCAACGCCCATCTCATCAGTATTGATTGCCGCACCTTGCGCTTGCTCTATCGCTGAGACGTCTTCGACCGTCGATACTGGCTGCTCGGTATTCTCTTTACTTGCATTACTCACCATGCGAAATAAGAAAATCGCTAAAATAATGACACCAATAACGGCGATGATCAGTAGTGGGTTAAAACGAATACGATTGTGCGTATCACGTTGCAACGTGCCCATTGGACGCAGTGGCGTATCCGTGTTATTCACTGACTTTGCTTTCAGCTCCGTAGGATAAGCGGCATCAAAGCTGGTTGCTATTTTTACAGGATCCAAACCCAAAAACTTAGCATAATTGATGGCAAACCCACGGGCAAAAGCAGCTTGCGGCATCTCCGAAAAATTTTCATTCTCAAGCGCTTGCAAATGACGCTTTAAAATAAATAACTCGGCAGCTACCTCGTCTAAGCTGACTTGCTTATTTTTACGGGCTTGCTGCAACACGGCACCAAATGATCCCTGAGCGTTAGATTGAGTGTTTAATGATGGGGTGGTCATTTCCATGGTGCCTCTGGATTGTTAAGCCAAGTCTTAAGTTGTTTTGCTTCATCACTTAAAGGATAAGCAGATAAAAGCTGCTGTGCCAATTGCTGGCGCGTCGTTATGTTATTTTGTGCAGCGGCCAATTTGATACCTTGTAATAGCAAGCGCGGGCTAATGCCCTGCCCTTGCACCAGTATCAAGGTTTCATCATAAAGCCTTTGAGCCTGTGGAACACGTTGCTGCTCAAGCAGTAAGTCGACCAACTCGATATGGGCAATAATACTATTACGATTGCCATCAAGTGCCCGTAAAAATGCTTTAGCAGCCGCACTGCGATCCCCTAGCTGTAAGTAAGTGCGCCCTAGATTCTCTAGCGCACCAATACGACCTTCGTAACCTAATGCTGAACCTGCAATCTCAAACTGCTCTGCCGCCTCACGATAGCGCTTCATTTGTGACAAATAAACGCCATAGTTATTGTGGGCTTGCTCAAAATCTTTATCAAGCGTAATCGCTTTTTTAAAATACTGATCGGCCTTTTCGAGATTGAGTCGACTGCCCTCTTGCTGCAGCAAAACGCCCATCATATCATAGGCTGGCGCGTAACGGCTATCGGCAGCAAAGGCTTTTTCGAGTTGGCGCTGAGCGGTATCAAGCTCATTTTTGCGGATATATTGCGCGGCAAGTGAAGTGCGCACGCGAGCAATTTCTTGTTGGTCTAAGTTACGATTGTCATTGGGTCGCGTAGACGTTTGATAAGCCGCGATGTTTGTCAAATCATTGGTCGGCGTGCTTTGACAACCAGTGAGCAGCAGCCCTACCAATGCCGTCACTAATACCGTACGCTTCGACATCGCTACTGGGTCAATAGCCCCTAGTCCATTCGCTGTACTCAATCGCTTATAAGTCTGAGAAAATATTTTTTGATAATTGAACTGACAAGAATTTCTAGAAGTCATCATAGCCGCCATCATAAAACTGTGATTCAATGCGTTCGATCCTCGAGGCATCAGTTTAATAGATTTAGCCCGCATAAGTACAATTTAGTTGTCATTAATTGCTGTGCACATCCAAACTAATCGTTATTGCTACATTTTTATTACCATTGCGACAGATAAAAGACAAATACGATGCTACATCGAAAATGTCTATTCACCATTTATATGACCATCATACTAAACACTTTCACGATCCTTGATGCTTTGCTGCCATGCGGCTGAACGACGCGTTCTATCAGCAACTTGCCCAACCAATTGACCACATGCCGCATCAATATCATCACCGCGTGTTTGACGTATGGTACAAACAAAACCTGCTTCACTTAATATGTTGCTAAAGGCATGAATACGATTATTACTCGACTTATCATAATTTGCATGAGGGAACGGGTTAAATGGTATCAAGTTAATCTTACTTGGTAAATCGCCCAATAATGCGACCAATTGCTCAGCATGCTCATTACTATCATTGACACCATCTAGCATCACATATTCAATAGTCACGTGTTTTTTATGGCGCGGATTTACTTCAAAAACGTAATTTCTCGCTGCCGCCATGAGCTGCTCTAATGGATATTTTTTATTGATCGGCACTAATTCATTACGCAGCTCGTCGTTTGGTGCGTGCAATGAAATCGCTAAAGCCACGTCAAGCTCCTGTGCCAACTCGTACATTTTTGGCACCACACCTGAAGTCGACAAAGTAACGCGGCGCTTTGATAAACCATAAGCATGGTCACTGAGCATCAATTCCATCGAGCTGACAACGGGACGATAGTTTAATAACGGCTCGCCCATGCCCATCATGACAACGTTGGTGACATTGTTTTCCCATAAACTATGGTCAACATTTTCTAAACTATCATTTTCATCGGTCATATAAGAGGCATTTGCCACCCATAACTGTCCAAGAATCTCAGCCGCCGTCAAATCGCGCTCAAAGCCCTGCTTACCCGTACTACAAAAGCTACAGTCGAGCGCACAGCCCACTTGCGAAGAGACACACAAGGTTTTACGACCGTTTAATTTACTATCATCTGCGGGAATCAATACGGTCTCGACCAACGAGCCACCCGTGACTTCAAATACCCATTTACGCGTACCATCATCGCTGTATTGACGATGAATCACTTTTGGCGGAATGACGCAGGCATTGGCTGATAATTTATCACGCAAAGATTTACTCAGATTGGTCATTTGCTCAAAATCAGTGACACCCTGCTGATATATCCACTTAATGACTTGCGTCGAGCGAAACGGCTTTTCACCAATACTCTTAAAGTATTCCGCCAGCTGCGCTTGGGTCATACCTAGTAGATTGGTTTTCGCCTGCGCCTCGTCTACTAATTTTATACTCTTAGTAGTCTTAGCAGGTACATGTTGGACGTCAGTTTGAATAGGAGTTTGAGCAGTTGACATAATAAATAGCCTTTTTGCATCTACTGGTATGAGCGATGCAATTGTTGAGATGGGTGTTGCTAGACGTACTCAATATATGAGTGCATGAGCAATCCGTTATGAGCGCATTTTTTACCAAAAACTGAAAGTAATATGCTGATAAAGGATTGATAACGCTATATAAAACCAATAATGAGGGAGAAAAGTTGAAATTTCAACACATAGTCAGACTATTATAATAGCTAAAACGGCTTATACCAAAAGATATAAGCCGTCTTGCCACACTAATAATTTATAGTCAATTTTATAAGCTATTGGTGCATAGTGAATCAAATATAGAGCTGGTACAAGGAAGACAAGCGCCAATTGTACATTGAGTACATTAAGCGAGTCTGACACCGTAACAGACTATATTTGGTTTACTATATTAACGCGTACGTGCACAAACTTCTTCTTCATTGAAGAAGTAGCTGATTTCACGTGCTGCTGATTCAGCTGAATCTGAACCATGAACCGCGTTTTCATCGATGCTGCTAGCAAAGTCAGCACGAATAGTGCCTTCAGCGGCGTCTTTTGGGTTAGTAGCGCCCATGATGTCGCGATGCTTAGCGATCGCATTTTCGCCTTCTAATACAGATACCAATACTGGACCTGAAGTCATAAATGATACTAGATCGTTGTAGAATGGACGCTCAGCGTGCTCAGCGTAAAAACCGCCCGCTTTTTTATCATCAAGTTGCATCATTTTAGCGGCAACAATTTTTAGACCTGATTTTTCAAAACGATCGTAGATAGCGCCGATGTTGTTGCCAGCTACTGCGTCAGGTTTGATGATAGATAAAGTACGTTCGTTAGCCATGAAAAGCTCCTAATAAATAATGAATTCGATAAAAATGAGATGGTAAATACTTTGTTTTATCTTTGGCCGCAATGTTGACTTAGGCATATTTAAATAACTCATGGTCTATCAATGCGATAATATGAGCGCCAACACAGGATTGCTGCCTATTATAATGATTAGCGCTATAAATGATAGGGTTAATTTATGACCGCACCTTGCATAAAAGTAAATTTATTACCGCAGCGTATCTTAAGACAAAGTGAGCATTCATCAATAGCAGATTCTTACCCTACGTATCTCATCACTAACTATCTTTGTCATTAATAAGCATAAAACCAACTTGGCGAAAACTCTATGTAAGTGTTACCAACAAAAATCCCTCAGCATATAATGCTAAGGGATTTTATTAATACGCAGCTATGAAGGTCACTGCTTTCAAGCAATACTAAAAAACAACTACTCGCCTAAGCGGCTGTCGCGGCAACTGCCAGCGCTACATTCACGCACACGATCATTTAAGAAGTTCACTCGCTCAGTTGTCACCCGAGTCGCACAGCCCATATTGACAAAAAATCCTTCATCATTATTATAACTACATTGGTCATTACGCTCGCGTATCCACGCCAATTGTCCACGTTTGAGTTTGGATTTTTGCTGGCTATTTAACTGCTTAGCCAATTTTGCATAAGAATTATTCAGCTCTTTATCCGCTTCTAAATATACTTTCGTTAAGCAATATAAATCATCAAAATCATTGTTGGGTTTGTCACAGTTTTGCGCGCCCCATGACAGCATAGGAAACATAAAAGCCGCAGACGTTAGCAGCGCTAAAGCTGTTTTGCCTATAGAATGCTTGATAATAGTCGCTTTCATCACGTTTTCCTTTTTATATATTGATAAAGTTACATTCATTTATGACATAATATACCAATTAAACCAGAATAATGTTAGCAATTCTCTCTTTTATACTATTTTTTCTTATCTCAATTTATTCAATTGCCAGATATCTTGATTTTTTATCATTAGAGATTAATAGTGATTAACACTTTTTATCACTTGGCATTAATAATAGTTAGCATAATAAAAAATGATGAGAATTTACTTATAAGACATTATTCACAAGGTAATACTCATAAAAAAAATCCCAATGCTCAGCACTGGGATTTTTTATGAACGCTTAAACTAATTAAATTTTACGATAAGAAACTAAGCATCATACGGGTCACGCAATACGATTGTCTCTTCGCGATCAGGACCGGTTGAGATAATATCAACTGGGCAACCAATCAACGCTTCGATACGTTTGATATATTTTTTCGCATTTTCTGGAAGTTCATCATAGTTAGTGATACCAACGGTTGACTCACTCCACCCTTGCATCGTCTCATACTTAGGCGTGACTGACTCATAGAATTCAGCATCGTGTGCACCTGCACATTCAGTCTCAGGCAAGTTATAACCCACACCGATTAGTAACTCTTCAAGACCATCTAATACGTCAAGCTTAGTTAAGCAGATACCTGACATAGAGTTCAGTACCACTGCACGGCGTAATGCTTCCGCATCGAACCAACCACAGCGACGCGCACGACCAGTGGTCGCACCAAATTCATGACCGACTTTAGCCAAATGCGCACCAACATCATCAAATAGCTCAGTTGGGAATGGACCGCTACCGACACGGGTAGTATAAGCTTTAGTGATACCAAGTACGTAATCTAAGTACAATGGACCGATACCTGTACCAGTCGATACGCCGCCAGCGGTTACGCTTGAGCTGGTCACAAACGGATATGTACCATGATCGATATCAAGTAATGTACCTTGCGCGCCTTCAAACATCAGGTTCTTACCAGCCAAACGCAATTGATTAAGGTCTTCGGTTACATCAGTAACCATGCCTTTAATCTCCTCTTTCCACTCTTGGCAAAGCTTAAGTGTCTCATCAAAATCAATCGCTTCAACTTTATAATATTGAGTCAATTGGAAGTTATGATATTCGATTAAGTTGCGGAGTTTTTCTTCTAAATCATCACGGAACAAGTCAGCAAGCTTAATAGCACGGCGCGCCACTTTGTCTTCGTAAGCAGGTCCAATACCGCGACCTGTCGTACCAATTTTACCAGTACCGCGTTTGGCTTCGCGTGCTTGGTCAAGTGCCACATGATACGGCATGATAAGTGGGCAGTTTGGAGAGATACGCAGACGCTCACGTACTGGTACGTTGTTGTCTTCTAGCTCTTTCATCTCTTTTAATAATGCGTCAGGTGCTAACACCACGCCGTTACCGATGAAGCAGGTAACGCCTTCACGTAAAATACCTGATGGGATTAAATGTAGGATGGTGGTTTTGCCATCGACAACTAGCGTGTGACCAGCGTTATGTCCGCCTTGAAAACGTGCAACTGCTGAAGCTTTTTCGGTTAGTAAATCGACGATTTTACCTTTACCTTCATCGCCCCATTGGCTACCCAAAACTACGACATTCTTACCCATGATCAATCCTTACCTTTATGTATTGAGGTGTGTGCAATAACGGTTTAAAACCTGTGATAACTTTCGTTATCTTGATTTTAAAGACGTTAAAAAATGGTAATACTATTTAAATTAATGCTTAAATACTCTGTAACTGCCAATGATTATCTCTAAAGCTCAAACGATGCGTCATACCAACTGGGCAATCCTCTGCATTCAATGGCATGGTGACACGATAGCCTTGCTCACGTAAACTCTCAACCTGCTGTAGCAGTATCTGTCTCTGTTCTTGGTTCGCACTGCTCAATGCTTCATAGTCGACCAATACGATGATTGGTGCCTCAAGCTGCGTGTGTGCAAGCAAACGACTGACATCCATACTAAAACCAGTGGCTTCACGTGGCTGATTGATTGCTAACTGGTTGCCGCTTTGCATACCATCGAAACGACCGCCACGTACCAGAGGTTGCGTCTCACTATTGATATAGCCGTTGAATACGATACCCGTGTGGTAATGATAGCCTGATAATTCCGTCACATCGATACTCACAGGGCATTGCCACTGGTCTTGTAGATGTGTTTTTAAGCATTGTAATTCATTGATAGCAGTCGCGACTTGCGTGTCCTGCTGTGCAGTCTCTGACAATCTCGCCAATAGATTGGTAATATCATGACCAAAACGTGCCAAAGCATAAAAATCATCACCCATTGGCAATAACTGGCAGACACGCTTTAGCTCTGGTAGATTTTTATTGGCATATAAATGCATGAGTTGCTCAGTGTCATTATCAGACAACGCTGCCAACTCAGCCAAGCGTTTAAATATCGCCACATGACCCAAGTCTATATGTAGTGCAGCACTCATATTTAGCTTATTTATCATGCCAAATAACACATCTATCAGCTCAATATCTGCGGCAAGTGAAGCACAGCCAAATATTTCAGCGCCAAGCTGCAAAGGCGTACGTGAGCCAAACAGCCCTGATGGCAAGGTATGAATCACATCACCTGCATAGCAATAACGTGCAATACCTGTGCCGCCCCAATGCGCATCAATACGCAAAATCTGCGGGGTAATATCCGCACGCAGACCCATCAAGCGACCCGTTAGCTGATCGATAATCTTGAAAGTTTGACGCTTTAAATCTTCTGAGGCACCACTCAACAATGACTCAGTAAATTCAATCATTGGTGGATTGACCAACTGATAACCATGACCAATAAGTTGCTGAGTCAGCTGATACCTAAGCACTTCTTGCTTACGCGCATCTTCGAACAGCACATCCACCACCCCATCAGGCAACAGCCAGCTATTGGCAACGTCGCTGGCAAGGTTGTTCAAATATGGCATGCTAGTAGAGGTAGCAGTGTTTTCAGCAGGCTGAGCCGCCGCTTCATTAGTCGTATTTAACTGGGCAAGTTTTGCAGAATCAGAACTGACAGACACAATAAATCCTTGTTTGGCGTATCGCTTACCAAAAACGCGGTACTGATGCGGTACTTAAAGGTTATATTTACAATTGCATTGACGCCATGCATTTTTATTTTTAACGCGCAACATCATTGACCCAATTATTTATAAACAAACTAGGTAGCCGCAAAAGGGTGAGTAATAAGTATAATTTAGAATGATAAGACGAGTATCTTTATGCGCTAATAAACGGCGTTAAATAATCAAGGCACTTTATGCTTTAGTTTAGCATAGCAGCCAAGGTTCGCCTAGTGACAATTAGCCACAATTACTATCTAATTACGTCTTATCAGCACTTAATCTATGAAGGTTATCTATAGACTATATAAGTAATCGTTGACTCAAAAATGGTTACCATCATTTTATATCATGAAGAAAATAATGAGCAAAGTGAGAACAACGCCTTCGATACCGACTCATGGTACACTAAGCCATATTTTTATCTCGGAAGCCTTATGTCATCTGATTACCACCCAAACCCTGCCAACAATCAAGCCAATGTCTTAGGTACGGCACTTGCCAGCTGCTGCTTCGACCCTATTACCGGTTATTACCGCAACGGCTTTTGTCATACTGGCAACCATGACGTTGGTCAACACACCGTATGCGCCAAGATGACCAGCGAGTTTTTGAACTTTTCTGCCAGTCGCGGCAATGATTTGATTACGCCGCTACCTGAGTATGGATTTTCTGGCCTCAAGCCTGGTGATTACTGGTGCATTTGCGCGTTACGCTGGGTTGAAGCTTTGGACTTTGATATTGCCCCGCAAATCAAACTAGAAGCTTGCCACGAAAGCTTATTGAGCTTGGTCGATATTGATACTTTGAAAAGTTACGCCCTTTAATAACGATCATTATTAACAACAATCATTATAAGTTCTGATTGTGACACGTTTTTTACTTTATAAAGGGAGGGTGTATGGAAAACAATAACGACCAGTTGATC
Source organism: Psychrobacter sp. P11F6 (assembly GCF_001435295.1). NCBI lineage: Bacteria > Pseudomonadati > Pseudomonadota > Gammaproteobacteria > Moraxellales > Moraxellaceae > Psychrobacter > Psychrobacter sp. P11F6. The sequence continues at coordinate 902,938 of NZ_CM003594.1, read as the reverse complement.
AAAAAAACCGCGCGTATTGCACCTGACTCTAATATCAATCGTATTTACGCCGATATGAATGATGCACATCTCTATCTAGACAATGATGACAGCTATATCTATGGCGATGCTGATACCACCACTGAGGACACTATCGAGACCATGACGGTCTACGATCCTGACTCTGAACGCTATGAAGATATTGACTCTTCCAGTGCTGATGAAGTCGTCAATTGCTATGCTTACTCACGTAAGACGGGTGAAAATCTCGATAAATTGGCGCTAAACGATGTTAGTCGTGCATTAAATAATAATGGTCAGTTTATTTGGCTTGGTCTCTATGATCCAAGCCTAGAGACCATGGTCAAAGTCAAAGAAGCCTTTGGGCTACATGAGTTGGCGATTGAGGATGCATTTGCCGATCACCAGCGTGCCAAAGTCGAGAACTATGACAATGACATGGTGTTTGTGGTATTGCGTACCGCTAAGCTTGAGGACAATGTCATTCGCTATGGCACCACCGCGATATTTATGGGCAAAAACTACCTGATTACCATCCGTAATGGTCCATCAAACTCCTACGCACCTGTCCGTGAGCATTGTCATCGTCGCCCTGAAAAGCTGCGCATGGGACCGATATTTGTACTGCATGCTATTCTCGATTTTATCGTGGATAATTATATGCCGATTACCGATCGTTTAGGTCGCTATTTGCGTGAGCAAGAACGTTACGTGTTTACCTATGAGTTTGATAAAGGTACATTAAAAAACCTTTATGAGCTCAAATCGCAACTCGTACATATGCGGGCGATTATTTTACCAGTACAGGATATCTGTAGTTTTTTTATCAATCATAAAAAAAGTGAGATGGTCTCTGGGTTTTCTCAAGCCGCTAAGCCCTACTTTCGCGACGTCAATGACCATTTGCTGCACTCATTAGACGCTATTAATGGTCTAAATGAGATGCTGAGTGTGGTCATGAATACCTATATGGCCATGGTTAATATGGGACAGAACGAGGTGGTGCGTAAGCTTGCTGCTTGGGCAGGTATTTTAGCTGTACCGACGGCCATTGCAGGTATCTATGGTATGAACTTTGATTTTATGCCCGAGCTGCATTGGCAATATTCCTACTTTGTCATCATGCTCATCATTGGGTCATTATGTGGCTATTTATATTACAATTTTAAAAGACTTAAATGGTTATAACTAAAATTTATAGTTGATGTTTCATTGATAGTCAGCGTTCAGCTTTTAAAAACAGCATCCTTCATGGTGCTGTTTTTCCACTTTATTATTGATAATAATTCTTATTTGTAATACTATTCACATTTATTATTGCTAAACTCTTGCCGCCATTTCTATTATTCCAACGCCACCATGTACGATTGACTCAGTCAACCGCACAAATCCTACAACCGTCGGATTTGTATGGGACGGTTTTGTTATTTTACGGCTGGCATACTGACATATTGTCAATTTGCATCTATCGAGGTTTTTATGCGTTTATCCCGTCTTACTCAAGCTGTCGCGGTCGTTACCGCAGCCTTGATTCTTACTGCTTGTGGCAATGATTCCGACACAGCCACTGCTATCATAGATGGGACACCGCCACTACTAACCACTGATAGCAACTTTACTGATGGCTATAGCGCGGTTGCAGCGGTATTTGTCTCAGGACAAGTACAAGATAGCAGCGGCGTCAAATCATTGACTTATATGCATAATAACGAATCAGCCCAAGCGCTAACGCTAGATACTGACGGTTATTTTGATGATCGTATTTTATTAACGCTAGGTAGCAATACCATTGTCTTAGAAGCCACAGACAATGCTGGTAATATCATGCGCTCAACCAAAACCATCTACGTAGGCGATACCATAGCGGCAGGTGGTTCGCATACCGCTGCCCTGCGTGATGGTCAGCTATATGGTTGGGGTCGCAACAACTATGGTCAGACAGGACTCGGTCTGACCACAAAAATCAGCGATATTATGGGACATCCAAACACGCCGATGCTGATGAACAGCGCACCAAAAGATTTGCTATCTATTGGCTTTAATCAAAATCATTCACTCGCTATTGCTCAAAATGGTCAAGTTTATAGTTGGGGCGAAGACAAATACGGGCAGCTGGGTCGCGGTGATGGGGGTCGTAATGACTGTAGCAAGACTGCAGACTGTCGTTTGGATATCAGCGCGATCGAAGGTATCGAAAATGCCGTCATGGTCGCACCCGGCTATAGCCATAACTTGGTATTGACCGAAGAGGGTACGGTTTGGGCCTTTGGTGCCAATGGGTATGGTCAACTTGGTAATAATACCAGCACCGATAGCAGCACCCCTGTCAAAGTTGACTTTACAGCAGCCACAGAGGCAGGACATATCGTGCAGGTGGTTGTCAGTGGCAATAGCTCTTATGCCTTAGATGACAAAGGTCAGGTTTGGGGTTGGGGCAGCGATGCTTACGCCAATCTTGGCAAAGGCAAAGTCTGTAACACTACAACCAACTGTATCAACGTCAATTCTACCCCTGTACGTATTCATGTCATTAATGAAACGATTAATCACGCCATTAATGCTAAGACAGATGACGCCACTCAAAAAGATGACGACCAACCCGCTATAGATGTAGAAAAAGTGACCCAATTGACGGCTGGCAAAGATCATATCTTAGCATTGACCAATAAAGACACAGTTTATGGTTGGGGATTAAATGCCACTAGTCAATTGGGCTACAATGGTGAGACATTTAATGGCAGCGAAAAGGCATGGGCAGATGTCATTACCTCACCGACCAAACTGCCTTGGTTTACAGATAAAGAAGTTCGCCGCGTCTATGCCAATGGCAATGCCAGCTATGCGTTATTGGATAATGTCGCCACTAATAATGGCTCATCAACAACGGATGGTATTCTCTATGCATGGGGCATGTTTGGGGAGACAAATGGCGCAGGCAAGACCATTTACAACGACCTAGATGAACCAACCAATAAGCTGCCGAATCTAAAGAATATCGATAATATGGCCATGGGTGCCATGCATCTTATTGCTCATGAAAAATCGTTTGACCAAGATAATAATACGCTGAAAGCTGGTCATTTATTTACGTGGGGCTGGAGCTTTGAAGGCTCACTCGGCAACAAAGACACCACTCATATTTGGATGTATAACAACCCTATCCCAGTTGCTTTACCTAGTCAGCTATAAGTGTTTTAAGTATGACGAAGCGAACAGTGCATAGTTGGTTGAATTTCCTATCATAAAATTCTCAAACAAGCAGCCTCGTTTATGCTGCTTGGTTGAGTCAATACGCCTAACTATTGCGCGGTAGCTTATCGCATAATCCTCAGGATATCCTCAATTAAATCGTCAGCCCTCTAAATAGGCTGACGATGAGGGTACACCCTAACCCCTTATATTTTAGCCATTTCAGGTCAGCCCATGTTTTTACGATCAAACTCGTCAACCATATCAAATTCTTCACTGTATACATCACCTCCTATCATACGTAACACGCTACTCAGTGTAAGTATGGCGATGCTGCTCACTGCTTGTGGTGGTTCAGATGATTCAAATAATTCCAGTAATGATGGCAATACTAATGCACCCAACCCACCCACTACTCCTGACACTCCAGAAATCGATACCAACTGGCAGCCAGCAGGTGGCAGTGCTACGATTGCCGCCAATGGATCACAGCCTTTTTTGCAAATCATGCCCAATCTACCGAGCAGCGCTTTAGGCGGGGTATCACCTGGACGTGAGTTATTTATCACCGAGTGGACACCAGCAAATGAGGGTCGCGTACTGTTCGATGGTGTGGGGCCACTGTTAAATGCCAATGCCTGTACCCAATGCCATAGCGCTGACGGTCGCAAACCCATTTATGCAGCCAATGGTCAGCTGAGTGATGCGATTTTATTCCGGTTGGGTAATAAGCAAGGCCTGCCACATGCTTATTACGGTGAACAGATGCAGCATCAAAGTATTGCCACAAGTATCAATCCCGAAGGGAGCATGCGCTACGCAGCAATGCCCAGTCAAAATGACAAGCCTGCTGGCATACAGTTTAGCTTTACTCCAACTGACCTTAATCAACCCTTAGGAAATACAGCAATTAGCGGACGTATCTCACCGCAGCTGGTCGGCATGGGCTTGCTCGACCTGATTCCTGAAGCGAATATCATTGCGGCAGCTGACCCTGATGATAACAATCAAGATGGTATCAGTGGCCGCGTACACTGGGTAAATAATAACAACCAACAACGAGTGGGACGCTTCGGCTGGAAAGCCATTAATACCAATCTACGTACCCAAAACGCCAATGCCATGTCGCAAGATATGGGCTTGACCACCTCGGTATTTATGGATCCTAACTGTACGGTAAATCAGCCTATTTGTTGGACAGCAGCGAATGGCGGCTCTCCAGAAGTCTCAGACAGCAGTCTAGACGCTGTGACTGATTTTATGACCGCCCTTGCCGTACCTGAAAGACGAATAGACGATTTATCAGATTTTAATAAAGGAGCGCAACTGTTTGCACAAGTCGGCTGTGCTGGCTGTCACACACCCAAGCAAAAAACAGGCAATAGTGATCGCTTCCCGCTCCTATCACAGCAAAACATTTATCCTTATACTGATTTATTACTGCATGATATGGGTGCTGGACTAGATGATAGCGTAAAAGAGAAAAATGCAGAAAGCTTTGAGTGGCGTACACCGCCATTGTGGGGAATTGGTATTGTGGCACGTGATCCAGAAGCGCGGTTTTTGCATGATGGTCGTGCCAGCAGCTTGACTGAAGCGATACTCTGGCATGGTGGTGAAGCAGAAGGTACAAAGACGCGCTTTACACAGTTATCCGCCACGCAAAAACAAACATTAATGACCTTCTTAAAGGGGATTTAACGCTCAAACAATGAAATGTGAGAGTTAAGAAGGCAAAAAAGGGCGACCAGTGGTAACCCTTTTTTATGCTGCTATTTAATAGTTATTCACGGCGATGCTTGGTATGACTATCAGGCGCTTGAGCATTATCAGGTAACAGCGCTTTAATCGTTAAGTTTGCATGCTGTTTATCTAGATTGTCCTCTGGACGGCCAAACGTTTTTGCTGTCCAAGTTAATACTACGATAGAACCGCTCAATAGCATAATGGCCACAGAAATTGTCGCCAGCAGCCATAAATGAAAATAGTCTGAGACCGCCTGTACATCGACCACCAAATGTCGTGATAAAGCAGTAATCGCGATAAATATTAAAAACTGTACCGGCAGACGATGGGTTTTAAAATAAATACCTATCATGGCGAGCAGCTCAAGATAAATAAACAACATCAATATGTCTTTTAAATCCGCTGAGCCTTTTTGAACAATACCAACGAATTCTTTGCCAGCGGTCCAAACGACAACCACACTGATTAGAAATAAAATAACGTAATGACAGACATCGACAAACTCTCTACCGATACCTTGTAGTCGCTCATGAACACCTACGTTTTTTTTAGCCATGTTTAGGTCCTATCAACTGAGATGTGGTTGATTTAGCCTGAGTATATATTACCTCAGGCCCCTTATTTATCGGCAATCAGTATTCGTATGACTCTCTTTTTAGCCGATATTCAAACCGGCAGATTTTTCAGCAGCATCAACCGTTTGGCGAATCAAGGTATTAATGGTCATTGGACCCACGCCGCCCGGTACAGGCGTATAAGCACTGGCGATATTTTCTACGCCTTGCAATTCGATATCACCAACGCCGCCATTATCCGTTGGATGAAAGCCTGCATCGATAACCACAGCGCCCGCTTTGATCCACTCCGCTTTGATCAGTTCAGGCACGCCCACTGCCCCAACCACGATATCCGCACGCTTAATATGAGACTCTAAATCTTGCGTTCTTGAATGGCAAATCGTTACGGTGCAGTTGGCATTCAATAGCATCATCGCCATTGGTTTACCTAAAATTGCACTGCGGCCTACGACCACGGCTTCTTTGCCAGCAAGCTCAATATTATTGTGCTCTAGTAAATGCATGATGCCTTGCGGGGTACATGAACCATAAGCGCTCTGCTGCATCGCCATACGACCAAATCCAAGACAGGTCACACCATCGACGTCTTTTGCCAAGTCAATCTGCTCAAAGCAAGCACGCTCATCGATATGTGCAGGCACTGGATGTTGTAGCAAGATACCATGGACGTCTGGATTACTATTGAGCTCATCTATTTTCGCTATCAGCTCTTCAGTGGTTGTCGCACTTGGCATCTCAACGCGTATAGAATCCATGCCGACACGTTTACAAGCATTACCTTTCATACGTACATAAGTCGCAGAAGCGGGATCGTCGCCGACCAATATCGTCGCTAAGCTTGGGGTGCGTCCTGTTTTATTCTTGATAGCGTCTACACGCGTACTCAGTTGCTGTTCTATTTGTTTAGCAAGTGCTTTACCGTCCAAAACGGTAGCAGATCCTTGGGCAGTTGACATAGTAACTCCAATAGAGGGTGCGATAAAAAAAAGAAAGACAGCGCCCGCAACTATTTGCATGCCTGTCTTATGCTTGATCAATGTATGATTAAGACTGATATTGTACCTGTCTGGGCTAAAAAATCCTAGCGTGAGATAAGACTTGGATACCTATAAATTTCTATCACTCGCCAATCCAGCAATATCATGTCATTACCGATGCAACCTTGACAACCTTTACCGTTTTATAAGAAAGTCCAATCAAAAATAAAAGTTAATAGCCGCAACTATTTATAAATACTCAACACGCCTTAATAAGCGATATTCTCACATTACTGAATCATTGAAGCAAACACGCGATCGATTGCATCTATCGTTTGCGCGATTTCGGCAGTGGTTAAGGTAGGATGAACCAAAAACATTAAGCTAGTCTCTCCCAACTGTTTTGCTATTAGCAGTCTGTTTTCTGGACGCAAGCCTGTATCATCGAATGCTTTTTCTAAATATACCTCTGAGGCAGACCCTGAATAGCAAGGCACGCCTGACGCATTTATTTCTTCAATGATGCGATCACGCGTCCAGCCCTCAGCTAGGTTATTTGGTTGCACATAAACATACAATTTATAATAGGCATGGGTAGAGTTTGGAAACTGATAATCTTGCTCTAATGTCGGCACCGATAGATAGCCTTTTTCTTCCCATTTAGCACATACCTCTAATATCGCTTGAGCATTAGCACTGCGCTTCGCTATCCAGTCACTCATATGTGCCAATTGAATACGCCCAATCACGCCTTGAATCTCGGTCATGCGCCAGTTGGTGCCAAAGCTCTCATGTAGCCAATTATAGCCGGGCAGCTGCTCGGTCTCATAGACCGCCGCATAGCTTTTGCCATGGTCTTTATACGCCCACATTTTTCGCCATAACTGCTCGTCATCGGTGGTGACCATGCCGCCCTCGCCGCCTGTGGTCATGATCTTATCTTGGCAAAAACTCCACGCGCCAATATGACCGATACTACCAACGCTGCGACCTTTATAGCGTGCACCATGCGCTTGTGCACAGTCTTCAATGACATATAAATGATGCTGATCTGCCAGTGCCATAATGCCATCCATATCACAGGGCCAACCTGCCAAATGTACACAGACGATGCCTTTAGTTTTGTCCGTCAATACCGCCGCTATCGACTCTGGAGTGATATTCCCTGTCGCCTCATCAACATCCGCAAAAATGGGCGTCGCGCCTGCATTAACCACTGAGGAGATACTGGCAATAAAAGTGCGCGGCGTCACGATAACTTCATCACCCACACCTATACCAAGTGCCTGCAATGCCGCGTCCAATGCCAAAGTTCCGTTGCCCAATGCAATCGCGTATTTGCTACCCGCCCAGTCAGCGAATTCCTCTTCAAACTGACGGCATTCTTGCCCTGTCCAATAATTGACCTTGTTGGATAACAATACTTGACTGACCGCATCCGCTTCTTGCTGAGTAAAACTAGGCCAAGGTGAAAAAGGAGTATTTAGCATGCGTTCCTCATCAAAGCGTGTTTTTATCGACGCTATTACCTGTGAATTTACTCATGGTCGCTTCACCATCAGCACTAATGCCATCTTTGATAATGACTTTTTTTACTGTTTTAACCAAGATCATAATGTCTAACCATAATGACTGATGATCGACATACCATGTGTCGAGCGTAAATTTTTCATGCCAACCAATCGCATTGCGACCATTAACTTGTGCGTATCCCGTAATACCCGGACGTACACGGTGGCGACGCGCTTGCTCATCATTATATAGGGGCAGATATTCCATTAATAGTGGTCGCGGCCCCACCAAACTCATATCGCCTTTAATCACATTCCATAGTTCAGGCAGCTCATCGAGACTGCTATTACGCAAGGTCTTACCAAATGCCGTCAAACGCTCATCATCCTCTAAAGGATTACCCTCTGTATCGATAGCATCTTTCATCGAGCGAAACTTAATCATCTCAAACGGCTTGCCATTTAGACCAGGGCGAGTTTGTTTAAATATCACTGGTGATCCTAAGTTTTTTTTGACTTTATAAGCCGTAATAGCATAAACAGGAGATAATATTACCAAGGCCGCCGTGGCCGCCGTGATGTCAAATAGTCGCTTTATCATTTTGCAGCCCGCCTTTTGTCGTTTACGCGGTCATCCCTATTACGTAAATAAAAACTTAAATAACTTTGCCACAATTGCTTGCGTTCAAAATTTGCAATGGCCCAGTCTCTTGCATCAGGATATCTTTTTTCAAATTCCTTATCAGTAGCAGCAGCACTGATCGCTTCGGCGACAGACGACATATCCTTAAAATTAAATTTTCGACCACTGATACCTTCTTTGACACTATCCTTTACACCAACGACATCATAGGCAAAAGTTGGAACAGCGCAACTTGCTGCTTCAATAGCGACACTGCCAAACCCTTCACGATAGCTCAAAAATAAATGTAAATCAGCACACTGAAAAACCTCGTGTACATTTGGATTGGCTGGTATATATACACCTCTATTATCTTTGACAACTTTCTCAACGACTACTTTTCCTACGTCGTCTTCACAGTCTCCTATGAACATAAAGTAGACGTTTTCTGCTCTTAGTTTTTCGGATATATACTCAATATCTTTGAAGCCTTTATCATCACAAACTCGTCCTACCACGCAAATCACAAAGGTATTTTCAGGTATCTTGTACTTCTTTCTTAACGCCTCTTTTTCTAGCTGAGCCATAGGTTGCAGCAAATCAGTATCGATGCCGTTAAATGAGCCATTATCAATGACAGTTGCCTTACTTTTTTTGAGGATATTTTCTGCTAAGCATACGCTGAGCAAAGACTCAGAAACAAATAAAACCTCGTGAGATAAGCCAAAGCTTAATATATCCAGACCCTGAAACACCCTCTTTTTTAAACCTGAAAAATTCTCATAGGCTCTACCCACGCTAAAAGCAATTCGTCTCTTTTGCAATGTAACAGCACTTGCGATACTCCCTAACAACAAGGCTTTAGGTGTTAAATAAACCACCACATCAAAACGATTCGATAGCATATAGCGGGTTAAAAGCGCGAGTGACTGAGCATCTTTAAACAAAGAAGGCTTACGCTGAAAATTTAAATTAATCACCTTGCCTATTTTGCGCTCACGTAAAATATCTAACTGCTGTTTATCGCCACCGCAGATTAAGGTGATCTCAACATCCGCGTGATCTCTAATGTATTCAAGCTGATCGCGATATAGCACATTAAATGACACCGCATCTGTCATTAGAAAGCATATCTTTAATGTCATTTCAGCACCTCAGCATTTTTTATATATTATTTTATCAGTGACATTTTATAAAAAATGTCATTTAGCACAAATACTATTTACCACTGACTGATGATGATTTCTTAGCGTGTCAGATATTGTTAATTTATTTCTTTTATTGGCTATCTTTTGTAATAATCCTATCGAATCTAAAAAATTGACTGTTGTCAGTTTTGCTGATAATTTCAAAGAACCTAAATAACTGTTTCCTTTATATTCACAGTACGTTTTAAAACTGTCTTTATATGATCTGGTTATTTTAGATAATGATAAATTCCCTTCTTCTCTATAATAGTATAATAAATCGGGCAATACCGCTAAATTTAAATCTTGATTTGAGATAGCTCTACACCACAAATCATAATCTTCAGACCTTGGATAATTTTCATTATATTTATTTCGTTCGTACCAACTCTTTTTTGCCAAAACAGCAGCATGCACAATAGGATACGCAGCGGCTATTTCTTTAAATTCTGTGTAAATTTGATCGATATGACGACAACCATAAACTTTATTAAAATTATCAATAGACACGACACCTGTAGAAACCAAATCATAATCTGGATTTTTTTCTAAAAAACTTAATTGAATCGCCAGTCTATCCGGATGAATTAGATCATCGGCATCCATGCGCGCTATATAATCATAGTTCGCTTCTTCAATAAGCTGATTTAATCGAGCAGGCAGTTTTTTATTTATCCCATCAGCAATGACCTTTATTCTATGATCAGACTCTTCAAAACGCTTGGCGATGGCCAATGACGCATCAGTAGAGCCATCGTCGATCAATATAAGCTCCCATAACTCATGCGTTTGAGCCAATATGGATTTGATAGCATCTTCCAAGTACGCTTCAGCATTATAAATGGGAATACCAATAGATATATATGTCTGATTTTTCATTAGAAAACCTCAAATATCGGATTGATAATATACGGACTCAAGTTACTAAATCTCGATGTCGTCAAGACAAAATACATGAGAAAAATAATGATACTCGCTATATATAAATAAATATTATTAATTCTTTTTAAAATCATAGGCAGTATCAAAACTAATGTCCATGTAAAATACGCAAGCAGCCTTTGAGGACCTGAAGGACTGGTGCCCAACATCGCTAACGGTATGATAAAAACCACGCCTGACGCATAAAATGTTATTAATTTTTGAAACTCTTTGTCTTTGATTTTATACAGATAACTGACCAAGATAATTAAAATCATGATAGCCGCGTAAAAACCAAGCGTTAAAAATCCGCCTGCTTCATCGGATGCTTTCGCATAACCCTCGTATCTATCGTTAGTAGAAGAAATATAAGCGACCAAAATCCCACTCACTAATAGCGACCCTAAAAATGTTGCCAAAATCTTATATAAGGGCTTTACTCTTAAATTGACGATAAAATAAAATGGAATCATAAATAATGCGGTTACATGAAACAATGAAGCAATTGCACAAATCAGCAGGTATGGAATAAATCGTTTTTCTAACAGATAAGGAATGGCCAAGGTAAAGATCGCCATTGCCAATCCTTGACGCAGTCCATTAAAAGAAAAAGTATAAACACCTAACGTAATAAATAAAAATACGGAAAACCAATAATTTACGCTGTATTTTTTAATCACTCTAAGATAGCAATAGACAATAATTAAACTGGTAATAACAAGCAGCCAAAAATAATGAGTGGTCATACGTAACAACGCATACTCTAATAACTGATAACCGAACTCAATGTCTTCGTTGAACCTAAAGTATTCGGCATTCAATTGACTGTTGAAATTTCTCGTATAGTTTCCTGTATCCGTACCAACTCGGTAGCTACGAAGGCCTGCAAACAATGTCAATATAATTAGCGGCAGCCAAAAAGACGTACGATTGAGAGATTTTTTCTCCAGTACGATCCAAAAAATAACAAGGCTAAGAACCAGCAGGTATGGAAGCATTTAACCCTCTATAAAAGTAGATGTCGTCAATCTTATATAAATCGGATATGGTGGCAGGTTTACACCGTCTAGTATCTTTTGTACCGTCCAATACCTATATAACTATAGCCTATCCACCTCGATTTTTTTCTCATTCCGTCCAAACTACCTTGAAACGACTATAAATAAGAAGCAACCACTCCGTCACACACTCAAGTACTTTTGCATTAGTATTTGCGCGTTGGTAGCAGCACTAAATCCATATAAATTCAGCGCTGCGGTTATGTCTTTTTCATTGGGCTTTGGCTGTTTAGGCGCTAATAAGCAATCAACCCAATCCTTGGCTGAGTTAATCGGTAAAAACTGTACTAATCCAAGTCCTAAATCTACTTCAGGCGATACTTGGTCAGAAACCAGCGCCTTTAACCCAACTGTTTGGCTCTCGACCAAGACGACAGGGAAACCCTCGTGCAACGAAGGCATGATCATATAGTCGGCGCTGGCCATTAATTCTGTGATATCCGTACGCATCCCTAAAAACTTGACCGTATCTAGGAGTGACTTATCTGCTACTTGTTGCCTGAGCCTCGCCTCCAATGAACCTTGTCCAACAATATATAAGGTAAAGGCGATCTGACGTTGTTTTAACTGCTCAGCGACCTCTAAAGAAAACTGATGGTTTTTAACCTCATTTAGACGACCAACTTGGATGATTTTTAGCCCCTCATCGCCAAATTCTTGGTCGATATACTGTCGTGATTGGTTAGCGACTGTCATCATCTGTTTTATGTCCACAGCATTGGGCAATAGCCACACGTCTTTTATGCTGCCAAATAGGTAATTTGCCGCTTGTTCACCGCAACTCATTTTATCCGTGGCCAATTTACGATTGGTAATGAACGCCCACTGTTCATATATTTTTTTAACAATATTGGTTTTACCATTACTGGTACTATGAGAATGTGAAATACGATGCGGCACGCCAGCACCTTTAGCAGCCAGCAGATGAAAAGCATTGTTTAATAGCATATGAGCATGAACGATTTGATAGTCAGGATGTTGTTTAAGGAAGTTTTTAAGCTTCCACATACGCGCTAATGAATGATCCGCTAAAATCGGTATAATCCTACCGCCCAGCGCTATTATTTCAGCATCATAGTCACCGACCTCGTCGGTAAAAGTGATAAAATCAAACTGCATCTGGCTATAATCTATATGGCGATATAGATTCATGAGCATGGTCTCTGCCCCAGCCCGATCCATTTTCCCCACGATGTGCAGCACTCTCTGAATAGTCATCTCTTTACCTATTAAGAAGCCATAAAACCAAACGTATTTTTCAAAACTATTCTGAATCTGTCATCCCTTGACCTTTAACCCTTGCTCTTTTGTCTAGCGCTTGACGAAGCACCTGTAACATCAGAAAGGCAACTTGCGTCGGCATACGTACGATATTACTAATCATCATATTTCTTACGGTCAAATCGCTCTTATAACCTTTTAGTCGTAACGTTTTATCTGCTTTTTTAGCTTGTGCCAATGCAGCTGCTAAATAGTCATTATCTATACGAGTAAGGATACTCCAATGACTTTGTTTAATTTTATTGGCGAGTGTTTTTTTAACCTCATCCGCTTGATAGTCCTCTACTAAACTGATGACTTCTGCGTGGATAACGAAAAGGTCTAATAGTTTTTTATCTGTTGACCCTGTGATCGACGTGCCACGCTGTCTGTATAGATAAAAATCAATGGGCAGGTGATACTTAATATTAGTAGCCAAGCCAAGATGCCAATGAAAAGGCCAGTCTTCGTAGTACAGACCCACTGGGAACTGTAACGAGGCAGACCGCACTGCGCTAGATTTAATAAATTTGAGCCATGCAAAATGCGGTAAGCTAAAATATGAGCCGTCTATTTCGGTTGCCTCAAATGCTAAATTGCTAGCGGGATACGGTAGATCTGTCTCCGTGATACCATCTTTGAACGGTGTAAAGCCATACGTCACGACCTCTGCATTCGTGGTGAGCGCACAATCCACACACGCTGCCACCAAGCGAGTGTCTATAATGTCATCAGAATCAACGAACATCATGTATTTGCCTATCGCAGACTTGATACCAGTATTACGAGCCGCAGAAAGACCGCTGTTTTCATGATGCTGAATGACTTTGATGCGCTCATCTATGAGATGTGACGCAAGTGCTTGTTTTGAATCATCAGTGGAGCAATCTTCTACAACGATAATTTCAATATTCTGATAAGTCTGCTGCTTGATGGATGCCAAGCAAGCATCGATATATGACGCAACGTTATACACTGGTACGATGATACTTACTAATGGCGTTTCGATAGTCGTCATATCGCTACCAGCGCTTTTTTTAGGTCATCATACTCAGCTATATCAACTGGAGACTCATCCATCGTACCGTGAGGCAGGGACAGAAGGCTATCGATGAATGTTGCAATATCAGCAATCTCTTCCAATTCTAAAAACACCAGCCTTGGATGACCGCCTAACCAGTCCAACTGCGTCTGTCTTATCTTATGATTGGCGTTCGGGAGTACCAAGCACGGCGTACCCGATAGCAAACATAAAATCATGCCATGCAGCCGGTCAGTCACGACCAATTTTGCAGCACGGAATTGACTAAGCTTGTCCGTCAGTAATTTTGTGCAATGTGCCTCATCGAGTTGCGAACCACCAGCGTGTGTATCGGTCTTTTCAATTTGATAGCCAGTATCTGCTAAGGCTTTGTCTATCATGGCGTATTGCTCAGCTGATAATGCGGCTTCTTTGTCATCTCGTAAGCAGCGCAAAATACCTGAAGGCGCTAAGCAATCTGTCGTACCCAGCACTGTTGCATTCGCGCTCATCACAATATCTGGTACGAGACCAATATGCACATTACTGTACTCAGCAAAAAGCTCGATGAGTTTTGCCGCTGTTATCGACTCTCTGGCAAAAACATGTATATCTGGATGCTTGGCGTAAACTTTCACAATACGCTGCAAGGCACGTTTAGATTGAATAGAATCATTCCAATCTAGTGTCTGAGGAAAACAAACGATTCGATTGGCAGGAAATGACTTGATGACTAATTGGCGCAGCTCCTCAATATCAGGATACGTGCCACCCATATTACCGCCGCCGATGATAGTGACGATATCCGTCTCTTTTATTTGCTGTTTAATTGAATTGAGCACAAATCTGGTTTGACTGATAGCCACACTAACAACGTCATAATCCGTCAGCACACGTTGCAAATACTGCTTTTGCGCGTGAGAAATAGCAATATCACCAATATTGCCATAGTCGGCGGCAAGAAAAACAAAGCATCGTTTACCAGTTGGTAATGGTAAACCTCTCGCTCCCATATAGGCGGCTAAGTGTTTTTTTAGTTTGAGTGGAATGAGCTTTTTTATAGCAGCAATATTCATTTTTAATACTCCCTTATTCGTTTCTCATTAACAGCTTCTTCACCCACATACGACGCCTTGAGCCAACAGGAAACAATCTATTCAAGTTAGGAGGCGGTTTACGTTTGAGTGCTTTTTCAATGTATGGCAGCCATTCAAGACCTCTACCCGTTTTAATCATCTCATGACGAATTAACTTCCAATCTATGCTGACAGCCCTGCCCTTTAGAGCCATTGATTTAAAAAGTGATGAGTTTATGGGCTCGCTAAAACATTGAGGGTTATCTATACCTGCAACCAAAAAATTGAGACGCGTCCTAACACATTTCTCACAGCGACCACAGTTGCTATCATTTTGATCACCCGCCCAACAGAAACGCAGGCCTTCAATACCCAAGGGCCATGCTGAAAGAGTTTGAAGCTTCTCTGAACGACTAAAGCCTGCACCATCATGAATCACTCTAAAGTCACCTGAACTTAGCAGCGGGTCAGTGATTGGGTGTGAGCCCCAAGGACTAATTAATACATCATAAGAATCACCACTACCAATGAGCCCAATTCCTGCATATCGTTTCAAGCCGCATAATACTGAGGCAATAGCAGCAGCATGATAGTCTTCCCAGTTGATAGACCAAAGCGTGCGAATATTTGTCTCAACTGGCAATAGCTCGATATTGATATCTGCGAGTGTGTTTGCCGCTATTTTTGCCGCACTGGCAAAGCCTTTTGTATCCTCTAAAGGTATATCAAAGCCATGCACAAAAACCCCTGCTTTAATATTTCGTGTGGCGTATCCTGCTCTGCCTGTCGCATGACGATAAGCGGTAAACTGAGCATCAACGCCACCAGAAAATGCAGCGATAGCACCATCTATATGGCAGTCTTGTTCTCTTATACGATCCACTTTTATATCAATCAAAAAATAACGCTCTGGCAACCACTTATTCCAAACATACTGTAGCTCTGTCAGGTTGGCTAATAGCTCATGCGACACGCTACCATGCACATGAATGGCTGCTCGCATCTGCATCGCGGGCAATAATGTGGCCAGTAAATAAGCATCACAATCATCGTCTTCTGGCATTGGCAAGTTCGCTGGATATACAAACCACAATGCCTTCTCAGTCATTTGCCCGCTAGCTGTTGTCTGTTGCAGTAAACAACAGCGCTTTTGGCCCTTTTCATCACTGCGTAAAGGCTGAGGCAACAAATCAATATTAAGCATATTTTTTCACCTTTGCTTTAGACCAAGACAGTTGAAGAATAACCAGCGTCATAACATACCAACGCCGTGAAAAACATAAAATCAATACACGAATGCCGCGTGCTGGATGCCTTTGATAATAATGCGGCAAACAGTTCTGATAAACGAAAGACTGGCGTATTTTAACCAGCTCTGCACGACGTTTTTTCATATCGATATGCGCCAAATTATTAAGTAAATATGGCAGCATATGCTCGACATAACTACGAGCAAAGTCCGATAATAGCACTTGCTTTTCAGTAGCACTGATCGACCAATCATGTATCCTGACTCTGGCTGTATAGTCCGCTTCAATGGATTCCAAAAGCCCTGATTTATATTGTGAGCTTGTTATCGAGGTCGCATTTTCATAGTAGTTGTATGGACAGTCTGGCAGCACCGATAAACGATTCGCTTTGCTTAGACATGCGATATTAAAAATACCATCCTCACCAAATTTGACGTCGCTATCGAAACGCAGCTCTGCGATTAAGTTTTTGCTATACACCTTGGTGCAGGCGTACCAATATATATGTCTATTCTCTGTCACTCTCAGTTGTAGCATTTCGATATCTTGCCGTGAGTATTCTGCCGTACTATTAGGACGCTCAATAACAGAGCCATCCAGCATCATGCGTTTATGACCAAATGCCAACATCTCGACATCTCGATCTACAGCTTGTTCAAAGACAAAATCAAAATACCAATCATCAATGGTGTCATCCGCGTCTATAAAAACGATGTAATTGCCGGTTGCGATATCGAGCCCAGTATTACGAGCCTCTGCCACGCCACCATTTTTTTGAGATTTCACCGTAATCCATGACCTAGCACTCGCCCAGCTATGCAATAGGCTAGCAGTATGATCTTTAGAACCATCGTCAATGACTATCAGTTCAATGTCGTGACTCTTTTTCGCAACGTCAATACTATTAATACAACGATCAATAGTAGCAGCGGCATTAAATGCAGCGATAATGACTGAAATCATAGTGAGCCTCTCAAGTTGAGACTTCTCATACATATCCTTTGTGACATTCAAAGCAGTCAAAAAACATACCTACTGCTCCACTTCATCGATATGAACAAGACGCCGAAAAGCGACATAAATGATAGATAAACTGAGCAACACCCCAACAAATGAGAAAAGGGCAATGGCTATCATATCTGACTCAAAAACGTAAAAACCTACATACAGCGCTGCAGCACGAAATACCACTGCGAACACTTCTCTAATCAAAAGGAATCGCTGTAAACGTAATGCTGGCAATGCCGCAGTACTCGCACCAGACACTAAACTGGTCAAAAGCCAAATAGACAGCCACTGCGAATAACTACCTGCCAATGCCCACTCTGCACCGAACACTAAAGAAAAAAGATAATCGCCAAAAACGAACACCGTACCGAATGGCACAATACCAACCACCAATAAAATCAACGTCACTTTTAATAAAAATTGATAAGCCTCAGGTGAATTTGCTGTGATGGCACGCGTAATTTTAGGATAGAAGACCTCTCCAACCGCCTGACCTAACAGCATCGCTGGCGCGCCAAGCACAAGGACAGCCAACGAATACTGCCCTGCAGAAGAGGCACTAAATAGTGATGCTAACAAGATAGTTGGCAACCCCACTGAAGCCGCATTCAGGATACTTTGTGGCATACGATATATAGCAAAATCACGCTGCGATATGGCAGCATGTCGAATACCCTTAGTGCCAAACCAATGACGGACATTTAATACACCTACTCTAGGTACACGAAGCATCTGCATGATAAAGTTTGTGAGCTGCCCTGCTATCGTCAATAAAATAAGCAACATCCCTGAAGGCGCTAGCATACCGCCTATCAGCTTACTACTATCTGTCACAAGCTTGCTTTCGACATAAGCTCGAGCTTTCGCTTTAAATAAGCCCACTCTAATAGCAGACTGATCAGCGACAGAAAGAAAGGCACCGACTAATAGCGTTAATGGTATGAGATATAGCATGTTTGGCGTGCTTTCCATACCCATCCAACTTGCCAAATGAAACTTGCCAACATAGACAACAATGAATGAGAAAACGGCTATCACCACACTGAGCAATATGGACAATCGGGCAATGGCCGCAGCATCCTCATCACTGTCAGGCATCACGATTGCATTGGCATAGCCCATAGTGGCAATCGGCGTAATAATGCTGACGATAGCAGTAAAGGCAGCAGCGATACCGAAATCCTCAGGTCTATATAGTCTGGTGAGAAATGGCATAAAAATCATGGCGATGGCCTGTCCAGCAGCAATCCCGCCACCGACCATGACCACATCTCGCACAAAGTGACTGGTTTTCAACCTATTTATTGTGCTCTGTATCGATGAAAATACTCCAGAGCTCATGACATATTGTCCAATTTAGTGACTCACAGAACTTGTAAGGAATTTATGACAGCGCGCCTCTCTCTATTAACCCATTTCATTGGTCAATGTGGTATCTACTTTCTCTACCTCAACATCTTTATCAGATCCTTCTCGGTAACCTTCGACAAAAAACTTAAACTGTGTTTTCAGCCAGACCACATCCTGCTGCTTTGCTTTTTCTGCAAATTCAAATAAAATATTTTCGATATCTTGCAAAGGAAAGCTGTGCTCCATTGCTTGCATAATCAATGGATGAAAAGTAGGTTCGATATTGTCTTCACCAATGATTAACTCCTCGTAAAGCTTTTCACCCGGTCTCAAGCCAGTAAATACGATTTCGATATCGCCATGGGGATTGCTATCATCTTTTAGCTCACAACCTGTCAAACGAATCATACGTTTTGCCAGATCAACAATTTTGACGGGCGCGCCCATATCAAGCACAAACACTTCACCACCGAATGCCATCGCACCTGCCTGAATAACCAAACTGGCCGCTTCTGGAATCGTCATAAAATAGCGTGTGATCTCTGGATGAGTGATGGTGATCGGACCGCCTTGCTCAATCTGTTTGGTAAATAACGGCACCACAGAGCCTGATGACCCTAAAACATTGCCAAAACGCACCATGCTAAAACAAGTCTGACTGTTACTTTGACTCAATCCTTGGCAGACCAACTCAGCCAAGCGTTTGGACGCTCCCATAACATTGGTAGGTCGCACGGCTTTGTCAGTAGAAATCAGCACAAAAGTCTCAACGCGAGCCTGTATCGCAGCACGGGCACAATGGTAGGTGCCTTTAGTATTATTAATGGTGCCCTCAAAGGGATTGGACTCAACAATAGGCACATGCTTATAGGCGGCAGCGTGATAAATCGTTTTTATATGGTTTTTTTCGAATATATTGATTAATTTTTTTTCGTTACTGACACTGCCGATGATGCTAATAATCTCAATATTTTGATAATCAGCATTCGCTGTTTTTAGATTACCAAGTTCTTGATCTATGGTGTATAAAGCATACTCAGACTGTTCATATAGCACCAAGCATTTAGGTTTATTTTTGATGATTTGCCGACACAGCTCACTACCGATTGAACCACCTGCCCCTGTAACGAGAACGTTTTTACCCGTGATGTTTTTTTGTAGCAACTCCGCAACAGGTTCGACTGTTTCTCGTTCGAGCACATCTAATATGTCAACGGGTCGTATATGACTGACAGTTACTATCTCATCAGCAAGCTCACGTAAGCTTGGCAAGTCTTTTATCTTAACGGAGATACCTGACAGACTGTCCATAATCTGTTTTTTACGACTACGGCTCATAGAGGGCATGGCCAAAATCACCTGCGCCACATTGAGTTTTTCTATCAACCACGGAAGCGCGTGAGCTGCATATATTTGTTTGCCATGTAAATAGGCCCCAGTAAGCTGCGGGTCATCATCGATATACGCCACTACATTGTACTGATAAGAATGTCTCAAACTTTCTAGCAACTCTCTACCAGCTTCTCCTGCACCATAAATAATCACGTTGTCACAACAGACATCTGGACGACGGCTTTGACCTGCACCTTGTAGACGTTTCAGTAACGCGCGGATCATGAGCCTACTATTCCACAGCCAAATAAAAAATAGGAATAAAAATATAACGGGGGCTGAGCGCGGTATCGTCGCTGATGGACTCAAATAAATGATGACTTGATAAACAATAATAAGTAAAAAAAACAGTTGCAGCACACGACCCATCACTGCATCAAAAAACCCTCGAGAGGCGCTGCGATAAAAACCAATAAGATATAAGCTAGCAACCGGCACGAATGCATAAAAAGCCAATGCTGCAAGACTGATATGAGAAGCCACATACCCTTGTCGTAGCATCAATGCCAATAATAGGCAAAAGATCGACATGGCAAAATCTATACTAAATAAGAGGGTGCTTTTAGTCAGGCGTGGTAATGACAATAAATACAGAGCCACACGCTTCGACCATTGATTAAAACCACTGGACGATTGATAAGCATTGTTTGACTCTGTTTTTATCAACATAATATCCACCCAATTAAGTTGGTTTGCTTATGAGCGACAACCACGCAAACTAGCGGTTATCTCCATAGGCATAATGATAGTGATAGCTATATTTATCCATAAGACCCTGCTGTACATCGTTGAGAATAATGCCATCTACTTGTACATTGGCTTTATTCATTTGCTTGATCGCATAAACCAGTTGCCCTTCTATTGAATGATTAAACTTCGTGACGATAAGCACTTTGTCTGCATGTTGCGCAAGTACCATAGCATCTGACGCCGCCAATATCGGGGGTGAGTCGATGACAATATAATCGTATTGAGTTTTTAATTCTGCCATCAAATGATTGAATTTTTCGCCCATCAATAAGGAGGTGGGATTATGCGGCTGCCGTCCGCGCGGTATGAAATCAATCAACTCCATACCAGTGGGATGAATAAAGCTTTCGACCCCTAAGCTAGGAACCTCACTGTCTGATCGAGTACCATCAATCGGAGAAAAATGCTTTTTATCCTGCAACAAATAATCGGCAAGACCATCATGTTGGCTCATATTAAACATTTTATGCAGCTCACCTAAACGCATGTCACCATCGATGACCAAGACTTTTTTGTTGAGCTGGGCAAATACCTCTGATAAATTGGCAGCGATAAACGACTTGCCCACACCAGGGCTCTCCCCAGTAATCAATATGACTTGCGCAGGCTGCCCGACCGCTATCCCCATTGGCATACCAAACATCAAATTGGTTCTTAAACTTTTGATCGCCTCATAACTCAAACTACTGTGATCAACATGAGCGAGCATGCGAGGGGTAGTATTCTTCTTTTTACTCAACCTCGACAGTAAGGGTGAGCGTGGAATCGTTGCAATGACAGGGATGCCCGTTGTGACCTCTAAATGCTCTGGATCTTTTACGACATTTCTAACAAGGTTCTTCAAGAGCACCAGCATCACCCCAAACATCATGCCTATCAATGTGGTCAACATCAGAATTTGTAGTTTATTTGGTGCAATGGCATTAAAGGTACTGGTCGGTGAATCGATAATACGGGCATAGCCGATTTGACCAGCCTTGACGATTTTAAGTTGCTCATAATTTTTGAGCAGCGTCAGATAGATTTCTCGATTGATTGCCGTATCTTCTGATAGCTTTAGAAACTCTCGCTGTATTTCAGGTAGACCTGCAATGGTATTATCTATCTCTCTTGTTCTATTATTAAGTACTTTGAGCTGTTCATTAATTTGAATGACCAGTGGATGTTCTTCGGTATAATAAGTGGTTAGGTCTGCTTTTTTGAGTTTAAGCTCATTGAGCTGCTCATCGATGCGAGACTTCTCATTCAATAACAACTCGGCTTCTTTACCCACATCAATCGTGCCATATTTTTTACGAAAGTCATTAAACAGTGCTTCAGAAGTCTCTAATTTTTCTTTTAATAGAGGGATCTGCGTTTCCATAAAGGCAAGTGTTTTGGTCGTTTCTTCAGAACCGCGAGATTGGTTTTGATCGACGTAAGATCGGACGATCTGATTGAGGATAGTCGTGATTTGCTCTTGGTTAGGACCCGTCATCGACAGCTGAATAATACCCGTTTTTTGACCTTTTTCTTCAACGGATAAGGCGCCGTTGATAGCGTCAGTCGCAGCCTTTATCGTCTGCTTACTAATATTAATGGGGTAACCATCAGCAGGTAACTCTGTGACAGTGATATTAATCTGACCGTCCAACCCTTTGAACTGATGCGCCTGACCAAGCTGACCTTTGAATTCATCAAAACCATTGCTCAAAACAAACCCTGTAGCAGATTTTGTTAGTATAAAAGATTGGTTCAAGTACGCTGGTGATACATCAAATTGGCGGACTTTTACTATGCCATTTTCGGTATCAAGTGACACATCATCCGGTGTGTTTAATTGCGTGTAAGTACGATTGCTTTTTATTCTATCAAGATGACCAATATTGGGATCTGTTAGCTTAATGCGTAGGTGCAATAGCTCAACCACCGGCTCCAATATCATACGTGATCGTATCAGCTCTGCTTCTGTCTCCGCTTTGCTGACTTCTGCACCAACCAACTCTGAGATACTCTCACCAAGCGCCTCTATTCCTTGAGTATTTTCTTCAATCTGTATCAGCGCATCTGATTTATAGATGGGATTCACATAGCGGGTATACAAAAGCCCTAGTAAAAGCCCCAATATCGCCATGAGAGCAATGATTTTCCAACCACGTAACAATACTAAAACCAGCGCCATTAAATCGATGTCGTCATTGTTTTTTTCGCCCGTAGACGTTGATAGGTCTTTTGAATCCATATTATTCATAACCATATACTCATCGCTCAATGTTGATCGTTTAATAGCATTCGCTGAACTTCAACGCTCTAATCGATGTCGTGTCGCTAATCTTGTCAGTCCATTGTTCAAGACTATCGATAATATCTTGTCTACTCTTCTCAAATGCTGAGTCATCCTGCTGATAAGGGTCAGCAATATCTTTATCAAGCCAATGCCCAATTCGAAAGACTTTTCCGCGACAGTGCGGCCACTGATTTTCAATCCATTTGGTTTGGCTGGTTGTCATCGTCAAAATTAAATCTGACTGACTGACTAACGCTTCATCAATTTGCTTGGCGATATGAGCACTGATGTCTATATTATGAGTGGCCATCAATGCAACCGCTTTGGCATCAGCTGCGTGACCTACGAGCGCTGACAAACCAGCAGAGTCGATGTGCTTTTCTGGATAATATGCCGTTAATATGGCAGCGGCCATCGGGCTGCGGCATATATTACCAACACAAACAACCAAGATCTGATCAAACGCTCCCATGACTGACTCCTATATCCCTGAAATCACATTGATTGCTGATGTTGAAGGCAGTATGGCGCTGATAATACGATTCCAGCGCGCCAAGCCAGTTGGATCAACATAAAGAATGTCATTGGCTTGCATGTCAAAACGACTGGCCAAGGCAAAACTCGTAATGCTCTGCATGTCGACATAATAAATATTGGTGTATTGATACTTTGGATTATCGCGAACAATATATACTTTGGCGGCGTTGGCCGTATTAGAATTCAATCCATTTGACTCACCTAATACATGCGCTAGGCTCAGCCCTTGCTCAGGAATAGCAACGGGCTCAATTTTGCCAAATTCTCCCAATACATAGACCTTATTGCGGCTTTGGCTATTGACATGAATAGCATCGCCGTCTTGTAAGTATATTTGATTGGCAGACAGCCCCATTTGATTTAATGATTGGATACCGAGCTTGTAACTTTTGCCTTGACGGTTTAATACGATATGGTTTGAATCACCCGTATCAGTCGTACCACCCGCCATAGAAATAGCGCCATATACTGAGATGGGCACATCTGCGATAGCAAACTCACCAGACTGCTTGACCTCACCATCCACAAAAAACTTACTACCACGGTAGTTGATGATTTTGACCTGAGGATCTGAGTATTTGAGATAGCGTTGAAGCTTGCTTTGCAAAGTGGCAGTGAACTGCGGCACACTGAGACCACTGGCTTTGACTCTCCCTATTAAGGGGAATTGTATAAACCCTTGCTGGTCAACGGTCAGACTAGACGTTGAGGCATTAATATCTGGATAATTGGTCAGGATAATATTGAGAACATCCCCTTTAGCAATGCCATAGCTGACACGCCCAGATGTTTTTACTAAATGATATAAATCTCGATCAAGGATGACGGCTTCTTTAGGTGGTAGATTAGCCAAACTCAAAGGTTGAATATAGAATTGTAGACCGTTTTCTGCAGTGAATGTCCCTGACTCGGGTAATTTTCCAGACT
Source organism: Psychrobacter sp. P11F6 (assembly GCF_001435295.1). Lineage (NCBI taxonomy): Bacteria > Pseudomonadati > Pseudomonadota > Gammaproteobacteria > Moraxellales > Moraxellaceae > Psychrobacter > Psychrobacter sp. P11F6. The sequence continues at coordinate 878,312 of NZ_CM003594.1, read as the reverse complement.
TAAGTCCTGAATTTATGGTGCAACTGCTGAGCAATACTGTCAGCAATAAGCAAGACGCACTTGCTATTAAGGAGCGCTTTTGTACAGAAATGAAATATTTATAAACCATAACAGTTACTCATATTTATATTCGTGAATCAAAAATAAGTGCCTTGCTGCTATCAATATATTCATAAAAAAGGATGTATTTATTGAATATACACCTAAACTATACATAACGCAATATTTATAAACATTGATGTAAGAACAATTTTCTTAGTTAATTTATTTTAGGTAAACCCTTTTTGTAAATGGCGTATAGCGCATATCAATGAAAACAAAAAGACAGAAAAATCTAAATCTAAAGACATATTCAAAGGAGTTAGCAGTATTTTTTAGGGTTCATGCTGTCGAAAATAGAAATTTGGTATTGGTTATGCTGCTTAACTGATCTTAATAACATTCAAAGAAACCACTGTTTTATTAAAAGATAAATATAAGCATTTGTGTGCAAATATCTTATTTTTATAACACCCTAATCAACTTTTATTTTAGAAATCTATTTTAATTTAGCAAACTTTCTTTTATTAATATAAAACGATAAATTGATACCGTTTGTAGATACTGGTTTGCGTGCTAAAGTCATCAAAATAGCGTAGAATAGTCAATCCAATTTTTTACATTGAGAAATGTAAACCCACCGACTCAAGGACATGATTATGAAAGATGAAAAATTACAGAAAGCCCTCGCCCGTATGGGTCTTGGCTCACGCCGTCAAATGGAAGAAGTCATAAAATCAGGGCGTGTTACTGTTAATAACGGACCTGCGACCATTGGTGATCGTGTTGAGCAAGGCGATGAGATTCGCGTTGACGGTCGTCAGATTAAATACACCTCTGAAAACGAGAAGCGTCGCCGTGTTATCGCTTACTACAAACCTGAGGGCGAAGTCTGCTCTGCTAAAGATCCAGAAGGCCGTCCAACCGTTTTTGAGCGTTTACCAAAACTAACTCATGATCGCTGGGTGATGGTTGGTCGCTTGGACATCAATTCAACTGGGCTATTATTGTTTACCAATGATGGTGAGATGGCGCACCGCTTGATGCATCCGTCTGGTGAAGTCACTCGCGAGTACGCAGTACGTGTATTGGGTGAAGTCACGCCTGATATCGCTCGTGCGCTAACGGCTGGCGTTATGCTAGAAGATGGCCTTGCAAAGTTTGAAGATATCAAAGAGGGCGGTGGTGAAGGCGTCAACAAGTGGTATCACGTCCAACTAAAAGAAGGTCGTAATCGCGAAGTACGTCGTTTGTTTGAATCACAAGGCCTGAAAGTAAGCCGTCTACTACGCACGCGCTATGGCACGATTGCTCTACCAAAAGAGCTACGTACTGGTCGTTTCTTAGAACTCGACAGAAAAGACATCAATACGTTGACCGATCTAGTGAGCTTGCGTCCTCGTTATGGTACGGGTCTGCATGGCGCAGCGAAAGAGAAACAAGAGCGTATCAGAAGCAAGCCGCTTAAAGCGCGTCGCGCTACTGACAGTCGTAGCGATAGCCGCAGTGGTAGCGACAATCGTAACAGCAGCGCGAAGCCTAAAAGTAGTGCTAGCCCTGCCAGCCGTGGTACGCGCAATACTCGTGACCGCAACGACAAGCGTTAAGTAATACCAAACCCAAAAAATACGATTAGCTGTGTCAAACTCGTTTAGTCTACAATGTGTAGTACTTGCACTTGTTTTCCTTGCTACTCTAATTTTTGTGAATGGTATCGTTTTAAAGTTATCGCTTTAAAGTAGACAACAAAAAAGCAGCCAATGATGAATAATCATTGGCTGCTTTTTTATGAGTCATTTATAGCAATTCATTGTAAGTCTGACGATGTATAGTCGATTCAATTTAAAAGTAGTACAAAGCAACCGAGTGTAGATATATATTCAATACTTCAAGAGAGGTTAACGCAGTAACACTTTTATAGTGGAATGACTATAGGCTTAACTATCGTGACTATTAATATAATTCCTCATTACTCGTAGCTCTTGCAACTGCTGACTTTCCATTTGTTCTAATAATCTATCTAGACGCTGCTCAATATTATTAAATACCTGCTGTAATAACTGATTGGCTTCTGCCTTTTTTTCATTATCTGCATTGTCAGCGCTTATATTAATATTCGCTAGATGATGATGACTGGCAAGCATTTCAGGGAGTCGAGTGTGCAACATCTTATTCAATACAAACTGTTGCTCGGTTACGGCAGGCGTTTTATGCTGAGCTTGTAGTGATTTTTGATACGCTTGATAGCGGGTTACTTTTTCATCGATACGTTTTAATTGGCGCAGCTGTAGTTCTGACAGATTTTTCAGGTGTTTTTTATTTAAGTTTAGTTGCTGCCAACTGAGTTTGGACAATGACAACGGTGCATCATAATCCTGATAAGTGAGTACACCTGGCGAAATACCGACCGCTTTGTGCAGCGCATGCCAGCCTTTTTTACCCAAATAAAAGGTGGTGACGGTCGTTACAATGCCAATGCCTATTAAGATGCTCATATACCCTTACTCTTCATCGTTTAATCACACCACTTTGCCTTTACAGTTTAATATTCTCAGCACTCACATTCTTACCAGTTGCGCCAGTTGGATTTTCAATCGCTTTAATTTCTATATCGGCATTAGCACTATTGACACTACTAACATTGCTATCGAGCTTTTGCATATCTGCAGTAGCAGCAGGATTATTAAAGCGTTTTTGTAGATAGCGGTTGGTCGCCAGCAGCTTTTGACCATCTTGATGATAAGAGGCATTCAGTAAATCATCAAACTGAGTATTAATGGTACGTAATACATCTAATAGCGCTTCTTTTCCAGTCACATTAGAGTGCTTGATTTTGGTCGTGTCAGCGCGCGCGCCATCGCCCACATCTAGGTCATGCAAGCGGCGATAGTCAGTCACAGCAAGTGGCACATGTCTGTCCATTAAATTTTGAATCATAATGTAGGTTTCATTGACCGTGTCCTTATCGTCTATCTTGCCATCATTATTGGTATCGCCATAAATGACCCGCAGCTTCTCCCCTTTTTCATTGATTTGGTCGAGTGCTGTTTTGACTTCAACAGGCAAGCTTTTTTCTGGGATGTAACCCAATTGCGGCATCGCTTTGTACTCAAGCATTTTAGGCGCAGTCATTTTTTTGATACCACGATACCCCAGATATAACCCAGCTACTGGTAACACTCCATATAAAATGAACATGACAAACATCGCAGTAACTTGAGTCATTAGAGTATCCTAATTGTTGAATAAAATGGCTTAGCTAAATAGCTTGGTAAATTTCTTATTATTTTAAATAGCTTATTATTCTAAATAAGATAGATAGTTATTATTAAACAAAAAAATAAGGCTCTATTAAAGCCCTATATTGTTATGCATTGCGTCGCTTGTGTGAAAACCGTGTTAGGGCGTGTCCCCAATTTAATCACAGCTCTGAATTATGTTAATTTTATAATGCCAATTAACAGGCATTAACTATTAGCCATTAACTTTTTGTCCGGCTTTTGACATAACGGTGCGTTGAAGCCAAACGATTCATCACCGTTTGATGCAGCTCATCTAACAATTCATCAAGCTCATAATCAATCTCTAAAAACAAATCCGTCAGCATGTCACCTGCCGTCATTTTTCCTTGCACCATATTGTTTTTGGTACGGTGCGGACTAAAACGCTGTAGCTGCTCATAATGATGTAGGGCTTCTGGAATGCTCTCTGAAACCAGCTTATCGATGACAAATTGGCGTTCATTATGTTGCTGTTGTTGCTGTTCGTTGAGCTCACTGCTCCACTCACGATAGCGTTTTAACTTACCATTGATACGGTCTAGTATCGCAACCGCCTCGATGGGCATGGCGTTTAGGGTGGCTTCATCGACCACATCAACAAGCTCAGTCATAATCGGGCAGCGTCCATGTTTGAGATACCATAAAGTATCGGGGTCAAAAGGTGGTCTATTGGTCGGGCGCATCTGAGCGCGATTGGACAGGTAGCGATCAGTCAATGGTGTCGGCGTTCTGATATCACTCACTTGCGCCAAAGCATCACAAATACGTTCGCTGCGCTCAGGCGGCGTCAGTACAGAACGCTGACTGACAGCTTGATCGTTTTTATCATTGTTTATACTATTATTATCAGTCACCCCTATATCTTGACTGATAGCCATCTCCTGAGCATTTTTGGCTGCTAGCGTTGGCAGGTCATCTTGAGCTTGCCCAAATGACTTTAGCATTCTTGTCAGACTTACCACCATGACCTACCTTGCCCCTCGTCCCGTGCACGCTTATTGCGCTCGTATTGCATAGATTTATTCAATAGCGTATCTTAACAGCTTTTTACCGCTCTGCCAGTAAGCAAAATGTCAACACCTCTCATCCGCCCCATGCTAAGCACACTATTATGAATGCGACCGACTACACCTCTGGATTCTTACTTGGGCTATCGCTCATTATCGCGATTGGCTCACAAAACGCCTTTGTACTCAAACAAGGACTCAAACGCGAGCACATATTTTTTGTCTGCTTATTTTGCGCGGTCAGTGATGCGCTGTTAATCTCTGCTGGCGTTGGCGGTTTTGGCGCGGTCACGGCGCAATATCCACAAGTGGTCAATATCGCAAAATTCGCTGGCGTCATATTCTTGCTAGGCTATGGATTGCATAGCTTATATGCCAGTGTGCGCGTCACACATGCACTCACCGTCGAGGGACAAGTCGTCACCAGCTTAAAAAAAGCACTGTTATTATGTTTTGGCTTTACTTGGCTCAACCCACACGTCTACTTAGATACATTGGTACTCGTCGGCATGGTTTCAACGGGTGCTAGTAGTAAGCTGGCATTTGCAGTCGGTGCAGTCAGCGCCTCATTCTTTTTCTTTTTTGCGTTAGGTTATGGGGCGCGATTACTCAAACCATTATTTGCCAAACCAAAAGCGTGGAATATACTCGATGCTTTGGTAGGGATACTCATGTTGTATTTGGCGTGGCATCTGTACCAAAGTTAAAAACAGCGATAAAGGCAAAAATAGGTGATAGGCTAAACCATTAACACAGTCCCTACATATGAATATAAGTATAAAAAAAGCCAAACACCTTGTATAAATGCGTTTGGCTTTTTGGAATCTGACACTTTTACTATTTACGATACTTTTTTACGCTTTTTAGGCTTAACGAAGGTTAAGTTCAAAAAATGCTCAAGCGAGTCATCAAGGACGTCCAACCAAGGCTCTGGCAACTCAGGCGATAGCGTGCCTGTTAACGTAGAGCGATACGCCTTTTCTCTAAAGGTCATGATATTATCGGCTTTATCTTTTTGCCATTCTTTTAAGATTTCACCTTGTTTTTCAACAGCAAATTCTGGATAATCGGTCGCATTGGTTAAATCACGAATATAAGCGGCTTGAAAATCGATTGAGTCACTGACCGTCACGCACTTCACGTAAGTTGCCAACCACTTTTTCTCATCTGCTTCACGGTGTACCAATTCAGGCAATTCGATATCGCCCATCATCACATCACGTGCATACCATGCTTGAGCGTCAAACATATTAAAGGTGAAATACTGATCCTGCATACCTAAATAAATGGGCTTTGGGTTTGGCTGCCAGAAAATCCCTTTGTACAAGTTGGCTGGATATAAGCAGTTATGCGTTTGCAGACGTAGCTCATCGGGCATAAAGGGGAAATGAAACAGGTAACCAGTACACATAATAATGGCATCAAATTTTTGGCTGCTACCATCGGCAAAGTGCGCCACATCTTCTTCAAAATGGGTGACCAAAGGCACTTCTTTGATGCCATCTGGCCAATCATAGCCGAGCGCTTGCGTGCGATAGCTGATAGTGACTGATTTGGTACCATACTTATAGCACTGCGTGCCAATGTCTTCGGCTGAATAACTACTGCCGATGAGCAAAATATCTTCGTCTTTGAACTCTAAGGCGTCACGAAAATCATGCGCGTGCAGAATGCGACCGGGGAAAGCTTCTAACCCTTCAAAGTAAGGCATGTTGGGCGTGGAGAAATGACCCGTCGCCACGACGACATAATCAAACTCTTCCACTTCTTGCTCATTGGTTTTATGATTCATCACCGTCACGGTGAATTTTTGCGTCTCATCATCAAATGACACCCAACGTACTGAGCATTCAAAACGGATGTATTTTTGGATATCTTGTTTATCGATACGCCCCATAATGTAGTCTTTTAGGACTTCACGCGGTGGGTACGAGGGGATCGCTTCACCAAAATGCTCGTCAAACGAATAATCAGCAAATTCTAAGCACTCTTTGGGACCATTGGACCACAAATAACGGTACATACTACCGTGAACAGGCTCACCATTTCTGTCTAATCCTGTGCGCCAGCTATAGTTCCACATGCCACCAATAGCGTTTTGCTTTTCATAACACACTATCTCAGGTAAGTTTTTTGCGCCAGCCAAACGAGCCGCTTCAAAAGCGCGTAATTGTGCTAAACCACTTGGACCTGCACCTAAAATAGCAATTCTTTTATTACTCAAGACTAACTCCTATGATAATAGTTGTCTGTCCACTGTAACATATTTTTATGAATGGTGTTTTTTCGAATACTTTTGGTGATTAATTAGCCATAGCTTAAGACATGACTATTCTCCAAAAATGACTTCTAACCGAATCTTTGGTGTTTAAATTTGATATGAGTTAACACGTGCTTTTCATTAAGGCGTATTAAACATTCATAAATCAGCACTGTCAGTGCTAGGGTTGAATACACAACACGCCCTAAGAGGAATAAGTCAAAAAAATGACGGACAAACATAACGTAGCAGCGTCATTACACTAAATCAGGAAATAAAGTGCGTAAGCCATTAACGATAATTTCGATAGAAACTGCCGCCAATAACATCCCCATAATTCGGCTCATGATGTTCAATCCAGTATCACCCAGCAAGCGACTGATACGACCTGCCGCCATCAGTGCTAGATAACAAAACAGACTGATAAATAAACCAGCAATCAATATGGCAGATACCTGCAAAATACCAGAGACTTGTGAAGAATAAATAATCACCGTCGAGATACCACCTGGTCCAATCATCATTGGAATAGCGATCGGCACAACCGCTGCTGCCATGGTGGGCGGCGCGTCTTGCACATGGTCAACATCGAAGTTTTCTTGATCGGGCTTCACGGGATTACCGTCGCCATTCATCATATTAAGAGCAATCAAAAACACCAAGATACCACCTGCCAGCTGAAACGAGCCGATAGAAATACCAAGTGCTTTTAGTAATGTCTCGCCTGCTACCGTAAAGAAACTAATAGTGATAAAAATCGTCAAACAAGCAACACGCGCCACTTTGCGTCGATTATTCATCGAATAACCACGGGTCAAATCCAAAAATAACGTCAAAGCGCTAAAGGGATTAATCAGTACCATAAAGGCTAAGATTATCTTGATGATTTCAGTATTCACTGAGCGCTCGCTTGTCTATTAGTCAAATCGGGCAAAAAGATAAGGTCATCGTGCGAGTGCAACGATGACCCAATAGATGGTTAACAATAACTTTGTAGTTTATATTGTATCATAGGCAGATAAGCTAATTAAATCATTAACTTTGCTTACCTTTCTGACAGCAGACTATCTATAAAAACAGATACTTAACATTGACCAGTCAACCACTATTTGGCGGGTAAAAAACCTCATAAAGCCTAATCGCTAAAACAGGTATGTGAAGACAGGCAGGTGAAGACAGCCATGTTGAAAATCATGCACTAAAATCAAGACCAATATCTAATGCCGTGGTACTGTGCGTCAAATAACCCATGGCAATAAAATCAACACCCGTTTTTGCCGCGGCTTGCACCGTTTCAGGAGTAATACCACCTGAAGCTTCTGTTCTAGCGCGACCTTTACACATCGTTACTGCCTGCGCTAGCATTTCAGGGGACATATTATCTAATAGCACCAAGCTCACGCCAGCGTCTAATGCCTGCGCTAGTTGCGCTAAATTATCGACTTCTACTTCGATGGGAATTAAATGCCCAGCGAAGTTTTGTGCTTGTCTAATCGCAGTCTTTATATCACCAGCGATAGCAATATGATTGTCTTTGATTAAAATAGCATCATCCAGTCCCAAACGATGGTTGCGCCCGCCGCCGCAGCGTACCGCGTACTTTTGTACAATGCGCAAGCCTGGAATGGTCTTACGTGTACAAGTAATTTGCGCAGGATACTCTGCCACACTATCTACAATTTTTCTGGTATCTGTCGCAATGCCACTCAAGTGGGTCATAAAATTGAGCGCGGTACGTTCTGCTGTCAGCAAATGGCGCGCATTACCACGCACACTAGCCAAGACTGTACCCGCATCAACCCATTCACCATCAGCAACTTGAGCCACAAACTCAATCTGAGAATCAACCATCGCAAACGATAAACGTGCCAAATCCATACCACATATCACGCCTGCTTGCCGCGCTTTAATCTCTAACTTCGCTTGCATATCGGCTGGAATGGTGGCTTGTGATGTGACATCCCCGCGTCTGCCCAAATCCTCAGTTAGCGCAGCTTCAACTAAAGGTTTGAGCAATACGTCATCCAATGCTGGTTCTTTTTTAACTGTCATTTTTAACCCTTAAATAAACGTGGCGTTCATATATGCTGATGCAATTAAACTCAAAATGAGCATAAATATAGCGTAAAGTTAACAGCCTCGCAAGGAACCGTCATCATTTTGTGCGGCCGATAGGGTTTTATAATCATCAAAATAAAGATGGCAAGGTAGTATATTGACGCCTATTTACGCTTAGGCAACTTACTATCCATCAATAAGCTTTGTAGTTCAATATCATGACGAAATCGATAAAGCTTGGCAGGACGACCACGTTGGGCGCTACTACTCTGTCCTGTTTCCATCACAAGTTTTTGTGAATCTAGCAAACGACGGAAATTTTGCTTGTGCAAGCGCACTCCTGAGAGCGCTTCTACGCTTTGTTGTAATTGTGACAAGGTAAATACATCTGGCATCAAGCCAAAAATAAGCGGTCGGTATTCAATTTTGGCACGCAGCCGTGAAATAGCCGTTGCAATCACTCGGCGATGATCATAATACATCGGCACCCCAATGAGCTGTGACCAGTTTTCAGGTAGCTTATTCTGATGGCTCGGTTGGTGAGCACTTTGATGGACGCTTTGATGATTCATTGAATAGCTGGGTGGATAGTTTGGTGCTTCCGGTATCAGCCCCGCTTCATACAGCATCTCATAGCGCAGTAACACATGCTCAGCGACCCACTCTCTATTTTCATAATGCTCATAGGCTGTGTATTCATTATCCGCATTTTCACTTGTGGTCATATCACCCACTAAGAGCGCTTCACTTACACCCCAACATAAACCAATACGCTGACGGCGGCGCTGCTGGATGCCTGAATCTTTAGCGCTATCTGCCCAGCTCAATAATCCTGGCACAATATTACTCATAATGATGCTAGGTATGCCATCCAAATGATTTTCCCAAGGAAAGTAATCATACCAATCGCGCCACAATGCTTGGCTTTGTAGCTGCTGCGTTTGTGTCTCTTGCACCAGTCCCAAATAGCTCACGTAGACCAATGCGTGACCATCAACATTGCGCCTATTGGTATCGACAAAGGTATAGAGCTGCTCCAAATAACCAAGTGGTTGCTGTGTTTGCTCCTCAACCCATTGGCGCACACCCGCTTGCAATGAGCGATGCAACGGCATCAATGGACCATTGGGTAACAGCTTTCCTTGATCAACGGTTAAGACCCGAGCGGTATGCTCAGTAATGGCGACTAGCACGGCCACGACTTCTGTGGTGCCACTACCTTGCTGATGCGCGTGTGAATAAGACAACGTCATGACTTTAGTGATTACCTTTTATTTTAATTATTAAATAAAGCTCAACTGCTAAGCTGTTGACCATTTGCTCAGTATAGCTTGAATCAACGACTATCATAGTTCGTGGTTGTAATTATATAAAATGAGTCTTTGTAAATCATAAATGTACAAATCATAAATGTATAAAAAATACTTGTATTTATGCTCAAAATGAGCATAATTAAAACATCTGATTAGCCAGCGGTATTAATTGACTTATTTTTAGCGGCATATTGCTTGTCGTTACTGCCTAAAAGGTTTGCATCTATGAAAACTTATCCTTACGACGCGCCCATCATGAGTAATGACAATCGTATTGCCACTCAAATGAATATTGAATATGCCAAAGCTAAAATGCCAGCAGACTTGCCGCGTTCTGAACGTCTCACAGTCGAGGAAAACATTAAACAGCTATTAAATGCGCATAATGCAGTATTGGTCGCCCATTATTATGTCGACCCCTTTATTCAGGATTTGGCATTGGCAACGGGCGGCTGTGTGGGTGATTCGCTGGAGATGGCACGCTTTGGGCAAGCGCATAGCGCCCAGACCTTAGTGGTCGCTGGCGTCCGCTTTATGGGTGAGTCGGCGAAAATCTTAAGTATGGAAAAAACAGTACTGATGCCAGACCTAGAAGCCGAGTGTTCGCTTGATTTGGGCTGCCCTGCTGACGAGTTCTCCGCATTTTGTGATGCTCACCCTGAGCGTACAGTTGTCGTTTACGCCAATACCAGCGCCGCCGTCAAAGCTTGTGCCGACTGGGTGGTGACGTCATCGGTTGGCATCGACATCATTCGCCATTTGCATGCTAATGGTGAAAAAATCATCTGGGGGCCTGATCGCCATTTAGGTAAATATATTGCTGCTGAGACTGGCGCAGATATGCTGCTTTGGCAAGGCTCGTGCCTCGTACATAATGAGTTTAAAGCGACCGAGCTGATGCAATTAAAAGAGGATCATCCAAACGCCAAAGTATTGGTGCATCCTGAATCCCCTGATAGCGTGGTGGCGCTCGCCGATGTGGTCGGCTCGACCAGTAAGCTGTTGCAATCGACTTATGAGATGGATGCCGATACCTTTATCGTCGCCACCGATTTGGGTATTTTGCACGAAATGCAAAAACGCTCACCATATAAGCGCTTCTTAGCTGCACCTACTGCAGGTGAAAGCGCCAGTTGTAAGAGTTGCGCGTTTTGCCCATGGATGGCGATGAATGGTCTACAAGGTATCGAGCAATGCCTGATCAATAATAGCGGTGAAGTATTAATGACACCTGAGCTGGCAGTCGCGGCTAGAAAACCCTTGCAACGCATGCTTGATTTTGCCGAATCACAAAAACAGCGTGTGACAGCGAGCGGCGATATTGTCAAAGACCGTGAGTTATTTGCCAATGTCGGGGCTGCCTAATATGAGCGCGGCATTGAAAGCGGAATCATTAGGTCTCGATAGCCCTGCTGCTATGGTACAAAATGACGTACTTATCATTGGCGCGGGATTAGCAGGCTTAAGCACGGCTCTAGCATTACCAAAATCGCTAAACATTACCGTATTGAGCAAAGCCGCCTTGGAAGTCTGTTCCAGTCATTATGCCCAAGGTGGTATCGCGGCAAGCTTGGATAAAGAGGACTCTGTCGCTGACCATATCGCCGATACCCTAATCGCTGGCGCAGGGTTATGCGAAGCTGACAATACCAGCAGCATTTTAAGTGCCGGGCAACAGGCCGTCCAATGGCTATGTGAGCAAGGTGTGCCTTTTACCCAAATACCGCAAGAAGATAATGCAAAACCTGTCACCAAACTACAGACTGAACTACAAACTGCCGACTTACATTTAACCAAAGAAGGCGGGCATGGTTGCAGGCGGGTCGCACATGCGGATGATGCGACTGGTCGACACATAATGGAAGCCTTGACTATAAAGGCGAAAAACGCTGCCAATATCACTATTTTACCTTATCATGAAGCGCTGAGCCTTTTAACAGACAGTGCCAATACAAATAAGCAATGCCAAGGGGCGCAAGTTTTTGATCATAATAATCAACGACAACTGACTTTTTATAGTCGCGCAGTCGTACTGGCTAGTGGTGGCATGGGTCAATTATTTAAGCGTGCCAGTGCACCCAACGTCTGTGTCGGCGATGGTGTGATGATGGCGTGGCAAGCAGGCTGCCGATTAGCAAATTTAGAATTTATCCAATTTCATCCGACGGGCTTAGCAGTGGCAGACAGCAGTTTTTTAATATCTGAAGCCTTACGCGGTGAAGGGGGGCATCTGACCTGTCCACAAACCGGTGCGCGCTTTATGTTGGAAATTGATGAGCGGGCAGAATTGGCACCGCGCGATATCGTCGCTCGCGCCATCGCTGAGCAGATCAGTAATAACGGACTTGGCTACGTACATTTAGATGTCAGTCATTTACCAGATCAATTTTTACGAGAACACTTCCCGCAGATTTATAAAACGCTATTAGAGCTTGGTATTGATATCACGAAACAACCTATCCCCGTTGCCCCGACTGCGCATTATAGTTGCGGTGGCGTGGTTACTGACGCCAATGGTGTAACCGATGTAGCAGGGCTTTATGCAGCTGGCGAAGTTGCCTATACAGGTTTGCATGGGGCTAACCGCTTAGCAAGTAATTCACTTTTAGAATGTGTAGTCGTTGGGCGCAATATCGCCGCTGACTTACCACGATATTTAAAAGCATTAGAAAACCTAACTCCCGTTGCCAGTTATGATCACTCGAACTTATTAGCAACTGCCATTTGGACAGCACCAACGCTCAAAGATATTCAAACTATTAAGCTTCCTTCTTCTCCTACCATTCTATTTAATTTATCTCATTGTGATGACACTGATATCATTACCCATGATTATGCTGGCAAAATAGTCACAGAATTGAAAGTTTTAATGACTTCCTATATGGGTATCACCCGAAATGCCGAATCATTAGAGCAAATGTTAATACAGATACAGCAATGGCTTGAAAAAACTAGGTTAAATCAGTCCAGTATGAGTACTTTAGATAGTACTATCACTGCTAATGAGCTGACACTATTTCAATTAGCACGACAATTACAATTAGCCACATTGGTTATTCAGTCAGCTTATCAGCGTTATGAGAGTCGCGGTGGTCACTATCGTCAAGACTATCCACATTTGGCATCCACACCTCAAACCAGTGTGATTGCGCCATTATCGAAGTTGAGAGAAGCTGACAAAACAGGTAGCAAAGAGGGTGGCATTGATTGGCTGCTTCAGCCTATAATCGATGACACAGAGGCTAGAGTGGTAAATACAATTGCTAACATCTAACAGCAATTGGAGGCTGCCACTTTAGCCATGACAAAACGGTAATTCACCGTTTTCTATTGAACTCAAAGTGCTAAAAACATGGCTTCTGATTTACGGTTTGTGATCGTTCTAATGCTAGTCGTCAGTTCGGTTTGGGCGATGCTTGCCCTACCTCGCTTACGTCAGCGCTTACCGAAAATCTATTTAATCGCGCGCTCATGGTGGCTCATGTTAGCGGCGCTTTGTGCTTGTTATGTCATCGCTAAGGTAACGGATCATAGCCAACCCTTACAGGCTCACACATACCCCTACCAGTGGCTGCTCATCGCTTTTTTCGTTTTAATTGGTCTGCGTGGCGGCTATGAGATCAAACGCTTATGGTGTCTGCGCAACAAAGCTGTGCTGATTGAGAAACTACAAGCGCGCGGTCTACAACCCAAGATATTGCCTTTTAGCCAAACCTCTTCCCATTCTACTCCAGCTTATACGCGTCTAAATCTGTTAGACCTAATCTTTAGCTTTGCTTTTATCACAATGATTGTCAGTCTCATTGCTTTACAACAATTAATCTGGCAGCGCGAGCAGTATGGCGTTTTATTTTTTGTGTTATTCGCCAGTCAATTTAATGATATTGCCCAGTATTTATGCGGACGATTGCTTGGTCACAAGCTGTTTACGCGTGGTCTTGCCCCAACCATTAGCCCGAATAAAAGTATCGAAGGCGCTCTTTTCGGCAGTATGCTAGCAGCGATATTGGCAACGCTATTAGGCATTTGGCTCACGCCTTTTAACTGGTGGATTTGCTTATTAGCCGCTTACGGCTTAGCGGTCAGTGGTATCGCTGGAGATTTATTAGAGTCCGCCTTTAAACGTCAGCATGGGGTTAAAGACACGGGTACGATGCTCGCCGGACATGGCGGCGTATTAGACAGAGTAGATAGCTTGCTCATTGGCGTGCCGCTATTTACCTTGTTTTATTGGCTGCTTGGGTAACCTGTTATCAAGTAATTTTATCCAATTTACTGCGCAATATCCAGTTAAGCATAGGCTTAGGTAAATGATTCAGCGCCCGTGTGATATAGCGCATGGAGCATGGAAATATGGCCAGCTCAATATTTTTATCAATGGCTTGCATAACATGCTTCACCGCCGTTTGCGTATTTATTATGAATGGCTTATGACTGGCATCGCCGTCATTCAAATCGCGTAATGCTTGAGTATCGATATAGCCTGAGGCGATGCAGTTGACTTGGATGTGATACGGCGCAAGTGCCGCTCGATAAGCGCTTGCAGTCGCAATCATCGCGCGTTTGCTTTTGGCATAAAGGCTGGCATAAGGATAATCCATAGTACCGGCGATAGAAGCGATACAAATCAGGCTGAGTTTGTTGCTTTTATTAAAATCCACTGAATAACTTTGCTGTTTTAATTGCTCACTTGCCCACCTAAAAACTTGCTCGAACGCTTGCAGATTAATCGCTAGCATTTTATCGCTGTCAGCTTGACTCAGATGATGAATACGCTCATTGGTGTAACTACCCGCGCTATAAATTACTCTTTGAAAACTAATATCTGACAAGTTATCTACCAACGTTTGTGTTTGCGCGCTATCGGTTAAATCACAGCAGTGAGTAGCAATATCAGGATACTGACTATTGATACGGGCTATCTTCTCTACGCTATGACCAACCACGCTCACTTGCCAGCCAAGCGCCTGATGATGCAGCGCCAACGCCAAGCCAAGTCCACTCGTACCGCCAAAAACGACAATATGCGATGGCTTATGAGTGGAAGTAGATTGTGTAATATTTTTCATTTGTGCGTTCATAGACCATGCTGCTGTATATATTCAGCCGTACGCTGATAGCCATATTGCCATTGCGCCTGCATTTGCTGCACAAAACCGTCATAGTCACTGTGAAGGAGCTCAACAGTCAGTTGTTTTATGTTAAAACGCTTTTGTACATGCTGTCCTGCCAACTGCTGACCATTATCTGCAAAGGGTAACCAATGCAATTGATGGCTATTTCTTTCTGACTTCATAAGTGATGACGTTTCCATTGGCTCATAACCATGCACCTGTGCCAAACGCTCATTGGGGTCAAAACCAAAAACGCGCTGAATCGCAGGTGCCGCCAGCCATGAATCATAACCTGCCTTGGTCTCTGCAAATACCGTCTGCCCTAGCTGACATGCCAGCTCGATCGGAGTGAGATTAATCACCCCACCTAAGCACCACCCCAAATCGTCTATATGCGTTGGCGGTAGATAATACATATCTGCCATAGAAGCACGAACCGCTGGATTGAATTCCCACTGCTTTACGATATTTACTGACTGATGAATACGCCTATCGGCAAACGTATGCGCAGGTGCGTTAAGTATTTCATCAAAATGCTCTGATACTCCCAAACACGGTGGCGCAAATAATAACTCTTGTAGTTTAAACTCATCGTAAACAGAGCTGTCAGTAGTAAGCGTTTGATTGCTGGGTTGATTGGGCGCTTGATACAGTCGACTGGCAATAATGGCTATCTCTGGCGCGGTAGGGTTATATAGATTATTGTGATTAGGAGAAAAATGAGACAATTCATCGAGCCATTGCCCCTCGTTATCTATCCGAAACATCGCTAAATACTGCAACTCATCCAATAGTCGTTTGTAGCTGTCTGATTGCTGCTGTTTTTGTCTTTTACCTCTTTGTTTTGATAACTGCCAACGTTTAAGCGCCTGAGTCATATAACGCATTTTTAAACGTTTATTGGCTTCGTCGGGCGCAACATGTCTAATCGCAATAATGACACGATACAACTCACGACTGCACATGAGCGCCTGTAAATCCTTGGGGTCAGGCGCTAAATTAACCAAATAAGCCGACAGACTACCACCGCAAGTGCCAACAATCATATCTGGCTTTAAATCATGGGCAACCAATGCCGCATAACTGCCCAAATAATAGCCAAAACATGAACCGCCCCCTGAAAAAAGTTGCACACGCTCATAGGGCTTGGCATGCGTATTATTCATGATTGGTTGAGGTGATTTTAATTGCCAATGACACGGTAAAGATACCAAAACGATCGATACGCATAGCGACTTTCTTAAAGCCAGCATTTTCAACCAATTGATCCATTTCCGCTTGCGAGCGACAGCGCATCACCCAACTGCTACCGCGATGATTGTTTAAGGTTTTACTAATGAATTCCTGCTCAGGATGCCAAGGCTGATTGGTATAAAGTACATAACCACCAGATTTTAAACTTGCATAAATGCCTGCCAATGCCGTCGTTGGTAGCGTATTGTCAGAAAATAATTCAAAAACCCCAGAAGCAATGGCGATATCAAATTTTTTATCGTCAAGGCCTTTAGCATCAAGGCCTTTAGTCTTGTCACTTCCCTTCTGTTCATGAGAATAACTAGCAGGGTCAAATGCATCTTTTTGACAAGTCGTCATGCGATCAGCAATCTCTAATTGCTCCGCCTTTGCCTGTAACGCTTGGATATTATGCTGCTCATAATCGCGTAGCTCAGCATATAAGTTTTCAAACTCTGTCAATAAATCAAACGCATAAAAGCCATGTCCACTAGCGATATCTAGTAGTTTTGGTTGGTATGGTTTAGTAATGCTCTGGTTTTTGTCTTCAATATCTGCCAGAGCCTCCCGTGCGAGTTCTAATATATGCTCGCGGCGAATACGAATTCCTTGCCAACCAATATTGCTTAAGTAAAACTTATCGACCGCCTGACCAAATTTATTTTGACCACTAGGCTGATTATAATAAACGTGATCGAGCGAGTGACCAGAATCAAATCCATGCTCCAGTCCTGTAGCAATCGCGTCGCTGACATGACCAAATTTTTGTATGGCAAATCGAGTAATGGCAAAGCTTGGGTTAAAGGGTTTAATCGCTAAACGGTCAACCTTATCTTTACTGGCACTATTCATATGCGCCAAGCTCAAATCAGGCGCTTCAGTGTCCTTACTGAATACTTGCTCAGCGAAATTAATACAATCGGCGAAGACATCCGCTTTATTGGTCTCATGAAAGATTGCATGATAGCTGTCTGGATATAATTGCCAGCGTTTATCAGTCGTATTAATTGCCTCATAAAAATCGCGCTCTGCCTGCTTGTCGACCACGTAATCTTTACCTGCACATAATACAAACGTCGGTACAGTAATAGCGCTAGCATCATCGAGCAAGCGTTGACCGGTTGCATGAGTATCGATAAGCAGATCAGTTGAAATACTATTAGAAATCAGTGGATCGGCATTATAAGCTTGCTGCGCTTCTTTATCATGGGTTAATACTTGCGCCTTGACGTAGCTGCTCACGCGTGACATCAGTCCAAGCGCGCGAGCCACCTTTAGCGACGGTATGGCAAATGGCATGTATAAACGAATACTCAACGCTGGTGTACCCAATATCATGCCGCGAATATTTGGCGCATAATCATGTACCCATGCTGCTGCGAGTACTGCGCCGATACTACTGGCAACGATTAACGTATCCTCGATAGCAATGCCCGTTTGCCCGATAACCAATTGTACAAAATCGTCTAAATCGCGCTCAAGCTCGGTGACACTTTCGGCATGGTCTTTGATACCACCTGAGCACCCATTACCGCGCGCATCCCAAGCGAATACTTGATAGCCTGCAATGGCAAACTGCTCTCCAAGTTCTGCTAAGCGTCCCGAATGCTCGTGACCACGATGTAACAGAATGACTTGACGCAAAGGCTGACTGGCTTGTTTGATACCCTCTAAAGGCATCGTCAGCCAATAGCGGTAATAAATCGCCGTGCCATCGTAAGCATTGTAGCAACTTTCACCGCTTATCAATTTGGAAGACGATAAATTGAGCGTATCGCTAACCTGCTCCACTTTTTCATGACTATCGAGAGGGGTGGTTGGCATTGTCTTAGGCTCCAAAAAGGAAGTTTTAATAGCAGAATTTGATAAAGGGACATTTAATGAAGAAAAATTTGATAGAGGATAGCTTAATAAAGAATAATTTGATGAAACAGCATCGAAAAATAGCGTATTGGGTTGACCAACATTCTCTTGGCAACCAAGAAGAAAAACTGATTTATGCGATGATTCTGCTATTGACTCAATACTGTCTAAACAGTTTGAGCGTAGCACAGGTGGTTTACGCATCAAGTATAAATTTGCCATATAACGCAGCCGATTCAAGCAGGTTTTTAGTAGCAGCGCCTCTGTCAGTATCAATAGTGGACTCACTTTGATATGCGATAGCATGATCGGCATTTTAGTCGCCATGAAAGCGCCAAGCAAACCTAGTAGAAAAGCACGATCGCTTTTGCCTAAAGGCCCTTGGTTTGCTCTAATGTCTAACATCGTATTACTAGTGATACCTAGTAACTCAGTGCTGATACTAAGCGCAATCAGACCGATAATATGACGCTGATGGATTGATATACGGTTTGGTAAATTGACTGCCGACGCTTGTAAGTTACCATTAGCAAGATGAGGAGCTAAACTTGCGATAAGCGCCGTATCAGCCACGATATCGCCCACTTCATTCAAAACTGCCCCAAGCCTTGAGGCTTGCCCATGCTCACGCGCCATCATGCCATCGATAGCATTGAGCGCCATACGCACAAACAGTGATGAAGGTAACAGCAACCATAATGCCTGCTGCTCAGTTGCGGGTTTGGCAATCATATAGGCCGTACCAAGGCTCAGTACTACGGCTGACACCGTCACTTGATTGGCAGTCACCTTTTGCTCGACCAACGCATCACTTATTGGGCGCAGCTGATCTTGAAACTGAGACTTGAGCTGATATAGCGACATGAGGCAAGCCAAATATAGTAAGTCTATTAATGTAGCAACAAAAGTTGGTCAGGTAAATACTTAAGCGTTGTTAGCAGTCAAATTATCATGAGTGAAATCCTGACTTACGGCTTAGTGATTTAGGATTTTATCTTAACGCTCAATAGTTGGTCGTTAAACAGTCGGCTTTTACAAGGAATCTTAGCCGCTCATGGCAGCATTGATCGTTTCATGTGATACAATTTCCAGCTTCTTAAAAACGCCTTTGAAAATGCCGCGAGCCAATCACCATGCAAAGCCTAGTTACCCTTGTTCTGGTATTAATGCCAATGTTTATTGGCTTTGCCATTCCTTCTCATCCAACCATGACAAAGCTTGCAGATAAAGGCTTATCTTATCTGGTATTTATCATCTTAGCGCTGATTGGTATCGAGCTGTCACAAGTTGAAGGACTTGGCAGTCAGATAGGCGAAATTGCCCTTTATGTGACTATATTATCGATATTGACAATTGGCAGTGGTTTGTTTGCCCTGATGCTATTTGACCGAATGCGTCCATGGCATGCCAAAAAACCCAGCGTAAAATCTAAAGAACATCGCGTGAGTATCCGTGGTAGCCTCGCTCAAGTTATTTGTGTGGTCATTGGTATGGTGATTGGTTATTTCTTACCAGACAATTATATGCCGCCTGAAAATACCATGACGGTGATGCTGATGATATTAATTTTGTTGGTCGGCATTGGCTTAAAAGGCTCAGGTATTACGCTAAAAGAAGTGCTGCTGAATAAGCGCGGCGTTGAGATGAGTGTCATCTTTACACTAGCTGTACTGGTTGGTGGCTTGATATTTTCGCTGATATTCAGTGAAGTATCGTGGACCAAAGGCTTGGCACTGGCGTCAGGATTTGGTTGGTATTCGCTATCAGCAATCGTCATGACCGATGCTTATGGCGCGGTTTGGGGCAGTGTCGCGCTATTTAATGACTTGGTGCGTGAGTTTTTTGCGTTGATATTTATTCCCGTGTTTATGCGTAAATATCCATCAGCAGCCGTAGGACTTGGCGGCGCGACGAGCTTGGACTTTACCCTGCCAATCATTCAACAATCAGGTGGTCTAAAGGTCGTGCCATTGGCGATTAGTTTTGGCTTTATTATTAATATTGTCTCGCCAGTGCTGATGGTGGTATTTTCGGCGTTGGGGTAGTTTTTATTACTTTCAAAAACTATTAAAGTCAAAATATCTGACAGCTTTCTCCATTACTATTATTGAAATTACTATTATTGAAGTTTTCAATATTATTTTTGGTATCAACGAATACTGCATATAGGCGACGGTTGTATCGGTCAGTTTCTTCAGTATCAGAAGAAGCAACAGGTTGCTCTGCCCCATAACCATGAGTTTTAATGCGATTACAATTGACTTGATATTTAGAAATCAAAAAGTTTTTAAATCTTTCGGCACGATTGTTGGCAAGGGTTTGATAGCCCTGGCTTTCTTCGCGTGTACTTATATGAGCCTCAATAACTATCATTATATCTAAGCGCTTTTGCATTAGCGCACCTACTCTATCCAACTCTTCAAAATACTTGCTATCTATCTCACTACTATTTTCATCATAATAGACTCTAACTTCTCCTTTTATGAAATTCTTGTCAGTAATTTCTAATGAAGGTGGGCAGCCGTTCTCATCTATCATAACGTTTGAAGGTGTGTTTGGGCAATAATCCAATTTGTCCGAAACACCATCGCCATCTGAATCAATCTCTGCTTGCATCGTCCTGATATTTTCATCTTTAGGTATCTTTTTAGACGGCGCAGTTGTAGTAGTTTGACAGCCAGCTAAAGCAATAGATGCTATTAATAATAAAACGCTATAAAGTCTCATCAGTAGACTTCCTCTATACAATTCAATACTACTTTAGCATTCGTAAAAAATTAATTAAGAAAAGTATAATCTAAGCCATCTCTAGATTTTTTTCCACCTGACAAACTCTATCATGCCACTCGATAAAAGCATCAATAGCTTGCGTAGCTGCTGTATTTCTATCAATCGTTTCTTTACCAGAAAAACTCTCGACATAATGACAAGCACGATAGCCTTGGGTAAAACGATCATAGTCAACAATCCACTGTTTACGCGCTTTTAACTCATCTTGACGTTGCTCAATGCTACTATCTATATCTGTGTTCTCAGAGCCAAACCCAAAATTCTTAGCAGGGATATCTTTAGCTAACTTCTTATTTTCAACTTCATTCATACGCCACGGCTTGGCAGTAATCCGCGCTCGAAAGCACTGTTGCACCTGACACAGACGAACGTAATTGGTATCCGCATGGAAATACGCAAACCATTCTTCGACCACGTTATCACTTGGCGAAATGATATCGTGTGTGGCAATAATGCGAAATCCTGCTGGCGTTTGATATAAACGAAAACATTCGATAGGATGATTCGCAACACGTTTTTTGATTAAATCCGTCATATAGGGCAGTAGTAAGGCGGCGTCATCGGCATATTTTTGCGCGCGGGTCTTGTCTCTGGCACTGGCTTGTTGCCACAAATAAGCAGTGGCACCAAACATAACTACTAACAGCCATAACCATGACAACCCCAACCAAGCGATAACACTGGCGATGAGTATAAAAACAACAACAAAAAACCAAATTTTAATTTTGCTGGCGGGATTGTTTTGATTAATGAGAAAGGCAGGCATAAAGCCATGATGGTTATAATCATCAGGATAGATATGACTCAATAAATCTTCATTATCAACATCAATAATAGCGATGTTATCAACGTTGGCGACTTGTGCACCGTAGCTGTTACGCGTAACGATAAGCTTCGTTACTGCTGCACTATTATTAGATAATTCATTTTCTGGAAAATCATGCTTATCAATAATCTCTTCACGAATAGGAATGCTATTGCCTTCGTTATACTCTTCCTTGCGCTCACGACGTAAAATATCTTCACCTGCCAGCCAGCGATGATGCGCCTCATTGACTCGTGATTTAGCATGGGATAGCGCTTCCATTTGGCTGATATCTGACCAACCATAACGTTTAATGGTCGCTTGTCTAGCAGGCTTGTTAGGCGTCTCGCGCAATTCAAAGCGCTGCTTGTATTGCGCCCAGTATTTGGGGATGAGCATGGTGTTTTGCCTTGGAGTATTTGGATTAAACGACTGGTCAATAATTGATAAAAACTTGATTTAAAATTTAACGCAGATGCCGTTTTTTAAATTGATAGGATACTCATTATCAGGTTCAGTTAATAAACCATAGACCCGACGATTAAAAGACCTCCCCTCATCCGTATCATTGGGTGCGATAGGCGCTCTAGCCTCACAATTTAAAGGCGTCAAACGACTAGGCTCTATATTATGTTTTAATAAAAGATAGTTTTTGACCATCAGCGCCCTATTTTTAGGTAATGAGGGTAACTTTTTATTAATTTCATCTTCTGAAGCATGGGCTTCAATTTTAAAGATAGCGATATCATACTCTTTCATTCTTGCCGCTACTTTATCCAGCTCAACATGATATTTAGATGTTAATTCACTGCTGCCCTTAGCAAAAAAGGCACGGTATTCCATTTTTAGGCCTATCCCTGGCATCGTAAAAGGACAACCCCTTTCATCTGTTACCACATTTCTTGGAGTGGCTGGACATTGATCCAAATCATCAGGCACGCCGTCACCGTCGCTATCCAAATTAACTACAACTGTTGGTATGTTGACGGTTGGACTTGTTTGCTTAGACACATCCGCCGTTTGGCAACCTGTTAGCCCTAATGCACCTATCATGATTGGCGCTATTGTCAATAATTTAACGTTCATATTTCACTTTTCCGTAAGTTAAAGCTATTCCTAAACCCCACTCGCCTGCTTAGCAAACAGTCTCATTAATGGCTTAATTTTGCCAACGCGATACATACCTTCATTACGAATTTGTTGAATAGGACGCATCTGTGCAAGTGACCCTGCGAATAGCCAATTAAGCGCGGAAAAGCTGTGCATCATTATACTATTATGCGGACGACGCAAACGCTCGTAACTACGCAACGTTTGATTGCTGCCCCAACTGGTTCCACCACTACGTTCAAAATCATGTGCCAATTGCTCGCTTAAGGCCTGTACATCGAGCATGCCTAAATTCAACCCTTGACCCGCCAGCGGATGCACGCCATGCGCCGCATCACCGATCAAGACTAAGTTGTCCGCGACGTAGCTTTTCGCTTGTTGCGCGGTCAGTGGAAAGCTAGCGATTGACTCAATCTGAGTGATAGCACCTAGCTCATAGTTACTGGCAGCAGCCAATTTATCAGCAATGACGCGCGCGTCCTCCTCTATCAACGCCAATGCTTGATTGCGAGGCAATGTCCATACGATCGACTGCCAGTGCTCTGGGTTGGCTTTGTCTTCATCAGTAATATCAGCGAGCGGCAATAGTGCCAGCGTACCTGTGGGCAGCATTGCTTGGCGCGCAGTCGCTTGATGCGGTTTTTCGGTGTGAATCGCACAGCAAATAGCGGTTTGCTTATAATCAAGTGTATCGAGCCCAATCGCCGCTTGCTGACGCACAAATGAGCCACGACCATCGGCACCAACCAGCAGAGCCGCTGCTATAGCAGTATGATCATCTAAAGTCACACGGTAGCCTTGCTCTGCACCCAGCCAATCCATATTGATAACTTTATGTCCAGCGATGACGGTTAAATAGTCACTGACATCATCCTCAGATAAACGCTGCCATAACGCATGTTCAATGACGGCAGGCTCAACCATGCTGCCGAGCATTTGCGGTAGCGTAGTATTAGAATGATTATCACCACTGTCGCCAAATAATAGCTCGCCCATGCCGTTTAGCTGCCACACCTGCATTTGTGAGTAGTCCGCTTTACGCTCAGAGGCAGCAATTTTTTGCCACGCGCCGACATCGTTGAGCAAGTTAATACTGGCCAGGCTCAGTGCATAAACGCGCGCATCCCGCTTGCCAAGCACCTGTTGCCATTCTGAGTCATCACGTGCAGGGCGAGCATCAATTAACGTCACAGGCATTTTTGCTTGTGCCAACTTTAAAGCAAGCGTTGCCCCAACAATACCGCTACCGATAATCAGCGTATGATTATTCTTCATAAGTTATTCCTACATTTAAGTGCAATCGTATAGAACATTGGTCTAGACCGTTAATATACCGTGATATGGCAAACTAAGACTTTAACCCCATCGCGTAGTTAGCGACTAGTGGCTTAATATTTGGCAGTTTATCAAAGGCAACCAAGGCTACATTTCGCGCCAACTTGATGACTGGGTTAGGATGGGTAAAACCATGTACCACGGCATCACAGAACCGGATAACACGTTTTTGATCGCTTAGACGTGCTTTCTCATAGCGTTTTAACAGTTGCGTATCGCCGATGTCTTCGCCTTTTAGCACTTGCGCGCTCATCATTTGTGCCAGCACATGGGCATCGCGCATACAGAGGTTAAAACCTTGACCAGCGACAGGATGCAAAGTGTGGGCGGCATTACCCATGATGACACAGCGACCCTCTACTTGCTTGTCTGCCAGCACGCGTGTCAATGGATAAGCGCCGCGACGACCAGCAGCGACAAACGTGCCAGCGCGCTCACCGAAAGCTTGCTGTAGGGTCTGTAAAAAGTGTGCGTCATCCTCTAGATAATTGGTCTCTTCACCTTTTGGACAAACCCAAACCACCGAGCGTCTATAGCCTGTCTGATAGTCGTCATTTCCATCGCCGTCTGGATCGGTCAGTGGCAACACCGCCAGTGGCCCTGCTGGACTAAAACGCTCAATCGCCACATGTTCGTGTGGCTTGTCAGTTTCTACCACACCGACGATAGCGGTTTGCTGATAATCAAAAGTCGTCGTGCTAATATTTAATAATTGGCGTACCGTCGAATCGCGACCATCACAAGCGACCAACACGCTGGCCTGCAATTGCTGCTCATGCTCCTCTTCACCATAATAGTTAAAGCTGAGCGTCACCCCATCTGCTTGTTGGGTCACGGCGCTGACACTGGCATTATCGATCAAAGTGATTAATGGCTCTTGCTGCGCGGCTACTAAAAGCTTACGTCCGAGCCACGCATTTTCCATCACTTGTCCAAATGACTCGACCCGCTCTTCAGCTTTGTTTAATTGTGCACGCCCAAAGCTGCCTTGCTCACTAATTTGCACCGCATCGATACGACAAGCATGACTTTGCAACTCATCCCATAACCCAATTTCTTGATAGATCTGTACCGTACGACGTGACAGTGCTGTATTGCGGCTGTCTAAATAATGGCTGCGATTGCTGTCATCATTTGGACTGATGGTTGGGTAGCTATTTTTTTCTAATAAGGTGCTAGCAATACCGTGATGCGCTAGTAACAGTGCAAAGGACAATCCCACATGACCACCACCAGCGATGAGAACTTGCTGCTCAGTCATTGCCTTTGTATTTTCAAACGAGTTTTTAGCATTCGATAAATTTACATCAGTATTTTGCATTATTATTCCTAATTTTTATGTCTATTTTACGCTGTTGGGCGCACGCACTATAAGCGATGAATAATCGCTAGAATTCTTTTAATTTTTTAGGGAATACTGAACATTCACACATCGGCATAGCCTTAGTCGAATGCGTAATACGCCCTAACCTTCGTCAGCTTTCATCAGCCTTTATCATTTTATTCATATTTTAAACTCAGCGATAAAGCACTATGACATCACCCATAGATTACCACAAATCACTCATCATTCTGTGGCCTTAACAGTAGCCAAAACGTATAACTGAAACGCTTGATTTCGTCACGCTCCAAACGTTATTTGACATGCCGTAACCCGCTCAAAAGTAGACATAAAAATATCAAGGTCGAAAAGCGGTTGCAATCGTCGTACAAAAACAGTGGCATCTGTTCGACGTATGGCTTGAAATTTAAAATCTATCGACCATAATAAAGGCAAGACCGTTACTTATCATCACTCCTAAAACGAATAATAATTCTATTGTCATTTCTATCTCTATAACGTAAAGCCAAGACCATAACTACCGACCATTTTATTTCTTAAACCCGCAATGCCATCAAAACCAAATCATAACGTTGGGGTACATAATAAAAGGATAATCGCTTGACTGATTCCATGAGCCGCCGTATAAAGTTTGAATCATTGACACCAGCACAGCTCAAAACCGTACTTGGTGAATACAACAACCACATGAAATATATCCAACAACGCCTCGATATCAAAATCATGCAGCGTCAAGGTGACTTCTGTTTGAGTGGCGACATATCGAATGTCGAGCGCGGTGAACGTATTATTTATAAACTGGTAGATGAGGCACAGAATACCAAGGACATTAGTGCAGCGGAGCTACATCTTATTATCCAATCGAGCATTTCTCGTGATGAAGATATGGAAGCGGATGAGCAATTGGCAGATGACGAAGATAACTTAAGCCCAGCCAGCGACTTTACGCCTACTAGCCTGCGTACTCGAAATGGTAAAATTGTACCGCGCGGTGGCAATCAGCAGCGCTATGTTAAAGATATTTTATCCTCCGATGTGTCATTTGGTATTGGTCCTGCCGGTACAGGTAAGACTTATCTAGCTGTCGCTTGCGCTGTCGATATGCTTGAGCGTAACGAAATCGAGCGTATTTTACTGGTGCGTCCGGCGGTAGAAGCTGGTGAAAAACTGGGCTTTCTGCCAGGTGACTTGACGCAAAAAATCGATCCCTACTTGCGTCCATTATATGATGCGCTATATGAGATGATCGGCGTTGAAAAAGTGGGCAAGCTGATTGAAAAACAAGTCATCGAAATCGCACCCCTTGCCTATATGCGCGGTCGTACGTTAAACAACTCGTTTGTCATCTTAGATGAAGCGCAAAACACCACGCCTGAACAGATGAAAATGTTTTTGACCCGTTTGGGTTTCGGTTCACGAGCAGTAATTACAGGTGATATTACACAGGTCGATTTGCCACGTGGTCATAAGTCAGGCTTAGCGCAAGCAATGGAAATCTTAAGTGGTATTGAAGAAATTCATATCACCAAGTTTGATTCAAAAGATGTGGTACGTCATCAATTGGTACAGAAAATTGTAGAAGCCTACGATGTTTATGATGAAGAACAAGTAGCGTTAGAAGAAAAGCGTAAGTTTGAGCGCAGAAAAGAGCAAGAGCGTAAACAAGTTATTGCTAATGCTGCATCCAAGCTATAAACGGTCTAGCCTGCTACTTAATGTTATAAAAATGCAAAGCCGGATTACTGTCAGTAATCCGGCTTTTTACGACGAGAGCTTTTTAGATTTAGTCATAAGTTCTATCAGATGATAAAGCACACCATCTTACAATAAAGTAAAAGGATAATGGCATGAGCCAAGAGAAGGGTAACAACAGCTTTGACAACCATGATACAAATGAGCGTGCTGGCGATGATGCCAGTTTGGCAGCACTGGATATCAGTGCCACCAGTAGTATTGATGATGACATACTAGACACTTTTTATGATCGTAAGCACTTACAGTCTGTGATGATGGCAGCGTTGGATTATATCGATGGGCGCATTAAAGAAGGTCTAACGCTACCCTATTTTTTAGATATCGACCCTGAGCTGTGGCAAGAGAAATCTAAAGTATTAGACATATACATTACCGATGAAATTGAGGGTCAGGCATTAAATCTGGAAGCACGCGGTAAGGATTATGCGACCAATATTTTATCTTATCCAAGTGATCTGCCAGCCGCAATTATTGAGCTGATGCCAACGCTACCTCTCGGTGAGCTGGTCATCTGTCATGGTGTCATAGTACGTGAGGCTGCAGAGCAAGAAAAGACAACCGCACAGCACATTAGTCATTTACTGATACATGGGGTGCTGCACTTATTGGGTTTTGATCATGAGCTTGGACAAGCCGAGCAAGATGAGATGGAACGGTTTGAAATTAAGATTTTAGCAGGTCTCAGCCTTCCAAACCCTTATACTTAGTTCGAATTTTTAGCGACTAATCTTTGGTCATCGGTAGCTTTTGTGCTTGACTCATCTGATTAATCATCTGATCCAGTCCTTTGACATGGACATTACGCTGCGGGAATGGAATGTCGATTTTTTCATCATCTAAGGCGTATTTGAATTGCTCCAGCAAATCACACTGCATGGTCCACCAGTCAGCATTGGTTGTCCAAATATTGAGCGTCAAGTCTACTGAGTTATCACCCAAATTGGTGACGCGTACGATAGGTTCAGGGTCTGTAAAGGCCAACGGATTATTTTTTGCCAAATTCAACATCACGTTTTTGGCAGTTTTGATATCGGCATCATAGCCAATACCGACCGTGATATCGACACGGCGGTTGGGTAGCGCCGTATAGTTCGTCACGGCTGAAGTCGTAATATCACTATTTGGGATAATGATATCGTGATTGTTTATCGTCGTTAGGTGGGTATTGACCAAAGTGATTTCTGTTACGGTCCCTGTGTAGCTGCTGATTTGCACATAATCGCCGCGCACAAAGGGGCGAAACGTCACAATCATGATGCCAGCGGCAAAGTTAGACAACTGATCTTTTAGTGACAGACCAATGGCTACTGCGGCACCGCCCAATATAGCGACGACTGAGGTGGTCTGTACGCCAACCTTACTCAAGGCAGCTAATGCAACCACGACCAGTAACACTCCGTAGATTAAACGACCTAAAAAGTTCGCAACGGTGTCATCTAAGCGACTACGCAACATCATTTTGTGAGCAACGGTGACTGCCTTTTTGGCAAGCCAGCGACCTACGACGAATATTAATATCGCTAGCGCAACTTTAATGACCAAGCTTAATGCGTTACTGGTTAAGTTGGCAACATCTATTGTAAAACCTAAAAATTCCATACTGACTCTTTATTTTATAGCGGTGTGTGGTATTCGTTTGTTATAAATATTGGTATCTTATCTGTTTGCAGCGTAGCTAACGCTCATCATCTATATATTCAACACGCCCTAATAAGTAACATCCACTTTATCGCTGTAACGATAGGTACGTATCAAACGCAGCTCAACAATATCTTCCATGTCTTTGGTGAATTTACCAAAGGGTGCTGCTTGGCGCACCGACTGCTTTGCTGCTTCATCTAGTAATGTGGAGTTGGAGCTTTCAAGCAGACGTATGGCTTTAATATTACCATCACTACTGATGATGACCATAAGGCGCACTTCGCCCGTGATACCTTGAGCCCGTGCCTGCATGGGATAATGCAAATTCCCAATGCGTTCGACATGCTCACGGAAGGTATTAATATAATCAGCCGCGGCACCACGCGTCGTCGAGTTGCTATCGACCGTCACGACTTTTGATTTGGTTGCATAGACTTGCTGACGTTGAGACAGCTGTGTCTCTAAAGTAGCAATTTGTTTACGCAGACGCTCTTCTTGCGCCATCATATCATCTTGTGCTTGCTTGCTATCATTATCAGACTCCACGCTCGCTTGACGCCAGCTTAAGGTGGTACGCAGATAGCTTTCTTGATAATGCTGCTGGCGGACTTGACGCTGCAGGCTAATCACATCTTGCGTCTCACTTATTTGCTCAGCAGACAATGGGCTGATTTGGTCGTTCTCTTGTCTTAATTGCTCCTCCACTGTGCCGCCACCTTCTTGGGAGGCATTAGCAATAAAGTGAGCGTCTTCATTTGGCTGCATATTGTCGGTTAGCGCTTTTGCCACATCTTGCATCATTGCTGCAGGATCTTTGCCCATCGAAAAGCCAATACCAAAAATAATAATGGCGTGTACGGCCACAGCGATAACGATAGCCACTGGTAAACTAACATCCCGCTTAGGTGCTTGCGCGGAAAAATGATAGCTTTGTGAATCTTTGATATAGGCCACAATGGGTCTCAGCTTATGAATATGAGCTTATAAATACAAGACAGCAAGTAATAAGCGTTATGATAATGGGCAGGATTTATGCTGGCGCTATCATAACATGACATAGAATTCTGTCGCTAGCACAACCGTTGCCGACTTATTTTAATCCGCTCACACATTACTTATCTTCTTTGGTCAATTTATTGACGAGCGTAACCAGCAAAAATGATATAACACCAATACGGTTATGTCATCGCTAGACCGCATTTTGAACATATAAGCATTGCCAATTAAATGATTTGCGACAAAACCCATGTGTCCATTTTGAAGCCATCATATTTGTTATATACTGTTTTATAATTTTTGTGTCATTAGGGCGGGTTAAACAGGCGTGAATAGACAGGGCTGATTTAGCAAAAACGCATACAATGACCACTAGCCAGCTTTCATTAAAGAACAGTCTGTCTGTCATTTTTTAATCAGTCGCTCTTTATGCCATTGAGTCAGCTACCTCCCCTATAATTATAAGGATAATAAGTTTGAGTGATTTTGATAACAGGGATAATTCAGACAATTTTGATGAATTTTTTGAAAATATGGGCTATCGTTTCGACGAATCATTTAGCGATGGTTGGGAGCGCCTTACCCAATCAATCAAACAGATATATCATAGAACGACTGATAAATTCGAAGATGAGTTGTCGCTGCCAGTGGCACAGATTTATGTCAATGATGCGCTGCAGAAGTTCGTCACTGATAATGTAAAAGCCATCTTAGAGCTACGTGTTGAGATGCATGATGACTGGTTTCGCTTATACTGTACGGTCGATGCTGGTGGCATTTATGCAGAGGTGGCGAGTAATTTTAGTTTGATTCAGGTACAGCTCGATCGTAACGTCCAGCGATTTGTCTTTGGTCAACAGACTTATACTGATGTGCTAAATCTACGTTGTGAGTCGTTTATTAAGCGCCAAGGTATCAAACTGTTTATTTGGTTTTATCACACTATTCTGAAAAAAGACCCATTAGGCTTTATTCTCTCCTATATCAATATCGCCCGTGCAAAAGACGAGGTTATCTACCTTGACATCAATCGCTGGTTAAAAAAGAACAAAAAAATTATGAGCACTTTACATAAAGTTCAAGTCAACTATGGCGAGCTTGAAGAAGAGCAAATGATTTTGAAAACTCAAATCAATTATCGTGATTTATTGGCTGCCAGCAGTAACGAAGATATTATCGGCGATGATGATGAGCCTGAGCTGATGCAAGGCCCTATTAACCCAATAGATGATGCGACCGAACCGAGTCAAGTATAAATCCCTCAGTATAAAAAGACGTTTTTGACTTAGCAAAAAAGCGCTAACACTTAGAGACTATTGTTGTCTTTTAGCGTCAGCGCTTTTTTATCATGCAAATTTTCAATGGCTTCTAAAGCGTGCCGTCATCAATCATGCAACTACCAGTAATTTTCTACCGCAATATTGCCCTCGCCGCGACGATTCATCACCAAACCTAAAGTCTTGAGCGCTTCTTTGGTATCTTCCACCATGTCTGGATTGCCACATAACATGACGTGCGTGCTATCAACATCCAAGGCAATCCCTGCTCGCTCTTGCAGCGTACCATCTAGCAGCAGCTTGGGCAGACGCTCTGTCAGGGCGCCTTCGACAGGTTCACGGGTAACGATAGGAATAAAGATTAGTTTTGCAGGATTTTCAACCAAAGAACCAAAGTCTTCTTGCAAACTTTCAATCTTGTCGATATAGGCAAGCTCTTCTATCGAGCGCGCACTATAAGCCAAGATGATGTGCTCGTAATCTTCCCACGTCTGCAAATCTTGTAACATTGATAAAAATGGTGCCAATCCCGTTCCAGTCGCGAGCAACCACAAGTCTTTTGGTAAAGGCTTTTGATAACGTGCTAACGTCAAAAAACCAAACGGCATGGTATTAAGCAGCAGCTCATCGCCCACTTCTAAATGCTGCAACTGCGACGTAAATGCGCCATCAGGAATTACGATAGAGAAGAATTCTAGCACCTCATCAAAAGGTGAAGAAACGATGGAATAAGCCCGAAAGATGTCTTCGTTTAGTTTTTCATTCTGTTCTTGATTAGCAACTGCATTACCTGCTGCACACTGCTGTTTATAATATTTTAATTGACTGGGATTGACGCCCAAACGCACAAATTGACCCGCAGTAAACTTAAAGCTATCAGGACGGCTGACAGTGAAGCTAAATAGATTTTGCGTCCACGTGGTCTTACTAAGCACGGTTACTGTCTGAATATTATCACTCATAAGAATTATCGACTCACTTTTTAGTAATCATTATTTTTATCAAGACTTTGAACGACACAAAATAAAAGATGCGCCAAGCTTATCATAAAGCTGGCGCATCTTGGGTTTCTGACCGTAATAACAGATAAGCAGCGGTATCAGTATACCCCTACTTACCCTTTTGCTATTTACCAAATACGTGCCAGACTTGCCCATTCAATCATGCTGTTTGGCAAGATACCAAAGAAGATAATCATCGCGGTCACCGCAATAACCATGATCCCGCCAGTACGCATCGCCCATTGGCTAGAAACGTCAAACTCAATGAACTGTTTCGGACGTTTAAAGAGGGTGAGCATCACGCGCAAGTAATAGAATAAGCCGATCGCACTACCCAAGATAATCATCGCTGCCAAGAACCAATTAGTTCCTTGTACCGCTGCCAATATCGCAAATAGCTTGGTAATAAAGCCTGCCGTCAAAGGAATACCCGCCAATGACAACATCATAATAGTCATAACCGCAGTCAATACGGGACGACGCCAAAACAGCCCTTGATAATGGGTCAGCTCATCAGCCTCACCAGATAAACGATAAGGGCTCGACATCAAGGTCACAACACCAAAGGCACCGATAGAGGTTAATGCATAAACAGCCATATACATACTAGAGATACTATCCGCTGCCGCGCCGATACTGACGATGACAATCAACACATAACCCATATGGGCAATGGATGAATAACCCAATAGGCGTTTGAGGCTGGTTTGACGTACTGCTAATAAGTTACCGATCAAAATAGATAAAGTTGCCATGACCATTAACAGCATTTGCACCGATGGCAATGCCAATAAAGACGTATCAATTAAGAAACGAACCGCCAAGCCCATCATGGCTACTTTTGATACCGATGCTAAAAAGGTAGCGATTGGTGCTGGAGCGCCTTCGTAAACATCTGGTGTCCACATATGAAGCGGCGCAGCAGAGAGTTTGAAGGCGATACCGAACATCATCATCGCCGCACCAAGTATCAGAAGTGGCGACTCAAAAACATCACCTAATACCATACTGATTGGCTTAAAGGCGAGCGAGCCTACTTCGGCATAGATAAATGCCATACCCATGAGCAATGTCGCCGATGCCGTCGCTGATAGCACCAAGTATTTCAGCCCTGACTCGAGTGAGCGGTTGCGCATATAGGTATATGACAGCATGCCGTATAGCGGTATAGACAGCATCTCTAAGCTCATAAAGAATGACGCTAAATGCTGAGCACTGACCATCAGTAAAGCACCAATCGTCGATAGCAACATTAGCAAATATAGCTCTTCTTTATTATCCTTGAGGTTGGCTAAATACGCATAAGAGAGCGTACAACAAGCCAATGCACAGATAAAAATAATCACCATATTAAACTGAGCAAAGTTATCGATCACGAATAACTGCTCAGCATTAGGCACAAGAGTACCGCTATTTACCATACCTGTCATTTGCCCAATGAGGGTAAACAGACCAATATTTAAGCCGACGACCGTTATCGTACCAGTCACCATATGTGAGCGTTTAATTGCGATGGCAATCATGACCACCAATACCGTAATAACGACGGCAATGATTGGCGCATAAGGCAACAATCCCATCAAATCATTCATCGTAATATCATTCATGACTTAACGTGCCTCCATTGCATCAAGCAGTTGCGACGCATCTACTTGTGTGACTTGACTGTATATATAAGCGTTATTGATCCACTGCATTGCATGACTTGAAGTATCAAGGAACGGCTGTGGATATAGACCGAGCCAGACCAAACCTGCAGCGAGCATCAATAACAATGACAGCTCACGCTTGCCCAAATCTTTTAATGGACGCGTAGGCAAACCATGTGACTTGGTTTCTTGCATGGCGACTGCTTCGATGTTGTTTTTGCCAAATAGTGCACGGTGAATCAAAATAAGCGAGTATAGCCCTGCTAGTACCAGACTGAATGTTGCAAAGACCACAAATACTGGATACTGAGCAAAAGCACCAAATAAAATCATGAACTCGCCGATGAAGTTACCTGTCCCCGGAATACCGAGCAACGCGGCACAGAAGAACATCAGTATCGGTGCGTAGTAACGGAACTGACCCCACATACCACCCATCAAGGTTAGATCGCGCGTATGTAGACGCTCATATAACTGCCCTGCCATGATGAATAGCGCTGCTGAGCTTAAGCCATGTGCCAGCATCTGAATCATCAGACCTTGTAAGCTGAGTAAAGTTCCAGCATAAATTGCTAATACCACAAAGCCCATATGCGAGATACTGGTATAAGCCAGCAAACGCTTCATATCGGTCTGCATAAAGGCGAGCCATGCACCATAGAAGATACCAATCGTACCTAAGGTCATCGCAATCGGCGCAAAATCTTGTGATGCTGCTGGGAATAACGGCAACACGAAACGAATCAAACCATAAGCGGCGGTTTTAATCAAAACCCCTGCCAAATCCACCGAACCTGCCGTTGGTGCTTGTGCATGCGCATCTGGCAACCAACCGTGGAACGGGATAATAGGCAGCTTAACAGCAAAGCCAATAAAGAAGCACAGCATGATCGGATATTCCCAGCCGCCAAGTGACGTACCGAGCAAATCATTATAATTAAAGCTAACCACCCCTTTTTGAGCGTAGCTGATAATGACCAATATCAAAATGCCGACCAGCATAATAAGCCCAGACGCTTGAGTATAAATAAAGAACTTAGTCGCTGCGTATTCCTTGGTTTTGCCAACCACATCATGACCCCAAATAGCGATCAAGAAGTAGATAGGAACCAGCATCATCTCCCAAAAGAAGAAGAATAGGAACAGATCAATGGCTAAGAAAACACCAATGACGCCGCCCAAACTCCACAAAAGGTTGAGATGGAAAAAGCCGACTCGACGCTGAATCTCATTCCACGAACAAGCCACTGCAGCAATACCGAGCAATCCTGTCAACGCCACCATCATCAGTGACAAGCCATCCATCGCTAAATGGAAGCTAATACCAAAAGTCGGTATCCATGGCACACTAAATTCAGCGACCCAAGGCACAGCAGCGTCTGGCGCAATGACTTGTTTACTCATACCGCTAAAGTCGCCGTATTGCCACATCACTAGCGACAATACAAAGGTCAACGTCATACCGATTAGAGCAATCCATCGCGGCAGACGTTTATTAAAGCGCTCGACCAACCAACATAACAACCCGGCAATAAAGGGAATTGCAATTAATGCTGGTAGCATCCACGTTTGTTGTAACTCAATCATCTTATACCACCGTCATCATTACCAGCACTAGTAATACAGCCATGCCCAAGCCAAAGCTTGCAGCGTAACCTCGAAGTGACCCAGTTTGCGTCGCAGACAATACCTTATTACCAGCAGATGCCAGCTTAGGCAAGACGAGCCACGCTTTATCGATAGGGTCGGCTTTAAATAAGCGGCCGATGAACAAAAAGGGTTTTACAAAAATTACATCGTATAGCGCATCAAAACCTAGACCATGATAACACCAGTGATATAGCGCCCCACCAACACGTGAGTGCTTAAAGCGGGTGAGCATGCGACCTTTATCCACCACATATAATAGCGCCGCTAATATCAAGCCTGCTGCCATCGCACCCATGGCGATAAACTCAGCCGTATGCTTACCATGCGCTTGACCAGCGACTTCCAATAAATGCCCAACACTCTCTGGCAAGACGCCTTGTAATGGCGGGGTAATAAATGCGCCCACTGCCGTTGATAATACGAGCAACACACTAAGTGGCAGCCAATATGACACACCTGATAATTTGTGTGCATGGGTCTTTTCTTCACCAAAGAAAATAATCCAAATCATACGGAAAGTATAAAGCGCGGTTAAGAAAGCACCGAATACACCCATATAGAATAAAACCATGTGACCGGTTGCATAACTCTCCCAAAGAATCGCTTCTTTAGAGTAAAAACCGACCGTGACCCAAGGTATCGCCGCAAGGGCACCGCCACCGACGATATAGCACCAAAATACCAACGGTATCTTTTTACGTAGACCGCCCATCTTAAAGATGTTTTGCTCATGGTGTACCGCAAGGATAACCGCACCTGATGATAAGAATAACAGGGCTTTAAAGAAAGCATGGGTCATCAAATGGAAGATAGCGCCTTGCCACGCGCCAACGCCGAGTGCTAAAAACATATAGCCGATTTGGCTCATCGTTGAATAAGCAAGAATACGTTTGATGTCAGTTTGTGCCAGTGCACAGAATCCAGCAACGACCAACGTCAACGCCCCTACGCCGCCGACCCAATATAATAAAATACCAGGGGTCAGCTCAAACAATGGATGTAAGCGAGCGATTAAATAAACACCTGCCGTGACCATCGTTGCCGCGTGAATAAGCGCTGATACTGGCGTCGGACCTGCCATCGCATCAGCAAGCCATGTATGTAATGGCAGCTGCGCTGATTTACCCATCGCGCCGCCAACCAACATCATGGTGGTCAACATCATCGTTGGATTGTTGATATCAAACACTTCTGGCGCACGAGTAATAATTTCTTGAATATTAAGCGTACCGAATTCGCGGAATAACAAAAACAGACCGAAGGCTAAGAATACATCACCTACGCGCGTCACCGTAAAGGCTTTCATCGCTGCAAGACCATTGGCGCGGTCATGGTAATAAAAACCGATCAGTAAGTACGAACAGATACCAACGCCTTCCCAGCCAAGATAAAGCAAGAACAAGTTATCTGCCAAGACTAGCAATAACATGCTGGCGACGAACAAGTTCATATAGCTAAAGAAACGGGCAAAGCCAGTGTCACCTTTCATATACCAAGCGGCAAAGAGATGGATTAAAAAGCCAATCCCAGTGATGACACCCGTCATCGTCAGTGCCAAACCATCAAAACTCAGACCGAAACTTGGGGCAAAATCTCCGACTTGGAACCATGTCCACAGCGGAATCTCTATGACCGTTCCTGCTGGATTATTGGTCAAAAAAGTATAACTAACGATTAGCGTGCATAGTGCTGATAACAGCATACTACCGACACCGACAATCGCTGCCACCTGCTCTGTTAGCTTGTCGCGCATAAAGGCTAAAATCAAAAAGCCAACGAGCGGGAATATAAAGGTTAATGGTAATAAACTCATGACATCATCCTTTCATCTCATTGGCGCTATCGACATCGAGATGCCCACGCTGATGATAAAACCGCAATAATATTGCCAAACCAATGGCGGCCTCTGCTGCTGCCAAGGTCAAAATAAAGATAAACATAATCTGTCCATCTGGATCAACCCAACGACTGCCTGCCACCACAAATGCTAATGCTGTTGCATTCATCATGATCTCAAGGCTCATTAGCATAAATAGGAAGTTACGTCGTACCATGACGCCGCACAGACCAATGGCAAATAAGATACCTGCCAAAATCAGTCCATGACTCATGGGTATCATGCCCAGTACATTCTGCGCCTCAGCAACGGGCTGTACTAAGCCTGCTACCTCGTGGGCAAACGGCACGTTTGACACATCTTGTGCCACGCTCGCTGCTAGTACCATTAGTCTGACTCCTTGCGCGTGACTTTATTCACACCCAGCTGCGTACCTACATTCATACTTACATAGTCATGCGGGTCAACATCTTTATATTCGTAAGGTTCTGCCATTTTCGCCGCGTCAGCATCTATCGGCATGCCGTGATCATCGTAGTGTTTGATACTCGCAACATTAGCATTAGATCCTTGACTACCATTACTGTGGTTTGCATTAACAGTAACCTCATCAGCGATAGACTCTTTGCCCAGATGATAAGCGGCGACTAAGGCTGCCAATAGTAGCAATGCAGCCACTTCTATCAACATCACATATTTAGTAAATAGCACCGTACCGACTGCTTTGGCAGATATTGTCGAGCCACCAATCATTGCCGCTTCGTCATGACCCATACCAATCATCGCATACAGCACAACCGCGATAATAATCGTTAACCCTGTCGGTAGCGCCCAAGTACCAGCATCAAGCCAGCGCTCTTCACGCTCATCATTGCTCATACCTAAATTAAGCATCATGATGACAAAGACGAACAGCACCATAATGGCGCCGGCATAAACGACCACTTCAAGCGCACCAGCAAATGGCGCGCCTAGTACAAAAAATATCCCTGCGATTGCCAGTAACGACACAATCATCGATAAGATAGCATGCACTGGATTGGCTTGAGTCACGACGCGCAGACTGGCAAATATGGCCACTGCTGCAAGCGAATAAAACCCAGCCAGTTCAGGATGGTTCAAAATATTCATCATGGTAGCAAGCTCCTTAGATCAATCGGTGCAGCTTCGTTTTGTGCTGCGCCTTTTGGTTTGTCCGCTACCGCCATACCCGTCACACGATAATAGTTATAATCAGGATATTTACCCGGCCCTGAAATGAGCAAATGCTCTTTTTCATAGACCAAGTCTTGGCGCTTATATTCACCCAACTCAAAGTCAGGCGTCATTTGAATGGCTGTCGTTGGACACGCCTCTTCACACAATCCACAAAAAATACAGCGCGAAAAGTTAATTCGAAAAAACTCTGGATACCAACGACCGTCTTCACGTTCCGCTTTTTGTAAGGAGATACACCCTACCGGGCATGCCACCGCACACAAGTTACAAGCCACACAGCGCTCGTCTCCATCAGGGTCACGCGTTAGGACAATACGTCCACGAAAACGCGGCGGCACAGGTACTGGCACCTCAGGATAAAGGATGGTGTCACGTGGCCTAAGCGCATGACTATTGACCATCCACATGCTGCGGACAATGGTAAATAGTCCAATGACGGTCTTTTTTATGGTAGTAAACATGGGATTATTATCCTTATCAGCTTTACCCTAGTTCATCAATGATGGCTAGTGATGGCTACTAGTGATGATTACAACGTTGGGGAAAAGATCAAAATGACCGCAGCAGTAACCAACAGATTAATCAGCGTTACTGGCAGACAAACTTTCCAGCCAAAGTTCATCACTTGATCATAACGCGGACGCATGAGTGAGCCTCGAGCCAAAATAAACATGGTCATAAAGAACAGCGTTTTAATCATGAACCAAAAAGCTGGTGGAATAAATGGAATATCTAAATTAAAAGGTGCCAACCAACCGCCAAAAAACAAGCAAGTCATCAATGCAGAAATCAGGACAACGTTGACATATTCTCCGATAAAGAACATACCAAACTTCATGCCAGAATATTCAACATGATAGCCTTCAGCCAGCTCTTGCTCTGCTTCTGGCTGATCAAATGGATGTCTGTGCGTTACTGCCACGCCAGCTACCACAAATGTCAAAAAGCCAAAAAACTGCGGAATGATATACCAGCCGTCGATTTGCGCCTCAACAATGGCGCGCAAGTTAAATGAGCCGGTTAATGCCACTACACCCATCAGTGATAAGCCCAAGAAGACTTCATAACTGATCGTCTGTGCAGCAGAGCGCAAACCACCAAGTAACGAGAATTTGTTAGCAGAGGCCCAACCACCGAACATGACTGCATAGACGGCAATACCTGCCATCGAAAAGAAGAACAGAATACCGATATCCCAATCAGCCACACCAAGCGTTGGCGAGATAGGAATGATGGCAAATGAGGCCAATGCGGTAAACATTGCGACCGCAGGTGCCAACGTGAACATAAACTTATCGGTAAAGTTTGGCGTCCAATCTTCTTTAAAGAAGATTTTTAGCATATCAGCAACCAGCTGCAACGAACCAAAGGGTCCGACGCGGTTTGGACCGTAACGGTCCTGCCATAAAGCTAGCATGCGGCGCTCATAGACAATCATCATAGCGGCAACCATAACCACGACCAAGAAGATGACCAGTGATTGCCCGACCATAAATAAAATGGACCAAGCATCAAAGCTCATGCTACCAGCCAAGAAGCTTGGCACATCAGGGATAATACGGGTAACTTGCATATTACACCTCCTGTGTGGTGGTCGGTGCTGTGTTCATTTGCGCAGCATCGTTATTGTTCATCATATCGTTAGCCATGCTACCCAACATCGTCACTGGTGCATCCACTTTGCGAACCGACGCTGGCATTGATGGATGAATAATACTCACCTGACCAACTGGGTAACCAATACAGCCTTCTGCTAAATAACCGACAATCTGTACTGGCAAGGTGATTTGTTGCTTATCAATCTCAATCGCTAAGTAATCGCCATTAGCGATGTTCCAGTCCTTAGCATCATCCATCCCGATACGCCATGCAGCAACAGGCAGTTGCTCCGCAACCACTGGGCTACGTGACGCCATCATAGAGCTGGCATAGATATTATGGATAGGCACCAGTTTGGCTTGTCCTTGCTGCATATCCGTCGTCGTCGCAGACATAGCATCTGGTGCAACATATTGACGTGTTTCTAAACGTGCTAGCTGATCGAACATGCGCACACCTGGGTCGCCATTTTTTAGATGACCACCGACCTTGTCTTGGTATTTATTCCACGCTTGTGGTGAGTTCCAACCTGCCGCATTGGCAAAAGGAATCATC
This sequence comes from Psychrobacter sp. P11F6, assembly GCF_001435295.1. Taxonomy (NCBI): domain Bacteria; kingdom Pseudomonadati; phylum Pseudomonadota; class Gammaproteobacteria; order Moraxellales; family Moraxellaceae; genus Psychrobacter; species Psychrobacter sp. P11F6. The sequence continues at coordinate 837,584 of NZ_CM003594.1, read as the reverse complement.
GAGCTTGGCGTTTCTTTACCACTATAACCTTCCATTGAAAAGGTCAAACCGGTGTCTAAATCTTTTGGCTGCATCGGCTCATGCACAGATATCGGTGCACGCATAGCGGTACGACCTGAATAACGGCGCGGCTGACGTGCAATCTTAAGACCCGTCATACGGTAATCGGCATCAGGAGCAGCATTTTTAATACCAGCAAGCTTAGGATGTGTAGCAATTAATGCATTGATGACGTCATCTAGCTGCGTCCAATCGACATCACGACCTTCGATGCTGCTATGCACGGCATGTAACCAGCGCCAGCCTTCTTTAATACTGCTCATTGGATGATAGTATTCGTTGTCGTAAACTTGGAAGAAGCGCTGTGCACGACCTTCAGCCGATATCAACGTACCGTCTGCTTCTGCAAAACTAGCCGCTGGCAATACAATATCGACACCTTTATGCCAATCAAGGAGCTGATGATCTAACGCAATGACGGTTTTGTCGGCTAATAGTTGAGTCAACTTACTGGCATCGATGGCATCTGTTAGCTGATTTTCGGCAACAATCACCACATCAAAATCAGTGGCCAGCAGCTCTTCTACTGATTGACCGCCAAGCATGCAAACACCCATGCTATTGGCATCGATAACTGTTAAGTAAATACCTGCTTGTGCCTGATATTTATTATTCACTTCTTTCAGCTCAAGTTTTTTAGCAGGAGCGCGTTCTACATTGTCTTGCGTTTCTGTATCAACACCGGTTTCAGGTTTGTTTGGCTTAGCAGATAGCTCTTTATCTTCTATTTGCGCTTGCTCATCACGAACTTGAGCATTATGCGTGTCCACTTGCTGCTGTTCAGTCGCTTTAATGGCTGAGCGTTTTTGGGTCAATGCTTGAGTAATCTGCGCCGCTGCTTCTATCAGTGCGGTAGACGACAAACTACTGCCCGAGATAACCAGTGGCTTATCCGCTTGAATCAAGTCATAAGCGATTTGCTTCGCTAATGCTTGCATACCGTCAGTCTCAGTACTGGCACTAGTACTAATAGCAGTATCGACATCTTGCTTAGCTGCTTGTAGGTCTGCGATTTCTGCGAAATCATCAGCGAAATTGGCAATTTCATCAGCGACTTTAAAGCCAAGTTTAGTGATGTCTTCAGGCGTTGCTACGACACTGACTTTACTGATGTCTTCTAGCTTAGTCTGTACCACGTCGATGACATAAACTGGGCTTAACGCATCTTGAGCAATACGTTTAACAGGCTCGGCAAGCCACGGCTGCGTTTGCAACGCCGCTGCCATTTTCAGGCCTTCATTTTTTGCCGCTTGGCGTACTGACAACGCGACACGTGATGAAGTTTGGGTGATATCTTCACCCAATACCAACACCGCATCATAACTTTCGATATCAGTCATGCTAGGGTTATAAATGCCATCAGTACTTAATACTTCGATGCATTTATTGACCAGTGCTTGCTGCTGATGATTGAGACCCGTTGAAAACTTATCAAAGCCAACGAGGTTTTTTAGCGCAAAGTTGGTCTCTAAACTGGCACGCGGTGAGCCAATGCCAATGACTTTTTTATCTTTGATACGTTTGATGGTCTCATCGAGTGCATAGTCAATATTGATTTTGACATGCTTATCGTTGATACGTTCAAGCGCTTGGGTTGGGCGATCGTCACGATTGACATAGCCATAACCGAAGCGGCCACGGTCACATAAGAAATAGCGGTTTACTTCACCGTTATAGCGGTTTTCAATACGGCGTAATTCACCATAACGCTCACCCGGTGAGATATTACAACCTGCTGAGCAACCATGACAGATGCTTGGCGCATACTGCATGTCCCATTTACGGTTATAACGCTCAGAGTGCGTTTTATCGGTAAAGACACCCGTTGGGCATACTTCCGTTAAGTTACCTGAGAATTCGCTTTCGAACTGGCCATCTTTATCACGACCAAAGTAGACGCGATTGTTTGAGCCGTAAACACCCAAATCTTCGCCGCCTGCGTAGTCTTTATAAAAACGGACACAGCGATAGCAAGCGATACAGCGGTTCATCTCATGCGCGATGAATGGGCCAAGCTCTTGGTTATGATGCGTGCGTTTGGTAAAGCGATAACGACGACGGCTATGACCTGACATATAGGTCATGTCTTGCAAATGGCAATGTCCGCCCTCTTCGCAAGTTGGACAGTCATGTGGATGGTTGGTCATCAGTAACTCAACCATCGACTTGCGGAATGCTTTGGATTCATCGTCAGTGACAGAGATATACATGTCATCGCCCGGAGCGACCATACATGACATCACAAGACGACCACGACCTGCTTCCATATCTTCTTTATTTTGAAACTGCTTGACCGCGCACTGACGGCACGAGCCTACTGAGCCAAGGGCTGGATGATAACAAAAATACGGCACATCAATGCCGAGTGATAAGCAGGCTTGTAGCAAGTTATCTGCGCTATCTACTTCGACAGTGGTTCCATCAATATGTATGACTGCCATGCCGCTCTCCTTATTTCACTTCTGGCTGTTGATTGGCTGCCGCATCAATGACATCGACACCAACCGCCTGCGCGATCTTTTGATCAAACTCTGGACGGAAATATTTAATCGCACTCATCAGTGGTTCCATCGCACCCGGCGCATGTGCACAGAATGTTTTACCAATCCATAAGTCACGCGTGAGGCCTTCTAGTTTTTCTACATCACCCACTTGCCCTTCACCATCATTAATAGCGGTAAGCAATTTGACACCCCAAGGCAGACCGTCACGGCATGGCGTACACCAACCACAAGATTCACGTTGGAAGAAAATCTCGAGATTACGAACGAGTGGCACCATATCTTGTGCTTCATCCACGACCATAATCAGACCAGTACCCATACGGCTACCTGCTTTTTGAATGGTGTCAAAATCCACCACCACATCTAAATGCTCAGTGGTTAAAAAGTCAGTAGAGGCACCGCCCGGCAGCCAAGCTTTTAATGTTTTGCCATCGATCATACCACCCGCTAAATCTTCAATGATTTCGCGTGCTGTATAACCAAACGGTAATTCCCACAGGCCTGGATCGTTAACTAAGCCTGAACAACCGAACAGTTTGGTACCCGGTGTCTGGCTCTTGCCTTTGATGTTAGATAATGACTGATACCATTCGACGCCATGGTTTAGAATGGCTGGCATGTTACACAAGGTTTCAACGTTATTGACTACCGTTGGACGACCCCATGCACCAGAAATTTGTGGGAATGGGGGTTTAGTACGTGGATTAGCACGGCGACCTTCCAAGCAATTAATCAGTGCCGTTTCTTCACCGCAAATATAGCGGCCAGCACCCGTATGCACGTGCAAGTTAAAGCTAAAGTCTGAGCCTAGAATGTTCTTGCCCATTAGATTATTGGCCAAGCATTCTTCGATAGCAGCGACCAAACGCTGGGCAGCTAAAATGTATTCACCACGGATAAAGATATACCCGTCCGTTGCACCAATCGCATGTGCGGTAATCAACATACCTTCAATCAGCTGAAACGGTAGACGCTCCATCAATAGACGATCTTTAAACGTGCCCGGTTCCATCTCATCGGCATTACAAATGAGATAACGTGGCAAGCCATCTGGTGGTGACATGAATGTCCATTTCAAACCAGCATTAAAGCCTGCACCGCCGCGACCCCTGACGTTGGCAGCTTTAATCATATTGCCAACTTCTTTAGGCGATTGACTCAAAGCTTGCTTTAAGCCATCAAAGCCTTTTAACGACTCATAGGTGGTCAAATCTAGTACGGCATCATGATGTGCTAGACGCCATGTTAACGGTTTTGTTTCGCTAGTCGCTGTTGCTTTATCACCATAAATTGGAATGCGCTGCTCATTAAGCTGGCTAGGTGCTTTGCCTTGGCTACGTTGAGCAATCTGCTCTGAAAGCGTTAATCTCATGCGTATAGCTCCAATAATTGCGTGACTTCTTCGGGCTGGACAGGGCCATAGGTGTCTTCGTCAATCAACACAGCAGGGCCTTTGTCACAGTTACCTAAGCAGCAAATTGGCAATAGCGTAAAACGACCATCAGCCGTCGTCTGACCATACTCAATACCCAGCTGCGATCTGATTTCAGCTGATAACGCTTCATAACCTGTCAAAAAACAAGCCACTGAATCACAAATAAGGATGACGTGGCGACCGACAGGCTGACGATAAATACGGTTAAAGAAAGTAGCAACCCCGTCCATATCTGACATCGGAATGTCTAGAATATTGGCAATGGCATTCACTTGTGCGTCATCGACCCAGCCGTTGCGCTTTTGCACGATTTTTAGCGCGTCTAGCGAAGCAGCACGTGCTTGCGGGTAATGGTGCATAAACTCATGAATAGCCGCAATTTCCTCGCTAGTGAGAATGCTTGCCACATCTACTTTTGGCATTTTGTCGGAAACAATTTTCATAGTCTTCTATCTGTCCTCACTCATCACGCTTTATCAGCTAATAGCGACAGTCTTATAAGTGTCGCTATATGGCAAGATATCAGCATTTTGGTGTGCCATTTGGCAATGATATATTGATAAACGTATTTCTTTAATAAAAATAATTTTCTGATCAAAGTATTAGACTAAAGTATTAGCGATCACAGTCAGCCATTACAATATCAATCGATGCCAAATACATAATGGCATCAGAGACGAGCGAGCCATTAATCACCGATGGCATCTGCTGCAAATGCGCAAATGTCGGCGTACGAATACGGGTACGATAGCTCATCGTCGCCTTATCCGAGGTGATGTAATAGCTGTTCAACCCTTTGGTCGCTTCTACAATCGTCGTACACTCGCCCGCTGGCATCACAGGACCCCAAGATACTGAGATAAAGTGATTAATCAAGGTTTCAATATCGTTTAAGGTACGGTCTTTTGGCGGTGGTACCGCTAGTGGATGATCGGCTTTATAAGGGCCTTGTGGCATGTTATCCATGCACTGGCGGATGATACGCAATGACTGACGCATCTCTTCGACTTTTACCATACAGCGATCATACGCATCACCGTTGTAACCCACTGGCACTTCAAAGTCGTAATTTTCATAACCCATATACGGACGTGCTTTACGGAGATCAAAGTCAACGCCTGTTGCTCGCAGACCAGCGCCCGTCACGCCCCAAGCAAGTGCTTGCTTAGCATTGTACTGAGCAACACCTTGGGTACGACCTTTGAGCACGCTATTTTGCAATGCCGCTTTGACATATTCGTCCAAGCGTTTTGGCATCCAATCTAAGAATTCGCGAACCAGACGCTGCCAGCCACGTGGTAGATCAGCAGCCGTACCGCCGATACGGAACCAAGCGGGATGCATACGATAACCAGTCACGGCTTCTATGACATCATAGGCTTTTTGGCGATCGGTAAACATATAGAATACCGGGGTCATGCCGCCCGCATCCTGAATAAACGTACCGACGAACAGTAAGTTATTGGTAATACGGAAAAACTCACTCATCATTACGCGGATAGTCTCAGCGCGCGGCGGAATGGTAATCCCTGCAAGCTTTTCGACCGACATGATGTACGGCAGCTCATTCATCACGCCACCGAGGTAATCGATACGGTCGGTATAAGGAATAAATGAATGCCAAGTTTGACGCTCAGCCATCTTCTCTGCGCCGCGATGGTGATAACCGATATCAGGGATACAATCGACGACTTCTTCACCATCAAGCTGTAGCACTAAACGGAATGCACCGTGAGCAGAGGGATGGTTAGGACCGATGTTCAAGAACATAAAGTCTTCATCACGACCTGAACGCTTCATGCCCCACTCTTCTGGGACAAAACGCAGGTTTTCTTGCTCATATTGTTGCTTGGCGGTATTCAAGAAATACGGGGTAAATTCAGTCGCGCGCGCATGATACTCTTTACGCAGCGGATGACCTTCCCAGTACTTTGGTAATAAGATACGCGTTAGATGCGGATGACCCGTAAAGACAATACCGAACATGTCCCACACTTCACGCTCGTACCAGTTGGCATTTGGCCAAATCTGCGTAGCGCTCGGTACATTGACATCGTCTTCACTCAGCGCGACTTTAATACGTACGTCACTATTACGCTCAAGCGACATCAAGTGATAAAACACCGTAAAATCGCTGTCAGGTAAACCTTGGCGATGCTGGCGCAGACGCTCATCTATCGCTGACAAGTCAAATAGCATGACGTATGGCTGGGGCAATTTACGTAGGAATAAGAGAACATCTAATAAGTCTGCACGCGCGACCCACACTGTTGGAATCTCATCCACAGTGTGCTGCACGACAAACTTACCGGCATACTTCTGCTCCAGCTCGGTGATAACCGCTGGAACAGGCTTAATATTAGGATCTATGTTTTCAACTACCGTGACCATGAATGATGTATTCCTTCATTAATCATCATTGAGCTATGTTGAGCCTAACCGAGCTATGTTAATCATAACTGAACTACGCTAAACATAAGCGAACTACGATGAATATATGCGTACTGAGCACTTTTACGGATTGTGTATGATTGAGCCAAACTAGAACATGATATAACTAAACAATTTATGCCTAATATGCTATTTATCACATGCAGTTTGGCTACAGGCTCGCTGATTAGATACTGTCTGGGCTACGCAAGTTTTTCACAGCGATACGATCTGCTTGCTTACGGTCACGCTCAGGCGTCATTTGTGGCTGATAGATACCCTGATCATTGACATGAATACCTAGCGGGCGACGCTCTTTAGTAATCGACTCTTGCAGCAACATCAAGCCTTGGATCAACGCTTCTGGACGCGGCGGACAACCGGGCACATAGACATCAACAGGGATAATTTTGTCCACGCCTTGCACGACCGAATAGATATCATACATACCACCCGAGTTAGCACAGGCACCCATCGAGATAACCCATTTTGGCTCAAGCATTTGCTCATAAAGGCGCTGAATAACCGGTGCCATTTTGACAAAACAAGTACCAGCAACGATCATCACGTCTGCCTGACGGGGCGACGCGCGAATAACTTCGGCACCAAAGCGTGACAAATCATGAACGGCGGTTAGGGTGGTGGCATATTCGACATAACAGCAAGAGGTACCAAAGTTAAATGGCCAAAGTGAGTGCTTGCGCCCCCAGTTTGCTGTTGAATGGACAAGGTCTTCGAGACGACCCATAAAGACGTTTTTATTCACTTCGTCTTCGATTGGATCATTGACCGTTTGACTGGTCTGTGCAGGATAGACATCTGCATCAGGGTTGGCTTTTGTTAATGTGTATTTCATAACATACAACCTTTATATTAGGCGAAGCGCAGCAATCATCTTGCTTCCGCTATCGCCTTAACTTCTATTATTAATAAGCGACCATTTTGCAGTAATGTGCCACAAGACCGTCAAAAGCGATTAGCGTTTGACTTTGTCTTGTTGCGCAGATGTGGCAAAATCCATGGAAGTCACATTACCAGTAGTATTAATATGATCGATATTTTGCAAGTGACGACGGTTGGTCTCGATATTGTTCGAGACATTAATCTGCCCTGAAGACTGGGCTGGTATCTTGCCAGTTGGATCGACCATCAGCTCATCGACGCCATCAAACTGCGTAATATCTGCCAAATTAAAACCTGCCGGAGCTGCATATAGACGTGGTTGCTTGCGGCGCTTGTCCGATGGTGCCCAATTCATCGCACCCAGACTGAGCTCGTATACCAAGCCTATGATCAAGATGGTAATGAATATCGCGGCTGCGGCAAAGCCCAGCCAGCCTGCTTCACGTACTGAAACGGCATAAGCGTATAAATATAGCGCTTCTAAATCAAAGATAACGAAGAAGATTGCCACCAAATAGAATTTGGCAGACAAACGAATACGGGCGTTGCCAGCTCCGACAACACCCGCTTCAAATACTTCTTCTTTTTGTGAGCCCTGAGAGCGACCGCCAAGCAAACGCGGCACAACCAGCATAAAGACCACTAGCCCAATGGCGGCTAAGATAAAAGCAATGGCTGACCAATTAAAAGCAGACATGATAATACGTGCTCCTCACCCAATCGAGTGTCAAGCGCAGCGCACATACTCACAAACTATAGAGTGGTAATGGCGACTGGCATAACGCAGACGAAAACACAAAGTAACTCCCATTGGGTCTTAATAACTCAATGGCTCATATAGATACTGTGCTGGTAATAACCAATTATCAAGCTTATTGACGACGATGTCAGACATGACCAACTATAGATACTCCGATATATAACGGAGAAAGGCTGGTCGCCTAACGCATCTTCTAACAACGTAAGATCAACGTATTAAATCAATATCATATTCGATAGTTTATTTAATTGATTTAATAGCTCATTACACGTGGTCAACAATGACGAGACAACTGGCATAAATTATTTACGTACTATACGCATATCAGTGTCTAAAAGCTAGTTTTTAACTGTATTGAACGGTCACTTTATAGGTGAAAGAAACATGTTTTTTTTGCCATGAATTATGATATAGACGTTACCTTATATTAAGCCCAAATCCACATTTTTGAATGGACGCTAGTATATATAGTATAAGTCACGAAAAATTAACGCTTTTTTACTGGGTGCCGATCCTTGAACTCCTCCCCAATGTGACGGTTTTTGCTTTATAATAACCCGCCTAATTGCATGCTAGTATCAGCGGCTGTTTTAACGATGGCGCTCTTGATTAATTGTCACAAAATATTAATGGTCATGAGCGTGATTAGCGGATAGGTTGATTAACCTTATCGACGCCATGTTTTGATATCGAGATGATGCAACGAACTATAATGCTATGTTGCCGTCTTGCGCTATCGATCTGCATCATACGTGCCGTTTTTATCTCACTGAGCAACGCTTGATATCAACACTCGTCTTTTTTGCTTTCTTTTTGCTTTTGTCTTACAGGTCACCTTATGAGTCAACTTAATCCCAAACAACAAGAAGCGATGCTTTACGTATCCGGTCCATTGCTTGTGCTAGCAGGTGCCGGCTCCGGTAAGACATCGGTGATTACCCGCAAGATTGCCTATCTAATCGAAGAATGCAACATGCCAGCCGAGCGCATTACCGCGGTGACCTTTACCAATAAAGCGGCGCGCGAGATGAAAGCCCGTGTCAGTAAATTACTGCCGAGTGAAAAAACTCGCGGGCTGACGGTGTCTACCTTTCACCAATTTGGGCTACAGTTTTTGCGCTATGAGCTGATTCATACCCCGCTCAAAGGTAACTTCTCCATCATGGACAGCGACGACAGTAAGCGTTTGCTGATGGAGCTGATGATGCGCGACAATTTAAGCGGCGCTGAAAGTCGTGAATTGGTCGGCAAAGCCATTAAAATGATTTCTGACTGGAAAAACGATCTGATTGAACCAGATAAGGCGATGGAAACCTTAGACGATCCAGAAGACATGATTTTTGCAACCCTCTATGCCTTATATGAGCGCAATTTGCGTGCTTATAACGCCGTTGATTTCGATGATTTGATTGTCCTGCCGACCAAGATATTACGTGAAAACAGAGAGCTGCGCGATAAATGGCAAAACCGTATTCGTTACTTGCTCGTCGATGAATATCAAGATACCAACACCGCCCAGTATGAGATGATTAAATACTTAGTCGGACCGCAAGGGCGTTTTACCGTCGTTGGCGATGACGATCAATCTATCTATGCGTGGCGCGGGGCAAAACCTGAAAACATGGCGCTACTCAAAGAAGATTTCCCAAAACTCAAAATCGTCATGCTTGAGCAAAACTATCGCTCGACCACGCGTATTTTGACCTCTGCCAATGCCGTTATTACCAATAACGAGCATTTATTTGAAAAGAAACTCTGGTCAGATAAAGGTCAAGGCGAAAAAATTCGCATTATTAACTGTCGTAATGATGATGATGAGTCTGAGCGTGTGGCAAAAGAGATTGTCACTCATAAACTGCGTTTCGGTAATGAATGGGAGCAGTACGCCGTTCTTTATCGCAGTAACTTTCAGGCGCGCATGCTAGAGGCGCAGTTGCGTCAACTGCAAGTGCCTTATAAGTTGTCGGGTGGTCAGTCGTTCTTTGCGCGTAGTGAAATTAAAGACATCATGGGCTATCTGCGTTTGATTCTGAACCCTGAAGACGACAGTGCTTTTTTACGTATTATCAATACGCCTAAGCGTGGAATGGGGCCAGCAACGCTAGAGAAGTTAGGCTTATTTTCACAAGAGCATAGCATCTCGCTACTCGCTTCTTGTACGCATGCAGGGCTCGCGCATGTTTTGCCGTCGAAGGCTTATGGTACGATAAAGGAGTTTGGTGAGTTTATTGAACATTATACGCGTGAGCTGGATCAGCATCCTGATCCTGTGCCTATCGTACGCCAAATGATTGATGAAACGGGTTATATCGACTTTGTGCGTAGCGACGCCAAAACCCCGCAACAAGAAAAAAACCGTATCGATAATATTGATATGCTCTACACTAGTATTCAATCATTGATTAATCGCGCCGAAGAAGACGAAGATCGCACCATTGATACCATCATTCGTAAGCTGGTGTTGCTAGATATGCTCGAGCAACAGCAAGAAGAAGAAAATACCAACAAGGTTAACTTGATGACCTTGCATGCAGCAAAAGGCTTGGAATTTGATTTTGTGTATATCATGGGGCTTGAGGAAGAAATGCTACCGCACCGCAATTCCATCCTAAGCGAGACGGTCGAAGAAGAACGGCGTTTGATGTATGTGGGTATTACTCGTGCGCGTCGAGAGCTGACATTGACGCTCGCAACTCAGCGCCGTGCGGGCGGTCAGATGCGTGTCACTTCTGAGTCAAGGTTTTTAGATGAGTTACCAGAAGAGCATATTGACTGGCCAGCCAAGGCGAAAAAGAAAAAAGCGACTAAAGACCCAGAAGCCGTTGCTGATGAATACTTGGCTAATATTCGCGCTTTATTGGGTAATCGTTAGCGTTAGGCTCAACGCTTGAGAGCATCACCAATTAGCGACATGAGAAATTAGCACTTATTCGACATTTTAGTGTTTGTTATTATTTATACTTTCTAAAAACTTTGGAACCTTTATGCCTACCCCTATGCCTGATCAGGAACGACCATCTACGCTACAGGGAGATTACAATCCAGCAGAGTATAGCGGCGAATATAAGCTTCTATACCTGCAAAGTTTGGTTGCTGACAAGGCATACGAGGCGATTACTGAGTTTTTAGAAAAGCAGTCCAAATATGAGATTGCGAGCCTATTAGAATCGTTCCCTAGCCAAAATCGCTTATTGATTTGGGCACAAGTACCAGAAAACATCAAAGGCGAAGTACTTGCCGAGTTAGAGTTTGATACACGCCAGCCGCTGTTAGAAAACGTCTCATCGAAAGATATTTCCTTATTTACTCAAGACCTTGATGCGCAAGACATCTCTGAGATTTTAGATACTGTCACCGAAAGTGTGCGTACCTCGGTCATGGCAACCTTGGATGAAGACATCCGATTGCAGGTCAACAAGCTTGACACCTATGCTGACTGGGAAGTCGGTCGTTATATGGATCCTGACCTCATTCAGATCAGGGATGATATCACCCTTGCAGAAGTACAGAACTGGCTACGAGAAAATGACGATTTGCTCGATGATGAAAGCCAAGAGCTGCTGGTCGTCGATCAAAGCCAACAATTACTCGGGCTGCTCAGTCTGGTCGATTTGATTAAACATGATCAAACTACTTTAGTCTCAGAATTGATTGATAACGCCATCACCATTAATGATCGCTTAGACATCCAAGATGCCGCAGCGATTTTCCGCTCAGAGGACATTCGTTTTGCCCCCGTTATTAATAGCCATGGTGAGTTGGTCGGTCAGTTAAATGGCGAGGACATCATGGAAATTATCCAAGATGATGTCGATAGCACCATGAAAAACCTCGCGGGTGTCAGCCAAGATGAAGAGCTGTTTGCGCCTATTTTAACCAGTGCTAAAAGCCGCAGTATTTGGCTAGGTATTAACCTGTGTACCGCCTTATTGGCTGCGGCTGTGATTGGTCAGTTCGAGGCGGTACTGGCAAAAGTGGTGGCGCTGGCGATACTCATGCCTGTGGTCGCGAGTATGGGCGGTATTGCTGGGTCGCAAACTCTGACAGTGGTTATTCGTGGTATGGCGATGGGTCAAATCGGTGGTTCCAACCGTTTGTGGTTATTAAATAAAGAGCTGTGGGTTGGCGCGATAAACGGTATCATATGGGCGATAATCATGGCGATTATTGCCCAACTATGGTTTCATGACATTAAAATCAGTGCCGTCATTGGTTTTGCCATTGCCATTAATATGACCGCCGCCAATGTGTCAGGCATTAGTATTCCACTGCTCCTAAAACGCATGAATATTGACCCTGCCCTATCCGCCTCGGTTATCTTAACCACCGTGACAGATATCGTCGGCTTTATGTCATTCTTGGGTTTGGCAAGTGTGTTGATACTATAATCACATAGCCAAGGTTCAAACTATATTATTTAGAAATCATATAGTTTAGAAATTATCTTATTTAGAAACAATATTATTTAGAAATCATATAGTTTAGAAATTATCTTATTTAGAAACAATATTATTTAGAAACTATCTAACCGTTAAGTGAGTGCGTTATGCAAGCTGTACAAGTTAAAGTATTAAACCCTAAAATTACTGAAGATAAAGCGTTCTCGTTACCGACACGCGCCACTGATGGCAGCGCTGGTATCGACTTGCGCGCTTGTATTGATGAGCCATTGACGATTAAAGCAGGTGCCACGCATTTAATTGGTACTGGTTTGGCGGTTTATATCCAAGATCCTAACTTTGCAGGGATGATTTTACCGCGCTCAGGTCTTGGTCATAAGAACGGTATCGTCTTGGGTAATTTGGTTGGCTTGATTGATGCCGATTATCAAGGTGAGCTGATGGTCAGTATTTGGAATCGCAGTAATGAAGACTTTGTGTTGAATCCTGCGGAACGTATGGCACAATATGTAGTCGTACCCGTTGCCCGCCCTGAGTTTGAAGTGGTATCAGAGTTTAGTGATACCAGTGCACGCGGTGCTGGCGGCTTTGGACATTCAGGCCGCCAATAATCAGTCGTCATTACTGATTTGCCATGTTAATTGTATTTTAGTCATCACCAAATCACCATCACGTGAATCACGCCATAAGGAGAGTAAGCGATGCCGTCTTTTGCTGCGCAGCAATGCTTATTTCGTGCTTATGATATTCGTGGTTCACGCCAGCATTTTACCAATGACTTTATTCAAGCATTGGGCAAGGCATTTGCTCAGCTTTATAGTGTCGCAAATTGCAACCCAACCGCAGCTCCTGCCAAAGCCTGCCTGCCAAAACCAAGTATTGACCGTAAAAGAACCGTCATTGTGCTTGGTTATGATGTGCGTCTCGGTAGTGATATTATCGCTCAGAGATTGGCTAATATACTGACTGAACATGGCTTACAAGTTATCCGACTGGGGTTAATCACTACCCCCATGATGGTTTTTTGGGCAGAGCAATACTCGGGTCATGGCATTATCGTCACCGCCAGTCATTCTGCTAAAGACATTTTAGGTATCAAATGGTTGGTCAACCATCAATCTCCGAGCCATGCAGAGATTCAGTTGCTTTGGCAAAAAACACGGGCTAACTATGCTTGCCACCTCAATCACTCTCAAGCACAGGTTGATGCTCAAAATACGCTGACAAATACAATTGCTAAGTCTATTTGCAATCAGCCGTTCAATTTATCTGATACACAAGTCGCGACGATTTATATTGAGGCTATCGCTCAAGTCTTTAAGCAAATCCATCCCTGTAATAAACCACTTCTCAAAGATAACCAACAACCATCTGGCATCCTTGATGTGGTGGTCGTCATAGACTGCATGCATGGGGCGACCAGCAATATCGCCCAGCGTTTATTTGAACATTTTTGCCAGCAGGTCATCATGCTTAATGACATCGCAGATGGGAGTTTTCCCTCTGGCAATCCTGATCCCACTGAACCACACCGTCTCGAACAATTACAGCGAAGTGTGCGTCAACATCAAGCAGATATAGGTATCGCTTTTGATGGCGATGGCGATCGCTTAATGATCGTCGATAATAGCGGTAAAGTTGTCACGCCCGATCACTTGCTATATTTATTAGCGCAAGTGGCGCTGACCGAACACCCTGAAACGCTGTGTTATAAAAGCCCAGTCCATTCACAACTGCCCTCTCAAATCCTTTTTGATATTAAATGCTCCCATCATCTACCGAAACTCTTGTCTGAGCTTGGCGCAACACCTGTGCTCAGTAAAACGGGCAGCAGCTTTATGCGCCGACAGATGCAGCAGTCTGCTGGTCAAATCGTCTTTGCAGGTGAATTGTCAGGGCATTTCATATTTAACGACAGCCGCTTTATTATTTATGATGACGCCATGTACGCGGCCTTGCGATTGCTGCATTGGCTAGCGGCTTACGATGCTTACGGTAAAAAATCTCTGACTGATATTACAGAGCAATTGCCTGCTATGGTCAGTACGGCGGATCATTATTTGCCGATGCCTAAAACCCTTAAAAAAGACGATGCTATCGTCGAGCAGCTGACCAAATTTTGTCAGTATTTACGCCAACTCGTAGAAGCGACTGTAGCAAAAGATTCTGGTGATCATTGGATAGCTACTAGCCAGCCATCGCTTTGCCGTTGTTCGATGAGTCGGCAATATATGACGTCCAAGCAAGCCAAATGCTTATTGCCAGTGGGGACGAAGCTGAGCTGTATTGATGGCGTGCGTTTGGATTTCGCCCATGGTTTTGGGGTGCTCCGCCAATCAAATACCAGTCACAATCTTACCGCACGCTTTGCTGGTGATAGCATAGAAGACTTACGCGACATCCAAGCAAAATTTGCCGCTTTATGTCGCCCATTTGATAAAAAACTGGCGGAACAAATTGTCGCTATTCCTGCCGAATAGTTTTGATCAAAATAGTTACCGTCAAAGTAGTTGCTGTCAAATAAAAATATGACTTTTTAATACCATAACTTAGGAGTTTATAATGACGCTTAATTTAGATGATGCCAAAAACACTGCTGAAGTATTGACCACAGCGCTGCCTTATATCCAACGCTTTGTCGATAAGCTTATCGTGGTCAAATACGGCGGCAATGCGATGACGGATCCTGCGCTTGAAAGCTCATTTGCCCGCGACATCGTCTTGTTAAAAACCGTTGGCATTCATCCCGTGGTCGTGCATGGCGGTGGTCCACAAGTGGATAATTTATTAAAAGAGTTGGGGCGTCAGTCAGACCGTATCGATGGGATGCGCGTCACCGATAAAAGCACCATGGATATTGTCGAGATGGTTTTGGGTGGTAGTGTCAACAAATCTATTGTTAGCTTAATCAACAAACACGGTGGCCGCGCCATTGGTCTGACGGGTAAAGATGCCAATTTAATCCTAGCCAAAAAACTGATGATGGAAAAAATTGGCGCAGATGGAATTGCTGTGCCCGTCGATTTAGGGTTTGTCGGTGATGTGGTCAGTGTCAATAAAGACGTGATTAACATGCTCATTGCCTCTGATTTTATTCCCGTCATCGCGCCACTTGGGGTCGATAGCGAAGGCAATACGTACAATATCAATGCCGACTTGGTTGCAGGTAAAGTAGCGGAATTTTTGCAAGCTGAGAAATTAATGCTATTGACCAATATCAAGGGTGTGCTGGGTCGTGACGGCGAAGTCGTGACTGGACTCACGCCAAAGAAAGTCGACAGCCTCATTGAAGACGGCACTATCTCAGGCGGTATGATTCCCAAAATCCAATGTGCACTTGATGCGGTACGTAGCGGCGTAAAAAGCGCGGTGATCGTCGATGGTCGCGTGCCTCATGCCACGCTGTTAGAGATTTTCACCAATGAAGGGGTTGGTACATTAATCAGTCGTGATTTAGGCTCATCATTGGCCGAGTAGCAGGAGTAAATCATGGCATTGTGGCTCTGGTGTCTACTTTTTATCTTAGAAAGCTTGTACTGCTGGTGGATTATTGGCTATGGTGGCGCAAAATGGATAGAAGGGTGGAAGTCATTTTTCCTCATTGATTGGTTTGCACTAGATTGGAATGCTGAACAAATTCGCTTTTACGTCTTGCTTATATGGCTCGCAAGTGTGATTTGGTTTCTTTTAGGTGTTATAAAGCCCGAGCTAAGAGGTTCTTAGCTCGGGCTTTATTGATGATAGCCGTATTCTTTTACGAAAAAACTTTATCAAACTCAGCTTCATCATAACCGCATAGTAATATAATCTTGTTTTTATCAGTCAGCTCACCTTCAACTATCGGACGCTTAATCATACTGGTATTTTCTACGAGCAAATCAATGGCGTTATCTAGACTAGCATCAGCCGCCTGCTTTTGACTGTCGTCTAGTTTGCGCCATGTCGTACCGCGCTTATTGAGCACTTTATCGATGCCTAATTTATCTACCCAACGCTGAACGCTATCTTTATCGATACCTTGTTTTTTATAATCATGAAATTCATAGCTGACGCCTAGCTCATCAAGCTTAGTAAAGGCTTTTTTCATGGTGCTGCACGATTTGATACCGTAAATAGTGATGGTCATAAAAACTCCAAATCAATGATCATTATTCTGTTTATTATACCTAAGCCTATGGGTATTTGGTTTATGATAACCAAAACATTAAAAACCCGCTCAAATTTTCGAATTTGTATTCTTCTTCATGCGCAAACGCCCTATCATATCGTCGCAATTTTCGCCAAATTACGCTATGCTATGGCATTGTGAAATTTCACCCAATTTATTCGTATTAATCAATCTCGAGCCAACTATGAGCAATACTGTGACATCTGACCAAGCTGAAAACAATCATTATAACCCACAAGCGATAGAAGCGGCGCAGCAAGCCAAATGGGCAACTGACAAGCGCTTTGAAGTGAGCAATGAGCCAAGCGATAAGCCAAGTCGCTATATGCTGTCGATGTTCCCTTACCCAAGCGGTAAGCTGCATATGGGTCACGTGCGTAACTATACGATTTCTGATGTACTGAGCCGTTACTATCGCCTCAAGGGCTATGAAGTCATGCAGCCTATGGGCTGGGATGGTTTTGGCTTGCCAGCAGAAAACGCGGCGATTGCTAACCAAACTCCACCTGCCAAATGGACGTTTGCCAATATTGACAGCATGCGCGCGCAGCTTAAACTACTGGGCTTATCAATCGACTGGTCACGTGAATTTGCCACTTGCAGCCCTGAGTATTATCAGTGGGAACAGTGGTTGTTTTTACAGTTATACAAAAAAGGCTTGGTCTACAAAAAACTGTCAACAGTCAATTGGGATCCTGTTGATAATACCGTTTTAGCCAACGAGCAAGTCATCGATGGTAAAGGCTGGCGTAGTGGCGCTGCGGTCGAAAAGCGCGACATTCCGATGTATTACTTTAATATCACTGATTATGCTGACGAATTGCTCGATGATTTGGATCAGCTAGAAGGTCACTGGCCATCAGAAGTATTGACCATGCAGCGCAACTGGATTGGTCGTAGCGCAGGTATGGAAGTACACTTCCCTTATGAGCTTGCTGGCGAGACCAATACGTTAGATGTGTTTACTACTCGCCCTGATACTTTGATGGGTGTGACTTATGTGGCGGTCGCGGCCGAACATCCGCTAGCGCAGTATGCGGCTGAGCATGATGAAGCGATTGCGCAATTCTGTGCTCTTTGCAAAAAAGGCTCAGTTGCAGAAGCAGACCTAGCTAAAGCTGAAAAAATCGGTATGGCTACTGGTCTTACGGTCACGCACCCACTCACCGGCGAAGAAGTGCCAGTATGGGTTGCCAACTATGTGCTTATGAGCTACGGCTCAGGCGCAGTGATGGCTGTCCCTGCTCATGATGAGCGTGATTATGAGTTTGCAATTAAATACAGCTTACCTATTAAACAAGTCATCGATATCCCTGTCGGCTATTTCGATGCGTTAGAAGCAGATGCAAAGGCGAACGATACTGAGATTAATCGTGCTTATACCGAACGCAATACTTTGGTCAATTCAGGTGAATTTGATGGGTTAGACTTTGAGCAAGCGTTTGAAGCGATGCTGACCAAACTAGAACCACAAGAGCTTGCAAAGAAAAAAATCCAATACCGTCTCCGTGATTGGGGTGTCTCTCGCCAGCGTTATTGGGGCTGTCCTATCCCAATGGTTAACTGTGAGCATTGCGGCACCGTACCTGTCGAAGAGCAAGATTTGCCCGTTGTCTTACCGACTGATGTCGTTCCTGACGGTCGCGGAAATCCGTTAAAAAACATTCCAGAATTTGTCAATACGACGTGTCCTAAATGCGGTAATCCTGCTGAGCGCGAAACCGATACCTTTGACACCTTTGTGGAGTCAAGCTGGTACTATGCACGCTTTGCAAGCCCAAATGATGCGCAAAGCATGGTCAATAAATCTGCCGCCAATAAGTGGCTGCCTGTCGATCAATACATCGGTGGTGTTGAGCACGCGGTGATGCATCTACTTTATGCACGCTTCTTCCATAAACTGATGCGTGATGAAGACTTGGTGTCAGGAAATGAGCCGTTTGCTAATTTGATGACGCAAGGCATGGTATTGGCAGGAACATTTTATCGCCTAAATGCGGATGGCAGTACCACGTACTATTTTGCAGAAGACATTGATATCGACTATGACGAACGTGGTCAACCGATTAAAGCCATCTTAAAATCTGATGGGCAGCCCGTGACCATTGGCAAAATCGAAAAAATGTCTAAGTCAAAAAACAACGGTGTCGATCCACAAATCACCATCGATAAATACGGCGCTGATACCGTTCGTCTCTATACGCTCTTCACCGCGCCTGCGGATCAAACGCTAGAATGGTCAGATGATGCGCTCAAAGGCCCTTATAACTTCGTCAAAAAAGTATGGCGTATTGCTACTGAACACATGCAAGCGCTTACTGCTGCGAATCTAAGTATCGAGGCGCTGAACAATGGAGCTTTGAGCACTGATGGCTTAAGCAAAGAAGCCAAAAACTTACGCCGTAAAACCCATGAAACGATTGCTAAAATCGATAGTGATTTGGGTGATCGTTTGGCATTGAACACACCTGTATCAAGTTTGATGGAGCTTGCCAACGAGCTGACTGGCTTTAAGGCCAATAGCACGCAAGACCTACAGGTACAGCATGAGGCATTGACGGATCTGCTGATTATGCTATCCGTATATGCGCCGCACATTGGTGAACATTTACTTGAGCAATTGGGTTTAGATACCATTACCTTGAATTATCCAGAAGTTGATAAAAGCGCTCTGGTACAAGATATGATCACGATGGTAGTACAGGTCAATGGTAAAATGCGCGGTAAAATGGACGTAGCCCCAAATAGCGATCCAGAACAGCTAAAAGCACAAGCACGCTCGATGGAAAGTGTGGCAAAATTCTTGACTGGCGACATCAAAAAAGAAATCGTCGTCCCTAATAAGCTGGTAAACATCGTGGTGGTAGGCTAGATTTTTTAGGCTCAGTACTTTTTATTAGTTTAATGATTAGTCTGAGCCTTTTTATAATATTAGGATAGCGATTATGTCGTATAAATATCGAGCAGGTCAGTCCCCCAAAGCCAGCTTAAGCAAAAAAGACGCTTTTGCTAAAAAATCAAACGGACAAAAACTGGCGGCGGCTTTTCTGACTGCCCTGCCAATGTTTACGCTATTAGGTGCAACGGCAGCTATTAGTGGCTGCGGCTTTCAACTGCGTGGCTATGATGCGCCAATGCTGCTTGATGTCGCCAAAACAGCCGTGATTCTAGAAGACAATCGCACCTCATTTCCGCTTAAGCTGCCATTGACAAGACGCCTAAAAACTTTAGGTGTTGAGGTCATTGACAACATGACAGCAGCTGATGTTGCGAACAATAACAAACAAGCAAGTGCTGAACCCATTGCCGCTATTACCATCAATAACGTGCGTTTTAAGCGTTATGAGCTGGTCGGTGTCTTGACAGAGATTCGCTTGGTACTTTCAGCAGATGTCAGCTATCAGACCATGGAAAATGGCAAACCAATTACGCTAAGCAACCCCATCCAAGTCGAGCGTAGCTATCAATATAATGAAGCATCGGTAAGCACTGATGATCAGCAAGGCGATCAAATTCGTGACTGGCTCTATGACAGTTTGGCACGCCGAATTACTGATCAATATGTCGCCATCTCCCTACCAAAGGTCAGCTCTTCTGGAGTCAGACAATCTGTGCAAAGCGGTAATGGCTCAACGTCGATCGCGGTGGTAGTGCCAAACCCATAGTTTATAATGCGCAACATATTCCACGTTTATTTTCATCAATCTGTGTACTTATTACCCTATGCAAGATACCTTTATACAAGCCTACCCAAAGCTACTACAGCCTTCCGTTGCAGTCGCGGGCTTGTGGCTGGCGCATGGTGATGAGCCACTACTCAGTCAATGGCTCATTGATGCCCTGCGACCACATTGGCGCGCGCAGAATTACGCGATTAAGCGTATTGAGCTGATATCGGTCAAAAGCTGGCAAGAAGTATTGTCAGAGCTTGGTAGCCAGTCTTTATTTGATGATGCCAGTGCACTCATCGTGACGGGCAATCATAAGCCTGACAAGGCGGTCATCACTGAGCTTGAGCGCTTTGCCGTTGAAGCTCAAACAGGGACGCACAGTCATAGTTTATTATGGCTCACGCCCAAACAAGACAAGCGAGCGCAAAGCAGCAAGTGGTTTACGCCATTTGCTCAATATGGTCATGTCATTGATTGCAATTTATATAATGAGCAGCAACGACAGCAGCTACTGCAAATACAAGCTCAGCAGTTTGGTTTACGACTATCGCAAGAAGCCTGGCAGCTGCTTATGTCGCATACTGAGCACCATCTGCTAAGCGCTTATCAGACCTTATGGCGGCTCTCCTACTTATTTGCGCCGCAGTTAGTCGCTAAGAATATTGAGGCTAGTCAACAGACTGACCATTCTACACAACTGAAAAACAATATTGCCTTAGACATTAAGGATCTACAAGCTGCGTTGGTCAGTGATGCACAGTTTAGCGTCTTTGATTTATCGGATGCCATGCTTGCCGGTAACAGCACTCAAGTCGCCAAAATCATGTTTCAGCTGAAAGCCACTGACGAGCCAACCACCTTGGTATTATGGGCAATCAGTAAAGACATGCGGCAAATTATGCAATTGATGGATGGGCAAGATCCGCAAGCGCTTGGTATTTGGCGTAGCAAACAAGGGTTGTACCAGCAAGCTTGCCGTCGCCAGTCAAAAACTCAAACGGCTGAATGGCCTGCCCTGCTTTATAAATGTGACCAAGCCATCAAAGGACTCGTGCGTCAGCCAGCGTGGGAGTTATTATTGCAAGCAGCGCTTGAGTTATCAGGTAAGCGGCTGTTTGCCGTTTGATTGGTTGAAAAAATTCAATAACTTATTTAACCAAGTTTTCTTATCGTAAGTTCTATTATTAACTGAATAAGGAAAGTTTTTTAAAGTTTCTGTTATATCCGCTTCTTTTTTTCTACCCCATTCATGATTTAGCTGCGTCATAAGTTCAATTTGCTTATTAAAGCGTATAACTCTTTGATCTTCACTCATGACACTATTCTCTTGCTCATACTCGCCTGCTACCCTAGACGTTACCATCTCAAAAAACCTATAGATAAAATCATCTACGTCCCTAGAAGATTTTCTAGTGAGTTCACTACCTCGTTCACATATTACATAGTGGTAATAGCCACCGCTTATCTCCAAGTGTGGCCCACCAAATCCAGAAGGCATATCTCTTAAAATAACATCATCAATATTTAGCCCTATCTTTTTACTATAATCGTTAATTATTTTTTGAATTTGCTGATGGTTTAACATTACATTCTTTCTTTGTTTATTATTTCCATAATATAGTCTGCCTTATCTCTACTGCTGAACTTCTTAACCTTTCGTAAACTAATTACCATTCCCTTTTGCAGGTGAAGTCTCTACTATATCTACACTTGATTTCATTGTGACTGGATTGTTGTTATGCGCAAAATAAGCAAAAAGTCTGCTATCAAATGGGGTGTCATCGCCTTAATCATCGTAGCATTAGGGGCTTTGGCCTATACTTTTTTAAAACCAGAGGAAGAAAAACCCAGTTATTTAACCGCACCTGTTGAGGTTGGTGATATCGAAAACAATGTCATGGCATCAGGTAAAGTTAAAGCACTTAATACCGTTGATGTCGGTGCACAGGTTTCTGGTGAGGTCACAAACCTCTATGTAGAAGTGGGTGACGAGGTGAAACAAGGCGATTTGATTGCACAGATTGATCAAGTGACTCAGAAGAACAGCCTGAGCAATGAACAAGCCAGTCTTGAGCAAAGCGAAGCCGCGCTACAAAGTGCGCAAGCAGAATCGTTAAGCAAACAAGCGAGTCTAAAAAGTGCCTATGCTGATCTTGCCAGCCGTCAGTCTGAGCTTAAACAAGCACAGTCTGATTTTGCACGCCTGCAAGGACTACTCGCTATCGATGCGATATCACAACAGGATTACGATACACAGGCAACAAAAGTTCAAACAGCGCAGGCAGCGGTCGCCAATGCACGCGCTGCTATTGATACGGCACAAGCCGCCATTGCAACAGCCACTGCAAACATCAATAGCCAACAAGCAGCATTACGAAAGTCTCAAACCAATGTCGCAACGGCTCAAGAAGACCTTAGCTATACAACGATTCGCGCGCCAATATCAGGTACTGTCGTCTCAGTGACCACAGAGCAAGGAACGACGGTCAATGCCAATCAAACAGCCCCGACCATCGTAACTTTAGCAGATTTGTCTACTGTTAGAATCAACGCACAAATCTCCGAAGCCGATGTTATCAATGTCAATGCTGGTATGCCCGCCTACTTTAATATCATCGGTAATCCAGACAAGCAGTATGATGCGACACTGACAGCGATTGAGCCGGCACCTGAGGAGATTAGCAAGACCAGCTCAACCGATTCTGCGATCTACTATGTTGGCTATGTTGAAGTAGCTAACCCTGAGCGATTATTTCGTATTGATATGACCGCCCAGATTTATATCATCATCGATCAAGCCAAAGACGCGTTGCTTGTGCCATCAGCAGCCATACAAGAAAGACCCGCGAGAAATCAAACTGAAGGTCAAGCAAAAACCAGCAAGGTTGTACGCGTACTAAGTGATGACGGCACAGTAGAACCTCGCACAGTAGAAGTAGGCATTGATAACCGAGTAAATGCGCAGATTTTAAGTGGTTTAAAAGAAGGTGAGCAGGTTATCATCGGCGAAGGTAGTGCCAATGCTTCAGGTAAAGGTGGTGGTCGTACTCGTATACCTGGTGGTACTCCAAGGATGTAATTAATTCTTTGACTATGTTAACGATGAAAGGGCTTGAGCAACTTAGCCCTTTTCTCACGACACTCACTATCTTTGATTAAAGACATTGCTATGACTATATCTCAATCTGCTAAACAGCCGACCGACAGCACTAGCGCTTCGATAGAAAACGACTCATCGAATGATACTGCAGCTACCGCTGACAAGCCCATTATGGAGCTATCGGGTATTATTCGAGAGTTTGCTGCCGGCGAGCAAACCATTCGCGTATTGCACGAGGTTAATTTAACGATTAATCAAGGTGAAATGGTCGCGATTATCGGGCAATCTGGCTCTGGTAAGTCTACTCTAATGAATATCTTGGGTTGCTTAGATCAGGCGACAGCAGGTGACTATAAGATTTATGGCCAATCAGCAAACAAACTAGAGGCAGATGAGCTGGCTGAGTTACGCCGAGAGCATTTTGGCTTTATCTTTCAGCGCTACCACCTACTCGGTGACATTAGCGCTAAAGATAACGTTGCCGTCCCTGCCGTATATGCTGGTATGAACACTGAGGCACGAATCAATCGCGCAGAAAAGCTCTTGACCGATCTAGGTCTTGGTGAAAAGGTAAATAATCGTCCTAGCCAGCTCTCAGGCGGCCAACAACAGCGTGTTTCTGTTGCTCGCGCTCTGATGAATGGTGGCGATGTCATCTTAGCTGATGAGCCAACTGGCGCACTAGATAGCAAATCTGGCGAAGATGTGATGGCGATCTTACATGATCTAAATGCTAAAGGTCATACCATTATCATGGTCACTCATGATCCCAAACTTGCCGCACAAGCCGAACGGGTTATTGAGTTAAAAGACGGTTACGTCATTGCAGATTACAAAACTGAGCATTATAAACCGACAACTCAACACCCAGAATCTATCCTCGGTGGACATCGTAAAAGTGCCTTTGGCAGTTTTGTGGATCGTTTGCTCGAAGCTTTTAAAATGTCCTTACTTGCCATGCGTGCACACAAGATGCGCACCTTGCTGACTATGTTAGGTATTATCATCGGTATCGCTGCGGTTGTGTCTATCGTTGGTCTTGGTCAAGGCTCTCAGCAGCAAATTCTCGCAAATATTAGCTCGCTAGGAACCAATACTATAACAGTGAATGACGGCTACCCTAGAGGCGACCCGCGACGTAAATATAATGACGACAACCTCACACCAGAAGATGCAGAAGCGGTCAGCAGTCAACCGTATGTTATCAATGTGAGCCCTCAAGTCAATACCAGCTCTAGTGTACGCTATCGCAGCGTGCAGGAAGACTCGACCATCAATGGTGTTGGTGAGTATTATCTAGAGGTCACTGGTGAGACGCTGGCATTAGGTCAAGGTTTCGATTCGCAAAGTATCGACCTTCGCAGTCAAGATATTATTATCGATGACAATGCCAAGAGTGCTTTTTTTGCAGATATAGATAACCCTATCGGAGAAGTCATACTCATCGGTAGTGTGCCTGGACGAGTGGTTGGCGTCCTTGAGGCAAGCGACAGTGGCTTTGGACCAAGTAGCACGACACCTGTCATATATATGCCTTATACCACTGTGATGTCACGTATAACTGGTAGTGCAAATATTGATAGTTTTATAGCACTGTTAGATGATAGTGTCTCATCTAGTGTAGCTGAGTCAGCTATTTCCGACATAATAGAAGGTCGCCATGGTAAAGATGATTTTAATATTATTAACTCAGATTCTATTCGTCAGACCATTGAATCAACGACAGGTACTATGACACTGCTCATCTCATCGGTTGCTGTTATCTCATTGATCGTTGGTGGTATTGGTGTGATGAATATTATGCTAGTATCGGTCACGGAACGCACTAATGAAATTGGGGTACGTATGGCAGTTGGGGCTCGTCAAAACGATATCATGCAGCAGTTTTTGATAGAAGCCGTACTCGTCTGTATTTTGGGCGGCTTATTAGGTATTGGACTGGCCTTTGCTATTGGTGAAATCATTAATAATTTTGCTGGTGATAGCTTTAAAGTGATTTACTCATCAACCTCTATTATTGCTGCTTTTATTTGTTCAACCTTGATTGGTGTCGTATTTGGATTCTTGCCAGCGCGTAATGCTGCTAAATTAGATCCTGTTGAAGCACTGTCTAGGGACTAAAACGTCGCGGCTGACGTTTTAAATAGGCATTTACTGCCATGAAACAGCCACCAATAAGCCAAATTATATAAAAAAACGCATTTTTTCGCATTAATTGCACTTTTTTTATATTACGGGGTTGTAATTGTCCTGATAGTGTATATAATGTGCTCTCACGTTTAGGGATAGAAATTCTTTAAACGTTGAAACAAACTTAATGCCTCTTTTAATGTTGATTGACCTAATATTAAAAATTAAGTTTAAAGACATTTTTTAGATGTCTAGTTTTAATAAGTTTGCCTTCAAGGAAGCTTATCTTGTAGTAGATATAAACCTAGCAAAGGTATAGAGTTTTTAGAATTTACGAAAATGTAAATTCTCTTGTACTCAGATGAAGTACTACTTCATTTTATCTTCGCTTAGGGCCGATAGCTCAGTTGGTAGAGCAGTTGACTTTTAATCAATTGGTCCCGCGTTCGAGTCGCGGTCGGCCCACCATATTTAGTATTATGCTCGTTATGTACATTGCCCTATCAGGTATTGGCATAATAAGTAACAAAGTTTAAGAAGCTTTCTTTTAGAAAACTTCACCGAATTTACGAAGTTGTAAATTCACTTGCAGAGTTAAAAAAGCCATGCTTTTTTATATACTCTTCAGGGCCGATAGCTCAGTTGGTAGAGCAGTTGACTTTTAATCAATTGGTCCCGCGTTCGAGTCGCGGTCGGCCCACCATATTTAGAAAGCCCAGTCATTATATTAATAGTGACTGGGCTTTTTTTTGTTTAAAATTTCACTTTATTTTTTACGGTTTCGTTTGAAAATAGTGAAGTCAGCGTCTTTTCGCCACAGTAGCTTATGCCTAATCGTGTCTTTGATCGTCCGTGGATGCTTGGGTGCTTGCGTAATCAGCATATCAAAAGTTGCTGCATCTATTGCCAGCTCACATCCATGTGCCATCATAACCATAGAAGGTTTTAACGCCTTTATTCTTTGTAGTGACTGAATATAGACTTTAGGATCATAAATAGGAAAAGGCGCCACAAACTTATGACGCAGTTTGATAATGAGGTCGGCCGTATAGACTTGCCGACTTGGTATATGAAATAGAGATAAATCACGATCTGTATGTCCGGGTGTTTCCAGCACTTGCCATTCATCAAATTTCGGCACACTATCCCCATCTTTAACGGTGATATCAGGTGTAAGATGAGCAGGATAATACAGATTTTTAAGGGAGCGACCTTGACGTCTCGCCACATAATGCGCAAGGTTTATATCCACAAAATGCATGGCATGCCCACCGATACCGCTATACCATTGACGCTTTTTTTCTGCCGAAACAATGATACAGCCCGTCTCTTTTCTGAATTGATGAGCGCCGCCTGCATGATCAGGGTGCATATGGGTCACTACGACGACTTTTAGATCGCTGATTGGTCGCTGTAACGTCGTTCTAATATAATCTAATACCATCACTACATCAGGGCGGCAACCACCGTCCAGTAGCATAATTTTATCTGGATATACCGCAAGATAAGTACTTTGGATATATCCTTCTAAACGTACAATTTCACATAAACTCATTTGCATTCCCTGCTACATGATTGCTCACTGTTATAGCATCCCTACTATAGGAGACGCTTTTAACGCGCCTTAATAGGATTTAGTATAACGCCCACCATTCAACTTGTAATGACTTTGAGTGAACGCTTGTGGCTATAAATTGCTTTTTTATAAAACTTGCCATCAAAAAAAACCCAGCGCTAAAGCTGAGTTTTCGTTAAATTAGTAAAATTTTAAAAGTATCAGAAGTTTAAACTTAATACTACCTTATGCCAAGTCACGAACCTTTGGCTCACGTTCCCACAGACGAGATTTGGCATTCTCAATAAAAGTATCCAATTCAGCCAGTGGCGTGACAAAGGCGTCTTTTTCGATAGGTAGCTTACTTAAGATAAACTCATCAGTCGCCCCGCAATAAGCAATCGCTTTGCAATGTCCATAGGCATCATTGAACCAATCTAGTGCTGAGCTGTCTTTTGCTAGCTTTTTAGCTTGGTCTGGCATAATAATACTAACGACTGCGTCAAACATCACTGAAGGGCCGCCAGCGAGACGCTCATCTGCTTGTATGCGAGTGTCGTCATCTAAGACAACTTCTTTATTGGGCGCAACGATTTTCACGCTAGCACCCTGCGCTTTTGCCGCCTCTTCGAACTTTTTGATTTCACTATGCTTAGAGCCTTCAGCGACCAAGATACCAATCAAACGGCCTTTTAAACTCTTAGGCGTTAGACCAATGGTTTGTACTGCTTTCGATATCGCCATATCCTGTACAGGAGCAGCGGCATCAGCAGGCTCTAGCAGTTCCATACCTAGCGCTGTTGCCACACGATTTGCCAAGTCTTCATCGATATGCGGCAGATGACTCAGCATACGAGTACGTACATGAGCCGTATCTACTTTACCTAGCTCAAAGGCATAAGCAGAAGCAATGTGCGCTTGCTCAGCTGGCGTCTGGCTACGATAGAACATCCGCGGTTGACTATAATGATCGGCAAAACTTTCTGCACGCACGCGACCTTTTACACCATCATCCAACTGCTCATGGAATGATTCAAAGCCACGTTTGGCGCTTTCACGTGGTCTAGTCGGATCTAAGCTTTGCGGCTCATAGAGTACACGAGTCTTAGGTACTTGCATCTGCATATGACCATCTTGCTGATTATTGGCAAACGGGCATTTCGGTGCATTGATTGGAATTTGGGCAAAGTTAGGCGAACCTAAACGTGATAACTGGGTGTCTAGATAACTGAACAAACGACCTTGTAATAATGGGTCATTACTGAAATCAATGCCCGGTGGCAGATGCGATGGACAGAACGCCACTTGCTCCGTTTCTGCAAAAAAGTTATCGGGATAGCGGTTCAGCACCATTTTACCCACGACTTTCACTGGCACCATCTCTTCTGGAATCAATTTGGTGGCATCTAGATGATCAAACGGGAATTTATCAGCCTCTTCTTCAGTAAATAGCTGTACGCCAAACTCCCATTCAGGATAGTCGCCATTATTAATGGCTTCAAATAAATCACGGCGATGATAATCAGGGTCAGCGCCTGAGATTTTTACCGCCTCATCCCACGTGGTTGACTGCACACCGAGTACAGGTTTCCAATGGAAACGGACAAAGGTGCTCTTGCCTTCTTTGTTGATTAAGCGATAGCTGTGAATACCAAAGCCTTCCATCATGCGTAAACTGCGTGGTAGTGCACGATCACTCATCAGCCAAATTAAATTATGCATGGTCTCAGGACTTAATGACACAAAGTCCCAAAACGTATCGTGCGCCGAAGCAGCTTGCGGAAATCCACGATCTGGTTCTGGTTTGACCGCATGAATGAGGTCTGGAAACTTCATCGCATCTTGAATAAAGAAAATCGGCATGTTGTTACCAACGATGTCCCAATTGCCTTCTTCGGTATAAATCTTCACAGCAAAACCACGCACATCACGTGGCGTATCTTTTGAGCCTTTGTTACCAGCAACAGTAGAAAAACGGGTAAATAAAGGCGTCTGTTTACCTGTTTCAGTCAAAATTTTCGCCGTGGTGTATTTTTCGAGCGACTCAGTGAGTTCAAAATAACCGTGAGCAGCACTACCACGCGCATGAACGATACGCTCAGGAATACGCTCATGGTCAAAATGATGAATTTTTTCTCGTAATACAAAGTCCTCTAGCAATGTGGGGCCACGTGCGCCTGCTTTTAGAGAGTTTTGATTGTCAGAGATGACGACACCTTGTTGGGTCGTTAGCACTTTAGTGTCATCCCCTGCGCGCTGGTGAGTCTCACCGCCATTGCCACGTTCCGTATTCATATCTTTAGCGGGGTCAGTATGATCAATATTATTTTTCATTATGCATCCTAGCTAGTAATTAAAAGTAGGCTCTATTTCTTTAGAACCTTTGTATAGAGCTGTCTTTAATATTAGCCAAAAAATATGACTAATTCATGGCTCTCCTTGTTGATATTTGGTTAAAGTTTGCAGCCGTGATAAAGCCGTAATTTCAGCGTATTTAAAGAGAGTTTTAACGTTAACGATAGATTCTTGTCATGTGGTGATTTTTTAAGGTATGCTCTTATGAAGCATTAAAACAGTTGATAAATAAAATGGGCATGGTTTTAGCCAACTATTTATCTTTTTTATACGATTATAAGGCGACCTACCATGTTATCAACTTCAAAGACTACGTCCAAAAAACCTTATCACTCATTGCTAATGGGTGCGTCAATCGGACTAATGGCACTTACTTTTAGTCAAACGGCTGCCGCCATTACAACCAAAAATATTACCTATACCGTGGATGAGCAAGCATACGAAGGCTATTACGCCAAAGCCGACAAAGCGAATGCGCCTTTTATCTTACTCATTCATGATTGGGATGGATTGACAGACTATGAGCGTAAACGTGCTGACATGTTAGCAGGCGAGGGCTACAACGTATTGGCGGCAGACATGTTCGGGCAAGGCGTTCGCCCTACTTCCATTGAAGAAAACAAACGCTTAACTGGGGAGTTATACGATGATCGCAATAAAATGCGCCGCATACTTCAAGGTGCGTTGAATGCCGGACGACTACAAGGTAATGATGTGCGTAAAGGCACTACCATGGGATATTGTTTTGGAGGTACCGTTGCTCTGGAGCTGGCGCGCTCAGGATTTGAGCAAAAAGCATTTGTACCCTTCCATGGTGCCTTTGATATTCCAACAGGTCAAAGTTATGACAAGACAACTGGAGAAATCTTAGTATTCCACGGCTCTGCTGATGAATCTGTTTCTCTAGAGAGCTTCGCAACTTTGGGTAAGACATTAGAAGCCGCCAACGTACCGCATGAGATGGTGACATATAGTGGTGCACCACATGCCTTTAGCGTGTTCGGCAGTGATAGATATGATGCACGTGCAGATGAGCGCTCATGGAAACGCTATTTGGATTTTTTAGCAAATGAATATAAATAACTTTAATTTATATTTTATAGGAACAGCGACCCTTATTCATTAACCAGCCTATCTCATTGATAAATGAGTCGATTAAAAGCCAAGGAGGCCAATTATGTTATTGAAGAACGACGTATTGCGTGCGCGTGTTAGATTGTTAGGCGCATTTTTAGGTGAGGCCATTTCTCGCCAATCTGGTGAGGATACCCTACGTACTATCGAAACATTGCGCAAAGGCTTTATTCAGGAGCGCCGTGAGCAGAATCCAGCACACAAACAGCAGCTGATTGATCTTATTGCCTCATTAGACAATCAAACCTTAAAAAACGTCATTCGCGCATTCTCTATTTACTTTTTCCTCGCCAATTTAACGGAAGAAAACTATCTGCGTGAGCAACGCCGTACTATGCGTGCTCAGTCCAATCAAAGCTGGGAGGGCTCCTTTCGCCGCACCTTGTTAGAATGCCGTGAGCGGCAAATCGAACCTGCGCAAATCAAAGAGCTTATTGATCACCTTAAATTTATTCCTGTTTTTACGGCTCATCCTACCGAAGCCCGTAGACGCACCACCATGAATATCTTGCAAACCCTCTATGAGCATACCGATGCCATGAGCGACTATCCCGAAGGCAGCCTAGCCTTTATGCAAGCTAAGCAAAAGACAGCAGAAACCATTGACTTGCTGTGGTCGTCAGACGAAGTTCGCAGCCGAAAACCTTTGGTTTATGATGAAATAAACAACGGCTTACACTATTTTGATGCCAGCTTATTCACTGCCATTCCCAAAGTATATCGTAATATAAAAGACGCTATCGTCGATATCTATCCTGAGTTAATCGACTACCCTTTACCCGCCTTTGTCAGTTTTGGCTCTTGGATTGGCGGCGATAGAGATGGCAATCCATTCGTCACCCATGAAACCACTGAAATGGCGGTATTGATGCATGCCAATACTGTACTGCGTCATTATCAAGTATTGGTCAGAAAATTGCGTCGTGAGCTGATTCATAGCGATACTATCGTCGATATCGCGCCAGAGATTTATACCCGTATCAAAGACTACAACACACTCGATCAAAAAGTCTTTTGCTACAATCCTGATGATTACAATAATGAGCCGTACCGAAGATTGCTGTCCATTATTCTGGCTAAAATAAAAGCGACCAACCAGCATATCCAAAGCCAAGGCACAGATGAGGAGGCTGCAAAAGAGGCTTACTCAACACCGACAGCCTTGTTAGATGATTTACGCCTTATTCGCAAAAGTGTCAATACTCATGACAAAGCACATGGCGAAGGCTTACTGCTTGATACCATTCGCTTAGTCAAAACCTGTGGATTCCATTTAGCCTCGCTAGATATCCGCCAAGATTCAGGATATCACGGCGAAGTTATTGCAGATATTTTTGCTAGCGCCTCGAATCTACCCGACTATCGTACCCTCAGCGAAACAGAGCGCCAAGAATGGCTAACACGTTTGCTAGAAAAGCCCGGTGCACCGCTGATTTATACCGACAATTTAAGCGCGCAAACACATGAACAGCTTGCTCTGATGAATTCTGTCGCTAAACTGCGTAAACTGGTCGGCGACGATACTTTTGGTAGCTATGTAATTTCGATGACCAATAACGCCAGTCAGCTATTAGAGGTACTGCTACTGATGCGTTTTGCAGGCTTATCGGGTATTGATAAAAACGGGCATTTATTTTCTGCCCTACCAGTTGCGCCACTGTTTGAAACTATCGAAGATTTAAAAAATATCGATAAGATTATGCCAATGGTGTTGGACAATCCGCTATATCGGGAGTTACTTGAGCACTCAGGAAACATTCAAGAGATTATGCTTGGCTACTCAGACTCTTCTAAAGATGGCGGCATTATTACCTCCGCTTGGCAGTTATATAGTGCCCAGCAAACCATCACCGATATCGCCAATCAATATGGTATCACCACCCGCCTGTTCCATGGTCGTGGTGGTTCCGTCAGTCGTGGTGGTGGCTCAACCCATCAAGCCATCGCCGCGCAGCCTGCTGGCACTTTACATGGACAGATCAAGTTCACTGAACAAGGCGAAGTACTTTACGCCAAGTATGCCAATCCAGATACTGCCGTGTTTGAATTAACCATGGGAATCACGGGGGCGCTAAAAGCCAGCTCGTCACGATTTGTCGAACAACCCAAACAGCTAGATAGCTATGAAGCGTTGTTTGCTGATTTGGCAAATGCAGGCGAACAGCAATATCGAGAGCTGACGGATAATACAGAGGGCTTCTATCAGTTTTATTCTGAGGCCACACCAGTACAAGAGATTTCATTGCTCAATATTGGCTCGCGTCCTGCTCACCGTAAAAAAGGACTGCCGAGCAAATCGACGATTCGGGCGATACCGTGGGTATTTGGCTGGTCATTGGCGCGCTTTACCCTTCCCGCTTGGTATGGCGTGGGCAGTGCTTTAGATAGCGTCAAAAAAGACGAAGCGTTAATGAAAGAGATGAATAAAAACTGGCCATTTTTCAATGTCTTTATCAGTAATATTGAAATGGCTTTTACCAAATCCGAGATGAATATCGCCCGTGCATACAGTCAACTGTGTAAAGACGAAAGCTTGCGTGAGCAAGTCATGCAGGCAGTGATTGATGAGCATGAACTGACGCATGCAGGTCTCAACTCCTTGCTAGCACAAGCGTCTTTACTCTCAAACCAACAAGACTTGGCTCATTCATTAGAATGGCGTAACGCCTATTTAGATCCCATCAACTACATCCAGATTGAGCTACTCAAGCGTATGCGCCAGCCTGATAACGCTAGTGATGATAAATTGGAAAATAACGAGAGACTTGCTGTCGAAGATGCATTGATTCGTAGTATCAACGCCTTGGCAGCAGGGCTACGCAATACAGGTTAGTATTTATAAATAGGTTGGTCTTTACGGATTCAAACTTATATAAAGCTGAGTTGATTCACTGTGATAACACTATGAATCAACTCAGCTTTTTACGTTAATAGAGTTTTTCGAATACTAATATTTGATTGTTAGATGGCATCTCATAACGCTTACTTAACATTAAATGATGTGTATTTGCCAAATTTATAACGTCTTCTAAATGACGGATGCCACTGTTAGCATCGCGCTGGCGCAAGCTATGATCAAACTGACGATTGCTTGCGCTGCTATAACTGCCATTTTCGTTAAATGGGCCATAAACGATAAACTTACCATTTAAAGGTAGCATGTCACCGATTAATTCAAATAACTTACTAACCAAAGACCACGACATAATATGTAAAGTATTGGCGGTAAATACTGCATCATAAGGCGCATCGGCAACCTCATTGACTGGCACTGAGTTACACGATACATCAAAAGTGAGCGGTGCATATAAATTAGGGGCAGGATAAGCAGCATGCCAAGCATTGATGGTGGCGTGATTAGCCAACATATCACTGGTCTGCCATGTTAAATGAGTCAATCTAGGGGCAAAATACATACTATGCTGACCCGTACCTGACCCAACCTCTAACACATGAATAGAACCTTGCAACTCTTGCTGTAAAACTTCTAGAATCGGCTGCTTATTATTTTCACACGCTTGAGAAAATGCTATTCCAGTAGGAGCAATCGATTGGCTATTATCTAAATCATCATTCAACACTGCTAATATCCTTATATGTCTTCATTACTGTAGCTTTGATATTAATAATGGCGACAAGCAAAGCGTCGAAAAAACTAAGGGGCTGTCCTAGATAACTAGTTCAGTTCTTATTTAACCCATTGTTTTAGCTGATGTAATTGACGTTTCGGATCACTGTAGTTAAAACGCCACTCACATTCCTTTAAAAATAGATGGAAATGCTCTTTTGGGATGCCATTATATTTACGCATATGTCGCTTGGCTTGGCTCCAAAAGTTCTCTATTCCGTTGATATGGTTTCTGTCTTGTGCAAACTCTTTTGAATGATTGATACGGTAATGGGTGAACTCACTGATATCAAGTGCGTTGTAACTTCTAAAGGAGTCAGTGTAAACAATACTATCAGGCTCTACTTTCTCTCTTATAATAGGGATTAAGGTATCGGCTCTGGCATTAGGGATAATACAAGCGTAGATGCTACCATTACGCTTAAGCAGTCCAAACACAGGCACTTTGTTACCAGCACCGCGACCACGTTTTCCTTTGCGCCTGCCGCCAAAGTAGCTCTCATCAACTTCTATTTCGCCTTCTAGAAGGCCAGGTTCCTGACTATTTTCATAAATCAGTAGTCTTAGCCTGTGAAAGTAATAGCTGGCTGTTGTTTTATTAACACCCACTAAGCTTGATGCTGTTCTTGCGGTAGAACCTGCAACAAATAGTTCGATAAGCTTAGTTTGTTTGTACCAACTTAATCTACTCTTTCTCATATGACTATCCTAGATTATTTTACTTATCTAGGACAGCCCCAAAACTAATAAATACCCGCTTCTACCCCAGCTGCCATTGTCATCGCTAACTCTTCGACTTGCTCAGCAAATACCTCTTGCCAATCGCCTTGTAAAATTAGCGCCTCTTGAATCCATGACCAGCGCAACCCAGTAGTAATCGTCTTAATAGCAAGCTTAGTACCCGTACCATCATGTCCTGCACGAATATATACCGCAAAAGGCATGCCTTGCTTTTTCTCTAACACCGGATAATAACAACGATCAAAGAAGTCTTTGGTCAGCCCTGCCATATACGCCAAATTCTCAGTCGTGCCTAACAATAACGCATCAGCAGCTAGCACATCTTCAGGTTGCGTATCTTGAGGAGATTTAAGTACGACTTTGATATCTATATCAGGGTGATTGGCACCATCGTAGGCCGCTTGTGCTAATTTTTTAGTATTCGGCGATGGCGCATGCGCAACGATCAGTAAGGTTTTGCTAGCCATATCAATCACCCTTATAGAGGTTACTAGTTTTTGGAATTAGTAGTTCTTGAAATTAATAGCTTTTGGAATGAATAGTCACTTTTTGAATGATATCAGGATGGATGCTTTTCGCAACCGGGCAAGTAAGCGCGGTGTTATAGAGTATCTTTTGCGTTTTATCATCTAACTGTTGATTAAAAGTAATTGCAACATGTACTTCACTAACACGTCTTGGGTCAGCCGCCATTATTTTTGTCACCTCGCTCGTAGTACCTGCAATATCGAGATCCATATCACGAGCTTTAATACCGATAATCGTCAGCATACAACTGGCTAAACTCGTCGCCAATAAATCAGTCGGCGAAAATGCTTCGCCTTTGCCGTGATTATCAACTGGTGCATCGGTGATGATTTCATTGTTTGATTGCAAGTGTATGGCAGTGGTACGCAAATCGCCTTGGTAAGTTACTTTTGAGGTTGTCATATTTTCTCCTTTGATATTTATTATTTTTGGATTGTCAGTTTTTTAAAATACTGTAGGTAAAACACTGATCTATATTAAGTAATTTTGGGTTTTTGGTTAAAATATAATGTTATGCGCTTCCAGCTTTCTGAATAATACTTTATGTCTAGCAATTCATTAAGATAAAAAAACTTAAGTTCATTAAAATTATATTGAAATTTTAGCTATAAACCTCCATATGAGTTATTCAAATTCAACTATATTAAGGAACTAACAATGTTAAATAAAATAGCTACAACTCAATACAATGACTGGGTCGGTGGAGCTGCATTTGATGATGCAGATATTAGAACACTTTCAGATTATGTGAAAGATGCTGGATACATTCAGTCTAATGAAGTTATATTCAGCTTTGAAGCAACATATAGCAATACAGCTAGAAATTTTACGGTAAATATTAGCTATACAGATATGAGCTATGATGAGTTTAAAAATTCTGGCACTACTTTGTCTAATGCAAGTTTAGAGTTAACACTGGAAGAGTTTTTCGTCTTATTCAAGCGTGCTAACTTTGCAGTAGCAAAAAAGGGTTTGTAAACACAAGAATATTCTTTAGGTTTAAAAACTCATACTATCTAAGAACTCAACCATTATAATGGTAAGTGGTTAGTTATATAACGTTTGCGACTAGGACATAAAGTAAGAAATGTCCTTTTTTGCATTTTTTATCGTTCTTTTCTTACATTATAGATTGTCTCAGCCATAATTTGGGTAGTGGTTTGTTTATCATCACTAGTTCTATATCTCGTATTGGGTTTATAGTCACCATTTTTATACATTTCCCATTCAGCCATCAGTAGCTTCTCTTCAAAATGATTTAAATTAAGATTAAGCCACATTGAGAGCTGTTGAAAATTATGAGCAATTTTTTCACCTTTTTGTTCTTTTAAAAAAGATTCTAACTGTATAGGATATTTACGTTTTTCTGCCGCCATAATAGCCGTTCGCGCTGTCATTAATAATTGCTGACCAGTGAATTGCATTGAGAAATCCATAATTTCGTGACGGAGACCGTATTCAATTCTCAATCTCTTAGAGTGTGACCAATACCTATCTTCTAAAAGTAAGAGTCGTTTATAATATGTCTTTAAAATTTCAGTTTCAATTAGTCCCTTGGTATCAATTTTCAATTCATCAAAGGTTTTAAGTTTTACATTAGTATTATTAGCTGCCTCAAAAGCGCCACTCTGAAATCCTGCTACAGATATAATAAACCCGCGGTCTGCACCTATATCATCTACAATTGATCTTAGTGTCAATACTTGAGCCTTAGTTACTTTGCTTTTCCAATATTTTGCTTCAACAATCCAAGTGATATTTTCACCCAAAAATCTAGTTTTGACAAATATATCTATATCATGGCAAGTTCGCACACCTTGAATTCTAACGTTAGTTTCTGCATCAGCTCCTAGCGAATTAAAATGTTCTTTAATATTTTCTTGGAACTCATACCAGCTTGGTTCTCTATCCATAGATGTCCTTACGCTTAATCATGTGAAACTAACAGTTTACTATCCTAGCAATATAGCAATAAAATCTTCATCATGCATTCTTTCAAACTATAGATAATGTACTATCTAGAGACATTTAACATTAAATTTAAGCCGCACGCAAAGAAAACCCCCTTCTGCATAAGCAGAAGGGGGTTTTACTTTGAATAGAGAGCTGACGATGACCTACTCTCACATGGGCGAACCCACACTACCATTGGCGCAATGATGTTTCACTTCTGAGTTCGGGAAGGGATCAGGTGGTGCCATCATGCTATTGTCGTCAGCAAAGGGGGTTAGATATGAGTCTGTTATTTTTATTGTTTGACTATAAGTGTTTAGTTTATGGTCGATCAACTTGTAACCTAACTGAATCAAGGTTAAAGGTGATATCGAAATATTCTTTCTTTTATTCTATAAGCTTTCGCTTATACAAGATAGATTAATTAGAGCTTTCATACAAACCACTTGGGTGTTGTATGGTCAAGCCAAACGAGCAATTAGTACAGGTTAGCTACATGCATCGCTGCACTTCCACACCCTGCCTATCAACGTCGTAGTCTTCAACGGCTCTTTAGGGAAATCTAATCTTGAGGTGGGCTTCCCGCTTAGATGCTTTCAGCGGTTATCCCATCCGAACGTAGCTACCGGGCAATGCCACTGGCGTGACAACCCGAACACCAGAGGTTCGTCCACTCTGGTCCTCTCGTACTAGGAGCAGATCCTCTCAAATTTCCAACGCCCACGGTAGATAGGGACCGAACTGTCTCACGACGTTCTAAACCCAGCTCGCGTACCTCTTTAAATGGCGAACAGCCATACCCTTAGGACCTGCTTCAGCCCTAGGATGAGATGAGCCGACATCGAGGTGCCAAACACCGCCGTCGATATGAACTCTTGGGCGGTATCAGCCTGTTATCCCCAGAGTACCTTTTATCCGTTGAGCGATGGCCCTTCCATACAGAACCACCGGATCACTAAGACCTACTTTCGTACCTGCTCGACTTGTGGGTCTCGCAGTTAAGCGCGCTTTTGCCTTTATACTCTACGACCGATTTCCGACCGGTCTGAGCGCACCTTCGTACTCCTCCGTTACTCTTTAGGAGGAGACCGCCCCAGTCAAACTACCCACCATACATTGTCCTCGGTATTGTTATACCTGAGTTAGAACCCCAACATGACCAGGGTGGTATTTCAAGATTGGCTCCACCGAGACTAGCGTCTCGGCTTCAAAGCCTCCCACCTATCCTGCACAAGTCAGGTCAAAGTTCAATGTAAAGCTGTAGTAAAGGTTCACGGGGTCTTTCCGTCTAGCCGCGGGTACACAGCATCTTCACTGCGATTTCGATTTCACTGAGTCTCTGCTGGAGACAGCGCTGCCATCATTATGTCATTCGTGCAGGTCGGAACTTACCCGACAAGGAATTTCGCTACCTTAGGACCGTTATAGTTACGGCCGCCGTTTACTGGGGCTTCGATCAAGAGCTTCGCTTACGCTAACCCCATCAATTAACCTTCCAGCACCGGGCAGACATCACACCCTATACGTCCACTTTCGTGTTTGCAGAGTGCTGTGTTTTTAATAAACAGTTGCAGCAGCCTGGTATCTGCGACTGCCAACAGCTCAAGGAGCGTGTCCTATCACCATCAGCAGCGTACCTTCTCCCGAAGTTACGGTACCATTTTGCCTAGTTCCTTCAGCAGAGTTCTCTCAAGCGCCTTGGTATTCTCTACCTGATCACCTGTGTCGGTTTAGGGTACGATTCGTTTATAACTATTGCTTAGAAGCTTTTCCTGGAAGCATGGTATTTGCCACTTCACTGTACAAGTACAGCTTGCTATCAGATCTCAGCCATGTAACAACCCGGATTTACCTAAGTTGTAAGCCTACATCCTTTCACCTGGACAACCAACGCCAGGCTGACATAACCTTCTCCGTCCCTCCATCGCATTATAAACAAGTATCGGAATATTAACCGATTTCCCATCGACTACGCCTTTCGGCCTCGCCTTAGGGGTCGACTCACCCAGCCCCGATTAACGTTGGACTGGAACCCTTGATCTTCCGGCGTGCGAGCTTTTCACTCGCATTATCGTTACTCACGTCAGCATTCGCTCTTGTGATACCTCCAGCATGCCTTACGACACACCTTCACAGGCTTACACAACGCTCCCCTACCACTTGAAAACAAATTCAAATCCGCAGCTTCGGCTCCTAGTTTGAGCCCCGTTACATCTTCCGCGCGGGCCGACTCGACTAGTGAGCTATTACGCTTTCTTTAAAGGATGGCTGCTTCTAAGCCAACCTCCTAGCTGTCTATGCCTTCCCACCTCGTTTCCCACTTAACTAGGAATTTGGGGCCTTAGCTGGCGGTCTGGGTTGTTTCCCTCTCCACAATGGACGTTAGCACCCACTGTGTGTCTCCCGGATATCACTCATCGGTATTCGGAGTTTGCATCGGTTTGGTAAGTCGGTATGACCCCCTAGCCGAAACAGTGCTCTACCCCCAATGGTGTTCGTCCGAGGCGCTACCTAAATAGCTTTCGGGGAGAACCAGCTATCACCGAGTTTGATTAGCCTTTCACCCCTATCCACAAGTCATCCCCTGGCTTTTCAACGACAGTGGGTTCGGTCCTCCGGTGCCTGTTACGGCACTTTCAACCTGCTCATGGATAGATCACTCGGTTTCGGGTCTATACCCTGCAACTAAACGCCCTATTAAGACTCGGTTTCCCTACGGCTCCCCTAAACGGTTAACCTTGCTACAGAATATAAGTCGCTGACCCATTATACAAAAGGTACGCGGTCACCCTAATAAATTAAGGCTCCCACTGCTTGTACGCACACGGTTTCAGGTTCTATTTCACTCCCCTCACAGG
This sequence comes from Psychrobacter sp. P11F6, assembly GCF_001435295.1. Lineage (NCBI taxonomy): Bacteria > Pseudomonadati > Pseudomonadota > Gammaproteobacteria > Moraxellales > Moraxellaceae > Psychrobacter > Psychrobacter sp. P11F6. The sequence goes on along the minus strand of NZ_CM003594.1, from coordinate 797,271 downwards.
GGTTCTTTTCGCCTTTCCCTCACGGTACTGGTTCACTATCGGTCAGTCAGGAGTATTTAGCCTTGGAGGATGGTCCCCCCATCTTCAAACAGGATTTCTCGTGCCCCGCTCTACTTAATATGTTAACGCTAATGTTTCGAATACAGGACTATCACCTACTACGGTCAGCTTTCCCACGCTGTTCTTCTACATTAGCATTAATCGGCTTCTCCCCGTTCGCTCGCCGCTACTAGGGGAATCTCATTTGATGTCTATTCCTAAGGGTACTGAGATGTTTCACTTCCCCTCGTTCGCTTCTTGTACAAGTACAAGATACCTACCTTATGGTAGGTGGGTTTCCCCATTCAGAAATCTCCGGATCACAGGATATTGCCGCCTCCCCGAAGCTTATCGCAGGCTGTCACGTCTTTCATCGCCTCTGACTGCCAAGGCATCCACCATGTGCGCTTCATTACTTGACCATACAACCCCAAGTAGTCTAACTTATAAATAAGTGTTGACTTCAAAGTGTCATAAGATCTAATTATGATAACGATATCACCTATGTTTATACGCTTGATTCAGTTCTCTTTACTTTTTTAATCACTCACCCCTGGGATAACAACTGATGTCGTTAAGAGGTGAGTGATTAAGGTTAAGAGGTGCGCGTGAACACGCTCCTCCTAACCCAGACTCATATCTATGTTTTTAAATAGTCTCTATGCTCTCGTCGAGTCACAGATTTCCGTATAAAACAGAAAGAAGTAATCGTGTCTTTATTCAAAGATAAATCACTTGTTTCTATTTATACTATTAGCACTTAAAGCTTATTCGTCTATAGTGGTGGAGCCAAACGGAGTCGAACCGTTGACCTCCTGCGTGCAAGGCAGGCGCTCTACCAACTGAGCTATGGCCCCATTATAAAATGGTGGGTCTAAGTGGACTTGAACCACTGACCCCCGCGTTATCAACACGGTGCTCTAACCAGCTGAGCTACAGACCCAATTACGCTTGTTAAAACGTAAGCTTAAACTAAAGAACAACTTGTTGTGAATTCTTGCTGACCGAATGCCATCTATAAGGAGGTGATCCAGCCGCAGGTTCCCCTACGGCTACCTTGTTACGACTTCACCCCAGTCATCAACCACACCGTGGTGAACGCTCCCCCGAAGGTTAAGCTATCCACTTCTGGTGCAATCAACTCCCATGGTGTGACGGGCGGTGTGTACAAGGCCCGGGAACGTATTCACCGCGGCATTCTGATCCGCGATTACTAGCGATTCCTACTTCATGGAGTCGAGTTGCAGACTCCAATCTGGACTACGATAGGCTTTTTGAGATTCGCATCACATCGCTGTGTAGCTGCCCTCTGTACCTACCATTGTAGCACGTGTGTAGCCCTGGTCGTAAGGGCCATGATGACTTGACGTCGTCCCCGCCTTCCTCCAGTTTGTCACTGGCAGTATCCTTAGAGTTCCCGGCTTAACCCGCTGGTAACTAAGGACAAGGGTTGCGCTCGTTGCGGGACTTAACCCAACATCTCACGACACGAGCTGACGACAGCCATGCAGCACCTGTATTCTAATTCCCGAAGGCACTCCCGCATCTCTGCAGGATTCTAGATATGTCAAGACCAGGTAAGGTTCTTCGCGTTGCATCGAATTAAACCACATGCTCCACCGCTTGTGCGGGCCCCCGTCAATTCATTTGAGTTTTAACCTTGCGGCCGTACTCCCCAGGCGGTCTACTTATTGCGTTAGCTGCGTCACTAAGTCCTCAAGGGACCCAACGACTAGTAGACATCGTTTACGGCGTGGACTACCAGGGTATCTAATCCTGTTTGCTACCCACGCTTTCGAGCCTCAGTGTCAGTATTATGCCAGAAGGCTGCCTTCGCCATCGGTATTCCTCCAGATCTCTACGCATTTCACCGCTACACCTGGAATTCTACCTTCCTCTCACATACTCTAGCTCTACAGTTTCAGATGCAGTTCCCAGGTTAAGCCCGGGGATTTCACATCTGACTTATAGAGCCACCTACGCTCCCTTTACGCCCAGTAATTCCGATTAACGCTTGCACCCTCTGTATTACCGCGGCTGCTGGCACAGAGTTAGCCGGTGCTTATTCTGCAGCTAATGTCATCGTCCATGGGTATTAACCATGGAGTCTTCTTCACTGCTTAAAGTGCTTTACAACCAAAAGGCCTTCTTCACACACGCGGCATGGCTGGATCAGGGTTTCCCCCATTGTCCAATATTCCCCACTGCTGCCTCCCGTAGGAGTCCGGGCCGTGTCTCAGTCCCGGTGTGGCTGATCATCCTCTCAGACCAGCTACAGATCGTCGCCATGGTAGGCCTTTACCCCACCATCTAGCTAATCCGACTTAGGCTCATCTAATAGCGAGAGCAGTAAACTGCCCCCTTTCTCCCGTAGGTCGTATGCGGTATTAATACGAGTTTCCCCGTGCTATCCCCCACTACTAGGTAGATTCCTAAGTATTACTCACCCGTCCGCCGCTCGTCAGCGAGAAGCAAGCTTCTCCTGTTACCGCTCGACTTGCATGTGTTAAGCCTGCCGCCAGCGTTCAATCTGAGCCATGATCAAACTCTTCAGTTTAATCTTGCTATGAAGCTCTTTAAAGAAGCTTCTAAACTTGGCTCATCTAATCTGGCAAAATCGCTAAAAATTATGTTCGTAATGAATTAACTTTGAGTTTTTCTGCTGTCTTAAATGATAATTTTTATAGTTAGAATGAACTCCGAAAAGGAGTTAAAACCAACTTTATTTTTTAGCATTCTGAATCAGCAAAAATCCACACAAGTTGTTCTTTAGTTATGCTTTTAAATAGTGCTCAATCACTGTCGTCCAGTAACTGATATATAGGGTAATTCTCTTGCTGTTTAGTCTCAAACCCTTTCAGGTCAAGCTATCTAGCGAGCCGACTATCTTATCATAATGATTTGATTTGTCAAGCTTTTTTATGTTTTGTCTTAGCTTGGTAATCTAAGTAATAAGTTGGTTAACTTACTGCTTAGCTTCCTTTGCTGTGGGGCGTATTATATAGAGTTTGAATCTTTAGTCAAGGGCTATTTTAGCTTAATTCAAATAAACTTGGTGATTAGACTAAATTGGCAGAATGGCGACGCTACTTTTGCTTTAACTATGTAGTAGTGTATGTTTATTTGCGCTGGGCTGAGGTAAGCTCGTAAATAAGAGTACTTATTTCATCTCAATTACAGTAGGTTTCTTTAACGAGCCGTTATCAATGATCATTAGCTAAAAAATGAGTTGGTCCTTCTTTATTTTATCGTGATGAATACACTGATAGCCGGTTTGATATATAAAGCGTATAAAAAAAAGGAACTTACCCTACGGTAAATTCCTTAATATGACACGAACAGTCAATTCTAAAAATTTGCTTTTGCTTTAATCGTCGTAACAATACCCGATAATGCATAGATAATACCAATGGCTAAAATACCGACAGGTATGTCATAGAGCACAATACTCATGACCAACACACCGATTATTAGAACCACAAAAGGTACTTTCTTTTTATCAAACTCTTTAAAGCTATAGTATTTGACGTTACTAACCATCAGTAAACCACAAATCACCACCCAAGCGGCGAATAAGAACATGACCGCCGTATCGTACTGACCAATCCATTCATTATGGTCGACAGCGACCATAACCGCTGCCGTTACTAATATAGCAGCAAGTGGACTGGCCAAACCGACAAAGTATTTTTTATCAACAATACCGACCTGAACGTTAAAACGTGCCAGACGGAAGGCAGCACAGGCAGTAAAGACAAACGCACAGCCCAAGCCAATGCGACCTAACGGCTGCAACGCAAAACTATAAACTAAGATTGCTGGTGCAACACCAAAAGCCAGCATATCGGCAAGCGAATCATATTGCTCACCAAACGGGCTTTGCGCATTAAGCATACGCGCCACTCGCCCATCAGCACCGTCGAGAATAGCGGACAAAAAGATGGCTAAAGAAGCTTTGTAGAACTCGCCTTGCGTACTGGCCAAAATCGAGTAAAAGCCAGATAGCAGTGACAAGGTTGTAATTAGGTTTGGCGCTAGATAGACACCGCGACTGACTACTCGCTGCCCTTCAGCAACTTCTGCTTCAATCACTTCAAAGGTCAAGCCATCATAACTCTCATTATCCGCTAAGCGAATATTGAAATCATGCTCATCGACAAAGGGCGGCTGGGCGGCTGCGCTGTCTTGTAACATTCCATCATTTAGAGGCGGATGATTTGATTCGTCTTTAGGTGATTGCACGTTAGTCATCTCAATATCCTTATTTGCCGGCATAGTTATTCACTAACATGGTTATTCGCCGACTAGCCAGCGTACATTGGTTGCGCTATCAGGCGTTAAGTCTGGAGCATCAGCCACTTTTAATGCAGGCTGTAAGAAGCGTAATATCTCACGTGCATGATTATCAAATTGCCAAGGTGGATTGATGACCAGTAAACCTGTACCGTTAAGACCAACCGCCACATCATTTGGATAAATATTCAACTCACAAACCAACTGGCGGCGCATTTCAGTACGCTTCAGTTTTTTGTAAAACAATTCAACGGCTTCAACGTTCTTAATAGGGAACCAAAGCGCGTAAGTGCCTTGTGGCCATTTATTATAAGCAGCAACGAGTAGATTTATAAGGCGTGTAAAATCTTTGTGCTCTTGCTCATAAGGCGGATCAAGAAAAATCAGACCGCGCTTTTCTTTTGGTGGAATAACGGCGGTAATACCTTCAAAGGCATCACGATGCTGTATACCGATGGGTAACTTGTGCAACTGATAATTTAGCGCATCATATTCGCTAGCTTTGGCTTCAAAAGCTTCACCGCGCACGCCCGCATCTGGATTTTTCTCGATATGATGGGCAACCCACCAAGGAGAACCAGGATAGACTTTATTGTCATAAGTGAAACGGGCTTGCTTAATGCCTTCCATATAATCTTTGACAGCAGCGGGTGCCTTGTCGGTATTGGCATTTAGTAACGCTTGGATACCACCTTTGGCCTCACCTGTCTTGCGCGCTTCTTCACTGCTCAGTGAATACAGTCCGCGACCACCATAAGCATCAAGCACATAAAAAGGTTTGTTTTTTTGTCCCAATTGATTAAGGAGTTGTACCAATAAAATGTGTTTAACCACATCAGCAAAGTTACCAGCGTGGTAGGCGTGTTTATAGTTCATAATCTCAAAAGTTTAAATAAGAAAAATTACATCTATGGTAGCATAGGCAGAGTAAAAGATAACGATGGTTTTGGTAAAAAGGCATTGATTGGCTATGTATTGCTAGCTAACTGACCATAGTGAGACGAAATGACAGAGATTATTAGCAATCTTGATGTGACAAAGTTGGTGATTGATCATCCAATAGGAGAAGATAATCCACCATTATTATTTCCTCATAGCGACGACCCAAGCCAAAAACCACTGACTCAGCGCCTATTACAACAGTCTGATTTCGATATCAGTTGGCAAGACAAGCTGACTGATACACAACTGGATATATTCGTTGATGATGGTTGGATCATTATTGATGAGGTCTTTGAAACAAAAGCGCTGTTAGCCTTGCAAGCAGAGAGTGGTTTTATTGACTATCGTGATGCAGAGCTGACGGCTGGTATTCGTGTCAGTGATATTCGCGGTGATCGCATCCGCTGGATTACGGAAAATTTCTTTGCTGGGTTTTATTATTTGCAAAGTATCAATGCGCTTGCTAGCTTATTTAATCGCAGTTTATTTGCTGGTATTCGTCACAGTGAAGCGCATTATGTTTGCTATCCGGTGGGGTTTGGCTACCAATGGCATAGTGACAATCCAGCTGGGCGTGATGAACGCGTTATCTCTGCGGTGTTTTATCTCAATGATGAATGGGAACCAACTGACGGCGGCGCACTAGAAATCATTGATAAACATGGCGTTCATCATAACGTCATGCCTGTCGCCAATAGATTGGTGATATTTGACAGTGACCTAAAACATCAAGTGCAAATTGCCCAGCGGCAGCGTTATTCTATCGCCACTTGGATGCGCCGCGATGGTTTAGTCCCCTTTGTTGAAGACAATATTTAAAACGCATTAGCAAGTAACAAGCAACGACTGATTTTATCGTGGCTGCCAATTTTAAAAAATTATCATCTTAATTTATAATAAAAAGGTTTATTCATGTCGGACTTTAATAAACAAACCATTCATCAACAACAAAACCGTCAGCAGCAAACGCTAGATTTAAGTATTGCGCTACTTGAACGTCCCTCCGTCACCCCAGATGATGATGGCTGTCAAGACATCTTGTCAAAACGATTATCACAAGCTGGATTTGACTGCGAATTTATGTATTTTGGCGATAGAGATCAAAGCGGCGAACATGCAGAAGTCAAAAATCTATGGGCACGCCGTGGCACCACTGATCCAGTTATTTGTTTTGCTGGTCATACCGACGTCGTGCCTACGGGTGATGAAAAAAATTGGACGTATCCGCCATTTACCCCGACCATCGCTGATGGTTACCTATGGGCTCGCGGTGCGGCTGACATGAAAACGGGGATTGCGGCTTTTACCGTCGCTGCCGAGCGTTTCGTCGCTAATTATCCTGAGCACAATGGTTCGATTGCTTTTTTAATCACCTCAGATGAAGAAGGCCCGTCAATCAATGGTACAGTCAAAGTCATTGAAACCTTGGAAGGGCGTCAAGAAAAGATCACCTATTGCTTGGTTGGCGAACCATCAAGTACCGATACGCTAGGCGATATCATTAAAAATGGTCGTCGTGGCTCATTGGGTGCAGAGCTTACCGTTACTGGTAAGCAAGGTCATGTGGCTTATCCTCATTTAGCTTGCAACCCTATTCATGCAACGATGATAGCTTTGGCAGAACTGACTGCCGCTACTTGGGATAGTGGCAATGACTACTTCCCTGCGACTTCACTGCAAATCTCTAATATCAATAGCGGTACAGGTGCCACCAACGTCATTCCTGAGACGTTAAAAGTTATCTTCAATTTCCGCTTTTCTACGGAAACGACTGAAGATGAGCTAAAAGCAAAAACGCACGCTATCTTTGACAAATACTTTACTAATAGTAAGGCCAGTTATGATATCCATTGGAAATTATCTGGTCAGCCGTTTTTGACTCCTGAAGGTAAGTTGGTTTCTGCCTGTCAAAAAGCCATCAAAAAGGTAACCGATACTGACACGACACTATCTACATCAGGTGGTACTTCTGATGGACGCTTTATTGCACCAACGGGTGCACAAGTCGTTGAACTTGGCGTAAGAAATGCGACCATCCATCAAGTTGACGAAAAGGTAGAAGTCGATGACCTAGGCAAGCTTGCGCAGATTTATGAAGGGATTTTAGAGAACTTACTACTAAATTAATCATTCGTTGAAGTAAGCAAAAAAAAGCGCCAAATCTTAATTAGATTTGGCGCTTTTTTTTGTTTTGACTGATTTATTCAATACTAATTTTACTCAATACCAATATAGAGATCAACTTGACCATACTCTAGATTACCACCGATATAATGCTCAAAATCGACATCAAAAGTTCGGGTATGTTCACAGCTGCGATCATTAAAATAGGTCCAAGCCTTTTCCCAAGCATTCATCACCGTGTATGGCATTCTACCCTGCTCAGAGAATACTATATACTTTCCTGCAGGAATATCTACTGTTACTAGGTTTGCAGCCTTAGACATATTTTCACTGTCTGATGGCTCTTGCTCACTGGCTACTTTCCAACTGGCAACCACGTCAAAAGCGCCGACCAAATCATCGCTCTCATAGTTATGATAGACACCATAAATGTCTTCGCCTTTAGGCAGATCACTGGCATGGTTTTGGTAAAACTTTTGCCATAAACGACCCAGTTTCGCCGTGTCTTCGCTAATCTCAGCGTTATTGGTCGTACGAACGCTAATACCTTGACAAGTTATTGCTTCAGGCAACTCTTTAATTTGTGACGTCATGATCTGTAAGTCCTATATATTTATTCAGTTTTCTATTTGAGATGGTATTAAAAATAGCGCTTCAGGATATAAATCTAATCTGCTTCATCAATCCAATTCATCTGAATGGCTTCCAAGATACCTTCGTTTGATTTTTGTGGATCATCATCAAAACCTTCAAGCTCAGTCACCCAGCGATGTAAATCAGTAAAACGGATGTACTGCGGATCGGTCTCTGGAAACTTCTCATACAGCTCAATAGCGATATCTAAGCTGTCTGTCCATTTTAATTTTTGCGGGGTCATGATGGCTCCTTAACTTTTAATCATTTTTATACATGTCATCAAATCAGTGGGCAATTTGACTGGTGATTTGATTGGCAACTTAATAACCGCTATCCTACCAAAATTCGCCTGCTGATTATAGAGAAGTTCGTTATACAGCACTTGTCGTTTTACTCGTTTCAGCAGATTTGGCAGATTTAATCGCCACTTGATGCTGATTCCAAGAATCAATGACCTCATTCAACCGCTCGCCTATCATATCCAATATCTCTGGCGCACATTTGCCTTTTTTATTGGTCAATACAAACTTAGTCATACCAACGCCCATCAGCTGGTTTTTTACAAAAAAGCGTGTTTCAAAATAAACGTATTTTTTATCCCAGCCAACAAGCGTGCTAATCACCGTCATTTTATCTAAAAATTTAATTTCTTTCAGATAAACCATTTCTTGCATGGCGATAACCCAATTTAATGGCTTAATACCTTTTTGATGACAGCAAGCCATCAGCCAGCGAGTAACGTTTAGCTCAATAAAAGACAGATAACGATAATTAGGCAGATGATTCCGAAAGCCCATATCATGCAGCAACACTCGATAATGGCGAACAGTGGGTGCCATCAATGACTCTATACTAATTGTCTCACTCGTCGATTGCTGCTTGAGCTGTTGCTTGAGCAAACTGACCATAATAAAAAAACGCAGTAACATATTCATAAAAAACTCTCTAATTTTATTTCATTATAGTTATCATTGGCGATAATATTCGGTAATGCCATCTCGGCCATAAATGCCGCACACTTTAACGCAAAAAAAGCCACCTCAGTGACTTTTTTATTTGAAAATGTACGCTTATAACTTAGATTAAGCCTCTTATATTAGAGATTAATGACCAGCGCCGTTAATACTGCGAACCATCTCTTCAACCATCTTCTTCGCATCGCCAAAGATCATCATGGTTTTATCCATGTAGAACAGACTATTATCAAGCCCTGCATAACCGGTATTCATTGAGCGCTTGATGACCATGACCGTTTGGGCTTTAGTGACTTCTAGAATCGGCATACCAAAGATTGGCGACGATGGATCATCTTTTGCAGAGGGGTTGACCACATCATTTGCACCGATAACCAAGACCACATCCGTACTCGCGAAGTCTGAGTTGATCTCATCCATCTCTAAAATATCATCATAAGGTACGTCCGCTTCAGCCAACAGTACGTTCATGTGACCTGGCATACGACCAGCGACTGGATGAATCGCAAAGCGTACATTCACGCCTTCTTCTTTTAGCAACTCATACAACTCTTTAACCGCGTTCTGTGCACGACCTTGCGCCATGCCGTAACCCGGAACAATAACCACACTACTGGCATTGGCCATCAAGAAGCCGGCATCTTCTGCTGATCCTGCCTTATAGTTCTTCGGTGCGCCATCATCAGCGCCTGCTGCCACAGCTCCTGTACCCATACCGCCAAATAAGACGTTGAGTAATGAGCGGTTCATGGCTTTACACATGATATAAGATAAAATCGCGCCTGATGAACCGACGAGCGACCCTGCGATAATGAGCATCGAGTTGCCGAGGGTGAAACCAATTCCTGCCGCTGCCCAACCTGAGAACGAGTTCAATAGCGAGACAACCACTGGCATATCACCGCCACCGATCGGCGCAATCCACATCCAACCAAATATCACGGCAATCACTGCCATCGCATAAAACGCTGGTAATGAGTCAGTGACGAAATACACGCCACCGAAAGCAATCATCGCAATGAATAGTAGCGCTTGGACAGGTTTTACCCAGCCGCCGACCAGTGTCTTCGCCCAGCTTTTCGCTGCCAATTTACCAAAGGCAAAGACCGAGGCTGAAAAGGTAATCGCACCGATGAAACAACCAATAAACAGCTCAACTCGCGCAACCGCGCCATGCTGTTGTTCCGTATGCAGTACCGTTGCCAATGCAATGGCGACCGCAGCTAAACCGACAAAGGAATGCATTAAAGCAACGGTTTCCGGCATTTGAGTCATTGCAACCGTCTTTGCCTTCCACATGCCGACGAGAGCACCCAAAATCATCGCACCGATAATCAACCAAAGGACAGGGCCTTCTGCTAAGAAGAATGTCGTGACGACCGCAATCGCCATCGCCACCATACCAAAGCGGTTACCACGGATAGCGGTCTTAGGGCTGGATAAACCACGTAAGGTTAAAACGAAAAGGATAGCGCCGACCAGATAGAACCAATCCGCATTTGCCGCAATCATTGCTGAGAAATCATTCATGCGTCACCTCCAACATCAGTGGTTGCTACTGGTGCTTTTTTTACTTTCGGTTTAAACATCGCAAGCATACGCTCAGTCACGGCAAAGCCACCGAAGATATTGATACTGGCTAAGAATACGGCAAAAGCGCCAAGGATACTGGTCGGTGTAAAGACAGAGCCGTCAATAGTGACGGTCTGTAGCATGGCACCGACGATGACGATACTCGATAGTGCGTTGGTGACAGCCATTAATGGTGTGTGCAATGCAGGCGTGACGCCCCAAACGACGTAATATCCGACAAAAATAGCGAGTACAAATACGGTAAAAATCGCTACAAATGGGGTGCTACTCATGGCCGCACCAGCTGGCGCTGCCGCTAAAATAGTGGCAATCATCTAATCCTCCTAAAAATTTATTCGTTACTGGCAAATGTGTAGTGAAAGGCAGTTAAAACTTAGCGTTTGGCTAGTCGTACCTGACTGTCATGTGTCACTGCCAGTGCGCCTTGAATCTCGTCTTCCATGTCTAATTTAAGTGCCAAATTAGCTGATGCGTCACTTGCTGACGCGTCATCGCTAGCAGGCGCAATTAATGTGGTGATAAAGTTAACCAAATTGTTGGCATACAAATCTGAAGACTGCGCGGCGAGCATCGATGGGATGTTGGCAGCACCAACGATACGTACGCCGTTGTCTGTAGTAATGGTCTCATTAGGCACACTGCCCTCAACATTACCACCAGTACCAGCAGCCATATCGATTAGCACGGAACCTGCTTTCATTTTGGCAAGGGTTGCACCGTGTACCAGACGCGGGGCATTGCGACCAGGAATCTGCGCTGTGGTAATGACGATATCCGCATTGCTCAAGGCTTTGTCTACGACAGCCGCTTGATCTTTGACATATTGCTCAGATGGTGTCCACGCATAGCCACCTGTAGATTTGGCTGTTTCCGCCTCCTCTGCACTCATTGGAACATCCAGCCATTTACCACCGAGTGACTCCACTTGCTCGCGAGCGGTTGGACGTAAATCACTGGCTTCTACCACTGCGCCTAAACGCTTGGCTGTCGCAATCGCTTGCAAGCCAGCAACCCCAACACCTAGAATAACGACTTTGGCAGGCTTAACCGTACCAGCTGAGGTCATAAACATCGGGAAAGGACGCGAGTATTCATTGGCCGCTAGCAATACTGCTTTATAACCAGCAAGGTTGGCTTGCGATGACAGTACATCCATATTCTGTGCGCGTGACAATGTACGAGGTAAAAGTTCCATCGCAAAGGCAGTGACACCTTTGGTCGCATAAGTATCAAGCTGAGTATTACGATATGGGTCGAGCATGCCAATGACGATCTGACCTGACGTTAAGCCTTCAATAGCTGCAGCAGGTAAGTCATTGACGGTGGTAATAATTCGAGACTGTGTGATTACCTCGGCGCTGCTGCTGGCAATATCGGCACCTGCAGCCTGATACAACTCATCAGCATAGTACGCTGCTTGACCTGCACCTGACTGTATGACGACTTCAAACCCAAGCTTACGCAATTTTTTGACTGCGTCTGGGGTTATCGCTACACGGCTCTCGCTCGCGATATCTGCACTGATTACACCGATTTTCATACCGTCTCCTTACTTACGTCTAATGACTATACTTACGTCTCACGACTACCTTTAACACCCTCAACGCACATTTAAAAAGCATAGGGGACAAAAAAACCTTTGGTCATGGTTGGTTCAAAATCACGACCAAAGATTATCAATTTAATAAATGATAGCGACTTTGCCATCATGCCTTTTTATTATAGAGACATCATCTGCCAACTTTCATTGCCTAATGATGACCCACAAGTAAAATAAAAAGTTAGGCATTTACACCATCTGCATAACTTTTATTGTTATATTAAAAATTTTTCCTTTTCAATTAAACGCTAGACTTGACAAGCTATCGGCTTATATCACTCAAATATCTGTCCTTTTTAAGGATAACGTTAAAAAACACGAAATAACGACGGGTAGGTCAAGATACAATGCTGCATATCGTATAATAAGAAAACTTGATACATAAATAGAATACCCATTGACTCACTATAATAAGGAATGACGATGTATTTTTTACTTTCCCCTGCCAAATCTTTAAATGAGAAAGATGCGGTGCCAGTGAACTTAGACAAATATTATAGTCAACCAGAGCTCATCAAACATGCGCAAGCATTGATGAAAAACTTAAAATCAAAAGAACCGATTGATTTACAAGAACTGATGAGCATATCTGATGATTTGGCACAGCTCAATGCCAAGCGCAATCAAGAGTGGCGTTGGAGCAACGATAAGCCCTTTACTTTAGACAATGCCAAACCTGCAGGTTATTTATTCGATGGCGATGTTTATACTGGACTTGATATGTATCACATGGATAAAGACACCGCCATTTACGTCAATAAGCACCTGGGTATCTTGTCTGGATTATATGGCGTACTGAAACCGCTCGATTTAATTCAACCCTATCGTTTAGAGATGGGTACCAAACTGAAAAATGAACGTGGTGATAACCTTTATGAGTTTTGGGGCGAGAAAGTAACTGCCATTATTAATGCACGTATGGCAGATAGTGATGATAATATTTTGATTAATCTGGCGTCAAATGAATATTTCAAAGTGGTCAAGAAGAAAGCGCTGAATGCGGAAGTTATCACGCCACGATTTGAAGATGAAAAGAATGGTCAATACAAAGTGATTAGCTTCTATGCCAAAAAAGCACGTGGACTGATGGTGAAGTATGCTGCTGATAATAAGCTGACCAATACTGAGCAGCTAAAGCAATTTGATTTGACGGGATATTATTACTGTGAAGAGGCTTCTGATGATAAAACGTGGACGTTTAGACGGGATGCAGCCAGTCAGTAGTTTAAAAAAATCTAATTTGTATAAATAAACCCCGATATGCTGAGCCTATCGGGGTTTTTCGAAAAAATATTATCACTAGTTGCCGTAAAACCTCTCAATGATTATACGGTAAAGCGCAATTTATCTCTTGAAACATCAAGTACGACAGTTTGATCATATACGTTATAGGTATGGAGACGATCGATCTCGTTTTCCCAATTGGGTTCGATATAACGCACAAAGGTTTCTTTGTAAGATGTCGGTGTCAACTCTTCTACCAGATACAAAGCCACTCTACGCCCATACCTAATAGTGCCATCTTGAGCCGTACGAAACAGCTGACCATCTCTCTTAAATAGTGCACCTGCTAATCGTGACCCACGCACGTCAATTTTTAAAGGCGCAGAGGGATGAATGGTCCAGTTATCTGACTCCAACTTATCAGACGTATAAATATGCAATTCTAAATCCATCGTAAGAACTGAAATTGAACCATGCGTGGTAAAAAGATACCATAAGCCATTGTGCTCAATAACGGCACTATCTGCTGCCTGAACCCCAGACACCAACTCATGAACTTTTTCCCACTTCTGCGGAAAATCCGTCGCTTTTAATAGGTTAATACAATTGGTCTTGGCGGCTTCTGGAATCATATATACAGCGTTTTCATGCTCGAATACATTAGGAAAGCTTAAATGAGAGCTAATACCTAAATCGACTGGTCCAGAATTGATAACTTGATGGTGCTCATCCAGCTCCACCCACTCTATGCGGCCGACACCTTCTTTATAATTTAAGCTCTCAAAAAATATATAACGCCTTGAATCTCGCTCAATATAAAAAGGGTCAGCCCAAAAACATCCTTTTTCAGGCAATAGCTCAGTGTATGTTTGCATCGACTGATCAATAGAACCAATCAAAATACTCCAGTTATTGTGATAAAGACTCTTATAGAAAGTCTTTATCGTATAGTTTTTAAAAAAACCCATCAAATGCCGTATGGCAGTCAGTTGCTGGAGTTCTTCATAAATTGCATCGTCAAGCATTAAATTCGTCGAATCTCCATCTTTAACGCCAATTTTATTTTTATGGAAATACCAATACAATATCGATGCTGTGACACCATTTAATTTATGCTCGGTTAAATTATAGTCCCAGTAAAATAAAGAGCCATACCCTCTCCCAACGACTTTATCACCATTAAGACGCTCATTTAATAGATGTAGCGTGACTACGCTATTCTCCCATTGTTCAGCAAACTGCCAATACAATGCTGATCCGCGTCCTTGTTTGGTTTCATCGCCGTAACGAAATAACAGAATACCTTTTTTTGAAACACTCAGAACTCTCCCTGCCAAGGTTCGAAAGCCGAATTTGATCAGATAATCTAGATTGGCGGCTTCAAGTTTCTCAATCACTGAATCCTCAATCTCATCATAAATTTTATCCTGATTTGCGACTGATATTACGATGGGCATCGTACCATTAGCCACCAAGTCATGAATAGAATAACGCTTGCTATTACTCTTATTTCGAGAAAGAAAAGAAAATAACGTTTGATTAATGGAAGGAATAACTTTGGATAGACGAGACATGTGAGACGCTTGTTTTTTATCCCGTTGGACAGCAATACAAACCTCAACCTTGCCTTCATCGACGAGAGATTTTAATGGTTTGAACTTATACCATGCCAATGCTTCCTCTTCGATGAGAATCCCAAGCCTAATTTTTTTCATCATCATCACCTTGAATTGCACAAGAGTTTGTGGCTGGACAGCCATAACACATGCTCAATTGTCCTTTGATAAAGTATCAGTCCATTGATTATATTTATTAATTACATTTAAATAATAACATATATAAAAAAACTTTATATATTCAATGCTTTTGATAATGTCAGGTCGATTTTGTCGATCTAATTGGCATTGTACTTGTTGAAGTTTTTAGAAATGCATCAAAGACCATGAGTAAATAGTAGGTAGAGTGTCACCACTGAGTCTGGGAAACATCAACGCCCTCACTATGTCTGTCAATTGGCAACCTTTCCAAACATAAAACACTTATCTAGCACTATCAAATGAATGTATATAAAACCGTGAATACCTCATATACCAATGAGTAGCGCTATAAAAATTAGGCAAAAAAAAGCCCTGCTATCTTCCGATAACAGAGCTTCTAATGAGCAAATACACTTTATAACAAAATCATAATTCTAGCGAAAAGCGATTTGTCGAGGAAGATGCGCAAAAATAGTACCTATTGTACATTGAGCACATCTGACGAAAAAAAATCGCTTTGTAGCAGAAGTAAAATTACATCATGCCGCCCATTCCACCCATACCGCCCATTCCACCAGCACCGCCCATGCCAGCCATACCGTCATCACCTTGTGGCAAATCAGTAATCATGACTTCGGTCGTTAGCATTAGGCCTGCAACAGATGCTGCATTTTCTAGCGCTGAACGAGCTACTTTAGCTGGATCAAGAATACCCATCTCTAGCATATCACCGTATTCGCTAGAAGCTGCGTTGTAACCGTAGTTACCGCTGCCACTCTTCACTTCGTTTACTACTACTGATGCTTCTTCGCCAGCGTTGGTAACGATTTGACGTAATGGTGCTTCCATTGCGCGACGTAAGATATTGATACCCGCGTTTTGGTCATCGTTGTCACCACGTAGCTCAGACAATGCATTCATTGCACGAACCAAGGCTACACCACCACCAGGTACAACGCCTTCTTCAACCGCTGCACGAGTCGCATGTAGCGCATCGTCAACACGGTCTTTCTTCTCTTTCATTTCAGTTTCAGTCGCAGCGCCAACTTTGATAACGGCAACACCGCCTGCCAGTTTAGCCATACGCTCTTGAAGCTTCTCTTTATCGTAATCAGACGTTGATTCTTCAACTTGACGTTTAATAGATTCAACGCGATTTTCGATGTCAGCAGAGTTACCAGCGCCATCAACGATCACGGTATTTTCTTTACCGACAGTGACTTTTTTAGCCGTACCAAGTTGCTCAAGAGTAGCAGTCTCTAAACTTAGACCAATCTCTTCAGAAATCACAGTACCGCCAGTTAGGGTAGCGATGTCTTCTAACATAGCTTTACGACGATCGCCGAAACCTGGTGCTTTTACGGCACAAGTTTTTAAGCCGCCACGCATGTTGTTGACAACCAATGTCGCCAATGCTTCGTTTTCTACGTCTTCAGCGATGATTAGCAATGGCTTGCTCTGCTGCATCACTTGCTCAAGTAATGGCACGATTTCACGAATATTGCTGATTTTTTTATCAACCAACAAGATATATGGGTTTTCAAACTCAGCGGTTAAGCTGTCTTGCTTATTCGCAAAGTATGGGCTGATATAACCACGGTCAAACTGCATACCTTCGACAACTTCTAAGGTATCTTCAAAGCTTGAACCTTCTTCAACAGTGATAACGCCTTGCTTACCGACTTTTTCCATCGCTTGAGCAATTAGCTCACCGATTTTGGTGTCTGAGTTGGCAGAGATAGAACCAACTTGAGCAATCGCTTTTGAATCGTCAGCTGGTGTAGCCAGCAAATGAATTTGCTCAACAGCAGCGCGAACCGCTTTATCGATACCGCGTTTTAGATCCATTGGGTTCATGCCAGCGGCAACTGACTTCATGCCTTCTTGCAAGATAGATTGCGCCAATACAGTCGCAGTCGTCGTACCATCACCAGCGACATCATTTGTGCGGCTAGCCACTTCACGGACCAATTGAGCGCCCATGTTTTCGAATTTATTTTCAAGCTCGATTTCTTTGGCAACCGAAACACCATCTTTAGTGATGGTAGGCGCGCCAAATGACTTATCGATAACCACGTTACGACCTTTAGGGCCTAGGGTTACGCGTACAGCGTTTGCTAGAACGTTTACACCGTCCATCATTTGTTTACGGGCATCAATGCCGAATTTTACGTCTTTTGCCATGTTAAATTACTCCACTATGATAAGTATGAGAATGCAATTAAATGTTTCAATGATTTTTCAATAATGTTGTCAAAATGCGCTGAGTATAAAAATACTCAAAAAGGACTAGCCTTCTAACACACCCAATACATCAGATTCTTTCATAATCAATAGTTCTTCGCCGTCAACTTTCACGGTTTGACCAGCATATTGACCGAACAAGACTTTGTCGCCAGTTTTTACATCTAACGCGCGAGTTTCGCCGTTGTCACGAATCTGACCGTTACCAGTTGCTAGCACTTCACCTTGTGAAGGTTTTTCTTGAGCAGAACCAGGAAGCAAGATACCACCAGCCGTTTTTGTTTCTTCTTCTATACGGCGGACAACGATGCGATCATGTAAAGGACGAATATTCATCAATATGTCTCCAATAATTTGGTTATTTGCAGTAAGGGTTTATTTGAATTAATGGTCTCAATACCAATATCTATAGGCATTACTGCCTAAAACAGCATTCTAAAGATAAGCTTTGAGCTTGTATCAAAAAGTGGGGGCAAAGTGAGTTAGCTTCAAGTGTAAAGCCCAAAAATTTACAAGAATTTTGCATATCGTGAATTATTTAGTTGGTAATGACGTTTATGAACAGTCATTTGATTGGATTGCACCGTATTAAAGGTCTTAGCAAGATTTTAAAAGCAGCCATATGAGTGCCAAATTTCAACACCGATAAGTTACAGCATATCATTTACAACTGACCGATTACCTTACTCCTGCTTACTCAAGTTACAGCAACTGACGCCTGATGATATCGCGCTCGATGCCAGCAACCTTGACTACAATAGCAACACCACAGGGACAGCTGGCACTCTTGAAAAGATAGCAGGACATGACCATTATAGTCCTTGAGAAAATAACAATAGTTATAAGCAATGCCATAAATAGCAATTAAGGAATGTCCATGAGTTTTTTATCAAACGATCAAAAGTCGTTAACAACCGATACTAATAACACCAAACGCAGCAAGTCTAAGTTTTTAACCGCCCTAACCACTGGAGCCAGTATTGCTACGATTGGAGCGATAAGTATGACTGCACCTACCCTTGCCAGCGCAAAGAATATCGAACCTTCAAGCGCCAACTACAGCTTTACGGTTGAAGACAAATATAAAGGTACTGCCACTCGTACTTTGGAAAAAGCTGGTAATACTTGGAAATATAATGTCAATGCTCGGGTGGCAGGTGTTGCAAGTGCTTCGCAAAACAGCACTTTTACCATCAACGGTAATAATGTCATTCCGACTCAAGCCAGCACCACTTATAAGCTATTAGGCGTTGGTCGCACGCACAAATTAGACTTCAATCCAAGCAGTAAAAAGGTAGTGAGCAACTATAAAGGCAAATCGACGACCATGAACATGGCACAACAAGCTTTTGATGATTTAAGTTTGGAAGTGCAAATTCGCCAAGATTTGTTGAACGGTAAATTCTCTGGCAACTATTACATGGCGAAAAAAGACAAGATAGAGAAAACCCCTTTCAAAAAATCTGGTAACACCAAGATTACCGTTCCAGCTGGCACATTTGATACCGTACGTGTCGACCGTATCCACGATGACAATAGTCGTTCTACCAGTTTTTGGCTCGCACCAAGCTTAGATTACCTACCAGTAAAAGTTAGCCAAATTAATGATGGCAAAAAGATGGATTTAGAATTAACCAAAGTAAATTAAGCTTTTTATTAAATAAGCAGAAATAGCATAAAAAAAGCGGCGCTCTAAATAGAGCGCCGCTTTTTTTGTCTTAAACTTCGCTAAATCAACTAACGTGGCTGCTTAACGACGTTGTTCATTGAAGGAAGACGCTTTAGTAGAATAAATAACCAAATATTGATTGCCAGTAATAAGACAAAATCAAGCAGATAAACCACTATCTCTGCCCAACTGCTGCCGTAAACGCGGGTAAACAGCACCACACCACTCGCCCCCAAATAAACCAAGGTAAGCATACTGCCTATCAATAGCACATACGGCGAACGACCCCGTAGTATCGCGGGCGTCAAAATAAATGCTGGCACTAGCCATAATGCTTGCCAGGCGATACCGCCAATGACATCAGGACTACTGGGATTAAAAACATTGATAAAAATAGGTAGCCCAAGCAGTCTATAAACCAACCAAATCAGCCAAGTCACCATCAAGCGCTGACGAATGGGCGTAATTGGCTTTTTAAGCTTAGCAGCTTTGGCAGATTTTTTGGCTGGTGCGCTTATCTCACTATCGGAGCGGTTTGTGACCATTAGATATATTTACTTCCTAATTAATAGCGTTATATAAGACGTTGCATGCTATAAAAATCCGCTTAGCGAGTCCAGTTAGCTTGCGCCAATGCAGTAGCACTAATAGCCAAGCGCCGACCTTGGGCGATAGCCAACTCGCGCTCATCTGCTGAGACGGGTTGATCATGCAACGCCCCACTCACGTGGCTGGCACCATAAGGCGAGCCACCACGATGAGTACGATTAAGCGCAGGCTCAGCATAAGGCACACCAACAAGGATCATGCCGTGATGCATCAACGGCAACATCATGGTCAGCAACGTTGTCTCCTGCCCGCCATGCATCGAGCCGGTCGCAGTAAATACAGCAGCAGGTTTGTTCTGTAAATTACCTGCCAGCCAAATAGTGACCGTATTGTCCCAAAAATATTTCATGGGGGCAGCCATATTACCGAAGTGCGTCGGGCTACCAAGCGCCAAACCCATACAGTCTTTTAGATCGTCCATAGTGCAATATAAGTCACCTTCATCAGGTATCGCAGGCTTGCTCGACGTGGTCTCGGGTGCAACCGTTGGTACAGTACGGATACGGGCTGTCATACCAGCATCCTCAATACCTTGAGCGATAGCATAAGCCAATGTCTTAGTCGTACCGTAATTTGAATAATAGAGCACCAAAACATAAGGGGCGGTCTGACTCATTAGCAATACTTCCTCATAAAACCATGAATGTTATTGTTGATTCCAATTACCTACAACAGCTTCTATGCAGTCTATTTCTTTAGCGTAAAGCCTTACTGATTATGTAGCTATAGTCGATTCAATTTAAAAATAGTACTAGTACAAGGCAACCGAGTGTAGATGTATATTTAATACTTCAAGCGAGGTTAACGCTGTAATAATTTTATAGTGGAATGACTATATACATAATCTGTGACAGATACTGCAATATAGGCATATATTATGCCCCAGTCATTCACCGACATGCAAACAGCCTTGGTACACCTTGTCGCTAATAACCTGCTAGAGAGGTTGCTGCTGTGCATTTTGACACAATTAAACCGCAGATGGTAACAGCTTATCTTTGTTACACTACTGTCACTCAAACACCTGCTAAATGGTCGATATGGAAAACTTATCAAAAAAAATCCCGTTTTTACATCAACGCTGGTTTCAATTCTTACGATTCTTGACTCGGCACTTTTTTGAAGACAATTGCCAGCAAAAAGCGGCATCGCTGACCTACACGACTATGTTGTCAATTGTACCCGTCCTAACCGTCCTATTGATGATCCTATCTTCTGTACCCGCACTTGCGTCCGTTAGAGCACAGATATATGAAGTGATTTATAGTAACTTACTACCACAATCAAGTATGCAGGTCAGTGAGTATATCAATAGCTTCGCTGAAAAATCCTCAAATCTAACCATCATTGGGGCAATGGTGTTATTTTTTACGACCATTATGACGTTAACAACTATTGAGCGCGCTTTTAACCAAATCTGGCGGGTAGAAAATCGCTCTGGCGGTATGAAAAGTATGCTGCGCTATTGGACCATCGTCACGTTAGGACCGTTAGTACTGGGTACGGCATTTCTTGCTTCAAGCGCGGTACAAAGTTTGAGTTTTTTAAACCGACAAATTGCTGGTTATGGCATTGACTGGTCTTTTTGGGTACAAGCCGTATCCATTGGTATCACTGTCGCAGGCTTTATTGGTATGTACTGGTTCATCCCAAAAGCACGCGTACCCGCAAAAAATGCAGCCATTGCTGGTCTCTTCGTCGCTATCGTATTCGAGCTGATGAAGCACCTGTTTGGTACAGTAATGGCAAATTTCACTAGTTATGAAGCGATTTACGGGGCTTTTGCGGCACTGCCCATCTTCTTATTATGGATATATTTGTCGTGGAATTTAATTCTATTAGGTGTTGAGATTAGCTATACCTTGACGATTTTTGAGACTGAAGAGGTCTATCCACGCCACCCGCTCCTAAGTTTGCTCGATATGCTAAACCTCGTTTATACCCATCATTTAAAAGGGGAAGCGGTAAGCGAACAAGCGCTACGTAATGTGCTAGGACGCAAAGAGCTACCAAAATGGTATACCTATATTAATTATCTGCAAGACAGCAATTTAATCACCATGACTGAAGATAATGATTATGTGCTCAAGAGAGATTTGAGCAAAATGACATTATGGGATTTTTATCGCACCCTACCTTACCCCTTACCTATCAAAGATGAGCTAGATGAGATGGGGCCAGAGGATCAAAAACCTTGGCTTAGCTTGCTAGTCAACCGTTTTGAAAATACGGAAGCTTATGCCAAGCAACAGTTAGATCTACCGTTAAATGCTATTTTTGCCAATAGTGAGCCACGTAAAAAAGCTGATTCTAATGGAAAAGGCATCAAAGGCGGTCAATCAAATTTATTTAGAAAAACCTCGGCGACCACTGCAGCATTAGACAAGAATGAGCCGATCAAAGACACCCCACACTTTGACCCAATAGCTTATGATAAAGACAGTGATATTGAATGCGATGAGCAGGATAATGAGATTCTTATTCCTAAAGATTTGAATGACTCTCAAGCTAAAACCAATGGTAATCTCTTTAATTATAAAGGCGATATCATTACTGAATCAGATAACCCAAAAACAAATTAAGAAAAGCGTTAGTAATGAATGAGGCATATCAAATAATAAAAATTAGTTTTCACTAGAGGTTGTAATATAACTTATTATTATACATCGAACAAAAGTCGTACGAGATGCTAACACAGCTGTTATATTGCCTTAAACTATTATTAGGGCAATAAATTGAAAAACACAATAGCATTTCCAGTAAAAGCGCTAAGCATTTGTGTCGTATCCATTATGCTTTCTGCTTGTGGTGAAGGTGATGGCAGCACATCATCACTTGTACCACCAACCGTTAATCTACCAGTAGAAACGCCGCCTGTTAAACCACCCGTCACTACGCCTGTTAAGCCGCCAGTAACGAGTCTTCCTGCTACGCCACTTGAGCCAAGTACTCCTATTAAGCCGCCAGCAACGAGCATTCCTGCTACGCCACTTGAACCAAGTACACCTATTAAGCCACCGGTAACGAGTATTCCTGCTACGCCACTTGAACCAAGCACGCCTGTTAAGCCGCCAGCAACGAGTATTCCTGCTACGCCACTTGAACCAAGCACGCCTGTTAAGCCGCCAATAACGAGTATTCCTGCTACGCCGCTTGAACCAAGTACGCCTGTTAAACCACCAATAACGAGCATTCCTGCTACACCAATTGGGCCAAGTACGCCTGTTAAGCCGCCAATAACGAGTATTCCTGCTACGCCAATTGGGCCAAGTACGCCTGTTAAGCCGCCAATAACGAGTATTCCTGCTACGCCAATTGGGCCAAGTACGCCTGTTAAACCACCAATAACGAGCATTCCTGCTACACCAATTGGGCCAAGTACGCCTATCAAATATCCAGAACCCAAAAAGGACATCGCTGATTTTTATTTATTAGGGTTTTTTGATCACGATGGTAGAGCGGGAGAAATTCGTACTATTCGTCCGGACTTGGTTGGCGATTTTCAAGCGATGATACAGTTTGGGCAGAATCATACCGTTGATCCACAAGGCAACGAAGATAAAAATATGCCGCGTCTGACGGCAGAAAAAGAGGCGTTATTATTAGTGACGCCTACGCTTGAAATGGGTGACATTAATAAATTAGCGGCTGAAATTTACAAAGACGGGGTTTTATTACGAACTATCAATTTAGCCGATCCGACTCAAATCCCAGACACGGATCAGACTAACACTGATCAGCGCGCACGCGTTGCTTACAGTAAGCGTGCTTGGTCAACCAAACTCAACTGGGATGAGGTACAAGGTGGTCTCAAAATTCGCATTATGGATGACCAAAATCGTAGCGGTGAATTGTCAGAAGATAACATAGATTTTGCCGCCCCTGGTGAGTTGGTATTGACCAATATCCGTCTGGGCATGTTAACGGATGCACCTCAATCTTGGGGTCATTATATGCTACGCGATCCAGAAAGAGCGGGTTCAGATTACTTCCAAACCATTCCAGCAGCACAAATGACCGTTGCTAGCTATGATGACATGAAGCTCGAACGAGTAATGGTCGCCAATGGCACTATTTATGATTCAGTCAGTGACTCAAATGATGCTGGCGTTTATGCTGGTGATATGCGCGAAAACACCGCGAAATCAACCTTTGGTGTTGGCATTAATTTAGCCAATTGGGGCGTCACCAGTGCTTCAATGCAAAGTCAAGAGCAACCGCAATTGACCCAGAACGTCAATGCGCATCACGCTCGCGGTAAATATAAGAATGGTGAATATAACCACGGCTTAAGCGGCGGTAATGGTATGTTGACCCTAATCGACTCTCAAGGTAATGAATTCAGCCACGAAATCGGTCATCATTATGGCTTGGGTCATTATCCTGGTGAACAGAACGGCGATTTCTTTTGGGCCGAGCATCATGCCAATAGTGGCTGGGGCTATAATGGCGTCAGAAACAAAATGCGCAGCAACTTAGACTGGCCACGACAGGTCGAGGGTGATGGTCTCACTGGTAAACCTCTTTTCTTAGCCACCTATGGCTATGGTCGCGATGCGATGTCTGGTGGATCACAGAGTGGCGCTTATTCAAACTATACTCACTATACGGGTTATAGTACAAAAATTAAGATACAGCCAGCATTTGATAAAGCAATATTTGACGCTGACTCACCAACTGGCTATAAGAAATGGAATGCTGAGCTTAGAAAGATGGAAGTCATCCAGCCTAAAGTGTGGAAAGAATCCAAAAACGTTTGGTACAACAGTACCGACGGTAATTACTTAAAACCACGCTTACAAGGCGTGCCAGTATTCACCATTTTAGGCGGTTATGACCCTGTCGCGCAAAAAGGCATCATTTATCCAGAAGCACGTGGTAACTGGGGCAACGTTTTTGAGTTACCGACACCGAATAACTCGCTTGAATCAGCAAGCTGCTGGTTAAGCGTTACTTATAGTAATAACACGATTAATGATATTGCGTTGGCTCCTAATCGAATGACCAGTAACGCCAATAAGTTCCATGTTAATTTAGCGATTGCAGACAACCCGAAAAAAGTAGATTTGTACTGTAAAAAGGTCAATGAAGCACAAGTACAGCTTTCAACCATTGATATTCGTCAATATAGTGATGCGATTAAACCCGCGGTTACCTTTGGTAAAGAACAGGGCTATACGGCACTAAGAAAGGTAGAATTGCCAATCTTAGAGCAGAAACTTCTTGCTCAAGCAGAAAATTCGACTATTAGTTTAGACGCCAACGGTCAGTTGTTATATGATTCTTACAAAGAGTATCGTGATGAGCTTAGCCCTTTAGCACTCCAAACATTAGAGCGTTATGAGAAGCAGCAAGAAACTCTAAATCGTCTAAACCGTTGGGTCAATGTCTATCGTACGGATTTAATCAAAAAAGAGCCTGAAGCACTTACCGAATTTCAAAAGTTTGTTGTAGATTTAGAGCTACAAGATGACAAACCTTTAGATAATGTGACTACTATCCGTAATGGCAACAACTGCCTTAAAGTTGAAACTCTAGAAGATGGTAAGTTAAATAGCTTTATTAGCGGCCCAAGTGGCTGTACTGGTGATGACTCTGAACAGTGGATTTACGATCTTAAAGGTAAAATTCACAGCAAAATGGCATTAGATCAGTGTTTAACGGAACAAGGTTCTTGGGTCGTTTTAGGCGCTTGTAGCTTGGACTCGCCAGCGCAAGTTTGGGAGATGAACGGTGCTGACCAAATCAAACAGGGCAACAAATGCTTTGATTTGCGTACTGGTAATTTAGTAGATAATCGCGGAAGCTTAATTACTTACAATTGTAGTGGTGGCTGGAATCAAAAGTGGACAACGCTGACTAAAAACCCAAGCTTTATCTTAGGGACCGCTGGTAACAACCTACCATTAATTGTGGATAGTATGCAAAAACAACCAGTGACGATGGGTAAAATGCAAGCGCGGTCATTAAGTTTAGATAGTAAAGAAGAGCCTTCAGTATTAGCAAAACTAAGCACTGCGATAAGCACTTGGATTGACAATCTAGTCAGTTAACAAAACAATCCATCATGCTAAAAATAAGCTCCTATGATAGGGGCTTATTTTTTACTAAGTTTTTAATCTTTGTGGCTTATATGGTAAGGTAATTTACTCTTAAGAGGTTTTATTAGCCAAATAAAATCCTAGCTTAGTAATAAAAAATGGGTCGCTTTTTAGGTCATTTGTGGAGCATATAATATTGAATAGACACCCTGAAAGTGGCTGGTTTAACTCTGCATTGCTGACAATAACGCACAGACTAAAGCAGTTTGCCCAGTTATGGTCGCTACAGACACTGACCGATATGCCTGATCGACTAAGAAACTTATGGCAGCAGCTTATTGGCTCTTATTGGTTTATCCCAACGGCGTGCGTCATCGTCGGGATATTGCTAGCGCCTTTATTGGTCACTATCGATCAACACTTTGACCGCGAAACAGTCCGAGAGATTACCTTTGCTTTTACGGGTGACGACGATGCTGCGCGCGCTATCATGACTGCCATCGCAGGCGCAGTATTAGGCGTAGCAGGCACGACATTTTCTATTACAATCGCGGTACTGTCGATGGCCTCTTCGCAATTTGGCCCACGGCTATTGCGCAATTTTTTAACCGATACACCCAACCAGTTTGTATTGGGGGCGTTTATTGGAACCTTTAGTTATAGTTTATTAGTGTTAAAATCCATCCATAAATATGACGTGGCTTTTGGTGTGCCACAGCTTGCTGTCACCTTTGCCATTATTATGGCAATTATCTGCGCACTTTTGCTGGTGTACTTTGTCCAGCATATGGTACATGCCATTCAAGCCTCACATGTGATTCAAAACGCCAGCAATGATGCGATTAATAATATTCACTATTGGTATCGCGATCATTGCGATATCCAGCATCAACGCGATATAGAACATCATGACATTGAACAGTTTCATCACTGGTCAGCGATGCCCATCTATCCACCAAGCTCAGGTTATGTCCAACAATTTTACCTTGAGTCGCTGATTACACTGACACAAGACTATGGCGGCGTGGTGCAAATGCGTATTAATCTTGGCGATTATGTCACTGACAAAAACGTCATCGGCTACTTTTACCAGCGTCCAGCAGGTCATCCAAATAATCGACAAAAAACAGCGACACCATCTTTAGCTGTTGTGCCGCGCGCGCCTGACGGAATTTTTTGGCAACGCTTTGCCGGCTGTATACGTATCGAACAACGACTGGCTCATTCTAACGATATTGCTTATAGCTTGGGACAAATGACTGAAATCGCCGTCCGCGCCTTATCGCCTGGTATCAATGATCCAAAAACAGCGGTCAACTGCGTACAATCACTGACCAGTTGCTTAAGTATTATGATGCGTCGTCAGCCGCCCAGTCCCTATCATTTTTATACACCAGCACAAAACGATGATTCATCGAAAGCCGAAGTTGACCAGCGACGCTTGGCGATATTAGCCATAGTTACTCATACTCCCAAAATATCTGATTTTATCAATACATCACTAGGCGAGATACGTCGGTATGCAGCAGCAGATTTGATGGTCTTAAAAGCGCTATGTCAGGCGATGGTCAATCTAAGTTATGCTCGCGTAAATAACGCACAGCAGCAAACCTTATTGCATGAGATAAAACTGATTGAGCGCGCAGGAGAAGAAAACCTAAGCTATCAAGAGCTGATAGATGACTTGAGCGCGATGTGCCAACAAGCCCAACAATTCATACTTAGCAACGATGCTCATCATCAGTATTTTGACTATGTTAGCGCGTTTGACACCCATATTCGCCAAGCATTACAAACGCAATCAAAATAAAAAGACAAACGATAACTAAACTAAAATCAAACCTATTTAGTGTTTGTAAGCGCTAAGCTTATGACAATTTTAAACTCACTTGAGAATTTTTTCATGGCCCCTACCAGTAGCCTAACCATACTTGAAATCAGCGCGATATTCTTATCAATCACAGCCCTATTAACTTACGTTAACCATCGCTTTATTGGCCTACCGACCACGATTGGCGTGATGGTTATCTCCATTTTATTATCTATTGGCGCGATATTTTTGGGATTTTTGGGATTTGATCAGCTGATTGATTATGAAGTAAGCTTATTAGAGCAGCTTGATTTTACCGAAGTCTTATTAGATGGCATGCTCTCTATGCTGTTATTTGCAGGGGCGCTGCACGTCAATATCAGCGATTTAAAACGTTATAAACTGCCTATTGGTATCCTTGCTTGCGTCGGTACCATCGTCTCTGCGATGCTTATCGCCACGGCGCTTTATTTTATGCTGCCGCTGCTTGGTTTCGGTTTGCCGTTTCTTTGGTGTTTGCTATTCGGTGCTCTAATATCACCGACCGACCCCATTGCCGTGATGGGCATCCTTTCATCGGCTGGCGCGCCAAAAAGTATAGAAACGGTCATCGCGGGTGAATCATTATTTAACGATGGTATCGGCGTCGTCATCTTTGTATTGCTGCTAGGGATTTTATCCAGTGGTGATATCCCAACCGCCAATTATGTGGCGCATACCTTAGCGGTTGAAGCTGGTGGCGGCATTATTTTTGGCTTAGTACTTGGGGCGATTTTGTATTACATGCTGAAAAGTATCGATAGCTATCAAGAAGAAGTGTTATTAACGCTTGCTGGTGTGATAGGTGGTTATGCACTCGCCAGCCATTGGCATTTATCAGGACCACTCGCCATGGTGATGATGGGATTAATGGTTGGTAATCGCGGACGAGCATTGGCGATGAGCGATAAAACACGGCATTATATTGATTTATTTTGGGAATTAATTGATGAAATTCTCAATGCTATTTTATTCGTACTCATCGGTTTAGAAGTAGTGATGATTGCTTATTCGGGTAATTTATTTATCGCCGCTGGCTTGACGATTGTCATTACCCTACTTGCGCGTTTTATCGTTGTAGGTATGACGACCAAAACCTTTCATCGTCAGCTCGATTTACCGACTGGTGCATGGAAAGTGCTGACATGGGGCGGATTACGTGGGGGTATTTCGGTTGCTTTAGTATTGCAGCTGCCGCTGGGAACCGAACGCGATATCTTGTTGGCACTCACTTATGCAGTGGTGATATTCTCTATCTTGGTACAAGGTTTGAGTATTGGCAAAGTCGCCAAAAGCATTCGCACTGATAAGAGTACAGCAAAGCCATAATTTGTAACCAGTTTTAAGCCAATCGTTTTAGCAAAAAAAAGCCAGCATAAGATACTATCTTATGCTGGCTTTTTCATACACATTCAGTTTTTTTGATAGGCACTATAATAAGCCCTTTTTATATCAAGCCTTTACGCTTCATATTACGATAGACCACGACCACAATAAGAAGATTCGAGACTAATA
The DNA here is from genome assembly GCF_001435295.1 of Psychrobacter sp. P11F6. Lineage (NCBI taxonomy): Bacteria > Pseudomonadati > Pseudomonadota > Gammaproteobacteria > Moraxellales > Moraxellaceae > Psychrobacter > Psychrobacter sp. P11F6. The sequence continues at coordinate 768,162 of NZ_CM003594.1, read as the reverse complement.
TCCCAAGTTTAAACCAATCAAATGGGCTAACGATTAGATAGTAAAGCTCAATAGGAATAAACACCCCATAACCCAGCACACCAAACCAATACGCCCATGTTTTATCTTGCCATAAGCCATAAGCCTCAAGAAAACGTAGGCTAGCGTAAGCAAAGATTAATAACAAGAATAATGACCAGTTTTTACTTGCCTGCTGGGCAATCCGTACTGCACTGTCAACTTGCGGTGCCAGTAGCTGTCCAAAAGTCTGTTGCCAAGAAGCAGTCGCTGTCGTCAGCCAATGCTCAAGGTCAGTATGCCATGACCATAAAGCCCCCGCCCCTAATAGTGCACCGACCCCTTTAACCACCTCATAGATTGCTACCGCTTTGATAGATTCACTGGCAGTACCGTGCGACTTGATGGTTTGGTTGTGCAAGTGATGATCGTTATCCTTCGAGGATGGTTGCAGACTATCATCCTGCCTAGGCAAATTAGCCAAAGAAAGTCTCCACAACGCGGCCTTGCAACTGCTGATTAAAGAATGGGGTGTTTTTACCATTGGACAGCATGGATTGGGCGGTTACTTGCCATTCGAGGTTTGGATCAACCAGTACAGCGCCGCCGATACTCTCATACTGCTCACTGATACCCGCAATTTTTGCCGGATTGAGACAAATTTTATCGACAAGTTGCTCTAAGGTTAACACCTCATCATTGACTAGCTGACAAGCCAGCGCCATAAAGGTATCAAAATTTGAGATGCCTGGTGTGCTCTCAGCAAATGGGGCTTTTTTAGCGGTACTGTTCAATGGTTCATGATGGCTACATATCGCATCAATGGTGCCATCTTTTAGACCACGGCGGATGGCTTGCTGATCGGTATTACTACGCAGGGGTGGTAATACATAGGCTTGAGCATTAAAACCCTCTAAATTGTCATCGGTCAAATACAACTGATGCATCGCCACATCACAAGTCACGGGCAGACCTTTATCTTTTGCCCAGCGCATCAATTCGATTGAAGATTTACAGGATAATTGACTAAAGTGAGCAGCAATGCCTGTTTCTTCAACCATTAGCAACTGCGTTGACAAGGCAACCGTTTCAGCGATCCAAGGAATCCCTTGCAAGCCATGATATGACGCGATATAACCTTCATGCGCCACGCCATCACCAGATAGACTTGGTTCATCAGGATAAAAGAATACTTTCATATTAAAAGTCGCGGCGTATTCCAGTGTACGCAGTAATACTAAATCATTGCGAAAAGGGCGGCGCGCATTAGAAACGGCTATACAACCGCCTTTTTTAAGCCCAGCGATATTTGATGGACGCTCGCCTTCTAAACCAGCAGTCAACGCACCTAAAACATGCAAATATATGCCGCCATCACCAAGCGCGCGCTCACGTAAGCCCTTTAATAATGAACCGTTCTCTAAGATAGGATTGGTATCAGGCGGAATGACCACATGCAGAAAACCATTGCCACGAGCAGCGCGTCCTTCTGACTCCAAAGTGCCATGTTGTTGTTGACCCGGTTCACGTAGGCGGGCGCACAAATCAACCAAAGGCGGCAGTAGCCACATTTCACGCCCAGCTTCGAGTGAAGCCAACTTATCTGCTGTAGCACTTGATAGTGAGTCTTTAAATGATTGAGGAAGATGGTTAATTATCGGTGCATCCATATTTAACATAGTTGTCATGAGCGTTATTACCGTATCAATAAAATGGGATAAATAAATATAAAACAGCGAGGCAGAGGATTATTTGCTCTCAGCTTGGTGAGCGCGCTGACCTTCCATAGCTAACGACAGTACTGCCATACGAATAGCGATGCCGTTATTCACCTGTTTTAAAATCACTGACTGGTCGCCATCGGCAACGCTTGATGCAATCTCAACACCGCGGTTCATCGGCCCTGGATGCATGACCAACGCATCGGGCTTGGCCAATGCCATGCGCTCTGGTGTAATACCGTAGTGTTTATAATATTCACTCGATGATGCCAGCAGCGGCGAGCCGATACGTTCGTTTTGAATTCTTAATCCCATAATGACATCACAGTCCGTGACACAGTCATTCATATCTTCATAGACTTGTACCCCAAAACGTTCAATGCCTTTCGGTAATAAGGTACGCGGCGCACAGACACGGATGTCTTTAACGCCCAAGGTTTGTAGCGCACTGATATCTGAGCGCGCCACTCGCGAATGCTTGATATCGCCAACGATAGCCACTGACAGCTCCTCAAATGGACGCGGTGCTTCACGATGAATGGTGAGCATGTCGAGCATCCCTTGCGTTGGATGCGCATGCCAGCCGTCGCCGCCATTAATAATGGCAATATCGGGTGTCACCTCTGTTGCCATAAAATGGGCAGCACCTGATGCTGAATGCCGTACTACAAAAATATCTGCCGTCATGGCTTGTAGATTCCACAGCGTATCGCGCAAGCTTTCGCCTTTTTTAGTGCTAGAGCGCTCGATATCGATATTGAGCACATTGGCACCGAGACGCTTTTCGGCTACCTCAAAGGTCGTACGGGTACGCGTCGATGGTTCAAAGAATAAATTCATCACCGTATAGCCTTCGAGCTCAGGACGGTTAATGAGCTGTCCGTTATCATCAAAAAACGTCTCTGCTTTGGCAATAATCGCCTGTAACTGCGCTTTATTAAGACCTTCTACCCCCAAAAAATGGCGAATGCTACCATCAGCATTCAGCTGCGGACGACTCAACGACGCATCAAGTTTCTCATGAATGGTATCAGGATCAAATTTAGCATAATCCGTTGGCGAGACTGTTTGAGTTGAGCGGCTATCGATAGAATTTGGCATAATGGCAGGTCTTTATTGTTGGTTTATATGATTTAATAATCATTATTTATGCGTTTTTTGGCGATTTATAGTCGACGATAAGCACAGAGACAAGGACATTTTGGCACTTATTTGCTACAATTTACCCCAGTGGCAGTGAGAGACATAGCGCCGTAAAAAACAGCCATCGTCATCCTCTTGGGCAGTAGCCATAGACCTGTCAAAACCATCATCAAAAATCCGCTTAGCCAAACGATAAATAAATAATAATAATGATAGTGTAGCTGATTTTGTGGTCAGGACAAAGATGCCGTGCGAGGTATTTAAAAATTTACCAGATTTAGGTCTGTAACGTGCGACCTAACCGATTTTCCGACCCCTTATTTAATCCTTAGTTTCAGTAGCCTTTATTTTAACAGCATTTATTAGGAAGCCTTATGACAACCCTTACAGACTATCTCAATGATTATTCACCCAATCCTGCACTGAGTGACGTTATTACGACTGTCACTGACGTGGGTAAAACCATCTCACAATTATTGAGAAAAGGAGCGCTAGCAGACATTCTAGGCGAAGCTGGCAACCAAAACGTCCAAGGTGAAGACCAAAAGAAACTGGACGTACTGGCCAATGACTTATTATTAGATGCTTTGGCGAAAAATACCCATTGTGCAGGCGTTGCCTCAGAAGAGCTTGATGATGCTACCCCTGCCAATGCAGATGGCAGTTTGTTGGTATTGTTCGATCCGCTTGATGGTTCATCAAACATCGATATTAATATGGCCGTTGGCACTATCTTTTCTATTTTACCGTACCAGCGCCAAGGTCAAGTCAGTGAAAATAGCGACTTCTTGCAAGCTGGTAATCAACAGTTAGCAGCAGGCTATTTATTATATGGCACCTCTACCGTACTAGCGCTAACTATCGCCGATCATGTCGTGATGTTTAGCCTAGACCCTGACACTAACGATTATGTACTCATACAAGAAAACGTGCAAATCGATGCCGATACCAGCGAATATGCCATCAATGCTTCAAACTACCGCTACTGGCGCGCACCCATGCAGCAGTATATCGATGAGTTAATTGCTGGCGAAACGGGTGTCCGTGGTCGCGATTTCAATACACGCTGGGTGGCTGCTATGGTCGGTGATGTGCATCGTATTTTATGTCGTGGTGGTCTCTTCACTTATCCGTTCGATACCAAATATGCCAATAAAGCGGGCAAATTACGCTTGATGTATGAAGCCAATCCAATGAGCTTATTGATTGAGCGTGCGGGTGGCGCTGCTACTGATGCAGTCAATCGCATTTTAGACATAGAGCCAACCGATATTCACCAACGCGTCCCAGTGGTACTAGGCAGCAAAAATGAAGTCGATTATGTTAAAAATCTGCATGTAACTTACGCTGATAAATAAGCCCTTTAACGTTACTTTGATAATAATCAGTATAAAGCCAGAGCATTTGTAATACTTTATACTGATTGTTTAATTTTTTTATATTTTTTTCTAAGCGATCCACTATGGTAGCAAATCCCACCGAGCTTATTACCTCAGATAAAAATACGACCGTTAAACTTGTCAAATCCTTGTTAACGCAAGCGCGGCAGCGGAAGAAGCAAGGTCAAACGGTGATTGAGGGCGTGCATCTCATCGATGCTGCGCTGCGTAGCGACTACCCGTTTGTCCAAATCCTACTCGCAGAGTCTGCGCACAACCATCCTGAGGTTCAGCAAATTTTGACGCGCTTGCCTACTTATACGCCTATTTTAACGTTATCAAATTCGCTGTATGAGAGCATTCGTAGCTTAGGTACTGGTATCGATATCATGGCAATCATTAAAGTACCAACGCCTCGTTTATCGATGATTGATAATGACTGCTTGATTTTAAATGATGTGCAAGACAGCGGCAATGTGGGCACCCTATTACGCACCGCAGCAGCGGTTGGCATCAAGAACATACTCTGTACCAGCACTACGGCACAAGCGTGGTCCCCTAAGACATTACGAGCAGGCATGGGCGCTCAGTTTGCTCTGACTATTTATGAAGGTCTAAGTGTGCAAGATGTTTTGAAACATGTACAAACACCGCTATTTGCCACCAGCTCCCATACTGATACAGTCATTTATCAACATGACTTAAAAAAACCTATTGCTTGGATTATGGGTCATGAAGGTCAAGGCGTTTGTGATGAGCTGATGCAGTGCGCCACCCCTATCGCTCTACCACAGCCTAATGGTCAAGAAAGTTTGAATGTCGCCATTGCAGGCTCATTATGCTTGTATGAAACGCTACGTCAAAGAAATTATAACTAATGTTGTTTGACTGAATCAAAAACATACCTCTCAAATACGAAAAACCCGCTATAAATAATAGCGGATTTTTATACTTAACTAATCACTAAATAACGATTAAACCTTGCTAGTAAGCTCAGGCAATGCTGTAAATAAATCCGCTTCTAAGAAATAATCAGCAACGCTAGCGATAGGTGCTTCTGGGTCATTGTTGATAGCAACAATAACTTTAGAATCTTTCATACCCGCTAAATGCTGAATCGCGCCTGAAATGCCCGCTGCGATATATAAGTCTGGTGCAACGATTTTACCCGTTTGACCGACCTGCATATCGTTTGGTACATAGCCTGCGTCAACAGCGGCACGTGATGCGCCAACAGCAGCGCCAAGTTTATCAGCCAATGGTTCGATATATTTGGTGAAGTTCTCGCCATTTGCTAAGGCACGACCACCAGAAACCACGATGCCTGCTGAGGTCAATTCAGGACGATCAGATTTCGCCATCTCTTCATTAACGAAGCTTGCTTTGCCAGTTTCTTGCACGTTGTCGATTGTCTCAACAGTAGCTGATCCACCTTCGCTTGCTACTGGGTCAAAAGCCGTGGTACGTACTGTCATGACGACTTTATCTTCTGTGGTCTTAACAGTTGCTGTGGCGTTGCCAGCATAGATAGGACGCTCAAACGTTTGCGCATCTACGACGGCAGATATTTCTGATAGCATGCTTACGTCAAGTAAAGCGGCAACGCGTGGCATAAAGTTTTTACCAGTAGTGGTAGCAGGTGCAAGGATATGGCTGTAATCACCAGCGATATCAGCAACCAATAGCGCGACGTTACCCGCCAATTGATGCTCATAAGCAGCGTTGTCTGCTAATAATACTTTAGTCACGCCTTCTGCTTTAGCTGCTTGGTCAGCGACAGCTTGAGCACCACTACCTGCAACCAACACATGGATATCATCACCCATTTGCTTAGCAGCAGCGATGGTATTCAAAGTTGCCTTTTTTAGACTGGCATTGTCATGTTCTGCATATACCAAAATTGCCATGATTTTAATCCTTTTTTATTCGTATCATCTATTCATGCGGTTGTTTGTGTACAAAGCTGTTTGAGCAACTATTATTTTATATAAAATAAATCAGTTAAATCTATAGCCTTGTACAGGATATGCCGTAGCGAAGTATCCAATCATTGAAACATTAAATGACTTTTGCTTCGTTTCTTAGCTTATCGACCAACTCATCCACTGAACCCACTTTGATGCCAGCTTTACGTTCAGCAGGTGGCACAACTTTAATGATCTCTTGCTTAGAGGCCATATCAACACCAAAATCAGCAGGCGTTTTTTCGTCAAGTGGTTTTTTCTTCGCTTTCATGATGTTAGGCAATTTAGCATAACGAGGCTCATTTAAACGTAAATCAGTGGTAATAACCGCTGGTAGCTCAAGTGCTAGCGTCTGTAAACCACCGTCGATTTCACGAGTCACGTTTACTTTATCGCCTTCAACCTTCACTTCTGATGCAAACGTACCCTGACCGATACCCATCAATGCCGCTAGCATTTGACCAGTCTGGTTGTTATCATCATCAATGGCTTGCTTACCCAATAAGATAATATCAGTGCCTTCACTCTCGGCGATATTTTTGAGGATCTTAGCAATTTGTAATGGATACGGCTTGTCATCAGTCAACACTAAAACACCACGATCAGCACCCAATGCTAACGCTGCACGAATTTGCTCTTGTGATTCTTTTGGACCGATTGAAGCAACAATGATTTCGTCAATCACACCCGCTTCTTTTAGACGAACCGCTTCTTCTACTGCAATCTCATCAAAAGGATTGATTGACATTTTAGTGTTTGATAAATCAACGCCAGAGTTGTCAGCTTTTACACGAACTTTTACGTTGTAATCAATGACACGCTTGACCGCTACTAATGCTTTCATACGTTCCTCGTTTATTAATGTTATGAATTAAAAATTGTCAGTTAAGAACCAAAGGTTCATTTTTTTAAACTGTCGTTCAAAATACTACTTAGGGTTATTACTGCGTCAACAGATAGTAGTTAATTAAGCGAGAAGAAACAATACCGAAAATGGTATTAGTATCACACTACTCATTGATAAAATCTGCTAAAGCTAAGCCAACCATTATTATCAGACCCCTGTATCTTGCGTGACCACAGGCATAAGGTCAAGACAACGCCGTGAATAATGCGTCATAAATTTGTCACCATTCTATAATAAATAGTTTATAAGTACACAATTTTACAGTCTTCTTTAACCTACATTCTCAATGTTTCACCTATTTTTAGCACTGTCAACACGATAGTTACTTAATAGATTGTTGTAATCTATCTCGTTAGCATCAATCGAGAACAACAATCGAGCACAACAACTAAAAACTCAAAATCTATAATTTGCTGTTTTTAGTGGAACCAATCAGCAACTCACTGTCGCGTATATCATCGAATAATGACCAGTCAGGCGTAACTTCATTGTTTTTGATGACACTCATATCCCCTGTGGTTTCCATAATGACAGCAAATACTTCCGTTTTAGACTTGATCCCATTCTTGCGCAAAACCTGTTGAACATCACTGGTACTGAGATTGGCCTCTTTTAAATTTCCACTAAAATACTCGCCATGCGCCATTAATATAATGGCTCGATTGTCTATCAGAGATTTTAACGGTTTGAATTTACGCCTGATAAATGAGATAACACCTTGAATCACAAACAATACTGCGACAGCAAACAGCCCTTGCATTAATGACGGTGTGTCTGATAGCACCGTTGAAGCGAGTATACTGCCAATACCGACAGTCATCGCAAAATCATGGCTTGAGAGCTTGGAGAAACTTCGCAATCCCATCAATCTTGTAAACAACATTAACCCTAAATAAAAACCGATTGCAGATAGAGAAATACCCAGCACTTGCTGCCAATCGATTGAAAACCATGCCTCCCACTTCATAAAACAACCTTATTTTGTTAGATCTTTTTTGAGTCAGTGCTGATGACTGACAGCTAATATCAGTATGCTTTTGATGATTTTACGTTTATAGCGAAAAAAATGGCATAAAAAAAGCAACCTGATAAGAGGTTGCTTTTTTTTAGAGTTGAAACAGTATTTTTATTGTTTTAACAAACAAAGGCATCAATGCATATTGATAATCTTACTGTCATCAAGCTTACTGACTAATCAGCTTACCAGATGTCAAATGAGATTAGATAGCTTCGATTTGCTCGGCTTGTGGGCCTTTTTTGCCATCACCTAAGATGAAAGACACTTTTTGGCCTTCGGCTAGAGTTTTGAAACCACCACCTTGGATAGCGCTGTAGTGAGCGAATACGTCTTGTCCGCCATTGTCTTGAGCGATAAAACCAAAACCTTTAGCTTCATTAAACCACTTTACAGTGCCTTCAACTTTATCTGACATAAATTTTCCTAACTCTTTAACTGTTGGCGAGACGTGTGTCATCACCGATTAATTGATATATACCCAAACTATTTTCTGCTAAATGCAACAGTCAATACGATCAAAATATCGTTAGATAGCTTGAAATTACGACCTAAAATCTTTTGAGTACAGCCTGATTATAGCAGCTTTTTATAATCGCAACAGGTTAAATTGATGATTTTTGTAAATAACGATAATCCGTTTTGAAAAGTCACGAAAGCCAATTAAATACTATCTAATACATTGATAAGAAAGATATTTTATATCATTTACTATCTATCATTCTAACGTAAAGGTGTCATTTAAGTTGGTGACAGCATTATCTCAAATAATAAATAGGTGATAAGTCAGCATATGCTTCATTGAGATATCGGTAGCCACGGTGAACTTAATACTAACAAACAAAGCGCAAAAAATATCAGCGAAAATGACTGACTATAGGCGATGTATTTAGCAGGTATCACCAAGTCTTTAGGAGAATCAGGAATACCTTTACGTTTTAGTAAACGCGTCCCGTATATCCATCCAAAGGTAGTATAGATGCCATAAGCAGCAGGTACTGTAATGGCTAGTGGCGTCAAATCAATCACATATAATATGACAACGGAAATAAAGAACCACAAAGTATCCAAGAGTGAGCTGATTTGAAAAAACTTAGACTTAGGCAATTTGCCATCGGTTTTTTTGAGCATCTCCCCTTCTATCCATATTAAAACAGCTACCACAGCGCTAAGAGTAATATATACGAATTGCGGCGTTAGCCAGTCTGGATAAGATATTTGCACAACACACAACCTATAATCTATAAAAAATAAGAACGCGCAACTCAATCGTCTTGATAATTAACCAGCAATTGGTTGCACTAAGAATATTCAAAAAAATCAATGAAGGCTAAATATATGAGGCATCGATTGGTGGTTTTCAACCAACACCAAAGCGATTGTGGTTAAAATTTCACTAAAGTAGTGCAAACTAAAAAAGCCCACACTATTAAGTAATAGCATGGGCTCTTAGGTCTATATCAGCGATTAATCTCTTAATAGCTTAATACTGAATTAGTTTTTTTCTTTATCGATGATTTTGTTACCACCGATCCAAGGCATCATGCCACGTAGCTTAGCGCCAGTGATTTCGATTTGATGCTCTGCATTGTTACGACGACGAGCAGTCATTGATGGATAGTTGGTTGCGCCTTCAGAGATAAACATCTTCGCGTACTCACCAGACTGAATGCGTTTTAGGGCATTACGCATGGCTTCACGTGATTGCTCATTGATGACTTCAGGACCAGTTACGTATTCGCCATATTCAGCATTGTTACTGATTGAATAGTTCATGTCAGCGATACCGCCTTCATACATGAGGTCTACAATAAGCTTTAACTCATGTAAGCACTCAAAGTAAGCCATTTCTGGGGCATAGCCAGCTTCAGTTAGGGTTTCAAAGCCCATTTTCACTAGCTCTACTGCACCGCCGCAAAGTACCGCTTGCTCACCAAATAGGTCAGTTTCAGTTTCATCTTTGAACGTGGTTTCGATGATACCTGAACGACCACCACCAACACCAGCAGCATAAGACAAGGCTAATTGCTTGGCTTGACCTGAGGCATCTTGATAGATAGCGATCAAATCTGGAATACCGCCGCCTTTAGCAAACTCTGAACGTACCGTATGACCGGGTGCTTTTGGCGCAACCATGATGACATCAAGATCACCACGTGGTACGACTTGGTTATAATGAATCGCAAAACCATGAGCAAAGGCTAGGGTCGCGCCCTCTTTGATGTTAGGCTCAATCACGTCGTTATAAAGCTCTTTTTGAAACTCATCAGGCGTCAAAATCATGATGACATCAGCGGCTTTTACCGCTTCTTCTACTTCAGCTACTTTTAGACCTGCGTTTTCCGCTTTTTTCCATGAGCCAGAGTTAGCACGTAGACCAACGGTCACATCAACGTCTGAATCTTGTAGGTTAAGCGCGTGTGCATGGCCTTGTGAACCATAACCAATGATGGCAACTTTTTTACCTTGGATGATTGATAGATCACAATCTTTATCATAATAAACGTTCATAAACAGAGTCCTTTTCCTAAATCATGGCTTGCCATGGATAAATAAACACTTAAATTATAATCACCTTATCGAAGTGATAGGTGAGATAAGCGCTATGTTAATGTTTGAATAAATAATTTGACCTACAATAGGTACAGTAAGCACCCATTATAAACTGAGCGTTTTTTCGCCGCGTGCAATACCAATCACACCCGAACGCACCACTTCCATAATACGTTCACGACCAATCACATCAATAAAGCCGTCAAGTTTGGCTTTATCACCAACGATTTGAATGGTATATAGATTGGCGTTCACATCAACGATTTGTGCACGGAAAATATCGGCACTGCGTTTAATCTCTTCACGTACGCCACCCGTTGCCCGTACTTTTATGAGCATCAACTCGCGCTCGACGTGTACGGTATCTGATAGATTAAGCACTTTAACCACTTCAATCAATTTATGCAATTGCTTGGTGATTTGTTCTATTTTTTCAGGTGACGTAATAGTGGTCAATGTTAAGCGAGAAATACTCGAATCGTCTGTTGGCGCAACGTTCAAAGTTTCAATGTTGTAGCCACGTTGAGAGAACAAACCGACCACTCGCGACAACGAACCCGCTTCGTTTTCCATCAATACCGAAATCAGATGTTGTTGTTGCATTAGGTACGCTCCCCTTTTGTTAACCACATATCACGCATTGCTTGCCCAGCGATTTGCATCGGATATACATGCTCGTTACGATCGACATAAACGTCAATAAATACCAATCTATCTGTTATTGCCATGGCTTCCGCCAATTGGGCTTCCATGGTCGCAGGATCAGTAATCTTGATACCGACGTGACCATAGCTTTCAGCGAGTTTGACAAAGTCTGGTAGTGAATTCATATAAGAATGGGCATGACGACCTTCATACAGCATATCTTGCCATTGCTTCACCATGCCTAATTGGGCGTTATTTAGATTTAAGATTTTAACTGGCAAATTATATTGTAAGCAGGTTGAGAGCTCTTGGATATTCATCTGAATGGAGCCTTCACCGGTAATACAAACCACATCACGCTCAGGATTAGCAAGTTTTGCTGCCATTGCGTATGGCAGGCCGACGCCCATGGTACCAAGACCACCTGAGTTTAGCCATTGACGTGGCTCATTATAAGTATAGTAAAGGGCGGCAAACATCTGATGCTGACCGACGTCACTGGTGATAATAGCGTTACTATTAGTCACTTTATCTAAGGCTTGCACGACCGCTTGTGGCTTAATACCATTATCGGTACTGGTGTCATAACGTAGGCCATGACGCTTACGCCACTCATTAATCTGTGACCACCAATCTAACAATGCTTGTTGCTCTAGCTCTTTATCTTCACCGACAATTTCTATGATATCGGTAAGCACAGATTTAACATCGCCTACGATCGGAATATGCGCATTAATCGTTTTTGAAATAGAGGTAGGATCAATATCAATATGAATAATCGTCGCATTCGGACAGAATTTTTTGACATTATTAGTGACACGGTCATCAAAACGTGCGCCAACTGCCAAGATGACGTCGGCATGATGCATGGTCATATTGGCTTCATAAGTGCCATGCATACCGAGCATACCCAAGAACTGACTATCAGAACCAGGGAACGCACCCAAGCCCATTAAGGTATTGGTTACTGGTAAATTTAAACGGTGCGCAAGATTAGTAAGCTCTTTATGCGCATTGCCTAACACAACACCGCCACCAGAGTAAATAATCGGACGCTTTGCAGCAAGCAGCGTTTCAACCGCTTTTTTAATCTGACCACTATGACCTTTTAATGACGGCTGATACGAACGTATAAACACTTCTTCTGGATAAGCGTAAGCAAACTTTTCACTTGGCGCAGTCATATCTTTTGGCACATCAATGACTACAGGACCTGGGCGTCCAGACTGGGCAATATAAAAGGCTTTTTTGACAATCATTGGGATTTCGCTAGCGTGGCGCACTTGAAAGCTATGCTTCACGATAGGACGTGATACACCGACCATATCTGTTTCTTGGAAGGCATCTTCCCCAATTAGGCTGCTAGGTACCTGACCTGCGATGACCACCATCGGCACAGAATCCATAAACGCTGTTGCGATAGCCGTTACGGTATTAGTAGCACCCGGACCTGACGTCGCTAATACTACACCTGTCTGCCCTGTGACTCGCGAATAAGCATCTGCCATGTGACCGGCTGCTTGCTCATGACGTACTAAAATATGCTCGATATTTTCTTGTTGAAACAAAGCATCATAGATATGAAGAACCGCACCACCTGGATAGCCAAAAATATATTTGACTCCCTCATCAGTCAGTGATTGCACCAACATCTCAGCACCAGATAGCATTACAGGTTGCTCACTACCTTCAGCGAGGCGTTGTTGCTTTTCTTCAAAATTTTTGGCGGCATTCCCCGTTTGGGTATGTCCCGTCATATTCGGACTTTGCGTGGTTTGCGTCACTGTCATCACCTTTTTTTTGTCAAGAGTTGGCGTTCATTTATAAGAGAAAACCACGCTATTTACACAAGATGGTTCATCTTATAGAAATGGCTGCAAATCCTTATCCATATCAAGAATGTGTGCCCACTATCTCTAAGTAACGCTGTTTTATAAGACAGCAGGCTACTCAAACACAGCAATATATGTAGGGTCAGTTTTATGGCAGGAGTCTATCGATGTACAGTGACAAGATGCGCGTGCATCTATAAAAGAAGCTTATTATTGATAAATAGCAGACAGCATTTACAACAGATTGATTTATACAGAGGCATCGATATTCACAATTTAAATCACTCTCACAACCAATACTAATTTGTAAAATGGTTAGATTTTACGACAGGCTTATTAAAGAGATTTAATTGCTGAATATTTTTCCATGTTTAATACAACCGCTAGAGTCACGCTTAGCGCATTTCAAATAATAAGTTTATCTTAGTCATTGTAGACAGATAAGTCCGGAGACAATACATAAAGTCATCGATAACAATCGTTATGATTACTATCTTTGCAATATCATTGTCACAAAGAAACGAAAACTGCGTAAGCCACTGATAAGTAACCTATCGTCCTCATTTTCAAGTGCCACGGCAATATCATAAAAGCCGCTCACTGACCAATCAACTGCTATTATATTCGATGGTTTGTGAGCTATTGTCAAGAAAAACTTCTAAAGCCCATCCCTAACTATTAGTTATTAAATAATATACATTCATAAGGATTATTTGTTAGAATCGAAAGCTGGTACATTTTTAGTACCATTCCAACACTTAAATGTTATATTGACACATATATACACATCTGTTTTTTACCCCTTGAGAGGATTGCTACTATGGCATATGCGTCTAAAATAAATACTGCTACCAAACTGCTTATGAGTACTGCGTATGTGCTAATGCTGTCGATGAATGCCAGTCATGCTATTCAAGTTTATAAATCTGTTGGTGCACATGGTGAAGTCAAATACAGCCAACATGCGCCGCAAAATGGTAAAAACATTGAGCTGATTGAATTTCGTAGTGATGGCAGACAAAGCAATGCAGGACAATTGGCTGGCAAAACAGATGCCAATCAAAGTACTAATACTCAAAGCGTAGAAGAACAAAGAGTTGCAGCGCTTGAAGCACGTATTAAAGAACAAGAAGCACAAGCCAATGCACAGCGTTGCCAGTCACTCCGCAATAATTTGACCAACTTGAATGTCGGCGGACGTATTTATGAGATGGATGCAAATGGCAAGCGTCAATATTTAGACGGTCGTGAAATTGAGCTCAAACGTGAACGCGTACAGCAGGCAATTGATCAGTATTGTGGCAGCTCAACTACCTAGGCTTAATGCTAATTATAGACGTTAATCAATAGCTGCATCATATGACGAATGGCTGCTGGCATATCCTGAGCTTGTAGTCCTCGTTGTCCAACTAATAACGTATTATTACTCTGATTGACCAGCGTATCCCCTGCTAATCCATGTATAACAACCGCTTGATGCAAGCTTTGCATTCCTGATGATAAATCTTGTTGTGCTAGCAGACCAGCAATGACACCAGATAACACATCACCCATGCCAGCCGTCGCCATCCCAGCATTACCGGCAGCACAAACATAAACGTGGTGCTCATCTAAGCCCTGCTCTAATATCAAAGAACCTGCGCCTTTTAGCACCCATTCACCACCATAAGTTGTAGCGCACTGTTTTATCGCTTGTAGTCTATTGCTTTCTACTTCACTGATTCTCTTATTCAGTAATCTAGCAGTTTCGCCACTGTGCGGGGTCAAACAAACTTGATGATTAACGCTATATTCTCGCAGCTGACTGACCAATTCATGATGCTCTAATTGCAATGATGCCAAATGATAAAGTCCATCAGCATCAATCACTATTGCCTTTTTAGCTGTCATCGCAGTTTGTAGATACTTTATAAATAACACTTTTGCTCTTTCATCACGACCAAGCCCCATACCAATCGCAATCACAGTGGCTGACTTAATTAACTCCTGCACTCCATCCACATCATGCAAATTAATCGTCATTGCATCTGGTAGCGAAGTTAATAAGGCGCTATGAAAAGCCTCATGGCAAGCAACTGTAATTTTACCCGCTCCTGCCGCCATCGAGCTCGAAGCAGACAATATCGCAGCGCCGCCCATACCTTGTGAGCCATCGATACGATTACCGCCAATAATCAGTACATGACCATAGCTACCTTTGTAGCTATTTTGACGGCGAGGACTTAGACCATATGCAGTAGTAATTAGTGTTGCTACTGGGATGAACCTTTTATCATTTATTGGATAAGGTATCAGCGGTATATCAATTACCTTGCCGCTATGATCCATACCATCCTTGGTATGCAAACCGAATTTCCGTGCAATTAAGCATAGCGTTATATCAGCTTGTATAGCCACATGCTCAAACACTTCGCCAGTCGAAGCCACCAAACCACTTGGAATATCAACCGCAATGGCCAAGGTGTTATTTCCTTTAGATAACTCATTAAAAGTGCTAATGGCTGTTTTATAAATACCTGTAGGCGCACGATCCAGTCCAATACCAAACAACGCATCAATATAAACTTCGGCTTGCAGATTACCATCTATTCCTTCTTCTAGATCACAAGCACTATTTTCAAAGCGTCGATAAGGGCAATTGGCCAATAGCGCCTCTTTTAGGGCTTTTTTTGCGTCGGAGAATACTGTTATGTTACTGGTATCAAAATCATCACTCTCAAAACCCACTGTTATCACTTGTACCTGCCAACCCATTTGCTGTAAATAATAAGCAATGAGCCAACCGTCGCCACCATTATTACCCTTTCCAACCCAAATGCTCACTCGATGCTGACGAGGCACATAAGTAGTGGCTGATGGATATATATTTAATTGCTTTTGTTCATATAATTGTTCTATGTGTTGCGCCATTTGCCAGGCTGCTTGTTTCATCAACCCAAAACTATCATGCCCCTCTACAAACCATGCTTGCTCCATCGCATAGAGTTGTTCACTGCTATATAACGGGATAGGTTTTGTACTTTTTATAGGTGATAAATTGATCTGATTTTTCATAACTAATCCTTGAGTATTTTTTGCTGATTTTTTATTTTATTGAGATATGATTGCTATCATTTAACATCAGCTTAGCAAACACTTACATCAACGTATGTATCAATATGAATGTGAAATTATTTGCTTTTATACTTGCGCTCTTAGCTCACTGGCTTATTATATCGGTATTCACTCTATCGCCTACTGTCACACATGAATAACCTTCCTAAAGTAAACTTACCTATCTCTTCAACCCAGCAGAAATCAGCTAAGAAAATCTCTTTTGAACCTAAGCCTGCGTCCGAAAAAAAGATTAAGGTGAATAATAGCCCAACATTTACCACCACAGTGGATGTCAAACAATGGATTAAAGACCAAGCACAGGCTTTAGGATTTGCCGACTGCGGTTTTTTATCGGTGCATCATCCTTTATTTGCTAAGCAGATTGTACAATTGCAACAATGGCTCGATAAAGGCTATGAGGGACAACTGCAGTTTATGCATAACAACCATGAACTGCGGGCAAATCCTGACCAACTGGTAGAAGGGGCAAAAACCATCATCAGTGTCCGTATGGATTACCTGACTCAAGCACCAACCCCACGTACGATTACTGACAATGACTACCCCAATCAAGGTATCATTGCTCGTTATGCCAGAGGACGCGACTATCATAAAACGATGCGCAGTCGTTTGAAGCAATTGGCGCTAAAGATAGAAGCCATGCTTCCTGAGTGGCAACACCTCAATATAGGCTCAGAGCAAGATTTTATTTTTAGGCCTTTTAGCGACTCTGCTCCTATTTTCGAGCGACCCATTGCCGATGCTGCTGGTCTTGGCTGGACAGGAAAGCATACCTTATTAATCAACAAGCAAGCGGGTTCATTTTTTGTATTGGGTGAGCTATTTATTAGCCTCGAATTACCTGATGACAAACCTGTTAAAGAGCATTGCGGCAGTTGTAGCGCTTGTATCGACATCTGTCCCACTCAAGCGATTGTCGCGCCCTATGAGCTCAATGCTGCAGCTTGTATCTCCTACCTCACTATCGAGCACGACGGTATTATTGATATAAAATACCGCCGCGCGATTGGTAATCGCATCTTCGGTTGTGACGACTGTCAACTTATCTGTCCTTGGAATCGCTACGCCAATCTTACACCTGTAGAGGACTTCGCACCACGGCATAACCTTGATAGCAGCAGTTTGCTTGAGCTGTGGCAATGGCAAGAAGCTGAATTTATGAAAAAAACTGAAGGCAGCCCGCTTAGACGTACAGGCTATGTGAACTTTTTGCGTAATATCGCGATTGGTCTTGGAAATGCTAATGGTAATGAAGAAACCATTACTCAGTTACAATCAAAGTTGGGCGTACATAACGAAATGCTCGATGTACATATCAATTGGGCCATAGCTGAACAGTACGAGAAGTTCAAAAACCTCTAAATCTTAAGTTTATATTTCTATACGCCAAAAAAATGCCTCTTATTATAGTAAGAGGCATTCTTTATTTTATTAACACATATCTCTGACAGTTCAAAAGCCTATTATGGCTTAGGAATACGCAGTACTTGACCAGGATAAATCTTATCAGGGCTAGATAGCATCGGCTTATTGGCTTCAAAGATTTTCATATAATCATCCGCTGAACCATAAACCTCTTTTGCGATCTTAGACAAGCTATCACCAGATTTCACTGTATACATCGTTGACTCAGGCGCATCTTCTTCGATATCAATATTATCGATTACCTTGGCCACATTTTGTACATTACCAATGGCGATAATCGCTTTTTCGCGGTCTGCTTGCGTTTTAGCTTTACCGCTGATTTCTGCAGTATCTGTTGAGCCGTTATACTTGATTTTCAAATCGCTGATATTAAGATTCTGCTGCTGAATACGACGAAGTAAAATATTGGCAACTGATTGCGCAGAAGGTTCGCTACTCTGTACTGGCGTATTAGCGTCTGCTTTTGTTTCTGACTTGGCATCGTGTTTGGCGTCATCACGATTGAAAATTTTATCACCGATATCTTTTGCAAAACTGAACATACCCATTTACATACTCCTTTAAATATTGTTATTTATTATTCATCATTATTTTTTTAATGGCATATACTTTCATATATAACCACACTTTATATATAACTACACTTTGTTACTGCTTACCATTATGAGTATAGACAAAGATAGGTGAGGTAGATAGTAATAGTATGTTGAGTAATGTTGATTTGGCGTAGCTTATGTTAACGTATTGATTAGTCATATAACCACCTGTTGCCATAGCAAATTATCAACATAAAAAAACCGCCTATCTCTACAGATAGGCGGCTAAAATAACTCGCTGAGCCACTAGCTAATTATAGCTGCGCTTGTACATAATCAATCGCTTTTTGAACAGTCGTTAATTCTGCTGAATCTTCATCAGGAATGGTAATGCCAAAGTCACTTTCAAATGACATGACCAATTCGACTAGGTCTAACGAATCTGCACCTAAGTCTTCCATAAATGATGCATCATTGTTGATATCTTCAACATTCATACCCAATTGCTCAGCTACTGCAGCTTTAACTCTTAGCTCGGTATCATTACTCATGTAGATTTCTCCTTTTTGATCTATTATTTTGGCAAATTACCATAGTCCTATCATTAGGCTCTACAGCATTGTATATAAAATTATATCTTCAGATTAGCACAGCTATCTGAGTACTTTGTAACTTGTTTTATAGCTGGTTATACGTTTTGACAGATGTCTAGTAAAGCCCTGCTATAATACAGGGCTTTGACATAAAAGTATCCGTCATTATAACACCCTTTATTATAGTTTACACTCGTGCACAGAGTTTTTTATTATAACTATGTAACACTTATTTATCACCTACATATACATACCACCATTGACAGGGATAACAGCGCCTGTGATATAACTGGCCTCATCGCTGGCTAAGAAATGTACGGCTGCTGCAATGTCTTCTGGCTGTCCAAGGCGACTGATAGGTACCGCGTCTAGCATAGAGTTCAATAGGCGCTCATCAAGCTCGTCCGTCATATCCGTTTCGATCAGACCAGGGGCTACGCAATTAATCGTCACTTGTCGTGAGCCAATTTCACGCGCGAGCGTACGGCTGAACCCTTCGACGCCCGCTTTGGTCGCCGCATAGTTAGATTGACCGGCATTACCCATTTGCGCAACAACAGAGGTTATATTGATGATGCGACCACGGCGTGCTTTCATCATACCGCGCACAGCACGTTTACTCATGCGGTATACCGACGTCAAATTGGTATCGATAACATTTTCCCAGTCGTCATCTTTCATACGCATCAGCAGACCATCTTGGGTGATACCTGCATTATTGACCAAGACTTGTACTGCGCCGTAGACGCTCTCAATCTCTTCAAACAGCTTATCAATTTGTGCGGTATCACGCACGTCTAAAACACGTCCAATACCGCCACTATCGTGGAGATAACCATCAATCAGCTCAGCACCTTTTTCCGTAGTGGCTGTACCAATAACAAAATGTCCTTCTTTGGCGAAACGTTTGGCAACGGCTTTACCAATACCACGGCTAGCACCTGTCACTAGAGTAATCGTACGACTCATGATAACACCTCCATTAATTTATCAAGACGAGCGGGCTTGTCAGTAGGATAGCTCGTAATTGGCTGTGCTTGGCGCTTCGCCAAGTTGCTCAATACATTACCACTGCCGCATTCGATTAAAATATTAATTTGTTTGTCAGCCAGCTCTTGCATGGTTTTTGACCATAATACTGGTTGGCTTAATTGCTCTGTTAATGCCTGCTTGATACCGACCGCACTGCTCTCAACACGCGCATGTCGATTTTGGATAACAGGAATCGTCGCTTGATCAAATTTTATGTCTGCCAGAATCTCAGCCAATGCACTACTGGCTGGCTCCATAAGCGCGCAATGTGATGGTACGCTGACCTTTAGCGGGATAGATTTTTTGCCAGTGTTTTGCACTTTATCAATAACTGCATTCACACCAGCAGCATTACCCGATATCACCACTTGTCCTGGACTATTAAAGTTGGCTGCACCTACAATGGCACCTTCGACATGTTCAGTCGCTTGCTCACACAAGTTTTCTACTCGATTGTCCTCAAGCCCTAACACTGCTGCCATGGCAGTATCGACACCTACAACGGCTTCTTGCATCAACTGACCGCGCTTATGTACCAATTTAACCGCATCAGCAAGCGATATGACTTCAGCCGCACAAAGCGCACTGTACTCACCTAGAGAATGACCCGCTAAATAACAAGGCGCTGTGGTTATTTTTTGTTTTAAGATACGCCAAATGGCGATGCTGGCCGTCAGTAATGCAGGCTGAGTATATTGTGTTTGATTGAGTTTTTCTTCATTTTGACAGATTGCCCATAAGTCTTCACCAAGCGCGGCGCTAGCTTCAGTAAAGGTATCGAGAATCTCTGGATAGATTTCAGCAAGCTCACTAGTCATCCCGACTACTTGCGATCCTTGACCAGGAAAAATTACCGCAATACGTGTCGGCGGCTTTTTTACCATATCGGGTACAGAGGCCATAACCAATATTCCTTATTTAATTGGAAATATCCCTAAAAACAATTGGGGTTTATTATATTATTAGAGGCGATATAAAGCCGTTGCTTTAGTATTTGTCTAAAAAAACGGATTATCGATAAACTATACACTGACGCACACTATTATCATAGTGGATGCTACTGAAACACGTATAGTAAAAGATACCACTCAAATTAAAACGGTAGAGTATATCGGTTCATTTTCATATTTTCTAAAGGCACATGGTAACATGGTAAAAGGTTGTTCAAATACCTACCATAAAAGCCAATAGCAAAAAGCCAAGTTATCTAGCCACATAATATATGATAGCGAAATAACTTGGCTTTCTTCAGCTCAAAGCATATTACCTAATAACAGCGTTGCAAAAATAATGACAGTCACCAGTACTATCATTATTTTTACAATCAGCTATTGAATAGCCAACAATTTAAGCGTCTTGACTAACTTTAAACAACTGGCGACCACGGTAGAAACCATCTTTAGTCATGTGATGACGACGATGTTTTTCACCAGTGGTAGCATCTACGCTTATCTCAGCGATTTCCATACGATGATGTGAACGGCGCATGTCACGACGAGAACGACTTTTACGACTTTTTTGAACGGCCATGATATAGCTCCTATACTTAAAAGGGGATAAGCTTGAAATTCAGCTTTAATCGACACTGACAGAGGCTATATAATCACAACAACCTAAGTCTTACGCATCATTAGTTAAATAGATTGCCACGTATTAAAGTGTTGATTACGTCTAAAATCTATAGTTAGTCTGCAAGATCAGCATCTATCTGCCAGTAGCAGATTGCTAGAATGCAATAAACGGGACATTATACGCATGTTTAGCGGATTAATAAAGCCCTGCTTCTCACTCTTTGGTAGAAAGCTGATGAAAGGTATCATAAATTTATTAAGTAGTACATTTATATATGACTTGTCTCTTAATAAGATTACAACTTGCCTTTTAGCGAGGCTAAAGCAGCAAAAGGATTTTCGCTTTCTTCCTCTTCTGGAATCTCACCAAATTGCTCTACCGTCATTTCACAGTGGTCATGTTTTGGCGACATTGGCGTCTTCAGTAATATCTCATCTTCTACCAATTTTTTGAATGGCAATAAAAGCTCTGGTGCAGGCTCAGTAATAATTTCATCAAGTAATAAATAGTCTTGTTCATCATTGATTGAACGTGCTTGGCTCTCATCTTCTAATAGCGCAATATTATAATCATCAGACAAATCGATAGCCACTGGCTGTAGGCAACGCTGACAGGTTAACCAAACTTCACCCGTCAATGTGAATGCCAAATGTAAGACATTATTGCGGCGATACAGATTGGCATTAAGCGAGATGTTTGCTTGTTCATGTTCGGTGGCTAAGATAGCAGCAAGACGTTTGAAAGCGCTTGGCTCTACCTCTCCTGTCCATTCATAACCAGTATCTGCCCATTTATCCAAAGAAATAGATTCAGGCATACTAGTAGATAAAGGCGCTTTTTTATTATCAGCATAACCTGCTGACGGTTTACTTTCTGGAGTGCTTGACATGCGCGACCTCATTCATCAAAACGGTGTATAATATTGCCTGCCATACTAACGGAAAGCATTGAGCGACGCTAGCGCTAGTATGTTAAATTTATTTGATATGAGCTCTATTTTCATCTCTTTATTTCGCCTATTTATATTCAAAGATAGTTCTTCTTTTTATCTTTTATTTGACCAGTGTTTTACCTATGAATGTGTTTAATGATAAACCTGACTTCTCGAACCTACTTTCTGCACTTGAAGCAAAAATACTATTGCAACGTCTCACTACGTTAACCAGTAATGTGAATGCCTCTTCCACTGACTCGTGGAACCCTAACAACAATCAGTGCTTAGAGGATGTAAAAAGTGAATGGCAAAGGTTAGAAAGGTTAGCTGCTATCAAAGGCTTAGATGGCACTCCATCATTGGTTAATAAATACGAGCAAGCGGCTACTGATTGGCTCATCCAATTATTCAATAATTTATTCGCTCATCAAAACGTTACATTGGTTCGTGGACAAGGAGAACCAGAGTACTTTCCAGCACAAAATAATGAACCCGCAAAAATTGAATTCGCTCATGGATTTTTTGCTAGTGCGTTGCATGAGCTGAGCCATTGGTGTGTGGCTGGAGAGGCTCGTAGACGTTTGGCTGACTTTGGCTACTGGTACGCACCAGATGGGCGTACCGCCGCTCAGCAGCAAGCATTTGAGCGCGTAGAGATTAAGCCACAAGCGTTAGAATGTTTATTTACTCTCGCTTGCGAACGATCATTTGAGGTGTCACAAGATAATTTGTTTGCTGACTTTGATACGAGCAATAGTACATTCGCAAATGACGTCTACCGACAAGTGCAACAATACATCGCTAAGCCCAATATATTACCATCTGATGCTAAGACTTTATTACACGCCTTACTCAGTGTCTCTATAGCTGATCCAGAGTAACAGCAGCATATCAGCATAAAGGTGTGGCATTTTTGCGTTAACGATTGTCTACGCATAGTAACGGCTTGCAATCAAACTTATATTGGCTTTGCGCTATACTAAGAAGGCAGTGATGCTTTTTTAGTAAACTTAGTGAAAGAAGCATACGCGCCACAAATGTTCTACTTAGTCAAAAACTTCACATTTAAAAACCTATAACTATAAAATAAGGAACTGCTATGCAAGTATTTTATATTCATCCAGAAAATCCACAGCCACGGCTGATTGAGCAAGTGGCGGATCTGTTACGTAAAGACCAGCTCATTATCTACCCTACCGATACCAGCTATGCTTTTGGTTGTCGCTTAGGGGCAAAGGATGCACTCGATAAGCTCAAACAAATTCGTGAGCTTGATGATAAACACCAGTTTACCTTGCTATGCCGTGACTTAAGCGAAATTGCCAACTATGCCGCAGTAGACAATGTACAATTTAAACAGCTTAAAGCACTTACTCCTGCGCCCATCACCTTTATCCTCAATGCCACAAAAGACGTACCAAAAAAATTGGCACATGCGAAGAAAAAAACCATCGGTATTCGAGTACCTAGCAACCCTATTGCGCAAGCGCTTTTAGAGGCCATGGATGAACCTATCTTAACCAGTTCATTAATACTGCCTAACCGTGATGACATACTGGATGATCCCTTTGAGATTGAGGATTTATTAGGCAATCAAATCGACGGTTTGATAAATGCAGGTATAAAAACCACTAAGCTCACTACGATTGTTGATATGACTGGTAGCCAGCCTGAAATTATCAGACAAGGTGCTGCGGATGTAGATTCACTACTACGGTAATAAACTAAAACATCAGACACAAAAAAAGCTCCAATTCAATTGGAGCTTTTTTATATACATCTTTTGCTTATTGTAAAATTAGTCGCGATCAACCAATTCTACATATGCCATTGGCGCATTGTCACCATCACGGTAACCACATTTTACGATACGCAAATATCCACCTGGACGGGTCTGGTAACGAGGACCTAACGTGCCAAATAGTTTACCTACCATAGCTTTGCTACGCATACGGCTAAATGCCAAACGACGGTTAGCAACGCTGTCTTCTTTAGCCATAGTGATTAATGGCTCGGCAACGCGACGTAACTCTTTTGCTTTTGGTAAAGTTGTTTTGATCAGTTCATGCTCAAATAATGAGTTAGTCATGTTCTGAAACATTGCCTTACGATGACTGCCGGTACGACCCAGCTTGACTCCACTCTTACGATGGCGCATAGTCAAAAATCCTTAAAGTTTAACGGCTACGATAAGAAAAGCGATCATCAACACGAAGGTCAGCTGGTGGCCAGTTATCTAGGCGCATACCGAGCTCTAAATCTTTAGACGCTAGTACGTCTTTGATTTCCGTTAATGATTTCTTACCAAGATTTGGGGTTTTTAGAAGTTCAGTCTCTGAACGTTGTACCAAATCACCGATATAGTAAATGTTTTCAGCTTTCAAGCAGTTGGCTGAGCGAACCGTTAGTTCAAGATCGTCCACAGGGCGTAATAGCACCGGATCAACCTCTTCTTTCTCTTTCACAGGCTCAGGCGCTTCTTCAGCTTCTAGGTCAACAAAGATAGAAATCTGTTGTTGTAAAATAGTGGCTGCTTTACGAATTGCTTCTTCTGGATCTATAGTGCCATTAGTTTCAAGCTCAATGATAAGACGATCAAGATCAGTACGCTGCTCTACACGAGCGTTCTCAACCTGATAAGCAACACGAAGCACAGGACTAAAACTTGCATCAAGCTTTAAACGTCCGATTGCTTTAGTATCACCATCTTCACGGCGCTGGTTTGCTGGCTCATATCCACGACCCATTACTACACGCAAACGCATCTTAAGATGACCACGATCACTCAATGTACCCAACACCAATTCTGGATTGACGATGTCTACATTATGCGGTAACGCGATGTCTGCAGCAGTAATAGTGCCTGGACCTTGTTTATCCAAGGTCAAAAATACTTCATTTTGGTCATGAAGGGTAATAGCCAAGCCTTTTAGGTTCAAAAGCAAGTCAAGTACATCTTCTTGTAGTCCTTCAAGCGTTGAGTATTCATGGTCAACACCATCAATCTCAGCTTCAATGACTGCAGCACCAGGTAATGAAGATAACAAGATGCGACGTAAGGCATTACCAAGGGTATGCCCAAAGCCGCGTTCTAACGGTTCGAGCGTGACTTTCGCAATCGTTTCATTAACCGTATCCACATTAATGGCATTCGGCGTTAGAAACTCAGTTGCATTTAGCATCATGATGTCACCTCGATTTATTAAACTGGTTTAATTAACGTTGATTGCTCAATGCCGTTTTCACGACATCGAGCAGTACGTCATTACTTAGAGTATAGCTCAACGATCAAGCTTTCGTTGATTTCAGCAGGTAGATCAATACGATCAGGCGCTTGTTTAAACGTGCCTTGTAATTTGCTGTGGTCAACATCTAGCCATTCTGGAATACCACGTTGGGTAGCCAGCTCAATTGCGTTTTTAATACGTAATTGCTCGCGAGACTTCTCTTGGATAGCGATGACATCACCATCTTGCAACTGAATTGATGGAATGTTCACACGAACAAACTCATCACGGCCAGCTTTTTTTACCATAACAGTACGATGACTGACTAGCTGACGTGCTTCGGCGCGAGTTGAGCCAAAGCCCATGCGATAAACAACATTATCTAGACGGCTCTCAAGCATGGCTAACAGGTTTTCACCAGTAGCACCGCGCTTACGAGCAGCTTCTTTATAGTAATTAGCAAACTGACGCTCTAATACACCATAGATACGCTTAACTTTCTGCTTTTCACGCAGCTGTAAAGCATATTCTGAGGTCTTGTTACGGCTTACACCGTGTTGACCTGGTGGACGACCAGCTTTTTTCGTTTTTACGTCGTATGGTTTAACGCCAGACTTAAGACCTAAGTCCGTGCCTTCACGACGTGATAATTTGAGTTTTGGTCCAATATAGCGGGCCATTGTTATGTCTCCTATAAGCTTTTGGGATAAAAAGCTTCGTCTTTAATATTAGACGCGGCGCTTTTTCGGCGCACGGCAACCATTGTGTGGGATTGGGGTTACATCAGAGATGCTGTTAACTTTATAACCCAATGCACCTAGTGCTCTTACCGCAGACTCACGACCCGGTCCTGGTCCTTTGACCAAAACGTCGATATTCTTAACACCATATTCTTGAGCCGCTTTACCAGCGACCTCAGCTGCAACCTGAGCTGCAAATGGTGTAGATTTACGTGAACCACGGAAGCCTTGTCCACCTGAAGTGGCCCAAGCCAGTGCATTACCTTGACGATCGGTAATCGTAACAATGGTGTTATTAAAAGACGCATGGATATGGGCAATGCCCTCCGATACTGAACGACGAGTCACTTTCTTGCGACTACGAGTGTCTTTAGCCATCTTTTAGCTTCCTAAGTTAATTATCTTTTGAGAGGGCGTGTCGGACCCTTACGAGTACGAGCGTTGTTCTTAGTATTCTGACCTCTAACTGGTAGGTTACGACGATGACGGATGCCACGGTAACAACCAAGATCAACTAAACGCTTAATATTCATTGACACTTCACGACGAAGATCACCTTCAGTCATGTAATTTGCAACTTGTGCACGGATAGCATCTAACTGTGTATCATCTAACTGACTAACTTTAGTAGTAGGGGCAATGCCAACTGCTTCTAAGATTTTCTGAGCAGTGGTACGACCTACACCAAAGATGTAAGTTAGTGAAATAACAGCATGCTTATTATCCGGAATGTTTACGCCGGCAATACGAGCCATTGATTTCTCTCCATTAAAGAAAAATAAGCGTTATTTATCAATAAGGCTTTATTTTTCAGATTTGTTGCTGTCAATACTAAAGCTTTTATAATTATTATCGCTGCTTTGACTTAGTTACAAGCCTATTCATTGACGGTCTTATAAAAGTTTTTGCATAAACTACGGCAAGTGGCGGATGATATCCCATCCGCCGTCATTTTTCAAGTATTAATTGAGATAGTAACAAAAGTCTAAGACTTTATAATACTAAATATTAACCTTGACGTTGCTTGTGGCGAGGTTCTGCTGTACAGATGATATGTACACGGCCTTTACGGCGCACAACTTTACAGCTACCACAAATCTTTTTAACTGATGCTTGAACTTTCATAGCATGCTCCTTTGAGATATCGTACCGCTCATTTAAGGTTGAGTGGGCGATTGAATTAACGTCTGATCATGATATTGATGGGTCATCAAATGCGCTTGGATTTGCGAAATGAAGTCCATTACCACAACCACCATAATCAGTAAAGACGTACCACCGAGTTGAAACGGCACACCAAACGATGACTGGACGACCATTGGCATTAAACAAATAACCGTCATATACATCGCGCCAATAAAGGTCAGTCGGTTTAATACATGATCTAGGTAACGCTGAGTTTGTTGTCCGGGGCGAATACCTGGGATATACGCACCACTACGTTTAAGGTTTTCAGCTACTTCACGTGGGCTAAATACCAATGCCGTATAGAAGTAACAGAAGAAAATAATCATCGCGCCAAACAGAACCAAATATAGCGGCTGTCCTGGAGACAACACCAATGCCATATTCTGTAGTATTTTTTGTGTAAGGGTAGGATCAGTTGATTGACCCACCCACTGCCCTAAACTTGCTGGAAACAACAACAACGAGCTGGCAAAAATGGCTGGGATAACCCCTGCCATATTAAGCTTCAGCGGCAAATGTGACTGCTGCTGAGCATATATTTTGCGACCTTGTTGCTGCTTCTGTGCATAGTTCACTGGAACACGGCGCTGAGCACGTTCAATATAAACGATACCAGCAGTAACCGCGATGCCTAGTAGCACAAAAATAAACAGTACAATCAAGTTCATCTGCCCTTGATTGACCTGTTCAATAGACTGCGAAATCATACCTGGCGTACCAGCCACAATACTCGCAAAAATGAGCATTGAAATACCATTACCTACGCCGCGCTCTGTAATCTGCTCACCAAGCCACATCAAGAACATAGCGCCCGCTACCAATGAGGTAACCGCTGGAATATAAAAGGTCAGACCAGAAGATAAGGTAAGATTTTGACTGATTAAGCCAGCACACATTCCTAATGACTGTACTAGGGCTAAAGCAAGTGTCCCTTGACGGGTATACTTGTTCAACTTACGTCGTCCCGCTTCGCCTTCTTTTTTGAGGGCTTCAAGCGATGGCAATACTGCAGACATCATCTGTACAATAATCGATGCTGAAATATACGGCATAATGCCGAGCGCCATAATGGACATACGCTCTAGTGCACCACCTGAGAACATGTTAAACATACTCAAAATGGTGTTTTCGTTGCGCGAAAACAGATCAGCCAAGTTGACCGGATTGATACCCGGTACTGGAATATGTGACCCTAAACGATAAACAACCAATGCGCCGATTAAGAATAATAAACGCGTCCACAATTCATCATACTTGCGTATGAATGCAAATGGATTGAGCGGTATACCAGTCGATGACATTGATTGTTTTGACACGTTACTACTCCTCGATGCTACCACCAGCAGCTTCGATTGCTAGCTTAGCGCCTTTAGTCACTTTGATACCTTTAAAGGTATAAGCCTTAGTGACTTCGCCTGACAACATAATACGGGCACGCTTCATGTCGTGACGGATTAGGTTAGCAGCTTTAAGTGTTTCAAGGCTAACCACATCGCCATCAATTTTATTTAGTTCAGAAAGACGTACTTCAGCCGTCTTCATTGCCATTTTACTGGTAAAACCAAATTTCGGTAGGCGACGATATAAAGGCATTTGACCACCCTCAAATCCTGAGCGAATGCTAGAACCTGAACGAGATTTCTGACCTTTTACACCACGACCACCAGTCTTACCAAGACCTGAACCGATACCACGACCACGACGTTGGGCAGTTTTCTTTGCGCCAACACCTGGTGATAATTCATTTAATCTAAGACCCATTACGCTTCCTCCACTTTTACCATGTAGTTAACGCGATTGACCATACCACGTGTTGAAGGTGTATCTTCTACTTCAACAGTATGATTAATACGGCGTAAACCCAATCCTTTCAAGCTCGCTTTGTGGCTCTTTAGGCGATGGGCACCCGATTTAAATTGAGTGACTTTCATTTTTTTCATCGTAACTCACCTAGTCTAAGTTAACCCAAGATTTCGTCTACAGATTTACCACGTTTTGCTGCCATCTTCTCTGGAGTTGACATATCACGTAAACCGTTAAACGTTGCGCGAACAACGTTAGCAGTATTGGTAGAACCATAACATTTAGTCAAAACATCTTTGACACCAGCAACTTCTAATACAGCACGCATTGCGCCACCAGCGATTACGCCAGTACCTTCAGATGCAGGCTGCATATAAACTTTACTAGCACCATGACGTGCTTTGATCGGATGATACAAAGTTGCATCATTAAGCTCAACAGTAATCATATTACGTTTGGCAGCTTCTAGTGCTTTTTGGATAGCAGCTGGCACTTCACGTGCTTTACCGCGACCAAAACCAACACGACCATTGCCATCGCCCACTACAGTCAATGCAGTGAAAGAGAAAATACGACCACCTTTAACAACTTTTGCAACGCGATCAACGGTAACTAAGCGTTCTACTAGACCGTCAGTCTGTTCATTTTTATCATTTTTATCATTTCTAGCCATGATTAAAACTCCAATCCGTTTTCGCGAGCTGCTTCTGCTAAAGCTTTAACTCGACCATGATATTTAAAACCACTACGGTCAAAGGCAACTTTAGTGATACCAGCTGCTTTTGCGCGTTCTGCGATCATTTGGCCCACAGACGTTGCTGCATCAGCATTGCCAGTCGCGCCTGAGCGCAAGCTGCCGTCTAAGGTAGATGCCTGAGCAATCACTTCACCACCGGTAGGAGAGATAATCTGGGCATAAATATGTTTTGGCGTGCGAGTAACCGTTAAGCGATGAACGCCTAAGAAACGGATATGCGCGCGGGTTTTCTTAGCTCGACGCAGACGAGCTGCTTTTTTATCAAACATTTCAACTCACCTTATTTTTTCTTGGCTTCTTTGCGAATCACATGCTCGTCACTATAACGAATACCTTTACCTTTATAAGGCTCAGGTGGGCGGAAACCGCGGATATTAGCCGCTGCTTGACCAAGCTGCTGTTTATTGTTTGATTTCAAAACAATTTCAGTTTGCGTTGGGGTTTCAGCTGACACACCTTCAGGCAACGTATATTCTACTGGATGAGAGTAACCAACGTTCAAAGTTACCTTGTTACCAGCAACTTGTGCGCGATAACCAACACCAATTAACTGAAGACGCTTTTCAAAGCCTTCATTCACGCCTTTAACATAGTTGTTAACAAGAGCGCGCATGGTGCCAGTGTGCATCATAGCTTCTTTTGAATCGACTGTAGGTGAGAAAATGATCGCATCATCTTCCTGTTTCAGCTCGACCAATTCATGCAGGCGTAAAGACAAAATGCCGTTCTTGCCTTTCACTTCGACCTGCCGATCGTTCAAAGTAACACTTACGCCGTTTGGCAGTGTCACTGGGGCTTTAGCCACACGAGACATAGGAATATTCCTTAAAAAATTAACTTCTTTATATTAGCGAAAAAACTAACAGGCTAAAAAGCGTGTTAGTTTAGCATAGTTGACTGCGTTAGACACCTATCAATTTGAAATAATTCATTATTACTCAATCAATAGAAGTCTAACAATCATCAAATAGACTTTATCGTCGTGTAGCTTACGCTACAAATGCGACGATTTCACCACCGATACCAGCAGCACGTGCAGCACGATCACTCATGATGCCTTGGCTAGTTGATACGATAGCAACACCCATACCTTGCTTAACAGTAGGGATAGCGTCTTTACCGCGGAACTGGCGTAAACCAGGACGGCTAAAACGTTGAATCGTTTCGATGACAGCGCGGCCTTCGAAGTATTTCAATTCGATAGATAGGGTTGCTTTATTGTTTGCTTCTTCAGTAACAACAGCGCTCGCCACATAACCTTCGCTAACTAGCAAATCAGCAATTGATTTACGTAATTTAGAGCTCGGCATTGCTACCGATACTTTGTTAGCCATTTGTGCGTTACGAATACGGGTTAGCATATCCCCAACGGTATCTTGCATACTCATATAGTTACCCCTTACCAGCTTGCTTTACGAACACCAGGCACATCGCCTTGCATGACACGCTCACGCAGCATATTGCGTGATAAGCCAAACTTGCGGAAGTAACCGTGAGGACGACCGGTGATAGCACAACGATTGCGCAGACGTACTGGCGATGAATTGCGTGGAAGAGCTTGTAGCTCTAGCATCGCTTCCATACGAGTTTCGTCACTTGCAGTCATATCACTGATAGTTTCTTTTAGCTTGATACGCTTATCAGCGTACTTAGCAACCATTTTTTCGCGCTTTAATTCGCGGTTAATCATGCTCTTCTTTGCCATAACGTCTTTACCTTATTTAAATGGGAAGCCGAATGCTTTAAGCAACGCGCGACCTTCTTCATCAGATTGAGCTGACGTGGTGATTGTCACATCCATACCGCGGATACGATCAATCTTGTCAAAATCTACTTCTGGGAATACGATCTGTTCTTTGATACCCAATGAGTAGTTACCACGTCCGTCAAAGGCTTTAGGTGAAAAACCGCGGAAATCACGAATACGAGGAATTGCAATGGCAATGAGACGATCTAAAAATTCGTACATTTGCTCACCGCGTAGCGTTACTTTGCAGCCAATTGGCCATTCTTCACGAATTTTAAAGCCAGCAACTGATTTACGCGCTTTGGTGACGACAGGTTTTTGACCAGCGATAGCGGTCATGTCAGCTACTGCACCTTCAAGCAATTTCTTGTCTTGAGACGCGCCGCCTACACCCATGTTAAGTGTGATTTTAGTGATTTTAGGCACTTGCATCACATTAGCCAAACCAAGCTCTTCTTTGATTTGCTGCTTCAATTCTTCGTTATATAAAGATTTTAATCTTGCCATTACCATTACACCCTTAGTGTCTTACGCAGTCGCCACTACTTCACCGTTCGAACGATAGACGCGTTGTTTCTTGCCGTCTTCGCCGAACTGATAAGTAATACGATCAGCTTTTTGGGTTTGCGCATTTAATATTGCGACATTTGAGATATGTAGAAAAGCTTCTTTCTTAAGAATGCCACCTTCAACGCCAGTTGCCTGATTTGGCTTCTGATGTTTAGTGACAATATTAATGCCTTCAACTTTAATACGATCATTTTTTACAGCTTGTACAGTACCTTGCTTGCCTTTGTCTTTCCCAGCAATCACGATAACTGTATCGCCTTTACGTAATTTTGACATGGATTACCTCACAATACTTCTGGTGCTAGTGATACAATTTTCATAAACTGATCACCACGTAGTTCACGAGTTACCGGTCCAAAAATACGAGTTGCAATCGGTGCTTTATTTTGGTTCAACAATACCGCAGCATTGTCGTCAAAACGCAGAACAGAACCATCAGGACGACGAACGCCTTTTTTGGTACGTACAACTACAGCATTCATCACGTCGCCTTTTTTAACACGACCGCGAGGAATGGCTTCTTTAACCGTTACTTTAATAATGTCGCCAACTGATGCATAACGACGATGAGAGCCACCCAGTACTTTAATGCACTGAACTCGTCTTGCACCGCTATTATCTGCAACTTCCAGCATCGATTCAACCTGAATCATAGCGTTACTCCACACGTATGAGCAATAAAAACCAGTTGCTGCCGCTAGCACAGTATGAGTAGTCGGCATTTTAATAATAATAACCGCTGCTACTCTTAATGTGAGTGATATACGCTCGGCGCAATCAGCATCCTTAAAAAGGCGGCTATTTTAACAGCTTCTGGCTTTTAATGCAATTTACTTAGATTTTTTCTACTTTTTCAACCACTTCAACCAAAGTCCAAGACTTGGTTTTAGAGATTGGACGCGTTTCTTTGATGCGGACAAGGTCGCCTTGTTGGCAAACGTTATTCTCATCATGGGCTTTGATTTTTGTAGAACGACGAAGCTGCTTGCCATACAAAGGATGACGAACCAGACGCTCAATCAAAACTGTGATGGACTTGTCCATCTTGTCACTGACAACTCGTCCTGTCAATACGCTAGCATTAGCTGTTTGATTGTTATCGCTCATGAGTCGCCTCGTTGTTTCTCGTTAATCAAAGTCTGAAGCTGAGCAATCGCACGACGATTAACACGTACTTCATGGGTATTACCCAACTGACCAGTTGCTTTAGCCATACGAATACGGAAAGCATCAAGTTGCTTTTCATCAAGTAACTGAGTCAGTTCTTCTAATGATTTATCACGTAATTCACTGATCTTCATTACATTATCGTCCGCTTAACAATGGTAGTTTTAAAGGGCAGTTTTGCTGCAGCAAGCGTGAACGCTTCGCGAGCAAGTTCTTCTGAAACCCCTTCGAGTTCATATAGCACTTTACCAGGTTTGATTTCGCATACCCAATATTCTACAGGACCTTTACCTTTACCCATACGTACTTCTAGTGGTTTATTAGTAATTGGTTTGTCTGGGAATACACGAATCCAAATCTTACCACCACGCTTAATTTTACGAGTGATGGTACGACGTGCTGCTTCAATTTGACGGGCAGTCATACGACCACGAGTCAACGATTTTAGACCAATTTGTCCGAATGCAACGGTGCTTCCACGATGAGCTAGCCCAGTGTTACGACCTTTGTGCATTTTACGAAACTTGGTACGTTTTGGCTGTAACATAGTTTAACCTCTGTCTGTGTTTCGACGGTTTCCGTTTCCACGACCACGGCGTTTTGGCGCACGAGTCTGCTCTTCTTTAACGGGATTGTATACACTGTTCATACCGTCAAGGATTTCGCCACGGAAGATCCAAACTTTTACACCGATGGTGCCGTAAGTAGTTTCCGCACGTACTGACGAATAGTCGATATCAGCGCGTAGTGTATGCAATGGCACACGACCTTCACGGTACCATTCAGTACGAGCAATCTCAGCACCGCCAAGACGGCCAGACAGCTCAACTTTAATACCTTTAGCACCAGAACGCATGCTGTTCTGTACGGCGCGCTTCATAGCACGGCGGAACATAACACGACGCTCAAGCTGACTTGCGATACCTTCCGCTACTAAATGAGCATCAAGATCAGGCGAGGTGATTTCTTCAATGTTGACCTGAGCAGGTACGCCCATAATTTTGGTCAATTCTTTTTGAAGTCTTTCGATGTCTTCGCCTTTCTTACCGATAACGATACCAGGACGCGCAGTGGCGATGGTAATCTTAGCAGCACCTGTAGGACGCTCAATCATGATTTTGCTAATCATAGCACTATCAAGCTTTTTGCGCAGATATTCACGAACTTGAATGTCGTTGATTAGGTATTCTGAGTATTGTTTAGGGTTAGCATACCAGTTTGCGTTATGCTTCTTTACAACACCAAGACGAATTCCGATTGGATGTACTTTTTGACCCATAACTTATTCTCCTACCTTTATAGTGATGTGACAGGTACGCTTACTGATACGATCAGCGCGACCTTTAGCACGTGGTAGGATACGTTTTAGCGTAATGCCTTCATCAACGTAGATGGTTGATACTTTAAGGGTATCAATATCTAGACCGTTGTTGTGTTCGGCATTGGCGATGGCTGAGTTAAGACATTTCTTAACAAATACAGCGCCTTTTTTATTACTATACGTTAGGATATCCAAAGCACGCTCGATAGATTTGCCACGAACTTCATCGGCAACGAGTCTAACTTTTTGTGCCGATATGGCGGCACCGCGTAATTTTGCAGTTACTTCCATGGTAAGCACCTTATCTCTTAGCTTTTTTGTCAATGCCATGACCACGATACGTACGAGTCGGGGCAAATTCACCTAGTTTATGACCAACCATCTGTTCACTCACGATAACCGGTACATGAGTACGGCCATTGTGAACAGACAAGGTTAAGCCAACCATTTGTGGTAGGATCATCGAGCGGCGCGACCAAGTCTTAATTGGCTTGCGTGAGTTGGTGTCTAATGCATTCTCAACTTTAGCAAACAAATGCGCGTCTATGAATGGACCTTTTTTCAATGAACGAGGCATGAAATTCTTCCTTTATTTCTTCTTGGCGCGACGGCGGATGATCATATTGTCAGTACGCTTATTACTACGCGTTTTAAGTCCTTTAGACTTCTGACCCCAAGGGCTGGTTGGATGGCGACCTTTATTACGACCTTCACCACCACCATGTGGGTGATCAACCGGGTTCATAGCAACACCACGAACAGAAGGACGAACACCACGCCAACGTGAAGCACCGGCTTTACCAAGTGATTTCAAGTTGTTCTCAGTGTTAGAAACTTCACCAATAACGGCACGGCAGTTCACGTGTACACGGCGAGTTTCGCCAGAGCGCATACGTAGAATAGCATAAATACCTTCACGACCTAACAACTGAACGCTAGCACCCGCAGAACGAGCCATCTGTGCGCCTTTACCGATTTTAAGTTCGATATTATGGATCACAGTACCCAATGGGATATTTTTCAGCGGTAAACAGTTACCTGGACGAATTGGTGATAGCTCACCTGACATTACTGTATCGCCAACTGCTTGTTTTTTAGCAGCAATAATATAGCGACGTTCGCCATCAGCGTACTTAAGTAAAGCAATGTGCGCAGTACGGTTAGGATCGTATTCAATACGCTCTACCGTGGCTGGGATATTGTCTTTAGTACGTTTGAAATCGATAATACGATAATGCTGCTTATGACCACCGCCAATATGACGAGTCGTTATGCGACCATTATTGTTACGACCACCAGTTTTACTTTTTGATTCGAGAAGCGCTGCAAACGGACGACCTTTATAAAGGTGTGGATGCACCACTTTTTCAACAAAACGACGGCCTGGTGATGTTGGCTTTGCTTTTACGATAGGCATGAGTGTAATCCTTATTCGTTGTTCGCTGTTTCACTAGTAGAAGCAGTCGTATTCGCGACCTCTTCACCAGCATCAGCCATTTGTACATCTTGACCAGCTTTTAAGGTAACGTAGGCTTTTTTGTAGTCATTACGACGGCCGATACTTTTACCAAAACGCTTTGTCTTACCTTTAACATTCAAAGTGTTTACTTTTAAAACTTCAACACCTTCAAACATCATCTCAACCGCTTTTTTGACTTCAAGCTTAGTAGCGTTAGAGTCAATTTTAAATACCTGCACACCAAGTGAGTCGCCAAGCATTTGAGATTTCTCTGAGAATACAGGTCCTCTTAGGATCTGATAAAGTCTTGCGTTATTCATGCTAGTGCTTCCTCAAATTGTTTCGCAGCTTCGACTGTCATGATCACTTTATCAAAAGCGATCAAGCTCACTGGATCCACTTCACTTGTATCAAGTACATTGACATGTGGGATGTTGCGAGCAGCTAAGTATAAGTTTTCGTCAACTTCTTTAGTGACGATTAATGCACGTGATGCATTTAACTCACCTAACTTTGCAATCAACTCTTTAGTCTTAGGTCCAGAAACGCTTAGCTCTTCGACCAAAATCAAACGCTCTTGGCGAATCAATTCGGCTAAGATACACTGCATAGCACCGCGATACATTTTACGGTTAACTTTCTGTGACCAATCTTGTGGTTTAGCCGCGAATGCACGACCGCCCCCACGCCAGATTGGGCTACGAATAGAACCTGCACGAGCGCGACCAGTACCTTTTTGGCGCCATGGCTTAATGCCACCACCAGAAACTTCGGCACGGGTTTTTTGAGCGCGTGTACCTTGACGAGCACCAGCAAGATATGCGGTGACGACTTGATGCACTAGTGCTTCGTTGAATTCACGACCGAAAGCCGTATCAGAAAGCTCAACTGCCGCCCCTGTAACTGTTTTTAAATCCACGTTAATCCCCTTGCTTAGGCTTTGACTGACGGACGTACGATGACATCGCCACCGGTGGCACCTGGGATAGCACCCTTGATGACAAGTAACCCTTTTTCAACATCAACCGATATCACTTCTAGGCCCTGAACGGTAACGCGTTTGTTACCCATCTGACCTGGCATTTTTTTGCCTTTGAAGACTTTACCTGGTGACTGGTTTTGACCAGTTGAACCAATGGCACGGTGAGATACTGAGTTACCATGAGTGGCATCTTGCATGCTGAAGTTGTGACGCTTCACGCCGCCTTGAAAGCCTTTACCTTTACTGTTACCTGTGACATCAACCATCTGACCTTGTTCGAACAAGTCAGCTAGGATCTCACCACCAATTTCACGACCTTCAAGATCGCTATCATTGGCACGAAATTCCCAAACACCACGACCAGCGGCAACGCCAGCTTTAGCGAAGTGACCTTTTTGAGCTGCTGCTACGCGGCTGTCACGACGGGTACCTGTGGTAACTTGGATGGCTTGATAGCCATCTACATCAGTATTTTTTACTTGAGTAATGCGATTAGCACTGATCTCAACCACTGTTACAGGGATAGATGCGCCTGCTTCAGTGAAGACACGGGTCATGCCGCATTTTTTACCGACTAAACCGATCGCCATTTTAGACCTCTTTATATCTTATATTAATGGGTTGGGTGTTTATGTGCATTAACCCAAAGCAATTTGAACGTCAACACCCGCCGCCAAGTCAAGCTTCATTAGCGCATCCACAGTTTTGTCGGTAGGTTGAACGATGTCAACCATACGCTTATGAGTACGGATTTCGTACTGATCACGAGCGTCTTTGTTTACGTGTGGTGAAGTTAGAACGTTGAAGCGCTCAATGCGAGTCGGCAACGGTACAGGACCACAAACTTGCGCACCGGTGCGCTTTGCAGTATCAACAATCTCTTGTGCAGATTGATCAATCAGACGATGATCAAAAGACTTAAGACGGATACGGATTCTCTGGTTAGCCATGCCAGCAAGCTCCTAATATGTGCTTTTGTCATTTTTGCTTTGCAAAGATATGATCAAAAGCCGTTTGGTTAAATATTCACTTAAAGCGGCCTTCTGTTCTTAACCAGAATGAGTTCTTTATCCGAACTTGTAGCGTGCCAAAAGCAAAATAGTTTAAAGCCCCGCCGACCCTTCCATTATAGGATGTCAGCAAAGGCATAATGAAATAGTGCTAGAAACGATGCTCTAGCTGTCATAGCGCCCGCTGTTTGATTGGCGGCGCATATATAATTCAGTGGTGTATATTATACATAGTATTTCAATCATTGCAAGGGTAATATCTGTAGCGACTTATGATATTACCCTTTATAAACAGTAATATGTAAACAACCGTATCTGTGCTTAATAATCACGCTTATATGAATCGATAACTATGCACTGTTAATCTAAAGCTATGAAACATCAATCCAAAACAATGTCATATTGCTCTTGAGTATAGAGATTTTCGACATCAAAGGTAATCACTCTACCAAGTAAATACTCTAAATCTGCCACCGTGTCTGACTCTGAAGTGAGAAGTAAATCAATGACTGCGGCATGGGCAACGACCGTAAATTTCTTGGGAGAGTTATAAGTACGAGCACAACGCATGATTTCACGGAATATCTCAAAGCACACTGTCTCAGCCGTTTTAACAAAGCCGCGTCCTTGGCACGTAGAGCACGGCTCACATAGCTGCTGCCCGAGCGACTCACGCGTACGTTTACGCGTCATCTCTACTAACCCAAGCTCACTGACCTGAGTAATCTTAGTTTTGGCATAGTCTTGTACTAGCTGTGATTGCAGGCTCTCTAACACATCATCTTTATGCTGCTGTTCAAGCATGTCAATAAAGTCTAGGATGATAATACCACCTAGATTACGCAAACGCAGCTGACGGGCGATTGCATGAGTTGCCTCAAGATTGGTTTTATAAACCGTATCTTCTAACGAACGCCCGCCTACGAATGATCCCGTATTGACATCGATTGTGGTCATCGCTTCTGTTTGGTCGATAATCAGATAGCCACCTGATTTTAAATCTACGCGGCGTTTTAAAGCATCACGCAAATCATCTTCGACACGATGGACATCAAACAAGGATGGCTCAGCGGTATAATGGACAATACGGTCATAGACAAAAGGCACAAACTCTTTGGCAAAGGATCTGACTTGTTCGTAAATTTGTGCATTATCGATGATGACTTTCTCGGTATCCGCGTGTACCAAATCACGGATAGAGCGCAGCGGTAATGATAGCTCTTGATAAATAAGCTCAGAACTTTGATGTTGTTTCATCTCTTGGCGACGCGCGCAGATGGTACGCCACAGCTGCAGTAGATAATAAATGTCTTCTTCAAGCTTATCGACAGGGACACGTTCAGCAGCGGTACGAGCGATGAGACCGCCTTTTAGATTGACCGTTTGCATCAGGCTACTAAGCTCAGTCTTCAGACGAGTGCGCTCTTCTTCGCCATCAATGCGCTGAGAGATACCAATGTGTTCGCTTGAGGGCAGATACACCAAATAGCGAGATGGCAAGGATATATTGGTGGTCAAGCGAGCGCCTTTACTGCCCAACTGATCTTTGGTCACTTGCACTAAAATACGTTGGCTTTCATGCAAGCGATGTTGAATCAACGTTTTAGACACAGGGATGACTTCGGTATTTTGTATACTAATCACCGGTGGCGTGACAGCCAAGTTATTAGTACTATTTTCTACCACAGCATCTTCTATATTGCTATCCGAGTTTTTATCGCTATTGTCAGCCGCTTTACTCTTATTTTCTGCTACTGGACGCGGCTCACGCTGCATATCATTGACATGTAAAAATGCTGTCCGCGACTGCCCGATATCAACGAATGCTGCCTGCATACCAGGTAAAACGCGTACGACTGTACCCAGATAG
This sequence comes from Psychrobacter sp. P11F6, assembly GCF_001435295.1. Taxonomy (NCBI): domain Bacteria; kingdom Pseudomonadati; phylum Pseudomonadota; class Gammaproteobacteria; order Moraxellales; family Moraxellaceae; genus Psychrobacter; species Psychrobacter sp. P11F6. The sequence continues at coordinate 727,956 of NZ_CM003594.1, read as the reverse complement.
ATATTGCCGACCAGACCCAATTTATGATGACGTTCAATATAAATTTCGCCCAAGATGCCATTGTCTAAGACTGCGACACGGGATTCCATTGGACTAATATTAATCAGCAGCTCTTCGGACATAATGTTTTTCTCTTATCTCTCAGCTTTCTTGTTAGACGTTCATCGTCTATTATCTTTATAGTGTAACAAATGCAGCTGGCTCTCGCCCATTACTCTCGCGTGTTATTATGTGCAGCAGGTTAGAGTGACAGCCAATCTCTGAGAGACCAATAATCTACATCAGGGTCTGTCTGGTATTTTACTTGACACTAATATCTGTGACGTTTTTAATTAACGCCAGCGTTTGTGGAAGTGGTAAACCCACGACATTGGTATAGCTACCATTGATACGGCTGACCCAAATAGCACCCAAACCTTGTATACCATAACCACCCGCTTTATCAGCAGGCTCACCACTTTCCCAATAGTTACTCATCATCTCTGCAGTGAGCGCTATAAAGGTCACTTCGGTACGCTCAGTGATTCGTTGCTGATTAATGATTTGAAATACTGGCTCATGAGTTGAGCTGTTAGCCACTTTAGAAGATAATGATACATGCGTTGCTTGAACTGCTGTCCATACTTCATGGACACTATCAGACATCTGTTGCCACATGCTATAAGCGTGCTCACGATCGACTGGCTTGACCAGCACTGTTTGACCATCTGCCAGCACACCGATGGTATCAGACGTTAGAATGATAAACGAGTCAGAAAAACAGCTTTTATCCGTTTTCAAGCGTGATGCTAGTTGCTGTATGGCAGCCTCAGCTTTAGTGGCGACCATGCGCTCGATATAGTCTGTAGGTGACTCATCATCATGCTTTGTTTCATCGACATCTACACTCAATGTGCTAAATTCTAGTTGTGCTCTTTCTAACAGCTCACGACGGCGCGGCGAACCAGAAGCTAAAATAATATCCATCGCTACTCTCTTTATATCTGAATTTATCTGCCTACTACCGAAAACTGCTGCCTGTTAGTGCATTAACATTAGTTAGTCATGATTAATAAACACCAGCGCTACAATCTTATTGGTTATTAGCAGAATTTTTCTTATGACGCAAATTTACGCAAAGCCAGTAGTACCAATGGCCAGCTGATTATACTCATCAACAGTGATAAGGTAGATTGTGCGACAAAGACATTCTGGATAAACATCTGCAATATCCATAAACATAATTGAAAAATAAACAATCCTAAGCTTGCTAATAACCATGCACTGATGGTATTTAGTTGCCTAATATAAATACTGGTTATTTTTATGAAGAAGGCGACTGCCACGGCGGCAAAGGCTTGCTGTCCCAAATGGGTATCCATGAGTAAGTCAGCAATGAGACCGATGGTAAATGCTGTAAAAATACCAACATAGCGTGGCTGAAATAATAACCAAAAAATCAGCACCATGATCATGACCATAGGGCGTAAGGTAGCCATACTAGGACTTAACGGATAGACATTAAGCGATGACGCAATAACAAAACTTAGAATGATGGTAGCAATCAGTAGTACCGTTGCATTCTCAGAATCAGGATACGACATGGGTACTTACCTTAACGAATGTATTGATGGCTGCTGTTAAAGCATGAGTGGGCATTGATGGGATAAAAACCATGGCTAAAAATGTATCGACAAACAGACCAGTTAATAAATAGATGCCAGCCATTATCTGATTGATGCTTACGTATTGAGCGCCTAAATTCTTAACGGTCATTGAGGGTAATATTATTTTTATTCACCAGCTTATCTTGCAGGACTAATACATATGCATTATCGATAAAGTTCGCCGCTGGGGTCACTTCTATACTTCTAAAGTTATCGGCTTGAGTATCTTTAATATGGGCGATACGCCCGACACGATACCCTGCTGGAATACGCCCACCCAATCCTGATGACACCAGCTCATCACCCACACGCACGTCTGAGGTTTTGAACACATAATCAAGGCTTAATGAGGTTGGTATACCTTGCCCTGTCACGATAGCGCGTTGACCTGTGCGCTTAACCGTAACTGCAACCGATTGCTGCTCATCAGTAATCAATAGCAGGCGACTGGTATTGGGATAGACATTAATAATCTGCCCTAAAATACCGTCCTCATCAATCACTGTTTGTCCAACTTGAACCCCGTCTTGAACGCCTTTATTGAGCACCACGATTTGTCTGAGTAAGTTGGTGTCTGTACCGATTACCTGTGCCAAATTAAGATCAAATTGTTCAGGCTTGGTCGTTGATAAAATACCTTGCAGCCGCGCATTTTGTGCCAAAATATAATCTTGCTGCTGCAACTTGGCTTGCGCATGGATGAGCTGAGACTTCAATTGCATGTTTTCGCGGCGCAGCGCTTCTTTAGACTGTAAGCTGCCACCTGCCCAATGCTTGGCATAACTCGGTAACAGTGATAGCTCATAAATAGGCTGCATAGCGGCATGACTGGTACTACGTACTGGATTAAACCATTCTGAATTTTTGCTATCGAACCACATCAGTATTAGAGCTGCTATTAATACAATGGCAGTCTTACGAAGTGCTAACGGCTGGCGCGCAAAAATACTTGGGGTCATAAGTCGTCTAACTCAGGAGTTATAAAATAAGCAGTAGCCAGTACTGGGTTCTAGTTGATTAATGCAATTAAAGGCAGCGCAACTGGCTACCTTTAATTTTATACTGTTTTAACCCACTATTTTTACGCAAGCTATCATCAAGCACGACGAAGATGATTTATCAATACCGCAGTGCTTAACTAAAGCAATCTAAACAAAAATCATGTTCAAGCTTTTGTTATTGATAAAATCAAGCGCAATACCACCGCCGCGGCTAACACAAGTCAGCGGATCTTCGGCAACGGTCACAGGTAGACCTGTCTCTCTTGAAATTAATTTGTCCAAATCACGTAACAGCGCACCGCCGCCCGTCAAGACAATACCACGCTCTGCGATGTCTGATGACAGCTCAGGTGGCGTCTGCTCAAGTGCAGCTTTCACCGCGCTAACAATGCCGCTCAGCGGATCACTCAGGGCTTTTTGTACTTCTTCTGAATTAACAGTAAAGGTTTTTGGCACGCCTTCTGCCATGCTACGACCGCGAACTTCAACTTCTAGCTGACTGTCTTCATTCAAAGCAGAGCCAACTTCATGCTTGATACGCTCAGCTGTCGTCTCACCAATCACGCAACCATGGGTACGGCGTACGTGGGTGATAATCGCGTCATCAAACATATCGCCACCGATACGAATCGACTCAGCATAAACGCAACCAGATAACGCGATAACGGCTATCTCCGTCGTGCCGCCACCAATATCAACCACCATCGAACCGCTGGCCTCATGAACTGGCAAGCCAGCACCGATGGCAGCAGCCATTGGCTCTTCTAACAATAGTACTTTACTCGCACCTGCCGAAGATACCGCTTCACGAATCGCTTTACGCTCAACCAGAGTAGACTTACAAGGCACACAAACCACCACATTAGGCTGCGCCATAAAACGCTTGGCTTTTACCTTCGTGATGAAATGCTTGAGCATTTTTTGCGTCACTTCAAAGTCAGCAATCACACCGTCTTTTAATGGGCGAATCGCTGTAATATTGGCAGGTGTACGACCAAGCATCTGCTTGGCATCAATACCAACAGCCGCAACGGTAGGGTTTTGTGTACGATTACTTCGTAACGCAACCACCGTAGGCTCGTCAAGTACGACGCCTTTATTAGGAATAAAAATGAGAGTGTTCGCAGTACCGAGGTCGATAGCGATATTATTTGATAAAAATCCAAACAGGTTCATGACTAATATTTCCAGCGTATTACAAATGAGGCGAATGAGATTGACTGAGATTGACTGAGGCGTTACTCGTCAGCGTTGAGCAGGTCGTCGTTAGACATTACTTATGGCGAAATTTGAACCTCGCAACAAGTCAAACCTAAGCAATAATGATGCAATGGAAAAACTGAGCTAAATTATACCGATTTGGCTCAAAAAAAACACAGATATTTGCATCAGTAAGTCAGGATTTCGGTCTTAAACGCTAAAAGTTGTTACAAAGTTTAAAATAGCAGTAAACACCATTCGACTTAATGAAACATCATTTAATTCAATAACTAACAAGGCTCTACAGGCAAATGATAATTTTGCTTAGCAGCACAGGTGCATACTGTAACGTATTTCAGAACGTAATGGGTAAGCAATTGAGAATCAATCGTGAATTATACGGTCAATTTTGCAAATCACGCCATCTTGGTTGATATTGTGCATCAATCAAGCGTCATGCTCTGTAAACTTAAGCCAGATGCTTTATAATAAAGCCACTATATATACATCTTAAGATAAACCCCTTGTTTTAGTTTGTGTTAATAATTATCTATATCTAATGCTTGTCTATTTTAGCCGCATTCTACTCTAACAAAAACTGTCCTTCACTGGAGAAACTATGTCACAGCAACCAGCAACGTCTGACAGCAACGTCAGCCGTGAAGAAATCCTAGAAGTTGCCAACCTTGCACGTTTGGGTGTCGATGAAAGCACAGCCGATAGCTATGCCGACGATATTAGTAAAGTATTAAAACTTATGAATACGCTATCTAACGTGGATACCACAGGCATCAAACCCTTAGCAAACATTCATGAAGCTTGCCAAGAATTGCGGGCTGATGTGGCCAAACACGATATCAACCGCGCGCGCAATCAGTCAGTCGCCCCAGCTGTTGAAGATGGCTTATATTTGGTTCCACAAGTGATTGAATAAGCAGCGTGCTGCTTTAATCGCTACCCTATTTTACTTTATGCTACTCACATTTTGACGGACGACACCTTATGTCAGAACTTCATTTATTAAGTACCCAGCAGCTTATTACGGGCTTGCAAGACAAACAATTTAGCAGCCTTGAGCTGACAGAACACTACATCAAACGTATAGACGCGCTAGACAATAAAATTAACAGCTTTATCACTCATACTTCTGAGACAGCACGCGCGCAAGCAAAGGCAGCAGACGAGATGCGCGCACAGGGCGATCAGCGTCCCTTACTTGGCGTACCGATGGCGCACAAAGACATTTTTTGTACCCAAGGTGTACTGACGACTTGTGGCTCTAAGATGCTGCATAACTTTGTCTCGCCTTATGATGCTACTATCGTTTCTAATATCGACAAAGCAGGCATGATTAGTTTAGGCAAGCTCAATATGGATGAGTTTGCGATGGGCTCAGACAACAGTAGCTCTTACTATGGCACTGTGCAGAACCCTTGGAACCTAGAGCGCGTCCCTGGTGGTTCATCAGGTGGTAGTGCTGCCGCTGTTGCTGCTGGCTTTGTCCCAGTTGCTACAGGTAGTGATACTGGTGGCTCTATTCGTCAGCCTGCCTCATTCTGCGGCTTAACGGGTATCAAGCCTACTTATGGCCGAGTATCACGCTTTGGTATGATTGCCTACGCTTCAAGCCTTGACCAAGCGGGTAGCATGGGACGCAGCGCTAAAGATTGTGCCTATCTGCTACAGCCAATGATTGGTCACGATCCACGCGATGCGACTTCTATCAAATACGATATGCCTGACTACGTACAAGACATTAATGATGCTGAAGCCGCGGCTGGTGATAAACCATTTGCTGGCTTGCGTATCGGTGTGGCAAAAGAATACTTTAGTGCTGGATTAGACGCTGAGGTAGAAACGGCCGTACGTGCTGCTCTGAAAAAATATGAAGAGCTGGGTGCGACGATTGTGGAGGTGAATATCACTGACCCTGAGATTACCCTTGCCACTTACTACATGCTAGCCCCTGCCGAAGCATCATCAAACCTGTCACGCTTCGATGGTGTACGCTTTGGCTATCGCTGTGAGAATCCAACCGATCTGCTCGATCTATACACGCGTTCACGCTCTGAAGGCTTTGGTCCTGAAGTACAGCGCCGTATCTTGACCGGCACTTATGCACTTTCGGCAGGTTACTTTGATGCGTACTATACCAAAGCCCAAAAAATTCGCCGCTTAATCGTCAAAGACTTCGATGAAGCCTTTGCTAGCTGTGATGTGATTGCTAGCCCAACAGCACCAACCGCTGCTTACAAGCTTACTGACAACCTTGACCCTGCGACGATGTACTTGGGTGACGTTTATACCATCGCGGTCAACTTAGCTGGTCTGCCCGCGCTTAGCCAACCTGTTGGTCTAACCTCAGAAGGTTTACCTGTTGGCTTACAATTAATCGGTAAGCATTGGCAAGAGAGCCAATTGCTCACAACTGCTCATTTATTCCAGCAGCATACCGACCATCATCTACAACACTCTGCCATCGCAAAGGAGACGGTATAATGAGTACAGCTACTACTGATAACAATGCCGTGCGCGAGCATGCCGTGCGTAAGGAGCTTTTCGTCGATGGTTATGAAGTGGTCATCGGCATTGAGATTCACTGCCAGCTAAATACGGAAAGTAAGATATTCTCAAGTGCGCCGACTGACTTCGGTCATGAGCCAAACAGCCAAGCTAGTATCGTCGATTTGGGTCTGCCTGGCGTATTGCCAGTACTCAATGCTGGCGTGGTCGATCGTGCCCTAAAATTCGGTATCGGCGTCAACGCTGAGTTGGGTCTATTTAATACGTTTGACCGTAAAAACTACTTTTACCCTGATTTGCCTAAAGGCTACCAAATCACTCAGATGGCAAACCCTATCGTGGGTGAAGGCTATATCGATGTCGTGGTCAATGAAGGTGAGAAGAACGAATATCCGAAACGTATGGGCATCACCCGCGCGCATTTAGAAGAAGATGCGGGTAAATCTGTGCATGATGCCGTCGATGGTATGACGGGTGTTGATCTTAACCGTGCTGGTACGCCATTGATTGAAATCGTCTCTGAGCCTGATATGCGCTCGGCTCATGAAGCGCTTGCCTATATCAAAGCCATTCATCAGCTGGTCACGTGGCTAGGTATCTCAGATGCGGTCATGGCAGAGGGTTCATTCCGCTGTGACTGTAACGTCTCTGTGCGCGAGCCTGGCGCAGAATTGGGTACGCGTACTGAACTCAAAAATCTAAACTCGTTCCGCTTTATCGAACGCGCCATCAATCGTGAAATCGAGCGTCAGATTGACATCTTAGAAGACGGTGGCCAAGTACTGCAGGCGACGATGCTTTATGATCCAGAGCGCGACGAAACTCGTGTGATGCGTACCAAAGAAGATGCCAACGACTATCGCTACTTCCCTGATCCTGACTTGCTACCAGTGCGTATCGAGCAGCACACCGTTGATAGCATTCGTGCAGCAATGCCTGAACTACCCGTTGCTCGTCGTGCCCGTTTTGAAGAAGCGCTTGGTCTATCAGAATATGATGCTCGTATCTTGACTGGCAGCCGTCAAATTGCCGATTATTTCGAAGCTGTGGTCGCAGAAGTTGGGCAAGCAGATGCCAAAATGGCGGGCAACTGGGTCATGGGCGATTTGCTGGGTGCGCTAAATAAAGATGATAAAGAAATTACTGACTCCCCTATCAGCGCCAAGCAATTGGCTGGTATGCTAGCGCGTATCAAAGATGACACGCTATCTGGCAAATTGGCGAAGAAAGTCTTTAGTGCGCTCTATGAGCGCGAAGGCGGTGATGCTGATGACGCAGCTGATAAAATCATCGAAGAAAAAGGCCTTAAGCAAGAAACCGATACGGGCGCTATCAAAGCCATCGTTGAAGAAGTCATTGCAAAAAACCAAGCGATGGTCGAAGAATATCGCGGCGGTAAAGAAAAAGCCTTTAACGGTCTGGTTGGGCAAGTGATGAAAGCCAGTCGTGGTAGTGCTAACCCGCAGCAAGTCAACCAAATCCTAAAAGAGCTACTCGGTTAAGGATAATTGCTGATTGGTTATGCTGACTGTGATACGTAAATTGGGGTCATAGATTTTGGCTAAAATAAATAGCTCTTGCAATATGCATAATTTTGCGTAAAATAGTCAGTCATTCGGGGCGTAGCGCAGTCTGGTAGCGCACTACACTGGGGGTGTAGTGGTCGCAGGTTCAAATCCTGCCGTTCCGACCAAACATAGCAGTAAAGAGAGAAGCCAATCATTGTTTTCAATGGTTGGCTTTTTTTTGTGCTAAATTTGACTGATGATTATATGATAATTAAAGAAAGAAATAGTAAAATTTGAGCAGGACTAGGATTCATTACTCAAAAGCCAGCCAGCCACACACCTTTAGGCTGGTACTGACTTGCAACTACTATAATTTAAGGGTGTGTAAAGGTGTAAATTATGGTTAATTCTAGAGAGGGCTTTTCAGATGCTGACCTTCAAAAAATTCTCGAACAAGCCGAACGAATAGAGTTTGAAAGATTGCAACATAGAACCACTATACCCACAGTATTTATAAAAGAATTACTAGATAGCCCACCTAACTTCTTACTAAATCGTAATTTTTTTGACGTAGGTTATAAAGATAGGAAGAGAATATCAATCATTCATGAGCTAATAGAAAAGATAGAGAATATTGCTATTGAAGACTGCAAAGAACTTTTAGAAGAACAGGGTTATCGTGTAGATTTTGAGAAAGAAGAATCTATTATGTATAGAGGATTATCTGTTCATATTATGCTCAGTAACAAAGATATTTACTTAGAGTCAAAGGAGCTTAAATGCTTGAACTTTCATAAACTATGTGACTGTATCAGTTTAAAAGCTTTTGCTAGACTTTATTTTGAGAGTCAACAATATGAGGCTAGTTTTTACTGTATCAACTTAGTTGGCTATGTTTTTGGTGCAGGAACAAATGAAGTTAGAGGCGATAACGATTTTCAAAAAAAACTATCAAAGTCCAACAAGAAAAAAGCGAATAAAAGATGGTCAAAACACAATCAAACCAGACCTGAAAAAAAGAAACTATACCTAGAAATTATGGATCAACAGAACTTCACTACTTTTGCTGAAGCAGCCGAATATATTAAACAGCACATTGAAACAGATAAAAAACCATCTTATGACACTATCAAACGATGGTTAAGCCAAGCCAACAAAGGCGATTTTTCATAACCTATCATACTGTGGTATGCAGGCATACAACACGCTATGCATGCATAAGTATTTAGCTATAACCATACAACCTATAACATAAATCCATGAACCGTTACGCACCGTTGTGTAACGGCATAACATGGAGCTAGACATATGACACACTTAGAAAAAGCTAGAGTCTTAACCAGTACAAAATCACCAGTCCAAAAGTTACTTAATAAGCCGCCCAAATGGTCGTTTGCTGTATTGAAATTTTTGATCGTTATCCTAGTACCGCTATTATCAAATGCACCAGATATTCAGCTTAATTTTTATATCGTTAACATCCTATTTTAAGTTGAAAACCCACATAAAAAAACCAGCCATTGCATCCAATGACTGGTTTTTTTATGTTTATTACTCTTCATTAAGTATTACAGAGGCGCTTTAGTAATCGCACTCAGCGCTTCATTGATGATAAATACTTTAGACTTGATATCAGTAAAGCCAAATGAGGTCAGTCTCTGGGTATGCTTCTCTAAGTATCTGTTGGCATCCTCTAAGTTATCAAACACATAAATACCGCCCGCTTCTTGCGTTGCTTCGTTTTCTGTCCATAGCTTGTAGACCAGACCGTTCTCGTTTGCGATGTCTTCAGCCAACTCTTTCATAGACTCAAAGAATTGATCGCCAAAAGGTCCGCTATAAGGAAAGTCGATTTGCAAAAGATATTTCATTATTGAATCCTCATTATTATTAAATAATCGGCAAAATATATGCTGCCAGATACTTTCAATCTTAACATAGTACGATTGACTATAGACTTTTGGCAAGCGAACAGCTAGGGTAAATGTACCACTTTATGAAGGTTCAACCCATGTCTGAGGCTATCGCTCAGCCCTTCTCGACTTACCTTATAGATGACGCACCTTGGGACGTATACCAGCGACCTTATGTGCGTGATTTGGCGTATGTGCTTGCCTGCCCTAACGTCTTGACTGAGTGGCTGGACTTTGCGCCGCATCAGAATACACATACCGTATCGGTACATAGCGCACACTTTTGGCAACAGCAGTTTGCAGCGTATCAGCAGCGTTTAGAAGAGCTAGATAGCACCAATGCTTATCAGGTGCTGACCCGCTATTTACTCAAGCGGCCTAGCCCTAATCGCTTGGGTTTTCATTTTGAAGGCTTACTGTCATTTTGGCTAGCAGATGGCTTTGCGCGCAAGCTACACCCGTATGAGACCCTAGCCAGTAACGTCCAGTTGTATAACGGTAAGCAGACGACTGGTGAGCTGGATTTAATCTTATATAATCATGGAGAAAATCTGGTCGAGCATTGGGAGCTAGCTATTAAGTTTTTTATGGGATCAGCGCCGTTTGCTCCTGAGAACTGGGTTGGGATTAATTCCAAGGATAATCTACAACGCAAAATGACCCATATGCAAACCAAGCAGTTTCGTACCGTATGGGTAGATACCGAAAAGCATGGACAAATTAAAATTGATAAGCGTTATGGCGTGATTAAAGGGCGATTCTTTTTGCCAATCAACACCACTAACTTTAATTATCCATCTTGGTTAGCACCAAGCTTTCCGATGCACGAATGGTGTGATAAAGATGATAAGCTTAATCTTGCGAAGATTGATATAAGGGCATTACGAACCGCCCATTATATCGAATGGTTTACTAGGCGTGATTTTTACGATGGACGCCAATCGCCACTCACTAACTCCGAAACTGACATACCAAAAACGGGGTTATACTTTAAAGGCGATAGACCTATTGTTATTTATCCTAAGCTGCGTAATACATCTAATGATAAATCTAAGTGACAGTTATAGACACCAACTAGAACTGAATTTACTTAGTGATATATGCTCATTAAACTACCAAGCATAACGCCCATATAGGCTAACTTCACTACGCTTGGCTTTTTCCGAGTCAAGACTATCGGTAAGCAATTTGATACCACCATATTGACTGTCTAAAGCAAGACCCAATGCTTGCGTTTGCGGCTCTATTAAGCCCGTCACCGTAATGGGGAAAGCATCATTGGACGTTTGGTAGCCTGCGGATAATTGATACAAGCCTTGAATATCATTTACTTGACCATGTAGACCGAGCTGCCATTGACTGTCTAGCTGATGCTGAAGGCTACCTTCAACTCGCCATGGCAATGTCTGTGTGACATCATCAGTACTAAGCTGCCCTTCAATCGTATAGAGAGGTCTGCCGTTGACGTCATAATCCAATGCATAACGAGTGCTCGGCATGTCTTTCCAGCGCATGCGTCCAAGGATATCGTAGCCACTCAGAGACAACTGCGTACTATCAGACAACTGACCTGTGAGCTGCAAATCGAGCGAATAACCATATCCCGAAGGTTTCGCGGGGTTCCAGTCTAAATTTTCTTCCCCTAAAGCTGGTTCATCATAGTAATAATCGATGTAAGCGTTGGTTTTATCCAAACTGTCTCGTATATCTGTCACCTCATTATTTGGTAACACTCTGGTGCTTAAATCGCCAACTATCTTACCTTCTAATGCATGCAGTCCTTGCCAGAGATTGGCCCGAGTCGTCAATTGCCAGTTAGGCATGAGCTGCTGCGTCAGACCGATATTAGCACCGAATCTTTCATTGTGCTTGGCTTCCAAAAATAACGGATAATCTTGACTGGTACTTGAGGGCTGTTTATTTTCATACTGCCAATAAACTTCGGCAGTCTCTTTGCTAAACGTCATTAAATAATCATAACGCCAACCTAGACCGTAGCTAATCGCACTGCCCGCAGGACGAATCTCAAGCGACGTTCGACCTTGGGCATAAGCATGATCACCCGAATCCAAAGGAGCATTCCAATCATCTAAAAATGCTGAGATAGGCTGTGTTGGACTATGAGCCGTTGCCATCAGACTCCACTCTATCTGCGCGTTTGACTGAGCAATATGACTGTCTAGCAACCCTGTCGCTTGGGGGTAGAAGTAAAAATTCGTATCAGCAGCTGGTATATCTGCACTATCAGCAACCGCAGCGCTGGATATCATCATAGCGGCAATCGCTGGCGTAGTGATTAACTTGGTACGGCTGTATAAATGCGATGCTAAGCTTTTAGGTAAAAAACCATAGAGACTTGAAACGTTATATGGCATAAATTTCTCACGTTTATTAGAGAGCATAAAAAAGAGACAGTAATCTGTCTCTTTTTTTTGTTGCTATACCTCAATCGCTACTAACAACGTTTGAGAGTCGATGTGACACATGATTTGATTATAGAATAATTAAACTGTTATCAGTAAACTTGGCAGTAACTTTGCCATCATTATCCATTAAATCACCGTAGTCTTTACCGTTAACCATGATATCGCCGAGCTTGCCCATTTTATCTTTGATAAAATCACCATTGGCATCGACATTTAACTTGATCGACGCTTTATTTTGCTCAACAGTAAACTGGGTGCTAACCACATCATAGTTATTATCTAAGCTTGACTTACCGGTTACAAATAGCTTCTTACCCTCTACGCTAGCAGTCAGACCTTGTAGCTCAATAACATTACGAGCAGTACGCTTAAGATTGGCTTGGAAATCAAGCGGAATCGTCGTTGTACTCTCTTTCGTTACCTTACCTTTAATCGCCAATACTATTTCCATACCTACGTATTTATTGGCGGCCTCTTCGATATCACCGACTTCATCGATTATGATAAATTTCTTTATATCAGCGTCATTGGCAGTCGCGTTCAGTGTAATCTCTACATCAGTCATCGGTTTTTGCTTGGTCATCTTGCCCGTTATAGCAAACTTATAAGGGATTGTTCTAACCACCAGACTGTTATCTGCCAGCTTTCTGCTGACATCCAGCGCAGCAAATTCAAAATCTTTTGCTTCAATCACGCTATCATTAGCCGTCAACTTCAGGCTGCTTAATTTGATGACTGCCTTTTCTAGCGTGATGCCTTCTTTATTTGCATCATTGATATCAAACTCATCATTGACCACGACTTTATCACTGAATTGACCACTGACTGTTGCGCCTTTAGTATTTGAGCTGAGGGCAACGATATCAGTGCCAGTGCCAATTTTAATACTCTTGAAACCCAAACTACCGTTAAAGTTATCTGTACTGGTGTTTGAGCTTAACGCATCTTCATAACCATCAAACACTACGGTGAAAACGTCTTTGTTATCAATAACAGGGTCATACAAACCTGTTTGCGGATTATATACGTAATCGTATTCTTCGATATTGACTGTGGTGCTACCAGTCAAGGTAAACTTCCCGTCAGCATTTAGTGTCGCTAAAAAGTCATCACTAGGTTCTAACTTACGATCATAGAATCGATCCCAATAAAAATCGCTTGTTAAATCAGGATTATTCTCTAGGATATCCTTAGTATCACCATGTTCTCCTAAATAGATAATATCATCTGCATCTAGACGACTGATCGAGTTCTCACGCATATAGCCAGCAAGGCCTTGTGGAATATCAAAGGTATAACCCAGACGTGTATCTTGCTTTTCTGTAAGGATATCACTTACATCTTCGTAAGCATCTGTAACCGCTTTATTGTCACTGACAAATAACTTGGCGGTACGAATCATCTCTTTCGCTTGCTCGATCTCAGACAAACTATTATCGACAGGTGGTTTGACTGGCACATCTGGCGTATTAGTACCATTACCAGAAGAGCTATTATTATTGTCATCACCACAGCCTGCTAACGCTAACGTGCTGGCTAACGCTAATGCGCTCAATTTAAAAAATTTCATAACACAGTCCTTTATAGAGTAATTTTAAAAACTAGAAGCATCAAAATTTTTATATAATTAAGCAAATAATGTCTTAATTCAAAAAATCGCCTCTTAATTTAGAAAACTTAAGTTTGCTTTAAAATAAAATAATAATACTCTTATTTAAGCAACTTATCTATAAAGTAAACGAATATAACAGCAATGTTACACAAAAAAGTAAATGCCGTTGTTGCGACTAATCTTGACTGTCTACCAAAGATACTTTATCAATAATTTTCAATCACTTGCATCAGCTCGTACCTGAGCATATCTGCGCTTGGCATGCGCTCAGCGTGAAAGCGCACAATAGCAATACCGGCACTAGCAAGGGCTTTGTCTTTTTTGTCATCCGCCTTTTGACGCGCTTTACTCGTGTGTGTCCAATCATCAAGCTCGATAGCAACCAGCGTGGTCTGCGCATCAATATCCACAATCACATAATCGACGCTTTGACGACAGATACGATTGAACCAAAAGCTACGCTCGGACGCCTCACTGCTATTGCCTTCGATAATGCGTGACAGTTGAACTTGAACGAAAATATGATATTCTGGCAACGCACTTTTTAGCTTATTAAAGAAAATGACTTCCGTATCCGTCATAATCGGCATCGGCGCAAACGGCCAAATAGCCAACTCATCGCCGCGTACTGGCTTTGGATCAGGCTCAACAACTGGGGGTTTTTTCAACAGCTTTGGTACGGTAATCAGCCCTAAAAACCCAACGGCCAATATTAAAAATATAACACCAAATGACATGGTTTTACCTCATACATGATTAAGGCAGCCAAATATGTATGACGACTTCCATAAAGTGACATACATACTCAACTGCGACAGGGCAGCCCTTATAGGCTGACCCGTTATACAGAAAAAATCAGGGGCAGTCGGCGCACATCGTAGCTAAGCTTACGCCAATCAGCAAACACTAAAACAAAAAACACGACAATAAATGTCGTGTTTGAATAAAAATCAGATAAAACAATAAAATCTAACCAAGACTCTGCTGTTTATTTAGCAATAACAGTCATCCGATTATAGTGATTTTCACACTATTTTAGCGCCAGTATAAAACCCAAGCACTGGTCGTATTGACCTTAGGATCACTATTGATTTTATCTTTTAACGCTAACGCTGCCACTTTACCGCGCTCAGGACCGACGATGACGCGAACCCCACGGCTGGTAGGGCTGGTCTTAACTTGGTAGCCTGCGGATTTAAATTTCTTTGCTAGTTCGTCAGCTTTGGCTTGATCGTTTGCCAATGCTACTTGCACCCCAAAGCTGCCTTTAGCGTCAGTTTCTTTGACTTCTTTACGGGCTTCGCTGAGTTTCTGCTGTGCTTCACGTTTAGCATCCGCTGATTTTTTGGCTAAAGCCTCTTCTTTCTGACGCTTGTCTTCGCGTGCCTGCTCAGCCGCTGCCGCTTCACGTGCTAATCGCTCTACTTGCTTACGTGATGGAATGGTGATGTTTTGACCCAGTTGTAGCGATGTCGACGGTGACAGATCATTCGCTTGTGCCAATACTTCTACTGGCATATTGTATTGCCGCGCCAGTTTAATCAGCCCATCTCCTCTTTTGACTTGATAATCAGAAGGCGATTTTGGTGGCTCATTTTTAGCCGCTTCTGCTGCCGCTTGTTTTTTCTCAGCCGCAGCATCCGCTTGTTTCTTAGCATCCGCTTGTTTCTTAGCATCCGCTTGTTTCTTAGCATCCGCTTGTCTTTTTGCTTCCGCTTCTTTTTTACTATCTGCTAGTTTCTTAGCTGCAGCCTGCTCTTTAATCGCCGCTTGCCTTTGAGCCTCTTGTTGCGCTTGGGCAGCTTTTTGCTGGTCGCCAGTGTTTGTCTCACTTTCAGCTGACTCAGCAGCGCTAGTCTTTTTTATTGGCGTTGTAGCGTCATTTTTTTCCGCATCGGATTTGGATTTATCACTCTCTTCAGCAGCTGCCGCACTACTGGCCATATACTGCTGACTTTCTGCACGGGCTTTTGCCAATGCTTCCGCCTCAGCGGCTTCCTGTTCAGTTAAGAACTGCTGGGCACGTTTTTCTTGTTCAGCCACACGAGCAGCGCGCTCTTTTTGTTTTTCTGCCAAGATACGTTTTTCAGTCTCGATATCCGTCGTCAGCGGCTGAGGAGACTCTTGCTCAGGGCTTGGCTTATCTACCATTGCTGACGCTGGTTGTGGTTCATTACTATCACCAATCTGTTGCACCATGGCGTATAGCATCACGCTACCGCCGATAATCATCCCAATGCCCAATAAGGCTTGTCTCGAAAAGTTCATCCGTTTACGTCTCTTAGTTGGTAATAAGGTTGATTGAGCGGCGCAACTGCCGTCTCAAAACTGTGTTTAGATAGTTTTAATAGCCTTGATAGGTGTCATTGCCACCAGTTGCGTCCATCCGTTTTTAAATGTTATGCCAAGCGTTTAATGCCATTATAGAGCAGCTTGCCAAATCACTTTGATTATAAAGCATATTTTTCATACTGTCTGCCATCATGCTACTGCTAAGATTAACATTAAATAAGCACAATTTTAATGTTAATTATCAACCGCCAGTGCTGCCAGTGCCTCACCGATCGTATGAAAGGAGCCACATACCACGATGAGGTCTTGCGGCTGACTGGCATTGATAACCGCATCGGTCGCTTCTGATAAACGTTTAAATTCGTGTATTTGAGCATTGTCGACATAGCTTGATAGGATATCTTGCAAGTGCTCATTGCTCGCAGCACGTGGATAATCAATCTCAGCGATATACCAATCGCTAATCGGTAAGCCCGCTATCGTCAAATGCTGCACGACTTTATTGATATCTTTATCACCCAACATAGAAAACAGCATTTTAATGCTGGCAGGTTTTCCTGTAGTTTGATTTTTTTTGCTACTATTTGGATTACTGCTTTGATTGAGAGCATCAGAGCTGTCTTGATTGGTTAAATGCTGTTGCCAAAGCGGTAATAGTTGCGCCAATAAAAACTCAACGCCTTGCTCGTTATGCGCGACATCAAACAGCCAATGGCGATTGTGGGTCTCACGATAATCAAAGCGACCGGCGAGCCTTACCGTTTGTAATGCTTGCTCGATAGCAGTGCTATCGACATTTAACGAACTTGCGAGCACTGCTGATAACGCAGTGGCAGTATTGGTCAATGATAGTGCTGGGCGCGGTAATTGCATGGTGACCGCAGCATTGCTATATTGCCAAGCGCTTGCATCCACTTCACGATAATCAAAATCTTGCCCAACTTGATAACAAGTTGCTTGATGCTTATCAATCGCTTGCTGCACACTGACTGGCATCGCGGTAGCACCATAAACCACGCTGATACCATCACGTAAGATACCTGCTTTCTCACGGCCAATATCTTCGACATTGTCACCCAGCCAATCGACATGATCGATAGCGATATTGGTAATCACTGCCATATCAGGATCAACGATATTGACCACATCTAAGCGCCCACCCAGCCCGACTTCCAACACCCAAACATCGCAGTCTGCTTCGGCAAATATTAATAATGCAGCAAGTGTGGTCATCTCAAAAAATGATAAGGTCAGCTCACAAACTAATCGCGCTGCTTCTATCTTGCTAAAGGCTTCAATTAACGTCTCGTCACTGACCATCTCGCCATTAATACGCACGCGCTCATTAAATACACTTAGATGCGGTGATTGATACAGAGCCGTTTTATAACCTGCTGCTTGGCACATCTGCGCGATGACAGCCGTCGTTGAGCCTTTACCATTGGTGCCTGCCACCGTGAATACATAAGCATCATCTTTGGCTGACTGTACCACGCCTAACGCCTCGGCAACTGGCAGAACTCGCGACAACCCCATGTCTATTGCCGATACATGAATCTGCTGCATATAATCGAGCCATTCGGTCAAGCTAGAATGCTTGTTGGGAGTGTTAGGGTTAGAAAGTAGAGAGTCAGACATGGATAGAACCTATATATAATTTTTCGAATAAAAAATAGAGGATTAGAAAGCATTCATTAAGAAAGTAGAGACAGTATATAACTACCTGCCCAAAAAGCAAAAATAGCATTTACCGCTGTTGACGATAAATGCTATTGCTTGATCTTAGTTAGTCAGCAAAATTGATCATGCTACTAATTATAAGTCGTGTGGAATATTAAACTCAGTTATCCATTAGTCAAGCCGATGAGCAAGTTAGGCATCAACATTAGGCATGCGGCTTAACTTTGCTAGCAGACGGTAAATGGTATCAATCAATTGATGACGATGCACCACTTCATCGACCACGCCATGCTCTAACAAAAACTCAGCACGCTGGAACGGCTCTTCTAGCGTCTCACGAACCGTTTGCTCAATCACACGCTTACCAGCAAAACCAATCATGGCTTTTGGTTCTGCTAAATGAATATCACCTAACATAGCGAGCGACGCAGTCACACCGCCATAAACAGGATTGGTCAATATAACGATATATGGCACGCCAGCAATTCTCAAACGCTCAATCGCTGCGGCAGTACGAGCCATCTGCATCAAAGACAGTAAACCTTCTTGCATACGTGCGCCGCCAGAGGCAGCAAAGCAGACTAAGGGCACTTTATCTTTAAGGGCTTTCTCAGCCGCCTCTACGAAACGGTCACCAACTACAGAGCCCATAGAACCGCCCATAAAGCGGAAATCAAAGGCACAAGTAACGATATCAAGATTGCGCAGCTTACCATACAGCACAATCAGTGCCTCAGACTCGCCTGTCTTATCTTGTGCTTCTATCATACGCTGCGGATACGGCTTGCTATCCATAAATCTTAGCGGATCTTTGGCAGTAAATTGTTGCCCAAGCTCACCGTCTACTTGATCGAGTAGCCAGTTTAAACGCTCACGAGCACTCATCGGTAAATGATGATCACAATGCGGACAAACATAGCAGTTAAAAATCAGTGCCGTATTGGTAATCATCGAATGACAATTACTGCACTTGGTTGACGGTTCAGTCTCTACTGCTGTCAAAGGCGCTGTCAATTGCTGTTTAATACCCGGTATCGGGCGATTAAACCACGATTGCCCAGCAGCATTACCGTTTGGCTCAGCGTTGCTTTTTTCAGTATGGTTCAGAGTCGTCATATCAGGTTTTATTATCGTATCAGTCATATTATTCGCCATTATCAAAGGCTTATCGACAAGCTGGCTCATGCGCTTGTCCCTAAGAATCGATTTATAAGGATCAGTTTAATCGTCACATATTCTCATAACTTTCGCAGTTATAAAGCGCAGTTATAAGGCACGCTTACGTGAAACTGTAACAATTTATATGTGATGTTAGTTTACACACGTAAACTAACTTTAGCAAAGTCATTTAACCCTGTCTTTATAAACATTGTTATTCATATTGCCATGACGATTTAAGTGACGATAATTTAACTTTATTTCACTCAGGCACTCAAACTATCAAGTGCACCGCGTAGCTCATCCATTTTTGCCAAGATTTTTTGCTGAGCCGCGGCAACCGCAGTGCTATCATTGGCATCTATATCAGCAAAATTTTGAACCAAGGCACTACCGACAATAATACCATCCGCATGCGCTCCAATTGCTTTGGCAGACGTTGCATCACGAATACCAAAACCCACACATACTGGCAAATCAGTCGCTGCTTTAATCGCTTGCACTTGAGTCGCAACATCATCAGTATCAAGCGTTGCCGAACCCGTCACGCCTTTTAATGACACATAATAAATATAACCACCGCAATGGGTCAATACTTGCTCACGGCGCTCAGGTAAAGTGGTTGGTGACAATAAGAAAATTTCATTCATCGAATGGTCAGTTAAATGCTGGGTAAAGCTGCCCGCCTCGCTTGGTGGTAAATCAACCATTAAGATGCCATCGACACCTGACTGCTCACATAGCGCGACAAAGTTGTCATAGCCAATGATTTCCACGGGATTGAGATAACCCATCAAAATAATGGGGGTCTGCGTGTCTTGCTGACGGAATTCCGCGACCATTTTTAGGGCATCACGTGTACTCGTACCTGCGGCTAATGCACGCTCTCCAGCTAAAGCGACGACTGGGCCATCTGCCATAGGATCAGAGAACGGTAAGCCTACTTCGATCATATCGGCGCCGTGCTTCACTAGGTCATGTAGCAAGCCAACGAAGTTACTTGGATTAGGATCGCCTGCCATGACATAAGGAATCAGTGCTTTTTTATTTTGTGCTTTTAAGGTTTCAAAAGTGCTTTCAATACGGGTCATAGTGGTCTCTTTAGTTATCTATCTCTTCAGACAAGTTATTATTTAAATTTTATATTGATAATAGTGTCGCCATTTTGACCTTGTACTAACCATGCTCCATTCATAACCTTTTCTAGATTATTGAAACCAGATAATACCTGTTCCTGCTTACTGATATTACCCTTGTAGACTGTCTTAATAACTTTATTAGCTATCAATAAATAAGTCTTACAGATTAGTTTGCTATGCTCTTCAATAGTTAACTTAAGGTCAATATTATTACTTTCGTCATTTTTAGGGTTAAAATATGTCAGCTCATAATCATCGAACTGTAATCTAACAGGTACAAACATTTCAGTCTCAGAATCACCTTGGATAGTATAATTAATACTATGAGCACCTAGCTTATGACGAGCTTGTGTTATAGATAAATTATTGAATTCTTGTTTTATAGATTTTGGATTTGGACAATTGAATAGCTTAAATATATGTAGAATAGCTTGTTGCTGTTGGTAAACAGCATTCAAAACTCCATATAATCTCAGATACTTCTCACCCAAATCATTATATTTGGTAGGACCTGATAAACCAAACTTCAAAAAACTTTTTAAGGCTTCATTAGAGTCTTCTAAAATATCCTCAGAAGCAATAATTTCGTTCCAATCATTTTTCGAATTTAGCTTAAATTTTTGTTGAGCAAAGCCTAGAAAGTCATCGGTTTCTTTAGAAAATACCTGCTCCCTTGTAAACTCAATAAACCTATCGTTTATTAAGTTTACTAAGTCCACCATATCTGTCTTCAAAAAAAACGTCCTTTTACAACTCAATCCCTTCCGCCTTCATCACTGAATGCAAATCTTTGTCGCCACGACCCGACATGTTCACAATAATCGTTTGATCAGGGGTCATCGTTTTAGCTAGCTTCAATGCATAAGCGACGGCATGCGCAGATTCGAGCGCAGGGATAATGCCTTCTTTGCGCGTCACTTCATGGAAGCCTTCTAGCGATTCTTTATCGGTACAGCCGACATATTCAACACGCTTCATGTCTTTTAAGAAGCTGTGCTCAGGACCAACGCCAGGATAATCAAGACCCGCTGAGATAGAATGCGTCTCTTGAATTTGACCTTCATCATCCGCCATGAGATAGGTACGGTTGCCGTGCAGTACACCGATACGACCAGCAGCTAATGGTGCGGAATGACGACCCGTTTCGATACCGTCCCCTGTCGCTTCAACGCCATACATTTTAACGTCAGTATCGTTTAAGAAATCAAAGAACAAGCCAATAGCGTTCGAGCCACCGCCAACACAAGCGACCAAGGCATCAGGCAATTTACCCGTCATTTGCAGATGCTGAATACGTGCTTCTTTACCGATAATCGCTTGGAAATCACGCACGAGTAGCGGATAAGGATGCGGGCCTGCAACCGTACCGATAATATAATAGGTGCTATCGACATTAGT
Organism: Psychrobacter sp. P11F6; assembly: GCF_001435295.1. NCBI lineage: Bacteria > Pseudomonadati > Pseudomonadota > Gammaproteobacteria > Moraxellales > Moraxellaceae > Psychrobacter > Psychrobacter sp. P11F6. The sequence goes on along the minus strand of NZ_CM003594.1, from coordinate 706,460 downwards.
AACCCAATCACGCATCGCTTCATTCATGGCATCTTTTAGGGTACGCGAACCAGAAGTCACTGGCACAACCGTTGCACCGAGCAAACGCATACGATAGACGTTCATCTTTTGACGCTCGACATCGTCCGCGCCCATATAAACGATACACTCAAGCCCTAAGCGCGCAGCAATCGTCGCCGTCGCAACGCCATGTTGCCCTGCTCCAGTTTCCGCAATAATACGTTTTTTACCACTCATTTTGGCAAGTAGCGCTTGTCCAATGGTGTTATTAACTTTATGTGCGCCAGTATGGTTTAAGTCTTCACGTTTAAAATAAATCTGCGCACCGCCTATCTCATCACTGAGACGCTTAGCATGATATAAAGGCGTTGGGCGGCCGACATAGTTGACCAAATCATTGTGATATTCTTCCCAAAATGCAGGGTCTTTTTTGACTGTGTTATATAACGTTTCTAGCTCTTCTAGTGCTGCCATCAAGGTTTCAGAGACAAAGCGACCGCCATGCACGCCGAAATGTCCACGGGCATCAGGATATTGATTGAAATCTTGTACGCTTTCTGGATTAGTAAAGGTGTTGATTGCTTTAGCAGTGGTAGATAGATCTTTGCTCGCGACATGACTCATGATAATTCCTACTATAATAAGTGGTATTTTTTAAGATAAATAAGGGGGAAATTTTTCCAAGTAATTAGCTATTTAACGGATAAAAAGTTCACGGCTAAAAAACTAGTTACTGATATTCGAAGGTTCGCCAAGCGTCTCATTTTGCCATCGGTCGCGTTTTACCGCTTTCATAAAGGCACGCATTTTGGCAGCGTCTTTTTTGCCTTTGTCAGACTCAATCCCACCGCTGACATCAACCGCATAAATAGGCAAATCTAAAGTGGCAGCGACATTATCGGCATCCAGTCCGCCCGCTAAAATAATAGGTAGCGAGCTGTCTTGCGGTAGCAAACTCCAATCAAAACGTGCCCCTGTGCCGCCATATTTATGGGGATGGTAAGCATCCAATAAGATACTGTTCGCGCCAGCGGCGGCAAACTCATTAATCTCGGCACTTACGCTAGTGGCGGTGTGTTGGTCAGCATTGATACGCAGCGCTTTTATCCAGCGTTTATTGACCGCACTGGCCAGCTGCGCACATTGCTCTGGTGTTTCATCACCATGGAATTGAATGATATCAAAAGCGACCTGATTCGCTAATTCTATCAGCTCTGCGCGCGGCATATTCACCACTAGAGCCACTATACTTATAAAAGCTGGCAAAGACGCACTTAACGATTGCGCCTGCTCGATAGTAACAGCGCGTGGACTGGGCGGATAAAATACCAAGCCAACCGCATCAACACCCAACTGGGCGGCAATTTTAATATCATTAGGCTGGGTAAATCCGCAAAACTTAACGTGCATGATGTGACCTTAGATATAACACTCAGTACGACATTATTAGACTGTCTTCGCTACATTGACGGCAAGTAAACGTCAATTGCCAACGCTAAAGCGTAAATATGAGGATTTGTTAATTGAATGGTAAATCCATTGCATCCAAAAACTTATCCTAGCATACTTTTATTACCAGTTTTGTTTATGATTGCGATTGATTAATAGAGGGATAGTTGAATGTCTAAAACGGCGGCGGAAACGTCTCATAACACCGATAGCACAGATAGCACCGAAACACGCAATGTCAACAATAACGCCGATGCCACTAGCGTAAATCCAGCGCATTACCTAATGTGGTTTCGTCGTGACCTGCGAGTTCATGATAATACCGCGCTAGCTGCGCTTTGCGAGCAGGCAAATGCGGATAACGCCTCAGTAAGCGCTATTTACTTCGTGACGCCTGAACAATGGCAAGCACATGACATGTCGCTGACACAGCTCGACCATATCGCACGCACCTTGCCTATCCTAGCCAAATCTCTGCAAACACAATTAAACATCCACTTAACAGTACAGCTCTGTCCAAGCTTTTCTGACTGTGTTGAGGCGATGCTAGATATCTGTAGCGCGAACCAGATCAGCACTGTGATGGCAAATCACGAGTACGAAGGCAATGAGATTAAGCGTGATGAACAATTAACCAAACAGCTTGCAAACAACGATATAGAATTTATCCGCTGGCATGATCAATGTATCTTGCCACCACAAACCATCACCACGAACGATGACAGCATGTATCAGGTGTTTACCCCATTTTATAAAAAATGGCGGCATACCTTGGATATCAGCACCATACAAATGCATGAGGCATCCGCCATAAGTGACAACACTAAAGTCAAACTAGAAGTCTCAAACGCCAGTGCTACTATCGAAGATATAGAAAGAGTAACTAAAGAAGTAGTCGAAGATTATCAAAAGGCACTGCAAAATGCTGGTTTATTAGAGCCCATGGATATAGACGTACAGCTTGAGCACGCTCGGGCAGCCTACCCTGCTGGCGAAGATGCAGCTTGCCAGCGTTTAGAGGACTTCATCGCTGAGGATATTGATAACTACGATATCAGTCGCGATGTACCCAGTTTAAATGCCACCAGTCAGCTATCTGCCTACCTGACTATTGGCGCAATCAGCCCAAGACTTTGCTACTTACAAGCTACCCTACAATTGAGCAAAGCACTGGGAGAATTACATGGGAATGGCGGTGACACCTTAGACAGCGGGGATAGCTTTAACAACACTGATAATAACGACATTAACCGCTGGATAAGTGAGCTAGCTTGGCGTGACTTTTATCGCCATGTTTTAGACTATAAGCCCGAATTAATACGCCATCAAGCGTATAAAAAGGAAACCGATAGCAAGATTAATTGGTCATATAATCAAGACGATTTTGAGGCATGGTGCATAGGTAAAACTGGCGTGCCGTTAGTCGATGCGGCAATGCGCTGCCTGAATGCGACGGGCTTTATGCACAATCGCTTGCGAATGGTCACGGCGATGTTTTTGACCAAGGATTTATTGATTGATTGGCGATTAGGTGAGCGTTATTTTATGCAGCAGCTCATAGATGGTGACTTTGCGTCCAATAATGGGGGTTGGCAATGGAGCGCGTCGACTGGCACCGACTCTGCACCTTACTTTCGCATTATGAACCCTTTTAGCCAAGCCAAAACCCACGATACCGATGGCGAATTTATCAAGACGTGGCTGCCTGAGCTAAAAGCCATTCCTACCACCATCTTGCATAGCGAGGATAAAATGCGTCAAGCACTAGCAAAGGGCGGTAAATTTGCTGACATTGATTACCCATTACCGATGGTCGAACATAAAGCGGCTCGCCAATTAGCGATTGCTGAATTTAAAAAATAGCGACGCATTATATCAACACTAAAACCTCAATTTACTAAGAGTTTCAGCTATGGCATCTTACTCACATTATCTACCCTTACTAGGGCGTGTCTTCATTTCAAAAATGGTGATAAAAATGAGATAAATTACCGTCAAACAAGGAAAGTAGCGCACATAATATCGAGATATTAAGAAGCTATTTGACGATGTTTGGCAAAATTTAGCTATTTTTAGCCCATTTAGAAAGTAATCGATTGAATTGAGGACACGCCCTAATATCAGCTGGCTGCTTATAATATACGGGTTTGGATAACATAAAGAGCATAGGCTAATAAAGTGAAGCTTATAATTAATAACACCCATGTCGCAAAAGAAAGCGATTCTTTCGTTTTAGGACGCTTATTAAGCTGACGTTCAGGCTTAGAAGACGGTTTATTATTAAGAGTTGTCATATACGCCACCTTTTATGTAGGGTTATATTCCCAACGAAATTCATAAGTTGATTATGAATAATAGATAAGCTCTACTATACAATATAAATGGCGTTACTTTAAGTGTTTCCAATTAATAAGCTAACGTATGACTATCTAGTCTATGGCTCTAATAAAATTATGTATGCATTATTTTACTGGCATCTGGCACGCGCCTGCACCTTGAGTCGTTACCGTCACTACTGCACCAGTTAACGAAAATAGCTGTTGCAGTTGGGTTTGCGCATTTTCTAGTGCCATGTTCATGACATCACCACGACAAGCGCGTTCGAGTACTTCTTTTTTTGCCATACTTTGCGCTTGTTGCAAGATTTTTGGATCGACTTGCATCATGCCAAAAGCACCCGTCTGCCAATCATAAATCTCGATATCGTCTAGATAAACCGAAAATATCTCTGATGGTGGGATGGTAATATTGATTTGCGGCATCACTGAGACTGGCGTATTGGCACCCGCTTCTTGTACCTCATCGACGTTAATTTCAGGCTGCACCACTTGTACCATCTCAGGGGTAAGTGCACTTAAATCAATCCCCGCCTCCACTCGTCCGCGCGCGATAAACAAACCCTTTTGCTCGTCTTGCCACAGCTTCATCCAACTGCCAGGACGTTGACTGGTAATGACGGTATCGACACTGAACGCCACCGTTTCCAAACGATTCAATTTTTGGATTTGTGTGACCACGCCTTCACGAGTAATGGTTTCTATCGGCTCTTCCTTGGTTATATTCTGCACACTATAAATAGCAAAAACGATAGCTGCTAAACCGATGAGCCATATCATCCACGACATCATCGCAATGGGTTTTTTCGCTTGTGAGTTAGTCGCATCATTATTAATAGGAGATCGGTTGTCAGGATTATTCATATAAACACCCTCAGAGTTTTATCATTTATTTTTATTAAACGTATAACAAATAACTGTCTAAATGATAAATGCTACTTTTGAGCAGCAACTTCAAGTAATAACTACCAATACGCTACATAATGACTAGCACTACCATTTACTATAAATACCCTAAAAACTGGTAAATAATCGAGTTGTAGTGACCTCATTTGCTCGTTTAAGTCACGTTCTGTCTGAAAAAACAAAAAGTCATTGCGTCTTAGGCTAACTTTACCTAACATAGTCAGATTGTATAAGCAAAATGTTGGCGTACATCTATTTTTCTGGTCTTTATGCGTAAAGTATGACGCTGCCAACATCGACGTTTTAATGCAAAATGAAAAGTTCCAGCCTTTTTGTAAGGCGTTTTATGAACGCACTTTCTATTCATGTACTGTTTGTCGCAGTACTTTTTAGCTAGGCATGTCCTAGACTATTACCAAGTGATACAAAGGTAAGCTTGCGTCGGCCATCAAAGCACACGCTCAATATCCTACTATTTCTTATTTATTTTATCGTTGATAAGGTTACGCTTTATTTATGAAAGCCAGTCAATTTTTATTTGCCACTCTAAAAGAAACCCCAAGTGATGCCGATATCGCCTCAAGCCAATTGATGGTGCGTGCCGGTCTTATCCGAAAGATTGCTTCTGGGTTATATATTTGGTTGCCCATGGGGCTACGCATCTTGCAAAAAGTCGAACGTATTGTTCGTGAAGAGATGCAAGAAGTTGGTGCACAAGAAGTGCTCATGCCGATGACCCAGCCTGCCGAGCTTTGGCAAACGACCGGACGCTTTAACGATTATGGTCCTGAGCTATTGCGCTTCAAAGACCGTCATGATCGCGACTTTGTGCTTGGTCCGACTCATGAAGAAGTCATCACCAATCTGGCGCAAGGCGAGCTGCGTAGTTATAAACAATTACCAATCACCTTTTTCCAAATTCAGAACAAATTCCGTGATGAGATTCGTCCACGTTTTGGTGTGATGCGCGCACGCGAATTTACCATGAAAGATGCTTATTCGTTCCACGTTGATCAAGCGTCACTCGCCAAGACTTACCATGATATGTATGACGCTTATACGCGTATCTTTACCCGTTTGGGCTTAGATTTCCGTGCAGTACAAGCGGATACTGGTTCTATTGGCGGTTTTGCTTCACATGAATTTCATGTGTTGGCAGACAGCGGCGAAGATGATATCGCCTTCTCTGATTCTTCTGATTATGCGGCCAACGTTGAGCTTGCCGAATCAGTAAGCACCGCTGAGCGCCAGCCACCGAAAATGGCGCGCGAAGACGTCCTAACGGAAAATATGACCAGCTGTAAAATGGTTGCTGAACATTTAGGCTTACCATTAGAAACGACGGTCAAAACGTTAATCGTCCATGGTCATACCGAAAATGATGAGCCACAGCTTATTGCTATCGTATTACGCGGTGATCATCAGCTAAATACGATCAAAGCTGAGAAAATCGAAGAGGCCAATGTACCGCTGACAATGGCTTCTGATGAAGAACTGAAAGCTGCTGGTCTGCATAAAGGCTATATTGGCGTTAATTTGGATATACCTGTCTTCGTTGATCGTTCGGCAGCAACTTTGTCAGACTTTGTATGCGGTGCCAATGAAGTCAATAAACACACCACTGGTATGAACTGGGCGCGTGATGCGAGCATTACACGTGTCGTTGATGTACGCAATGTACAAGAAGGCGACCCTTCTCCTGATGGTAAAGGCAGCCTAAAAATCAAACGTGGTATCGAGGTCGGTCATATCTTCCAGTTGGGTGATAAGTACTCGCAAGCGTTAAATGCTACCGTATCTGGTGAAGATGGTAAGCCTGTGACCCTAATGATGGGTTGCTACGGTATTGGTGTGAGCCGTATCATTGCCGCTGCTATCGAACAAAACAACGACGAAAACGGTATCATGTGGCCACAAACGCCAACGGTTAATGATTCAATCGCTCCTTTTGAGGTCGCTATCATACCGATGAAGTCAAAAGAAGAGACCGTCATGCAGACAGCGACGGCACTCTATGAAGAGTTAAAAGCACAAGGCATCAATGTGCTTCTTGATGATCGTAACGAGCGTCCAGGTGTTAAGTTTGCTGATCTTGAATTGATTGGTATTCCTCATCGTATCGTGGTTTCAGACCGTAACTTGGCTGAAGGCCAGTACGAATACGTCAATCGCCGTGAGACAGAAAAGCAAATGCTGAGCCGTGAAGAAGTCATTGCAAAAGTAAGCGGAAAATAGTTTTTCAATAAAAACTATGCCATAAAAAGCGCCTATCTCATTAAATGAGATAGGCGCTTTTTTTACTTCTAAAAAAATGAAAATTGTTATTTGATATTATATTTTTTGGCAATCGCCTTACTACGTTTCTGTGTTTCATTAGCGGTGCAAACATTAGCGCTAATCTGAGCGTATACCACAGAATTATTCATTGGACCTTCGTAGTCAAAATCACACTTATCGCTGCGAATCTTTAACCATATACGCTGTTCTTTATCCAACTGCTGTTGTTGTGTCTTATTCAAAGTACGATAAACGCTCATATAGATTTTATTAAGGCGATTTTTTTCGACTACAATCGCATCGTTACCACAATCATAAGCCACTTCCATATAAGCATCTTCACAGTTATATTGATTTTCCACAAATGCAGCCTGTGCCAACTGCAAGGTAGCTAGAGACAAAGTAGCAGTCCCTAGAGCAGTTGAAAAGCTGGTTTTTAAATTCATAACTGCATCTCAATATTCATAAAATAAGGTTTATTGAGTATAGAAAAGAACGCGCATCAATGAAAGCTAAAAATTAATATTTATTTACTGCCTAATCAAGCGGCTTGGCTGTGGCATTAAGCGGATATCACTCACACGACAAGGGTTGATATCGATACCGCCTCGGCGTGTATACCAAGCGCGAACCATCAGCTCACTTGGCTCATAGTATTGACTCAAATCAGCAAATATCTGCTCCACACATTGCTCATGAAAACCATTATGCTGACGAAAACTTAAAATATAACGCAGTATATTAGCCGTATTAATGGGCTTATCCGTCGTAATCGAAACCGCCAACGTCCCCCAATCTGGCTGATTGGTCACCGGACAATTACTGCGTAGTAAATTAGAATAGAAAATATAAGGCTCAGTGCCAGTATTTTCTAAAATAGAGCTACTGTTTAAATCTTTATCACTACTTAGCAATGACGCATCAGGATGCTCACACAATGCGACTTTTTCGCTACTATTAGCAAGCGCGTCATCAATACAAACACCCTCAGGTTGAGCCACCAATAATCCTGATGTCTTATTATGCAGGTCGTCATTTAAGCCAAACAACTCAACTTGCACGTCTGCTTTTACACAGGCTGATAAGTCTTTAGCAATCAGCGCTTGCACATCATTCCAACTAGCGAATTCAGTAAAGTTGATACTGTTTAGATAGAGCTTAAGTGACTTTGACTCAACGATAAATGGCGAGCTGGCTGGAATACCAAAACGCGCGATAGCCACTTGCGAGAGTCCTTTCGGATTCAACCAAGACATCTCAAATGCCTGCCACCAATCGATGCCAACCACTAACTTATCGTCTTGCCAGCCAATGACATCGCGACCCATACTGCGAGCGATAGGATACAAGGTCTCTGGACTATACTCGGTTGGATAGTCAGTGGTTTGCTCACCCAAGATACCGTGAATACTCATAAGTTACTTACCTTTCATGCTTAAATATAATGAAATAAAAACCAGTCATTTTACAGCAATGGGCTATTTTATGGGAATCATTTGCCAGTCTGATGCAGAATCTGTCTTTACATAGTTAAAGCGTACTCGGTAAGCAGCAGTATCGCTATCGTTCATTTTGAAATAGAAATCTACCAATAAGCTCTCATTGGTAATCCATTCAACCTCTACCTTGCGAACCATTGGACTATCTTCGCTACCATTATAAAATTTTAAATGTTGTCGGAATTTATCGTAATCCCTGTTATTTTTTTCGTCATACTGGTAAGCATCGCTCTTATCTTTTTTCCAGATCATGACATTTTCTTCTCCTGGAAACTCAACTTTAACCGTAGCTGCATAAGTCATATCTGGTGAAAACGTCAAATGAGATCCTTCAAACTCTTGCTTGAAGCCTGAATCTAAATCAATCAATACTGTATTGTTAGTCTCATATATTTGCCCAGATAAATAAAGCCAGTTGTTATCTGCATCATAATGGTCTAAAAGATAAACATATCTAAGCTCTTTTTCCCCTTCTGCAAAATCGTCCATCAATATGATAAGGTCATGATTTGGTACCTTTATGATAGTCTTGTTTAGCTTGCGAGAAATGTATTCTGATAAACCCCATTTCTTGATGAGTCTTTGATTATAAATCATCAAGCTTTTATCTAAGCAATCTTGATAAATCCGCTCATCTTCACTACTGCAATTCTCACCCCAGTTAGGATAAACGGGCTTGTCTAGTACCTCCCAAACATAGTCATCCATCGCCGCTTTGGGCAGGTCTGCTTGCGCAGGCACCGATAGCATCAGTAGCAATGCACTCGCCATACAGATGCGAATTGAGGTGGCGACTGATAGAGTTATTTGCATATGAGAGCTAGACCTTTTTATTGTTTTTTAATCGTTGATATTAGCATCAGGTAAAACTCTCTGCCATTCACCCTCTTTATTATTAGCCGCATAAATATAGCGCACGCGAAATGCTACCGTGTCAGTGGGATTGACTCTGTAATAAAAATCAACGTTAACTTTATTATCGCTTGTCCAACTGATATCTCGCGCTTCGTACACCTCATGTTTTTTGTCATTATCATAATCTTGTTCATATAATTCATTACTAGCAAATATCGTTGCATAGCGTCCGTCATTGTCAGCTTTTTGACGCTCCCATATTATGATATCTCTGGTCACACCTTGCCTACCATTAAACCCTACCACTTGATTCATGTCGCTAGAAAACTTAAGATTGGTCGCATACAGCTCTTGCCAGCGCCCTGTGTTTAAATCGACAATGACAGTCGCTTGAGTCTCATACATCGTATGTAGTAACTGTAATAAATGATGCACTTTATCGTAGTACTGCAATTCATAGTGAGCGCTATGTTCCTCTTCAAACGGTACAAGATAATCTTTAAATACTAATGGCTGCTTTTGATTCGGTATACTGATATAAATGGTGTCCTTTTCTCGAACGACTCTGTCACTCAAGCCCCACTCTCGGCTTTGTGCATTATCAGCTTGGGCTAACGATTCAAAAATACAGTTTTCATAATCTGTAAATGTTTGATATTCAGTATGATCGTATCGACAGCTGCCTTCATACCAGTCTATGGCTACAGGCGCAGCGACTTTTATCCATATCTCTTCACCTGTCGATGGCTTTAAAGCTAAAGGCGCTGCCTGTGCATCTAAGGATGCTATTGTGGTCAATATAAATAGTCCTGCGACAGTCAACACCGTCTTTATACAATGAGAGATAGCGATCATTTACCTACTACCTTCATACAGTTGCCACTTATCCGTTGAGGCATTTTTAATAAAGGTATATCGTACTCTAAAAGCCGCTGAATCCGCTTCATTCAACTTATAAAAAGAATCTGCATAAAACTTATCACCATTTACCCAAGTAAAGATTTCGCTATCATAAACCTGCTGTGCTTTATCTGCTTGATAAAACTTTTTATGATTGTCGTAGTTTTTTGAATCGTCACTACTGCTATAGACTTGTTTATAGTAGCCTTCATAGTAACCGCTATCTTGTCGCTCCAAAATATTGACGTGTTCCGTCGCTCCCATTTCACTTTCAAAACCGACTATATATCTCATATCAGGAGAGATACTTAGCTTTCTGAGACTAAAATCTTGCCAAAACCCAGTAGCCAAATTGACTAGCGTCAAGCTCTCTCCTTCATAAAATCTTTGATGTATTGTCAGTAATTTCCGTGATTTATCGTAGTCTTGTAGCGAATAATAAGGATTAAAATCCTCCTCATAAGGACTGGAGTAATCAACAAATACTAGTGGGTTTTTCCGATTAGCGACTTTGATATAAATGGCATTTCTCTCTCTAACGACTTTATCGCTGATACTCCATTGCTTACTAAGCGCATTATCCGCATCTTCCCTCAAGTTATACAGACAGTTTTGTAGCGCATCATAAGTTTCATATTTGTAGTCGTTATGGCAATCATACTTATACGTTGCAGGATCTACAGGCGTCTCCATGACGACCCAATCATAATCATCCATTGCCGCAAATGGTGCTGCGATAGCAATACTAGATACTGCCATCAACAAACCTGTGGTAAGAATCTTACCTATATTTGTTATTGAAATTTTTTGCATAAAAAAGCCCAACAATGTTGGACTCTTATAATAAGGTGACAAGCTACATTTTACAAACTAATCTACAAGCGCACACGTGAGCCATTACTGAGTAAACGATAGGCAATGGTATAGAATACCGCACAGAAGACAAAAATAGCCGCCATCGAATACCAGACATTCACATCAGAATAACCAAGAATACCGTAACGGAATGAGTTCACCATATAAACGATAGGATTTAATAGCGAAATATTTTGCCAAAATGGTGACAAGTTTTCCATAGAGTAAAACACACCACCAAGATAGGTCAATGGCGTAAGCACAAAGCTTGGAATGATAGAGATATCATCAAATGAGCGAGCAAACACGGCGTTGATAAAGCCACCAAGTGAAAATAAGATAGACGTACCCAGTACCGTAAATACCGTCACAAATAAATGCTCAATGCCAAGGTCAGTAAAAAATAGTGCGACTATTGAAACGATGATACCAATGGCCAGTCCACGAAAGATACCACCACTGATATAACCCATCAAAATCGCATGTTTGGATACTGGCGAAACCAATAGCTCCTCGATACTGGAGGTGAATTTGGCACTAAAGAAGCTCGATACCACATTGGAGTAACTGTTGGTAATAATCGACATCATAATGAGGCCAGGCACGATAAACTGCATGTATGGTACGCCGCCCATTTCACCGACACGCGAGCCGATCATCTTACCGAAGATGACAAAATAGAGACTCATCGTAATAACTGGGGGCAGCAAGGTCTGTGGCCAAATACGCAGAATTCGGCGAACCTCTTTTAATAAAATGGTGCGAAAAGAAATCCACTTTTTATTCCATGACATGGTTTTATTAGGATCTATCATTTCTTGACTCACAATCCTGCCTCCTTCATGCTGTCTGCACTTTGGATATTTTTGTCTACTAAGCGCATAAATAGCTCTTCCAGTCGATTGGCTTTATTACGCATACTGGCTACCGTGATACCTTGCTCAGATAACTGGTCAAAAACACCATTCAACGATTCACCTTCAGTCAGTGTGACTTCAAGCGTCTGATCATCAGGCTGCGATGTGTCTGTCACTCCTGCCAAAACCAATTGACGCGTAAGCGGTGTCTCCAAATCAAAAACAAAAGTCTCAACCGATAGCTGCGCTAGCAAGTCCTTCATCTCGGTATTAATACGAATCTCACCATGATCCAAAATCGCAATGCGTTTGCACAGCTGCTCCGCTTCTTCAAGATAATGAGTCGTCAGAATAATCGTGGTGTTTTCTTCGATATTAATCTGCTGCATAAACTCCCACATAGAGCGGCGTAACTCGATATCTACCCCAGCGGTTGGCTCATCCAAAATCAATAATTTTGGCTTATGAATCAGCGCCCTTGCAATCATCAACCGGCGCTTCATACCACCTGATAGCTCACGTGACTTGCTATTGCGCTTGTCCCACAGACCTAGCGCCATTAATAATCGTTTTGCCCGTGGGCGTGCTTCTTTGGCAGGAATACCAAAGTAACCGGCCTGTGTAATCAAAATATCTTCGACTTTTTCGAACATATTAAAATTAAACTCTTGTGGGACGATACCAAGATACTGTTTAGCGATAGACGGATTCTCTAGTAAGTCGGTGCCAAAGATCTTTACGCTGCCAGTTGTTGGTTTAAAAAGCGAGCTAATAATACCAATCATGGTTGATTTACCAGCACCATTTGGCCCCAGCAACGCAAAAAAACCTCCTTGCGGGACGGTTAAACTGACATCTTTGAGTGCCGAAAACCCATTGCTATAGGTTTTGGATAAATTCTGGATAGCAAGTGCTGGTACCTCAGACATGAAAACCTCTTTATTGGTTATAAATTTATGTAAAATCGTTTTTAGAATATAAATAGACAGAAGAGACTGTGTAGTGTCATAAAGTGAGGCTAGTATCGGTGAATTTCAACTGTAATGCCTTAGAAGTACTGTATTGATAATACTCATCATTAAAAAAGCGCCTATCTCATTTAATGAAATAGGCGCTCCACTGATATATAGGGTAAAAGGCTTAGCCAGCTATTCAATAAAATTAGCTTGCTTCACCAACCATATAATCGACAGCGTTTTGAACTTCCTCATCAGGGATATCAGCACCACCTTTAGCAGGCATGGCGTTAAAACCATTGATAGCATGAGTATATAATGTTTCTTTACCCTTGGAGATACGTGGTCCCCATGCACCAGCGTCACCTAAGATTGGTGAGCCAAGTAGACCTGCCGCATGACAAGTCTGACATACCGCGTTGTATACTGCTTTGCCATCACGAGGGCCGTCACCCGCTGATGGGCCAGCGGCGCGTGCCGTCACATCACAAACTTCATCGTCTTCAAAGCACACTTTAGCAACTGGCTGAATGCGAGCAATTAAGTTAGGATACAAAGCAATCAGCTTTTGCACTTGCGGCGTATCTTGCGGAATAGGCTCTTCATCAACCGCAGGTGCGGCAGCAGCAGTTTCTGCCGCAGGTGCCTCGCCATCAGTCGTATCTGCAGCAGCTTGGGTATCATCACCCAACTGCTCAGGCGCATTTGTTACCACTTCCTGCGCTGCTGCTACATCAGAAACAGTTACAGGAGTGTCTACAACACTTTCAGCTTGGCTCACCGCGATACTAGCGATTCCTAGAATGGCAGCTGCCGATAACATAACTACTTTTCTCATTCGTCACGTTCTCTTATTACATATACAAAGGCTTATACGGCTCAGACATTCTGCTTGTCCTCCTTTGACAACCAAATAGTTATCAATAGCAAACAGCCATCCCGCGTACTAGCACACTTGTAATCGGTGATTATAAATATGAATTCTCCCTGTCATTATAAGGGAAAAGGCAGGTAGATTGCCATGCCTGTTTAATGACTATCCTGTTTTTTCTTAAAAAACATCAATCACTGTCTTCATTCATTGGCTTTATGGATTTTATTTGTTAGACTAAGCGGTCTTTATTTTTCGACATCTTTACTGCTCATAACGCTCGTTTAGGCATGATGTTGATAATACCGTATGCCGTTGTTATTATGCGCTCGTAGCTCAGTTGGATAGAGTATCGGTCTCCGAAGCCGAGGGTCGTGGGTTCGATTCCCGCCGAGCGCACCAATCATCATATTACAGCCTTCCCTAGCATTACCAAAAACCTCTAAACCCCTTTATATTAGTCGCTTTATGTCTTTTGATATAACTTGTCATTACCTAGTAGCACCTATAGAATGTTGTACATAGCGTTGTACATACACAACATTGCTATTCTATGACTCTTAGAGGTGTGATGATGAATAAGCGCAAAAACTATCTACTAACTGACAATGGTGTAAAAGCAATAGCCAAACAGTCAGCACCTACTAAACGCACCAGACATAGTGACGGTGACAGCCTCTCCTTAATTCATGATCCTAAAGGCTCGCTTTATTGGGTAATGTCTTATCGCTACCAATCTGACAAAGATATTCAGCCAAAGCAAAAAACTTATCATATAGGTACTTACAAGCTCTCCTCACAAGTGATAGATACTAATTTCAAGCCCGAAGTTTCTTTGAAACAAGCAAGGCTTGAGCGTGATAGTGCCAAAAAACTAATTAATGATGGTATTGATCCCAACGAGCATAAGAACAGACATAAAAACAGCTACGAACAAAAAGATTTATTCGAAGTCCTAGCTAGAAGCTATATGTCAGAAAAATCAAAAACTACATCAAAGAACGTACAAAAGCTGCAAGGGTTTCTAGATAACCATATTCTAAAGCATATAGGTGAATATCCTATTGGTGCAATCACAGCGCAAGATATTATTAAGGCAGGACTTGCTATTCAAGCCACTTTTGAGCAGCAAGGCAAACATACCTCTGAAACCGCTCATAAATGCATGGGACTTATCAGCTCAATATTTGACTATGCTATTAACACGCTAGGTTATGACATTGTTAACATTGCCAGCGGACGTAATAAAGCATTACGACCTCATAAAGCTGAGCGCATGAAAGCCGTTGAGCAGCATCAATTCCCTGAACTACTTCGAAATATTGACAGCTATATAGAAAATCATCCAAACGGTCATCAACAAACTGTCGCTGGATTACAGCTAATGACACTATGTTTTGTTAGGACTAAAGAATTGAGGTTTTTTGAGTGGTCAGAAATTGATTATCATAAAAGCGTTTGGCGTGTACCAGCTCATAAAATGAAAATGCGTCAAGATCACATTATCCCGCTGTCATCCCAAGCAATGGCAATTATTGAAAGCTTAAGGCCACTAACAGAAAGTACTGGCTATGTTTTCTATAACTTTGAGTCAAACAAGCCATATAGTGAAGCATGGTTCAATCAGGCGTTGAATAGAATGGGCTATAGTGGCGATCCCTACCCTAAAATGACAGGTCATGGATTTAGACAGCTTGCCAGCACCGGCTTATACGAACTACAATTTTCCGAAAGCATTATCGAAATACAATTAGCACACCTTGAGCAATCGAGCGTTAAAAAGCGTTATGATCTGTCAGCACACTTAGCCCAACGTCAAGTAATGATGAATAAATGGGCGAACCATTTAGATGACTTGCGAGCTGGCAAGGCGGTCAGCTTTGACTTACTGACCCCTAATGAACTCGCCAAAGAAATGGATAGCCGTAACGAGCAAGCCACTGATATCGCGCTGCATGATAAAGATATATTGATAAACAGCTTACGGGCACAAGGCGTATCTCAACAGGTATTAGCCAAACTTGCCGAGCAACTTTAACAACACCGATTTACTAATTATCGTCAGCATTAGGCTGGCAAGCTAATATTGATAGCGTTAATCGCTGTCATAATCGATTGCAAGGCTAGGATTAATTACCCGAACGACAGCAATTGCACCCTTAGCTGTCAGCGCCTTGCTCCTTTTTTGCTTTAGGGGTGTGAGGGTGCGAGTCATGGGAATTATTTACGAAAAAATGCGAAATAATGAAGGAACGGAAAAAATTTTAGGTATAGAAGAAACTTACAAATTCATTAATTTTTATAATTTTATTGAGTTATTAAAACTTTATGCAGATGACAGCAAAGAAGTAACTATTAATTATTTAATTAATGATGATGATTTTCTCAAGCTAGATTTCTACCATTTAATAGAGGCAATGGCCGATAAAAATGGAGTTGTGCCTGATGAAGAAAGTATGTACGAAGACTACTCTACTAAGATCAAAGATTTTCCTTATACTAAATTGTTACATATTCATCGCAGCTATGACGACTATGCAACTGACGACCCAGTGAGCTACCCAACAGAAGATTTTTTAGAACATCTTTTAGAAGATACTCTAGACGATAATTTTATTGATATGTACTGGAAAGTTGAAGACATATTAGAGCTAGCGTGTATAGTCAGCATAGAGTTAAATGCAGAGATTTTTGAAGAATATATTGCAGCATTCAATAGTGACGCTCGTGAAACAGTCAGTTATATTAGACAAATAAAAAATCTTAAAGAAAAACTAACAGTAGAACAAGAAAAATCAGCTCAAAGCCAAAATTTTGATGCTAATGCGTATGATACTGCCATCAAAAAATTAGCTGAACAAAACAATCAAATCAAAGACTTACTAAGCAAAATAGAGAACTTGGAAAAAAAATCTATACCAAATAACGATAAGACAATGCATCCAAGAACGGCTAATGTTGCGAGTAAAATAATAGCTGCTCTTACCAGTGAACTTTTAAAAATGGACTTAACACAACCTTTTACCGCTGATACCAATGGAAGGATAAAAGAAGCTATCGAAAGACAAGGTAATACAGTAAGTAAAGATGTGATTGCACACTGGCTAAAACTTGCCCATGAAAATAGTATTTAATTCTAACTAGGTTCTAGTTAGAACTTCTATTTTTCTAACTAGAACTATCGAAAAGTGCCACCCCGTATTATCCACTCCATAGCAAAGCCAATTACTGGCTATAACCAACCATGCTATGGAGTGAGTCACAATGAAATTAAATGATCAATACCTAAGAATGGCAGACCTTGCCAACCAGCCAGCGCGTACCGCTAAGACCTACACTACAAAGTCAGGCCAAAAGCGCACCGTCACCGCCAAAACCGCTACACGCGGTATCACAGGCTTTAGTGCTAAGCACATCTATCATCTAATTAATGAAGATCAATTCCCCACGCCAATTAAAATTGGGCGCGCCAGCCTATGGCGCTTGTCTGATATAAATAGCTGGCTAGATAGCCACAACACTACTAATAGCCGCGAGGTATAAGCTATGACCACCTCAAAGCAACCTACCAAGAAAACTTATAGCCAAATAATACTCAATCACTTGCTGGCAGGTAAGAGGCTTTCAAATATGGAAGCTTATGACCAGTACGGCATGACTTGTTGCTTGAAACGCATTAGTGAATTACGGGCCAAAGGTATAGTCATTCAAGATGAAATGATTAAAAAAAATGGTAAGCGATACAAATCGTATTGGATAGAACAACCCGTCACCATGACTAATAATGACCACAATACGCAAGGCACACTCAAGGCAGGTGATACCCGTCTATGCCCAATCGTCTACGAGGGGGACTAGATGAATACTACCTTAACAGATATACATGAAAAAGCCCGTGCTGTGAACATGGGCGCTGACACTATATTACAAGGCTGCAAACCAGCCACACGGGAGCAACTGGTAGGCGATACTTTTTTAATCAAACTGTGTGACATATTAGAACCTGAACGGCTGATATCCGTTACAGACAATACTACTATATATCATGGTAATGAGATTGGCAAAACCGAATTAACCGCTGGCACGATAGCCCTACGTTTGCACGATAAACAAGGCGATATAGTAGGCGCGGTATTCTACACACCAAACAGCAAAGCAAAGCCCATTGTCATTGATCCTACAGGGTATGGCGCTATCGTCATTGGTGAACCAAACAAAACCAGTGAAGTAATAGCCTTTAACGATCCTGATAGCGGTATTGATGTTTACAGCTACCTGATGGACAGTGATAAGACAATCATTGTTAGCCCTCATAAAACAAAGCAATGCCTTAAAAAGATGGTACAGCACTGGAGCAGCGGATCACAGGTTACTGTACCTATGACACTTGATGACAAGGGCTTAATCAACCTATTAGCAGGTGTGAGGGCGCAAGCATTGGTCACAGTGGCTCATATCGTCACTATGCTACAGCATGACAGCTATGAAGCGATACTGTCCGCTGATGACACCCAGCTAGTTAATTTACAAGACACTGCCTATTATCCTGAGTGGCGCGATGATCCCCAGCTGAATGAACCAATGATCTACAGCGATGGGCGGTTTGAGCTTTACCATGATGGGCTATTTTTCGTGAAGTATAACGATGACGACCCAGCAAACATAACTTTCAAGTTTAAGGCGTTTGTTTGTTCACCACTTGAGGTTATCGCTAAGACACGGGACACAGGCAGCGGTACATGGGGGCGGTTATTACAGTGGCGTGATGATGATGGTGTGTTGCATACGTGGTCAATGCCTTTAGCACTACTGCAAGGTGATGCCCGTGAATACCGCAAAGAGCTGGCTAGTCAAGGCTTGAACATTACCACCAACCCCAAACAGCGCAGCTACTTAGACACCTATATTCAAAACTACCCTATTCACAAACGGGCGTTATGCGTGGATAAGTTGGGCTGGCATGATAAGCAATATATATTACCTGACAGAGCCATAGGCAGCGATGGTAAGCAGCTTATTGTCTATCAGTCTGCAAACAGCATTAACAGCACCCTAACCCAGCAAGGAGAGCTAGCACAGTGGCGTGATAACTTATGCAAACCATTAGCAGAACAAAGCCGTTTTGTTTTCTCTATTGCTTGCGCGTTTGCAGGGCAATTACTGGAGCTACTAGAATATGACGGGGGCGGTTTTCACCTCTTAGGCTCATCAAGCATGGGCAAGTCATTATCGCTTAAATTGGCTGCTAGTGTATGGGGCAACCCTGACAGGTACGTTAAGACATGGCGTAGCACTGATAACGCACTGGAGGGCACAGCAAGCGAGCACAACGACAGTTTTTTACCACTTGATGAGATTAGCGAATGTGATCCCAAAATAGTCGGTAAAACCGTTTATATGCTTGCTAATGGTCAAGGTAAAGGACGTAGTACCACCACGGGACACAATCGTATAGCCAAAACATGGCGCATTATCTTTTTGTCCAATGGTGAGGAGTCGCTACAAAACTTCATGGCGCAAGCAGGACAGAAAACTAATGCAGGTATTGAGGTTCGAGTGGCGCATATAGATGCTGATGCTGGCAAAGGGTTAAAGACGTTTGATAGTTTGGTACTGGCAGACACCAGTGAAGCCCAAGCCGATACGATCAACGAGTTATCACACGCTTACTATGGATCAGCTGGCATAGCATGGCTAGAACATATCACCAGTGACAAAACAGCGACCACAACCAACGCTGGGCAGCTTGTCAGTAGCTTTATGAGTCAGTACAGCGACCTAACAGCGCAGGCGCATAGAGTGGCTAAACGGTTCGCTATTGTAAGCGCAGCTGGAGAACTGGCAACACAGGCAGGTATAACAGGTTGGCAAGCAGGACAAGCAACTAAAGCCGTGATGACTTGCTTAGATAATTGGCTTGATAACTATGGGCGTGATGGTGAGCATGAGCAGCGCCAAATCATAGATCATATCAAAGCATTTATTGAACAACATGGAGCGAGTCGCTTTCAACCTTGCTATAAAAACACGCGCTTGAACTTTGAGGAGAGGACACCAAACCGCGTAGGCTATCGCAATATGGACACGGGGGATTATTATTTTTCTAAAGAAACTTTTGATAGCGTATGTGCGCCTTTTAGTAAAAAGAAAGTATTACAAGTGTTAGAGGAAGTCGACCTACTACTGCTCAATCAAGGTGATCGTAAAACCTATAAAACATCTGATACTTTATTTAATGGCAAGCACCGTCCATCTGTTTATGCGGTTACTGCCAACATACTTTCTTGTGAATCTATGAAAAAGAACGGGACAGACGGGACGAACGGGACAGGCTATATGCGTTAAAGGATTTCGCTGTCCCATTGCTAGAAACCGTAACGGGTCGAACGGGACAGGATTTTATATTTTGGCTTTTCTGTCCCGTCTGTCCCATTGCTAAAAACCGTGACGGGACGGCTGTAAGCTATACCAATTAAGTGCTGTCCCGTCTGTCCCGTTTGTCCCGTTTGTCTCAAGTAAAATAGCGAAGCGTAGAAAAATCAGGAAGCTTTATAAGTTATTCTGATAACAAAACCCCTCTACTCAGTAATATGGTAAATTTTTTAGATTATAAGTATAGGTTGTGAGATGGCTTGACTGTATTCTAAACCCAAGAGTTACATGCTATTAAACCCAACTTTTTTTAGCTAAAATATCAAATACATAAGTACGAAATTGTATTTTTTCTCTGTTTCTCTTCAGAATCTTACCAAATATATGGAAACAGGCTTGGAAACAAAACGCAGTAAACAGGAAAAAACGGAAACAAGATACCCCCACCTCTAAGTAAGATGGAAACAAGAAAAATTGACTCTTAGACCAAATAAATCAAGCCCCTTGATGGAAACAAAGATGGAAAAAGCAAAGGAAACGGAAACACAAAATTTTGAAAAAATCAATTTATTAATCATATTCTACAATGCCTAAGAGCCTCTTCAAAATACCTATTTCACATCCAAACACCTAAATTATTATTAAACATAAGTATATTAAAACTTAAAAAGTGATTCGGATTTGGCAGTAAGAGCAGTATCATTTTTTATGTGATCCTACCTATTTTTAATAGTATTTAACCAACTGTATAACTTTTGACCAAAATCCTTATTTTTGGGGGAGATTCAATTTTTGTGAACCGTTAATATATTGGTTGTAGGCAGTAAGCAACTGACTATATAACCTAAACACTTAACGGAGTAACAACTATGAAAATTTATATGAATAATAGTAGTCAAGGTGCAGGCTTTCCGAGCACAACAGACAATCCATCAGGTGGTGGTCGTGACAACAATCCACCCAAGGGTAAATAAACCAACTAATAATAAGGAGATTCAAATGTCTAAAAATATAGATAATAAATCGCGTCCTCAATACCCAGATAACAAACCTAGCATGGAAGAGTTTGAAAAATCAGGTAAAGGCCGTAGTAACAAGCCAACTTCCAAATAGTCTCTAATCTCGTTTTTCAACTCAAGCCACATGTTCAATACGTGTGGCTTGCTTCTTTAAATAATCTGGCCATTCGACACGTGGATTGTTTACATGTGCACTGACCATCTTCTCGTACTTAGCTGTCATAGACTCCCACAATCCATAATACTCATCACAGATAAAACAATGTTGTTCTTTGGTCTGCTTGTTAAGCTTATCCGTGTGCTCATAAATACTTTGAAAGAAAGCATATATGAACCATGTCATGCCTTCAGCAGTAGGAGGAAGTCCACCAAGTTCATTTATATTTGCACTTTTTATATATTTAATAAACGATTTCTGAAAATTAACCAATACTTTGTCAGGCTCATCTTCTGGAGAGTCTTCCATACCCAACAACCAATAAAACTCTTCAAGACTAATCCAGTTTCTCTTACTATCACGTTCGCTTTTTCTATCTAAAAAACTATACAGCTGACCTTCCTCATCATTTGTCTTCCAATTTATCTTACCTCGAAGACGATAGATGCTTTTTGGCATCTTTTTAGGTTTTAAGTTTTTATGAGAACCAGAGAAACAAAGATCTGTTAATATAAAGTGTATGAACGATCGTGAGGTACAAGTGAAAGGATTACCATTTTTGTTAGTTAGCTTGTATTTTTTAGTTACTGTGTCATATTCCCATTTATCTGGATCTCGCTTATGCATAAACAACCAACCCAGACTAATCGGCATAATATCTTTTGAGTAAAAATTAGCATGAACCACAACATCAAGATTAGCGATAAAACTAAGCACTATAAACGAATAGAAATCCCCTACTGGCATGTTTATATTAAGTACCTCATCTTCATAGTTAAAAGTCTTAAATAAGTAAGTCTTAAAATTTGTAATAAGCTTACTATTAAATTTCTGACTCAAACAGTCATCTACAATTCTAGCATGCTCAAGTAAGTGAGTTGATTTTTCAGCACCGAACGTACGTACCAATGACTCATAAGGATGGCTAGATAGCCCCCCTTCCTCTAATTTTATATCTTCTGGTTTAATACTTCCTTTTTCCTGCGTCGTAGCTATATTATCAAATATATCTGCAATCTGTATTTTCTGCTTTCTAGGTATTTTAGACAGCCCTTTTGTCAGCTTTCTCATTAAACCTTTGCCTTCAGGCATACCTTTCTTCAAAAGAAGCAAGGACGGGAACATACTGATGTTATAACGCAACTTCTCATCTTCGGTATCACAAAGGTTAATATTCTTATCTGTCATGCCATGTACCCTTTATTCTCTGTATGACCTATCCTAAAACTTCATCACCCAGCTTCGTATCAAGCATCAATCGAATAAACTGCTTAAACTGATTCGGGTTAGACAGTAGATGCATGGTCATGTCTTCAAACGTACCCTTGGCATCAAACATAGCGTCCTCGGCAGCATTGGGATAACCGCCCAGCATAATCTGATCAACACTGTTATTGGTGAACTGTTTGACCACGATCTCGTTCTCCGTGACTTTATCCCAAATGGTATTCATAAAGTTCACTTTATCTTTATCGGTAAAGTCCTCACCAGCAAAAACCTCGTTTAATCTATCAATAATCTGAGACAGCAGCGCTTCTTGTTTGTCTTTAGGTGTGGCCGTTCCCGCTCCACTGCCACCATCTAATTGATACTCAGACTTACCCTCTTGCAGCTTTAAGTCCTGCTGATGCAGCTTTGAGACGCGATAATGACTCATGACGATGTTACTTAGATCGACGTCTTCTTCATTGTCCACGCTTTCACGTAGCATCGGCTGTAGGTTACGCGCGTATAGGCTTAGTTTCTCTAGCTCTTTGTCGTCATAGTCCACGATTTGCGACATAAACTCATACTGGCGGGTAAAGGTACCTAAGTCCTTTTTAAAGATTTCCAGCGCGTCTTGATCGGCCTTAAAGCCTTTGTAGTCATTCTCAGCATTGGTCATCAGTACCACATCGCCCGTCACTTTAGTACGCTCAAGCATCACCTTGGCGTGCTGTGCTTGCTCACGTGCCAGCTTATAGCGCTTCTGCCAACGCTCGACCGCTGGCTTGCAGATATTACTGATGGCGGCGTTAGACTTGTTCTTACTATAGAAGGCCTCAACAAATTGCTCAACCTCATGCCATAAGAAAATTTGAGGTGCACGCAGTCTTTCAGAAAGATCAAACACCTTATCAGGGTCAGAGACATCCGCTAAGGTTGCGTTCTCATAGTATGGCTGGAAGGCTTCAAGAATATCGTTAGGATCATTAAAGAAATCGAGCACAAACGTGCCGCTCTCTGCTTTGCCCTTATAGGTACGGTTCAGCCGTGAGAGGGTCTGTACGCAATCCACGCCAGTTAGCTTTTTATCGACATACATGGCGCAGAGTTTAGGCTGATCAAAGCCTGTCTGGAACTTGTTAGCCACCAGCATCACTTGATAGTCGTCACTATCAAAGGCTTTACGTAGATCGCGGCCTTTTAACCCGATATTCATATTGTGCTCGGTGAACTTCTCGCCAAGTAATGCGCCGCTATCAGGATCATTATCGTTAAAGGTGACTTCCCCTGAGAACGCAACCATGGCGTTGATACGATGATAGCCATTCTCTGCGATATAGTTATCAAAGGCTAGCTTATAGCGTACCGCTTCTTTACGTGAGCCTGTTACTACCATCGCTTTGGCTTGGCCACCCAGTAAGCCTTTAATGTTGTCATTAAAGTGCTCAATGATGATCTTAACCTTCTGCGCAATATTGTGCTCATGGAGGCGCACCCAGTTATTAAGCTTAATCTTGGCGCGGCGTGCATCGACTTCATCATCAGCGGCGGCCAGCTTTTGCTTGAGCTGATAGACCACTTTGTAGTTGGTGTAGTTTTTAAGCACATCTAGGATAAAGCCTTCTTCAATGGCTTGACGCATTGAGTAGACATGATAAGCGGCTGGCAGGTTATCTTTAGAGGCTGGCAAGTCAGGGTTAGGCAGCCTTCCAAACAGCTCAATGGTTTTTGGCTTCGGCGTGGCAGTAAAGGCGTAATAACTTAGATTTGGACTGCTACGGCGTGCGGCAAGCGTGGCATCCAAGATGTCTTCGCTAGATAGTGGCGCGTCATTCTCAGTAGTATTATTCTCTGTATCACCTGAGACCAACACTTCTTTGAGCTGGCGTGCGGTAGAGCCTGTTTGTGACGAGTGTGCTTCATCGGCGATGATGGCATAGCGGCGCGACTTGAGCACGCTTGAGTCTTCGATCGCTTTAAGTACAAACGGGAAGGTTTGAATGGTCACAATAATGATTGGCTGCGAGTTTACCAATGCGGCCGCAAGCTGTTCAGACTTTGAGCCATCGCTCTCTTTTCTATTGATCTTACCGACCACGCCATCGGCATGTTCAAACTGATAGATGGTATCCTGCAATTGATCATCAAGCACGGTACGGTCGGTGATGACGATGACTGAATGAAACTGTTTATCGCCATCGCTGTTGTATAAGGTGGATAGCTGATGGGCAGTCCATGCAATAGAATTAGACTTACCCGAGCCAGCACTATGCTGAATGAGGTACTTTTGACCAGCGCCTTCAGTAATGGCCGCATTAACCAATTTGGTCACCACATCCCACTGATGATAGCGCGGGAACATCATGGTTTCTTTCTTAGACTTGCGTCCAATAGCGTCCTCTTCCTCATCGATCTGCAAGTGCATAAAGTGGCCGAGGATGGCGAGTAAGTTCTCTGGTGTGAGTACTTCATTCCATAGATAGTCAGTGGCATATTGGCTGATATCGTCAGGGGTATCATTACCCGCGCCGCCGTCACTGGTGCCTTTGTTAAACGGCAAGAAATAAGTACTGTCACCTGCCAGCCTAGTGGTCATATAGACTTCATATTGACTGACCGCAAAGTGAACCAGTGCGCCGCGCTTAAACGTCAGTAGCGGCTCAGGTTTCTTAGTATCAGGGTCTTTAGGCAGGCGTGTCCTCTTATACTGAGTAATAGCGTTTTGTACCGATTGCTTAAACTCAGACTTTAGCTCCATCGTCGTCACGGGTAAGCCATTGACGAATAAAACCACGTCAATACGGTTACGCTTAGCGACCTTGCCGTCAGTGCTGTCTTTTAAACTAGCATGCGGGCTATACACCACCTCAGGAACGACACGGCAGATATTGGCCTTATAGCGTGCCATAATTTCAGGATTGAGGCTATGCTCAGGCTTAAACTGGCAGAGAGAGAAACGAGCATTACGAATCTTTAGGCCATGACGTAATACACCAAGCGTGCCATAAGTGCGCGATGCTCTATCGGTGGCGTGCTCATCGGCTTTATTGAGCTGCTTAACCAGCGCGGTGATAAAGTAGCGCTCTGAATCGATAGGAAAGGTACGGCAAAACTTCTCCCACTCTTGTGGCTGGGTCGTCTGCACAAAGTCCAGCACATCTTGCTCATACAGCGCAGTCTCTGCCTGATAGCCGCTGGCATGACCCAATTGCCAGCCATGTGCCTGCATCTGGTCGATGATATCGGCTTGGAAGACAGATTCGTAAGCGATATCGTGGGCGTTGGTCATGTTAAGTCCGTTTAGTTTTATTATTATTTTGCTTAAAATAATTAGGTCGAAAGCGCTATAAGGTCTGAATACTCTCTAGCAAATATAAAAAGCAGCACTAGCAGAAACGTTAATAGTAGCGTTCTATATTTCTCAGCGACTGCTCTTTTGGAAGTAAGTGCCTTATAAGAAATAAACAGATAAGGAATAATTACAATCCAAACATAGGGAATCCAAAGGAACATTAAAGTAATGGTAATATCGTCCAGCATATACTTAGCGGTACTACTAAAAAACTCTAAAGAAACAGTATAATTCGAGTCGTGCTTTTTGTACCCGCTGTAAGTTAAGTAAGCATTTATTAGATAAGCAATAATAGGGCTATAAATGAGCGCCCAGAATAGCTGCTTGTAGCACTTAGTAATTGGATCGGGATGATTCATAATTATATCTATTAATATGCGGAAGTCATTTTAAGGCATATTTAACAGTTTAGAGCCAAGACATGATTGCAAGTCGCCATTGCCACAGCCTTTATCAAACCATTCCTTAGCCTGCACGTTGTCTTGCTTTACCCCTTGCGCCTTCATATACATCAGCCCCAGATTACGCGGGGCGAACGGATGATTTTGGGCGGCAGCTTGTTTAAATAACGTCATGGCGCGGGCATAATTTTGCGGTACGCCATTGCCCTCTAAGTACATCACAGCAAGGTTGTTTAGACCAGCAGCTTCACCTTGATTGGCAGATTGTTGTGACCACTCAAAGGCTTTAACATAGTTTTGCTCAACGCCTTGACCACTATAGTATGCCCAGCCCAAACCGCCCATACCCAATGCATTGCCATGGTTGGCAGACTTTTCATACCATTTAAAAGCCTCGGCATAATCACGCGCAACCCCATTACCGTTCTCATACATATAGCCTAAATTATTTTGCGCCAAATCATCACCTTGCGCGGCGGCTTTTCGTAGCCAATACAGTGCTTTGGTATAATCCTGCGTCACACCTAAGCCTTTTATATAAAACTGTCCAATATTGTTTTGGGCAATTGCATGTCCTTGATCGGCAGCCTTTTGATACCATTTGGCTGCTTCGCTATAGTCTTGCGTCACGCCTAAGCCTGCTTCATACATCACGCCGATGTTATTGTGAGCGTCAAGATCTCCTTGCTCAATGGCTTTTTGATACCAGTCATAGGCTTTGGTAAAATCCTGATCGACCCCAATGCCGCTTTGATACAACAAGCCCAAACTGTACTGCGCCATCACATTATCTTGTGCGGCGGCGCGTTGATACCACTCGACCGCTTTGGCATAGTCAGGCGTCACGCCCAGTCCTTCTTGGTACACCGCGCCCATGCTATATTGCGCGAATGGCTCCTCTTGATTGGCAGATTTCTCGAACCATGCGAGCGACTTGGCATAATCTTGCTCTACCCCTAAGCCTTCTTGATACATCGCGCCAAGATTATATTGCGCTATGCTGTCGCCTTGATTGGCAGCCTTTTGGAACCATTCTGCGCCGGTAGCATAATCCTGCGGCACATACTCGCCTGTCATATATATCGCGCCCATATCGTATTGCGCTGCCGCCACGCCCTGATCAGCGGCTTTTTTATACCACGCTACCGCTTTATTAGGGTCTTGGGGCACACCATCGCCCATCTCATACATCGCGCCCATGCTATATTGAGCGGCGGCATGACCTTGTTCCGCCAGCGCTTTGGTACTGCTAAAACTGGTTGCATGCGCGGATAACGATAGCGCTAAAGCAGCGCTCAAAGCTATTACTTTGTGTCTGATTCTTAGCGGTACGATTGACACTTTCATTTTGTCCTCTACATATTAGGGCGGAATGGATATAGGGTATTTTATTTATATCAAGTTATTGTATAAGGGCATTCCCGTTGCTTAATACTATAGTCATAAACCGCTGGCATGACTCAACTGCCAACCTTGCGCCTGCATTTGGCTGACAATATCGGCTTGAAAGACAGATTCGTAAGTGATGTTATGCGCGTTAATAGCAGTACTTGTCTGAGTCATGGTGAGATTCTTATTATTAAGTTATGAATTGGGCTTATGAGATCAACCACACTTTATCGATTTCAACGATCTGTTGCTCCTGCCCTTCAATGCTTTCTTTTCTTAAAAATCTAATAGGGTCAATGTCTTGCAACATCTCTACATCTTCTTCATCAGCCATATCATAATAGTCAAGCCTTCGATAAAGTTTCCATTCAAAATGATCTAAGTATTCAGCGGTTTTTGAATTATAGTGAATAGAGCTTTGAATACCATTTTCGGGCTGCTCATCTATTGGCTCAAACGTATTTTGATAAAAGTCTTTGTAATCCTCTATCGCACAAACTACTTGTGAGCGACTGATGTACGTTTCAAATAACCAGATTTGTAAATAATACGGGGTTTGCAACTTTTCTAGCGAATCTTTCCATGACTGATAGATATTTTGCACATTTTTAATCAATAGATATTCACAGTCGCCCATTGGCTCAGGATAGATACTATTAATCAAAGACAAGCGTGACCATGGAGCTACCAAAAACTTAACGTAATCTCGCTTTTCTTGATTTAACAGATCAACATCAAGAACTTTATTAGCTTCGCCCCATTTTTCAATAGCGCGCTTACGGCGGTTCAGGCCTCTTATTTTGCGATATTTTATGACATTATTTTTCATAGCTCACTCTATTTTTTGATACGCTTAAACCAACTCTACGGTTCCTCACACACCATCGTCAGGCTCTTACCAAATAACGTCTTATTCAGCGCTTGAGAGTCTTTAAAGACTTTTTCAGAGTCAGCATGATAAACCTGATCATTCACGCAATTACCAAAGCCAAAAGTTATCAAGTTTATTCTGGCATACTTAGCAGAGCTACTTACCTTTTCTTCCTGATAGCGCTGGGTCGCAATTTTACGATATCGTTCTAGTTCATCAGCCCCATACTCGCTTGTTTCCAGAATTTGCTCTTCAACAAACTGTTTCCATCTATTTTGCACCGCCGCTTCGTTCTGCATGAAAGGTTCAATATAGTTTTTACACATCTGAGGGCTTTGTTTGAGGGCTTCACTAGGGTTTAGATAGCCTAAAATGACTAATCGATCTTTTTCATACTCTGCGTCAATCGTTTTGAGTAAGTTTCGTTTATAGCCTTTCGCTTCAGGTACAACATCAAGACGCTCAGTATCACGCTTTACTTGCTTATACTCTTCGGTCGAGACATCTAAGTCTTTCATAGATAGTTTATCTAGCGCATCAACACTCATGGGTGAAGAGAAGCTTTCCAGATTTAATCTGGTTAAACGATCCAATACGAGATGGGAATTTTTGATTTGCTTGGCAGTGTATTTTTTATTATTAAAATCCCCCTTTATATCGCATAGTTCATCTTGCCATTTATAGACTTCGGCTTGGACAATGGTGGTGACTGTCATTGAGACAAAAATGGCGGTTATGATCATTGCTTTCATAAAGTAAGTCCTTTTATTAACTTCCTTAAACGCAAAGTACGATTGATATCTATTTACGACAACTCAGGTACTTGTCAGCCTTGCAAATTATTACCCGTAATCACTGATTACAATGCTAAGACTTAGGTCATTAATCCTTCTTTATTCGCCTCTAATAACATTTCAAACTGTTCCACACTCGTTAATATCCTTTGGACTTTGACTTGATCAGCCCTACTATCGAGCTCTTTAGCTGTTTGACTAATAGTCAGCGCCGTTTCATAGTCATCAAGTTCAACACATACAATCAGAATCTCGGTAAGGGCATGTAGAACATTTTCTAAAACATCAAAGTTCTTACTTTTACGATAGCGACTGACCATTTGATTAAACACAGCCAATCTATCATTGATATTATAGTTTTTTAATTTAAAGATGTCGGCTTTTAACAATAGGATCTTAGATGTTGTATATTCTATGCCATCATGTGTGTGAGTAATATGGTCGTCTACAACTGAGTCTATGAGTAAAAGTGCTTTGTCATATTCTTCTAAAGCATGAAGTGCTTCTATCTTGCTTCTAATCATCTGTTTAATATAAAAATCAAATTCAACTTCTCTTTCTATATCTTCAGATAGTTTGCTATCTGTAAAAACTTTGATAGTGTGGTCAGCGTGTACTATGACTTCTCTATATCTACCAAGCAAAAATAAACCTGGCGTCTTTCCTACTAGAGCAAGTCTAGCATGAGAACGTTCCTGTTGATCTTCACTATTAATATATTGGCTATACAGCTTATCAGCTACTTTAATAGCAGCTTCATGCTTTCCAAGTCTATTTAGTTTTAATAATTTTTTTGCCATTCTTGTAGCTTTATATTTTGCAGACCAGAACATTATTTATCCTTGTTGGTATAGAAACATTCGTTAGAATATAGAGGATCTTTTTTGAACCAAAGAGCGCTTCATTACATCAGTGATTAGGCGTTAGAAAAATATTATTTTCCTTACTATAGTCGAGATAAATCAGCTTCGACAATGGTATCAAAATAATACACAATTGACGAGATACATAGAAAGCTATCCTTAGTTATTAAGCAAAAAAGGCCTAACCTCATCATGATTGATAAGATTAGGCCTTTCTATCCGCTAAATTTAATATTGGTAGCGCGTGAAATACCTTTTGAGAACTGATTCAGCTACCAGCTTTGCGCTTGGATTTGAGTGACAACGTCAGTTTGGAGTACAGATTCTTAGGTGACGTCTCGGCTCATGGCATTTTCTTATTTTTACTTTTGTTAAACGGTATATAAATATAGCAGACAAAATATCAGCTAGCGCTGGCAAAACCCTTTGTATGTTCCATATATTATATATAGCCGATAACTGCTATTTCTATTCTTTAAACGATTCTTCAAATTTATCTATGTATGATAGAAAAGCTGGAACCTCTTCAGATTTTGATCTGATACTAATATTTTCAAGAATACGACGGACAATATGTAGGTTTTTAATATCCTTAAGTGTTATAAATATAAGCATCATGTCTCTAACGACAGGAATAACTTGCTCCAAAATTTTAGGGTTATCACTCAGCTGAAAACGAAAAGATATTTTATTTAGTACTATCAATCTATTAGAAAGATTCGGATCCATTTGAAGAATCTCATACTTTAATAATAATGCTTCAAGTACTGCAACCTCTGTCAATTCATCGGTACAATCAATCCCTTCATCCACTACTGAGTCTATAATTTTTAAAGATTTATTGTATTCTTTCAATCCATATAGTGCTCTGGCTTTATCAGTATATGCCGCTCTTATAATTTTTTTATTATAGCCATCATGAATATCTTCAGGAAGATTTCCATGAGTATAAATATCAATAATTTTTTCACAAACTGATATAGCATTTTGATATTCTTCAAGCATAATAAGGCTTGTTGTTTTCCATGTTAAAGCAGCTTTGGCATGGGCGCGCTCTTGTGAATCTTCGCTATCAATGTATTGACAATATAAGTTATCAGCCAGCTCAATAGCCTCATGATAACTATCTTTAAGAAAAAGTTTTTGAACATTTCCTGCCATTTTGGCAGATTTAGATTTTAAAAACCAAAACATCATCTAGCCTTTTTATACAGTCTATTTTTTCAATAACCAATAATATGTTAGTTGCTATATCATCTAGCATCTTTGGTATAAAAGCATGCTGGACGATGCTAGCATAAAAACAAAACAATTGTACATTAAGAATAAAAAATCATCCTACCTTTTGGGTCGATTATCTAACGCTATGTGCTTACCATAGAATATGTTATGTCTCATTGCTTTACTTTAATCAACCACACTTTATTCACTTCTGCTATTGTGTGTGGGCGTCCATTAATAACCACGTTCATTTAATCGTCTATATTGATCACAGCCATATTGATGACCCTTGTCACACGTTTTCCCGTACCATTCCTTTGCTGTAGATCGGTTTCGCTTAAGACCACCAAAACCTTCTTCATAAAAGTATCCAAGCATCCCTTGACCTTGTATGTTTCCCTGTTTTGCTGCCTTTTGAAACATTTTTCTTGCTAATACAAGATCTTGACGGACGCCTTCACCTTTGTAATATATTATACCAACCTTAACTTGGTACTCTTCATTACCTTGGTTTGCCCATTTTTTCATATCAGCCAAACTATCCTTAGCATCAGAGTATTTATTCTCATAAGATACATGGCTATTTAGCGAGGCAAGTTGATATTTTTGTTGCTTTGCATGAGCACTTAAATTATCAATCGCTTTACTGATTTCTTCATTAGTATATATATATGATCACCGCTCTTAGTGCTATAGAGATTGCGACTAGAACCATAACTTGCAGAAGTAGAATCATTGCTAGTCGTGTGGGTCAAAGTGTTATTTGGTTGAAAGGTAGTTTCGACAGCGCCACTCGCTTGGGCTGTACCTATTCCTAATAGTATCAATAGTAATCTTTTCATAACTTTCATACCTATGCCAGTCAACTTTAATAAAGTACTCTTATAGCTCGTAATTTTAGTCGTACATTACGAAGTTTTATTGTCAGCTGCCCTCCAACCCCTCACATCAATCTTACCCGTAACCGCAGCAGATATTAAAGCGGTGCGGCGTTCTTTAAGCAACTCGACTTGCTGTTCTGATTTGATGGATAAATTTTGAAAAACTGTTTCACTATTATTCAGAAAATCAACTATTTCAACCAATTCATTTTTAGGTGGCATAGGCAATGCCACTGACTCAATCCCTTCACCAGAAATATTAGGCTGATTGGTAATAGTCATATTATTTTTGAACTGTGCTTTAAAGCTGCTACTTAATGAAGAATACAAGATAAAATCGGCTAACAGCTCTGATTTGAGCTTTAAAAAACCCACTCTCTGATTAACTAAAGGCATAGCTTCTAGCTTCGGTATTTTTGCAACTTTTATGCCTCCTGAAATAATAGGACGAGTCATAGCAAAAACCAAATCGTTCTCTTCAACTTTATACTCTAAATGCTTTTCTACAAAGGATAACGGCAGAAAAGACTCATCATCAAAATTCAGTTGAAGATGTGACACATTTGATATTTTTAAAACAGGATAACCTGAGTCAATAAAATCATCGCTTTTGAAAGCAAAACCTCCCATAATTTTTCCATAATGTTTAATTCTTTTAACCTCCCAATGCTCCGGCACGCTCCCCAACCATTCCACACCCGAATCTTTCATCGGTGCATCAGGATTCAAGCCTTTGGTCACCGCATGACTAATCACGGCTTGGCGCTTTTCTTTTAACAATTGGATAAGGGTTTGCTGTTTTTCGATTAAGGTATCGATGTGGGCTGTTTCATGGTCGAGGAAGTTGGCAATTTGGGTTTGTTCATTAATGTCAGGAACAGCTATCGGATATGTATTAATGGTCTCAGCAGGAACACGTCGCAATCCTCCAGCACCTGTCATAGCAGCTGTAGCTACACTAATAAATATGGTTTCTAGTAAACGATAGAATAGGTAACGGTTATTAACCTTATCATTAACTCGTAAAACGAATATTTCAGACGATCCAAAACCAACCCCGTTGATAAGGTCGTTAGCTATAGTAGTGTTATTATTTTCAAAACACGGAGTCACTTTTGCAACTAGAATATCTCCATTTTCAAAATAGGTATAACCGTCATAAACGTCTTTTATGACTTTTTTTTCATCTAAAACAAGACTGTTGAATTTAAGCTTTTCCATTGGCACAAAACTACATTCATCAGACATTAAATCTTGAGATAGCGTAGACTTTTTTGGATTAAGAATTGCTAGATGTTTTATAGGTACAACGTCCCAATGACTTGGTATCCTCCCCAACCACTCAACCCCAGAATCCTGATATTCTGCATACTGCTCGTATTTCGCCATTACGAGTGCACCTCACCCAATAACTGCATAATCTCGCTACTGACCGCATCCAAGTCCGCATCAATCTCGGCAAGCGCGCGCGGTGGCTCATACACATAGAAGTGACGGTTAAAAGGGATTTCAAAGCCCACAATGCCGACCTCTTCATCGATAGCATCTGTCTTATCGGCGTTAATCCACGCATCTGGTACATGCGGCTGCACTTCACGAGCGAAGTAACTTTCAATCAGCGCGGTGGTGGTCATGCTTGGATCAAGCGGCACGTTTTCATAATCGCGTAGGTCGCTATCGGTTTGGAACTCAACGATTTTGGCAGGCTTGTCTGCTTTTTGATTAGTCGTGGTAGGTTTATAACTAAACGCACCATAGAGCGGATTAGCAACCTTGACCGCTTTTTTGATGACCGGTTCTGCTTCAGGATTTTTCCAAGTGATCGCATCTAGTAGTTGTTTCTTTTCTTTAGCATCCAAATTCACATCAGTATCTTTTAATGCTTGTTTAAAGACTTTATCGAACTCATTAAAGTCATCGGATTGGCGGTCACCAATAGCCGCTTGTAATGCCTTGGCTTTATTCATCAGCGTAAGTTGCGTTTGCCATATCTTGACATCAAGCACGTCTTTGACTTGGGCTTCTTTCAGCTCGCTAAAGTCCGCCTTTATCATCGCACGCGCATCAACCGTCACCGCTGATAAATCACCATAGCTATTGTTATCGCTGTCACTGTTATTATCAGTAGCCCAGTCGCTACCAAACTTCTCATATAGCGCTGGCATGACCATATCAAAAGGTTTAGCTGCATAGCGTAGGCTTTCAATGGCGTCATCAGATAGCTTGGCAGATAAACGCAATGGACGCTCAATAGTGATACGGCGATAGCCAAACTCATGGGTGGCAAATATCTTACTAGCAAAGGTTTTGGCAGGCTCAGCTTTAGGATTGGCAGATTGACGACCACGGTTCGATTTTACTTCCTCTGGTTTATCGAGTACGCGCGCATCGACCACCTCAAAGTTACCGAAGCTTTTGGTAATGGTTTTAATATCGTCTTCACTCATCTCATTACGCTTAGAGCCCAGTGATTTACGCATCTTGCTGTATAGATTGCTACCATCGATTAATTGCACCTTGCCACGGCGCTCATCCGCTTTCTTATTGCTTAGCACCCATACATAGGTGGCAATGCCCGTGTTATAGAACATATCGGTCGGTAGGGCTATAATGGCCTCAAGTAAATCAGCCACTAAGATGTAGCGGCGAATCTCACTCTCGCCACTGCCTGCGCCGCCTGTGAATAGCGGTGACCCATTTAAGATAATACCGATACGGCTGCCTTGATTGCTGTTTGCGCTGTTTAGAGTGCTGCTATCAGCCGCTTCATTCTCGCCTTGTCCAGTACTGACAATCGGACGCATCTTGCTAATCAGATGCATCAAGAACAATAGCGAGCCGTCAGACACGCGCGGCAAGCCCGCCCCAAAGCGACCATCAAAGCCTTTTTGTGTATGCTCGTCGTTGATCTCACCTGATATCTTTTTCCAATCCACCCCAAACGGCGGATTCGATAGCATGTAGTCAAACTTCTCAGCGACCAGCTGATCACTAGACAAGGTATTGCCCAGTTTAATGTTATTCACCTCTTGCCCTTTAATCAGCATATCGGCTTTGCAGATGGCATAAGACTCAGGGTTGAGCTCTTGCCCATAGGTACGCATGACCGCATCAGGGTTAAGCTCTAGCACGTATTCCATACCAGAGGATAGGAAACCGCCCGTACCTGCCGTAGGGTCATAAATGGTGCGAATAATGCCGTCTTTGGTCAGCGCATCATCATCTTCCATAAACACCAATGAAGTCGTCAGGCGAACGATATCACGCGGAGTAAAATGCTCCCCTGCAGTTTCGTTCGAGCTCTCAGCAAAGCGGCGGATCAGTTCTTCAAACACAAAGCCCATTTCATGGTTAGAGATAGCGTTAGGGCTAAGATCGGTATTGGCGAACTTCTGCACCACTTTATATAGCAAATTGGCATCCGCCAGCTGACCGACAAACTCTCCAAACTTAAAGTGCTCAAATATCTCACGCGCGTCTTTTGAGAAGGATTGCACGTAAGTATTTAAGTTGTCTTTAATATCGCTCTGACCCATCTTGCTCAAATCCATGGGCGAAGTATTATAAAACGCATGCTTGCTGGCACGAATGATGAACTTCTCTTGTGCTTCCTCTGGCAGACCTTTTTCAGCGATACGCTCACTCTCAGCAACTACAGCAGCTTTGGTGTCCGCTAATACGCACTCTAGGCGGCGCAGTAGTGTGAATGGCAAGATGATACGGCCGTATTGAGATTGCTTAAAGTCACCACGTAATAGATCAGCGACAGACCAGATGAAAGCCGCTGTTTGAGAGAAGTTTTTGGTCGTCATAGGAGAGTCTTATTATTTGAGGCTGATAAAGTAAAACTTATAAGGATAAACCAAAATATAGGAATACCGATAAAACGCTTGGGATTATATCAGTTCCATAGGTGAGTTATAAGGATGTCAGGTAATGAGTATAGAAGCTTATTATAGATAATAGCCCAATTCGCTAATAGCTCGGACACCAGTTGCACCTTACTCCAGAATTGCCATTATTGTGCTCGTTGTTGCGCGCCCTTTGCCCCATTTTCGCGCGCAATAAAAGTTTTTTATAATTTAATAGCTAATAAATACAATGACTTATATTTTTATTTTATTTAAAAAAGGTAAAAACGCGCGAAAATGAGCAATAATGTGCGCGAAGCGAGCACATTTGCGCGATAGCAGATATATTCACTTATCATTTTCAAAATTATATTAGGATTACTCTATGAAAAGAATTGGCTTCACCCTATCTTTAGTGACTGCCCTTTTATTATCAGCTTGTGATAGTACCAGCAATCAAACCGATAATAGCCGTAACGATCAAGCGCCTGAAAAAAGCGAAATTCAAGCTAATAATAAGGTGAACACACCAACTCTTGAAAAAATTGAAAACGCTCCTGAAGAACCAGCTGAAACAGTTAGTAATGATAATCATAAAAAAGACATCATTAAATTTTTATATCGCGATGCTGTGCTTTCGTTAAAAAATAACCCTAACGCTGAAGACTTAGATACGTTATTTGCTTACGCAGATAAAGACTTACAAAATGCGATTGCTCTTGTTAAAGCGGATTCTATGAATACTTATGATGGGTATGCTGATGAAATTTCAGACTGTAGTGAAGTTCGTTATATCTTGAACTTGAGCGTGGGGAACGGCTATTCAATAGATGAAGCGGCTGATGTAAAATATAAGGTGCTAGATAATGGTAATGTGCGCGCTAGTATCTTGCTTGACGGTGATGAAGATATTAGAGACAGTGAATTTAACAACTACAAGGACTTTTCATTGAAGTGTTCTGATGAAGGCTGTCAGATTACTGATATGCTTGATAGTTATGGAGACTCCGCATTGCAAGCAGTAGAATTAGCTTGCAGATAAAGAATAATAAGTTAGCGAAGATTCTCTACAGAAGACATCATGATAAATACATTTATATATCTAATGAACGCCTACTTCTATCAAAGTTGGTGGGCGGAGTATTCTGATCTAAAAGTGAATGACGCAGATGTTCTCATTCATTTTGCGAGTAAGGAAAATCTAGATATCTTAAATAGCTTAGTTCAAGACCTCGAGTATATATTGGCCAATGATTTAGCAAAAAAAGTTTTTGAAAACAATACTTTTGATTTCGATCCATTATTCAATGGTTATGCTAGTGAGCAAGCATGGATTGAGTCAGCTTATAAGACGCTAATGGCTGAAATTAGATAATTGACTTTCATCAGCATAATTATTTTGTAAGTAGCTATGAGTAAGCTTCCAAGTTATAAGCCGAGAGTAACGATATTAGAATGTTGTACATAACGTTGTACATATAATTAATAATTTATTTAAAACTATTTAATATCAAATACTTACCATAAATGATTGACTCCCGCCGAGCGCACCAATCATCGTATTTATAATATTTGTTTTATCCTTCCTTAGCATTACCCTAAATCTTGAATATCTATCAAATCCGCGCTCAAAATGTTTGCGGATTTCGCCGTGCATGCTCGTCTATTGATAGACACTTTTCTTATATGATGGGTATTTTGCTTATAACACTCGCCTATTCTGCTTGCTGCAAATTAGCTGCTAGCTGGGCACGGTTAGGCACACGATGATAATTAATCACGGGCACGTTACCCAACAGGCGCTGACCTGAAGCAATTTTCTTATCCATCGTAATCATTGCAATTTTTTTATCTTGTTTACTGAGCAATAAATGATTGGTCTTGCGTGTGACTCGATAATCAGGAAAATACTGTTTGATCAGCACGGAGGTTTTTTGCAGGTCGTCATTAATAGGTTTTTTCACGCTTTTAGACGATTTATTATGAATTGTCTCACCCACTTTTACGCCGCGTGACTTTGCCAACAACCATAAAGCGGCAATAACGGCAAACAATATGACAAGCCACCAAATTCCATCTATCATTAGAAGAGATATCCATTATTAGCAAGGGTTGGCTCATGTTAGCAGAATTATCACCAGCGTTAATAGCAGAAGTAGAACTTGCTGCTAAATTATTGACATCCAAACAGCATATTTGCATCTTAACGGGTGCAGGGATTTCAGCCGAAAGTGGCATTCCAACTTTTCGAGATAAGCAAACAGGCTTGTGGGAAAACTATGGTGTCGAAGACTTGGCGACACCTGAGGCTTTCACTCGTGATCCAAAACTGGTGTGGTCATGGTATCAATGGCGCAGGCAATTGGTCGCAGATAAAAAACCGAATCCTGCACATGTTGCCTTAGCGCAGTGGCAATACCATACTCAGTCGTCCAACCAATCATTAACGCTTATCACTCAAAATGTTGATGATTTACATGAGCAAGCTGGCAGTACGGTAACTCATTTGCATGGCAATCTGTGGCATAACCGCTGTAGTCAATGCGAGACAGTCTGCCAAAGTCAATCGAGGGGTTCGTATCATAGCGAGGATACAATCAATTTTGATGACACACTGATGACCTGTCGCCATTGCGATGGCTATATCAGACCAGATATCGTTTGGTTTGGCGAAGCATTACCAGTACAAGCATGGCAAACGGCAGAAGATGCGGCGGCGAACTGCGAGGTATTTATCAGCATTGGCACCTCCAGTCTCGTCTATCCTGCCGCTGGACTCGCACAGTTAGCGACGCAAAATGGTGCCAAAATTATTGAGATAAATCCCAATCCCACGCCGAATACTATTGTGGATATCCCCTTAGCAGAAAAAGCTGGTGTGATTATGCCGTTATTAATCCAGAAAATCACTGCGCTGTAGTCGCTTAAACTTAAGTCGCTTGAACCTAAAAAGCATACCGTGTAAAAAAGAAAAGGCTTAACGATTGATATCAACCGTTAAGCCTTGAATACTAAAACCTAGTCATAGTTGATTTACTTTAGTGCCAGATCAACTTTCGCCAAATATGCTGCTTTTAATTCATCACTAATAAATGAGGCATTAAAGGAGTTCTTTACCAAAGTAACAACATCATCTTCTGTTAGCGGTAAATTTTCGCATATATTTATAAAGTTCTGATTCATATAACCTTTGAAATAGGCTGGGTCGTCTGAGTTTATGGTGATATTTAGACCATAATCTAGCAGCTCTTTGATATTGTGTTCTTTGTAATGATCAAAGACTTTCAGCTCAATATTTGAGTTCGGGCAAACGGTCAGCGGCATTTGCTCATCTTTCAGTCTTTGCATCAACTCTGGGCTTTTTATCGATTGCACACCATGATCGATTCTATTGATATTTAATAAGTCCAGTGCTTCATAAATGTACGAAAAATCTGCCTCTTCACCAGCATGGGCGACCAGCTTAAAACCTGCTTCTTTAGCTTTTTTGAAGACATCTTTGAATTTCGATGGTGGATTGCCCAGCTCTGACGAATCAAGACCGACACCGATGATGTCATCTTTGAATACCAGTGCTTGCTCTAAGGTCTCAAACGCTTCTTCTTGCGATAAATGCCTTAGGAAACACATGATAATACAAGAGGTGATACCATATTTTTCTTTGGCATCTGCAAGCGCTTCTTTGATGCCTGTTATCACCACTTCAAAAGGTATGCCTCGTTCAGTATGCGTCTGCGGGTCAAAAAATATCTCTGTGTGAATGACGTTATCTTCAACACACTTAAGTATATATTCCCACGTTAAATCATAAAAATCATCTTTAGTGATCAGGACATTTGCGCCTGCATAGTAGATATCTAAAAAGGTTTGCAAGTTGGTGAAGTTGTAGGCGTTGCGCACATCTTCTATGTTTTTATAGGGAATCTCTATCTGGTTCTTTTTGGCCAATCTAAACATCAGCTCAGGTTCTAGTGAGCCTTCAATATGTAAATGCAGCTCAGCTTTTGGTAATTTCTTTATTAAATCAATCATAGGATTCCAGTGACGGCTTTTTGTAGTAGAGTACTTTTGAGAAGTGCTTTTGAGAAGTGCCTTTATAAAGGCAAAGCCTGTATAGACGCTTGAGCAATATATCAGTCACCCTCGATTTCTAGAGGCGCTATTATATTGTAATTGATGCCGAAACCCTATAAAAGAACACGATGCTAGCAAAATAACAAGCCATCAGATTCCCTCATCAACGCTACTTCAGAAACACCACAGTATCAGACAACTCGTTACCCGCTGGATCCTGCTCCAAATGATAATACTGACGCAGCACTTGCCCAACTTCATCTAACAATTCAGCTAGGCTTTCTTCGGTTTTTTGATTGGCAATACCCGACACAGCCTTATCACACATTGCCCGCCAAACGGTGGGGCTGACATGAGCACTGATACCACGATCAGCTACAATCTCTAACTGATGCTCGCAAATATTGACATACACCAAGACGCCCGTATTCTCTTCAGTATCCCAAACTCGATACTCACTAAACAGCTCAATCGCACGTTCGCGACAGCCAATATAGTACGCCTCTTGAATCGGCAGATGGTTTTCTACAATCAAAAACACCTCACCGCGATGCCCTCGCTCTGCACGGGTCACCTCGTCTGTCAAACGTGCTTTGGCCGCTGCTGTTAACCATTTACTATGCAATATAGGAATAAATAAGACTTGACGCCACCAGCGGGCAAAACTGGGATTTGACGCGTTGTTTTCTGACATTTTACTATTTCCTCAAATACGTCATTGCTGACGGTCGTTTAGTATCCGTTCTTACTTAAGCATCTACCAAGCGTCTACCACGAGCCACCAGCACCGCCGCCGCCAAAACCGCCGCCTCCACCACCGAAGCCACCGCCGCCAAAACCACCACCGCCAGAGCCGCCGCCACCGCCCATACCAGGTAGGAATATCATACCGCCGCCTCTACGACCGCCTCCAGATCCACCTTTACCACCACCGCCGCCACCTCGTGAAATCAAAAATAGCCATAAGAAGATAGCCATGATAACGGTCATAAAAAACCCACCGCCTAAGGCTAACGATCCCGCAAAAAACCCACCAGCAGTAATAATAGAACCAAATACACGACCAAAAATACTGGTAATAAAGCTTCCAAATATCATTGCCATGATGAATAAAAATATGGGCGATGGTAGCTCGTCTGAACCTTGTTGTGCACTACGCTCGGCTGCTTGCGCATCGGCACGAGCCAATACCTCAGGATCAGCAGTCAGCCGCGTTTTGAGCGCGTCAACGCCAGCTATTATCCCAGCGCCATAGTTATTTTGCTTAAATAACGGCGTGATATCTTCACGAATAATACGATTGACGGCAGCATCTGGTAAGACACCTTCTAGTCCATAACCCGTCAAAATGTACATATCACGGTCATTGACGGCGACTACCATGAGTAAGCCATCATCGATGTCTTTATTGCCCAGCTGCCACTTCTCAGCTACTTGTAGAGCATAGTCAAAGATAGGGACGCCATGGGTCGTAGGCACGATAACCACCGCTGCTTGGGCAAGACCTTGCTGATAAATATTTCTAAGCTGCGCCTCTAGACGCTGTTTTTCTTGCGGATTTAGAATATTAGCCTGATCAACGACAGGGTTATTTAATATGAGTTTATCGGCATCGACACTGGGTGCATTTGACTGTATAGGAGAAGGATTCGTGGCTGTTGACCCAACTGTTGCCTCATTATTAGCCACATTAGGGTTGATCGCCTCATTACCTAAAATGGCATCATTAATGGCTTCGTTACCCAATACAGCGTCATTGATCGCTTCATTAGACTCGCCCGCTTTGGCAATCGCTACCAAATCCTCAACACTACGACTTTGCATGTCTGAGGTACTATCAATGGCTTCATTAGGCGCAGCATACAACACAGACGCACTACTGATGCTGAGTGTGAATAGTAATACTGATAGGATTGCTTTTGAATTGTTCATCTAATCTATACCACCTCAAGTGACATCTGTACTGAGTGAATCTACGTGAGACCATTCACAAAAATTAGCATAGCAAAAAAACCAAATTTGACATAACTAATCGTACTTTTTGGATTTGATATTCATTTAATAGGCATTCATATCCATCAATACCTTTAAAAATGTGGCTAAGCAAACTAGTGGCTAACTAAGCTAAACGATAAAAATGTAAACAAACAGAGCGGCAAATCCCGCTCTGTTTTCATCTCTATTTAATCATCACTACTCAGCTGTCGCTGACTTATCATCACCGAAGTCAACACTTGGTGCGGTTGAAATAGCGTCTTCATTCGCCACGCTAAAGTTTGGCTTGGCATTCATACCAAATACTTTTGCTGTAATGTTGGTTGGGAATTGGCGCACCGTCGTATTATAGCTTTGCACTTCTTGAATATAACGGTTACGAGCGACGGCAATACGGTTTTCAGTGCCTT
The DNA here is from genome assembly GCF_001435295.1 of Psychrobacter sp. P11F6. Classification (NCBI taxonomy): domain Bacteria; kingdom Pseudomonadati; phylum Pseudomonadota; class Gammaproteobacteria; order Moraxellales; family Moraxellaceae; genus Psychrobacter; species Psychrobacter sp. P11F6. The sequence goes on along the minus strand of NZ_CM003594.1, from coordinate 663,843 downwards.
CGAGCTGGGCTTGTAAGTCTTGGAACAAAGCATCTGACTTTAACTCAGGATAACGTTCAGAGACAGCCATCAAACGTGATAATGCACCTGTCATCTGTTCCTGTGCCGCTGCATAACGCTCCATCGCTTCTGGATCATTCAGTACTTCTGGCGTCACCGTAATGCTACCAGCACGAGAGCGTGCCTCAGCTACTTGAGTAAACACTTCTTGTTCTTGCTCAGCATACTGCTGCACGACTTTGACTAAGTTTGGTACCAAATCAGCGCGGCGTTGATATTGGTTCACCACTTCTGACCACGACGCGGTAACTTGCTCATCTTGAGCTTGCAGGTTGTTGTAGCCACAACCGCTTAGACCGACGGTAGACGTCGCTAACACGGCCGCGAGCAATATGGGTTTTACAATTGATTGACGCGTCATCATTGTTTCTCCTAATAATGGTAAATAATAAATAACCAGTAACACTTTTTTAATAATTTTTTAAAGCTTGTATTTTGAAGCTGATAAATGAGGTCATGCAAATGTATATCTATTTATATTGAAGCCTTATATTTTTTATAATAAAGGCACATCACTTATATTAAAGCCACACTAAACATAAAAAAAGCAGTTAATGAGTACGATAGCAATCGTATGCCGCCCTATGATCTCGTCTTATCAACGAAACGAAACTATAGGATAAGATATCTTACACAATGATGGCGCTATCTCAGTATTTTTACAATTAGCCGTTACTAAAACACAACCGCAAAACCACACTGCTAGCCCATGACTATTGCTTGTTTTTATTATCTATCATTGACAACATCTACCTCACAAATATCATCGAACCACTGGCATTATCTTTAGTGCATACCTTATCCAGTATAGAGGAGTGACAGATAAGCGATGAATGACTGCTCTGTTTTTGTGTAGTCGATGTGGCTTTATCTATTGTTTCGATATCTAACAACGGTCAAAACATGCGATATTTTATCGTTATTTATAGTCATATCTGCCTGACTCAATATGAATATATATGCTTCTGTACAAAGAAAATTCTAGTAATTACTACAAAAATATGGCAAATTGCAGTTACGTAGCCGTACGGTTTGAATACATTTGGTAGTGGACTTATGGCTTGATTAGTATTAGCGAGTTGTTGATTTCTATGTAAAATATTACTCAATTATTAGAGATTCGCTTAATCGTTTCAATCAGCCACACCAACCCTGTAGTCAATCGATACCGCTCACAAAAAGTTGAATGCTATCGGCATGATAAGTATTTAATATTATAACCGCCTGTTTTATCCATTGGTCTACTGAACATTCATCTCAGATATTAAGTGATAAGATAAATGTCGCAGTAATTGAGACAGCTTACGCCTTGCAACTATGCTGATACACATATCATCGGTAATAAGCATAAGCAAACCGTCAATATTACTGATAAACCAAGCGGATAACTACAGACAACTACAGTCCATTCTTAGTGGCTAAGCGCGTATGAGACTTAACGGATATACATGAGTCAATGTAGATAATTTAACTGCTTAACTTAAATAAGTAAGTTAACCAGTTAGCTTACTCCTAGCATACAGAGCCACTTTGAGACAGTACTAGGAATATACATATGGAAGGTTTAGTTAACTTAGTAAACGGAATTATCTGGAGCCCCGCACTGATCTATCTGTGCTTGGGCGCGGGCCTATTTTATTCCATTATGACGCGCTTCGTACAAGTGCGTCTGTTCGGTGAAATGATCAAATTACTCTTTACTGGTAAATCTAGTGATCAAGGTATTTCATCATTTCAGGCACTTGCCGTATCACTCGCAGGACGCGTGGGTATGGGTAACATCGCTGGGGTAGCTGCGGCTATCGGCTTCGGTGGCCCAGGTGCCGTATTTTGGATGTGGGTCGTGGCCTTCTTAGGCGCATCTACTGCTTATGTTGAGTCTACGCTCGCACAGATTTACAAAGAAAAAGATGTCATCACTGGCGAATATCGCGGTGGCCCAGCTTACTATTTTGAGCGCGCACTTGGCCAAAAATGGTATGGCATTCTCTTTGCAATCTCATCTATCCTCGCTTGTGGTATATTTTTACCAGGTGTACAGGCAAACGGCGTTATCAATGCTTTCGCACAGGTAATGGGCGAAGGGTCTGTTATGAGCATTGGCGCCTTAGAAGTTGGCTCAATGCGTCTAGTAGCCTTAGCCATTATCCTTGTGGTATTAGGTATTATCATTTTTGGTGGTATCAAGCGTATCGCAACGTTTACCGAGTATGCCGTTCCTTTTATGGCATTGGGCTATATCGTTCTTGCACTGATCATCATGTTTACTAACTTTGATATGATTCCACAAGTATTCGGTCTAATCGTTAGCGATGCATTTACTGCTCAAGCAGGTTTTGGTGCAGCGATTGGTTGGGGCGTAAAACGTGGTATTTACTCAAATGAAGCAGGTCAAGGTACAGGTCCTCATGCTGCTGCTGCTGCTGAAGTTGAGCATCCATCACAGCAGGGTTTGGTTCAGGCATTCTCAGTATATGTCGATACCCTATTAGTATGTTCTGCTACTGCCTTCATGATCCTAACCATGGGTACCTATAACATTCAAGGTACATTACCAGACGGTCAGTTCATCGTACAGAATGTCGCTGCTACCACTGAAATCAACGCCCCTGCATTCACGCAAATGGCGATGGAATCTGTTTATGGTGGTTTTGGTAACACCTTTATCGCTATTGCTGTCTTCTTCTTTGCCTTTACCACTATCTTGGCTTACTACTACATCGCCGAAGTGAACGTTGCTTATCTAACGCGCTTTGTCGGTCGCAGTGCCAACAAGACTGGTCTATTCTTAGTCAAAATCTTAATCATGGTGATGGTTGCTTACGGCGGCCTAAACTCAGCTGGCTACATCTGGGCTATTGGTGATATTGGTGTTGGGCTTATGGCTTGGTTGAACATCGTTGGTATTTTGGTCATCTTCATTGTGGCTCGTCCAACACTTACCATGCTAAAAGACTATGAAGCACAGCGTAAAGCAGGTGTTGAGCGCTACAGTTTTGATCCTGCAAAATTCGGCATCAAAAACGCCCCTTATTGGGAAGAGCGTCATCTAAAAGAGCAACAAAGAATGGCAGCAGATCCACTACGTAAAGAGCATAAGTAATATTCTATAACGTAGCTACTATTCTTTAACATAATTGTTATTCAAACCTCCAAAACAAAAGCCCGAAACAATCGTTTCGGGCTTTTTTGTTTCAAACCTTTGCATTCATAAGCCTTCAATAGATATCTTACATAAGTCATCATTACTCTTTAGACTTGCATTAGTGTGAACCAATGAGAGGCTATTTATCTTACTCTCCACTACATTGAACCGTTTTCATGCGACTGACTTATATCAATGCTATGGTAAACATTAGGTATCCCCCAAACGCAAAAAAGCCCAGCTCAATAGCTAGGCTCCTTCGACGTCATTATTTAAATAATTCATTAATCATCAATAAAGAGGCTATAGAAACAACTTACTCAGGCATCAATACTGCATCGATAGTGTGAACCACACCGTTCGTTGCCATGATATCTGTACCAGTAATATTAGCCGTGTTACCAGTCGCATCAGTGATGACATTAGCATCGCTAATATTGATAGTAGCACCATTTACAGTAGCAACATCAGTACCATAAGGAATGTCAGCTGCCATAACGACCATAGGCACTACGTGATACGGAAGTACTTTTTTCAGTAGATCTGTATCGGCTAATAGCTCTTCTTTAGTAACGCCTAGCTTCTCTAAAACAGGAGCAAATGCATCATCAGTTGGTGCAAATACCGTATAAGTCCCAGCATCCATCATCATTGTATCTAAGCCAGCAGCTTGTAATGCAGCCGTTAGAATCGTTAGATTTTCGTTGCTAGCTGCTATTTCAGCAATGCTTTGCGTCGCAGCAGTATCGGCCATTGGATCAGATTCAGTCATTGGCTCAACTTCGGCAACGGGCTCTACAACCACTTCTTCAGTAGTCACTTCAGGCTCAACAGGATCAGTAGCTGCTTCTTTATCATTACAAGCGGCTAATGACATGGCAGCTGTAACGACAGCAATAGAAAGTAAGTTTTTCTTCAACATAAGTATTTCCTTATAAAGGGATGGTCTGTTAAGTGACTCGTTTAACAAATAACTTAACCCAGTTAATGTATATAACAGCGAACCACTTATCTGTTGCAAATGATAGCAACTAAACAATAGTAATAATGTCACCTCTGCTATACCAATAACTATAATTTTAACTGATTAATTTCGGATTAATGCTTACTTAGGTAGCAACACTGTATCGATCACGTGTACAACTCCATTGTTCGCTTGTATATTCGCTGTCACGATATTAGAGGTACGATTTCTCTCGTCGGTAATTTGTTTTTTAGCGTCAAATGTGATGCTGCTGCCTTCTAGCATCTCTTGACTGCCTGCCATAATTTCAGAGGCAAAGACGCGATCGTCTTCAATCACGTGATAGGTGAGCACTTTCGTCAACAACGGCTTATCTTGTAATAGCTGTTCTTTACTTATCTCAAGTTCAGCTAATAATTTAGCAAAAGCGGCATTGTTTGGTGCAAAGACGGTAAGGTCAGCATCTTCATCAGCCAGGGCATCAGCCAATCCTGCTGCTACCACTGCTTCTTTGAGGATACTGAGATCCTCTGTGGCAACGGCTAGATCCACTATAGACTTGTCAGTAGGTAACAGTACGTCGTCAATGAGGTGAATGACGCCATTAGTGGCTAATACATCTGTTTTGATAATTTTAGAGGTATCCCCACTTGCATCCATAATGACATTGGCATCACTAATAGAGAACGCTTGACCATTGACTGTTTCGATACTGTCGCCATAAGGAATGTCAGCAGCTTTGACTGTCATATTGGGGATAACATGATAAGTTAAGACCATGGTTAATAGCTCTTTGTCAGCCAATAACTCTTCTGATGTCACATCGAGCTCTTCCAATAATTCAGCAAATGCAGCATCAGTAGGTGCAAATACAGTAAATTCGTCCTCTGATGACATCAAAACTTTATCAAGTCCAGATGCCTTTAACGCAGCATTAAGAATGGTTAGATCTTTATTTTCAGCAGCAATTTCTGCAATATTTTGTGTTGGCGCTTCTACAACAACTGAAAAATCATTGTCGTCGTCATTACAAGCGGCTAGCGGCAAAACGGTCATGGCAAGCGCCAGAGATAATAGGGTTCTTTTTAGCATGAGTATATCCTTATGTATGAGTTCAGATGAACCATCTACTTTGTCAGTAGCATCCGTCGAATGATTGAAATTGTTAAATGATCAAAGCTTTCAACAAGAAACAAAGATGACTGTCGTTTATTGTCGTAGTGTTAAACAATAATGATGACACGCTTAAAAAATATCTCAAACATTCTAAATGCCAGCAGTGTCATCTAAAGGAGATTCATCTAAGACAGTTGGCAATTAAAATAGCGTGTATTTAACAATCATGTCATCAAAGACGGTAGCTGGTACTCATACCAACTGCATCATACAAAGTAATAGGGATATAATTCTTTAGCTGTAATTTTGAGATCAATCTTATTTGGGCAGTAATACTCTATCGATAACATGTACTACGCCGTTATTAGCAGCAATATCGGTTTTTATGATATTGGTAGCACGACCATTTTCGTCCATCAATTTGCCCTGATTGGTGACCATCAGAGTATCTTTACTAAACATAGTAATATTGCCCGGTTTAACGTCTTTCGCATATACTGGCGCAGCACCGTTAATCACGTGATAGCCTAAAATCTTAGTCAATAGTGGCTTGTTGGCAAATAGTTGTGCTTTGCTCATGCCTGTTTCTTGCAGAACTTGTACAAATGCGGCATTGGTCGGCGCAAATATTGTATAGTTTGCATTCGGGTTAGACAAAGCACCCGCCAAATCTGCCGCTACGACGGCTTCGACCAGTAGCGAGAAGTCAGGATTACTTTGGGCAACTTGTACCACATTCATTTTTGCCATAGATTGACTGTGCATAGGTGCTTTCATCGCTGCGCTTTTGCTTGGCATCATATTATTACAAGCGCTCAAACCAGCGATTGAGAGTGCTAATGTACCGATGGTAGCAATTTTAGTAAGCTTCATAACATTATCCTTAATGATTAAGTATTTATTGACTTTTCTATAACTGTCTTGCAGATTAGATCGTCTTCCCTTATAGCAAATACTAGCGCTAATAATAGTGATAAATGTTAGATGTCACTAATACAACTATTAACATTTACTAGTAAGTATTGCTTACGAAACACCAATACTTCTGAAATTAAATTAACATATAACCAAGCTTTATCAATTCCTCTTTACGCAACTTTTTGTAGTACAGGTGTAAACTCTGTCTGACTTTTAAGCACAATCGTTGTGCTTTCATTTATAGAAACAAAGCTTTATGTAATCTTTAAGCGAAATGATATTCATTTGTTCCTAATCGCTTAATGGCATAAACTTTGAACATCATGCTCACTCAATCAACAGGCAGATTTTTTGTCCAACATATTGCCAAAGAGGAATAAGTACTGTCCCACGTGAGATATGATTTTCATGCTAGAATAATGCGGATTTGCCCACGCCTTTTATGAATGTTGCACGCTATTTATTATTCTTATTCTTATTACTTCCCCTTTTATAACATTGACGATATAAGCAGCGCTCCTATGACTCAAACGATGACTTCTCAATCTGATCCTACTTCTAGTCCATCATCCGCTGATGACTTTATTTTAACGCCACCTGCCGCGTTTCCTTATAAAGAGCAGCAACTGACGGCACGTGCACGTATCACCGAGCAAATGGCATCACGCATCTTGATGTTAGATGGGGCGATGGGTACACAGATTCAGACCTATAAATTAGAAGAAGCCGACTATCGTGGTGAGCGTTTTGCCGATATCAATCAAGACGTACGCGGTAACAATGATTTATTGGTACTGACACAGCCGCACATGATTAAAGACATTCATCACGATCATCTGCTAGCTGGTGCCGATATCATCGAGACTAATACCTTTAACGGTACGCGTCTGTCGATGGCTGACTACGATATGCAGTATCTAGTGCCAGAGCTGAATAAGACAGCAGCCAAGATTGCCCGTGAAGCGGCGGATGAATTTACGGCAAAAACGCCTGAGAAACCGCGTTTTGTCGCTGGTGTCGTAGGGCCAACCTCACGCACGTGCTCGCTATCACCGGACGTCAATGACCCAGCTTTTCGTAACATTACCTTTGACGAATTGGTACTAAATTACCGTGAAGCGACCTTATGTCTGATAGAAGGCGGTGTCGACCTGATATTGATTGAGACCATCTTTGATACGCTAAATGCCAAAGCCGCAATCTTTGCCATTACGGGTGTGTTTGATGACATTGGTTTTGAGTTACCGATTATGATTTCGGGCACCATTACCGATGCCTCAGGTCGAACGCTATCAGGTCAAACCGCCGAAGCCTTTTATAACTCAATTCGCCATGCCAAGCCATTATCGGTTGGCTTTAACTGCGCATTAGGCGCTGATGCACTGCGTCCGCATATCCAAACACTGTCGAACATTGCTAATACCTATGTGTCAGCGCATCCGAACGCAGGTCTGCCCAACGAGTTTGGTGAATATGATGAAACAGCCGAACAAACCGCCGCCCTGCTCGAAGGCTTTGCCAAAGCGGGTATTTTAAACATCGTGGGTGGCTGTTGTGGTACGACGCCTGAGCATATCCGTCAAATCGCTAAAATGGTGGCAAATTATCCACCGCGCGTCATTCCAGATATCCCACCTGCCTGCCGTTTATCGGGGCTTGAGCCATTTACTATTAATTCTGATAGCTTGTTTGTCAACGTGGGTGAACGTACCAACGTGACAGGCTCTAAAAAGTTTTTACGCTTGATTAAAACCGAAGCCTATACCGAAGCACTCGATGTGGCGCGAGATCAGGTCGAAGGCGGCGCACAAATCGTCGATATCAACATGGACGAAGGCATGCTCGACTCCAAGCAAGCGATGATTCATTTCGTCAACCTCGTGTCTGGCGAGCCAGATATCAGCCGCGTACCGCTGATGATTGACTCGTCTAAATGGGACATCATCGAAGAAGGTCTTAAGCGTATCCAAGGCAAGTCCGTCGTCAACTCTATCTCATTAAAAGAAGGTCATGCTGAGTTCGTTGAGCGTGCCAAGCTTTGTATGCGCTACGGTGCCGCCGTGATCGTCATGGCATTTGATGAAGACGGTCAAGCCGATACTTACGAGCGTAAGATTCAGATTTGTCAACGCAGCTATGATGTGTTGGTCAACGAAGTGGGTTTCCCATCAGAAGACATTATTTTTGACCCGAACATTTTTGCCGTTGCCACTGGTATCACTGAGCATAACAACTACGGTGCGGACTTTATCAACGCCACCAAATGGATTACCGATAACTTGCCCAATGCGATGGTATCGGGTGGTGTCTCTAACGTCTCGTTTAGTTTCCGTGGTAACCCTATCCGTGAAGCCATCAACTCCGTATTCCTCTATCATGCGATTCAGAATGGTCTGACGATGGGTATCGTCAATCCTGCCATGCTTGAACTGTACGATGATATTCCAAAGGAAGCTCGTGACGCCATCGAAGATGTGATGCTCAACCGCAACCAAGGTGAGAGCGGTCAAGACGCCACCGAACGTCTGATGACTGTGGCTGAGAACTACCAAAACGGTGGTAAGAAAAAAGACAGCACCGTTGATATGAGCTGGCGCGAAGGCACAGTAGAAGAGCGCATCGCTCATGCACTGGTCAAAGGCATCACGACCTTTATCGAGGCCGATACTAAAGAAGCATGGGAGAAATACCCCAAGCCGCTAGAAGTCATCGAAGGGCCACTCATGGACGGGATGAATATCGTCGGTGACTTATTTGGTGCCGGTAAAATGTTCTTACCTCAGGTCGTGAAATCTGCGCGAGTGATGAAACAATCCGTTGCGTGGCTAAATCCGTATATCGAAGCAGAAAAAGTCGAGGGTGAAAAGAAAGGCAAAATCCTCATGGCAACGGTCAAAGGCGACGTCCACGATATCGGTAAAAACATCGTCGGCGTGGTGCTGGGCTGTAACGGCTATGATATCGTTGATCTGGGTGTCATGGTGCCGTGTGAAAAAATCCTCGATACCGCTATCGCAGAAGAAGTCGATATCATTGGCTTGTCAGGTCTGATTACCCCAAGTCTCGATGAGATGGTCTATGTCGCCAAGCAAATGCAAGAGCGCGGCATGACGCTACCCTTGATGATTGGCGGTGCAACGACCTCCAAAGCGCATACCGCGGTCAAAGTCGAGCCACAATACCAAAATGATGCCGTCATCTATGTATCTGATGCCTCACGCTCAGTCGGTGTAGTCACCAAACTGCTCTCCAAAGAACACCGTCAAGCGCTTATCGATGAAACTCGCGAAGAGTATGTCAAAGTACGTGAACGCCTTGCCAAGCGTCAGCCAAAGGCGGCGAAGGTCACGTATGCCGAATCGGTCAAAATTGGCTTTCAGTATGATTGGGAAAACTATGTACCACCAGTCCCCAATAAGCTGGGGCAAGTGATATTTGATGACTATCCAATCGCTAACCTACTGTCTTATATCGACTGGACACCATTCTTTATCTCTTGGGGTCTGGTCGGTAAGTATCCGAAGATATTGCAAGATGATGTGGTGGGCGAAGCGGCACGCGATTTGTTCGATAATGCCAATGAGCTGATGCAAAAGATGATTGATGAAAAATTAATCGTCGCTAAAGGGGTGTTTAAACTCATGCCAGCTCGCCGTACGGGTACCGATACTGTCACTGTCTATGACCATGCTACTAAAGGCGGCGCAGCAGAATATCAATTCGAACACTTACGTCAGCAAAGCGATAAAGCCAGTGGCAAGCCGAACTTTAGCTTGGCGGATTTCATCTCGCCATCAGAGACGCATACCGATCACTTGGGCGGTTTTACTGTCTCTATCGTCGGTACAGAAGCACTCGCTGAGCAATATAAAGCAGCAGGCGATGACTATAATGCCATCATGGTACAGGCGCTGTCTGATCGCTTAGCAGAAGCATTTGCCGAGCATTTACATGAGCTCATCCGTAAAGAATATTGGGGTTATCAGCCAACTGAATCACTCACCAATGATGAGATGATCAAAGAAAAATACGTCGGCATCCGCCCTGCACCTGGCTACCCTGCTTGCCCTGAGCATACGGAAAAAGGTAAATTGTTTGATTGGCTCGGTACGGTAGATGCGATCGGTACAACGCTAACTGAAAGCTATGCGATGTGGCCTGCGTCATCGGTCAGCGGATTTTATTACTCGCATCCTGATAGTGAGTATTTCAATGTCGGTAAGATAAGCCGTGATCAGTTAGAGAGTTATGCTAAACGTAAAGGCTGGGATATGAAAACGGCTGAGAAGTGGTTGAATCCGAATTTGTAGGGTTAGTTTTGGCTAAGATTCTATAAAAGTTACTTGAAGCGGTATTGGTTTTTATAGCCAATCCCGCTTTTGCTTCTATCTGCCAGTCTAGGTTAGGCGATGGTTAATTTTTGAGCCGTTCCTGTTTCCTCGATACCGTCTCAAAACGATCCATCGCAACTCGCCAAGCCCGTCAGGATATCCGCGACAATCGGGGCTAGCGGCAGCATCTTGTTCTTGCTACTATCCATCGCAACTAAACTTTAAATACTCCAATGGAACGACAAAATGATTGATAAAAATAATTTTCCAGATGTACTGAGGTTTTTAGGCTTTGAAGAACATAATAATGTTTTTCTCAATCAATACGATAGCAATGCTTATTTGAAAGTTGACTTCAATACTAAACATTTAATTTATCCAGAAGATCAAGGTCTGACTGTTAACGAGCGTCAAACTTGTAACTTTTCGCAGAATGAAAACTTTGTCGTCTTTGAATGTGTACATCGTTTGCTTGTCCAAGGATATAAACCTGAACATATTGAGCTTGAACCAAAATGGCAAGTGGGTCACGGTGCAAGTGGCGGTCGCGCGGATGTTTTAATTAAAGACAATCAAGGCGATACGTTGCTTATTATTGAATGTAAAACCGCTGGTTCCGAATTTAACAAAGCATGGAACCGTACTTTACAAGATGGCGGACAGTTATTTAGTTACGTCAAACAAACAAGTACTACGCAATTTATTTGTCTGTATGCCTCGAACTGGATTGATAATCACATCAAACCTGATTATTACCTAATCTCATTAAATGATAATAACAAGCTCCTACAAGAATTAAGAGAAGTTAGTGACGAGCCAATATTGTCTTATGCTGACAGTAAATCACGGAATGTAGAAGACATATTTGATACTTGGAAAGAGACTTATCAGCAGGACTATACAACGCGAGGTTTATTCGAAGACGATATTCAGCCATATTATATTGGTAAGGAAAACTACTCATTAAATGACCTTGTGACCATTAGTAGCAGCGATATTCAAGGCAAATATAATGAATTTGCAACTATTATGCGTCAGCATAATGTCTCTGGTCGAGAAAACGCCTTCGATAAACTGGTCAATCTATTTTTATGCAAGATTGTTGATGAAACTAATAACCCACAAGATCTAAAGTTTAACTGGAAAGGTATCAGCTACGATAGTCCTTTTGATCTTCAAGATCGTCTGCAAGCACTGTATCAACAAGGTATGAAAAAATTCCTAGATGAAGAAGTGACTTATGTACGAGATGATGAAGTTGAAACAGCTTTTCGATTTTATAAAAATGACCCTGTGGAAACCCAAAAAGCTATTAAGGCTATGTTTAGGCGTTTAAAATTTTTCACCAATAATGACTTTGCTTTTGTTGATGTACATAACGAAAGGCTGTTTCAGCAAAACTCAGCTGTCCTTCTTAAAATAGTAAAAATGCTACAAGATATTCGCCTCAAGACTAATGAAGGAAATCAATTTTTAGGAGATATGTTTGAAGGCTTTCTCGACCAAGGAGTAAAACAGTCAGAAGGGCAGTTTTTTACCCCGATGCCGATTGTAAAATTCATTATGAATGCGCTACCTTTAGATAACCTCATCGCTACTTCAGAAGACATTCCTAAAGTCATCGATTATGCTTGCGGTGCTGGGCATTTTTTAAATGAGTATGCAACGACAATAAGACCCACTATTGAGAGTGGTCCTGATAAAAACCTATCAGAATATTATGACAATATTACAGGCATCGAAAAAGAATATAGACTGTCAAAAGTTGCTAAAGTATCTGCTTTTATGTATGGGCAAGATGACATCAATATTATTTATGCAGATGCTCTAGGAAATAACGAAGATATCAAGAACAACAGTTATTCAGTATTGATTGCCAACCCGCCCTATAGCGTCAAAGGCTTTTTGGATACGCTAAAACCTAGCGAACGTAAGCAGTTTGAGCTGCTCAAGTATATTGAGGAAAAAAGCTATACCGTCAATAATAGCATTGAAACCTTTTTTATCGAACGTGCCAAGCAGTTACTCAAAACGGGCGGAGTTGCCGCTATTATTGTGCCGTCCTCTATTTTGACCAAAGGTAAAGCCAGTAGTACCTCATCATCTAAAAATATATACGTCGCTACTCGTGAAATCATATTAAAACACTTCGATATCGTGGCTATAGCAGAATTTGGTAGCGGTACTTTTGGCAAGACAGGTACGAATACTGTCACTTTATTCTTGCGACGCAAAACAACGGATGCGCCTGTTGAAGCTGACCACTATGCACAGAGAGTAGATAACTGGTTTAATCCTGTTCAAAATAGTAGCTTATCTTCGAATGAGGTTGTAGATACTGGTGCGGTATTTGCTGACAGTCACTTTATTGATGATTACTGTGCGCATCTTGAATTAGATGCTGATGATTATAAAACGCTACTGGCTGGTACTCCTAATGAAGCGCTGCTGAATAGCGAATACTTTGCAAGTTATGTCAAAGAGTTTGATAAATGGACAGAGATTAAAAGGCTAAAAAACAGTAAAACGTTTAAAGCATTCTCTAAAGATAAGCAAAAGGCAGAGTTAGATAGACGTTTGGTAAATTATCTAAAAGCGACTGAAAAAGACAAAGTGTATTATTTTGTCCTAGCCAGCCTAAACCCGCAACCTGTGCTTATAATAAAAAGCCCAAGCAAAACCAAAGAGATGAAAGCCTTTTTGGGGTATGAATGGAGCAGCGCCAAAGGTAATGAGGGTATTAAATATTTAGGCGGTTTCAAAATGGATGACCTAGAAGCAGTCGATGAGGACAGCGGAGAGGTGGCGATAGAAGAAGAGGACAAAAGAGTACTAAGTAACCTATATAATTTGGATAATATCAATACACCACTCTATAACCCTAAAGATAAAAGTGACGATACTAAGATTAATTATTTGATTAGCCAAAACTTTCAGAAAGAGAACTTCTTGATTCCAGATGAACTAGAAAGTTTTGTAACCCAATCTAGTTTGGTTGATATGTTAGATTTCAAAGTCGTAGATTTTAACAAAGCAATAAGTTTAGCTCCTAAAATAGATTTAAACATTGATACACAGTGGAATATTAGCTATTTAGGTGATGTAGTCGATGTGTTGATCGGTGGTACGCCTTCAAGAAGCAATAATAGTTATTTTGATGGTAATCACCTATGGTTATCAATTTCAGAGATGAACGGTCATACCATTATTGATACTAAAGAGAAGATCACTGATTCAGGTATTGCCAATTCAAATGTCAAACTTATACCCAAGGGTACAACTTTGCTTAGTTTTAAATTATCTATAGGTAAAACAGCAATAGCAGGACAAGATTTGTATACTAATGAAGCTATAGCAGGACTTATACCCAAGGATAATGCCAAGTTACTAAACAGTTTTATTTTTCAAATATTTAATGCAGGTATTATTCCATTAACTAAAAGTGGTTTAAATACTTTTGGACAGAGTTTAAATAAATCATTCCTCGATAGTAATGTCAAAATTCCATTACCTCCAATAAAAGTCCAAGAACAGATTATAAATGACTGTCAGATAGTAGACAACGAAGCTGAACAGGCTAAAGATCAAACTGAAGAATTAAGAAATGAGATTGATAAGATTATTAATGAATCAGCCAACTCTCTTAATAGCCAAAAAACTAAAATAGGTTCAGCATTAGATTTGAAAGCTGGAAAATTTATTTCTGCCTCTGATATAACTAATAATTATCACGAATCATTATACCCTTGTTATGGGGGTAATGGTTTGCGCGGATATACTAGAACGTTTACTCACGAAGGAGATTATTGTCTTATAGGTAGACAAGGCGCATTATGTGGCAATATTACTCGCGTGTCAGGCAAGTTTCACGCTACTGAACATGCTGTAGTCGTTACTCCTTTGATAGATATAAACGAAACTTGGCTATATTATAAGTTAGTCAATTTGGATTTAAATCAATATGCTACAGGCGTTGCACAGCCAGGATTATCCGTCACAAATATAGATAATATCGATATAGTTATTAACACTATTGAAGAGCAAAACAAAATAGCTAATGACATAAAGGTTTTAGAACTCAAGCTCGAAGAAGCTCAAGCTATCATTGATACAAGCACAGATAAAAAACACGCAATTATTAAGAGCTATTTATAGTTTCGTAGGGTGATTTTCATCGTATCGATAATGTAGATGTTTTTTAAGATTATGATTAGTGCGCTGGGCGCACTCTACTCCAACTTTTGCAGTGCGCGTGTTATTTGAAAGTTTGGTTTTTTGTAGGTTGGTGTCGAGGTACGAGACCCAACAATTCATTAGACTAGATTCTTAACTCAAAATCGTTGGGTGTCGCAAGCTCCGCCCAACCTACTCGAACCTTTTCTATAGAAAAATTCATTTGTTATTTAATGGCTGTTTTAGGGTGCGGTTTAGCCCTGATTGTAGCGGTTATCCTGCTTGGCTGAGCAAGTTGCAATGGCTTGGTTTGGGGTGGCGCGCGGAGCAAGTAACACATCAAACCTTGGCTAGTGATTCGCATAGATAAGTTGATACGAGCTAAAAGCAGGATTAGCTGTCTACTCATTTCGTCCTAGTTTAAACTCAATCTGCTTTACCTTTAGTCCGACGACACCGCTCAGAACAATAAATCACCTGCTCCCAGTCTTTCTCCCATTTCTTACGCCACGTAAATGGGCGCTGACAGACGGGGCAAGTTTTTTGCGGTAGGTTTACCTTTTTATGTGCCATCGTCTGCTCTCTTATGTCGATATAGCTCTACTTCATTACTAACGACTACTTGTCTTCTTTTTGATGATCCAGCCCTTCATACTTTTTAACGCGGCGGCATTGATCGGAGCAATAGACCATGCTCTCCCAGTTTTTATCAAGCTTCTTAGTCCAGCTAAACTCGCGCTCACAGACAGGGCAGAGTTTTTTGCGGACGTTCTTCTTTTTATGCGCCATAATTCTCTCATTGGTTTGTTTAATCTATAGTCGATTCACTACCATCGGATACGGTATTAGGCTTGATTGACCTACTGTTTGTAGCAACTTTATTCGCCGTCATCGTACCTAAAGTAGCTGTTGCCGACTATATTACCACTGTCTCTTACTCATCAGTCCTATTTATAGTGCTATTCATCAGCATTGCTCATAAGCGTTAATAATTAATCATTAGTTGTCAATCGTCAGCTATTAATCATATCTATTAGTCATAATCATCAAAGATTTTATTAAGTCTGTTGAGGCTATTGACGATTAGCTTGCCTGATTGATCGGTACTGCTATCGATGAGTAATTTCTCATCCATCCGCATCGTTAGCGGTGCAAGCGCCTCTTTTAATGCGTTTGCCATCAGCGCAGTCTGCTGAGTGATGTCAGGCACATCACTATCTACGGTTTGATGCTCTTCATTTTTAATCAGACTTTCAGTCAGACTACTAGACAAGCTACTCGCCATTTTCTGTGCCAGTTGTTCAACGGCATTGACTAGTTGCACCATGAGCTGTTTTTGTACCTCTTGATTTTTCTTGAAGTACTCGCCTTCCGCTTTTTCAGCATTGTGATCATGCTTATATATTTGCATCAGCTGATTCAGACTTTTCTCAAAGCCATTATCGATACTGTCGCTGACGACTTTGGCATTATTGAGCACGCTATCGGCAAGGATTTTCTGCGCTTCTAATTGGCTGTTTAGCTGGGCATCGAGTTGCGCTTGCTGCCCTGCTTCTCGTAAACGAGCAATTTGTTCAGGATCATTTTTTGTTAAGTATGTCTCAAACTGGCTACTGATGGCATTGAAGCCACTGGCCAAATCGACCAACTGGGCAACGATACGCGCGCCCGTATCGCCATCTTCACCGCCCATGGCTTTGTTACGTAAGAAGTCGGCTTTAATTTGCGCCCAACGCTCTGTTTCTGCTTCAGTCAATACGCCGCGCATCTCACCAAGCTTGAGCAAGTTGCTCTCTGCGCCTTGGGTCAATAGCTGCGACTCTCCCAAATAGTGATCGTCTATCAGCTGATTAAGCTCACTCTTATTCATGACCGCCGACAGCTTTTCGGTCATCTTATTCATATTACGATAACTGCCTTGCAGCTTAAATATTGGCTCAATACGATACTTGTCATCTTGCGAGGCGGAGGCAATATAGGCTTGGTTGACGTCTAAAATGACCTCTTGCACCCTAAACATATGGCGCAAGATAGCGATAATCTCGTTAACTTCTGAAGTGCTATACGGATACGTCAAATCGCCGCTTTGAGCTTGGGCAAGATTGGCATTGTCCGCTTTCGCCATTTTGATGAGACGATGGACATCCGCTAAGTCACGGTTGGCTAGTGGCGCGAGAACGGTGTTAGAAGTCAGCGAGTTCTCTATATAACTGAGCGCAAATACTTCTTCCATACCGCTCATGATATCGCCTAGGTTGTAGATATCGGCACGGTTGGCGAGCATGTCTGGCACTTTAAAGGCCTCGCCGCTCTCGGTATATGGGTTACCTGCCATGACCACACAGAACTTTTTGCCACGCATGTCATAGGTTTTCGTTTTGCCTTGCCAAACACCATCGATACGGCGCGTACCATCACCGAGTGAGATAAATTTCTGTAAAAATTCCGCATGCGTATGCTGAATATCATCGAGATAAAGCATGACGTTATTGCCCATCTCAAAAGCTAAGTTGATTTTATTCAGCTCTTCTCGTGCGGTGGCATTGGGCGCTTTTTCTGGATCTAAAGACGTCACATCATGACCGAGTGACGGACAATTAATCTTCATAAAGATTAAGCCCAGACGGTTTGCCACATACTCCATCAAGGTGGTTTTACCATAACCTGGTGGCGATATCATCATAAGGATACCCATCAAATCGGTACGCTTATCCTCGCCGACCGTGCCCATCTGTTTGGCAAGGTTGTCACCGATGAGCGGCAGATAGCTCTCATTAATCAGCCGGTTACGCACAAATGAAGACAATGGACGTGGCATAAACTCGTCCAGTCGCAACGTCTCTTTTGAATCATGCAAAATCTCTGAGCGCATGGCCAGATAACGTCTATAGGCAGGGATAACTTGGGTATCATGATGATGCAGACGATTTAAGAAGTCATCGACGGCAAAGGTTAAGGTCTGCTGATGAATACGCGGATGCTCACCCAGTAGGTAATTCACTTGTATTTCAAGCGATACCTTACCCGTGCTACGCTCAAAGCTTTGCACTTGATTGAGCGGATTATTAATACTGGTCAATGAAGGCGTTGACGTAGCCGACGAGGTAATTGAGGAAAATGATAAGGCAGATGGCGTGGCACTTGCGCCTGTACTGTTTAAACCTTGATTACTCAGATTTTTATTACCTAGCCTTTTAACACCTAATCCTTTATCGAAAGTCGCACCTGAATCAATCAGTCGTTGCACCAAAGCTTCACGCTGGGCATCGTTCAATTGAGTAAGTAAAACAGCAATCGCCTCCGGCACATAATGACGGCCACTTTCTAGCTGTTGCTTGCGTAGCGCCTCTTTTTCCTTACTCTCAGCAAGCTGCGCTTCACTGAGTGTCTCGCCTGCCTCATCTCTGCCATCAGCTGATGCATTATCTGACTCATTACCACCGTAAGTCTTATCAAGCAATGCATGAAACCAGGTTGCCAATAGCTCATAGGCTGATTTGGGCTGGAATCCAAGTTTGCCAATTGAAGACTGTAGTTGGTCAAAACTGGCCGTCGCTTGCATACTACCTGAAGCACTATTTAGCGTTTGGCTTAGCTGCTCACACAACTGCTGCGCTTGTTGGCTGGTTTGCCAATTTATTGTGCTGTTTGCGCCTGCACTTGTTTCAGCCGACTGCCCCATGACACTCACCAAATATTCACAAGCAAGCTGAACGTAGCTTGGTTTGAAGATGTTGGCGTTGTTATCAACGCTACCATCTTTATCACCGCTAGCACTTCCATCATGATAAGCAGCGACAAAGTCACGCATCACTTGGCTCATATCTTCGACCAATAGCGATTTGGCCATATCACTGCCCAATGCACGGCGCAGTTGCTCGGCAGTCGCGGCTCTATCCGTCCAGTTGCTCGCGCGCGTCAGCACGGATTCATTTAACCAAGCGTCATAACCGAACTGGCGTAAGCTGTCTAAGCCCAGCGCTTGTACGATATTGAGCTGCCAATAGAATAATTGCGCCAGCGCACGTACTTGCGGGGTATAAATGAGCAGTCCTGCCTCGCGCAAAGTCGGCAATATTTGCATCAATAATAGCGTGGCATCATGGTCATGAATGCCTTTGTCATAGCCGAGCTGGTAGCGAGGGGTGGCGTAAGCTTTGACCAGTTTGGACAAGGGGCTGTCGTTATCAATATCGCCATTAATATCGAGGGTAATGACCGTCGCATCGTATGCTTGATATAAACGCGCTTCGGTCAAACCCTCTTTGCTATTCTTAGCACTCTCGATAATGCTATAGGCTAAGTACTCCGCGCGGTAAACGGTATCGGACTCAGAGGCGATATTCATGTCCCAATACGGGCGCAAGGCGTTCAGCTCAGCATTATTAAGCACTTCATAATAGTCTGTGCCCGTTAGATGTAGATTTAAAACACGATTGCCATCTGACTGCTGACGGCTCAATAAGGTCAAATCTAATGGCTGAGTATTGACCGAAAAACGGTGCTTGCCCAGTTTAATAATCTGACCACCATCTTCAAACAAGTCCGACTTATCTTTTAGACTCTTATAACTCTCGATTTGAATGGCTTTTAGGCGGGCATCGATGTCATCGGCTTTGACACTAAAGCCCATCGCTTGTAGCTCTTTTGCAATATTACGAACTTTTTGTACCAGACCATCAGCCGCAAAATACGTATTTAGCGCCTCTTCCTCTGTAAAGCCTGTGACACCAGTGCTTTGCGTGCGTTTTTTAATACTCTCAAGCATTCGTAGCGCGCCATCACCTAAGTTTTGCGCTTTGCGATTGCGGGAATCGAGTAATTGCTGCTTATGATTTTCGAAGGTCTCGTAAATCTCTTCACGCTTACTGATGATATCGGCTAAAAACTGATCGCCACTATTGGTCTCTGGATCAGCGAACTGACTTTCTAATTCTTCTAGCTGCACCAATAGCTTAGCCATTTGCTCATCTGATTTCTCAGGCGTATTGGCAATAGATAATGCATTGGCAATAGATTGACCGAACAGCTTAAACTGCGCACCAAATTGTGCGACGGCCTCCGCTGAGCCTAGATTTTTGCGTTTGTGATTAAGCTTGGCTTTGCTCTGGTTCAGGCTGGCATAAATGGTCGATATGTCATCGATAATTTGCGTACGTACCGTGGCATCGGCTACATCTAGCGTCCCTAATAGCTCGGTTAATAAATCTAACCCTTGCGCCGTCTCATCAATTTTTTCTAATACAGGTTTTAGCTCGGCATTGGTTTCAGCGGTGTTTAAACGCTCACTGACATCGACCAATATACCTTCGTAACTTGATAGCGCCTCTTCACCACTTAAGAACAGCACAGTCTTTTCAGCCAGCTCGCTTTCGGCTTCTTCTAACTGCTTTTGCAATGCTTGTAGTTTATCGGCATCTAAATAACGCAACTCTTCTAAGCTAACCAAACTGCCTTTTTGACGTCTTAACGCTGACAACTGATCGACATAATCACTGGCAGACTCAAAGCTAGTGACGCGTATCTGCCGCAAAATCTCACTTTGCTGCGTATCAGCATCGGCTAGTGCGGTTTGGGTTTGCTTTTGAATACTTTGTACTTTGGCGAACTCATCAATCACCAGTTCAGCCGTGGCCGTTACTTCTTTAATACTACTGGCGACTTCGCTTAGCTCAGGCTCAGACAACCAGTAATAGCTGTCAAAGAGTCGGCTGGTATTATTGGTAAGCTCTTCATAGAGCTTTTGAGAGACGCTTTGATTGTCAATGAGACGCGTGATGCTATAAAGGTCTGAAATACCGCGTACCAGTTCTTTATTACCAATCTTGCCATAAAAACTCGTGCTCTCTGGCAGCTCACTCACATACTCGTGTGAGGCATAAGGCGTGTGCCATATCTGCATTGGATGAATACGAGACGGCTCGCTTTGGTCACTAAACAGCACCAAACGGCCATTCTCAGCCAAAGCCATGCCGTTACAATAGATAGGATTTGCCAATTGCTTTTTAATCAGGTTATAAGGGAACAGCCCCGTGACGCCCAAGTCTCTATCGTAAAATAAGAATAGAACATCTTCCCCATTCGGCGATACAATTTTACGCTTAAACCGTAAGTCAGTAGCACCAACGTTATTGGCCTCAAACAGCTTATACTCACCCGTCTGTAGATAATAACCACCCGGAAACATGATGCCGTGGTCTTCTGGTAGCTGGACACACGATTGACCAATCGCATCCAAACGCAGCACCGCTTCGGTCAAGGTGTTATAAACGAAATAACGGTAGTCCTCTTCACGATAAGGCAATATTTTAAGCAGTATTAGACTGCCGACTTTGGCATAAGCAATCTCAGCATCCGTCAGCGACTGAGTACGGTCATTGACTGGTTCGCTATAAATACCCTGACCGGACTGC
Organism: Psychrobacter sp. P11F6; assembly: GCF_001435295.1. Lineage (NCBI taxonomy): Bacteria > Pseudomonadati > Pseudomonadota > Gammaproteobacteria > Moraxellales > Moraxellaceae > Psychrobacter > Psychrobacter sp. P11F6. The sequence continues at coordinate 642,723 of NZ_CM003594.1, read as the reverse complement.
GTATTGTCCTCAATCTTGATGGTCAAATCGCCACCGACCGTTTCCACAAATATCGTGTCTAAGATATTCATATGCGGATATTTGCCATTCACCATTTGATCGCGGGTGGTATCAATCCAGTCAAAATCATAAGCAGGCGGCAGCTCAATATCACGCTCGCCTCGATTGTCCACATAAGCGACTTGCGCCGACTCTGGTGTGCCTTGGCTAAAATCTAACGCAAAACGGAACACTCGAATATCGGTGATACGCTCGCCAATTTGAAACGCCAATAGCAATTTGCTGTCTTTAACCGTTATTTGGATCAGGCGCGTTTGCTTGTAGTATCGATACAGCTCATTGAAATCTTGGACAAAGGCGTCTTGAGCCAAAAAAGTCCCTTTTAGGTCTACTTCTTCGAGCTGATACTCTTCTTCATTACCAACTGGCTCGTTCAGACGATATAACGACAATACGTCCTTAATATTACTCGCGCGTTTGAGCCCCATAAAAACGTTGTAGCCAAACAGCAAATAATCACCGACCTGCACCATATCTTGCGCCACACAGTTGTGCTCGGTACGAATACGAGTACGGGCAATGACTTGCATCTGGGTGCTGCCAAACTCTTCGAGACGCGCATTATTTAGCGTCTGCGTTTGAGCCTCTAAACGACCGCCTTGTTCCGTCAGACGTTTTTTGATGAGCTCATAAGTATTGCCTGAAGCAACTGCCTGATCGGTCTGGTTGGCTTGATTAGCGTTATCGTTGCTTTCTGAATTTGTTGAGTTTTGCGTGTCCGCCATCGTTACTCGTCCGTTTCTGTTTTTACTTAATAAGAGAATTTTGGGCAATAAAGAATCATTGAAAGTAAAGAAGCACTTGGCTAATCTAAAAAAAACGAGTGGTCACTGCTGTTTTTTTAGATTAACCAACTCATCATGATTCGTCATTCCGAATCACCCTGAGTTAGCAAAAAAATCTGCCGCCTACACGACAGATTTTTTATTTTAGAAAATATTACTCATTCACACTGTTAGATAAAAACTTGCTCACTAATATTTGCCCATTAAGACTAGGCATTTTGACCCTATTAATAAGTCGTTTTATCATCATTTTGCTGGTTTGATTTCATGGCTTGACTGGCCATCACACCATTGATGATACCGCTCAATGTGTCCGACTTACCCGCTAGGCCATCAATGGCTTTACCGATAGACAGTGACTTGGCAAAGTTGTCAAAGAAATGCGCTTCGCCGCCAACAATATCGATTTTGGCTTTCTGTAACGCAACTGCTAATACTTCAGCATTCTCTTTCGCAATCTCTTTACCAGCATCGATTGAGGCAAGCGCTTCTTGCAATGCTGTTTCAAGACTCATGCGGAACTCTTCGTGCTCACGTGCCTCTTTGCTCATGCTACCCATGGCATTGAATTTCTCGACCAGACCATCTGCTTCGGCTTGGAAATGTGCACGAGTAACTTCGGCTTTTGCCAATCCAACTTCGCGTTCTGCTTTGGCGTTTGACTCACCGCGAGCCGCGATGACTTGAGCATCTGCCATGCCTTTTTCACGCTCAGCTCTGGCGGTAGATTCACCGCGAGCGGCGATGATTTCTGCATCGACCATACCAATATCACGCTCAGCTTTTGCCTTGGATTCGCCACGAGCCGCGATAACCTCAGCATCTGCCATGCCTTTTTCACGATCTGATTGTGCTTCAGCTTGTCCGGTCGCTTTGATAACATTGGCTTTCGCAATGCCTTCTTTTTCCAAAGACGCCGCTTTGACTTCTTGGATAGCCGCTTCAGCGAAGCCATGTGCTGACTCTTCTGCTTTGGTACCTTCAGCCATTTTAATTTTGGCTTCTGAATCTTTAGCGGATGCTTCAAGATTCGCAGCGGCAAGCGTGGTAATTTCGACGGCTTTATGCTTGGCTGATAACTCTTCAGCTTCGGCTTTTTTCACCTGACGTACTTTGATTTCTTCCGCATCGGCTTCTGCTGCAAGGACGCGCGTTTGCTTAGAACGCTCAGCTTCGCTAATTTCGCGGACTTCTTTGATACGCTCTTCTTCTTGCGCAACGGTTTTGTCCACTGCGATACGCTCACGAATGACGTTGGCGATTTCTTTTTTCTCAAGCTCAATTGCACGTTCAGCTTCGATGCGTTGCAAGTCAACTTCACGCTCACGAGAGACGATTTCTAAATCACGAGCACGCGTGACTTTTTCTTCTTCGATGACGACTGCACGCAGACGATTTTGACCTGCTACTTCGATTTCACGCTGCTGATTCTCACGCTGAATCGCCAAATCCTGCTCAACCGAGATAACAGCCGTTTCAGACTTTTTACGCTCTTCTTCTTCAATCTTGCGGGTTTCAGCCGTTTCGCGTGCAATCACTGACGAGATTTCACGTTGCTGTTTGGCTTCAGCATCAGCTTGCTGACGCTCTAGCTCTAGCATCGCCTCTCTGGTTTCAACATTCTTTTTCTTAACGGCTAGCTCTTCGTCACGCTCAAGCTCGTTGGTGATGACGTTCTGAAAGGCCGTTAATTGGGTAATCTTTTTGATACCTTCAGCATCTAAGATATTACTTGAATCTAATGACGCTTTTGGCGTTTGCTCTAAATAATCAATCGCCACATCTTCTAAGACATAGCCGTTCAGATCGTTACCGATTTCTTGAACGATGCTGTCACGAAACTCGCTGCGGTTTTCAAACAGTTTGACGAAATCAATCTGTTTACCAACTGTTTTTAAGGCTTCTGAGAACTTAGCATTAAACAGCTCGTTGACAGCGACTTTATCTGATGCACGCTCAACCCCAACCGATTTGGCGACTTTTAGCACATCCTCTTCGGTTTCATTGACGCGTAAATAAAATGCCACGGTGATATCAGCACGCATGTTGTCTGCGCAAATCAAACCTTCTTTACCGCGTCTGTCCACTTCTAAGGTGATAAGCGAGATTCTCATCAATTCTTTTTTGTTGATGACTGGCCAAACAAAACCACCATCAAAACGTACGGCAATTTTACTCACACCGTTAATAATGAGTGCTTTGCCCTGCTCGACCTTAAAGTAAAAGGCCTTGAGCATCAATAGTGCGACCATCATAAAAACAAACGCCAGCACTACAACCACGCCGACGATAATGAGTGTGTCCATATCCATTCCTTTAATTAAAACATTCCATAATCCATTCAATATAAATCAGATACGCTATCAGGCCTACTAAATCCACTATTTATGGCACTGTTTATAGCAAGTGTGCTTTATAGCCCTGTCATTCGCCTTCGATATATCTGAATTACCTTGAACCGACTATAATCAAATTTAAAACGATTCGTACTATTTCTAAAAACTTGCTATTTCTGACAATCAATTACTTCTAAAACAATTAGCTCTATTCATACTTTTACAATATTTTTTTATCTTCGACGACAGCAACTCGGTAGGTATTGGCTTCGTCTAAATACTCTATCAACATCACTCTATCACCTTGTTTTAGCAAACCATCATTGGTGTCTGAACGAATTTTGAGTATCAATCCTGCGCCGCCATCATTTAGCTCTGCTTCGCCATGCTTATCTGTGACACTAAGCGTACGCACAACAGCGATCTTACCCACATTATTAGACGAATTACGTTTGGGAATTTTGGCGATATTTTTGCGAATCGGCGAAATAATAATACCTGTCAACCACATAGAGACGACCAATACGAAAATGAGCGCCCCTGTACCGAATAAATAATACAGAACGCCAGTATCGAAATATTGGTGTAAAAAGCTGGTATATAAATAGCTGAGCAACCAACCGATCAAGCTAATTAAGCTTAGTATGATGATTAAAGGGACACCGTAAAGACCAAATTTGAGCATGAGACCGGTAAAAAAACCAGTCGATGATAAGGTAGAGACATCAGCATCACCGCCTGACTCACCAAGGTCCACGCTATCCATATCTGCCATGCCGAGTAAAGACACAACCCAATATAAAGTGACGAACATCACAAGCCCCGTAAAAATAATCGTGGGATATAAACTGATTTTAGTGATAAAGACTAAAAAAGCTTCTTGCATTGTGCGTATTCTCCTTTTGCTCACCCAATCTATTAGCTCAATGAATTGGTTATACAAATTGGTATTATGTGGATGATGCTCACTCGAATTAATGCTGCCAAGTTTACATTTTTTAAATCAACTTATGTTGCTTTATCAAGGATTATATATACATTCCATTACATAATACATAGGTTTTACCTTTAGCGTCCCCATATCGGCGAGCGTACAACTCCGCCCACCTTACTGCCAATGGCATAACTTGTATTACCAGATAATGAGTGAATGACCAAACTTCCACCATTTTGACCGCCCACTTGTGAAAGCTTTGTCGGATAGACAGCATACTGTGCAGATGGTGACAGACGCGCTGGTTCATCAAGTCCAGTCTCTGCTAGATTGATAACTTGCCCTGTAGCCAGCGTCATCACCGCAGCCTTACGACCATTGAGATAGGCCATGCGCTGACCGTCCAAGCTCAGTTGCGGACTGGCGACATAGCCACTTGTTAGCACAGGCGTGGCACTAGCAGTCTCGAATTTATAGCGATAGATACGTGGGCGTCCAGCGCGGACTTTATCACTGGTATAGACAAAACTTTGCCCATCACTGGCGTAGCTTGGCTGCACTTCCGTGCTCGGTAACGTAGTGAGCTGTGTGGTCTTACCGTCGCTCAGACGCATCTCATAGATATCAGCATTGCCGCCGACCGTTGAGCTATAGAGGAGTTTTTGACCATTAGGTGAGAACGACGCTGACATATTGCTGCCTTCAGTATTTACCGCAAGGTTACGGATGTTGCTTTTGCGATCATAGATATAAATCTTAGGATGCTGGCGCGGCGCTTGTTTACTATATGCCAGCAGTTGCCCATCAGCTGACCACGCTGGCGCATAAATATAACCATTAAGCTGATCGATTAACTGACGATCACTACCATCAGGACGAATGCTATAAAGCGTCGACATCTTTGCAGCTCCGACTCCTTGCTCCTCGACATAGGCAATGCGCCCATGCCGATCTATCGCTGACATCCGCGCCGTTAGTGGATTGCTCGCACTCATATTATTAGCAGGCGCTTGCATCGTTTTAGACATCGTACTAGGCAAGGTCTGACAACCCGTCAACAGAATAAAAGTCGTTAGTGCGGTGATATTACTTATCGTTCGTATATTGACGGATGATTTTGATACAAGCATTTTTGACATAAAATAACGTCCAATAAAGTATTGATTATTGCGTACTGAGAATCTTGACAATCAAGGCTAAAAGATTGAGTGCATTAAAATATCCTAGCCTAAAGACTTTACTTAATAGCAAATGACAGTGTAGCGTAAACCATGCCAAATTTTGGACAAAAAAATACCCCACTAGATAGTGAGGCGTTTTTAAAACTAAATCTGACTTTTATAAAAAAAAGCTTTTAGCGAATACTATTTAAAAACCATCTGTAATGATTGAATTATTTAGAAACGGCTTTGAAATGGGCAACTTGATTGCTATTGGTAATGGTCAAGATAGGCGTGTTATTGGCATTTTTACTGATGCTATATTTACCTTGTACGGTCGCTAAAGTCGCAGTATCAAAACTTGCTTGTGGCTCAGGGCATGCCATCATAGTAGATAAAACGTTGCCTAATACGACATTGCCATTCACAACCTTGTAGTCAGCGCCCATGTTATTACAGGTGTTCATAAAGGTCACACGGTCACTGCCGCTGTCTTTGAAGAACTTTAGCGTCAACGGCTTCGCTGGATCAAAGAACAATTGACTAACCTTATCGCCATTGCTGCGTTTGGCGTCAACTAGCTGCCAGTCATATGCTTGTAGCGTATTAGAAGTAATTGGTTGAGTCACTGGCGCTGTTACGCTGGGGGTGGTTTGGCAACCAGCAGCCAACGTACCTGTACCTACCGCAAGTGTCGCTGCCATCATCATTTTAGTCATGTTTTTCATATAAGCTCCTATAGTGGTTTTTTTAGAATAAAAAATAGCTCTTATCCTAAACATTCGTTTTTATTATGATTAATTTACTGTTTTATTCATTACTCTCAATAATGCGGTCATTATGCACAACTGGAGCTTAACTGTCATTATAGATTGAGTGTATGATTACCCTGTTATTTGTTGCGCTCTATAGTCTTTTTGCTAACCTCTATTGTTAGACGTTACATTAACTGCTAACACTTTTTCTATAACTTCTTGAATATACCCTGAAAACCGACAGTTTCTCGTTAAAATTACCGTTTTACTCATTTATGCTAGGTATTACTTTAGATTGGCGCTGTTCTGTTTTTGCAAAGCAGCATAGCCTACCAAACGCTTGCGTTCAGCCTCACTAAATAGCTGCTGTTCGATTTGATTGATTTGGGTTTGTGCTTGCGTTTTATCTGCACTTTGACTCAATAAGCGCTGTTTTTGGGCTTGATATTGGTCGAAACGTTGAGCAAAGTTAGCATCTTCTGCATCAACTTGCGCGAGGCGTGCGGCGGCTGGAGCACCTACCAGATCACGACGCATGTTATACAGTTCCTGAGCCGTTGCCCCTTTTGCTTGCATCTGTTTTGTGCGATTCATCAGCTCGTTCAGATTGGCTTGCTGGATGATACCGGCTTTGAGCGCATTATCTGGCATACGGCTAATGTAGTTCTGCCGTGTTGCCTCTTTTTGCACATCCGTTAGCTGCTGGTTTTGGTTAATTCTGACCATCTCCATACTATAATCATCATACTCCTCTTCTGCACCAAAGAAGGCGGTAATGGTTTCTTTAGTAAAATACTGCTGACGCAACTTGACTACATCTTGCTTTTGCTGCGCGACGACATTTAGATCCAGCTCACCGCTTTTTGCCGCTTGTAATTGCAGATTACCGTAACGTTGTTCTATTTCAGAAATGGCTTTAAGATAGGTAATATATTGGTCAAATATAGCGACCGCTTGACTAGCGGCTGGCTCTGGCGTGTGGTGACGAATATAGCTTTCAACACGGGCATAAATAACCGCTTCATCTTCTTCACCCAGCGCCGACAAAAAATAATCGAATAAACGCCGCAGACCTTCAGTGACGACCAACTGCTTATTTTCATCAATGATGATTTCGCCGTCAATTTGCGTGCCTTGTAATGAGCGCGGCAAACGCTCCAATCCAGTGACAAATAGAGACTGGTTTTGGGCGGCAGTTGTTTGCACTACTTGGCCATTATCCAGCGCATTTGATAGGCTAGCATTAGCCTCATTAGTGAGGGCACTGGATACTGGTTGCTCTGTAGCCATACGTGTATTATCAGGTTTGAACCACATAATCACCGCCGCCGTTATGGCTATGCTAACCAAGGCGATTATAACTATTGGTAGATAGGCTGGGCGGCGATTATTCGACATAGATGAGGGTTCTTTTTATAAGTCAGCTTAAAGGCTTATGTTTTTAAAAGCGTATGTTATTAAAGGTTAGCGTTTTTAAGACGATTGACCTGAGTACGATAGATAGATTTTGGCTCAGAATCGCCCCATGCCGTCAGACCCAATACTTGATCGGCTGAATCCAAATGATTCATTCTATAATTATCCCGAATCACATAACCAAGACGACTTGAGCAAGCAGACACCAACCCATCATTAGACTCGCCTGCAAACGGCACGCTCGTTGCTGCCAATAAATAATCACTAGGATCAAGTGCGCTTGTTATTTGCCCAACCCCGCTGAACGAATAGTATTTGATACCATTGATAGCAGTACTGGTCGGCTGACCACAATAGTTTTTTGGCATTGCCGCAGGAAATTTGGCATTGAACTTAGCCGCACCATCGGTTGATAGAGCTACGAGCGCTTGCCAGCCATCTTGCTCTTGTATCTCTTTAAAACTGATACCTGAACCAACGTCTGTAAAGCCACCAATCAAATTGAACACGCCTGAGACTAGCTGTGTTGTGACATTGGATGGATTACCTGTGGTGTTGTTTGGCTCAAGGGTGTTTTTGACAAAATCTGCCGTTTTTGACCCTTGTTCTGGGCTTGAGACTGCCGTAACTGATGCGACATATTTTGGCGCGACGCCAGCAACATAGCGGATATCTATACCGCCTTGACTGTGTCCAAATAAATTGACTTTAGCCTCACCTGAAATGGCAGTGATGGTTTTGACTTGTTGTAGCAGTTGCTCTCCGCGAATCTCACTGTTATTGACGGCTGACGTTTTGGTGGTGTATACCTCTGAGCCGCCTTTCATCAACTCTTGAGGAATGCCATTGAAGTAGTCGATAATCCCAAACAAGTTAGTGAAGCCGCCAAGACCATGTGCCATAACAATTGGGTATTTTGTATCAGTATGATTTGACGTCCAGTATTTGTTGCTGACCAGCTTACATCCGGTTGAATTGGCACAATTATAGTATTGACCAGCAGCTTGAGCTGAGGTGGTTTGTAAAGCCATTAAAAGTACACCGGCACCGATAACACCAAGTGAGGGGAGAAATGCGCTGGGCGTGAAAGCCGAAGCTAGAGAAAATTTTAGCGTCATAATAACGTCCTTGTTATCATTAATTTTGATTATCTTTACCTGATAATATCGGCAAAGATTGCTGCTAATTCCTTTAGCATGCAAAATTACATTACTTATATCTTCTGTAACATTCAACTAAATTGTCAAAATATGAATATATTATCGTGACTAGAGGGTCACAACTGCCCCTACTTCGCTGTAAAGCAATTATTATCAATAATAATGATAGGTTCACTATCACTTAACGTAAAACAGCGGCGTCTTCATTTATGTTATAATTCAAGCCATTAATTCCATAACTATAAGTAATATAATGATGACTAAAAAATCCCTTATCCAGTCCCCAGAAGCCATAGAAAAAATGCGCGTGGCCGGTAAACTTGCCAGTGATGTCCTTGTCATGCTCGATGAGCACGTTCGAGTTGGCATCAGTACCGAGGCACTTAACCAAATCGCCCATGACTATATCGTTAATGTGCAACAGGCTATTCCTGCACCGCTTAACTATAATGGCTTCCCAAAATCAATTTGTACCTCGATTAACCATGTGGTTTGTCATGGTATTCCAGCCGAAAACAAGCTACTCAAAGATGGCGATATCATTAATATCGATGTGACTGTGATAAAAGATGGCTACTATGGCGATACCTCAAAAATGTGGATCGTTGGTAACGGCTCTATCATGGCACAGCGTATCTGCAAAGTGGCACAAGACGCTCTTTATGCTGGTATGAGTGTCGTCAAAAATGGTGCGCGTCTAGGTGATGTCGGCGCTGCTATCCAAGCAGTGGTCGAGCCTGAGCGTTTTAGTATCGTTCGCGAGTTCTGTGGTCACGGCATTAGTAATGAGTTTCACCATGAGCCGCAAGTCATGCACTATGGCAAAAAAGGTACAGGCTTTGAGCTAAAAACAGGCATGACCTTTACCATCGAGCCGATGATTAACCAAGGTACATGGCAAACCAAGATTTTGCCTGATGAATGGACGGCGATTACTAAAGACCGTAAGCTGTCAGCACAGTGGGAGCATACGATGGTCGTGACCGATAATGGCTGTGAGGTGTTTACCACTCGCCCTGAAGAAGATTTGAGTTTTTTGACCCAGTAATATCAAAAAAGATCGCCTAGGCGGTCTTTTTTTTGGCCAATAATTAGGTCATATTGAGTATTGTGCTCACCCGCTTTTTATCTTTATACTCTGATGACTTAATAACTTATATTGGTAACTTCTATTTGTGAATTTTGTCAGCTACCAGCACACTGGTGATTCTACGCTTTTCAGCTGAAACGTTTTATTTTAAAACTCTTAACGGGATAACACTCATGTTTACTTGTGATGTCGCTTCTATCGATCTGACACCTTTACCTCTATTATCAAAGGATATAGCGACAAACGCGTCACTGCTAGCGGACACCCCTGTCACTGAAAAGTCGCTACTGGGTATTCCTCACTGGTTGACTCAAATTAATCAGGATATGAACCGTGCACTTGAACGCGGTGTCAATATTCGTCAATTGGTGGCGGCACGCTCTGGTGCGATTGACGAATTGCTGATTGCCTTGTTTAACTGGTTTGAGCTGGATAAGACAGATTTGGCTTTATTTGCCACAGGCGGTTATGGTCGCGGCGAGCTGTCGCTTTATTCAGACATCGACATTTTATTGCTCTCCCCTGATGAGATTGGCGCTGATGCCAGTGGGAAAATAGATCGGTTGGTGGCGCTATTGTGGGATATCGGATTAGAGCCTGCTCTCTCGGTACGTAGTGTTAATGACGCTTTAGAGGCGTCCCTTGATCACACCATTGCCAGTGCCCAGCTAGAAGCTCGGCTATTAATCGGTAATGAGGCTTTACAGGATGTGCCGGTTCAAATTGTCAATAAACAGTGGTCGCCGCGTGAGTTTTTTGAAGTAAAAATCGCAGAAGCTAAAGCGCGATACTTACAGCACAATGCCACCGAGTACAACCTTGAACCCAATATAAAAACCGCCCCTGGTGGTCTACGCGACATTCATATCATCGGCTGGGTGACCAAACGCTATTTTCGAGTGGGTAAGCTGTATGACTTAGTACAACAAAACTTTTTGACTGAAAAAGAGTTCGATGAGCTGAACTTTGCAGAAGGTTATTTATGGCAAATACGTCATTATCTGCATGTATTGACTGGTCGCAACGAAAACAAGCTGCTGTTTGATTATCAGCGTGAGATTGCCCAATTGATGGGTTATGAGACGCAGCCAGACGATCAGCCAAATGCCGCCGTCGAGCGTTTTATGCGCGACTATTATCGCTGTGCCATGCAGATATCAACGCTGTCTGAGATGCTGACCAATCACTACTACGAGACGATTATAGAGCCGCAGTTACCTGATGATGAGCGTCCAAAAAAGCAGCCAATCAATGCGCGCTTTAACCAAGTTGGTGACCAAATCGCCATGGCGCATCATCGGGTTTTTGCTCAGCACCCTGATGCTATCCTAGAGATGTTTTTACTGATGGGTCAGTACGGTATCAAAAACGTGCGTACTCATACGTTGCGTGCGCTAAAAATCGCCGCGCGTGGCATCGATCAAGTCTACCGTGATAACCCCGCTCACCAAGCGCTCTTTTTAGCCAATTTAAAAGAGCAGAATTATCTGTTTCATCGCCTGCGTGCCATGAATCGCTATGGCGTCTTAGGCAGCTACATTCCTGCGTTCGCCCAAGTGACCGGTCTAATGCAATATGATTTATTTCACCGTTATACGGTTGATGCGCATACCTTATTTTTGATTCGGATTTTACATCGCTTCACCGACCCACGGTTTTATGAAGATTTTCCACTGGTCAGCTCTATCTTTCAGCGTATCGAGCGCAAGGAAATCTTGGTACTGGCCGCCATGTTCCATGATATTGCCAAAGGTCGCGGTGGCAACCATAGTGAGCTTGGACAAACCGAGTCGACTGAATTTTGTTTGGCGCATGGTATGAGTCTGGCAGATGCCAATTTGGTCGGTTGGCTAACTCGCTATCATTTATTGATGTCAATGACTGCTCAGAAAAAAGACATCTCAGATCCAGAAGTGGTCACTATTTTTGCCAATTTAGTCGGTAACGTCACCCACCTCAATCATTTATATGTGCTCACTGTTGCGGATATGAATGCGACCAATCCACAGTTGTGGAACAGCTGGCGTGCCACATTAATGAAACAGTTATACTCACAAACTCGGCGCATTTTGCGCGCTGATATCGATGCACCTACTAATCGCCAAGATATGATCAGTGCCACACGTACCCAAGCCTTAGCGATGCTCGATAGCGTCAACAATCAACACATGAATCGCGATGAAGTCTTGAGGCTATGGGATGATTTGGGTGATGAATATTTCTTGAGAGAAATTCCTGAAGACATCTTATGGCATACCGAGGCCATTTTGAACCATCCACCGATTGGTCTTGCTTCTAATGCAGATAGCCCGCCATTGGTAGTACTGCGTGAGCATCGTGAGTTGGCCCTTGATGCGGTACAGGTCTTTGTTTATACCCAAGATCAGACGAACCTGTTTGCAGTCACCATGGCTGTATTCGATCAAATGAACTTGGATGTTTTAGACGCCCGTATTATTACTGCTACCCGCGATTTTGCTTTGGACTCCTATGTACTGCTTGATCCCAGTGGCACATTATTGGTCGATGAGGACAGTCAACAAGAGCTCAAACAGCGCTTAATCAATGCCTTTAAAGACCCGACAGTATTGAAGCTTACCAATAAGCGTATACCGCGTCAGCTTAGACACTTTGAAGTGACCACGGTGATTAATTTTGAGTTTAATGAGGCTTCTGATCAGCATATTATGAGCTTAGAAACCCTTGATCAGCCGGGGCTACTGGCAAGAGTAGGACAGGTGTTTTTGCAGGAGAAAATTGAGGTACATGCGGCGCGTATCACCACTTTGGGCGAACGTGCAGAAGATATGTTTTATATCAGCGATCAAAATGATGAACCGCTATCTGCTGCTAGACTTGAAGCGCTACGATCCGCCTTGATGGCAAGTCTCAGTATGCAAAGAGAGCAGCCTGCTGCTTACAGCAAATGTGATTGAACAAATGGGCTTACAAGATAAGTCTAAGATAAATATTCAGTGTGTATCATCCATTCATTGATGGCATGCTTTGTATTTTTTAACCCATTAATATCAAAAGCACCTTTTATAAGGTGCTTTTATATATCATTTCGCTAGCGTGCTCATTGAGCTCATCATCCGCAAGATCTGGTGGCAGAATCTCTGCTTCAATCTGTTTTTGCGTCAGTATTAAGCGCCCAGCGTTGACCTCTTTTTGCAGCAAACAATGCAAACTTGCTAAATGAAAATCTCTGCCAAAACACTCATAGATTTGTCTTAGAGAAATAGGCGATTTGGCATGCACATCGGGATAAAGGCTGTCCTCTGCTAAGATAATCATCTCATTCAGTGCCTCTTCGCGCATCAACTCATCTTTATCAATTTTACGTTGCAAGCTGTCTGCCATTCGACTTTTGGACGCGAGCATGGCCACAAAAATTACTGTCTGTACGACAAACAAGGCAATATATTGCCATAAGGGTAGTAAAATACCGAGCTGATTGCTAAGCAACATCAGCACCATCGCAACGATCACGTAACTGACCAGTTGCCACAGTAACCACATCATCAAGCTGTTTTCACCGTACCAAAACATTTTTCGTTCTTTATGGCTAATTAATTGCTGGCGAGCTTGCCACCAGCTTTGCTCCCGCTGTTTTAATAGCTCGTACAATTTGGCTCGCTGTTGCGCATCATCAAAATTTTCATCTTGAATGTCTGTCGCGTTAAGATCATTAGTTTTTGAGATACTAGGCATATCAAATTATCCTCGCCATAATCTATCATTAGGGCTGACAGCAGTTTTTTGTATTGTTATAAGTTATCAATTGATAAGCTTTTTTTAGGATTTTTAAATCTGTGACGGCTTCATTAGTTATTATAATTTATGGTTAAATAGCTAAGCAGCTTGAGCATGAGAAGTAAAAGACAAAAAATAAGAGAAGTGCTACACTGCTTAAATGTAATTTTTCTTTATAACTTTATTATTAATTGTCTATTATAGTTACCCTACTTATGAATCACAACTTAACGTACCTGCATCCTTATCCTTTTGCAAAGATGGCGACATTGCTTGCTAACAGTGTGCCAGCCCATGACTACAGTGAAATCAAGCTCGGTATTGGTGAACCAAAACATGAGCCACCAGCGTTGGTGCTGGACGTACTACGTGAAAATTTGGACAAAATAAGTCGTTATCCAACGACTAATGGCATGTTTGAGCTGCGCCAAACCATCGCGCATTGGCTAGAAAAACGCTTCTTTTTGAACCATGTCGATGCCAATACGCAAGTATTGCCAGTAATGGGCACACGCGAGGCTATTTTTAGTCTGGTACAAGCAGTCGTGGATCATAAAGTAAGCGATACAGAGAGTAGTCCTCTATCTGTCTCTGACCCGTTATCTGCCGTTTCTCCTATGGCTGCTCCTACAATAGTCATGCCCAACCCTTTTTACCAAATATATGAGGGTGCAGCGATACTGGCGCAAGCCAAGCCTTATTTTGTGCCTTGCACACTGGACGATGACTTTAAAGGTAACTATCGCGCCGTACCAAAAGATGTTTGGGCGCGCACGCAGTTGCTGTTTGTTTGTAGTCCGAACAATCCGACGGGCTCGGTCATGACGATGGAGGATTGGGAATATCTCATTCGTCTGTCAGATCAGTACGATTTTATTATTGCCAGTGACGAGTGCTATAGCGAGCTGTATTTTGATACGGCACCGATTGGACTATTGCAAGCCTGCGCTGCCCTCGGTCGTCATGATTTCAAAAACTGTATTGTCTTTCACTCTTTATCTAAGCGTTCAAATCTGCCTGGTTTGCGCTCAGGGTTTGTGGCAGGTGATGCCAATATTTTGCAAGCTTATCTGCAATATCGTACTTATCAAGGCTGTGCGATGCCGATACCACATCAGCTCGCCTCGATCGCTGCATGGCAAGATGAAAAGCATGTGGCACACAATCGCGCTCTGTATCAAGAAAAGTTTGCCTTGTGGATGTCTGAGCTTGGTGAACTACTAGAGTTACGAATGCCTGAGGCTGGATTTTACTTTTGGATAAAGGTCCCTGAGCCATTCGATGGGGATGATGAGCGGTTTGTCAAAGCACTGTACGAGCAGGCCAATATCCACGCACTAGCAGGGCGCTATCTGTCACGTGATATTGATGGCAAAAACCCTGGGCAAGGCTATGTGCGCATTGCGCTCGTTGCGAGTGTTGATGAAAGCCGTGAAGCAATAAACCGTATTCGAAAATTACTAGGCGCATAAGCAGTCGCTTTATACACAAAAGCTTTCAAAAAAACAGCAACCTCTAATAGCCACAATATTACTGTGGTTATTAGAGGTTTTTTGCTTTAATAATGCTATAGTAAAGTATCTTTTATCATCAATTATCTTTTACTCAATATGCCATCAAGGATGATGCCATGCCCCATCTTGATTTTACCCAGCCGCCCTTTGACGTATTGAGTCTGGCTGAACGCCAAAGCATCAGGAAAAATACTCAAATCCGCTACCTCGCCAAAAATGAGAATCTAACTGCCGAAGAGTTGCAATATCTGTATGTGGTCATTAAAGGGCAGATTGAGCAATTGCTTGATGATGAGTTTGTTGCCTCTTACTTGGGTAGTAATCACTCCGACCATCTCAATAATAACGACTGGTTCGACAGCCGTCGTCTGCCTGAATCATTGACTGAAAATAGCCTTAATACTAAAGCCCTGCAGACCTATCAGTTTCGAGCCGCTGAGGATACCTTGCTGCTCCAAGTCGCTGGTAGCGCAGTCGATAAAATCAGCGCCCAAAATCATCTAGTGCGCCAAATGCTGTCAGACAAATTGCCCGAACGGCTAAAGGCATTACAGCAGCGCCGCAATAATAAATCCATAGTCTCTGCTAGCTACAATGATCAACAAGAAGTGCAGCAAATCATGTTGCAGCCCGTCATTGACGTCAATCTATTGCCAGTCCATATCGTCAACGCCAATAACAGCTTGTACGAAGCCGCGTCTATCATGACGAAAGCGGGGCTAAAACATGTACTGGTGCAACCCTTAAACCACCTAAAAAACGAGGGCGAGGTGCAATATGGTACTGGTCATCTATTGGGTATTTTGACCGATACCGATATTTGCCGCGCCGTGAGTGACCAGCAAGATCCAGCCACTACCCCCTGCCAGCGCTATGCTAATTTCAACTTGCGTACCATCAAAGCCGGTGATGAGATTGGCGATGCATTATTGACCATGACCCGCTATCGTATCCATCGGCTACCAGTGATTGATCAAAATGGAGATGTCGTCGGTATATTGGGACAAAGCGATATGCTTGCGCATATTGGTCATCATTCACAGCTCATTAGTATCCAAATCGAGCAAGCAAAAGACTTATCGAGCTTAGATACTGCCGTCGAGCTTATCGGTCGTTACATTCGCGCCCAACATCAAAACGGTGTCAAAATCGGTAATATCAGCCGCATGGTACAGACCTTGAATGCACAGGTATTTACTAAGCTCTGGCAACTTATCGTGCCTGATGAGGTCATGACAAATACCTGCCTGATCGTGATGGGCTCCGAGGGGCGCGGTGAGCAAATCATGCGTACTGACCAAGACAATGCGCTCATCTTACGTGACGGCTATACTCACCCTGATCTACCAGAATTTGCGGATACTTTTAATCAGCATTTAGCAGACCTCGGTTATCCACTGTGCGATGGTAATATCATGATGACCAACCCTATGTGGCGACAGCCGCTAAAACAGTTTAATGCCCAGATTGGTTTATGGTTTAGAAATACGGATCCCATGCATGGTATTTATTTGTCCGCCATACTCGATGGCGAATATGTCTGCGGAGATGAGTCATTATTGACTCAGGTGCGTCAACATTTAAAGGTTGCCCACAGGCAGTCAGACCCTATGTTTGTACGCCAGTTCGCGCGCGCCGCGCTACAGTTCGGTGATGTCAATCAGTGGTGGCAAAAGTTCGTGCCTTTGCTTGGTGGTAAATCCGGGTCAGAAGACATTGACCTAAAGAAAGCCGGTATCTTTCCACTGGTTCATGGCATTCGTACCTTGGCATTAGAAAACGATATCTTAGAGCTGCCCAGTAGTAAAAATCGTCTGAAAGCTTTGGTACAAGCGCGCGCCTTGACCCAAGAGCGAGCGGATACTTTACTAGAAGCCTTGGAGTTTTTTATGGCACAGCGCCTATCAGTCGCCCTATCAACCGATGATAAACATGCACGGCAAGTCAACCCAATGACCTTGACCGCGCTTGAGCGCGACTTATTAAAAGAATGTTTGGCCGTTGTTAAAAGCTTTAAAAACCAGCTACGTCAGCATTATCAACTAGAGCTCGCATAAGTACAACAATCGCATAAATGGATGAGCGACAACTATGAGTTGGCTAACACAGTTATCCTGCGCTTGGCAAAAAACGCAGCTACAGCGCCCAGAATTGGCATCGATGTTTACCAAACCTGTGGCTAAGCAATGGATAGCGATTGACTGCGAAATGACGGGACTCAATCCAAAAAATCACCATTTATTGTCTGTCGCCGCGATTCATATCAATGACAATACAATCGACACTGGCAATGGCATGCATATCGTATGCAGACCACCTGTGATGCCAGACCGTGACACCATTGTGATTCACGGTCTACGTACTGCCGATGTTGAGCATGGTATGAGCTACGATGAGATGCTGGCGCTGTTGTTGCCATTTATAGGTAATCGCCCAATTGTGGGGTTTTGTACGAGTTTAGACACAGCGTTTTTAAACCCTCTGGTCAAACGCTATATGGGCACAGCACTGCCCAACGAAGTCATCGATTTACGCCATTTATATAGTCGGCGCATGAGTGGTCAAACCCAAGGGCTATCTAGCCAAGCGCAGCATCTGACCAATATTTTAGCGAACTATAATATACCCGATCTAGGCGCTCACGATGCTTATAACGATGCCATTATGACCGCCATGGCATTTTTACATGTGCGCTAGCGTGTGTGCGTATTTTAAAAATTCAGATAAAAACAGGTTTTCATCTACGCCTGCCATCTACGCGAAAACGGCAACTCATGTTACCATAGGCTGTTTTTGCCACCTGATGAAAGATGCTCATGCGACCCACCTCTAAACTCCGTCATTCCTCTGCTTTTACTGCCAAATTATTCCCTTTTTTTCGTTATCTGCGACCGTCGAAGCCGCCTGCTAAATACGCACCTATCATGGCGTTATTAGCAACGGCGACAATACTGCCCATCCATGCGCAAGCAGCACTACCAAAAGCCATCGAAGCAGCATTATCACGAGCCGATTTAACAGAGGCTGATATTAGTATTATCGTCACACCAGTCGGTGATAAAAATGCCAGTCACCTGCCCACTCCCATTCAGGTTATTGATAGCAGCAGCACGCACCGCTCACCTAAACCCGCTCTTCAGCCAAAACCGACTGCCAATATAAATGCTGATATAAAAAGTAATTCTCAAAAAACCACGCAAAATAATAATGACAAAACCAATAATAACCATGTGCGCCAACAGAGTACGCTGATTACTATTGAACAGCGTACCATTGAAAAGCATGAGAAAAAACTGCATGCCTACACCGATGATCCTTATACTTATCAAAGCTTAGAAAGCATCCCAACGATATTGGGTAATGAGGCAAAAACAGCTGTCATTAACGACAACAACGCCAGTAACAGTAACAATAAAACTGGTGACATCAGTACTGATAATACCTCCATAAAAATTTCATTTTCACCATTACTGAACCATCAAGCTGATATCGCTCGCACGCCTGCCAGCACCATGAAACTCGTTCCCAGCTTTATTGCTTTAGACACTCTAGGCGCTGATTTTTTTTGGCATACTCGTGTCTATCATACAGGCCTTGTCATCGGTGACCGTCTGCATGGCGATTTGATTATTCAAGGCAGCGGTGATCCAAAAATGACCCACGAGCGTTTAAAACAGCTCCTTTATAAAGTACAGTCGTCCGGTATCCATCATATCGACGGTGATATTATCATTGACAGTGGCGTCTTTAAAAATGTCAGTAAAGACCCTGCCGCCTTTGACAATTCGCCACTGCGTCCTTATAACGCCAGTCCCGATGGTTTTTTGGTGAATTTTAGTACCATCGGTATCAAAAGCTATCCGTTAAACGATGACCAAGCAAATCTGACTTATACACCAAAATTAGCAAATTATGCTTTGCCCAGCATCATAAATACGCGTTCGGCGGCCTGTGGACAAGCGCGTTATAGTCTCGCACCTGAGTGGCAAACAAAACAATTGGTGTTAAATACTCATTTGCCAAACAGCTGCCAAGAGCATGCTTTTTATGTGGCTTATCCTGACGCCAAAGATTTTGCGGCACGCGTTATTGCCGCAAAATGGCAAGAGCTAGGCAATACGCTGAGTGGTAGTGTCATCACTCAAGAAGCATCTTACACTACAACGAAAAGTACCAAATCAATGCATGGTCTGGCAGCACTACCTATCTCACCGTTACCTATTGTCAGCTACCCATCATTGAATTTGACGCAGCAGATTTACGATATCAATCACTTTTCAAACAATGTGATGACTGAGCAAGTGGCGTTATCGATTGGTGTTTATGATAAAATTGATAATAAAACACTCGATAAAGTTATTAGTAATTCACATAGCTTGTATCAATTTGGCAAGCCGACTGCGACGAGCTATCCTGTCGCATTACAAACTATTAATCAATGGTGGCAGACCAATCTAAGCACACAGCCGCCCTATTTGACCAATGGTTCAGGACTCTGCCGCGACTGTACCATCACAGCTGCCAACCTAAGCGAGCTATTAACTTATGCTTATAGCCATCCAAGTTTTGACGCTTACGTCAACTCGTTAGGTATCGCTGGCGTCAGTGGCACCATTACCGCTCATAGTGAACGCCTACCAGAATCAGCAGCCATTGGTCGCGCGTGGATAAAAACAGGTACCTTAAACAACGTCACTTCGATGGCAGGCTATGTCAAAGGATTGTCGGGACAGGATTATGTCGTGGTTGGACTCATCAATAGTGAGCAAGCACATAACGCTTATACAGCCAGACCCGTGCTAGATGCGATGCTTGATTGGACGGCGCAGCATTAAGTGTTTTTCAAATCCTATTTTCCACCTTTATAAAGGTTCACTTATGTCACGCAAGACAACCAATCTCAATAAATCCAAGACTCATTCAGGTGGCGAGCCGCTGCCGAAGAACCATGAGTCAGCGCAGCCTAAACTGACACAATATGTAGGATATTTCGCGATAGGCTATACGCTTGCCAGCGCAATATTTATGATGATTCAAACCAAGCTTGCTGTGAATTCGCAACTGGTAACGGTGTTGTCTATCATTATCGGGGCTTATATCGCGGTTCATAAATTTGTCAAACATCAGCAGCGCGCATTGAATAGCGGTGAAATCAATCGCTTAATGTTTGGCGGTGTCGCGGTGGTCTGGCTACTGACTGTCATTTACTTCTTAGCCATATGGTTTTGGTTGTTTGATGCGGTAAATCGCGAAGTCTTACTAGAGATGGCCGTCCAGCAACCACTGCCATTGGTCTCATCGCTGGTGATGATATTGGTGCTGACACTGGTCAGTGCTCGCATCAGTCTTTGGGCGATCAATCGCCTGCTTGACCCTAAACGCAAAACTATGTGAGCGAGGAAACCTCAGCCGAACCTCTACAAGGTGCTACAAATTTTTCTCCCTATTAATACATAAAATCCGTTAGGCTAACTTTAATGAGTAACCTTTTGGATGATTGTGGGTGATTAACGGTTTTATATTTTAATAGGAGCATTTATCATGGACATGGTTTTTTTTGACAATATAGACAAGCTTGGACGCATTGTTTTGACGACTGTCATGGTTTATGTGTTGATCGTACTGGTGACCAAAGTCTCAGGTAAACGCTCCACCTCGCAGCTCAATAATTTTGATTGGATCGTCACCGTGATGATCGGTTCACTTGGTGCCAGTACTATTCTGCTCAAAGACATTCCCTTTGTCGAAGGGATTTCATCGATTTTAGTACTTTATCTATTGCAGTTTTTAGTCACCAAATACGCCTCTATCTCACCGCAATTTAGCAGTTTCATTTTGTCAGAGCCGCGTATTGTTTTCTATCAAGGGCAGTTTTTGCCAGATGCCATGCGCGCTGAGCGGCTAACTCGTCAAGAGATTGAATGTGCGATGCGCTCTGAAGGAGTGCATCGTTTTGATGATGTTGAAGCCATCGTTTTTGAATCTGATGCCAAGCTTACTATTATTCCAAAACCCAGCCCAACTGATGCGAGCGGTAATGACCAAAATACAGAAGATAGTGTCTCGCAAACCATACAGCCTTTGATGTAATACCTATTGCTTATCGAAGATTAGTAAAGCATAAAAAAAGCTTCGTAAAATCTTGTTTGTTACGTTCACTTCAGCGTAAAATTCTTTTGTTACATTTGACTAATGAATAAAATTAAAGTGGTACTGGCTATGAAAGTAAGGATTTTAACCGTCGGTAATAAAATGCCTAAATGGGTACAGACGGGGTTCGATGAGTATTTTAAGCGTATCCAGCCTATGCTCAGTACAGAAATCGTGGAAATTGCTGCCGCAAAGCGTGCAAAAAACCCTTCTGATGCCAATTTGGCACAATACCGTGAGCAAGAAGGACAGTCAATACTAGCCGCTCATAATGCCTCAGGGCGTGAGCAACTATGGGTATTGGATGTCAAAGGTAAAATGATTTCAACAGAAGGACTGGCTGATAAATTAGCTGATGGCATGCAACAAGGCGATGATATTGCACTGGTGATCGGTGGTGCGGACGGCGTATCACCAGAAGTATTAGCCAAAGCTGATGTAAAATTGTCACTATCAGCGCTGACATTACCGCATCCGCTGGTACGTGTTGTACTAATGGAACAGTTGTATCGCGCAATGAGTATCAACAACAATCATCCTTATCATCGTGGCAATTAAGCAGTCGTTAAACACTGCCATACTCTGTGCTAATATTTTGTGCCGATATTCTGTGCTGATAGTTTATGGGCAACAATATCAATGATAGAAGCAATTGAAAAATCGCGGTGCGCCCTAATAAACGCTACATGAAATATCCAAAACATGCGACACCTAACGCCCCTCATGCAATTCATCAGCCTGATGACTCGTACTCTCATTCGCCAACGCCTATTACAGCGACTGGCGTTTGGACAGATGCGCCTATTTTAAAATCAAATGTGGCTAAGCTACCAGCATTGTTTATCTCGCATGGCGCACCCACGCTTGCCATTGAACAATCTGCCACGACCAGTGCACTGAGTCGTATCGGGCAAAACTTACCAAAGCCACGTGCCATCCTGATTATGTCAGCGCATTGGCAATCCGCCAAACTCGAAATAAGCAATAATCCGCAACCCAAGACTTGGCACGATTTTTCAGGTTTTCCGCCTGAGCTATATGAGCTTCAATACCCTGCATCTGGTCAACCAGCACTTGCTGAATCCCTTGCCCAGCAGCTCACTGCACGCGGTATTACTTGTAGTGTTAATCCAGTGCGGGCTTGCGATCATGGGGTGTGGGCGCCGCTCAGGCACTTATATCCAGAGGCTGAGATACCTATCGTACAGGTTTCTCTACCGCAGCATTATGACAGTATCGCCTGTTATCAATTGGGTGCGCAGCTAGCGCGCCTACGTGAGGAACAAATACTGATCATTGGCTCAGGTAACATTACCCATAATCTGCAAGCATTACGCTGGCAAGCAGATAGTGTTGACCAAACGGCTAAAGCATTTAAGCAATGGCTGCTACAACAGCTCAAAACAGACATTCCTAGTGCTTTAGATTGGCAGCAATACCCTGACTATAAAGATATTCATCCGAGTGACGAGCATTTGTTGCCATTGTTTTTTGCCTTAGGTACAGGTCAGCGTGTCTCAGTTGTTCATCAAAGCATGGCGCATCATAGCTTGGGTATGGATATTTATCGATTTGATTAAGTAATCATTACTTAATCGATAGAATACACACCTACTTCTCAAAGGCTGCCTTGGTAAACAACCCTACTCGTTCCATCTCCCCTGCCACACTGAATAATGTCGCTTCATCATTCATACGCCCAATCAGCTGCATCCCAATTGGCAAACCTTTTTTACTCATTCCTACCGGTAATGACATCGCTGGCAATCCCGTGATATTACCCAGTAGTGTAAAGGCCATTTTGCTCAGCACAGGCTGACTAAGCTTTTCGATCATACCTGAGCTAAAGGCATACTTACCCATATCGATGCCCTTATTGAGCAATCCTGCGCTACGCATGAGCATTTCATCCATACGACTTGGTGGCAGTACACCATGCTTAACTGCAGGTGTCGGCACGGTCGGACATAAAATCATGTCATAGGTTTCAAGTAGCAAGCCAGTTTGATACTGACTGTGATGCCAACCATGCTTAGCATGCGCCAAATCAACGGCTGATAACGAGCGACCTAGCAATGCCATATTGTAGGTTTGCGGTTCTAGGTTTTTGATATGTTCTGCCCCAAAGTCACGCTCGATATTATCAATGGTAAAAGCGGTATGGGTGCAGACCACCACCATAAAGTCATGCCAAAACTGCTCGATATTGATATTCGGCTCAGCGGGTATGACACGATGACCCATGGCTTCTAGCTGCTTAGCCGTTTGCTCTAATACGGCTAACACTTCTTTATCCACCACAGTATTGGCAATCAATGGCTGTTGATGCAAGGCAATGGTTAACGGCCTTGGTGCGCGCATCGCTGCTTGCAAAAATGTACCCTCAGGTGGCGCGATGACATAAGGCGCACCAATCTCTGCGCCATTTGTAGCGTCGAGCATCGCGGCACTGTCACGTACGCTGCGGGTAATCACGTGATCTGCGACTGCACCTTCCCAGCCTTCCCCGAATTTAGGGCCTATTGGGTTACGACCACGGCTGGGTTTGAGTCCAAACGCGCCGCACCAAGCAGCAGGGAAGCGTATCGAGCCACCACCATCACCCGCGCCCGCCATCGGTACGATACCGCTCGCTACTGATGCTGCACTACCGCCCGATGAACCGCCAGAGCTGTAACCTTTTTTAAAAGGGTTATGAGTCGCACCATGGGCTTTTGGTTCAGTGGTAATAATTAAACCAAATTCTGGCGTATTGGTTTTGCCAAAAGTATTCACGCCTGTGGCTTTCATGCGCTTGACGATTTCACTGTCGCTCTCAGAGATGATATTAACACTACGACTGCCCATCGTGATTGGCTCATTGGCAAAGCTAAATGACAAATCTTTGAGCAAATAAGGCACACCATTGAATATACCTGAGGGTAATCCCGCCTGTGCAGCATGATAAGCACGCTCATCGAAACGATGGATGATGGCGTTTAATTTGGGATTGAGTGTGTTGGCTTGATAGACGGCAGCATCTAACACCTCTTTAGCGCTGACTTCACCTGCATTGACCCATGCCGCCAATGCTATGGCATCATATTGAGTATATTCTTTAAACATAACCTGCATCCTTGCTGAGTAATGAACCTAAGATTTCTGAAAACTGAGTGATATTTATGCTATCAACAAAGGTCAGTTTAGTATAAAAAACGAGTGCTGATAATTGATAAAAAAACTGATTGGTCATTCAGACATGAGCGTTATCATATTTTTTCAATAAAAAAGACGAACCACTCTCGTGACTCGTCTTTTTTATTGTCTAATATAATCTAAACGCTACATTAATAGCTCACGCTTACCGCTTTTGCCCATTGAGCTGACCAACCCCGCGTCCTCCATAGAATCTACGATACGTGCGGCACGGTTATAGCCGATGCTAAATTTACGCTGAATACTAGAAGCAGAAACTTTCCGCGTCTCCATAATAAAGGCCACAGCATCATTATAAAGGTCGTCGTCCTCACCAGAGGCGTTAGCCGTACTACCACCGCCACTAGGACTAGATAGTTCAAAGTTGCCTGCCATATTATCAATATAATCAGGCGCACCGCGTTCGCGCCACGCGTCACAGACACGGTTGACCTCTTCATCGCTGACATACGCACCATGCACACGATCTGGCTCAATTTGCCCAGGTCCTAGAAAGAGCATATCACCATTACCCAGCATGTCTTCGGCACCACCACTGTCCAGAATCGTCCGCGAATCCACTTTTGAGTTCACACGTAGTGCCGCCCGCACGGGAATATTGGCTTTAATCAAACCCGTGATGACATCGACCGATGGACGCTGGGTAGCCAGCATTAAATGAATCCCTGCTGCCCGCGATTTTTGTGCAAGACGGGTGATAAGCTCTTCGGCTTGCTTACCAACCTGCATGATCATATCGGCAAACTCATCCGCGACAATGACAATCATCGGTAAGGTTTTTAGCTTCGGTGCTTGGCTGATACTCACACTGTCATTAGGTCGCCATAAAGGATCAAGCATCGGATTGCCCGATTTTTCAGCAGCAATGACCTTTTTATTAAACTCATTAAGCTTACGCACTTTGAGCAAACTCATCAGTTGATAGCGACGTTCCATCTCTGCCACGCACCATGACAAAGCACTGGCCGCTTCAGTCATATCGGTGACGACTGGTGTTAATAGATGTGGAATATCATTATAGTTGGCAAGCTCGAGCTGCTTTGGATCAATCAAAATGAGACGCAGCTCATTTGGCGTATATTTGAGTAGCATCGATAGTAGCATCGAGTTGACCAATACCGATTTACCCGAACCTGTCGTACCAGCAACCAACATATGCGGCGCGCGCGCAAGGTCAGTAATGATGGCATTACCACCGATATCCTTACCCATCGCCATGCTGATTTGGGCTTTAGGATCTTGGAATTTTTCGGTATTCAATAGCTCAATCAAACGTACCATTTCGCGCTGCTTATTGGGTACTTCGATACCGATATACGGCTTACCCGGAATCACTTCAACCACACGCAAAGACGCCATCGATAGCGAGCGCGCTAAATCACGTGAAATACCGGTAACCTTACTGGCTTTTACACCAGCAGCAAGCTCCACTTCAAAGCGGGTAACAACAGGACCCGGAATGGCGTTGACCACAGTCGCCTTTACATTAAACTCTTGTAACTTAATCTCTAGTAACTCTGATAATTGCTCAAGCTCGGCGACGGTATAACTGGGCTTACGATCAGGGTCTGGCTTATCCAAAATAGAAATCTCTGGAATAGGCGTTAGGCTACTGCGATAGGCAGCCGTTTGCATCGAGCGTGATTTTTGACTGAAGGCGGCATCATCACTAATATCTGGCATAACGGGCGCATTGACATCCTCAGCGCTATCATCCTCTGGCATCATGTCAGTGATATGATTGCTACTATCGCCCTCAGGTACCGCAAAACTTACCGTTGGTTTAGGCAAAACTATTGGTTCAATAGCTGATGCTGTGACGCGGGTTTCTACCGTAGGCGGCAGTTTAGGATTAGACGGTGGCGTATTGGTCGGCGTCATATCAGCGACTGACGCAACTGGTTCAACCACGTCTACTGCTTTGGCGACACTCGCTTCATTAGATATATAAGAAGGTTCGAAATCCTCTGACAGTTCAGGCTCTTCATCAAACCATTTATCAGTAAAGTCGTTCATTTCACTATTAGATGAGTCTGTCGCAGGCGCTGTGACTGCTGCTTGTCTGGGCAGCTCAGTCCTATTGGCTGCTTGCACTGTTTCTGAAGGTTGCCCTGTTTCTGCAGGCTGCATAGCTGTAGATGTTGAGACATCCGCATGCTCTGCCAACCATGCATCGGCCAGTATATCAACGGCCTCCACTTTATCCTCTAACTCGAACGATTTAGGCTCATTATCCGTTTCGTCAGCCGTCTCACCGTATACCAGCTCATTTATTGATGGCTGAGCTATTGACGGCAAGTTCTCTGTTGATTGAGCTTCGGACATCTCTACGGCTGATATCGCTGTAGAGTCTAGCACCACTGTCTCTAACGACTCAGTATTGCTATCAGCAGATACAGAAGTAGTAGCAGCTGAATCAGAAGTGTTCATATTATTAGCGTGATAAGCCATTTGCTCGCTGGCTAACAAGTCATCGACAGTATTGGCGTCATTCCAAGCAAAGCTTGGCTCGACTTTACGGATAGCAGTCATGGCAGGACTTGACGGCGTCGATGTATTCGTATGACTTGCTAGATTTTGAACAGTACTGCTAGGTGTTTCTACTGAGACAGGGACAGGCTCACTATTCTCACGACTAGATTTAGCAGCTGAATTAGGCGTCGCCGCTTGTGTTACGGCAACTACAGACGCTTTAACGCTCTCAGCCAACCCTGACGTTGCCAAGAACTCTGACAACACATTGCTGAACCGACCGCTGTTGTCTACGGCTTGAGCATTGCCAGCAACTTGCAATTCAAGTGGTAACTGCTCGTGATCGGCTGCGTCTTTTTTCGCGTTACTCTTAGCTATGTTTTCATCATTTTGCTTGGCATTGATATTTTCTGGCGTGGTTGACACACTATCATGCATCCTACCCTGACGCTTCACCCCTGAGCCAAGCCACGATAGCGCCTTAACCTTCTCATAAATTGCTAGCCAATGAATATTAAAGGCAAAAGTCGCGGTAATAATGACGAATGCCGTCAAGAAAATCACACTCCCCCACTGCGATAAAAGCTGTGCCAAACGCGCCTGTAATTCAAACCCAATTATGCCACCAGCCACGCTTTCCAGCCCTAGCGTTCCTGGATTGGTCAATTGCTGTACTAACGCCACCAATTGTGCAAACAACGCACTGGCACTTAATAATAAAAACACATAAGCAACCACTCGCATCAGCCAAAACGTTGGCTTGTTGTCCCACCAAATAAGGATAGACTCATAAACCACAAATGCCAGCAGCCACCATGCACCAAAACCAAAGAAGCTATAAAGCAAGTCAGATAACCAAGCACCCGATTCGCCGCCTACATTATTAATCGTGGTCATATCGCTACTGATATGCGACCAACTAGGATCATTACTGGTATATGTCATCAAAATGACAAATAGATAAACGGCCAGTATTAACCCAAGGAGGGTAAATATTCCCTTTTTTAAATACTCAATAAGCGGTGCTGATATCACGTAAGATCTGCCTTGTTATTAATACTAAATGGTCGCCAATGCATGACTAAGCCTAATCATGCTGACATAAAGCGCTGATAAAGGGTTGGATATAAAGTGCTGATACAAACGCACTTAGCGAAGTGTACAGAAAACATTGTCTATTATAAAAGCGATATACAACAGCCTTCTTTTTGCCTTTGGCACACTTGGCATAACTTCTTATAATAACAAATACATAGGGATAGTGGCGACCGTCTTACAAAGAAAGCGTGCAATAAAATCAGTCTGTATACGGTTTAGGCAAAAATCATACGGTTTAAGCAAAAACCTATGTCACTCGCAAAATATAACGAATAGAACAAGGACAGTCATATTAGATAAGACCTATAAAATACCAGCGGTTTCTAACCATAATATTTCAAGAGAAATATACTTTGATTGTAATCATACCTGTGTTTGTTTTAGCAAACTTGTACTTTTCGTCCAATGCCCTTATGTTATTATCACGCAGCGATTAGAAAATCCCATTAGCATCAATTTTGAAGACTGTTTTTTATTATATTGCTCACTCGTATTTTTAACATTTATATTTAGCAAGGAACAACTCATGGCAACTGACAATACCGCTCCACGTCACGAAAAACTCATTATCCTAGGCTCAGGCCCTGCTGGTTATGCAGCGGCTGTGTATGCAGCACGTGCCAACCTGAAACCTGTCATGGTCACGGGCATGGAAGTAGGTGGACAGCTAACTACCACCACTGAAGTCGATAACTGGCCGGGCGATGCGCATGACTTAACAGGTCCTGCATTGATGGATCGCATGAAAGCCCATGCCGAGCGCTTTGGTACTGAACTGGTTTATGACCATATCAATGAAGTCAATTTAAACGTGCGCCCTTTTGAGCTGACGGGTAATAACGGTAGCTACACTTGTGATGCGCTTATTATCTCGACTGGCGCATCAGCACAGTATTTGGGGTTGGAGTCAGAAACCAAATTCCGCGGTCTTGGCGTATCAGCGTGTGCAACTTGTGATGGTTTCTTTTATAAAGATCAAAAAGTTGCTGTCATCGGTGGTGGTAATACTGCTGTTGAAGAAGCCCTATATTTATCTAACATTGCCGCTGAAGTGACCTTGGTGCATCGCCGTGATAGCTTACGCTCCGAAAAAATCCTCCAAGATAAACTGTTTGAAAAGGTCAAAAACGGTAATATTAAAATCGAGTGGAATCATAAAGTCAAAGAAGTCGTCGGCGATGACATGGGCGTCAATGGCGTAATCATCGAATCTATGATTGATGGCAGCACTAAACAATTAGACGTGTTCGGCATGTTTGTCGCGATTGGTCATAAGCCGAATACAGACTTATTTAAAGGTCAGCTGGATATGAAAGACGGCTATCTTATTGTCAAAAGCGGCTTAGACGGCAATGCCACACAAACCAGCATCGAAGGTGTATTTGCCGCAGGTGATGTCGCAGATCATGTCTATCGTCAAGCAATCACTTCTGCTGGTACGGGCTGTATGGCCGCGCTAGATGCTGAAAAATACTTGGATGCGATTGGCGAAGCTACAGCCGCTGACCATACTTATGCGTCAACATTGACTGCTGATAAAGAAGCCTAAATGGGTAATTTCTCTCAATATAACAATGAGCACATCACGCCTGAGACCTTAAAAAGTCTTGGGCGTTATGACTTTCCTGACCCTTTGATGGTTGATCCTGACGGCATTGGTATCGTCGCTGTCGGAGGAGATTTGGCAGCCGAAACATTGATTTCTGCTTACGCGCAGGGTCTGTTTCCTTGGTTTAATGAAGATGAACCAATTGCATGGTGGTGCCCTGAACCGCGCTGTGTGATGGTGCCAACCAATTATAAGCCAAGCAAGTCGCTGCGTAAGCAAGCCATCCGCGAGCGTTGGCAATTAACCTTGAATCAAGCTTTTGATGACGTTATTCATGCCTGTAGTTTACCGCGCAGTGATCGCCTCAATAATGAACAGCCCGAGGGCGAACATACTTGGATTCATGATGAAATGATTGAGGCTTATACCGAACTGCATGCACAAGGATTTGCACATAGCATTGAAGTTTGGAATGATAAAGGGCAACTCATTGGCGGGCTTTATGGTCTAAAAATAGGTAGCATTTACTTTGGCGAATCGATGTTTCATATCGCCTCTAACGCCTCAAAGTTCGCATTTTGGGGTTTAATGCGCTTATGTGAACAAAGCCATGTGGCGCTGGTCGACTGTCAGCTACCAAATGAGCATTTGATGAGCTTGGGTGCAACCACGCTACCGCGTGCTGAATTTCTCACTCAATTGGATCTCTTAACGGCTAATAATATTGTCAAATGGCAAAATAACTCTCATAAACCACTCGCCGTATCGTTACTTGATACCATAGAACCTTGGCAGCTTATCTTAAAATAAATACGATGACGAAGTGATTGATGGCTTATGTCTGTTTGTTAATCGCTACTTTATTAACTCGTACCTTATCAA
The DNA here is from genome assembly GCF_001435295.1 of Psychrobacter sp. P11F6. Taxonomy (NCBI): domain Bacteria; kingdom Pseudomonadati; phylum Pseudomonadota; class Gammaproteobacteria; order Moraxellales; family Moraxellaceae; genus Psychrobacter; species Psychrobacter sp. P11F6. The sequence continues at coordinate 612,411 of NZ_CM003594.1, read as the reverse complement.
CTGCTACCTACCGACGAGGTTATCATGGCACCCGACACATCGTTCTTACTGATTGGAACACTGGCAACAAAAGCTCAAACAACCAAAGACACCGTGCGTCATTATGACCAACTGGGCTTGCTAAAATCTCGTAAGCGTCAGGCAGGCTCGCGTTTATATACCGAGTTTCATCCAGAATGTATCGAACGTATTGAGCTAATCAAAAGTGCGCAAGCGATTGGCTTTACACTCACTGAAATCAGAGACAGCTTGAATGATTATTACGATGGTCAATTGGATGTTGATTTACAACTGATGCTTACTCAGCAAAAATTGGCGCAAATACAAAAACAGCAAGCCAATATCAGCCTCATGGTAGAGCTATTAAGCGAACGTATCGATGTTCTTGAGCGTATGAAAGTAGATAATGACTATAAACTCAATATTGAAATCTGCAAAAAGAAAATACCCACTCAATAATAATAAAAGTGCCGACCCATCTACTATTCTGCGGGTTTATTTGGTTCCATTCGATACCCTTCATTATTCTCGGACGTACAGGCGCTGCATAATCAGGGCATCAATAGCTGGTTGATGTGGAGTTTGGTAATACCCTTTACGCTTATGAATTAGAGCAAATTCTTGCTGCTCATATAAGGCTATCGCAGGCGCATTATCTGCGCGCACTTCTAATAAAAGGCTCTCCACCTGATGCGTTCTCAATTCTGTATTCAATCTGGCAAAAATTTGTGAGGCAATACCTTGACGTTGATAATCAGGATGGGTGCCAATACGTAAAATCTCCGCTTGTTCAAAAATCACTTGATATAGACAATAGCCTGTCACAGTATTATTAATAATAATATTGTCTTTTTGCTCATAAACGATCAGCAGATGCATGCTATCTTGTTTGAGTGATTCCACCAATGTCTGATAGCCCCAAGCATCTTGCGGTTGAATGATGGCTTCAATATCCGCTACTGCTTGCAGCACTTGCTCAAAATCTGCACTATGGGTTGATAAAATCTTTATCATCAACATTATGTATCCTCTTATTATTATTTATACAAACCCAAATACCATAGCACTTACTGTATTTCAAATATTTATCATTACAATATTGATTATGCCATTACCTTTTTATAGCCAAAAAAAAGCCACCCTTATTCAAGGATGGCTTTTTTATGACTAACTTACAATCTCATTACTGAGACTGATAGATTAGTTTAGTACGTTAGCAACAACACCAGCGCCTACAGTACGGCCGCCTTCACGAATTGCGAAGCGAAGACCTTTGTCCATAGCGATTGGGTGGATAAGCTCTACGCCCATCTCAACGTTATCACCAGGCATTACCATTTCAGTACCGTCTTGTAATTGGATTGCACCAGTTACGTCAGTAGTACGGAAGTAGAACTGTGGACGATAGCCGTTTAGGAATGGTGTATGACGACCACCCTCTTCTTTGCTCAACACATATACTTCAGCGTCAAACTTGGTGTGAGGCGTGATTGAACCTGGCTTAGCTAGTACTTGGCCACGTTGTACGTCTTCACGCTTAGTACCACGTAGTAGTACGCCACAGTTTTCACCTGCACGACCTTCGTCAAGCAGTTTACGGAACATCTCTACACCAGTACAGGTGGTTTTTTGAGTGTCACGGATACCGACGATTTCGATTTCGTCGCCTACGCGTACGATACCAGATTCAACACGACCTGTTACAACAGTACCACGGCCTGAGATTGAGAATACGTCTTCGATTGGCATTAGGAATGCTTTGTCAACGTCACGCTCTGGCTCTGGGATGTAGGTGTCAAGAACGTTAAGAAGTTCTACAACCGCTGGTTGGCCGTATTTTTCTTGTGAGCCTTTTAGGGCTTCAGTCGCTGAACCATGGATGATTGGGGTATCATCACCTGGGAAGTCGTAGTCATTAAGAAGTTCACGAACTTCCATTTCTACGAGTTCTAGCAATTCTTCGTCATCAACAACATCACATTTGTTCATGAATACGATGATGTACGGTACGCCAACCTGACGTGAAAGCAGGATGTGCTCACGGGTTTGTGGCATTGGGCCGTCAGTTGCTGATACGACTAGGATTGCGCCGTCCATCTGAGCGGCACCAGTGATCATGTTTTTAACATAATCGGCGTGACCTGGGCAATCGACGTGAGCGTAGTGACGTGCTGGGGTGTCATATTCTACGTGTGAGGTGTTGATGGTGATGCCACGTGCTTTTTCTTCTGGTGCTGAGTCAATAGACGCGTAGTCTTTGGCTTCGCCACCTGAAGTGATTGCTGCTACAGTTGCGATGGCAGCTGTTAGGGTTGTTTTACCGTGGTCAACGTGTCCGATTGTACCGACGTTGACGTGTGGCTTTACGCGTTCAAACTTGGCCTTTGCCATGGGTATTTCCTCTTTTTTTGGTGAATCTTTATCAATCAAAGATCGGTGAATAGCTGTTTGACGGCTCATGATGCATACAGAACCATCAAACCGTTGACGCTATGGCTTATCTACTAAAACTGTTTGATCACTTTACGACTGTATATATGTGCTCAGATCATGCATTTCAATGCTGCACATATAGGTTTAAGCATTATACGTATTTTTTAATCTAGTCAACATTACAAGATATTATACATTATCGCTGTTGCACTACTTTATCTTAGTGTAAATCATTAATAATATTGGAACCTGCCGAACCTAGATACTTTTATCTTAGATACTTACTCATGTATTGATAACTTAATAAATTGACAGCACTAAAAGGCAACACCTCAGTGTCACCCTTAAATATTATTTGCTACACTGTAATTTATAATTTTCAATATTTTGTAATTTCGATATCGACACAAACTGTTTAAAGATGGCAAAGCAAACACAAGAGGTTTAAACAATAAATGGAGCTCATATTGAGAATTGAACTCAAGACCTCTCCCTTACCAAGGGAGTGCTCTACCGCTGAGCTATATGAGCATGTTTTTAATAACCACAAAAAACAACTTATGGATTTACTAAAAAAAATATCACGATACAGCAATACTAAAACTGACTGTCGTGATGATTTATTGGTAATCTTTGCGATGTTGTATATATGGAGCGGGTGGCGGGAATCGAACCCGCGTCATTAGCTTGGAAGGCTAAGGTGTTACCATTATACCACACCCGCAATTACTCTTATTCAAGAAGACTCTAATCGAGAGTCATGAAGTATAAAGAGTATGCTTGGCGCTATGACAAACTTAAAAAATATGGTGGTGGGAGAAGGATTCGAACCTTCGAAGCTTTCGCGACAGATTTACAGTCTGTTGGGTTTGACCGCTCCCCAATCCCACCTTAGGTTGCTTTAAACAAAAATGGCTTTAGTTTAAGACAGATTCATAAAAAGCTACTTTAAGAGAGATGGTGCCGACTGCCGGGATCGAACTGGCGACCTACTGATTACAAGTCAGTTGCTCTACCAACTGAGCTAAGTCGGCTTGTTCTCTTAAAGTGGTGGCTATTCTATCAAATTTTTTGAAAGACGCAAGCCCTTTTTTGCCTTTTTTATGATTATTTCAATAAAAAAATATAACTAATTGATTGTAATGATGTTTTTTTAAATAAAAAATAGGCTGTTTTTCCACAATAACCGCATACTGTGTGTTTATGACTGGAGTCCCTATCGAATCCGTAAACCATTACACGCCATTTTTACCGCTTTGACCAACGCTAATGCTTTTTTGTTGGTCTCTTCCCACTCTGCTTCTGGGATAGAGTCAGCGACCACCCCAGCGCCCGCTTGGATATGAATTTTACCACGGCGCATCACGGCAGTACGAATAGCAATGGCGGTATCCATGTTGCCATGCCAGCCTAGATAACCCACTGCGCCACCAAAGACGGTTCGACGGACTGGCTCTATCTCGTCAATGATTTGCATGGCGCGTATTTTGGGCGCACCTGATAGCGTACCAGCGGGGAACGTCGCACAAAAAACATCCAACGCATCCTTATTGGGCAATATCGTCCCTTCAACATTAGAAGCAATGTGCATCACTTGCGAATAACGCTCGACAAACATCTTTTCGGTGACTTTGACACTGCCATATTCACAAACGCGGCCAATATCATTACGACCCAAATCGATAAGCATCAAGTGCTCGGCGATCTCTTTTTTATCATTCAACAGCTCTTTTTCAAGCGCTAAATCTTCCGCTTCATTTTTTCCACGTCTACGAGTACCCGCCAATGGTCGTACCGTCACTTTGCCATTGTCGATACGTGATAATATCTCAGGGGATGCTCCAATAATGTCGAAACGCTTGTGATTATCGAGGGTGTAACCATGCACCAGAAACAGATAAGGCGATGGATTTAAAAATCGTAGGGCACGATAAACTGCTAATGAGTCGCCAGTATAATCGGCCGTCAAACGCTGCGCAGGAACGACTTGCATGACATCGCCTGCTAAAATGTAATCCTTTATTTTATTGACATCATGACAATATTTCTGCGCGCCTGTTTGTGAGGTAAATGTCGGCGTCGGCATTACGGGTGCGCTCAGATTTGGCATTTCTGCCAGTTTTTCTTCAATTTTTTCTAGCTCGCGGATGGCGTTGCTATAGCCATCTTCAGTGTGACAATCAGCATAAACGATGATAGATAACGTATTTTCTAAACTGTCAAAAACAATCACGCTCATTGACAGCATCAGCCACATATCCGGCATTGTCATCGGATTGGGGGCGTCTGACAAACCCACGCTTGGCTCGATAACCCTCACCATGTCATAGCCAAAGTAACCTACTAAGCCGCCGCTAAAGCTCGGTAGCGTTGCAATATCCTCGACTGTTGGCATCTTATATTGCGCCATTAGCTGACGGATATAGTCAAACGGGTCAGCGACTGCATCGACATCGGTATGGTCATTTTTTTTGACGGTCATATTACCATCGGCATACTGCAAAATGAGATCACTACCTAAACCAATCATCGAATATCGTGCCCAACGCTCCCCGCCTACGACAGACTCAAATAAATATGCAGAGCCGCTTAAATCACGTACTTTAGAAAATACAGATACTGGTGTCTGTGCGTCCATTAGACGTTTTTTTATCAGTGGAGCATGACTAAAGCCACGGTCTTTAAAAGCTTGATATTCTTCAAAGTTCATCATAATAATGCTCTCTTAACAAAATATTGGCAAAAGATAAAACAGCAGACTGTTAAATAAAATAAGCGTCAACACTCTATTGAATGTTGACGCTATCAAAGTGGCATATTCGTGAGAGTTACTAGACTATTAGCCGATAGTAGCTAACAATTGGCTAATAATTATATCAAAACCCGCTTGGATTAGAGCATCTCAAACGCACTGGTCAGTACTTGGTTACGCACCGCCCATGTTAAATAACCACAATGCTAACGCAATAATAATGACGGCAATAAACACCCAAATAAACCAACCACCGCTTGGTTTTTTCTCTGCCTGTCCTGCATTGGCTGAATTACTGATAGCCTGATCCATCGCATTATTACCTTCTGTCCCAACATCACGAGATTGATCTAGATTGGCAGTGCCAGAAAATTGTGCGGTTGCCGCCTGCTTAGCTCGTAGAATATCGGGATCTGCTTCTTCTTGTAGAGCAGTTTTAGTCGTTTTGTCATGCTCTGATTCAACTGCTGGCTTTTCATGTACAGCTGACTGCTCTACTAATAACGTATCATGAGCAGGTGCTGTCGGTGCCGCCTCTGTCGCTGTGACGGCTTCTGGCTGACTTACAGCAGGTTGTGCATCTGCTACAGTTGCAGCAGCGACTGGTGCCGCGTCAGTTATGTCGGACACGGTATTGTCTATAGCCGTCAAAACTTCATCGACGCCAGTTTGTTTCACAATCGGCTCCTGAATTGGCTCCTGTAAGACTGGTTCAACTGTTTCATTAACACTGGTCTCAGTTACCCCTACTGAGTCTGCTACTCTATCCAAGGCGGTATCAACAGGTACTGTCTTCACATCAGCTATCACAGGCAGAATAGCTTCGATGCCCGTTTGCTTAACAATCGGCTCTTTTACTACTGATTCATGAACAACAGGTTCACTCACTGTCGAGTCTTCGACAGCCTGTGTTTCGGCAGTCGTTTCAGCAACCACTGTCTCAGTCTCAACCACTGACTCCTCTACTGCTACGGGCGCTAATACATCAGTATCTGTAGCAGCAAGTGGCGCGTTTACCTGAAAGCTGAAACTGGCAAATCCAATGGTATCATCTACCTGTAAAAGGCTCGATGTATTACCTTCGATACGCTGCTCGTTGATAAATGTACCGTTCGATGAGTCTAAATCTTTGACATACAATCGACCATCTAAGATCCTTAACACCGCATGATTACGCGATACTTGCTTGCTACCAAGTACCACGTCATTGTCGCTGCCACGACCAACAGACAGGCTGTCATTGACCGTCAACGTTAGGTCACCAAGCGCTTCTGTTAATGCATTAAGTTGCCAAGTCTCTGTGTCGACTGTCGCCTTCATACTATCTGTATTGTTCGTCATGCGGTAACTCCTTATTCTTTTATTAAATTTCAAATGGTTTTAGATAAATCATTGCCAATTTTTTAAGAGATTTTACGATTTTTTTAATATAAACCGTAATAAGTTATGCAATGACCCTCCGAACTATTTAGGTATAAAGTGCGGCTTTATGACGCCGTCGAGCTTACTGTACGGAATACTAAGTACCGGCATGCCATAAGCATATGGGCCGATAGAATAATGCTGATAACGGATATCGATGCCTTTGTCCGTCAGTGTCACATTGTCACTTAAGGTAAATGGCCAGTTTTTCTCATAACTGCTGACATCGTCGTCAACCGTTTTGACCCACGTTTTATAAGCATCATAAGCAAGCGCTTTAAAACGTGATTCCTTGCCTGATTGAAGCATATCCTCAAGCTTGATTTGTTTTTTGGTGCCAAGGTCAAATATTAAGTATTCGCTATAAGGCATGCCATGAGCGCCACCAGTAAAGACATAAGTATTGATTTCAAACAGTTCAAAATCACTGACATGACCTAAATACTCAGGCGTTACCATTAAACTATAAGCCCATGAACTGCCCTCTGGCATATCTATGAACTGTGAGCTGGCAAAGTCATCAATGGCGGCTTTCACCATTGTCTGATTGACATTCGTTTTGATAGGCGCAGATTCAGTCGGTTTACTATTGACAACTAAATTATTAATACGCGCATTGGCGATATCATTGATCCAACCGTGATTGGTCTTCAGATATTTGATGTCAATCTCTGGACAGTTATCGCGCTCAACACACTGTGCTTGCACTTTTTTAGGCAGCTCATATTCTAGATAATCCGTGCTACTGATGAGATTACCTGCATTGGCAGGCATCGCGATGCTACCTAGCAGTAAACTGCCGGCAAGCAGTCTCAGCAGACGACTACGACTTGCTGTCATCGATAAATGCGGATTCATTATTGGCTGATTGATATCAATTTGATTCGCAGCGTTCATATATCCTCTTTTATAAACATAAGATGTTACTTGATATTCTACCGTAACAATTACGATGTATTGTAGGAACACTGTTTGTGTTTTTAGGATTTTGCTGTCTCCTGCTAACGAATAGCTACCTACCCTCTCTCGTTTAATGCCTAAATCTAAGCTAATAAAAAAGACACGGCTGGCGTGTCTTAAAAGATAAACTAACTCGTGAAATGATGGATTTTAATGCTCACGAGTATTACTAAAAGTGACTTCTGGATAGCGATCTTGCATCAGCTGCAAGTTGACCCGTGATGGGGCTAGATACGTTAAATAACCACCGCCATCTAGCGACAACTGGTCATGGGCTTTGCGTTTGAATTTCGCCAATGCCACTTCATCATCACAATGAATCCAGCGTACGGTGGCAATCGATACCGGCTCAAAGATACACTGTACTTTATACTCTTCTTTGAGACGATGCGCGACCACTTCAAACTGTAGTACACCAACCGCACCCAAGATTAAATCGTTGTTAATCTGCGGCATAAAGACCTGTGTCGCGCCCTCTTCGCTTAGCTGCTGTAGCCCTTTTTGCAAGGCTTTCGATTTGAGCGGATCTTTTAGAATGACACGGCGGAACAATTCAGGCGCGAAATGCGGAATACCCGTAAAATTCAGCTCCTCGCCTTCGGTAAAACTGTCACCGATAGAGATGGTGCCGTGATTATGCAAACCGATGATATCACCCGGATACGCTTCTTCTAACGCTTCGCGATCCCCTGCCAAAAAGGTCAGTGCATCGGCAATACGTACATCTTTACCCAAACGCACATGCTTTAGCTTCATGCCTTTTTCATACTTGCCTGAACACACGCGTAAAAATGCAATGCGATCACGATGGCGTGGGTCCATGTTGGCCTGAATTTTAAAGACAAAACCACTAAAATCTGTTTCTGTTGCCGCTACTTCACGCTCATTGGTCGGATGCGACTTGGGTGGCGGTGCATATTTTATCAAGGTATCAAGTACCATGTTTACGCCAAAGTTGCCCAATGCTGTACCGAACAATACTGGCGTCATCTCACCCGCTAAGAACGCCTCAACGCTAAATTCTTCTAACGCCATTTGTACCAGCTCAAGTGACTCTTCGAAGGCATCAAACATCAATTGACCCAAACGCTCACGGATATCTGGATAATCATAGCCCGCGCGGGTCTCAGAGACTGTCATCTTGCCGCCATTACCTTTTTCATAAAGGTAGGTCTTATTTTCGGTCAGATGGTAGACACCAACGAAATCTTGTCCCATACCGATAGGCCAAGTCACTGGAATACATTTAATTTTTAACACTGCCTCAATCTCGCTAAGCAGCTCAAGTGGCTCACGAATTTGACGATCCAGCTTGTTGACAAATGAGATGATTGGCGTGTCGCGCATGCGGCAGACTTCCATCAGCTTGATCGTTCGCTCTTCGACCCCTTTAGCCCCATCAACCATCATCAGCGCGCTATCCACAGCGGTCAAGGTGCGATAGGTGTCTTCACTAAAATCGGCGTGACCCGGTGTATCCAATAGATTGACCACATGGTCTTGATAAGGAAACTGCATGACAGAAGTGGTGATCGAGATACCACGCTCTTGCTCCATACTCATCCAATCTGATGTCGCATGGCGATCTGTTTTGCGGCCTTTGACCTCACCTACTACCTGAATTGCCTGACCCCATAACAGTAACTTTTCAGTCATGGTGGTCTTACCTGCATCGGGATGCGAGATAATGGCGAAAGTACGGCGTTTAGCCACTTCTTTGTTTAATTTCTTTGGATCTACGCTCATAATTTTTGGCTTCAACCTTAACTTCAAAAAGGCTGTCTTTTAGACAGTAATCTAACTAAATAGAATAAATAATGAGCGTATTGTAGCGGATTTAGCGTCAAGGTGCAGAATTAGCGCATAAAAAAACACTCCCTAGATAGTCAAATAGAGAGTGTTAGTCATTTTTTTAACATGATGCGTTTTTAAGATTAATAGTAGCGTTTGATTTGTGCGGCCAAGAAATCTCCTGCGACTTCATTGACTATCGTACAATCCACCACACCGCGAATACTGTTGGTATTCGGATTTATCACACCTTTGGCAACATAGTTTGCTTCATAAATAGCATTTTTATCATCCGTGCTATCGTTATATTCGACCCCATTGTACTGATAAGCAGGCTGATTCCGGTATTCAAAGAACGTCACTTGTGCCGCTTTTTGCTTATTGCCTATGCCTACACCAAACTCAGAGGTTCTGTAGCCTCTATCATCGCTAAAGCGGTCTTCAGCTGCATCAATCCACTTATCGAGCGATGTATATCCCGTCTTGTTTTTGTCGTTAAAGGCTAAAAACGAGCGTTCGCTCTCGACTACTGGAATATAGCAAACAGAGCCTATTGGAAACTCTGCATTAGCTGGAATCTTAGGATAATTATTTAAGTCGGTGAGAATACCGCGACTGTTATTTATGTTGGTACCAGCGCTATAACTGTTTGCCTGCAAGCCTGATAGATTAAGCGTCTTATAAGTGGTTTCGTAGTCTAGCTTGTTATTACTGTCTTTTTCATAGATAGGACGTTTGACAGTGCGGTTATCAACTTCAATATTTTTATTATCCAGTCGCCCTTCAAAATTGTCTGATAATACCGTTCTGTCCAAAGTATTCAAACCTTGATTACTATAATTATTAACGATATTTTTTATCTTTATTTCACGCTCACCAGTACGGTAGGTCTCATCGATGCGTGCAATAGCACTATCTTTCGCTTGCTTATCATAGCTATTGTCAAAGCTGGTCAGCGTAATCTTATTACTACCCGAACCATAAATACCATCATCCTCCCCACCGCAGCCAGCAAGGGTAAATGTTAGCAAAGAAAGTGCAATAGGTAACACCATTGATTTATTCATCGAATAAGACCTTTATTGGTTAGATTTTTTATCATCTATTTTGATAACTTTATTTTTTACAGCTATATTCCTATATTACATTAATACTTCTGTTACTTATAGCGATTAAGCTTTTCTTGCGATAGTTAAATGCAGCTAAAGATTCTACTAACAGTTCACTTACAAATCCACAGTATATACTTACGACTGACCTATATTGCTCATGCACTGGTTTGTTATGCTGAATCCCCTATCAAAATTTATTGCTAAAACATAAAAACTCACAACAAAGGATATGTTATGAAAACACTATATTCCACCAAAGCAACAGTTACTGGCGGCCGTACAGGTAATGCCAGTCTGCAAGACAGTGATTTGACGATTAATATGGTCGCGCCGGGTTCCAGTAAAGACGGTAATAATCCAGAGCAATTATTTGCGATGGGCTATGCCGCTTGCTTTGATGGCGCACTTGCTGCGGTCAAAGGGGCAGAAAAAGCAAAGTTTGACTCTACCACTGAAGTATCCGTAGATTTAATGAAAGGTGAAGGCTTAGATTTTCAATTAGCCGTGAAAATTCATGTTACTGCTGAAAACACAGAGCTATCAGCGGATGAGTTCCAAAAGTTGGTCGAAAAAGCCAATAAAGTTTGCCCATATTCTAAAGCGACTCACGGTAATATCGATAGTGAAGTGACTTCAGAAGTGAGATAGATTTTTAACAATAACAATGTCGGCTTTATCTATAAGAGAGCTCAGTGAATACTGGGTTCTTTTTTTATGAGCGTCTGTCAGCAGTAGAAATATCATAACTATCGAGAAGTTCGGCAAGGTCTGATTTTATCGTTATAATGGAAGCATCGTTTTATCTGATATTTACTCTATCTGATACCTAATAATAAGTGACCTTTATGACTGACCATATGACCGACTCCTCCGCAGACAATAACCACAACTCGCATCAAGCGCTTGACCCTAAAGCCTTACCAAATTTTGATGCCATGCCCAACGTAGCGACTATGGACACCAGTCACGTGGACAAAAATCAGCCACCTTTTATTTTGGTTGATGGCTCTTATTATCTGTTTCGCACGTATCACGCCTTGCCAAAAACCATGCAAAACTCGCAGGGGCTGATAACGAATGCCATCCGTGGCACGCTCAATGCGCTACTAAAACTGATGCGTCGATATCATCCTACTCACATGGCGGTCTGTTTTGATACCAAGTCACCCACTTTTCGCCATCATATGTCTGCTGATTATAAGGCGGCGCGTCCACCCATCGACATAGAGCTGGTGGAGCAAATTCCTTATATCCATCGCTTGGTAACCGCTTTGGGCATTCCACTGTTACGCATCGAAGGTGCAGAAGCGGATGACATTATCGGCACACTGGCGCACCGTGCGGTCGAGCAAGGTCATCATGTGGTTATCTCAACCGGCGATAAAGACATGATGCAACTGGTCAATGACTGCGTCATATTGGAAGACAGCTTCACGGGTAAAGTAACGGACACCCAAGCGGTCATCGAAAAATTCGGTATTAATCCAAACCAAATGATTGATTTTTTGACCTTAATGGGTGATGCTTCTGACGGTATTAAAGGCGTGCCCGGTATCGGTAAAAAGACGGCGAAAGACTTGCTCGTTGAGTACGGTGATATCGACAATATGTTAAAGCATATTGGCTTTATTAAAGGACGCGGCGCTAAAGGTTTGATTGAGCACGCCGATGATATCCCGTTTAATGCAAAACTGGCCACTATCGTGACAGACTTAGATATCGGTCAAGATTGGAACGATTTAAAAATCGATACTGATCCTTGTGCCCATATAGATGAATTGCGCGAGTTATATAGCGAGCTTGAGTTTAGAAATGAGCTTGCTTCTCTTGACCACCCAAACCATCCAGCCAATGCTAATGGGAACGGCGCACAAAGTGTTGCAAGTAGCCAAGCAGATGCTGAATCACAAGCACAAGTTGCCAAATCTCTGCAATCATCCAATATTGAAAATGTCCAAAACGGTAAACAGCATGATAGAGCGTGGCATACTGTGCTCGACGAACCAGCTTTTGAGAGTCTGGTTCATTTACTCGAGTCTGCACCACATTTTGTCATCGATACCGAAACCACTAGCGTCCATTGGCGTCAAGCACAAATCGTCGGTTTGTCTTTTGCGGTACAAACGCATGAAGCCTATTACATACCACTGACACATGCGCTAGAGGGTGACGAGCTGACGGCTAAACAGCTCGACCGCGATAGCGTTTTAACACGTCTAAAACCTATTTTAGAAAACCCAAATATCGGTAAAATCGGTCAGCATTTAAAATACGATGCGCATATCCTCAGTCATTATGATATCGACCTCATAGGTGCATTACACGAGCAGCCCAATAACTGGGCAATGGATACCATGCTTGCCAGCTACGTGATTAATGCCGCTATCACTCGTCATGGCATGGATGATTTGGCACGCCATTATCTACAAACCCAAACCATCAGCTATGAAGATGTCGCTGGTAAAGGCGCTAAGCAAGTTACCTTTGATCAAGTCGCCATCGATATTGCTAGCGACTATGCTTGTGAAGATGCTGACATTACTTATCAGCTATTTGAGGTGTTCAGCGTTGAGCTGGCGAACGATGCCAATAATGCCAAATTACTACACGAGCTAGAAATACCAACCGCCGAAATACTTTGTCAAATGGAAGCAAGCGGCATTCTTATTAAGCGCCCATTTTTAAATGAGCTATCGAAACGCTTCGATGAAGAAATTATCGCGCTAGAAAAACGCGCTTATGAAGTGGCAGGAGAAGAGTTTAACCTCGGCTCACCGAAGCAGCTTGGTGAGATGCTATTTGAAAAACTCGGCGTTCCGGGTGGCAAAAAGACCAAATCAGGTCAATACTCTACTGGTGAAGCCGTACTGTCAAAAATCGATCACCCATTGGTCGATATCACCTTAGAATATCGCGGTCTATCTAAGCTCAAAAGCACTTATACCGATGCGCTTGATAATGTCGCAGATAGCGAAACTGATCGCGTCCATACCAGCTATCATCAAGCACTGACCAGTACTGGGCGTTTGTCTTCGACTGATCCCAATTTACAAAATATTCCGATTCGTACTGCGACTGGGCGCTTGATTCGTCAAGCCTTTATCGCCCCAGAAGGTCGCGTTATTTTAGCGGCGGATTATTCACAAATTGAATTGCGTCTCATGGCACATTTCTCAGGCGATAAAAACTTAACTGACGCCTTTAATGAAGGGTTAGATATTCACGCTGCGACTGCTGCTGAAGTACTTGGCAAAGATGTCGCAGACATCACGCCAACTGAACGCCGTAATGCCAAAGCCATTAATTTTGGTCTGCTATACGGTATGAGCGCCTTTGGACTTGCCAAGCAATTGCAAATGAGCCGCAATGAGGCACAAGATTATATCGATATGTACTTTGATCGCTATCCGGGTGTCAAAAACTATATGATTAATACTCGCGCCAGTGCTCACGAGCAAGGCTATGTCGAGACGATATTGGGTCGTAAGCTCTACACGCCTGATATCACTCATAGCAACCGTATGGTCAAGCAAGGCGCTGAACGTGCTGCGATTAATGCGCCACTCCAAGGCTCAGCGGCAGATTTAATCAAGCTGGCTATGATTGCCGTCGATAAAGTACTGCCAAAAGCGCAAGCCAAAATGCTGCTACAAGTCCATGATGAATTGGTGTTTGAAGTGGATAGTGACAAGGTAGATGAGATTAGCCAACTCATTACTAATGCAATGCAAGACGTCTTGACGACCACTGCCGTTGAAAAAGGCTGGAATGTGGACTTTGCTGTGCCGTTATTGGTTGAGACGGGTGCTGGCGAGAATTGGGATGAGGCGCATTAAGCGTTTTTGTATAATAAAACAGCTCAAGACCTAACGTTTTTATTTTATAGGATATGGGCTGTTCTTTAGATTGCCCATATCATACCCAATCGATAGTATCTAATTCGTAGGAGCTGACGTTGATAACTAAGGATTCTGTTATCAAACAATTATTGACCACACTCATCCTAGCTTTTAGCTTGTCTTTAAGTAATTACGCAATAGCATGCGGATTATTGCCAGGATATAAGTTGTCGAAGGGAGTAAGTTGGGGTGAGCTATGTGACTTCAATGAAGGTTTAGCAAGTGCTCAGAAAGATGGGAAATATGGTTTTATTGATAAATAAGCCAATATCATCGTTCCATTCAGTTATAACTTTACTGCTGAGTTTTCTGAAGGACTCGCCATCGTTAAAAAAATGAACATCATGGATACATCAACAAAAAAAACCAAGTCATTATTCCGATAATATATGATGATGTCAGACCTTTTTCTGAAAGTAAGGCGGCTGTTGAATACGAGGGTAAATGGGGTGTTATTAATGATACTGGCGAACTTACTATTCCATATCAGTTTGACGAAATCAGGTATTTCTCAGAAGGACTAGCACCTGTAAGAAAGGATGAACTGTGGGGTTATATTGATAGCAGTGGAAAGACTGTTGTACCCTTAAACTATCTGAATGCTGGTTCGTTTCATAATGGCTTGGCAGTCGTGGTAAAAGAGAATGGTTATGGCATGATAAATAAAGATAATAAAATAATCGTACCAACGGAGTATGATATGCCTATTTTCACTGGTAATGATTACATAGATACTTTTAAATTTATGAAAGGCAATAATTTTTACTATTTTGATTCACAAGGCAATCTTTTAGCTGTTAGCAATTACCTCGACACAACACCTAAAATGATACGTGTTCGGCAAATATTAAAACAGTAAACACTCAATATAATAAGTACTTTTCATCTTAACTTTTATCATCTGGCAAGTTAAACGTCTGTGTCTGCTCGTTGAACTCTACAATAAAGCTATCTGTACCTTTATCCAGACTAGAGGGTATTGGCTCGTAGTTGTTATCATAAAGACCGTGTTCGTAATCGACAGTGACTTTTAAGGGATAAAAGCCTTGAGTCATAACCCCACCTGTATTGATACTAACATCACTTTCAGCTTCACCATATGACGATTTACTCATAAGCTCATACGAATAATCTAAATCCAATCTTGCCACTTCTTCGACTTTACCACTTGTCATAGCAGCGTACATACTCCAAAAACAATTGGTTTGACCACCTGCACCGGAGCCACAAAACTTACCTACCCAACCGTACCTATCAGCACCCACTTCTCTTAAATCGAAACCTATCAGCTGACTTCGACCTGCTCCACCATTTCTTATGTAAGGCTCGCTTGCAGATACTACCCAAGAATTGCCTAATTTATAAAGTATGAATAAACCGCCAAATCCTGGTGTCACTCGTGCACCATCTTCCACCGTATCACCAGAAACCAAAACATATAAAGTATCTACTCCCTCGATGTTTTTAAATTCATAATGCTTAGGAGCAAGGCAATAGGTTTCTGAGCCGTCGTCATATAAGGTACAACCACGCAACTTATCATAGCTTGAACTGTAATAAACACTCATAATTCTTTCAACAGCTTGCCTGACATCAATAGATATTTCAGCATGTGCTGAAGACAAGACCATCAGAAACAAGCTTACAATGATTAAAAATTTCATATAATAGCGCCTCTATATGTATGTGCTTAACGACCTATGGCATAATACTTTTGTTTGTCCTTTTTAGCTACCCAAAGTAATTGAAGCTCTCCATGATTAAACCAGCAAATCTCAACACCATTACCCTTTACACACTTGCCAGCTTAAGTTTATGCACGCAAGCATGGGCGGATACTACGCCCACCACAGAGCCGAAAGTCGAACCGCTAAAATCTGACACAGCTTCGTTATCTCATGACGCTAACGCTAATCGAGATGAAAACCTCAATCAATTTGGCTATCTACCTCAATCTACCGAGCAGTCTGCTCCATCAGTACAAGGAGCACAAAACTGGACGGACGAACGCCGTGAAGATGTCCAAGAACAGCTGCATGAATGGGCACACAAAATGGACGGTTGGGTCGGCGAACCGGATCCCAAAAAACCCGCCAAAGCCAGTTTACGAGTTGTACTAGATACCCGCTGGGTCAACAATCCACAATCAGGCAGTGACGTGAGCGTTGAACCTAGAATTCGCGGCCGTTTACGATTGCCAGTGTTAGAAAAAAGATTGAGCCTGATTATCGGTGATGAGGATTTAGATGAAGATACTTTCTTAAAACAGAATGTGACGGGCGATACTTACCAAGCAAGTACCAATAACCAAGACGGACTCGTCAACAGGAGAAAAACGCGAGAAGACAATGGTTCTATCGCCCTTCGTTGGTCACGTTTTAGTCATGAGGTTGAGCAGCAGTTAGGGGTCAAAACAGATATCGATGTCGGGGTTCGCTCGCTCGATGACTTATACGTAAAAGTAAGCGTCGATAAAGACTGGTATGACAACAAAAAATGGACTGTCACTAGTGATAGTTACTATCGTTATGGACTCGATAGTGAGCACTATGCAAAAGGCGGGCTAAATCTGCAATATGGCACAAATGCTGAGCGGTTCATCAATAATCGCACCGCCATCCGTTATCGCAATCAAGACAATGAAGAAAGCACAGACTGGAGCAATGATCTCAGACAAGTGCACTATTTGGGCAATGAAAAACAGCTGGCTTATGGTGTCTCTACTGGCGGTTACTTTGACCATGAAAAATCAACATTAAACAGCTATGGCCCTGCTATAAGCTACCGCCAACCCGTTTGGCGAGAGTGGCTTTATGTACAAACAGAGCTAAATTATTACAATGATAAAACAGCGGATAAGGACCATTACCCGTCAGCATTATTACGGATGGAAGCCTTATTTTAACCCTACTATCTATTGAATTGGTTGTATCGTCATAGGTATAAATAGCCGATAGCAATGTGCATAATAAAGGGCATTTGTTTGCTATTGTTAACAATGACATATGACTTATTAGTTATATTAAATAACGTTATAGCGCTGACATTGGCGTTATAATAGCGGCTTATTGCGTTATATGTCATTGGATAATGTTCGGTCTAAAGTGAGCCTTTGTGCTCACTTTTTTTATTTTAAAAAATCAGGAGGTTTTTATTTTGAGTTCAGATGGCATCATTGAAATCCCTGGCATTATTATTTTATTCGCCTGTCTGCTACGTTGCGTGCAGTATTTACGACAGAGCTCTGCCACAAATACATTTAAAAAGATTCGAGCTTTTTGGTTGGCAGCGGTGCTGGTATTCTTTGCTGTGATACGCCGTGAGTTAAATTATCTACCAGACTTATTGGTTCCCACTGACTTTGTGTTGTTCAGCCATTCTTATGACTGGTGGGAAGACCTCGTCCTGACCATCGTTTATGTGCTGATCGTTGGTTTATTGGCTTATTCATGGCGTTATCTTTGGGCAATATTAAAAAAAGTACCCGTTTCTTTGTATGTTAGCGTCGCTTCCTTGGCATTATTAGAATATATGGGCGAAAACGCCATTATGATTCCCGAAGCTTTGGGCGTCATTACAGAAGAGCTGTCAGAGACTGCTATTTATGGCATTGCCTTGATTTATTTGTGGCGCTTAAACTTAAACGAGTACGACTGTCAAGTAGAAGAGACGAGCGAGCTGCATTGTCAAACGGCTTCACACTAACGCAGAGTGTCTCTGCTAACAGTGATAAATACTCGTTATATTAATTACCATGCGCTCTACATCAATAGTTATACTCTCTAGCAAAATATATTTAGACGAATTTGTTATACTACAGTCGGTTCAATTTAAAAATAGTACAAGGCAACCGAGTGTAGATGTATATTTAATACCTCAAGCGAGGCTAACGCAGTAATATTATTATAGTGGAATGACTATAATAATAAGTCCGAGGGATAAGCATCCTAATATACGACCTCGATTTACTCATGATTAATAACGATTAAGTCACTTATTATGAATATATTGATTACAGGCGCATCACGTGGTATCGGCTTGGCCACCGCCAAAAAGCTGGCGGAAAAAGGCCACAATATTGGGTTATTTGCGACCAATACTGCCACACTTGAAAGCGCCATTAAAGACAAATCTTTTAAGAAAGCCGTCAAACAACAGCGTGTTATCACAGGTCAGCTGGATGTCACCCAGCCTGACTCGTGGGACAATGCGATCAATCAAATGATTGAACATTTCGGTGGTATTGATGCACTCATTAATAATGCTGGGGTGCTAGTCAGTGGCGCATTACCAACGACCAACTTGGATGAGCAGCTGGCTTTAATTGACGTCAACTGTAAAGGTGTTTTGATTGGCTGTCATAAACTGGCGCCTTATCTGGCTGATAGCAAAGACGGCAAAATTATCAATGTGTCCTCTGCTTCTGCTATCTATGGTCAACCCGAAGTTGCGACTTATGCGGCCAGTAAGTTTTTTGTGCGAGGTCTCACAGAAGGCCTTAATATTGAGTACGAAAAATTGGGTATCAAGGTGATCGATGTGATGCCGCTGTGGGTCAAATCTGACATGACTGCCGATATCGAAGTGACCAGTATGGATCGCTTGGGCATCCATCTAACGGTCAACGATGTCGCCAAAACATTGTGTAAATTGACGACCAGTCCCAATCGTAAACTCAAAAGTACGCATTACTCTGTGGGCATGCCAGCAAAACTCTTTCAAGCAGTCTCGCAAGTCACGCCAGATTCTGTAATCCGCTGGGTCAATACCAAGGTTGGTGCGTAATAACAACATCACCTATTCGTTATACTGTTGTTTACCGATAACGCTTATTTAATATAAAACCACACTTACGGCTGCTCAATATGAGTAGCCGTTTTGCTTGCCTCACGAATTTTTATGGCTTGCTCAGCGCTCTTATCAATAAAAACATTATTTTTAATAACGGTATTTTTTATCGCCCCTGCTGCGCTGTCTTCCCGAATTTCAGAACCGACATAAATGGGCAAACGCACATTCGCTGCAAACTTATTGCCAGCTATTAGCGTGCCGTCATCCTCTACGATGATGCCCTGCTCGACTTGCTCAAATCGATTATCGATGATCTGATAGTCCTTAGCACTGTCTAAATGATAGCTGGCAAATGGCGTTTGCTTAAGCAAATAAGCGCCGCATTCAAAACCTTTGAGATTGCGTGACTGTCTTGATGCGACCCAAACCCCGACTGGCTCGTCGTTAAAAATATTGCCACGAATTATATTGTCTCGGCTCGACTCGGTACGCTTAAAATGATTGCCCCGCGTACTGTCATCGGCATGCTCAAAGCAATTGCGATACAGCAAAATACTGCCTGCCCCATTATGGATAAATTGATTGTTTTCGATACGGTTATTACTCGACGAATCAACTGCTATCGCCTCACGATTGGGCTTAAAGGTACGGAAACCATTACCGACAAACACCGAATTTTTAATCACGTTATCGCGGCTACCAAATTCCAGATATAATCCAACGGTGCCTGCATTTTGAATACGTACTTTATCAAAGCTCACGCCATGCACATGATCACCGACGAACATGCCACTATTGATACTGTTTTGACTACTCACATTAATCACACGAATATCGCTTGGTGCAAGCGCACGATTGGCAGCAGGGTCTATCAAGCCGCGCGCATAACGCTGGTTGGGCTGGCTATATTGGCGAATATGTAGCGCATGACCATAGCCATCCACATGACAATTGGCAACGGTAATATCTTCGATAGCGCTATCTGTTTTGGGCTTAATCATAATTGCGCTGGCCGTTGACGCATCATCAGTACTGGTACTGAGTAGTGCGCCCTGACAGTCAAGGGAGCTGTGCGAATCATTCAACTCAAAGCGTATCGACTTGGCTGTTAAATCACAGCTTGCACTGAGTACGCTGTGACCTTTTACCTTAACTATTTGCTTCGGCGTTAATTGTGCGCAGTCTATGGCTGTCGTGTCTTTTGGCAGTTTGGCATCGATAATTAACGGCTGTTTTAAATCAGCATTATCCAAGCTGCTATGGGCGCTGCTACCAGAAAAAGGTACACCTTCACAAGCAGTCAAACCTATTGTGGCACTGATTAAGGATATTGTGACGAACAACCTACTACTTGATACCATCGTATATTTCCTATTTTTATGTCTATCTTGTACTTGTCTTACATTTTTTGAACATCCTGTGACACCTTACTACTATTAGCAAGCGTCATAACACGTCACAATGTTTTTAATAAAGTCACAATGCTTTTAATAAATAAATCTTAATAAGTAAAATCAGTCACATCCATTAATAATAACTATCAATAATAAGGAAACCATGATGGACCATTCAAAAAGCCCATTACCAGAAGTAATGGATCACATTGAAGGTGATACGGACATCAATAATAACAGCCAAGAAATTGATTTGGCTGACCCTATGTTGCATACCATTGATAATGATGATGTCATTGACAATAGCGCAGGATTCGACAACTCACAAGCCGGAAGTGATGCAATTCAAGGGCTAACCCCTATCCATCATCAAAATATAGACGAATCGCGAATCGATGAAGTATTAGTGGACGATAATTTGGATGACAGCGATTACCCAGATATTGTCGATATCGCTGATAGAGATGCGGCGGAACGTAGTAATGATGACGATTTTTAACCACGCTCTTTCATGATAAAAAAGCTTTCAAACAATAAAAAAGCACGCTCGATATAATGGGCGTGCTTTTTTATTGTGCCTACTGTACTTCTGATACTAGGGTCTGTTAAACAACCAACTATAGCGCTGACAATGGCTGATCTGTCCAAACGTCTCGGTAACTGGTGTAGTAGGTAATCATACCTATTGGAAGCAGTGCTAACATACCTAGTCCTAGTGTAAAAACTACCATCAATATCATTATTATAGGAGCAATTAACCAAAAAACGAAAAATGGTAAGATATTTTTTAAACATCCTTTAAAACTCATTTTCATTGCCTGAACAGGCTCAGTGTTGTGAAGCACAATTAAAGCAGGTGCAAACCAGATAGCCATAAGTACAGGAAATAATAGTACAAAAACCAATAAAACACCCAATACCATACCTGCAATCGCAACGTCACTTGACTCCTGAGCTAAAGACAAAGCCATACCACCGAATATAATCAGCATAGGTATCATTGCAACAATAACAGCTACTAAATACAAGACGAATAAAATAACTAATGGCTTGAGATGCGTATAAAAAGCTGAAAAAAGATGGTCAAACCTCAGCTCATTACCTATAGCTTGATCGGCACAACCTTTTATTATTCCACCAACAAAAACAAAGGAAAGAAAAGGAAAAATGAAATTTATCACGGGTACGCTACTACCAATCATAGCAATGATTAAATAAACAACACCAATAGCTAACCATAATAAAAATTGATCTTTAAATATTGCAAATGCTTTGGTAATCCAACTTATACCCCATCCTGCTTGGCACATTCGAGGTTCTACCAATAACTGCGGTAATAGGCCGCCATACTCGTCAGTGGGCGGTAAGTTCGGTGGTTGACCGTTAGGTTTTTGTAGAGACACAGAGGGTTGTGAATAATTGGAGCTGGACATATTTATCCTCAAAAATAAAGTTAAGCAAACGTAAAATTGACAATGACACAAAAGTTTATTTGGCATAGTTTTACATATCAGTCACCAAAAATCCCAACTTTATTCTATTTTAATCAAATTCATTAAAATCATTTAGTCAAAAAAATACCGAACATGATATCCGGTATTTTTTTATGATTTAAAAAAAATGCTATTACGCCCAACCATCTAGCGTTCCCGCCCAGCCTTTGACCAATGGCGCACTGAGCGCTTCGAGCAAATCAATGTGCGCCTCATCCAAGTTCAATGCGGGAATATAGTGATATTCTTGTCCACCCGCGTGAAGAAAGTTTTCACGATTTTCGATGGCCAGCTCTTCTAGCGTTTCCAGACAATCAGCAGAAAAAGCTGGACTAATGACTTGTACCGAGCGCACACCTGACTTGCCCCAATCTTCTAGTACCACATCGGTATAGGGCTTGACCCATTCTTGCTTGCCAAAGCGTGATTGAAAACTGATAATCCATTCGTCATCCTTTAGACCAAGCGCGTGAGCCACTTGCGCGGCGGTACATTTACAACGCTTAGGATACGGATCACCTTTATCAGCATAAGGCTGCGGGATACCGTGGAAGCTAAACATCAGCTTGTCAGGCTTGCCATGCTCTGCTTGAAAGCGGCGAATCGAATCAGCCAATGCTTGAATGTACAGCGGATGCGCAAAGTAATCTTTGACAATAGTATAGTTCGGCAAATTGCGCTGCTTGAGCGTCCACTTCGTCAGTGCATCGTAAACAGCGCCACCAGAGGAAGCAGAATACTGTGGAAATAATGGCAAGATAACAAAGTGATCAACGCCTTCACCGCGCAAGGTATCCATCACATCAGGCAAACCAGGATTGCCATAGCTCATCGCCGGATGGACAGAAACCCGAAATGGTGCGGCACTATTTGCAAGCCGTGGTTCCAATAGCTCCACTTGGCTCTTTAGTATCTTACGAATCGGTGAGTCGCCTTCCCAAATACTGGCATAGGCTTTTGCCACACGTTTAGGGCGGCTTGGCAATACAAACAAATTGAGAATAATCGCCCACAAGAATTTCGGAATCTCGATGACACGGGGGTCAGACAAAAACTGTTTTAAGTAACGACGTACGGCAGGCGCTGTTGGCTCATCTGGCGTACCTAGGTTCACTAATAGGACGGCAATACGGGGAGGCAGTTCAGGTTTCATAGCAGCACTATTTTATTATTAGGTTAGTTAAAGAAGAATATGCGATAAAAGATTATTAAGTCATGATTGATTAAATGCTTTATTAGTGTAGCATTTTATCCATTAATAACGCATGGTAAAAGCACCCTTATACAATTTGATACTTAGTTGCTATTTATTGCTATTTATGGATAGTCATCAATCATTGATTCACCCTAACTCTTCTCTACCTACCACCCATCGTCCCTAAGAACCATGCTTAAAAGACTATGCTCAAAAGACTCGCTCGACGGTTGTACTCCTACGCGCATCACCATACAATAGGCAAGCACATTGTAAGAAAAACATTTAAAAAACAGTGTCGGCAAAGCAGTATTGGCAACACTGCCTATCGACAGTTTGCCCTTTTTATTTTATTGATAATTGTTGTCTTGCGAGGTAGCTTTGAACGCACGCCCTAATAATACCAGTGACCAGTCCCCGACAGATACGCTTCATTCGGCCAGCTTAGTGAATACCGTGGACTCAGTCGGTTCAGTCGGAATTATCACGCCTCAGATTTTTCATTTCGCTGAGCCGTTGACGTTAGAATGTAATCGTACTTTGCCATCGTTTGATTTAATCATCGAAACTTATGGCACGCTAAATAGCGACAAATCAAACGCGGTACTCATTTGCCACGCCCTATCCGGCAGTCATCACGCGGCAGGTTTCCATAGTGCTGATGATAAAAAGGCTGGCTGGTGGGACAATATGATTGGCCCTAATAAAGCGATCGACACCAATCGGTTTTATGTCGTATGTGTCAACAACATCGGCAGCTGTTTCGGCTCTACTGGTCCAACGACCATTAATCCAGATAGCAATGAACCGCAAGTTTATGGTCCTGACTTTCCGCTCGTCACTATTAAGGACTGGGTAAAAACCCAAGCGATGCTCTCAGATCGTCTCGGTATTGACGTTTGGCATGCCATTGTTGGTGGTTCTATGGGTGGTATGCAGGCGCTGCAATGGTCAGTTGATTATCCAAATCGGTTAAAACGCTGCGTGGTCATTGCCAGCACGCCAAAGCTCTCAGCACAGAATATCGCCTTTAACGAAGTGGCGCGGCAGTCGATATTGTCTGACCCTGATTTTAAAGAGGGACGTTACT
Organism: Psychrobacter sp. P11F6; assembly: GCF_001435295.1. Taxonomy (NCBI): domain Bacteria; kingdom Pseudomonadati; phylum Pseudomonadota; class Gammaproteobacteria; order Moraxellales; family Moraxellaceae; genus Psychrobacter; species Psychrobacter sp. P11F6. The sequence continues at coordinate 588,079 of NZ_CM003594.1, read as the reverse complement.
TACAAGCAGGCACCTACCCTCGTCGCGGGCTAATATTGGCTCGGATGGTTGGGCATATCACTTACTTAACCGATGACGCGATGAAGGCGAAATTTGGTCGTGATTTAAAGTCTGGCAAATTTATGTATGGCTACGATGTTGAGTTTCAAGTGGAAAGCTATTTACGCTATCAAGGCGAGCGCTTTAGCGAAAATTTCGATGCCAATACTTATTTGCTTATGACTAAAGCTTTAGATTATTTTGATCCAACACGTGACTATCCATCAGCCATGGCAACAGATTCGACAGAATCAGCAGCACAGCTTAAGGACTCGATTGCCACATCAGTGGAATCTAGTAAACAAAGCACGCAACCTGCGTTAGAAGATACGGTGGCAACGATAGATGAGAGTGAACAGAATCGTCAGCTAGAGCTTTCTGCGCTCAAAGCGGCCTTTGCCCATACACAATGCCAATACTTGGTGGTCTCATTTACCACGGATTGGCGCTTTGCACCGGAGCGCTCACAAGAGATTGTCGATGCGCTGATGGCGACTGGCAAACCAGTTAGCTACATCAATGTCGATGCGCCGCATGGTCATGATTCTTTTTTATTTGATATTCCTCGTTATATGGGTGCCGTCCGAGGATTTTTGACTGCGCCATTTATCACCGACAGCAAATCAAAACAACCAGCACAAAGCACAAATCAAAGCAGCCAGCAAAAATCAGGAGCACGCTCATGAGAATGGATCATCAATTGGCTGAGCGCTGGATTGCGCCGCACTCACATGTACTGGACTTGGGCTGCGGCAATGGTGAGCTACTCGCGCATTTACAACAAAATCGCGGCGTCACTGGCTACGGACTTGAGATTGACGAAGAAAAAATCAACGATGGTATCGCCAAAGGCTTATCTATCATCGAGCAAGACTTGAATGATGGTCTGGCACGTTTCGCTGATAACAGTTTCGACACCGTCGTCATGGCACGGGCGCTGCAAGCGGTGAAATCGCCTGATGTGCTCTTACTTGACATGCTACGTGTTGCTCGCGAAGCCGTCATCACCTTCCCTAACTTTGCTCATTGGCAAAACCGCATTCATTTAGGACTTAAAGGGATGATGCCTGTCTCAGAGGCATTGCCTTATGAGTGGTATAACACCCCAAACATTCATCTGTGTACGTTTAAAGATTTTGAGCAGCTTTGTGCACAGCATGATATTCATATCGTCAACCGCTTTGCCGTCAGCGATTCTGAAAAAGGTCATACGCCACTTATGAAAGCATTGATACGCCAAGCACCCAACCTATTGGCAGACGTCGCTATCTATCGTGTCACCAAACAAAAATCTGAATAATAGGGTTATCTACTTAGGGCGTGTCTTTATTTTAAAAATGGTGATAAAAATGAGATAAATTGCCGTCAAACAAGGAAAGTAGCGCAAATAATATCGAGATATTGCTAAGCTATTTGACGATATTTGGCAAAATTTAACCATTTTTGCCCATTTAGAGGATAATGGATTGAATTGAGGACACGCCCTAACATTGATTGAAAGCGATAGCACAGCTCATAAATACAAATTTTAACCTTAATAGCTGGTTAATTTATTCTTACGCTTAAGTAACTCTATGATTTTATTGAGGACAATGAGGTATGAATACGCATTAAATCATGTAATTAGTATTTGAGTTTCGTAAGTTTGGGTGTTAAGCTAGCAAAATAGCGTCAATCGCACCCTGATTCTGACCGTTTATCGGTTCGATTAAAGGAATTTGCCACACTACATCGATTAATTATATTGCTAATGATTAGGTAAGTTGGTATCGCAAGATTTCACCTAATTGTTATCGCCATCTAAATTCTTTTAGCGGTGCAACTTTTTTTGCTTATTAACTGCCTAATTTTGGAGCTGCTATGAAATTATTAAAAGCTGCGTTGTTTACTGCCTTATTTTCTTGTGCAGGTCTAGCAAACGCTGAGTTAATATCAAACGTGCCACTTGATACGTCACGTTTTGAGCTAATGCCAGTCAGTGAGCTGTCTAACCGCGCTGCCCAAGGTAACGATCACGCTCAGTTTTATTTAGCCAAGCGCTTACAGAAAGGCGAAGGCATTGCAAAGAATACCCAACAAGCTATCCAGTGGTATACCAAAGCGGCTCAGCAAGGCGTTGCCCCTGCTCAGTTGAATCTTGCCATCATGTATTTGCGTGGTGAAGGTGTGCAGCCTAACTTGCAACAAGCGAAAGTTTGGTTAGAAAAAGCCGCTATGCGTGGCGATAACCGTGCCAGCTATACCCTTGCATTGCTCGATGAAAAGCAAAAAAATCTCGTCGATGCTTATAAATGGTACGATTTGGCTGCCCGTGATGGTATGCTTGATGAAAAAGTACGTAATAAAGCACGCGGTAAAATTGGTCAGTTGGCATTGAACTTGTCAAGTTCAGACATCGCTAGCGCTCGTAGCAAAGCCGATACTTGGTTCCAGAGTAAGTAAACACTAATTTTGCTTTACGCAGTGAATATAAAACAAGCTCAGTATTTTACTGGGCTTTTTTGTTGTCTATTTTTATTATCATTATCACCTATATCTGGCTTAAGAACGATAAAACCTCCAAAACTTCCCTAAAATTTGCTACACTACGCCCGCATTAGCCAATTCCACAATCGCGCTAGTGTTATAGCATTACCAATTAATTTCAACTGTTAATTTTAAAAAGCACCTTAAACCCAATGCACTAGGTTTGCGACCTAGCCAGCAGGAGAAAAACATGAGTACCATTCAAGACCATAATACAGCTAGCAATATCCAAAACAGCACTGTCACCGACAACAAATCAGCCCCAGCCTACGATAGCGTCACCAATAACATCGTCGTTGCCGCTCTATATAAGTTCACGCGTTTTGCTGACTTTGAGCAATACCGCGAGCCAATTTTAAATAATATGCTCGATAATGATGTCAAAGGCACGTTATTGATTGCTAATGAAGGCATTAATGGTACGATTTCTGGCACACGCCAAGGTATCGATAACGTCCTTGAGTATCTGCGCAGTATCGAAGCGATTGGCAGCTTTACCTTTAAAGAATCTTATACCGATGCTCAGCCTTTTTATCGTACCAAAGTGAAGCTCAAAAAAGAAATCGTTACCATGGGCGTTGAAAATATCGACCCATTGCAATCAGTTGGACGCTATGTAAAACCAAGCGAATGGAATGCGTTAATCTCAGACCCTGACGTCATTCTTATCGACACCCGTAATGATTATGAAGTTAAAATCGGCACGTTCCAAAATGCCGTCAATCCAAATACAGAGACGTTCCGCGAGTTCCCAGAATACGTCGCAAAAGAGATGGATCCAGCCAAACATAAAAAAGTCGCGATGTTCTGTACCGGTGGTATACGCTGTGAGAAGTCTACTGCTTATATGCGTGAGCAAGGCTTTGAAGAGGTGTATCATTTAGAGGGCGGCATCTTAAAATATCTAGAAGAAATTCCAGCCAGCGAGTCTATGTGGCAAGGCGATTGCTTCGTTTTTGATAACCGCGTGTCGGTCAATCATAACTTAGAAAAAGGCAACTATGAGCAATGCTTCGCCTGCCGTATGCCCATTACTGTCGATGACATGCAAAGCCTTGCTTACATCAAAGGCGAGTCATGCCCACACTGCATTGATAAAGCGACCGACGAGCAAAAAGCCAGATTTCGCGAACGTGAGCATCAAATGCAGCTGGCAAAGAAACGTGGCGAAGCGCATATTGGTAGCGATGTGATTGATGTGATTGAGAAACGCAAAGCCGCTAAAATTGAAGCACGTCGTTAAGCAGAGGAAGCCAATAAAGCTAACGCTGAATAAGTTTAAGATGGATAAAAGCAAAAAGGACGCCCCAATCAAATATTTGATTGGGGCGTCCTTTTTTGCTTTATTAGTACTGACTTATGACTTACTTAGTACGTAATATGGCTTAGCTATCGCATATGGATTAGCTACCGCGGTAAGTGCTATAGCCGTATGGAGACAAAGTGATTGGCACATGGTAATGGTTATCGCCTTCGATATTGAAATTGACTTCAACATACGGATAGAAAGACTCTAGACCTTGATTTCGGAAATAAGGAGTCGTCTCAAAAATCAACTTATAAGTACCATCATGCTCAACGCCGTCTTGATTCGGTAAGAAGTTGCCGATACGACCATTATTATCAGTCTTTTGCGCATCAAGCAATTTCCAGCTACCAGTTTTCTCTTGCATCATCAGTTTTACATTGACGTTTGGTGCTGGTTTGCCTGTACTAATGTCTAAAATATGACTAGATAATTGATATTTATCTTGATCACCAGCAGCATGGCTAGCCGTTGCAGTCATAGCTAATACGCTACCAAATGCAGCTGCCTTGAGTAAGTTGTTTTTCATGAATCATCCTATTCAGTCAATTGTATGTGTTAAATGAATTATCTTCTTCAGCAAGCTATTTACCATTTGTAAGTATGCCTGTCCGTAGAAAATAACCGTGATTTACCTCAAAAACATAGTTAATCATGTTGTTCATTAAAAATATATTCATCATTATAGGCTTAATGTACTGGTGTAGTTTAAATTGTTAATAAGACCGTATAATTAAGATAATGTTAACTTATATAAAAATGAGTATAGCGAATGTAAAACTTACATTCTCTATAATTTGGGTTACTCATAAATAAAAAGCATTAATGCCATGATTGAACATTGCAATTGCTTGATTTAAGACAAAAAAATAGCAGACTATCTGAATGATGGTCTGCTACTGTTACGCTAAAATTATGCTTACATGCAAATATTATTTAAAACAAAATACGCACGCGAATCGTCTCTTCTACGTCTTTTAACTGATCTAGCGCGGCAGTTGAATCATTGTAGTCAACATCCATGACCAAATAACCGACATCGCCTTCTGTCATTAGGCTCTGTGCTAGGATGTTAATTCCTGCTTCTGCAAACAGACGGTTGATCTGAGACAACACGCCTGGCACGTTTCTATGAATATGTAACAGACGATGCGAGTTTTCTTTGAATGGAATAGAAACTTCTGGGAAGTTCACGGCTGTCGCTGTGTCACCTTGGTCAGAGTATCTAACAAACTTATCAGCGACTTCAAGTCCGATATTGGCTTGTGCTTCTTGAGTTGAACCACCGATATGCGGCGTCAAGATGACGTTATCAAATTTACGCAGTGGTGATTCAAACTCTTCATCAGCTGATTTTGGCTCTTTCGGGAACACGTCAATCGCTGCGCCCAAAATTTTACCAGATTCAAGCACAGCGGCTAAATCATCAATCTCTACGCAAGTACCACGAGCGGCATTGATAAAGTAACTGCCGTCTTTCATATGCGCGAACTGCTCAGCTTTCATCATGTAGCGGGTGCTTGGTACATCAGGTACATGCAATGTCACGATGTCAGCCGTTGATAGTAGCTCTTCTAAGCTACCTACTTGTACCGCATTACCTAGTGGCAACTTGGTCACAGCATCATGATAAATGACTTTCATACCAAAGCTTTCTGCTAAGACAGACAGTTGCGAACCGATAGAGCCATAACCGACGATACCGATTGTCTTGCCACGTACTTCATGTGAGTTGGTCGCAGACTTGCCCCAACCACCGCGATGTACTGTGGCGTTCTTTTCAGGAATGCCGCGGTATAGCATGATGGCTTCGGCCAATACCAGTTCAGCCACCGAGCGGGTATTTGAGTATGGCGCGTTAAAGACGGGAATACCCAAATCACGAGCGGCGTCTAAGTCTACTTGGTTGGTACCGATACAAAAGCAGCCAATACCGATGAGCTTGTGCGCGTGCTCAAGTACTTCACGTGTCAATTGCGTACGCGAACGGATACCGATAAAGTGAGCGTCTTTAATCTTTTCGATCAGCTCATCTTGATCTAATGCGTGACTGATATTCTCGATATTATGATAACCAGCTCCTTCCAATACTTTTAAAGCATTGTCATGTAGACCTTCAAGCAATAAAAACCGGATTTTGTCTTTTTGTAGTGATAACGCCATATGAGAACTGTCCTATAATTGTCTTGTAAAATTATCTGAGGGATAATCTGTAGTCGAAGCCGTTTAAAGTAGGTACAAAGTAACCAAGCGCAAACCATACACTGAGTACATTAAATGAGGTTAACGTCGTAACCACTTACCAATGCTTTAACTATAGGGTGGGTGAAACGAAAACAGTCTGGATATCTTACACAAAATTGGGCGGCGATGTTAGCAGATTAGATGAATTATTGGTTATCAAGCCTGAAAACTTTTTATGCTATAGTAAATCACGCTGTTCGACGTTTATTAAACTATTTTTTGCCATTTACCGCCATATAAGCACGCAGCATGACATCTTTCTATCATTGCTTTACTGGCTCACTTATAATCATATAAATACGTACTATATAAACATACCTATGTAGCTATGTTTATATCCATTTAGCGATATAATAATCCCCTTTAGGCATAGCGCTTACGTTTATACCGAGATTTGACCATGACTTCTTTATCTAGCCAAAGTACCTCTGCAACCCATACAGCTGCTGTTCAAACTATTTTGAGCACTTTGATGGATGTTCATCAGTTTGACGCCAGCCAAATCAAAACCGACCCTGAGAGCTTAGAGCATTGGGGCAAAGATTGGACCAAGCACTTTGCCCCTGCTGCTGCTGCTATCGTCTTTCCGAAGACTACTGAGCAAGTACAAGCCATCGTACTGCTTGCCAATGAGTACAATGTGGTGCTAACGCCAAGTGGCGGTCGTACTGGTTTGTCAGCTGGTGCTGTCGCCGCCAATGGTGAGATTGTCGTCAGTATGGATAAGATGAACCGTATCGGACAGTTCTATCCGGCCGATCGAATAGTTGAAGTCGAAGCCGGTGTTATCACGCAGCAGTTGCAGCAATTCGCTGAATCGAAAGACCTCTACTACCCTGTTGACTTTGCCTCAGCTGGCTCAAGTCAGATAGGTGGCAATATTGGCACCAATGCAGGCGGTATCAAAGTCATACGCTATGGCATGACTCGTCAATGGATCATGGGGCTGACAGTGGTCACTGGTAAAGGCGATATCTTGCAGCTCAATCGCGGTATGGTAAAAAATGCCACCGGTTATGATTTGCGTCAATTATTTATCGGTAGTGAAGGCACGCTTGGCCTCGTCACCCATGCACAAATTAAGCTTGAGCGTCAGCCACAAGACTTAAATGTCATGGTACTTGGTATGGACAGCTTTAATGATGTCATGAATGTGCTATCAGCCTTTCAAGCGAAGATTGATTTGACGGCTTTTGAGTTCTTTGACGATGTGGCGATTGATAAATTGATGGCACATGGTCAAATACAAGAGCCATTTGAATCGCGTACCAAGTTCTATACGCTACTAGAGTTCGAAGCGCCGTACGAGCCGATCATGGATAAAGCCATGGCGATATTTGAGCATTGTATGGAACAAGGCTGGGTCGTCGATGGTGTCATGAGCCAGAGCTTGGCACAGGCTGAAGAGCTGTGGAAGCTGCGTGAATACATTTCTGAGACCATCTCAGTATTTACGCCTTATAAGAACGATGTATCCGTACTGATAAGCTATGTCCCTGAGTTTATCACCGAGATTGATCACATCGTCAGCAGCAACTACCCTGACTTTGAGGTTTGCTGGTTCGGGCATATCGGTGATGGTAACTTGCACCTTAATATCTTAAAGCCTGAGAACATGAGCAAAGATGATTTCTTTGCTGAATGTCAGGTTGTTAATAAGTATGTGTTTAAAACCGTGCAAAAATATGGCGGTTCGGTTTCAGCTGAACATGGCGTCGGTATGACTAAAAAGCCGTATCTACATTATAGCCGCAGCGAGACTGAGATTGAGTACTTACGAGAGGTGAAAAAAGTTTTTGATCCAAATAATATTATGAACCGTGGCAAGATTTTTGATATGTAAGTGCTTATTTAATAATTAAAGTAATAAATAAGCGAGTATGAAAAAGACGCTAAACGTAATGGTTTAGCGTCTTTTTTTGTCTTATAAAAGCGATTATCTATAAAAATAACAACACTAGCGCTACCACTAATAACACACTTAAAAAACCTTGAACGATTAAAAATGCTTGATGCGGGGCGGCGATATGACGAAACATGTTGCCCAGTGCATTATAGGTAATACCAGCTGCTTTAATATGTGGCGGCGTATCAAAGGTTTTGATGATTTGTAAAAAATTCTCGGTACGATCAGGCGACCAATTATGCGGCGCAAATGGCAAATATGGCGATAACTGTGCGGCTTGCTTTTTGCTCGCTGGTGACCATAACCAACGCTCTAAAAATAATAAGCGCATACGCCAATCCGCAAAACGGCGATGTTCTATCCTCTGCAACAACAATATTTCAGTATTCTTATGGCGCTTATCCGCAAATATGCGTTGCTTTAAGGCAAATACGTGCGCTTTCTCACCTTCGATGCATTGCAAAAAATGACCACTACCATAACATAGAGTACCTGTAATGCCATGCTGTTGATTATAGTTACGCGCATGACATTCTACTTCATCAAATATAGAGGCGCTTAAACGTGAGACAAGCGTCAAACTACTAACATACACCAATTGAACCAGCGCTGAGTCTTCTATCTCATCCCAGCTACTGACTCTATTGTTGTGACTTGAGGGCATAATAAAACAATCCTAAAAAGCCGATTAAATACGGCTAAACAAAACAAACACAACGACGCCCCAATGAAAAAAGACAGCGACTCACAAAAACGTAGCAAATAGTTACCACGTTAAACTGTCATTACTTGAGTAGCTTGTTATGATAACCAGCAAAACAAATAGATCAAAACGAAGCGCTCTAAGATATGCTATTTAAAAATAATGTTAAGCTAACAGAAGATCTATACTGACATCCTCAGGTTAGAAGCTGTACCAAACACTTGGCTTGTATTAACCCCAACGACTGTTTGTGAACATTATGAAAAATTTTATAGTTACTTCAATTTATAGCTACTCTCATTTACAGGCACTCTAATTTGTAGCTACTTTAAAATGATATGAAATTCAAAAAACACGTCAGTAATGCCAAAGCTGACAGAAGTCATAAGATAAATCATCTTCATAACTTATTGTAAATACAATGATAATTGATTGTAACGGTAATATTTTATGATTGGAATATTTTTATCACTTTTTTTATACAAAAAATTGCCAACTAAATTGTGGCAACGCATGCTATTTGATATCACTAAAATTAATAAAGATCCAAAACAGGAACATTATGAGCAAAATAGAAAAACTAGACGACTTTCATCTAACCATCGCTGAAATCAAGAAAAAAGACTATCCACAATTAAAAGCACTGATGGATCGTGTCTATGTCAACTTGGGCGGTGCATGGTCAAAGAACACTATTAATACCTTAATCGATGCCTTCCCTGAAGGTCAGATCGCTTTATTTGATCATGATCAATTGATTGGTATCGTGTTATCTATGCGTGTTGATTATGCCACGTTTTCTAACCCGCACACCTACGACGACTTGATTGGTCATAAAGAGATTATCAGAGACAACCCTGAAGGCGATGCTATTTACGGTTTAGATGCGCTGATCGACCCTGAATACCGTGGTTATCGCCTAGGACGTCGATTATACGATGCCCGTAAAGAGCTGTGTCGCCAGTTAAACTTCCGAGCTATTTTGGCTGGTGGTCGTATCCCGAACTATCATAACCATCAAGATCTCACACCTGGCGAATATATTGAAGCCGTCGCGGCTCGTGAAATTCATGATTCTGCATTGTCTTTCCAACTCTCAAATGGCTTTATCGTCAAGCGTATCTTAACGGCTTATCTGCCTGATGATAAACAATCTAAAGGTTTTGCTACTCTACTTGAGTGGGCAAATATTTATTATGAGCCACAAGACTATAAGCCAAACACTCGTAAGTCTGAGGTGCGTATTGGTGGTATCCAATGGCAAATGCGTGAAGTCGAGTCACCTGAAGAGCTGCTGCAGCAAGTCGAATTCTTTGTCGATATTATGGCTGATTACAATTCTGACTTTGCTTGTTTACCAGAGTTCTTTAACGCACCGCTGATGGGTCTGTGTGAATCGACGGATCAAAACGTCGCTATTCGATTTTTAGCCGGTTATACAGAATGGTTTAAAAATGAGATATCGCATTTAGCGGTCAGCTACAACGTCAACGTCATTACAGGCTCGATGCCGTACTTGGACGAGGACGATACGTTATATAATGTCAGTTACTTGTGCCGCCGCGATGGTACGGTCGAAGAGCAGCGAAAAATCCATATTACCCCGCATGAGCGTAGCGCTTGGGTCATCGAAGGCGGTGACGAGGTTAAGGTATTTGATACCGATGCCGGTCGTATTGGTATTTTGGTCTGTTATGACGTTGAATTCCCTGAGCTTGCCCGCCTCATGGCACTTGATGACATGGACATCTTGTTCGTGCCATTTTGGACAGACACGCAAAACGGCTATCTACGCGTGCGCCACTGCGCCCAAGCACGTGCAATTGAAAACGAATGCTATGTGATGATTTGTGGTTCGGTTGGTAACTTACCACAGGTTGAAAGTCTCGATATTCAATATGCGCAGTCCTCTATCTTCTCGCCATCAGATTTTGCTTTCCCGCATGATGCGATCATGGCAGAAACCACCGCCAACACTGAGATGGTATTCTTCTCAGATGTGAACCTAGACAAGCTTATTCATGTCCGTAATGAAGGCTCGGTACATAATCTGCTTGATCGCCGTGATGACTTGTATAGTTTGAAATGGAAGAGAAAATCTAAAGTATCAGCCAGTAAGCTAAGCGATGATGAGCGCCTCGAAAACTCTGGTAGCGTCCTGCTCGGTGACCCATTACAAAACCGTGCGCAAAAACCTTAATCAGTCACTTTAAAATACCAACACTGAGCACGGTTTAATAAAATTTATGAGTAATACGGCTGACATTTCAGCCGTTTATTTTTATCTATCAACAACCACTTATTAAAGCCATTTACACAATACCTATAGCAAAAAAGTAGCCATTATGACGATTGATACTGAAAAACCCATTAAAAAGCCAAAGAAAACACCCAAGCAAAAGGGGTTGTCTATCGCTAAAAATCTACTCATATATGGCTTGGTATTTGCTGTTATTTATACCGCTATTAATTGGTGGCGACAACCTATCATGCCCGCCAACCCGCAATTGCAACTGACCGATTATCAAGGGCAAGTCGTTGACTTAGCGGCGCTGAGCAATGAACAACCAACGCTGGTGTATTTTTGGGGCACGTGGTGTCCCATTTGTAGTATCACCTCGCCGACCATAGACAAACTTGCCGCCGCAAATGATTATCCGGTCGTTACGATTGCCATTAAATCAGGCACTGACCAAGAGCTGCACCGCTACCTTAATGAAAATAGCTATCGCTTTACGACGATAAATGATCAAGAAGGCAGCATCTTCGCTGATTGGCAAGGACAAGTGACGCCTTCGTATGTCATCTTAAAGGATGGCGAGATGACTCAAGGTTTGACGGGCATTCAACCCTTATGGTCGCTGAAATTGCGCTTATGGTTATCATCAGTTTTTTAACGCTTAGCCTGCTGTTTAGAGTCCAATTATTTAGAGTCCAGTCGGTAGACAATGGCACTTGCCATCCGTATGATTCAATAGGTGATGCATCACTCATATAAATGATTGGTTTTGGCTAAAATAAGGACAATACTGACCAGCTCTTTTTACCCTAGCCTTTTTGTCATATAATAGCTGCCAATCTCATTGCCTCTTTTTAGTTTATTGCTATCACGGTATTTTATTATCCATAAGCATATTTTATGTTGCATTCGTCTCGATAGCATTTATTATTGACGTGAGCATATTTATGACGTTGATGCACAGCGATATCTTATAAGTGAGAAAGCGATCATCAACGGTTAAGCAGCCAGCTAAGCATTACCCTAAATGTCACATCTGACTTTACATCGATTTTTAATCCATCTTCTAAAAAGACACCTTCTATGACTGATAAAAGTACTGATACGCCAAGCCAGGATTATAAAGACACGCTAAACCTTGCCGACACGCCATTTGCGATGCGTGCAAACCTTGCCAAGCGCGAGCCAGATTGGCTTGCTGCTTGGGAAGCGGATGATGTGTACGGCAAAATTCGTCAGGCACGTGCTGGGGCGACCAAATACATTTTGCACGATGGTCCTCCATACGCCAACGGTCAGATTCACTTGGGTCACGCGGTTAATAAAGTACTCAAAGACATTATCGTGAAGTCAAAAACGCTATCAGGCTTTGATGCGCCTTATGTCCCCGGTTGGGACTGTCATGGTCTGCCTATCGAGCAAAAGGTCGAAGCCAAAGTCGGCAAGGTCGGTCAAAAAATCTCTGCTACCGAATTTCGTGGTTTGTGCCGCGAGTATGCGAGCACACAGATTGAATTGCAAAAAGCAGACTTCAAACGTTTGGGCGTGTTTGGTGATTGGGACAACCCTTATCTAACGATGAACTTCCACCAAGAAGCCAACATCGTACGCGCCCTTGCCAAAATTTATGACAATGGTCATGTCACTCGCGGTATGAAGCCCGTCAACTGGTGCTTGGACTGTAGCTCCGCCCTAGCTGAAGCTGAGGTTGAATACCAAGATAAAGTGTCTGATGCTATCTATGTGAGCTTTGATGTTTTGGATACCGATAAGGTTGCCTCGTTGGCTGACGTAGCGGGTAATATCGCCGCTGTTATTTGGACGACGACCCCTTGGACACTACCTGCTAACCAAGCCATCTCTGTACATCCTGAGCATAACTATAGCGTGGTCGCGACTGAAAAAGGTAATTTGCTATTAGCCGCGGATTTGGTTGAAACAGCATTAACGGAACTTAAACTTAGCAATCAGGGCGTGTTAGCTACCGTATCTGGGCGCGAGCTTGAAGGCTTGCGTGCCCAGCACCCACTGATTGCAGACCGTCAAGTGCCATTAATTCTAGGCGATCACGTGACCACTGATAGTGGTACTGGCCTCGTCCATACAGCACCCGGTCACGGTCTTGACGATTATATCGTAGGTCTTAAATATAACTTACCCGTTGAAAACCCAGTCAGTGGTACGGGCGTTTATCTGGACAGCGCAGCGGTATTTGCGGGCGAGCACATTTATAAGGCCAATCCAAAAATCATCGCCGCACTGCATGACAATGGACATCTAATCAGTCATACCAAGATTGAGCATAGCTATCCACATTGCTGGCGTCATAAGTCGCCGATTATTTTCCGCGCAACGCCGCAGTGGTTTATTAATATGGAAACCAAAGGTCTGCGTGAGCGTGCTCTTGCTGATATTCCAGCAGTAAGCTGGACACCGGCATGGGGACAAAACCGTATCGAAGCCATGATGACGGGTCGCCCAGATTGGTGTATCTCACGTCAGCGTACATGGGGCGTGCCGATTACTTTCTTTACCCATAAAGAAACAGGCGAGCTGCATCCAAACACGCTTGAGCTGATGGAAGTCGCTGCACAAAAAATTGATGCGGGCGGCGTGGAAGCTTGGTTTGATGCCAGCTGTGAAGACTTCTTAGGCAACGAGGCTGCTGACTATGACAAAGCAACCGACACCTTAGACGTTTGGTTTGACTCTGGCACGACGCATTTTGCCGTACTTGAGCAACGTGATGAATTGACCAACCCAGCAGATATCTACTTGGAAGGCTCTGACCAACATCGCGGTTGGTTCCAGACTTCATTATTGACATCAGAAGCCATGTACGGTCGCCCACCATTTAAGCAAGTACTGACGCATGGTTTTGTGGTTGATGAAAACGGTCGCAAGATGAGTAAGTCACTGGGTAATATCATCACGCCGCAGGAAGAGATCAATAAAACAGGCGCGGACATGCTGCGTTTGTGGATTGCATCAAGCGACTATCGTTATGAGATGAGCGCGGGTAAAACGGTCTTTAAAGGCGCAATCGATATGTATCGCCGTATCCGTAACACCCTGCGTTTCTTACTTGCCAATACCGATGACTTTGATCCTGCGACCAACAGCGTCGATATCAATGAGCTGGTCAGCCTTGATAAATTCATCATTGAGCGCGCGCAAACCGTGCAAGCACAAATCATCAGTGCTTATGATGCCATGGATTTTCACCAAGTCACCCAGCATATTACTGCGTTCTGTTCGCAAGATTTGGGTAGTTTCTATTTAGATATTATCAAAGATCGTCAGTATACGACTCAGACTGATGGACAGCCACGCCGCTCTGCGCAAACGGCTATTTATCATATCGTTCAGGCACTCATTCGCTGGATTACGCCGATTTTATCATTCACGGCACAAGAAGCGTGGGAAGTATTGCATGGTGCTGACAGTTATGTATTTACTGAAGAATGGTATAAATTTCCAGAATTTGAGCTAAGCGCGATCAGCAACGATGACTGGCAACGTATCATGTTGGCAAAGGATATGGTCAATAAACATATCGAAACGGCACGTGGTGAAAAAATCATCAACGCTAACTTGTCTGCCGATGTTAATCTATATGCTGACGGGGCAATGCATGAAAGCTTGGCCAAGCTGGGTGAAGAGCTGCGCTTTGTACTAATCACTAGTAGCGCAACTTTGAAACCTATGAGCGACGCTCCTGCCGTTAAAACAAGCACCGATGAGCAAACTGACGCCAGCACGGATGAATCAGTAGACTTAGTGGTCAATGTGAGCGCCGCAACTGGCACCAAGTGCGTACGCTGCTGGCATATCCGTGATGATATCGGTACCGATAGTGCACATCCAGAACTATGCGCACGCTGCGTGACTAACGTCAGCGGTGATGGTGAGGTGCGCCACTATGCCTAACCATACGCCTAACTCAACAGAATCATCAGACAACAAGCCGCCATATGGTGAAGTCGATAAATCACCTGAACCAGCTCATGCAACCACAGGCAGCTCAACGACACCGAAAAGTCGTCTGAATAAGACGTCAAAAATGATTGCGAATGGCCGTCGTGCGTTTACGTGGTATCTCCTATCGTTGGTCGTGCTAATTATCGATCAATGGACGAAGTGGCTGGCTGAAACTAAGCTGACTTTTCATGAGCCAGTGCCTGTGATTGAGCCTTTTCTGAATTGGACATTGGCATACAACTATGGCGCGGCATTTAGCTTTTTGGCAGATGCTGGTGGTTGGCAGAAGTGGTTTTTTTCAGGATTGGCATTGATAATGTCGCTATTTTTAATCGGCTACCTAATAAAAGCCCCACGCCAAGCCAAGCTACTATCGACAGGTCTAGCACTAGTGCTCGGCGGTGCGGTTGGCAATCTCATTGACCGCTTGCTGCATGGTCACGTCATCGACTTTATCCATGTACATAACGCCGATGTCTGGCATTACCCTATTTTTAATATTGCGGATATGGGCATTAGTATCGGTGTGGCGTTAATTGTCATTGACATGCTGTTTTTAGAAAAAAAGCGTGAAATGCCGCGGTCATAATTTTAAATCGCATTATTAAGACAGTTAGATTTATAAATAAAAAAGGTGGATTACGCAGTCGTAACCCACCTTTTTTATTCATCATTTTTTCTGATAAAGGCTATTGGCATAGAGTATTGCGCCTATACGCCACTCTTAACAGCTGAAAGTCATGATTGATTATCTCTTAGGAAATTTCTCTCGCTTCGATAATTTTTTAAGATAATCTTGAACCTGCTCAGGCAACTCAACGCCCAGCATCTTTAACCATGAAAACAAATGCTGATAATAAATGTCTGCCAGCGTAAAGCTGTCCCCCGCTATATACTCCTGCTCATCTACCCAAGCATAAGCAATCGGCAGGGCTTTTTGGATACACTTCATGCAGTTGTTAGCGGTGCCCTCAGGCCAGTTTTCATAATTGTCTAATACCTTGATTTTGGTGAGTATCCATAGATAACTCTCAATTTCGATCATGCCAAATGAAATCACTTGGCGAAGTTTATAGTTTTTCTCAGCGAAGTTCTCATCTGCTGTGTTTGGTGTCAAAGGTTTGTCAGGGTGTAACTCATTGAGATATTCAATAATAGCCAACGACTCAGTAAAGTGTTTGCCTTCATGTGTGATGGTAGGGATTTTACCAAAGGGATTAACGGCTAGAAACTCAGGGCTTCGCTGCTCTCCTTTTTTGCCATCTATTTCTTTGGTCTCATATTCTAAGCCCAGCTCCTGCAATGCCCAAATGACCGTTTCAGCGCGACTTGGATGGGTGTATTTGTATAAAGTAATCACTTGCGTTCGCCTTTTATTATTAATTAAATCCATTTAAGGTTTATCCTGAAAAATCGTGCTTATTGCGTACAATTCATCATACTCGCACAAAATACCAATGCACGGCAACCAGCCACTCAAGATATAAAACTTTGATGTTTCATCAGCCGTTTATTTTAGACTTAAGCATTAAACATCAAAACTACACCGCTCACTATGATAAATAAACAAGTGCTTTTATACCAAAGAATCAAGTAATCCTTGCAAAAATTTCAAGCTTCCTCCTGTCAATATAAACAACAACCCCGCCATATTGATGAGAACAGTCAAATAATACGCCACTCGAAATTCAGGCTTTTGCGACTTGTGGCGTAGATACGTCTGCGCAACCATCGCGCCCACCCAACCGCCCAGCGCACTTAGCAGATGCAAGGTTGATTCAGGTGTGCGCCAATCATTATTCTGAGCAGCGGCTTTGTCTTTGGCATACATCATATAAGTAATGAGACCCAAAGCCACATACCAACCCACAACCAGCCAGCTGAGCTTGTTCATGGCAGCCAACAAGATTAATACGCCATAAAAGCCCACACCAAGGAACAAACGTTTCTTTTGTCCCGCTTCAAAGTCTGCTTGCATGCTACGTTTGTGATTACGCTGACGGATTTTCTGATTTTTTTGCGCCATTTTTTGCTGCACAAAGCTCAGCTCTTGTACATCTTTTGCTTGCATACGCCCTTGATTGTCCTGCCCAAATGTAAAAACAACGGGCTCACCGACCTCAGGGCGACGACGCGCTTTAAACTCATTGATATGAAAGAATATTGAATCACCATTCTGTGTTTCGATAAAACCAAAGCCTTTGTCGTCTTGCCACTTTTTAATGTGACCTTGTTGTTTATTTACCATAAAACCCCCTGCCTGCTCTTAGAATTGCCAAATATATTACACTATTTGCGTTACACTATTTACGCTTACATACTCTCCAAGATGGCTTATCATTTCTTATATTATTTGCCAAACCAATTCCTAATCCCGTAATAAATGGCTGTTGACTATGACCGACTCACAATTTATCAATCCCAATGAAGACACCCGTATCACTTTTGGTAGCCTTGTAAAGCTGCACTTTGAAGTATCACTAGAGAACGGTACGATGATTGATTCTACCTTTAGCCGTGATGCGCCTGTGACGCTCACCATTGGTGATGAAAGTTTGTTACCTGGCTTTGAGCAGGTATTAATGAACCTGCGCGCAGGTGACACGCGCTCTGCCCACCTTGAGCCAGAGCAGGCATTTGGCGATTGGAATCCTGACAACATTCAACATTTCAGCCGTACTCAGTTTGCGTTAATCGCTGATAATCCAGAAATCGGCATGATGGTAGAATTCGAAGATAAAGGCAAAAACACGCTGCCGGGTACGATTAGTGCAATCGATGACGATCAAGTCGAAGTGGATTTTAACCATCCCCTTGCCGGACAATCCCTGTTATTTAAAGTAAAAATCTTTAAAGTTACCCCGCCTGGTGTCACTGGCATAAAACTCATGTAATCGCTTAAAAACTGTCAGCTATAAAAATACATTTACAAAGGACATTCATATGCAATATCAAATGTTGCCACAACTCAATGAAAAAGTTTCTAAGATTTGTTTAGGCACGATGACATGGGGACAGCAAAATACCGAGATCCAAGCACATGAACAAATGGACATGGCGCTAAGCGAAGGGGTGAATTTTTGGGACACGGCGGAGATGTATCCATCGCCGCCAGATAAGGACAAGCAAGGCGATACTGAACGCTTCATGGGTACATGGTTTAATCAAACCAAACAGCGCGATAAAGTCATCCTTGCTAGCAAAATATCGCCGATGGATTTTTTGCGTGATGGGCAAACGCGTTTTAATGCCGAACATATTAGCAGCGCCATCGATGGTAATCTTCAGCGTTTACAAACCGATTATATCGATATTTACCAGCTCCATTGGCCTGAACGCCAAGCAAATTTTTTTAGTCAGCGCGGCTATACCGAAGAGATGGCATCGCAACCATTAGATGATTTGACGCCATTTCTAGAGACCATTCAAGCGTTAAATGATGAGATTAAAAAAGGGCGTATTCGCGCTTATGGACTATCGAACGATACCGCTTGGGGACTGATGCGCTATCTATGGGAGGCTGATAAAAATGGTTTGATCGCCCCTATCACGGTGCAAAATCCTTATAGTTTGCTAAATCGCTTATATGAAGTCGCTATGGCTGAGATTACGCACCGTGAAAATGTAGGTCTATTGGCTTATTCACCGCTTGGCTTTGGTGTCTTATCTGGTAAATATCTCGATGGCAAACGTCCAGCGGGTGCGCGTCTGACGATGTATGATCGCTTTGCGCGCTATACCAATGAAGAAGCGCTATCAGCCACTGCTCAATACGCCAAAATAGCGGCAGATGCAGATTTAGATATGGCACAGATGGCACTAGCTTTCGTTAACTCACGCTCATTTGTCACCAGTAATATTATTGGCGCTACTACGATCGAGCAGCTAAAATCCAACATCGATAGTATCCATTTAACCTTAAACTCAGAAGTATTAGAAGCGATTGAAGCGGTGCATACCCAGCATCCTAATCCATCACCCTAATGTTAGCTTGAGGTGACACCATGGTCTGATGAGAACCAGACTTTGGCGCATTGAGGCTGCTGTATTTTTAATCGACAAAAAAAGGCGCAAATCGCAGTCATAAACTGAGCGATTTGCGCCTTTTTTATTAGAGCGTGTTAAATATTCACAACTATTATGCTGTCACCGCTTTATATTTTAGCGACTTTCGTTAAGACTCGCGAATGTAATTCGGCCAAACCTTCTTGCATACGGGCTTGTAACAAGTCCGTCAATTCACTTTTGCTCAACCCTTTAGGATCTATTGGCTCCAGTGGCAATACATAGGCGGTCACATCTTTCGTATCGAGTACCTTTTTTAGGCTCTCTTTCATCGTAAGCTTGCCATAGTAAGGCAACTCTTCACTTAACGTGCCGTCTTTATTGACATAAGCAATTACCAGCGGGCGTACGGGCACGTCAGCATCTATGGCAGCTTGTAGCAACGTGCCATGAATACGCTTGATTTTCTTACCATCGGTGGTGGTCGCCTCAGGGAAGAATATGACCGAGAAACCTTTGGTCAAAAAACTGGCAATTTGGGCGGCGACCGATCCTGCATCACCGGAACCACGCTCAATAAATACCGTGCCTGCTGCATGAGCCAGCTTACCAAATACAGGCCATTCACCGATTTCGGCTTTGGATAAGAAAAAAGCAGGACTCAGTGTACCCACCACAGGGATATCCATCCATGACACATGATTGGATACCCATAATCCGTGGTGCTGCTCTACACGCTCGACTGCCACAACCTTGACGCCAAAAGAGCCTGCCATTTTGCGGCAAAAGGCTTGAATATAGCGTGGCAATTTTTCGCGTGGGGGCTGCTTAAATGCGCCAATACGTTGGGCGGCGCGCAATCCACCAGCGATAGTGGTGGTCATGCCAGCAATTTGTTTGCCGCGCCCCAACTGTTGTCTGAGTGAGAAGCCTGACTTAGATTGGCTCATCTGTGTCCCTCGTGGTTAAAAACTTATGATTATATATCGTAAACAAGCGCCATGAGTATAACAAAATTTATTCAGTCAGTGACGATTTGTTCACTGAGTTGCTGTTTATTCAACCAGTTCTGCTGCGTTCACTGATTTGCCTATGGCTTTCATTTACGCTGTAACATAAAACCATCGTTAATTGTGCTAGAACGCTTTAATATTAGGTGATGAGACCACATATATATGGTCATATGAACGCTATATCGACGTTTACTGAATGGATAATAGCGATATATTTACTTTATTAAATAGGTGATACTCTTTGGATTATTTTGAAAGACACGAAGGTGGCGAGCGCGCCATTATAGTACATTTAGACATCCGTCAAATTCAAGATCCTGATGATCTAGGTGAATTTGAGCTGTTAGCAGACTCAGCAGGGGCTGATCGTTTGGCTTTAGTCACAGGCTCACGCCAAAGACCCGATGCCAGATACTTCGTTGGTAGCGGTAAAGCAGAAGAAATAGCAGAATTGGTACGCGAACATGATGCGGATATCGTCTTATTTAACCATAGCTTATCGCCATCACAAGAGCGTAATATTGAAGCCTTGGTCAAATGTCGCGTACTGGATCGTACAGGTTTGATATTGGACATTTTCGCGCAGCGTGCTCGTACTTATGAAGGTAAGCTACAAGTAGAGCTGGCGCAGCTCAACCATTTATCGACGCGTTTGGTACGAGGTTGGACGCATTTGGAGCGTCAAAAAGGCGGTATTGGTCTACGTGGACCTGGTGAAACCCAGCTTGAGACCGATCGTCGCTTGCTACAAGTGCGCGTGAATCAGCTTAAAAGCAGAATCGAGAAAGTCAGACAGACACGTGCGCAAGGTCGAGCCCGTCGCCAAAAATCAGATGTGCCGACGATTTCGCTTGTCGGTTATACCAATGCGGGAAAATCTACGCTATTTAACCGCTTGGTCGACGAGAATATCTACGCAGCGGATAAATTATTTGCCACGCTTGATCCCACTTTACGCCGTTTAGACTGGCAGGGTGTTGGTCGTGTTGTTTTGGTCGATACGGTAGGTTTTGTCCGTCATCTGCCGCATGAGTTGGTCGAATCCTTTCATGCGACATTAGAAGAAACCTTGGAAGCAGATTTATTGCTACACGTTATCGATTCTTCTAGTGAAGATATGCATGAGCAAATTCAAGCGGTCAAAGACGTATTAGCAGAGATTGATAATGATGTACCAGTGCTCAATGTCTACAACAAGATTGATTTGACAGATGAGCCTGCACATATTGGTTATGCTAGCGAAGGACAACCCAATCGCGTCTATGTTTCTTCTAGAGAAAATCTAGGTATGGAAGCGTTGTCGTTAGCCGTCCAGCAGTTACTTACTGGTACACTCACCACCTTTGAGTTGACCTTACCTTATCATGCAGGTCAGTTAAAAAACGCCTTATATGAGCTGGGTGTTATTCAGGAAGAGAGCTACGATGACAGCGGGCATGAGTGTTTAACGATTCGCTTGCCAAGCGATACGCTAAGACAACTATTGGGTCAGGCCAATTTAGAGCCTTTAGATGTACTGCCATTAGCACAAGCCACATTATTGATGCCAGTACTTGAAGACTTCGAAAAGCCTGACGAGGTTGAAGAGCCGACGATGACCGAAGCAGAAGAAAAAGCGTTTGATGAGTTTGATGCGCTGAATTCTGAAGCCGCTAAGTCAGAGGAATTAGCAGTAGAAGCGGAAACTCCTGACTCAAAAATATAAATGACTGAATCTGTAAAATAGCTTTATAAAAGACAAAAGGATGATATCCATTGATATCATCCTTTTTTTTGGCACATAGCATTAAATTTTATAGGTTACCCGATCACGAAAACGCGCTACCATAGTTGACGTCGTTTAAAGTGAGCACAAGGTAGCCTGGCGCAAATGATACATTCATTATATTAAGCGAGCTTAACGCTGTTGCTATTTATAATCACACTGACGATATGCTATAAGCTTTATTAGTTTGCCTACTCTCTATATAATCATCGGCTATAGGTTCAACCAATATTCATATCATTGATAGATAGAACACACTCATTAGAATGTGTTCTATCTATTTTGTTGCTACTATCCTATCTCTTTCTAAATCGGCCAGTATTTCTTATGAAATCTACTCACTCCGCCCATTTGCCGCTATGGCTTGCCTTAGTCCTGACACTCACGATGGTCATCGTGGTTCGTGAATCAGCCGTTATCATCTGTCAATTAGTAGGAATAGAAAAGGCTGCCAACATCGTTGGATTGGTCGCCATGTTCTTTATTTTGATGGCATGGCGATTACTTAAAGGGTTGCCCAGTTGGCTCACCCAAGCCAGTAATACTTTATTGGTGGATAGCGGTTTTGCTTTTTTGCCCGTGTCTGCAGGTGCAGGTTTACTGCTATTCGCTTTAGGTGATGAGCTTTGGGGCGTTATGCTGACGATGATTATTAGCACACTCATACCGCTTTGGGGACTTGCCATACTTGCCAACCGTTCGCTCAATCACGATGTTAGCATCGATAGCACCACCGTTGAAGAGCACAAAGGACAGCTATGAGCTGCATGAACAAGGAAATGCAATGACTTTTGATAACGTGTTTGTGGCAACCTTTGCAGCGATATTATTAACGCTAATCGCTCATGTGACTGCTCGTGTACTGGCACGTAAGCTCTCATGGCTGCCGATGGTGATTACGGCGTTGGCGCTTGTTCTTTTATTTTTGTTTATCCTACAATGGGATTACAACGATTATTACGATGTTGCCAAGCCTGTATTTGATCACCTATTGGGATATGTCACCGTATTATTGGCAGTACCATTAGCAGCAATGAACTTTAAAGGTCTACCAGTCAAAAAGCTTACTCTCATAGTCATCCTTGCAAGTGTGGTTGGTGCATTGCTACCGATGTCATTGGCTTATTTATTTTCATTAAGTCACGACACTATACTCGCTTTCGCAACGCGTTCAGTGACCACACCAATCGGTCTGAGTGTCGCAGATTTAATTAAAGCACCACTTGCCATGGCTAACTTAATTATTATTGTCTCAGGGCTTATCGGTGGTACTTTGGCGCGCTTTTTATTTCGCGGTATCGATGATGACCGTGCCAAGGGCTTAGCACTTGGGTTGGCAGCACATGCTTTTGGTACCGTCGAAGCATGGCAAATTAGCCACACTGCTGGGCGTTATGCGGCATTTGGATTGGCAGTAAACGGGCTGGTCACCGCCGTTTGGGTGCCTATTTTTATCAGTGCACTTTCTATATAACCCTGTTCAAAGCAGTTTTCAGTGCTTTGAACAGCTTTTATTTCTCACGATTCATTCATTGCTACAGCCAGAATATTCACGTACCACATACGCCTAAAAATAATAAAGCCGATACTCAATCAACGTACTCAAAAACGGTAGTATGTTGATTTTTTTACAAATTAAAAATGACTTTTATACTTTGTACTGATAATCGTATGCGTCGAAAAGTTATTATATGTTATAGTAAGCAACTATTATTTTTTGTATCCAATGCGAGTGGTTTCTAGTTAGACGTGGTTTTTGCTAGGGTGCTATATCGTTTACAGCGATAAAATCCTACCAGCACGATAACCGCTTAAATGCGCAGAACGACGCGCCTATAGGCAAAGTAATTTGCTATTACTCGATGAAAAGTGATAACCCTATGATAAATGTTACAACCTTAGTGACTCGCTGCTTGTCTCCTGTTTTATTGACCGCTGTCGCCCTATCCAGCCTATCTCTATCTGTTGCTGCTCAAGCAGGTAATATGTATATTTACAAAGACAAAGGCGGACAAGTCTTACTCACTAACGTCAATCCAAGTGGTAATTTTGACAAATTCACCAAAAAGGTAAAAGTCACTTACTACAAAGATTCTAAAATGTATGACGGTAGTAGTGACAATAGCAGCAGTAATTACGGTAGTAGCTCTGCCAGCAGTAGCGGAAGCCGCAACTCATACGACAGTTATATTCGCGCCTCAGCTCAGCGTCATGGCGTAGATCCTGGGCTTATAAAAGCAATGATGCATAGCGAATCCGCATTTAACCCAAATGCACGCTCACCTGTCGGTGCGCAAGGTCTCATGCAGCTAATGCCAGCGACTGCGCGACGCTTCAAAGTCAGCAATCCTTGGAACCCTGCAGATAATATCGAAGGCTCTGCTAAATATATTGCATGGTTGATGAAGCGGTTTAATAACAACGTAGAATTTGCGGTTGCGGGCTATAATGCAGGTGAAGGTAACGTTGATAAATATAACGGCATCCCGCCTTTTAAAGAAACCCGTAACTATGTCAAAAATGTCATGAGCCGTTACCATAGCTTGTATAAAAACGACTCAGGGCTATCAGGCAGTACCATGAATGCTAGTAATCAAATCGCCAATCCTAGTCTCAGTAGCGGCTTACAAAACGTCAGCTATGGTACCAGCAGTAATAGCAATAGTGCCAGCTATGCCAATTCAGCATATGATGCGCTACGCTAAAATGAAGACTACATGAACCGTTGAATCCAAACGTAAAAAAGCCCGTTAATATAATTAACGGGCTTTTTTGTGCTAAGAGATTTTATCTATTCATTCATAATCTATCTTGTCATATTTTTTGAGTTCGATACAAGATTAACAATAAAGCTGATCGGTGAGTACCAAACCAAAAAGCTTAGCACTCACCATTCTTCTTAGCAAAATTTAAAAATTACTTGTTAGCCAGTGCTTGTGTTGCAGCAACTTCAGCAGCGAAATCTTCTTGCTTTTTCTCGATGCCTTCACCAACTTCTAGACGTTTGAAAGCAAGTACTTTTACGCCTTCAGCTTTTAGTACATCACCAACTTTCTTCTCGTTGTCCATAACATATGGCTGACGTAGTAAAGTCACTTCTTCTAGATACTTACGTAGGCCACCTTCGATCATTTTTTCAACGATGTTATCAGGCTTGCCAGACTCACGAGCTTTTGCTTCGATGATGTCTTTTTCGCGTGCTAATAAATCAGCATCGACACTTTCGTCATCAACCGCAACTGGGTTAAACGCAGCGATATGCATGGCAAGATTTTTGCCAGTATCTGCGTTGCCGCCTTCAAAAGATACCACAACACCAATACGTAGACCATGACGGTATGAAGCAAGGTTGCTACCTTCTAATACTTCAACGCGGCGTACTTGGATATTTTCGCCGATTTTTTGTACCAAAGATACACGAGCTTCTTCAACAGTCTGACCATTGCCATATGGCAATTCAGCAATAGCAGCTACGTCAGTCACATTGTTTTCTAATGCAATGTTCGCTACTGCTTCTGCAAATGCCGTAAAGTTTTCGTCTTTTGCAACGAAGTCAGTTTGGCAGTTTACTTCTAACAAGAATGCTTTGTTGTCGCCTTGAGCGATGATGATAGCGCCATCAGCTGCAATGTTACCAGCTTTTTTAGCTGCTTTGGCTTGACCAGATTTACGTAGGTTATCAATGGCAGTTTCTACATCGCCGTTTGATTCTTCTAACGCTTTTTTACATTCCATCATGCCAAGACCAGTACGGTCACGCAATTCTTTTACCATTTTGGCAGATACTTTTACTTCTGACATAAGAGTTACCTTTTATTATGTATGGGAGTGCTTAATTTCTATGAGATATATCTTTGCTATCTATTGGTACTATATCGCTCTTATAGTAATGGAAGCACTCATGGTTGATCGTGATAACAGACATCATTGTAATGACAGATATTGTGCATCACGAGGGCATATGTAAGCGATAATACTCGCTTATTAACGAGTGTTCCATCAACAATAAGGCATGACGAGTAAAACTACATCATGCCTATTGTAAGCTTATACGCTGTTAATAACTTTATATGAATGCTGACAAGATAACTATCAAGACACCGTTACAAAGTTAAACCTTTTTGGTCAGCCAATTATTCTGCTGGAGTCGCCGCTTCTTCTGCTTTGGCTTCAACTGGTGCTTCTTCAATAGCAGGTGCTTCTTGCTCAGCTTTGCCGCCCGCTTGAGTCTGTGCGTATTCTTTACCAGCGATAATCGCATCAGCCATAGAAGTCACATACAAGGTCACAGCACGGATAGCATCATCGTTTGCTGGGATGATGTAATCAACGTTATCTGGGCTAGAGTTAGTATCAACGATACCGATAACTGGGATACCTAGATTTTTAGCTTCTTTGATAGCAATCGCTTCATGATCTACGTCTACAACGAAGATTGCATCAGGTAGGCCGCCCATATCTTTAATACCGCCTAGTGAACGCTCAAGTTTTTCCATATCGCGAGTACGCTCTAACGCTTCGCGCTTAGTAAGCTTGGCGAAAGTACCGTCTTCTGCTTGTTTTTCTAGCTCTTTTAGACGGTTGATTGACTGGCGTAGTGTTTTCCAGTTAGTCAACATACCACCTAACCAGCGATGGTCAACGTATGGCATGCCAGCGCGTGCTGCTTGCTCAGCGATGATACCGCTTGCTGCGCGTTTAGTACCTACGAATAATACTTTGTTTTTCTTGGCAGCTAAGCCGTTAACATAAGTCAATGCTTCGTTAAACGCTTTTACTGTGTGCTCTAAGTTGATGATGTGAATCTTATTACGGGCACCAAAGATGTATGGTCCCATTTTTGGATTCCAAAAACGTGTTTGGTGACCAAAGTGAGCGCCGGCTTGTAGTAAGTCGCGCATTTCGATTTTGGTTGGATTCTTTGTAGACATGTGGAATTCCTATTGGTTGGGTTATGCCTCCACATCACAAAAACTGCCTATCTAGCGACACGCATCTGCTAACGGTTAATGTTTATTGGGGCAGCACTAACTTTTTTGCAAATTAATCAAGTCGCCAAACACCCAGCAATTCTTTGCCATGATGTGTGTGTCATTGGTTGATGGGTTGGTTTAAAAAATTGAGCTATCATTTGAACGTAAAAATACGATGTGATAAAAATAGCTGGGCTGTATTTTATCATATAATGCTTAGCGACTGCTAGCGCTATTATGCTGTTTAAGTGGATGATAACGCATAAAAAAACGACGCATTAACGTCGTTCTTTATACTGAATAAATGAGCAGCTGTAGATTAAGCGATACAGATACCAATGACCGCTTTATACCCACGCCACGTAAATGGCGTGACGTAACTTTGGCGATCTTTTGGCAAATAAGACACGCTTGGTGCGCTCTCAACAATATGCGGCGGCGAGATAATAAACTCTGAGCCAAACTCAGTACGAGCATTACCAGAGATAGTGTTGGCCATCTCACCGAGCAGATCTTTCATCATCGTGATCGATGAGTCAGGCTCGCCCATCACTTTTATGACCTCTCGTAACATCACGCTTGGTGCACTCACATACACACAGCCTTCCAAAGGCCCTGATATCTCGATAACGCCGCTATAATCATAACCAACAGCACTCTTGTTATGATTTAAATAAGGGGTATCAATGGACACTTCCGAGCCATCAATTTGTGCAAAAAATGCATTGATTGAGCTCAGAAACACACCCAATTTTTCTACTTTAACCATAATATATTAATATCCATCTTTATGACGCGGTGGCAGCAACGTTAATCCTGCAAACAGACCACAATCTCGCCTATCTGCGAGTTCCAAGTGATGGGAATGATAAAAGAACGCTCATCATTCGGCAACACAATACTTTGTGGAGAGCCTTTAAATACAAACGGCACAGAAATATGGAATTCTGAGCCAAACTCTTTACGCGCATTACCAGCGATTGTATTGGCCACTTCGCCAGCCAAATCGATATAATTCTCATCGCTTTTATCCGTTTCACCCATGCTATCCAGTATAGCGGACAATAGCTGACGGGTTGCCGAAAAATACACCACGCCCTTTTGTCCACCCGATATACCGATCACACCCGTATAATCATGAACTTTTGGCTGTTTGTTCTCTAACAGATATGGGGTGTCAGCGACAAGCTCCTCGCCCCCAAACTGATTAAAATAGTTACTAATAATACTTAAAAAAATCTGTAGCTTTTGTTCTTTCATAATGACATCTACTTAAGTCGTTGAATGGTTTAGTCTTGCATTAGCTCATACAAAGACTCTACAAGCTCTTCTTCTGAAAAAGGCTTGCACAAAAATCCGCTGGCACCCAACGACAATGCTTCAATGCCAGTGGCTTTATCAGACAGTGCTGACACCACTAAAATGCGTACTTCAGGGTCAATCGCAATGATTTTCTCAATGCATTCAAGTCCGTCCATTTGTGGCATGGTCAAGTCCATGGTGATTACGTCAGGACGATGGACATTGAACTTTTCAATGGCTTGGACACCACTGGTTGCCGTCGCAACCAGCATAAACTGCCCTGAATCGTACGCGCGTTGAATACGATTTCTAATAATATTTGAATCATCAACAATCATTAACTTATGCATAACTGATCTATTACCTTTAATGAAGTGCTTGTCATCCTTGACAATATACCTGCTGTTTCTAATTAAGCTTTTGGTAAAGTAATAACAAACCGTGTCATCTGACCAAATTCGCTGTTTACGTTAAGCTTGCCATCATAATCTTTTACTTTTGCTTTAATGATATCGAGACCGACACCGCGTCCGCCATCTTCATCTGCATGTTCTTTGGTAGAGAAACCCGAAGAAAACAGTTGTTTGAGCAGCTCGCTTTGACTGAGCTGGCTGGCTTCTTCTGTACTAAAACGACCGTCACTGCTTAACTTGGCACGAATGCTGTCATAATCAATACCTTGACCATCATCTTGCACCATCAGCATGAAATCTGAGCCGTTGTCTTTTATTTCTAAATCAATCGTCCCAACCGCAGTCTTACCAATCGAATGACGAACACTTGGCGCTTCAATGCCATGCACCACGGCATTACGTAGTAGTTGAATGCTAATCTCTTTAATCGGCTTTACTAGATGTGCTGGTATGTCCGCTTGCATCAGCGTATTACTCTTTAGCTCTACTTGCTTGCCTTGTCTTGCGGCAATATCTTTTGCAAATGCTTTATAAAAAGACAAATGATCATCAGGTGCTTCATTACCTAGGTCGATATCCTGACCGATATCAGTATCTATGATACTGGTTGAAGGATTTGATGTCTGACTGTCAGTCGCCACCGTTTTTGACATACTGTTTTGAGCACTATTGTCATCTAACCCATTTGCAGTTGGTGCAGTCGCTGGTGCTGAACGGTTAATGCGCTCACCCAAGGTCGCGATGGTATTTGATAGGCTTAATAAGTCATCCAAATGTACGGCCAATGGCAAGAAATCGTTACCAGATAATTGACCTTGGTTTTGCAATGCGTGCAGTTTGTCTTCCGCATCTGAGGCAATCTTGGTAAAGCTATGCAGTTTTAGCGCAGAAGCTTCACCTTTTAAGCTATGCATTTCGCGATAGATGGCTTTTAGTTTGCCCTCAAGCTCGTATTGTGAGCTACCAGGATTTTTCAAAATATTGTTCATCTTCTCAATGTGCATCTGCGTATTATCAATAAACTCATTAATAATCTTTGGATTTACATTTAGAATCGTGGTGAGCATCTCAATCTGCATATCATTTTGCGAACGCTCTTTTTCTAGACGCTGCTCTAAATATACGGCATCCGATACATCGTTGACGTTGACCAAAATACGGGCAATGTCTTTGTTGTCATAAACACGTGAGAACTTGAAGTCTAAGAAGCGATTATTCTGTGCTTTATCACCAGCGTTGTTATGTAGCATGACTTTGTGCAGCGGATTGAGAGAATCTACCAATTTTTCTTTAACGCGTGGATTGTAAAGCTGCTCAATAAATTGCTGTGTGGTTTTCAGATCTTTATCAGAAATACGCCCACGTAAAACGTTGGTAAAGTTCTCTCCTGACAATCTGTCTTCACCGATAATATCATTCAGTGCGCGAGAATGCTGCTGACCAATATTCAAGTCTTTATCAAGCAAGAATAGACCCGTATTTACCGTTTCCATAATTTCTTGCGTCTCGCGACGAGCAGCGAACGCTTCAGCATCGGTTTCACGTAAACGACGTACAAAGAAGAATACAAAGATTAGAAAGTAGGTAAAGATGGCGGCAACACCAAGCACCTGAATAAGACGAATGGTCGTCGCTTGGCGTTCAGCACTATTAAAAACATCTTTGGTCAAATTGTCTAACGAATCGTTAATCAATAGACTTGACGTCTTGGCTTGTTCAACGGCTTGGGTCAGATCATCTTCAGAGGAAACCATAATATTATCAGCATCTTTGAGATATGCTTGAATCTTAGGCTCTAACGCTTTCCACTGCTCATTAGCTGCGGTAATGTTTACTTGTGCGTTACTGTCAATCTTTGGCAGATCATAAGTTTTGCCATCAACGTCAGTGATCGTTGCACCTTGCTCAATAGCAGCAATAGAACTGGTAATCAACGCCGTATTTTCCTCCAAACGCTCCAAAACGCGCTGAATATGTGGAGAGTTCGTATCTTCGCCATAGCTATTATCTAAGTCAAATAAATCTTTAATTACCGCCTGCGCGCTATTAGCGACTTGGTTAGTTTGGTCAATTAACGCAGTATTTCTTTCTAATAAGTTTGAGGTATAGAACGTAAAGGCTAACAAGGCACCGATGAGCGATAAAAACAGTGCAATTGAAATAATCAGACCTTGATAGCGCTTATTGTCAACATTGGGAGTGGTTGCCATCTTCAGAATTCCTTAGTTCAATTGCGTAGTATTAGTATCAGAATTGCTCTTATCAGCAGATGCAGGTACAGCCTCACCTAACCAGCGCTCTTCAATTTCCTTAAATGTCCCTTTTGCTTTCAGTTTAGCAATACCCTCATTAACCGTATTAATCAACTGAGTATTTTCTTTCGCCATTAATACAACTTGTTGCGCTGAAGGTGCGTCTGCCGCTTCATAAGGTACAATCTTCACTTTATGTTCTGGATAACCTTTTATGATGTACTGCAGCACTGGCATGTCGTATAAAAAAACATCAGTCTTACCTTGTACTAAGTCCTGATAAGCCAAAAATGCAGTAGATCTTGAAACCAACTCAACCGAGCTACCCATCTGTTTCAGAGTATCTTCTTCTTTAGAACCTGCCAACGTACCAGTTTTTAGACCCTTTATATCGTTTAAGCCTTTGATATCAAACTTACCTTCCAAGTACATGATGGTAGCTGGGTTAAAAAAGTAAGGCGTTGATAGACCATATCTTACCGCACGATCATCTTTATAAGAGATACCAGAAATAGCTAAATCACGTTTTCCTGACTCCACACTATCGAACATATCTTGCCAAGTTTCTTTATAAAACTCGACTTTAAAGCCTTGCTCCTCGCCGATAGCTCTAATGGAATCAACGTCAGTCCCTTGCATGTTGCCATAGTCATCTTGAAACGAGAAAGGGGGTAAATCACCCGTCATAGCGACCTTTAATGTTGGTGCCGTATCAGGCAAATTACTGACAAAATTATCTTTATTTTCTGTTACTGGCGTACCAGTCGAATTGGCATTTTCTTGAGTGGAAGAGTTACCGCAGCCAAACAGGCCAACACTCAATACAATTGGTAACACTCGATATAACTGCATCATAATTTACCCTTAAAGCTTCACGTGGTTGTACATATTAATTAATGACAATCTAGCAAGGTTAGGTAATATCTTCACAATACTTACTTACAGAAAGTTACGTTTGATAATACTTGCCTAACTTTATGATTGCAATAATTATGTTTAGTTATTACGTACAATTTGTTATATATGGCAAATAAAGGATATTAAGGGCGTACTTAAGTCTATTTATATGACTAAAAACTTGTAATATGGTCTTGTTTTATGCACAGTTTTAGGCAGAAAATAAAATAAAAA
This sequence comes from Psychrobacter sp. P11F6, assembly GCF_001435295.1. Taxonomy (NCBI): domain Bacteria; kingdom Pseudomonadati; phylum Pseudomonadota; class Gammaproteobacteria; order Moraxellales; family Moraxellaceae; genus Psychrobacter; species Psychrobacter sp. P11F6. The sequence continues at coordinate 556,281 of NZ_CM003594.1, read as the reverse complement.
GCACAAAAAAAGCATCCCTACATAATCAATGTAAAAATGCCTTTAAGATGCTAGTGCAAGACTTATAAAGTCTCTGGCTTACTCCGCATCGTCCAGATTTAAATTACGATCTATCTGCCAAATTAAAAAACAGCCAAGACTCATCAAAGCGAACATCGCAATACCAATTTTGAGTACAGGATTAACTGGAAATAGGTTTAATAATAATCCACCAAAGATACCGACTGAAAACATGAGCGAGCCTTGTAGCGCACTTGCCATGCCCGCTCGGCGTTTTTGAAAGGCCAGCGCAATAGCAGAAGCATTTGGCTGAGTAAGACCTAAGCCTGCGATACAGAAGAAAATACAAGCCAGTACCAGTGGAAGCCAAGCATCAGTACCCAAAAATAGACCTATTACAAATAGCACACCTGCAGAAATAACCTGCATCATCGCACCAAAGCGCAAAATACTCAAAATACGAAAGCGATTGGTAAGCCACTGATTCAGCTGAGTCAAACCCACAAAACCAGCAGCATTCATCCCAAATAACCAAGCAAAGTGGGTGGCGGATACCCCGTAGGTATCCATAATCAGCTCAGAGGCTGAACTGATATAAACAAACATCGCCCCCATCAGCAGGCCGCCACCAATCGCTGGATAATTGAACGTCGGGTCTTTTAATAAGTCCCAGTATTGACTCAGTACTTCTCTTGCAGGACGTACATTACGATTTTCTTCCGTCAACGTTTCAAAGAAGAAAAACTTTGTGAGTAATAAATTCAACGTGCCAAAAGCAGCCAAAAACCAAAAAATAGAGTGCCAGCTAAAAAACTGTAGAAATAGCGCACCAAGCGATGGGGCTAATATTGGCGCTAAACCCATCACCAAAATCATAATAGAAAAGGCTTTTGCGGTTTGCTTAGCAGTCAATCGATCGCGAATCGCGGCACGAGTGACCACCGCACCGACACACGCACCAAGCGCTTGCATCGTCCGCCCAACAAACAATACATACTCGTTATTAGTAGTGGCACAAACAATGGAGGCGATGACATATAGCGTCATACCGATATATAAAGGCTTAACACGACCAACACGATCACTAAATGGTCCATAAAATAACTGGCCAAATACCAAGCCTAAAAAATAGGCAGAAACAGAGTTGGCCATAAAGGCTGTGGAGACACCAAAGTCATCTGCCATCGATGGTAATGCAGGAAGATACATATCAATAGACAATGGCCCCACTGCCACGATAAGTCCAAGCATCATAATCCATGCAACAGGCAAATCAGCAGAGCGTACGCGCTCAGAAGCAATGGGTCGATTGGGTAGAGAGGATTTTGGAGCAGACATATTCAGACCATTTTATATAGAGTGTATTGAATCGTTATAAAGGTTCAATACACTCTAGTGATTGTTATTGTATTATTCAGGCTTCCATTGTCTTTAATATTTAGTCTTTACTCAATACTGAAAACAAGGGTCATTGCCACCATTAGTGCACATTTGCATACAGCGGCGCAAGTGGACAGTGTTATATCTTACTATCCACTCACATTTCAATAGAGGCATGACGTTAATAAAACAAACAATAACAACTAAAAACAATCACAATAATTTGTCAAAATAGGTCTGAGCGTCAGCATAGCGGCATAATTAGTAAAAGATATTTAGCGGAACTGGCGCTTACCAAATGCCGTACTGGCTTGCTTGGCTTTTCTTAAAGCAAGCTTGCGATTACGACCGAGCATCATTTTAAGCTGCCATACTTTTTCTTTATATAAAGTAGTGGCTGGCTGCTGGAACATAGCATTGACCACACGCTTACTCGCCAACACCGCATCAGGAGAGCGCTCTGCAAATTCGGCAGCGAGCTTTTGCGCCTGCTCAAGTGGCGTTTCACTGCAATGGCTGACAAGACCCAGTGCTTTGCCTTCACTGGCAGTCACGATACGCGCACTCATGGCAAGCTCTTTTAGCACATCTTCACGTACCACGCCAAACGCCGATTGCGTCAAACCCATGTCTGGTACCAGCCCCCACTTAGCTTCCATAATAGACAGTTTGCAATCTGGATGACTGATACGCACATCGCAAGCCAGCGCTAGCTGAAGCCCTGCACCGATACAATAGCCTTCTAATACGGCAATGACCGGTACAGGCACGTCGCGCCATACCAGACAAACACGCTGGAACGAGCTCTGCCATGGCTTTACCAGCTCCCAAACGGCGAACGCTTGATTTTTTGGATGATTTAAATCACCCAAGTCGATGCCCGCACAAAACGTGCCTTCAGCACCATTTAGAATCACCGCACGTATCGTTTTATCTTTACCAATGCGTTCTGCGACAGCTATCAATTCTTTCACCACTTTAAAGCTCATGGCATTTTTTTTGTGTGGGCGATTCAAGGTTACCGTGAGTATATTGTCAGTCATACTAACTTGTAAGGTTTCATATTGGTAAGTGGCAATCGCGTTCATAATAATCCTTATTCATGAATAAAATAGAAATGGCATCTAAATATGATGCCGATACGTCTAAAGCTGATGGCAACAATATTAACAGCCTTGTTACGACGCTACCTCATCAATAACTGACTGCAACGATTCGATTCACCGTTAATGTCATAAAACCATCATCTCTAAATCATTTTCCACGTCATATCATTTTCACTCAAACGATGATAATTGAGCTGAGGATAGGCTGACAAATCTAGCGCCTGCAAATTATTTAACGCTGTTATTAATGCGGCATAATATGGCTCAAGCATGGCAAACTGCGCAGGTGTGGTGTGTTGGACATTCAACAAGCACTTATCTTCTAGGTCTTGACTGGCCTGACGTAATTGCGGCACACCAGTATAACGACTGCCGCCTAAGATGCGATGGGCAATTTGCGCTAGCATACTGCGATCACGGGCGTCCCACGCTTGCGTCAGTGCCTGCTTTTCATCATTAATAGTATCAAGCATCATAATGATAAGCTTGGCTGCCAAGTCGGGCTTATTCGCTGAGCGGGTCAACGCGTCTTGCCAATCTAAAATAGCAAACCCATCACCTTCGTTAGCCCCCAAAGAGTGATGGCTTAAATGGTGGTGACTGCTGTCCCAACTCTTTGTTTCTTGCGCATATATGTGTGAATCTGTAGGCGTTGCTACTCCGTTATGAGCACTATTTATCGGTGTTTCCGATGGCTTTAATAGTGGCGACTGTCCTTGTTTATGTAAGCGCAAGTTCTCATAGCGTGGCTGGGTGTCACGCGGTGTTTCGCGTCTATAATCCTCGCGTGGTTGGCTATCTCGCAAGTAATTATCACGAATTTTTTTCAATGATAAAGGACGCGTTATTTTTGGCTGATTGATTGTATTAGAATCGCTATGACGGTTATTTTCATCACCTTTCACCATAGGATAAGCAATGGTTGTAGAGTCCGATGGCCACGTTGAATACGTTTCAGCATCCCTATTTTGTGAGTCGGTAGAGTGTGAGTTCTCTTTTGATAAATCGATGACCTGCACATCAGTATTGTGCACATCCGTACTGTGCAGATTGGTATCAGGCAACGCTGTTAACTGCGGCATTGTCGTTGTGCGTCCAAGCCATTTTTGCAGCACTTGTAACAACTGAGGCTGGCTAATGGGTTTACCCACATAGTCATTAATGCCACTAGCGATCAGTTTGTCTCGCTCATCAGCCAAACCATGTGCAGTCAACGCAATAATCGGGATACGGTTATCATCATTTTCAATATTACGAATTTGTCTTGCGGCTTCATGCCCTGACATACGCGGCATTTGGATGTCCATGAATATTAGATCAATATGACCTTTATCCTGAGTAGCAACTTTATCGTCGGTATTCATCTCTTCATAAAGCGTACTATTTGATTTCTTGTTCACCTCATCGCGCGTTTCAGCTTTAGAGATTTGCGTTTTATTCGACAGACTTTGCTTATCATTTTTCGTGGTTTTGATATTTTTGGTTTGTTGTTTGCTGATAATTTCTATGGCGTCAAAACCACTACTCGCTGTGATGACCTGAATACCAAGCTCACTAAGTAATGCATCGAGCACCAACAAATTGGGCAGATGATCGTCGACTGCCAGTACCGTCACCCCTGTCCAGCGCGGTTCTTGCACGCTTTTTTTGGTACTGCGATTTTGGGTGTCGAGCATGGCATAAAGCTGTCTTTTGTCTAAAGGCTCATACAAAATATTGGCATGATAACGATTTAGTAATGCTTGATCGGCAGCAACTTGATAACCAAATACCGCAAGCTTGCCTTGGTAATGCAGACGAATTTGTTTGAGTAATGCCATCATATCGTCTTGGGTATCATCATCGACGATGACCCAATCCCAATAATTACCATGCTCTTTTAATGACTCAAGTACCCCCGGTAACGAGTTGGCTTGGGTCAGTTTAATTGGTAAATACTGCAAACTGGCTTTGAGCACTTGGATAGAGGCGGTATGATTGATCCATACCAATACATTAAACTCATCGGTCTCACTCGCCAATGGAGCCAAGACTGGTAGCTCAATTGTCTGTCCTGTAGCCGCTTCCAATACATCGACATGTGCTGGCATCCGAAACCAAAACGTTGCGCCCTGATTGGCAATATTCTCTTGAGCATTATCATGAAAGCCAATATCACCGCCCATCAGCCGCGTTAATTGCTTGGAGATAACGAGCCCCAACCCTGTGCCGCCATACTGACGAGTGATTGAAGGGTCGCCTTGGCTAAAGCTTTGGAACAGCATCTTTTGATCGGCTAAAGAGATGCCCTTACCGCTGTCTTGCACACTGATCATGAGATAATTATCACGATGATCATCCAAGCTGACACGCACTACCACATCACCACTGTCGGTAAATTTAATCGCATTGCCCACGATATTGGTCAATACTTGCTTGAGGCGCAGGGCATCGCCATTGATGCGCATCGGTACATCATTATAAAACAGCACCGCCATGCGCAGACCTTTTTCTGCGGATACAGGCGAAAGCATATCGACCACGTCATAAATGGTGTCATAAAGGTCAAACTCATGACGGTCAAGTACCAGCTTGCCTGCTTCAATCTTAGAGAAATCCAAAACATCGTTAACCAAGGCAAGCAAGTGTGCTGATGACTTACGTATGGTTTGCACGTACAAATCTTGTTCAGGATTTAGTTCGCCATGCCTTGCTAGTAGATTGATAAAGCCATCGATACTGTTTAATGGCGTGCGCAGCTCGTGGCTAATATTGGCCAAAAACGCCGATTTGGCTTGGCTGGTTGAAATTGCCGCATCACGTGCATTACGAATAGAGATGTTTTGCATTTCCATCTCATCAAACGCAAGGCGCAAATCATCCTCGGTTTGCTCGGCATGGTCTTTTAATTCCTGAAAGCTCCTATGCAAGCGGCGCAAAGTTTTGACCAAATCTTGCTGTAATAAGTTCAGCTCACCATCTGACTCAACGGGAATAGGCTGATACAAATTGTCGACATGGGTACGCTGCAACTGCAAACGTAGCTCATAAATTGGTGCTATCCAGCGCTTTGAATAAATATTTAAACTCAGCAATAAAATCAAAATGGTGAACAAGCCAGTAATCACTAACGCCATGGCGATACGGTAGCGGGCGATGTAGAGTGGTTCATTGTCCATATCGACGAGCAGCCATAGCTTTTGTCCTTCAAACTCCCCTAACACACTGCCATAAGCGGTTCCAATAGGCGTTGGTTGCTGCGATAAAAACTTCTTTGTTGTGTCTATTGCAGGCCATGCTTCGTTCAGTCCATAGCCGACTGCGGCGAGCACTTGATTGCTTTCATTGATGATCGCAATACGCTGTACATGTTGCTCGGACTGCATACGACCCAGCTTATCTTGTATTTCCTCAAGCTTCGTGATGGTCGTTTGAGTGGCATCATTTGCTCTGACTTCGCCATCCGCATTGGGTTCGCCGTCTGCTTGCTGGCGCTCTTGTGCTAACAGCTCAGGGATTAGCTCTGCTATCGCTGGGGTATAACGAATCAGCACCGCCTCCGCCAATACTTCTTGTTCGGAATTGCTAGCACGCATGGTTTCGTAAAAGACCAAAATACCGCCCACCGCTGCCAAGATACAAATGGGTAGAAACACCAATATAATCAACTGACCATACGCACTGCTAGTATCAAAACGTTTTTTGTATGCCATGCTAGCTTTACTCTCTACAGAAAATTGTACTATGAATCAATAGCGGCGGTAAGCGGTGTTAGCCAATCATAATTTTTTTAGGGGCTGTGCTCATTTCAAAGCTATTCTCATTTCAAAGCTATCGTCATTTCAAAAATGATAACTGCCTACCCATGATAAAATTTAGTGGTTCTTTTTATTGCCGTACCTATATATTGCCATAACTATAACGCATTTCATCGATCATGGTGAGTGGCTATGACGCAAAGGCATTTTAACTGTCCAGCCCTTTTTAAACACCACTCATTTACCAAAATCTCTTGATGCCTTCAGCGTAGCCAAAAACAAAATGATATAATGACGCAACTTTTCATTTATTGCTATTTGGTTAAAGCGGTAGAAATGTCATTAATGATCAAATCACTCACTTCACTCAATAGCGGCCATATCAAGATATTTATTCAAAAATCAAAATGATAATTAAAAAATAAACGGTAATTAAAAATCAATTTTAAAAATTCACAAGGATACTTTATGTCCGCAATGGCTATCTCCACCCCTAATTTCATTACTCAAGTCACCAAACTTGCTGATTGTGTCGGTCAGACGCCATTGGTTAAATTGCAGCGCTTACCTGAGCAAGAGCAGCTGACCAATGGTGCTGCGTTACTGGCCAAGCTTGAAGGTAACAATCCAGCGGGGTCTGTTAAAGATCGTCCTGCTTTTAATATGATTTATCAGGCAGAACAGCGCGGTGACATCAAAGCGGGCGACATGCTGATTGAAGCCACGAGTGGCAACACTGGTATCGCTTTAGCCATGGTCGCCGCGATGCGTGGCTATCCGATAACGCTACTGATGCCAACCAATTCAACTCAAGAGCGCAAAGATGCCATGATTGCGTATGGTGCGACGTTAATCGAGGTGGATGAAGGCATGGAAGCTGCACGCGATTTGGCGCTGCAAATGCAAGCAGATGGCAAAGGCATCGTATTGGATCAGTTTAATAACCCTGATAACAGTCAAGCCCATTACCTGACCACAGGGCCTGAACTGTGGGCGCAAACCGCAGGAAAAATCACTCATTTTATTAGTTCAATGGGCACCACTGGTACCATTACTGGTGTATCGCAATATCTCAAAGAACAAAATCCAGATATCAAAATTATCGGACTACAGCCTGATGAAGAAGCTTCGATTGCTGGTATTCGCCGCTGGCCTGCAGCTTACATGCCGGGTATCTTTAACGCAGATTTGGTTGATGAAATCATGGATGTGGATCAGCGTATCGCAGAAGTTTATATGCGCAAACTGGCCAAGACCGAAGGTATTTTTGCGGGCGTTTCATCAGGTGCTGCAGCATGGGCTGCCGTACAAGTCGCTAAAGAAAACCCTGATGCCGTCATCGCCTTTATTGTCTGTGATCGCGGCGATCGTTATTTGTCGACGGGTTTATACAATATTGATGACGACAATATTGACGCCAGCAATGTCGATCGATAACCGCACATAAATTAATTAACGCACAGACAACACTGCTCAGTTTAGTTGGTTTAATCAGGATTTCTTATGTCACAAGCTCTACTATCCGACCCTATATTGGTCTTTGATATCGAAACTGTCGCTGATACCGATGCGGCGCGCCGTATCTATCCGCAATTGGCAGAGTTGAATGATGCAGATGCATTGAGCGCACTCACAGCGCTTCGAATACAAGAAGCTGGGCATGACTTTATGCGCTTGCCACTGCAGCGTATTGTCTGTATCTCAGCGTTATATATCAAAGATGGCAAGTTTTCGTTGTTCTCATTGACCGCTGATAAATTTAGTGAAAAAGATATTCTTGCCAAATTTTTTCGGGCATTTAGTGACCTTGAAAAGCTGCCACAGCTTATTAGTTGGAATGGCTCAGGTTTTGATATTCCTGTACTGATATATCGGGCTATGCAATACGACTTATCAGCGCCATGGTTATTTGAAGAAGGCGAGCGCATCAAAAACATGCGCTTTGATAATTACGTCAATCGCTTCCACACGCGTCACCTTGATTTAATGGACAGATTTAGCCAGTACGGTGCCAGCCGCCGCGAAGCCATGGATATTGTCGCAAGTTTATATGGTCTACCGGGTAAAACAGCTGTCAACGGTAGTATGGTTGGTGAGCTTGTCAGCACTAATGACTGGCAAACGCTGTCTATTTATTGCGAGTCTGACGTCATGAATACATGGCTAATCTATTTGCGCTGGTTGCGTTTAACTGGACAATTATCCTCACAAGATTTTGACGCTTGGCAGCAGCAGAGCTATGACTATTTAGTAAAATATACCCAAGCGGATGGTCATGCCCGCCATCAAGACTTCATCGCTGATTGGTCATCTGCGCCCACATCATAACAAATGAAGTTATACGAAGGCGCGTTATAAGACATCGCGTTTATCCTCATTTTTTTAGTTATTTATCATTTATTATTAAGGCAGGTTTATGCAACCCACCGATTCAAAAACGTCTACAACCTCTGATGTTACGCCACCAACGAGCGAGACCCAAACGATTACTATTCCGCCTAATAAGAAAAAATCTAAACCCTCATCAAAGACACGCCGCCGTCTAAAGGATGCAGAACCTCTGCCCTTCACCATTGATGGTTTGTCGCATGATGGTCGCGGCGTTGCCGTTTATGGTAATGGTTTTGGTATAGACGATGGCCATATCGAAGACAAACATGGCAAAAAAATCTTTGTAAGCTTTGCATTGCCGGGTGAAAGTGCCTTGGTCAAAATAACCAATAGCCGTGCCAGCTTTGAAGAAGGCGAGGCTGTCAGTATTACTGCCAACCCAAATTCTGAACGTGCCGTACCGCCCTGCCCACATTTTGGCGTCTGCGGCGGCTGTAATTTGCAACACTGGCAGCCAGACGGTCAAATCAACTTTAAGCAATCTGTATTGGCTGAAATGCTGATACACCAAGCCAATGTCACGCCTGATAACTGGCTTGCTCCAGTGGTTGGTGATCGTCTTGGTTATCGTACCAAAGCACGATTGGGTGTGCGTTATGTCACCAAAAAAGAAACCGCGCTTGTCGGCTTTCGTGAGCGCTCAAGTAACTTTTTGGCAGAATTAAATGAGTGTCATATTTTAGATCCAAGAATTGGTTTTGAGATTGAAAACTTAAAAACACTGATTAGTACGCTAGAGAGCCGTAACAAGATTGCTCAGCTTGAGTTGGCCATGGGTGAGGAAATGCCTGAGCTGCCAGATGGCAATCAGCCCGTTGCCCTTATCGTACGCAACTTGGAGCCGTTATCAGACGCTGATATAGAAAAGCTAAAAGTGTTTTTTGCCGCACGCAACTGGCAGCTATATTTGCAGTCTAAAGGTGCGGACAGCATCCAGCGTATTGCATTGACTGCAAATGATGACATGAGCCAGCAATTTGGTCGTTTGTATTACCAATTGCCAGAATACGATTTGACTTTCGAGTTTATCCCGACAGATTTTACCCAAGTGAACCTGTCCGTTAATCGTCAAATGACCAAGCTTGCTTGCGATTTATTAGACTTAAAAGCAGGTGAACGCGTACTTGATTTATTCAGTGGTCTAGGCAACTTTAGCTTGCCACTTGCGCGCCTCGTTGGTGAGACAGGTTCTGTGGTTGGTGTTGAAGGCAGCGAAGCGATGACCACACGTGCAGCCGATAACGCACGACGTAATGGCATCAATAATACAGAATTTTATAGCCAAGATTTGACGCAAGACTGTACTGATAAACCTTGGGCGAATCAGGGCTTTGATGCGCTATTGATCGATCCGCCGCGTTCTGGTGCTTGGGAAATTATGCAGTACTTGCCGAAATTTAACGCTGAGAGAATCGTTTATGTCTCTTGCAACCCTGCAACCCTCGCCCGTGATACAAAAGCATTGTTAGAGCAAGGCTATCGTCTGACTCATGCTGGCGTAATGGACATGTTCTGTCATACCGGTCATGTTGAGTCCATCGCTCGTTTTGAAAAAGTAGCGGTGTAATTCAATTTACGGTTAAGTGAGCGGTTCAGAGCATTAAATAGCCATGCTAAAGGTCACTGAGCTTGATTCAAAATTTGAGTCAAGCGGTGGCAAAAAATGATGGTTATTTATCCTGATTAACCGCAGACATTACATAGCCTCGCTTGATTTGTCTCTTTAAAGTGAGATAATAGTAAACAATATTCCTAGGCTGGTTTTTTCCATTCTTGTGAACGTTTGCACTCATAGCTTTATATATTTTACGCGCATTTTATGACTGCTAAAAAACAGATTTTTTAGCAGTTATATTGGTTTATAGCTGATACTTTATGAATCGTAAGTTCAACGTGTGTGCATAGTAGATGAGGTTATAATCAATTCAAAATAGCTAAGAGGAGTCGGCTATGGTAAAAATTCGTGAAGGATTACCGCTGGTGGATGGACAGACCACCCAAGCCGATAGTGCAGCACTTGCCGCTCAACTGGTCGCGAGCCAACGCTCGCACCAGTCTGCCAATAGCTATGCCCAAATCCCCCTCGATATCAAATACCAGCTGTCCACTCATAAGCTACACACCACTTTTGATCGCTCAGCACTACATGCCTTTCATAGTCATGATCCAAAGCTTGAAAACGAATATTCTGATAACCCGCTTTTAGATAAAAATAATGCTCTCTCAGATAAAGAGCTCGAAGCGATTGATTTAGATCAAGTCAATATTGATGTTCCTACTTGGTTAGACAATGTCGCCAAACGTATCGGACAAGAGTCTGTACCTCACTTGAGTGCTGCTTGTGAATTTATTCGCAGTCATATGAATACTAGCGAGTCTGAGCGTTCAGGCGCTTATGTCACGGGTATTGGCATGACAGACATATTAACTTATCTCTACCAAGACGAAGACGCTCTTGTGGCTGCAATGCTCTATCGTAGTGCGCGAAAATCAATCATAAGCCTCGCTGATATCGAGAAAAAATTCGGTGCAGACATATCGACCCTAGTCAAAGATACCTTGGCAATGGGTAAGCTGTCTGAGATTATTGAAAGCAATAAGCGTCTAGAAGATCACTTCGTAAACAATCAGCGCGACCAGCTATCTAATATTTATAGCATGCTAATTTCCGTCACCAATGATGTACGCGTCGTGCTTATCAAATTGGCTGAGCGTACTTTTGCCATGCGCGAATTGACCTTTTCTAATGAAGAGCGACAGAATCGTGTGGCGCGTGAAGTCATGACTATTTATGCCCCATTGGCGCATCGCTTGGGCATCGCGCAACTTAAATGGGAGCTGGAAGATTTAGCCTTTCGCTACCTTGCGCCTGAACGCTATAAAGAGATTGCCAAACTGCTCTCCGAAAAACGCAGTGAACGCGAATCCTATATTCAGCGCGTACAAGACAAGCTTAATGAAGCACTAGCAGAGGCTAATATCGAAGGTGAAGTCTCTGGACGTGTTAAGCATATCTACTCTATCTACCGAAAAATGAAGCTCAAAGGCTTATCGTTTGATCAGCTTTATGACATTCGCGCGCTGCGAGTATTGGTCACCAATCCATCAGACTGTTACCACGTGCTTGGATTGGTACATGGCTTGTGGCGATATATTCCAGAACAATTCGATGATTATATTACCAACCCCAAGTCCAATGGTTATCGCTCACTACATACGGCAGTCATTGCTGAAAACAAATCACTGGAAGTACAAATTCGTACTCATGAAATGCACTTCGAAGCTGAGCTTGGCATGTGTGCTCATGTTAACTACAAAGAAGGTCTAAAGAATAAAAAAGACAATTATCTTAATCAAAGAATCAGCTCGCTGCGTCAGCTGTTATCGATCAATAATGAAACCCGTAACCAACCGCGCTCATCTTTACTAACAGGTGAAGAAATAGAGGGTATGGAGTTTGACGAAGAAGAGCAACTCGTTGATTTTGACGAGCTCGAACGCATCTATATCTTTAGCCGTGATGGTGACATTACTGAACTGCCAAAAGGGGCGACCGTTCTTGATTTTGCTTATTATGTACATACACAAGTTGGTAATCGTGCTCAAGCTGCGCGAGTCAATCAGCGCTATGTACCATTAACCTATCAACTCAAAACGGGTGAACAAGTTGAAATTATCACCAAAGCATCACGTGAGCCCAACCGTGATTGGCTAGTTGCTTCACTTGGATACATTCATACCAACCGTGCACGTTCAAAATTGCGTCAATGGTTCAATAAGCAAGACCGTGATAAGAACATTGAAATTGGTCGTCAAATGCTTAGTAAAGAGCTTGAACGACTATCGGTACATCCCAATAGCATCGATTTAAACGACTATATTCAGCATTTCCATGTCAATACGACTGATGATATTATCGTTGGATTGGTCACAGGCGACATTGGTCTCAACCAACTCACCAGCCATATCTCTCGTCAGCTACACCTAGAACCTGAAAGACCGCCAGAAAATTTTGCGCCAAGTATAGATGCTAGAGAGGCAGGAAAAATCGATGCTTATAAAATTCGTATCGATGGGCTGGATAATATAGAAATCAATCTAGCAGGCTGTTGCCACCCTGTGCATGGCGAGCCAATTGCTGGTTACATCACCTTATCACGAGGTGTCAGTGTCCATAATCGTGGTTGCCCTGAATACTCACGCTTGATTGAACGCGATCCTGAGCGCGAAATAGAGGCTTCGTGGCGGGTACAAGCTGGTCGTTATCAACCCGTTGATATTCACGTAGAAGCCTATGATAGGCGTGGACTGTTGCGTGATTTGACGCAAATTATTGATAAAGAAAATGTCAATATTCGTCAAGTTGAGACGCTTAGTAATGATGATAACATTGCCTTTTTAAAATTTCATATTGAAGTCTCAGGATTGGCGCACCTATCTAAGCTTTTGGCGAAACTAGAGCAACAGCATGGTATCTTGCATGCTCGCCGCGCCGTCGCTTAGATATAAAATCACAAAACACGTCCACTGAATCATAAGGTTATTATAAAAATATCATGCCTGAACTGCCTGAAGTAGAAACAACCAAAACCAGCCTTGCACCGTTATTAGGGCAACGCATCATCGATATAAAAGTTTTCCAGCCAAAGCTGCGCTGGGCGATGCCAGATGATTTAGATGGCTTGATTGATTACATGCTAGATAGCATTGAGCGCCGCGCAAAATATTTAATTCTTAACTTTTTACCTTTATTACCCAATGATGATAGCGCTGCGGCTCAAACTGCTACGTTAGTACCGCGTCAACTTTTGGTACATTTAGGCATGTCGGGCAGCCTGCAACAGCAGAGCTACGGTACTGAAAAGCGCAAGCATGATCATCTCATCATTGTTTTTAAGGGCGTTAATAATACAAAAGTCCAGCTACATTACTATGACCCAAGACGTTTTGGGTCAGTGTTATGGCACAAGGATTATAGTGCTAAGCTATTAGATCATTTAGGTCCTGAACCATTATCAGATGAATTTACTGCAGACTACCTGTATCAACTGATTCAACGGTCAAACTTGCTTGATCACAGTGCTGATACTGTAGCAATTGGCAACGCCAAATCAAAGAAGCAGCCCATTGCTCGCGCTATAAAATCAGTCATCATGGAACAACAGGTCGTCGTGGGTGTCGGTAATATCTATGCGACTGAAAGCCTATATTTATCAGCTATTCATCCAGCCACCCCCGCTGACCAACTGTCCCATGCTCAGATGATTATTTTGGTCGATCATATTAAAGTTATTCTACAAAAGGCGATAGCGCTTGGTGGTTCGACACTGCGAGACTTCACCGTAGCAGATGGCCAAACCGGTTACTTCCAGCAGACATTAAATGTCTATGGTAGACAAGGGAAAACTTGTCCGCATTGTGACGCTGTGCTTGAGAATATCAAAATTAATGGTCGCGCCAGTATATTCTGTCCCAACTGTCAGCCAATCCTTTAAATATTATCTGAAACTATCACTATCTGTTTCGCCTTAAATACCAGAATAACTTAGGTATCAAGTCATAGAATATGGCAGCACAATACTCTTGACTGAGTGTCCTATTATTTTGCACTAATATCATTATATCGCGCGCCATTTTTGTTGCTTATTGACACACATCTTGCTTTAATAGTATGAGCACTTACATAAATAGTGCATAATGTTTATACATCTGTAATATATTTAGCTTACTTATCGTTGCGCATTATTTATATAGGGAAATTGTCTCTGTGTGGAAATAGCAGCAGCTAATAATCATACCAATTATGAATTTTAGGACATCGTTATGACTGTTAAAGCCAAAAACCAACGCACAGTTAAGCAAAAAGCCATTACTATAGCCGCAAGCTTAAGTTTAATGGCTGCTACTATGCAGCCTGCCTTGGCAGCCATAGAAATTGATGAGACAGACTTTGGACCTTCTTATGAGACAATGGTGGTTGATACTGTAGTGGGTAAACCTCTACAACTGGTCAGTGCCGTTGCTGGTACTGCCGCCTACCTAGTTAGTCTACCCTTCTCGCTTATCGGTGGTAATGCGGATCAGGCGCAGCAGAAACTTTTTGTTGAACCTTGGGATGCGATGGGACGTTGCTTAGGTTGTACTGTGGCTGAAGATAACTATTACAAATCACAAGTGACTAATGATAATGTTGTACGTATTGTCGTTGATCAACCATCTGAGATTTTGATTAATACCAACGATTATGTTGTAGTTACGCCATAGTTTTTATATTAACAGCTGGTTAAATGATACAACTGCGCTAAAGACAATGCATTTATGAATTATCCATAAAAAAGGCTAACACGACGTTAGCCTTTTTTGTGTTTTTAATCAAATCATCATATTTTATTTTGAAACAGCGGTATTACCTAATTTAGCACTAATTTCACGAAGCAATTGCACCTCTTCTGAAGGTTGTTTTACCAACTCTTGTACTTCTTCTTTACGACGCATTTTATTAACCATTCTAACCATCATAAAAATAATAAATGCTAGAATTAAGAAATTAATCAGTACGGTAATGAAACTGCCGTAGGCTAATACAGGAACGCCAGCCGCTTTGAGGGCATCATAGGTCATGGCAACACCTTCAGGCGCATCACCCAACACTAAGAACATGTTTTTGAAATTGATCTCGCCACCTGCTATGAAGGCCACTATTGGCATAATAATGTCTTCAACTAAGGACGTTGTGATAGTGGCAAATGCCCCACCGATAATGACACCGACCGCTAAGTCCATCACATTACCTTTTAGAGCGAATTCTTTAAACTCAGAAACCATACTCATTATTTTCTCCTCAAAATACCAATCTATAATCGAATAAGTATCTCAACAGTCGACCCAATCTTGAGCCTTAAGAGTAATAGTAAGAAACACTACTACTGTCAGTTATTCTGTCTATATTCTATGGAAATTACAACAAAAAAAAGCAGCATAAAATGAACCATATTTAGTTCACTCTATACTGCTAATTTTTTAGTTATCTTGATGCCCATTATTAAATAACAACAGCATCAAATGCTTCTATAAAATATCAGTCCAATAAATTACTCAGTGATTCATGGCTCAATATTAAGCACCTTTTTTACCACGGCCGTGACGCTTACGCTCACTTTCAGTCAAATAACGCTTACGCAGACGAATCGCCTTAGGTGTTACTTCAACCAATTCATCATCTTGAATGAATTCAAGCGCTTGCTCAAGTGTGAACTTGACTGCTGGAGTCAACGTCAATGCTTCATCAGTACCACTCGCACGAACGTTGGTTAACTGCTTAGCAGTCGTTGGGTTAACAGCCATATCATCGTTACGTGAGTTAAGACCAACGATCATACCTTCGTAAACTTCAAGCTGTGGCTCAGCAAACAATTTACCACGTTTTTGCAGGTTAAATAGCGCGAAACCTAAGCAAACACCCTTCGCCATAGAAACTAAGACACCGTTCGAGCGACCACCAACATCACCGATCTTTTGTGGACCGTAATGTGAGAAGCTTGACGTCATGATACCAGTTCCTGAGGTCAACGTTAAGAACTCAGAACGGAAACCGATCAAACCACGGGCAGGCATCGTCGCTTCGATACGCATACGACCTTTACCATCAAGCTCCATATTGGTCATCTCGCCTTTACGCAAGCCAACCTGCTCCATGATAGAACCTTGATGCTCATCTTCAATATCAAAAACAACGTTTTCATACGGTTCTTGTAATTTACCATCCACTTCTTTGACGATAACTTCTGGGCCTGAAACACCCATCTCAAAACCTTCACGGCGCATGTTTTCAATCAATACAGATAGATGAAGTTCACCGCGACCTGATACTTTGAATTTATCAGGAGATTCTGTATCTTCTACACGTAATGCTACGTTATGAATCAATTCACGCTCAAGACGCTCACGGATATTACGCGAGGTCACAAACTTGCCATCACGACCAGCAAAAGGTGAGTTATTTACTTGGAAGTTCATTGAAACGGTAGGTTCATCAACCGTTAATGCTGGTAACGCTTCGACAGCACTAGGATCACAAATCGTATCTGAGATATTAAGCGAATCAATACCAGTAATACAAACGATGTCACCAGCTTGTGCATCTTCAACATCAATACGATCAAGACCATGATAACCCATAATTTTCAAAATACGGCCGTTACGGGTATTGCCATTTTTGTCGATTACAGTCACTTGAGTATTGGTTTTAACTTTACCACGCTGAATACGACCAATGCCGATAACGCCAACAAAACTGTTGTAATCAAGGCTTGAGATTTGCATACGGAACGGTGCGTCAGCATCAACTTGAGGAGGCTGAACCACATCAACAATCGTTTTGAAAAGTGGTGTCATGTCATCAGCCAAATCGTCAGCTTCCAAACCTGCAATACCATTCAATGCTGAGGCATAAACAACTGGGAAATCAAGCTGTTCATCAGTTGCACCCAAGTTATCAAAAAGATCGAAGATTTGATCCATTACCCAGTCAGGGCGCGAGCCAGGACGGTCAATTTTATTGATGACAACGATAGGTTTTAGACCTTGCTCGAACGCTTTTTGCGTCACAAAACGGGTCTGTGGCATTGGGCCATCAACCGCATCAACGACTAGAAGCACGCAGTCAACCATAGACATTACACGCTCAACTTCACCACCAAAGTCGGCGTGACCTGGGGTGTCAACAATGTTGATACGATATTCAGTATCATCAGTCTTATCTGTCCAGCGGATGGCTGTATTTTTAGCCAAAATGGTAATACCACGTTCTTGCTCAATATCGCCTGAATCCATTGCACGTTCAGCAATGTTTGCACGGTCGCCAAAAGTACCAGACTGATGTAATAACTTATCAACCAAAGTTGTTTTACCGTGGTCAACGTGGGCAATAATTGCAATGTTACGCAGGTGTTTGATATCGTTCGCCATATAAAATGCTCGTTTCGTCTTAAAAAAATGCAGTAGCAATAAGCGCCGCTGGATAAACTTTTACCATCAACCAGATAGATATTGAGTACTTACTTTTGGAAGACTGCACAATAGATGCGGTTAATCAAATAATTTCAATATAATCAAGTATCTACACTGATAAATTCATCATACAGATAGCTATGCTAATGTACATTCTGTCAATTTACAGAATGTTTGGGCAGCTAGTATAACATTATTGCTCCACAAATTTATGTAATAACTTGCTTTTCTCAATCCATAAATAAAAAAAAGCCACCCATTAGGTGACTTTTTTTGTAACTATATATTTAGTAAAACAATCGGTCCAATACTATTTACTGAACAACCATATCTTTAGTTTGTTCAACAGTCATTGTTTTGTCACCAGTGATGATGGCATAAACACGACGGTTCATAGCACGACCTTCTTCAGTGTCGTTTGGAGCGATTGGTTGGTCATAACCATAGCCAACTGTTGATATACGGTTTGGAGCAATACCGAATTCGTTAGTTAACATAGATTTAACAGCAACGGCACGGGCTTCAGATAAACGTTGGTTATAACGTGCTGAAGGACCAGTTTTAGAAGCATGACCTTCGATACGTGCTGTAGAGTTAGGATACTCGCGCATCTTCTCTGCTACTTTAGCGATTTCAGGTTGATACTGAGATTTGATCGTTGATTTATCGTTATCAAAGAATACACGTAGTTCCATTTTCAGCTCATCAGTAATATCTACTGGTACTGGGCAACCGCGCTCATCTACTACGACATTCATAGGAGTGCCTGGGCATGCATCGATGCTATCAGGTACGCCATCGCCATCAGAATCAAGATCAGATTCAACTACGACTACTGGAGTAGTATCGATAACTGGCTCTTGCATTGGTGGTACTGCTACTGTAGGCGCTAAATGGCCACCAAGTACAACTTCTAGACCGGCCAAAGCCATGCCTTCCCACCAGTTATTATCAAAGTTATGAATCGCACGAGCTTCACCACGTAGGCTTAAAGCATCGTTGATACGATACATAGCACCTAGACCTAGGTTACCAATGGTATCTTTAGACTCTGCAACTTCAGTACCAGCTGATACAGGTTGACCTGCTGTAGTACCTTGCGCATTACCCGTCGCAACATATTGCTCTTGGTTCTCTACTTTAATCTTAGATTGACCAGCACCAACCAATACATATGGTTTGAATGCGCTATCAGTATAACCAGTAAATTCTTCAGTACCGATTAAGAAGTTACCAGAAAGCATGGTTTGTTCTACGTCAAAACGGTTAACACCAGCGTCTGCTGATCTTTCTGAAGCTTCGCCGTTTGCATTTGATACACCATACTCTACTTGGAACTGAGTAGAAGGAGTTAGCTCAATACCTAGTGCAGCACCAGTATATAGACTGCTTTCTTTAGCTACGCCACCGTTTAGATTTCCGTTACGACCATCAATTGGTTGTGATGGATTCTGACCATTCATATAAAGGTCTTTACCAGTCTTAAGGACTTCGCGTTGCTCGTCATGAGCTTCGCCAGTGTAATGATAACCTAGTAACAATGGGCTAATAGTTACGCCAGCATTAGCTGCTAAAGGTGCAGCTGCTACAGCAACCAGAGCTAGAGCAATTTTATTCAATTTCATGGACTTCCTCCAAAGGATAATTTGAGTGATGCATTAAGCAAAACCGCTTCTCAAGATGCTCTAAAATAGACATCTTTTACGAATTTTAAGTGACAAAGCAAAACCAATTAAGGAGTAGCTTAGCGATTATCAATTCAGTTTACAACTTTTTTCGTTAACGAGCTACACATTATTACACGATAATGTCGTAACTAAAACACAATAACCAGCTTAAGTTACTTAGAACTAACACACCTTACGCTTTTTATCTTTTGTATGTCAGTTCACAATAGATAGTAAACCTAACAGTATCTATTGTCTGGGCGTATTTTAGTACAGTTAGTATTTTTTCTCTATTATTAAAACCAGTCATTCACTAATTGAAACATTTTTTGACAGTAGACATATATTCTGTTTATATTATAGCACTCAACATTATTTCATACATCATAAATTTGATCATTACTCCAAAATTTCGCGCGCATATTGGCTCGATTTTACGCAATGATTGGATTGAATAACATTTAAAGAAGCGAGACTGTTTTATTGAACTAAACTACTTATTATAGGTAACAAGCCTCATGGCATTGCTGCATAAAACATTATCAAGTTACAAAGAGCTCTCAGCATTTATGTTATGGGTTTTTACTTCAAATAAGCACAGGCTAGCTCAAAGCCGATTGATTCTTTATGTGTATCACAGATATATAGTATCTCTCTATAAAAGAGCACCTAATACAAACACTAGAACAGACCCAAGCACTGTTAATAGACATAACAAGGGTTTTACGCTGGTTGAACTTATCGTCACTGTATGTGTATTAGCAATTATAGTGACGATCGCAGCCCCAGTCATACGAACGCAATTAGCACGTATGGAAGCCAAACGGATTCAAAGTCAGTTAGAGAATTCTCTTGCCTTAGCCAAGGCTGAGAGTTACATCAGAAGACAGAATGTGATTGTTTGCTTGTCTGATACTGGAGGGCGCTGCCATAGAGACAGCGATAAGACACTTTTGTTATTCATAGATAAAAATGACAATAATCACTTTGATGCTCAGGTAGATTCATTAGTCGTTCAGCAGTCTTTAAATCCTAAATACAGTAAGCTAAGTTTACGAGTTGGAAGTCGACGCCACTACACCAAATTTTGGGGTGAGAGTGGCAAACCACGAGGACATTTTGGCCATATAAAATACTGTCCCATCGTTGCTTATAATGAAGCAATGTATCTAATATCATTTAACCAAGGAGGTATTATTAAACAAAAACTTAATGAAGATCATCCCACCGAATGTGACGAATAAAAAACTACCACTGACATAAATTACCACTCACATTTTTTGATAGCTCTATATATCTATATACATTATACATTGCTTCTTTCATCATAATGACGGCCTGCTCGAGTCCTACAAATACAGCGTCTGCAATTAATGCATGACCAATATTCAACTCATAAATACCCTCAATTTGTGCGATAGCATTCACATTATCACGTGTCAGACCATGACCTGCGTTAATTAAGAGGTTATTATCACTGCGTCGAGCAGTAGCAACAGCTTGCTTAATTCGTTTCAGCTCAGCATTTTGTATGTCCATATCGGCTACCAAGCTTGCCTCAGCATAAGCGCCTGTATGTAACTAATAGCCTCAGCGCCGCATTCTCGCACCAAAGAGCGGCGGCTAAAGGGCTTGGATAACTAACCCCACGCGCTTGACGTAAAGTTGCTACGTGAGCAATGTTTACACTTAATAAAGGTTTTTGCAAAGGGTTGTTAGATGAAGGTAATGAAGCAGTGGTCATAAGAGATTTTTTTGATAACGAAACCCAATTGACTGATCAACGGTACAAGAATATGAAACTTTAGACAGTCTCAGTAGCAATCGGATTGGTTATAGCACTTTGAGGATAGTACTATTATTTATTGGTAACGCTGTTGCTGTTGCCATAATAAGCGGCTTTGCAAGGGTTGATAATCCAGTAAATGGTCAATAAGCTGTCGATGGATTTTTGACCAATTATTTAAGGTTTTGTCAGTAATACCTAACTGCGTCATTGCGATAATATCAGTACCTTTGAAAAAAAATTGCCCCATAGTATTGTCTAAATGCTCAGTCTGTATATCATTCTGCAAGACAGGCACTAAACCAACATCAGGTAAAAAGCGATAAGAATCGTCAGGCTGAATGATGTTTTCAATACTATCTTGCGTCAATATTAAGCTAAAACCCAACTCATTGAATAAATGCTTCTCAAATTGGCGCAAGCACAACCGTAATTCGTTGGCGCTCAAAGGTCGCCTAAGCTGAGACAGACTGTCCTGATAATGTAGCCATAATACTGGCATTGGATCTTCAGTCGACAACAACCGCCATAGTATTTCGTTTAAATACAACGCCGCATATTGATGTTGACCTGTAATATTTTCGTAGGGCAGTGCTTCTAAAACAGTGGCAATGCCATCATCTTTTGCTATGCCTGTTTGAGTTGTGTGTTGCGATGCAATATTGATCTGACTAAACGTTTTTAAATCGCGTTTACCAGTGGCAAAGAGCTGCAATGGCATGAACAATGGCGCGCCTTTTTTCCCAATACCATGGATCACGCCATGTTGCTGAGAAAACAGATAATATAAGGCGCGCTTTTCTTGATAAGGACGCTGATGCAATAAATAACCGACTAACGCTTCATTGCGCATTTCTTATTACCTCAGCATCGAGCATATAGAAAAGTGATTCAAGCGCTATTCTTCAATCAATATCCTAAGCTAGTCAATGCACGTTCGTCATCAGACCAGCCACGTTTCACTTTCACCCACAGTGTCAGCATGATTTTTTTATCAAACAACTGCTCCATATCTTTACGAGCATCCATACCAACTTGCTTAATACGCTGACCTTTATCACCAATCACAATGGCTTTTTGACCACTACGTTCAACATAAATAGTCGCATCGATGAAAGTACAAGCCTTACGTGGACGCCCTGTCTTTGGATCAGTGTGCGCAGGCTCATCTTTGAACCCATCAATCTGTACAGTTAAGTCATATGGCACTTCGTCACCAGCGCTACGCATGATTTTTTCGCGGATAATTTCACTGGCCAAAAATCGTTCTGAGCGGTCAGTAATTTGCTCGGTATCATAGATAGGAGCAGCAATAGGAAGATGCGAAGCAATCACTTCTTGTAGACGATCTAGGTTTTGGTTTTTTAAGGCAGATACTGGTACGATATCGGCAAAATCAAAACTGTCATTAAACGTCTCAATCAGCGGCAACACGCTGCCTTTATCTTTTAAGGTATCAGATTTATTAATAACCAATACCACATTTAAATTGGTGTCGCCAAGCTTTTGTAGAACTAACAAATCATCATCACGCCATTGATCTGAATCAACAACGAATAATACCAAATCAACATCTACTAATGCAGATACCGCAGCTTTATTCATACGCTCATTAATAGCACGTACTTCATTGCGATGAATACCCGGCGTGTCAACGAATACTGCCTGCATCTCGTGATTTGACAAAATACCGTGGATACGGTGACGAGTCGTTTGCGGCTTACGTGATGTAATAGACAGCTTTTGACCCAATAAGTGATTCATCAAAGTCGATTTACCAACATTTGGACGTCCAACGATCGCGACATAACCCGCTTTAAAATCATCAGCAATACCTGCATGAATACTAGGGGCAAAGAATTCTTCAATTGCCATATCGTTGTCTACAGTAATATCTTCTGCTTGATTGATGCCATCGTTAGTAGTATCGATATTATCTTGGTTTTGATTCAATTCTGTGTTTTCGGTCATATTTTTGGCATTATCTTCATCATTGGATGGCAAGTCAGTACGATTGCTCATAGGTTAATCCTATAGAATTTATACCCAGTTAAATGGTGCTTAATGATGTATTGGCTGTATCAGCACTAAAAAAGCAAAACCATCATCGGCTGGGAAATATTTAAGGTTTTGAAATGTGTGACGTTTACGCTAATTTAAATAAACGATTTTTAAAACGTCACTTAACATATATTGTCAAAAAAGTGGTATGTGCGATCCATAGGTTAATCCTAGTTAGGATCGCTTTTTAGCTGAACTCGGCAGTTTATGCAATTGGTTAATCATTAGTTCTGCTGCTTTTTGTTCAGCGATACGGCGGCTCTCACCAGATTCAGTAATATCAACACAGTTATTGATATTAACATGGCAACGTACAACAAAAATTTGATGCGGCGCGTTACCACGTGTTTCCATCAGCTCATAATGTGGCAGATCAAACTGCTTAGATTGTAGCCACTCTTGCAATCGACTCTTGGCATCTTTTAAGGCTTTTTGGTCATTAACGTTGTCAATCAAATCACCATACCATGAGAGTACACAATCGCGAGTAATATCCAAATTTTGGCTGTCTAAATAAATAGCACCAATCAAAGACTCCACGGCATCAGCCAATATAGAAGCGCGATTGCGCCCACCACCTTTACGCTCACCTATCCCTAATATCAAATGATTAGAGAGCTCTAAGTTTTGCGCAATAATGACCAATGATTCTTGACGTACCAAAGTGGCACGCATACGAGTCAAGCGACCCTCATTTTGGCTAGGATAGCGATGATATAAAGCCTCACCCACAATCATTCCTAACAGCGCGTCTCCTAAAAACTCTAAACGCTCATAATTTTTTTTGCTATCAAATGAGCGGTGTGTCAACGCAAGTTTGGGAAGGCTCAAGTCCTTAAACACATAGCCTAACTTGCGTGTTAATACGGCTAATTGCTGAATAAATTCTGAGCTAACAATCAGCGTGTCGACAGACGTGCTATTTTGTTGAGGAGTAGGAATCGCTTGGGAGTGCTGCAAAGTTGGTTTCATGCGTGGCTTGTGGTTATCCCTTCTGTTTTACTGATTTGGTTAGTAATAGTATGGATTAATAAATATTATAAAGACATTCAGATATTAAAAAGTTTAAGAGTGATCTAACACTCTTTTTAGTTACTCTGCTGTTGTCATATCGATATCACCTTCGAAGCGATTGACGATATCAACATTACCAAAGAAATTGTTGGTGACTGCATATTGTTTACGAATAGCCAATTGTCCCGTCTTTTTATCAATAAAAGTAAATACGTCTTCCGCCTGAGTATCGTAGTCAGCATTAATAGATAGCTGTCTATTAACACGCTCGACAAACTGCTTGGCCGTCTCATTATTATTATTTGCTTCCTTAAGCTGTGCGCTTAAGGTCTTGGTCAATTGATAATCACCAATCTGAGCAGGTACGATAGCAACCATCAATTTGGCAGCAACTCCTAACACAAGAATAATTAAAACGATACTCGTTACGCTAGCACCACGCTGTGTGGCGATTCCAGATAATTGCTGCACTATGATATCCCTCTACTGGTAAACAACTATTTTTAGGAGCTACCGAAATACTAGGTAGCCATTTATTAGATAGCAACAATATTAGCATAAAACTATTATCGATAAATCAACCAATAGAGCGTCTCATAATCTTAATTACATAATCTTAATCAATAGTACCATTGCGTTCAAAGGTTGGTAAATTAAGCCCGGGTGGCTTATGCATCCAGATATAAACCGCTTTACCCGCTAAATTCTCATCAGGAACAAATCCCCAAAACCGACCATCAGCACTACGATCACGGTTATCACCCATCACAAAATACTGACCTTCTGGAACGCTAATACGCCATTTGGTACCTGCTGAGCTAACCACCTCTGGCGATTGCTGCTGCAAAAATGGTGCATATTGAGAACTATTCATACCATTCAAGTAACGAACAAGATGCTTGTTTTCACCTTGTATTTCCTGAAAGTATTGCGCCTCACCCTCTTCTTGTTGACCCATCGCTGCCGCACTGTCTTCGGTCAGTACTTGCCCTGGACCAATTTGTCCTGGTAAATAAAGCTGTGAGGTCAACTCAGGGTTTGCCGCAAAATCGACAGGCTTAGTGTCAACTGGGACATCGTTGATAGAAAGTGTCCCTTGATCATAACTAACAGTATCACCAGGCAAACCAATGACACGCTTGATATAATAAATACTTGGGTTTTCAGGATAGCGGAATACCGCCACATCACCATGCTCAGGCGCGCCCGTATCCAGCACTTTGTTATACGTCAGCGGTAGGCGCACCCCGTAGGCATACTTATTAACCGCAATAAAATCGCCCGTATATAATGTCGGCACCATAGAAGATGAAGGGATATTAAAAGGCTCAATCAAAAACGAGCGTACTATTAACACCACTGCCAATACAGGGAAAAAATCATAAGCCCAGCGTACCAAGAGACTTTCTTGACCACGCCCGCGAGTTTTACGCTGTTTCAGGGTCAGCTTATCTAATAGCCAAATAATACCCAAACCAATGGTTAATGGTACTAAAATTAAATTAAAATCAAAATCCATACTCAATTGCCTATTAACGAGCGACTTATCTGGCTATCTATACTATCAACTGCGCCACTAATTACACCAAAAAAACTATCGTTGACCAGTCAATTAGTAATGACTTACTCAACCTGCAATACCGCTAAGAAGGCTTCTTGTGGAATCTCCACATTACCGACTTGCTTCATACGTTTTTTGCCGGCTTTTTGCTTAGACAGTAGCTTTTTCTTACGCGACACATCACCGCCATAACACTTAGCCAAGACGTCTTTACGCATGGCTTTCACTGTACTACGCCCAATAATTTGGCTACCAATCGCGGCCTGAATTGCCACATCAAACATCTGACGCGGAATCAATTCTTTCATCTTAGTCACCAAAGCATTACCACGATAGCGTGATTGGGTTTCATGAACAATCATGGCCAGCGCATCGACTTTTTCGCCATTGATTAATACATCTACTTTAACCAATTTATCGACTTGATAACGCTCAAAATTATAGTCAAGTGAGGCAAAACCGCGCGAAACGGATTTTAGACGGTCAAAGAAGTCCATGACCACCTCTCCCATCGGAATATCAAAGATCAGCTGTACTTGACGACCCATAAAACGCATATCTACCTGTACGCCGCGGCGCTCGATACAAAGCGTCATGACATTACCTAAGTAATCTTGCGGTACTAAAATCTGACAGCGGGCAATGGGCTCACGGAACTCTTCAATATTATTCGGCTCAGGGAGTCTTGATGGATTATCAACATACATGATATCGCCATTTTTCTTGACGATCTCGTAGATAACGGATGGCGCAGTAGTAATCAAATCCAAGTCATATTCACGCTCTAAACGCTCTTGGATAATCTCCATGTGCAGCATACCAAGGAAACCACAACGGAAACCAAAGCCTAGTGCATCTGAGGTATCAGGCTCAAAAAACAATGACGCATCATTGATTTGTAGCTTTTGTAGCGCTTCACGGAATTTTTCAAAATCAGTAGAATCAACAGGGAACATACCGGCATAGACTTGCGGAGTAATCTGTTTAAAACCTGGAATACGCTCAACGTCTGGCGTTTTAGAATGAGTAATCGTATCACCCACTGGAGCGCCAGCGATATCTTTGATACCAGCAATAATAAAACCGACTTCACCCGCCTCCAAGATACCCGTATCGACAGGCTTGGGCGTAAAGACACCGATCGAGCCGACTAAATGCGATTCTTTGGTTGATTTGATATAAAGTTTATCTCCTTTTCGGATAGTACCTTCACGTACCCGAACTAAAGACACAACGCCTAGATAATTATCAAACCAAGAGTCAATAATCAATGCTTGTAGTGGCGCCTCACGATCACCAGTCGGTGCAGGGATAAATTCAACCAATGCTTCTAGTAACTTATCGACGCCCAAACCCGACTTAGCAGAAACTCGTGGTGCATCAACAGCGTCAATACCGATGATGTCTTCAATCTCTTGAATGACACGCTCAGGCTCGACTTGTGGCAAATCAATTTTATTTAATACCGCCATGACTTCTAGACCCTGATCAACGGCAGTATAGCAGTTGGCCACGGACTGAGCTTCCACCCCTTGCGCAGCATCAACGACCAATAGCGCCCCTTCACAAGCGGCTAGTGAACGCGACACCTCATATGAGAAGTCAACGTGTCCTGGAGTATCGATAAAGTTGAGCTGATAGCGCTCACCATTAGGATGATCGTAGAATAAGGTTACCGACTGCGCTTTAATGGTGATACCGCGCTCACGCTCAATATCCATGGAGTCAAGTACTTGCGCCTGCATCTCGCGATCTTGCAAGGCACCGCACATTTGAATAAAACGATCAGCAAGCGTCGACTTGCCATGATCAATGTGGGCAATGATTGAAAAGTTACGAATATTTGCTAATGCAGTCACAAAGCGCCTACTAAATTAAGGGTGATAGAATAATAAAATTAAGAAATAAATGCTGTCAGGCGCAACCGCTAAAATAGCTGTCCATCGCTGAGGAGAAAATAATTAGAATCAGCTTATTTGCCAATATTATCATCTCCAATCAACCGCTCAGGACGTCAACTCTTACGCGCAGGCATGAAAGAGTATTCTAGCAGTTTTCTACCATAAAGTAAGGCGATTTTATTAGCAGAGGGATGATTTACAAGTGAAGTTACGAGCGGATAACTGTACAGATAGAAAGCGAGCGGCTTGATAGCACCTTATTCACTTCGACAAGACTCATGCTAACTGGATATGAACAATCAATAATCTACTGAGGGGTATTGGTTTTGGACAGATCCCTCTCTATGGGTTCACATCCTGCGCTATGCAGATATTTATGCATCCATGGTGACTTACCGTAAAAAGCTCCGTTGATCTGAGTTTGCTCTATCAAGTATTCACGAAATCTAAGATAAAACTCATTATCTGGGCGGTGAGGTTGTTGCCAAAACTCATTCAGTGGTTTTTGATCTATCAGTTTCGGCGTATCATAAATCGCGCGACCCATGATCTTGGTAGGTTTTTTGTGATATACCGACTGCAACCCTGTCGTGCTATTGATGGTCACCATCCCAATACTGTGTTTCATCAAGGTTGGCAAGTGCATGTCACAACCATAGAATACACGATCCGCCACTTGATAGCGTCTAGCCAAGCTAGATACCAGCTCGCGATAATCTCGATGACCACGATCTAACGGATGATGCTTAAATACCAGTAATTGCTGCTTATCAGCATACTCTGCAAAGCTGGCAATAGATTCATCAATAAACTGCACCACATCATGATAGTCACTATGATGGGTAATCTGCGAGTCATTATGCACTTGTAAACTAATCAAAAAATAATTATTACTTTGTTCTTTGGTCAGCTTATTTTGCAATCGCTTATCAGGTAAATACCCTCGCAATTTACGCCATGGTGCTTTGAGCCAAGCGATTGCTTCTTGCCACGCCGTCATACCGCGATAGTGCGAATAGTGCGGATAGCGACTTTTGTACACCCAAACGATAATATAGTAGACAATCGCAGCGATACTCAAACGATAAAAACGATTGTGAGTATACAGTGGTTTATCATTGGCTTTTTTGAGCGCTTTAATATCTGCCGTATTTAAGCGCGAATAGCCATTAATGCCATATTCTTGCAATGTAATGTAATCGGGACGCAAGTAGCCTTCTTCAAATACAAAAAAAGAGGTGCCCAACTGCTCACTGATATAAGCAGCTTGGGTGTGATGCGGACGACAATCACCAAAACAGACAATCGCATCAATGCTATTTTCTTCAATGAAAGCCTGCAACCAAGAAGAGAACTGCGCTAACGTATCGGTATATTCATAGGTATTATCATGATGATAAAAAAATGCATCACCTGCATTAAAGTTAATCTTACTAACCTTAATATTTTGAGTTTGCAGAAATGTCGAAAAACGGTTGAAGAATCCGCCCATCTTTCCTTGTAACAGCAAGACGTGTCGATGAGTAAGCAAGTGAGACATCGAAGCTGCCATAGTATTGAATTACCATTAATGAGAAGATGAAGAATAAAATCGAGAGTATTTATTAAATAACTTGAATATTAAGCCGTGTAAATACACACTAATCATCACTGATTATACCGAAAAAGCCCCTACTTGTCGCAATGGATTTGCGTCACAAGTTTAGAATAAACTAACGAGATAATTTACGCAGGCGCTGCTGCCATTGATGACGCTGCTGCATAAAACGAGTCGTCGCTTGGCGTTTAAAGTTTGCAGATAGCGTGGATAAAACTGAAGTCGCATGGTTAATCGAGCTATTTATAGGGCTAGATATTTGCGCTTGAGACGCTGTATTATGAATATCTTTAAGCAAAGGAGCGCTTTTAGGAGGGTATAAATAGTCAATCACTTGCTCTACTTGTGCAAGCCCATAGCCATTAGGCAAACGATATAAGGGATAGCGAATAAGCGCACAATATAATAATTGCTCAAGCGTTAATGCAGT
This sequence comes from Psychrobacter sp. P11F6, assembly GCF_001435295.1. Classification (NCBI taxonomy): domain Bacteria; kingdom Pseudomonadati; phylum Pseudomonadota; class Gammaproteobacteria; order Moraxellales; family Moraxellaceae; genus Psychrobacter; species Psychrobacter sp. P11F6. The sequence continues at coordinate 526,641 of NZ_CM003594.1, read as the reverse complement.
GTCGCGTTTTCGTCTCTCTAAATAGTCAGCTTTCGGTGATAACTGGGCATCAATATCTGCCGTTAACCCCCAACCAGCATAAAACGGTAAGCCGTAGCAAGTAACGTCTAAACCACGCAGCAACGCCTCAAAGCCAGTCAATGAGCTAATCGTATGTACTTCATCGACACATTCTAAGCAATCAGGCATCGCGGTATCATAGGCGACGGCACTGACCTGTTGTAAAAACTCTGCGCTCACCTTACCAGTCCTTAGCCCTGCTTCAACGTCAGGATGCGGCTTATAAATAAGATAAGCCTCAGGATTGTCTTGGCATACACGCTCAATCAAGCCGCTGTTGGTTTTGATCGTTGAGCCGCAGTACTGCACCGATAAATCATCTTCGACTTGACCGATGATAAGCAGACGGCGCTTGCCAGATACCCTAGCATCATGCATCCATGAAGTATGCTGGTTATTGGCACTGGCGACATCAACTCCAACATTGTATTTACTCACCCGCTGATTCAGCAATTTATCTTGCAGCTGTTTTACACGGACACTTTGCTGTGGGTTCAATGCCTGACAATGGCGTAGCAACGTCTCTAAATCTGAAGGCTGGGTCGCATCATAATAAATGCCTTGCTTATCTATAACGACCGACAACGGTGCTAACAACGTCGCGCCTAAACCATTTGAGCGGATAAATCCATCTTCCATACAGTATATAGACGGTATGGAAAAATGCGGCTGTTTCTCAAGCTTACGCTGTAATTTATTTTGTAATTGTTGCCGCTTAGCCAAACCCCACACTAATAGAGGCTGCTGATAATCAACACGAAAATGATCAGGATGCAGTAGATTCTTGAGACGTGGCTTGGGTTTGATAAATAATGTCGTACGCGGTAGATTCGTAAAAGCTTTTACAAATGGTAATTTCCAGCGACTAAATTCATATATCGTGAGATCCCCTTCAAGATGCGCTTGCCAATACCGATTAGTCACTAGCCATTCTATCGCTGTATCAATATCACAGGCTTGCTTGGTGGCCGGATCTACATAACGACTATAATCTATATAGGCGCTATAAAATAACGTTTCTAACGTCGCAGATGTTTTTTTAGCAAATGATGTAGGAAACAACGCAGGATTTGAATGTCCCTGAGCCTCTAGCTGTTTGCTGACAAGTTTTCGACGACGTTTTTCGACCGCTTTAAGCAGCTTTTTGGGTGCGCCGCTGTCATCAGTTAGACCCCAGCCACTATACCAGTTGACCCCGAAGCAATGTACTGTTTTACCTAACATCAACGCTTCAAAGCCCATATGGGAGCTGACCGTATAAACATGGTCAACTTGCTCTAATAGCTGGATAGGATTGAGTGCTTGAGTTAATAGCCGAACCTGTTTAGGTAGTTTTAAACGGGTCAGGTATCCTGATTTTGACGCAGGATGTGTCTTTATCCAAATATGGGCATGAGGATGATTACGACACGCAGATTTTAACATCTTCTTAAACTGACGTTTATCCGCGCCCGCACCGGTGATAGAAGCATCACCAACCACTTGGTCAATCAATAAAACATGCGATTTCAAGGAATCTGCCGTTGTGTTAACGCCGTCTTGATTCATCAATTCATTCAAGGACGGACAATCGATCACTGCGTTATATTTACTGAGCTGCTCATTACAAATACATGCCATCAATTGCCGCGCACGCGCGTCATCTATTTCGTAATTATTAGGCGTAGTAGCGTTTTTAGTACGCTCAATAATCAGCCGCTCAAGGCGTGAGTCATGCGTCGTATCAAAATAAATACCAAGGTCATCAACGACGACACTCAGGCCATGACGGCTACTAATACCAGAATCTAATGAACGCAAAAAGCCATCTTCGACACTTAATGTCTCAAGCTTTTGCCGCTTAGCCACTTTATTAGCTCGTTGATAGCTTTTTTTACGACCCCAACCGATAAAGGCATTGGGTTGCTGAAAAGAGAAAGAGGAATTGGACAGATGAGTTATCTGATTTTTTACAACATTAGGTAATGGTAATGCAGACAGTAAGCGCGTTTTACCTGCATTGATGCGTTGCGGTATACCTGACCACGGATACCAGCGCTGAATATCTGCTTGCAATACCTGAGACAACAGTACATTGTTTTGACGCATGCCCTTACCAATGACCGCCAAATGCTGTGGCAATTGGTATTGGGATGATGGCAAAAGCAGGGCATTATCAGAGTGAGAGGTCACTGCCACATTGACATCATCTGCCGCGCTTTTTGCCATTTCTAACACCCTTATTCATTACTTTTACATCTATCTATGCAGATGACTTGTTCTCTTGTTATACAACTTTTCAATAATGGTTATAAATCGAGAACCACTTTAGCAGCGATGGCTAATTGATAAACAATTTGCGATAAGCCACGAGCAATTTCTACGCGCTTGGTTTTGACTTTTGGTAATACCATAATCTCATCGCCTTGCTGGATACGGTAAGCGGTATTGACCACCTCACTGGCGCCATTTTGATGGATAATCAAGATTTCTTTAACATCAGCATTGTCAGAGAAACCGCCTGAATTGGCAACATAATCACCAACGGTATAATCTGGGTTGAAGGTCAGCGCGCCTTGTGCTCGTACTTGACCATTAACGGTAATGACAGACGTTTGCGCAGGTATCTCAATGATATCACCTTGCTGCAGAATAATATCCTGCCACGAATTCGGGACGACAACAATTTGACCCGTCGTTTTAACATTACGTGCTTTGGCAACAAACTGCTTAACCAACGCTGCATCGTCTTGACGCAGTGCTGCTTCTTCACGAGTGGTCGACTGCGTGGCAAGCGTCAGCTCTTCTAGACGATCGAGCGACTCATTAATCATGCGTTTTTGTTGCTCAGCAACAGACTCACGATAAATGGTCAAATGCGTCAGTTTAGCGAGTGGGCTTGGCTGTAGCTGTGGCACGATGTCCTTTAAGCGAGCGCCATATGGCACAACCATGGCACCATTACCCGTATGTGCACCTTTTACTTGCACCGCGATTGTGCCCGCATAACGATCGGAGGTAACTACCATCTGATCACCATTATAAACAGGCACGTTTTGAGCTTCTGCCAACGAGTAATACTCTGCCGTCTGCGCACGTCCTGCACTACGAGTAATACTAACGTTGGTCGCATTCGCTGCGGGATTGGCCACTTGCAATACATCACCAATGGTCAGATCGTTCACATCAAATTCAAAGGTATATTCGTTTTGAACTTGACCGCCTACTTCAAAGGTTTTTTTCTGCGGCGCGACCGTAATCACATCGCCGTCACGAAAAGAGAATGCTTGTAATTTACCCGCTAGTAAAAAATCATACAGGTTGACTTGCTGTAGCATTTGCCCATTACGTTTGATTTGAATATCAATATAACTACCACGTGTTGGGTCAACGCCGCCTGCTCTATCCAAATAAGACAATACAGAGTCTGCTGCTAAACCGCCGTAATAGCCTGGTTGCTTGACGAAACCTGTTACGAACACCTTCACTGGCTGTGCTTGCTCTAATGAGGCATAAACGCCAACGTTCGAGCGATAAATACGACTGACAGCACTTTTTACCACATTTTGCAGACTGCCATTTTGCACACCTGAGACACGTACTGGACCGATATTTGGTAAGAAAATATTGCCTTGTGGGTCGACGGTCATGGTAGCCGCATATTGATAAGCGCCCCACATCCGTACTTGGACGTTATCACCCGGGTTGATCACGTAACTGTCATTAAAGGTAGAGCCAGAGGTAGTCGAAAATGCTCCACGGAAGAGCTGCTCACCAAACATCATGTCTTGCGTATTGATGTCTTGATAGGGGCGCGTGGTATTGATGACTGACTGACTTGGCAAGCTTGAGGCATTAACCGCTTCTTGCGCGGTCGCCTGTCCTGATACACCACCTGCAAATGCCTGTGTTGAGACATTGATGTTATTGCTGTTTTGGTCTTGACTCATGCTGTTATTACTGGTGCCAAAGCTAGATCCTGAAATTTGATCAGCATAACTGCCTGCTGCTAGTGCTGATACACTGCTGGCTGCCATGGCCAAACTTAACACTTTTATCACGGTCACAAGAGGACGTGGTTTCATATTCATGAGTGGTATTCCTTTGCTGATCTATCGATCATTACTGATATCTGGTGTGTTAAAACTAGCTACGATGATCACGAACAACTGCCATCACTAGGCGCACAAATCCATAAAGCATCAAAAGTAATGCTAGCGACGTCCAAATAATATAGGCGCGGCGTGGATAAGTTGCTTCTTCAGCCTGATATGGTGTTGAGATAACAATCAAATTCTTCATCTTTTTAAAAGCTTCTAAACGTGACTTTTCAAGCGAAGATAAAGAAAGCTTATACAGCTCAGTGGCGAAATCGACATCAGCTTTGATGGTTTCAAACTGTACTGCTTGTCGATTTAGCTTAGTAGTATTTGGCGAGGTCAGTTTGGTTTGCTCTTGAAGAATTTGCTCTTCGACTGCTTTGATCTGGCTTCTTAGTGACACTACTTGCGGTGCGTCTGGGTTCAGATAGCTGAGTAACTGACGCTCTTCGGTACGTAATGAACTTAATTGCGCTTGCAAACTACCAATCACCTGATTCACAATTTGAGCATTGGATTGTGGATCGTAAATCTCATTTTCGTTCTGATAGTTTAACAATTTCTCTTTGGCATCATTCAAGCGATCTTGTGATTCATCCAATTGCGTCTCTGCAAATAACAACTGATCACGAGCCACCTCTTGTGAAATACGGTTGACGAACTGCTCAGACTCATTGAGGATCGTTTTATTCAGCTCAAAAGCATACTTTGGATCAAAGGCTTCTGTCGATACTGACAGCACATAGCTTTGCTCGTCCAGATCGATGTGTACACGCTTTTTGAAGTACTCAAGTAATTCTTCTTGTGTGGCATCAGGCTCAATCTCATTGAGTGGATCTGAGCCATCAACATGATACGCTTCGCGGAACTTGAACTTATTATCAAGGCGCTTCACCATATCATTGGATAGAATATACTCGGTCAGATAAGTCGCATCTTCTTTACTGGTACTGTTCACACCCAGCAAGGCCGACAGTCCACCGCCAGAAGGCACACTGGTATCACTGACTTGTTTGACCACCACGTCAGCCGTCGAAATAAACCGCGGATGAGCAATGGTCATGACATAAAATATCACCAACGCCCAAGGGAGGACCACCAAGCCAATAAACAGCGAGAAGTCAATTATCTTATTTTTTCGCTTTGTGGACATGCTCTTCATATACCTCAATCGCTTCTGTTGTGTCTTCAAAGACGTGTGCTGTTTGATCCATTAGCACAATACCAATATCACAATTACGCTTAATATCACCGATGTTATGCGATACGATCAAAAACCCTGCTTGTTCACGGCGCGCGGCCAATATCTCTTCACTACGCTTACGAAAAGCCGCATCACCCACAGCGCCTGCTTCATCAAGCATATAATAATCAAAATCGAAAGCTAAACTTAAGCCAAACGTTAAGCGTGCTTTCATCCCTGATGAATAACTTTTTACCGGCATATCGAAATAGTTTCCGATATCTGCGAACTCTTCCACAAAACGAATTTTTTCGTCAATATAGGGACCGCTTGAATAAAGACGGCAAACAAAGCGGACGTTTTGACGACCCGTCAAACTACCCTGAAAACCGCCGGCTACCCCTACTGGCCAAGAAATCGTCGAGTCGGTAATAATCTCTCCGTGATCAGGCTTATCTAGTCCGCAAATAATACGCAGCAAAGTCGATTTACCCGCCCCGTTACGACCGAGTAAACCCACACTTTTTTTATCACCAATGGTCAGATTCAAATCTTTAAAGAGATAATGCCGACCCTGCTTGGTCATAAAGGACTTAGAAACATTTCTAATTTCAATCATTCACTTACCTGTCGTTATTTAGAACGTATTAAGTCTCTTTCTACTGCTTTATACATTAATAAACCTAAGAAATTTACTGCAACCATCCACTTTAAAAAGTAGCCTATATCAATATGATATGCAGGGTAAGTGGGAGATAGTGCATTTCTCATTAGCTCTATATTATGGACATATGGAATATATAATAAATAACTTAGATATGGCTCAGGAATAATATGAATAGAATACATAATCCCAGATATAAAATATAAAATAGTAAAAATCAAACCTATAATTTTGCTGATTTCACCACCATAATAGCCAACCACCATCATTATCATCGCTAGACCAAAACCAAATAAGAATAAGGTTAACCAACAAAACAATACTACATTCAAATGTGCAAGGCTGATAGGAATACCAATAAATGCAAGTATGACTAACAACAGTACAAAGGTAAAAAAATAAATCACTAACTCTAAAAATGAGCGGGCAATAATGACGTCAATGTGACGTACTGATCGATACATTAAAAGCCCTTGATTGGCCTCAACTGCTCCTAACGATCGTGTTGCTATGGTACTCATCATACGAAAAGGCACTAGGCCTGCCACCAGAAATAACATGTAATCCATCCCTGGCAGTACACGGGTCATAATAGCGCCAAATATTATTAAGTAAATAGCAACTTGGAACAGTATCTCTAATGGCGCCCACAGATAGCCCAAGCGATAACCACCAAAGCGGGTTTGCAGCTCACGCATCAGCAAGGCATGAAATGCAGCACCCATGACTTTTAAACCACTGCGATGCTTAATAGGACGATAAGGAGGTAGTTGTACAGACATGGCGTTACAGGACTTTACCGAAAACAGCCCCTATGATAAGTAAGCGGGACATAAGTTACAACAATTAATCTGTACCTAAACAGATAAAGCTATGATTTAGCAAGAAATCAGTAGGTAATTATTATGTTTTATGGTGCCCATTGAGCCATTCACCATATTCTTAAATAATTTATTTCAGGCAAAAAAAAACCAATCAAATAATGATTGGCATTTTTAATATTACAGGTATTGCTAAAAATGGTGGCGATGAAGAGACTTGAACTCTTGACCTCACGATTATGAGTCATGCGCTCTAACCAGCTGAGCTACATCGCCATTTTAGGATGCACATTTTACCCAAGCTGTTGACTCTCGTCAACCCCTATAAGGGCATTTTTTGCAGAAAATATGAAATTTATTCAAATTAGCTGCATTTTTATCACGAACAATAAAAAAGGTTTGGTAAACCGATAAGCCGGGTTCTGTCGTGGACAATCATTCCTCTAGGCGTACAATCGCTCGTACGCTCAAGCAACCTACCCGCATCGAACGCGGGCCGCGCCATGCCGATGCCTATTTGGTCTTGCTACGCGTGGAGTTTACCATGCCGTGAACTGTTGCCAGCCACGCGGTGCGCTCTTACCGCACCCTTTCACCCTTACCGATGACATGAACATCTTGCGATACTCATATAAGCCAAAGGCGGTCTACTCTCTGCTGCACTGGTCGTCAAGTTACCCTGCCCAGCCGTTAGCTGGCACGCTGCCCTATGTAGCCCGGACTTTCCTCCCCTGCATGTCTGTTGCCAGTGTGCAGCGGCGATTGCCTAGTCTACCAAGCGCGCTAGTATAGCAAAATTAATGAGGCTTTCGGAAAGTTTTTTTGTCTTATTTTTAGCACTGATTTATACAAAGTTTTTAGGGAGTATAAAATCCATATTGCCACTGCCATCATGCTCTTGTACAGATAAGGCTAACCAATGCACAATTGGATAATGCTGTGCTAGATAGTTTTGTAGAAAATCAATTGTGCTATTTGCAATCTCAACATCCGTCTGAGCAGCATCGTCATGGATATGATTATAAATGATGCTATGTACCGATAACCCACGTGCTTTTATTGCCTCTAAACTCAGTAATGTGTGGTTGATACTGCCCAAACGACCAGAAGTGACCAAAACAATCGGATAGCCTTGAGCTGCAATATAATCTAAGGTTAATAATTGCTCAGTTATTGGCACGAGCAATCCACCAGCACCTTCTAGTAATACCAAGTCATACTCAGCTTGCAATCGTTTGGTAGCACTAGTGATCAGTTCAGGATCTAGCACTTCCCCTGATAACCGAGTCGCTAAGTGCGGTGATGCGGGTTTTTCATAACGATATGGACAAGTGGAGCTATCAATATCACATGGCTGTAGTGGAATACCCATCAGCTGACGATGAGTGACAATGTCGTCCGCAATATTCATCTCGCCACTATCTGAATTGACACTAACGCCCGTTTGCACCAGCTTTTGGGTAATGACATTGACACCTTGATGCATCAGCGCTTTGGCAAGCAGTCCCGTCGCATAAGTTTTGCCGATGTCGGTATCGATACCGGAAATAAAGAGAACGCTCATTCTTGACCTTTTTGCGTTAAATAAATACTGACTACTTCTAATAGCGATTGACATAAAGTCAAAAGCTCAGTATTCGTGATGATATAAGGCGGCATGATATAAACCAGTTTCCCAAAGGGTCTGACCCAAATACCGTTTTCAATCAGCAAGGTTTGAAAGGTCGGCATATCAACCGCTTCATTTAGCTCAATGACGGCAACTGCGCCCAGACAGCGTACTTCCTTAACACCGTCTAGCTTTGCTGCTACAGCAAGTTGTTGTTCCATTATTGTTTGGATATTTGCTGTACGCGCTTCAATATCATAGGAGAGTATTAAATCAATCGATGCACAGGCGACGGCACAAGCCAGCGGATTACCCATAAAGGTCGGGCCGTGCATCAGTGCCGGATAATCACTTTGGCTAATGGTATCGGCAATTTTGCGAGTGCATAAAGTCGCCGCAAAAGTCATATAACCGCCAGTCAGCGCTTTGCCAACGGTCATGATATCAGGGCTGATACTCGCATGCTCACAAGCGAATAATTTGCCACTACGCCCAAAACCAGTCGCGATTTCATCGGCAATTAGTACTACTTTGTATTTATCACACAATTTGCGAAGCAGCTGCAAATACTGAGGACTATAAAAGCGCATCCCACCTGCGCCTTGAATAATCGGCTCGATAATAAATCCAGCCAACTTATCGCTATTTTTATCAAAGAAATCCGTTAATTCATCATATTCAGACTGGCTAATATCACGTTCAAAGCCCAGTGGCGGAGCTGGCACAAAATGCTGCATCGGTAATTGCTTGCCATAGAGACTGTGCATGCCATTGATAGGGTCGCAGACACTCATGGCATGCCACGTGTCACCATAATAACCTGAATGGGTCGAGGCAAATTGGCACTTTTGCGGACGCTTAGCGGCAATTTGATACTGCAATGCCATCTTTAATGCCACTTCTACCGCGATACTGCCACTATCGGCATAAAATATGGCATCCAGTCCAGCAGGAACGATTGCGAGTAGCTTTTTACCCAAGTCTATCGCGGGTTGATGAGTTAAGCCGCCAAACATGACATGCGCCATTTTACCCAATTGTTCAATCATCGCTGCATTTAGTTTGGGATGATTATAGCCATGGACGCTCGCCCACCACGATGACATCCCATCAATCAAGCGCGTGCCGTCTTCAGTAACGATATAAATACCGTCAGCGTGATCAATCACAATATTATGATAAGTCGGCGGTAGACTAGCATACGGATGCCAGAGATGTTGTTGGTCAAAGTCGTTCGTTGAAGGGTCTGATATCATCATATTTTATTGACCAGTAATGCGTTTATATTTGGACAACAAATCGCTTTCGGTCTCGACATGCTTGGGATCATGAGGAATACAATCGACTGGGCAAATGACCACGCATTGCGGCTCGTCGAAGTGCCCGACACATTCGGTGCATAAATCAGGGTCAATCACATAAATATCATCGCCTTCTGAGATGGCTTCGTTTGGGCAGGCAGGCTCGCACACATCACAGTTGATGCATTCATCAGTAATTAATAACGCCATAGACTGCTCCTTATATTTTTCTTATAACACTTGTATCGTTGGCTTTGACGATTTCGATGCGTTTAAATATTCAACACATCTTAATTATCAGCAGGTATTTTGCTATTTAAGATTGAGTTTTTCAGCAAAAGCTTGTGACACACATGGTGGGACAAATTTAGTCACATCACCACCGAGTTTGGCGATTTCTCGAATCATCGTCGAGGAGATGAATGAGTAATTCTGCGATGGCGTCAAAAACACCGCTTCAAAGTTTTCATCAAGCTCACGGTTCATATTGGCCAGCTGAAATTCATATTCAAAATCTGACATCGCCCGCAGACCTCGTAAGACAGCAGTGGCATTTTTTTCACGCATAAAGTCAACGAGCAAACCTTCAAAACCCACGACCGATACTTGTGGTAAGTCAGCAAATACTGTTTCAACTAAGGCGACGCGCTCCTCAAAGTTAAATAAAGGCTTTTTATGATGTCCTGAGGCAACCGCAATAACAACCTCATCAAACAGTTTGGTGGCGCGTGTGACCAAGTCCACATGACCATTGGTAATAGGATCAAAGGTACCAGGATATAAAATTCTAGTGTGCAGCTTTGAGGAGTTAGCAGAAGTAGAGTGGCTCATAGCGTGGCTAATAGGGTCAGTAATAGTAGGCTATATGCTAGCAAATTTTGCTCAAACTTAATACTTATCGTCGATGCATTTGTAAATAGTTACCGCGGTTAATCTCACTTAATGTACTCAGTCTTCTGTTTGCGCTCGATTGCTGTGTATCCACCTTAAATGACTCCGACTATATTGGCTACATTTGTCCTAATAGCCGGCTTACATTTTTATTAGAGGCTTTGCTACAATAGGCGGTTCGACTCATCCATTTTATAAACCAAATAAAAGACAATACCATTTATTGAGTTAGGATGAGGAATCAGTAGGACTAGTCAGATAAGGACTTTGTATTTGTAGGCAGTCCTTATGGAGAAATTATGTCAAAAAAATCAAAAAAACCAGAGAATCAAATTTGTGCCAATAAAAAAGCTCGACACGAGTATTTTATTGAAGAAACGTTTGAAGCAGGATTGTCGTTACAAGGTTGGGAAGTCAAGGCCATTCGCGCGGGCAAAATGACCATTACCGAAGCCTATATTATCTTCCGTAATAATGAGGCATTCTTATTTGGCGCGCATATTCAGCCGCTGCTATCCAGCTCGACGCATGTCAGTCCTGATAGTATCCGTACCCGTAAACTGCTGCTCAATCGCCGCGAAATCGAAAAGTTAATGGGTGCAGTCAACCAAAAAGGCTATGCCTGCGTGCCATTATCCTGCTATTGGAAAAACTCGTTGGTGAAATGTCAAATTGGCTTGGCACTGGGTAAAAAACAGCATGACAAACGTAAAACGCTTAAAGACCGTGATTGGGAACGTGATAAGCAGCGTGGTTTTAAGAAGGATTTAGATTAAAGCCATCTTTCAACAGATTGGTGTTAATCTTAAAAAAACGGACGATTCAACTTTATGCTGAATCGTCCGTTTTTATTTGTCCAATCTATTTTACTTATCAACCCTCAAACAACTGGCGCAATCTTTGTCGTTTTTTATTGTTGATGAGCGCTACGTAATTGGCGCACTCCATGCGCAATTAAGCAAGCAATTCCTAGCCAAATTAAACCGTAGCTATAAATCATCGCTGACTCAAAAGGATTGCCCAAAACGGTAATTGCTAAGATAAACAATAGCGCTGGCTCTATATAGCTCATCATACCGTAGACGTTGACGGGTAGCATTTGACTGGCATCGACGTTGGTTTTCATTGCCAGCACACTAAGCACGCCTAAACCTGCCAGCATCATAATAAAAAAGCCAGAACCGCCAACCAACCCTAAACTGCTTGGTGCAAATAACAATAAATAGGCTACAGCAAAAGGTACAAAGATGGTTAAATCAACCAATAACCCAGTCACCGCGCCAATCCCTTGCATGCGGCGTAAAATATAATACAGCGGATACGTGCCGCAGACCCAAAGCGTTGCCCAAGAGACACTTTGCGTACGAATGATTTCACTGCACACACCCACTGCTGCAAAAGCCACCGCTAGCCATTGTAAACGGCTTAATTTTTCGCCAAATAGTACGCAACCAAACACCACCATCATAAGCGGAAATAAAAAATAGCCCATTGCGGTTTGTACACCTTGCCCATTCACGGGTGCCCACATAAATAACCAAAACTGGCTTAAGAATATCGGTGTGGGCAATAGCAACCACGCCCACTGCTTAACTGTGCCTAATGCTTTGAGTTTATCGATGTGAAAACCTAAGCGCCCACTGATCAGCAAATATCCCACCAATGCCGCCCACATTGCCAGCATCCGCCAGATAAAGACTTGCGTACCTGATAGCGGCGCTAAAAAGCTGCTGTAAGCATAAAGTACGCCAAATAATAAATTCGACAAGATTGCTAGTATGATGCCCAATATTAATGTGCGTTGCTGGACGCTACCCGCCGTCCAAATCGCTGGCAATGGCAAGCGCGAGACAGTCGTTGCGAGCGTATTAGCGAAGACAGTAGTAAGCATTGAAGTAGACATAAAAGCACCGTAAGTTTAAATAGACATTAGAAAACCAGTTATTAGCTTTTATTTGTTATGGCTAAGTTTTGATTGTTAGACCTCGATTAATAGCACCTATTTTACTGAGTGTCGTTGATATATTATTGCTATAAAAATCTATTTATGAATAAATTTATCTTTTATAACCTTTAAAAATAAATATTTTCTTAAATTTTGACTTATAGTGATAATAATTATAAAAACCCAGTTAATGAAATGCTTTTCAAAAGAGAGAACACCATGAGCCAAGTTTTAGATGATATCGATAAAGCGATTTTAAATTTATTACAAGACGATGCGACCTTGCCATTAAAAACCGTGGCAGAACAAGTGCATGTGTCTATCGCTACTGCTCAGCGCCGTATCCAAGCATTAATCAGCAACGGCGTCATTACCAAGCAAGTTGCTATCGTTGACCCAAATAAGGTTGGTTACGGACTCACTGCTGTGGTAATGATAGAGATGGCGCGCTCAAATACCTCGATGCAACATCGGTTTGAGCGCTTGATGAATACACAGCCACAGGTGATGAGCTGTTATGAGGTATCCGGTGATGCGGATTTTATGTTGATGGTCAATGCCAAAAATATGAGTGATTACCATCGATTCACGACTGGTTTGCTCACCTATGAGAATAATGTGCGCAACTTTAAAAGCCAATTTGTGATGAACTTTACTAAAAGTGGCACAAAGATTTTGCTCGATTAATTTGATTGTGAAAACTGCTTGGCTGTTTAATTAAAAGTAGATAAGTCGCGGTCAAACAAGGTACGATATCAACGAAAGTTTGGCAGTAAATAATAGATGCCGCACCAGTAGTCCATCACCTAGTAGACAAGGAAGCCTTACCATGACTAAAAACATCCGTACCATTAGAAAAGAAGAAAGTAATAATCCAGTACTAAAAGGATTAAGCTTCAAAATAGTGATATCAGTTGCGTCCCTTTCGGCATTGCTCGCCAGCTCAGGCTGTGCAACCAGTTCATTATTAGACAGTGACAATCGAATCAGCACAACGACAACTAAAAGTGTGTTGTCAGAAGATCAAATCGTGGCTTTTGGTCGTCCTGCACAAGCATTGCCAAAAATGCCAAATGCGACCATGGTAATCGTCGGTGAAAAAAACAGCTATGTGCTGACCCAAGGTGGGACAGAGATGGTGGGTTTATTAACCAACTTAACGCCAAAAAATATCCAAGTCGATAACGAGATGAACTTTTATGTGCCCAATAACGATGGGTATTTTCAGGGTGAGATGAAGCTGTCTTATGCCAAACTAAAAGATGAATTTAAACGTTCTGACTATCAGTTCTTTTTGCAAAACAACGGCAAAGAATGTACCTCAGCCAGTGACCAACGTATCAATGCTCAGCGTTTTTGCTTTAGCGTTCCTGTCAAAGGCGCTATTTATCCGCAAGTGAGTAATCTCAGCTTAATCCAATCCAATTATCGCCCTTTAACTAAGCCTTATACGGTGAGCTTTTATACCCAAAGTCAGCAAAATCAAGTGTCTCGTAGTGGCGCAAATACGGCTCAAAAGCTGGTCTTACTGCCCTTTGCCTTAGCTTTTGACGTAGTTACTTTCCCATTTCAATTATTAGAGTAGTAAATCCTTACTAGAAATAATGATTTAGAACAAAAAGATTATTAGTTCCTAGAAGCCTTTTTATTCACAGATTACTTAAACTATCAATAACTTATCGTCAATCCTTTGTCATCGTTTATGACATCATGAAGACAATTCATGTTAAAATGAGCACTTTTAAATTAGCCGTTAATATTTTTAATGAATAACGGCTTTTTTTAGTGCCATTTTTCTAATTAACAGGTCCGCTCATGTCTGCCGATACCATCGCCCGCACCGCCTTTAAACAAGGCACCAAACCACTTTACGACTACGACAAACATTGGGCAAGCTGCTACGAGCCAGCGCCTTATTTGCCAATGAGCCGCAAAGAGATGGACGATTTGGGCTGGGATGCCTGTGATGTCATTATCATTTCAGGCGATGCCTATGTCGATCACCCAAGCTTTGGTATGGCGATTATCGGTCGTCTACTAGAGTCACAAGGCTTTCGCGTGGGTATCATTGCTCAGCCAGATTGGAAGAGCAAAGACGCGTTTATGGAATTGGGCAAACCTGTCTATGCTTACGGCGTGACCGCAGGCAACATGGACAGCATGATCAACCGCTATACCGCCGATCGCAAGATTCGTAGCGATGATGCGTACTCGCCGGGCAACGTGGCAAATAAGCGCCCTGATCGCGCCGCTATCGTCTATAGCCAGCGCTGCCGCGAAGCATATCCTGACGTGCCAATCATCTTGGGTGGTATCGAAGGCAGCCTACGCCGTATCGCGCATTATGATTACTGGTCGGATAAAGTCCGCCGCAGTATTTTGATGGATGCCCGTGCCGATGTCTTATTGTACGGTAATGCTGAGCGCGCCATCGTCGATGTGGTACATGGTCTGTCTAAAGGCTATAGCTTTGAGCAGATGAGCAAATTGCGCGGTACCTCATATCTATTGACGCCAACGCGCCGCCATTGGCAAGACGATATGACTGAAGTTGCTAGTAATGACGTCGATACCGTGGGCCGTGTTGACCCGATTATCAATCCGTATGTGATGACCGAAGACGTGGATCAATGCTCAATCGAGCAAGACAAACCCAGCGATTCACCAGTTGGGCAAGCGCTCTCAGGAATGGCTTCACAGTATCCGGGCTTTGTGTCTGAACCAGTTACCAATAAAATTCTAAATGCTGAGCAAGTTGACGAAGAAACGCAAGTGGTGCAAATGCGTGGTTTTGACAAGCCAATGACGGCGCGTAAACATAAAATAAAAATGCCACCACGTGAAAAGACGGTCATTCGTCTGCCTGATTATGAGCATGTCAAATCTGACCCTGTGCTCTATGCTCATGCCAGCCGTATCTTACATCTTGAGACCAATCCGGGTAATGCCCGTGCCCTCGTGCAACGTCATAGTAGCGGCGCTGGTAACTCACACACCTCCATCGATGTCTGGCTCAATCCACCACCTATTCCGCTCTCGACCGAAGAGATGGATTACGTATTTGACTTGCCGTACGCACGTTTGCCGCATCCAAGCTATGGCGATGCACGCATCCCTGCTTATGACATGATTAAATTTTCTGTCAATATCATGCGCGGCTGTTTTGGTGGTTGTACTTTCTGCTCAATCACTGAGCACGAAGGACGCATTATCCAAAACCGCTCGGAAGAATCTATCCTACGAGAAGTCGAAGCCATTCGTGATACCGCACCTAACTACACTGGCGTTATCTCTGACCTTGGCGGGCCAACAGCCAATATGTATCGTCTGAGCTGTAAAGACGAGACCATTGAAAAGAATTGCCGTAAGCCGTCTTGCGTCTATCCTGACGTCTGCGAAAACTTGATTACCGATCATAGTAATTTAACCAAGCTGTATCGCAAAGCCCGTGATATCAAAGGTGTGAAAAAGATTCTTATCGCCTCTGGCTTGCGTTATGACTTAGCGGTGAAAGACCCAGAATACGTCAAAGAATTGGTCAGCCATCATGTCGGTGGTTATCTAAAAATTGCACCTGAGCATTCAGAAGAAAACGTCTTATCGAAAATGATGAAGCCGGGCATGGGCAGCTATGATAAATTCAAAGCCATGTTTGAGCAGTACAGCCAAGAAGCGGGCAAAGAGCAATATCTGATTCCTTACTTTATCGCCGCGCATCCGGGCACGAAAGACGAGGATATGATGAACCTTGCGCTATGGCTAAAAAGCCATGGCTACCGTGCTGACCAAGTGCAAGCGTTTTATCCTAGCCCGATGGCAACAGCAACCACCATGTATCATACGCATAAAGATCCACTGCATAAGATCAGCCGCGATGAAGGTGACATGGATATCGTCAAATCTGGTAAACAGCGTAAATTGCATAAAGCGTTCTTACGTTATCATGATCCAAAAAACTGGGTATTATTGCGTAAAGCTCTGCAAGATATGGGTCGTGGGGATTTGATTGGTAAAAACCGTGGCTGCTTAATCCCGCCGTTCAACGCCAGTTTAGAAGGGCGCGATGCGGCACAAGACAGCTATCAATCAGCGCGTAAAAAGAACAGCCGCCTCGGTAATGATTCGGTGAAGCGTAATAATAATTCGTCAACCAATGGCGCATCAGCTCAAGGCGCTGCGGGTCAAAACACGGTCAGTAAAAATACCAAAAAGCGCGTGAGCAAAGGCAATTTCCAAACCCAGCATACTGGTCTGCCACCGCGTAAAACCAAGTAGTTAAAGCCCTGTATCTCATTGCTAAATGCAGATGCTTAAATGAGTGACGAACACTTATTTAAGCTCATCAAAAAAGCGTCTATCGGTCAAAAGGTCGATAGACGCTTTTTCATTTCAATCGGTTTATTTTTAATAAATGCGTAATCAAAGCTTAAATACCGACCAAAACGCGCCAAATGATGCGTTACATTAGTCAGTGATTACGTAACTTAATGAACACGTAACAAACAATTTCTAACATTCTTCAAGCGCTGTTTTCGTTACCATATGCGCTATATGCTTAACGCATTGTTAAAAATAAATACATTAAGATTTTTATATCTTTGGAGAATGCCATGAACACCCTAACCAAATTTGCTGTTGCGCTACCTACCCTTGCCTTATTAAGTGCTTGTGCGACCACGGCTCCTACTACGCCAAATGCATCAAACACGCCTGCATCAGAAAGCGTCACCGATGCCGCTTATGATCGTATGGCACCAGCACCTTATACCTGTACTGACGACAGCACCATCATGGCTAAACAATCTATTAATAAAAAACAAGTGATGCTCAATGCAACCTTGCCTAAAGTAAAATGGGCTGAGCAACCAATCATCTTAAATGGTGATGTACAAGGTGATACTGCAAGCTACGTTAATGAGTCAAATCCAGAAGCTGTCTATGCATGGCACATGAAAGGCGACAAAGGTATTTTTGCCATCAAATGGGCAAACGGTAAAGAATATCAAGTAAACTGCCAAATCTAATGAGCTAACTATAAACAGTCTGCCAGTTGTAAAAAACCAGCGACATATACAAGACAGTCATCATAGGATGGCTGTTTTTTTTGCGTATTGATTGAACAATATTGCATTGAATATCTGTATAAAAACTGACATCAAAACCATAGATTTAGGTAAAGCGTTGATTAGAATGAACGGTTTGCTGCTTTTGTCTAGAGAAGCATCAAGAAACCTGTCAAAATAGCGCTGATAGGATATTGTTTATGATTAATAATACTAAGGATACGTCGATGGCTAAGCGCCTAATAAATATGATGATCATCGCTACTGCCAGCCTGTGGGCACTGGCAGGCTGCGACAACAGTGCTGAAACTGCCGCTCAAGCTTCTGAGCCAGTGGTGGCGACCGCAGACTCATCAACGACAGCCACTAAGACTATCGACTGGTCAGTCATGGCGAGCGGTGAAAAGCCCGCTGACCCTGCCAATTATCAATATCCGTTTGCGCTCGATAGCCAAAATGTGCGCGACTACGCAGAGTATTTCAAGGTAGATAATGCGACGGCTCAGCATAATCTAACGGTAAGCATGGCAAGTAATGAGGCACTATCGAAAGCCTTGGATCAGCTGAGTGAAAGCTATGTCTCGCATGAGCTAACTGATGGAAATGAGATGAAACTCATTATTCATACCACGCCTGATGTCGCTGCTAGTAGTTATGATTACGTGCTGTCTGATGACTTTGCGAAAGGATTGGTATTACCAATTGAGATTAAACCTGATGGTAAGAAGGGTGATGTGAAGGCTCATGGAGAGGTGCAGGAGTAGAAAACTGGCATATCGTACAGGTGATAACCCATGAAATAAAAATAGATATAGAACATGGATTATCACTAAGTTAAGAATATATTTTTAGACTTAACTTACTAATTTGACTATCGAAATACATTCCCTGATACTTCAACTGGTACATCAACATCCTTTAGAATGTGATCAAAATACCTTTTATGATGAATAGCAGCAGGGGCTATATAAATTTTATCAAGATGACTTTTAACGTTAGGCTCATACTCAACATATAAAAAACTACCGTACTCCATTGTCACCTCAGACCTATCAATTGAAGTAATATAAATCATCCTACATTCTTGCTCCTCACGAAATGCTGAATGTTTGATTAAATACTTTAAAGGTAAGAGTATCTCGTCCAGTAATATGATTAATTCTTTATATATTGAGCTAGCAAGAGTAAGCTTTAGATTGCTAATTTCTGTTTCTACTTCTGTATAGATAGTCTTTAGGCTGTTATAAGCAGCTTCAAATTTGCTAGTTATTATTGCCATATAGTCTCTATAAAGACCCCACTCATATTCAGCTTGAGACTGCTCTGTACCGTTTTTTACTATCCTTTTTTCGCCAAATTCACGAAAAAACGTTAAACGATTTCGTTGTGCTAAATGAAAATACTCTGATGTTGGATCTAAATAAACACACCTCATCACAGAATATTTAGCTACCTCATTATCTACAGAGGCTTGCACCTTTACATTATCTAATTTCGTATCAGTTATAGTTGAAATATTTTTAATAATTTTTGAAGAGTTCTCAACCGGTAAATGAGATAGTCCTCCTATAAAGTTCTGAGATTGGAAAAACTCTTTCCTGAATACCAAGCTCATTCCAGAAGCTTCTTTGTTATCTTGCTTACCATAAAGTCTAAACTGATTAAGACTGTCATGGTTAAAAGTGAAACAGCTTATAAAAGCGTGAAATTCTTCATTGAAATCTAATGCAGTAAAATTATTATCTTTTACACCTTTCAGCTTTCTGATAAGCAATTGACCCTCACTAGGGTCATTAACATTATTAATTGTATTCAGTCTGAACAAGCTCGGAGGTTTTTCCTTGTGCTCGTTACCTAATAGCAAGTTACAAGTATATGTCGACGTGTAATGAGCGAGCTTCCTCTCGAAAGGCTTTTCTTCATCAGCGTGGTTATCAAAGTCCAAAGTTAAAATACTAACCATATTTAATACTGTATCTAATAAATTTAATGAACTTAGACCAAGATTATTCGTTTCAGAAGTTTCTAATAGCCCACATATTTTTCTATAACAATAAGTCTCATAGGGATAAGATAACCCAGCATTATTAAATGCTTGTTCAGCCTCTCTGTATTTTTTTGATTCATGGTCACAAATTAGAAGCTTACCGATTTCGTATTGAGCGGATATATATATCTTTAACTCATCTGACGATAGTATATTACTCCATATTCCAATAGCTTGTTTGGTATCGCCTTTGTTTTTAGAATCAAAACCTACCATTAATTGTGCAAAGGCATAATGTGTAGCATTGTCTTTACGTTTTACTCTACATAATGCGTCTAGAAACCCTATATCACTACCCATATCTTTCATCAAAGAAGCGATTATAAGCTCTGCTTTGGCATACACTCTTGAATCATCAGAACACTTAATATCACATAAATACTTTAATGCACTCTCATATTCATCTTGCTCTTTTAGTATTTGAGCAGCTAGATACCTAGATTTTGCATAGGCATGAGGACTATCTGAATGATCAATAGCTTCTAAAAGTGATAAAGCAGATTCTTTATCATCATTGATGTATAGCATTAGCCCGAGATTATATTGTGCTTGACTATATATCTCCAAATCATCTGCTCGGTTAATGTTCTTCCAGGCTACCTGAGCAGCATTCTTATCGCCCTTTGTATCCAAAGCGACCCCACTATCGAATTGTGCATGAGCATATGCCTTTGGATCATCTGTGCGCTTTATATTACTCCATGCAGATAACGCATTTTCGATATCTCTATTTTTTTCAAAAGCGATACCTGTATTCAATTGAGCATAAGCATAAGAATTTGGACTATCTTTCCGTTCAATATCTTTCCACACAGATAACGCACCAGAAACATTATTACCTTGTGCTAAGATAATACCAATATTAAACTGAGATTCCGCATATGCCTCATCCCCATCCTTCTCACGCGTCACCTTTTGCAACTCTTTAATTTCTTGCCGAGTTTCTTCGTCCAGACCTTCCATGTCATCAGTATTCATACCCTACTCCCCAACCATCGCCAAAAACTCATCCTCACCCACTACTTTGACGCCCAGCTTCTCCGCTTTTACCATTTTCGAGCCAGCTTTATCACCTGCCAGTAGAGCCGTGGTTTTTGCTGATATGCTTCCTGAGACTTTTGCACCGAGCGCTTGCAGCTTGGCTTTGGCTTCATCACGCGCCATGCTATCAAGTGCGCCCGTAATGACCCACGTTTGCCCATCGAGTGGCAGTCCTTCTGATGCGACTTGCTCAACCTTATCCCAATGTACGCCAGCTTCTCGCAATGCAGTGATGACTTCGATATTGTGCGGTGCGCGGAAGAATTTATAAGCAAGCTCAGCAGTGATCGCACCGACGTCAGGCGTTTGCAGTAGCTTATCGATATCAGCAGCCATTAGGCTATCAAGGTCGCCAAATTGCTGCGCCAAATTCTGCGCCGTCGTCTCACCGACACCGCGAATACCCAGCGCATAAATAAAGCGCGCGAGTGTTGTATGCTTACTGGCTTCGATAGCGCTGAGGATGTTTTGTACTGATTTTTCGCCCAGTTTCTCAAGCGTAATCAGCTCGTCTTGATGATTGTGCAATTGATAGATATCAGCGACTGTCTTCACCAAGCCATGCTCAAAAAAGCTAATCAGCCAACTTGCGCCTAATCCATCGATATCCATTGCCCGACGCGAGACAAAGTGGATGAGCGCCTCGACCTGCTGCGCGGGACAAAATAGCCCACCAGTGCAACGCGCCAACGCTTCATCTTTGGGTAACACCACAGGTGAGTCGCATACTGGGCAGGTCGATGGCAATGTAACGGGTTGAGAATTTTCTGGACGTTGATCTGTCCAAACACGGGTCACTTTAGGAATCACATCGCCTGCACGGTGGACGCTGACCATATCGCCTGCACGCACATCCAAGCGCTGAATCTCACCAAAGTTATGCAAGGTGACATTGCTGACCGTGACGCCACCGACTTTCACGGGTTCTAATTTACCAACGGGCGTAATCGCGCCGGTGCGTCCGACTTGCCACTCGATAGCATGCAAGCGTGTCATGACGGTTTCGGCAGGGAATTTATAAGCGGTTGCCCAGCGCGGCTCACGTGATAAAAAACCAAGCTGCTGCTGCAACGCCAAGCTATTTACCTTGATGACCATGCCATCAATCTCAAACGGTAGCTCGCCACGTGTCTCCTTTACCGATTCATAATAGGCTTGAGCCTCGCGTGGATTTTGTACCACCTCGACTGCACTGACGGTAAAGCCAATGGTTTTTAGCCAAGCAAGCGCTGCTGATTGGGTTTTGAGATGCTCAGGCAACCCTTGATTGACTGAATAACAGTAAAATGCGAGCGGACGGCTAGCAGCAATGGCGGGATCTAGCTGACGTAAACTCCCAGCGGCAGCATTGCGTGGATTGGCAAAGGTTTTGTCGCCCTTTTCTTCAGCAAGGCGATTCAAACGCTCAAAGCCCGCTTTCGGCATCAGCACTTCACCGCGCACTTCTAATAATGGAATCTCGCTTGCAGCCGCGAGCCAAAGTGGCAAATTGCGAATGGTTTTGGCATTTTGGGTGATATCTTCGCCCGTTTGTCCATCGCCACGTGTGACCGCTTTTATAAATTGTCCATGAGCATACTTGAGTGATACCGCCAAGCCATCTAGCTTTAGCTCCATCTCATATTCAGGGTTTTTCTGCGCATCATTGAGACGATCATTCACGCGGCGCATAAAGCCATGTAATTCATCATAATCAAAGACGTTGCCAAGCGAGAGCATCGGAATATCATGAGTGACTTGAGTAAAAGCCGATAGCGGCATGTCGCCAACTTGATTGATTGGGCTGTCTGGCTGTACCAAATCTGGATATTGTTCTTCAAGCGCCAATAAAGAGCGGCGCAACTGATCGTATTCGCTGTCTTCTAAAATAGGATTATCAAGCACATAGTAGGCATAATTGTGCTGCTTAAGCGCATCGATAAACGTGCGCATCTGGGTGACGATAGCATCATTATTTTTTATAGGGTTGGTAGTATTGATGTCTTTATTAATGTCTTTATTAATGTCTTTATTAATGTTTTTAGAGGTAAGCGGTGAGATAGGGTCAGTCATAGTCGGCGTCTTTTTCTTTGCAATTCAAGATGCCGATATGATAACAAGTTTGTAGGATGCTCGGATATAGTCGGTTCAAGATAATTTAGATACTGTGTCAGGCTCGCTCAGTCTACTATGTGTAGTACTTTCACTCACCTTCCTTGTATCTAAATTATCTTGAACCAACTCTAGCATTTTTCAGAAACTAAAGCCCATTAAAAAAGGCAAATAACGTCAAGCGCTATTTGCCTTTTAGAATACTGCTAATATGAATCAGCTTTTATTAATAAACCTGTATTCATACATTAAAACTAACCTTCATAATCGCGAACTTGGTTACGCAATTGCTGTTTATATTCAGGGGTGATTGGTTCGTTCTCTTCATCGAGCATAATGGCATCCAAATCACTTGCCATCATGTAAGCAATACTCATCATACTATCGAAGCTACGCAGCGCTTGTGGATGCGGCAGCGATAAGAATACTACCACGCCATTATAAGTATTGGTCGCCACGCTATGCGGATCAAAAGGCGCGATACCACTATCGGTGATACCCATCATGCTAAACCATAGCATACCTGTGCCGTCTTTTTGCTCATAACGATGGAACATGTTCATCGCGCCATAGCGCAGACCATACTTATCAATTAATGCCAATAAATCACGACCACGGATAATCGCGGCTGGACGGTCGCGATATTGATGCGGCAAAATAGTGATATTGATGTTGTCTTTGGCATTGATGAGTGGACCGTTTTGCGCTTCATCCACTGGCTCTGAGAGATGCTGATCGAGTATCGGACTGTTATTATCGAAGCTTGGCTCATCTGCGGTATCAATAGAGGGCATCAAGCTGTCAGTTGCGGACATCAAGCTTGAAAACGCATCCTGCTCTTGCTCGATATGCATTTGCTCAGCGGCTTCTGCAAACTCGCTGTTGTCAGCACGCTGCTGCTCTGCTTGCCAGCGCACATAGTCAGCATCATCTATTGTGTCAGTATCGCTGTCATTAACATCCGCATGCTCAGCTGTCAGCTGCGTATCAACATGGGTATGAGATTGAGTCAAAGGCTCGTCTTCGACCACCGCATTTAGATAACTGCGATCAGGGGCGATACTTGTTTCGCCAGCGACTGTATCATCCAAGTCTGGCTGATCGACGATATTGCGTTCATGACGCGGTATGATAGGAATACCGTTTTTATCATAATTGACCGCTACCGCTTCAGCATTGTTGCGGCGCTTAAAGCTACGAATGACCATAAATAGCCCTGCAAGCATGATAAATGCGGCAATGGCAATCAATATAAACTGAATAGCGGTCATAAGAGATACATCCTAATATATGACAAAAGGGAATACATAAGAGGGAATAAATGGCAATAGTCTAGCATGGCTAATGAATATCGTCACCATATAGTCATCGTTTACCGTGAGGCTGACACACTTGCGTGACGTTGTAATATTGGCACATCATTTCTAACTATACCACCGACAACTGCTACCAGTTATCAATTATTTTTGCTATTCAGCGCTGCTCTTAATCAGAAAGATAACGTGACGCCTCATCAAGCGAGACGCTGACCAAGATAGAAATGCCCGCGCTTGGCATAGTAACCCCTTTTAACTCATCGGCAATCTGCATCGTTAATTTATTATGGCTGATAAAGATAAACTGTAAATCGTCTGCTAATTCATGAATAAGACTGGTAAAGCGAGCGACGTTGGCGTCATCAAGTGGTGCATCCACTTCATCCAGTACGCAAAATGGCGCAGGATGCTGCTTAAATATCGCAAAAATCAAACTCAATGCAGTAAGCGTCTTTTCGCCGCCTGACAGCACAGCGAGACGGCTATTACGTTTGCCTTTTGGCTGTGCCATCAAGGTTAGCCCTGCCCGCCACTGTTCTGATTTTGGTGCACTAACAGGCATATCATCCGTATTGAGCGTTAAACTGGCTTGCCCGCCACCAAACACTTTGGCAAATAAATTGGCAAGCTCAATATTGACGGCATCGAGCGTCTGCATAAATAGCGTCTTGGTGGTCTCATCAATCGAAGCAATCGCCTCCGTTAACGTCTGCATACTGGCAGCAATATCGGCTGTCTGCTGCGCGAGTGGTTGTAGGCGCTCATTAACTTCTGCCAACTCTGCCACGGCTGCCAAGTTGACTGCGCCAATTTTACTTAGCTGCTGCTCAAGCTGCACGCGCTCAGACTCAAGCTCAGCGATTTTATCTGGGCGCACACGGCGGTCATGCGCAATAAAATCTGCCAATAAGTTTGAGACGCTCATCACTTGTTGCTGATGTTGTGGATGCTGCGCTATGTCTGATTGTGCTTTATATTTATTACTTATATTATAGTAAGCATCTAGCGCTTCTTGCGTATGGCTACTAGCATCCTCTAATTTTGCAGCGCTTAGTGCCAGCTCGGTCGAGTGGTTAGCAAGCGCATTTTGCTGGGTTTGCAGTGTGTTTTGTAAGCTATCTAGCTCTACTTGCTGCTGATTGTATTCTTGCTTGAGCACCGTTAATGCGGTCTCGCGTCCTGCTAATACAGCCTGCTGCTCATCGCGCGCGGTCTGTGCTGTTTGTAATGCAGCTTGCAGTGCTGGCAATGTATTTTGCTGCTGCTCATGACGCGTCTTTAGATTTTGCTCGCTTTGTAGCGACTTATCAAATTGCTCGGTTGCACGCGCAAGACTGCTAGCGCTGTGCTCTAAACGCATCTCACTTTGTTGAATACGAAGTTGCAAGGCTTGCCAAGCGTCATCATCCGCTTGACGGGTACGACTTAGCTCACTGCGCTCAGCTTGTAATTGATGAGTTGCCGCACGAGCATCGGCGATTTGTGGCGTTAGCGCTGCTATTTTGTTTTGGATATCTTGCTGCTCATGATTGAGCGATTGTTGTTCCTGCACCAGCTCCTGTTGCTCTTGCTCAAGGGCTGCTTTATCAGCATTGAGGCGGTGGCTGTCCGCTTGCAAACGTTCAGCGTTGGCGCGCTGAGTAGTGAGCTTTTGCTGATACTGATGCTTATCGCGGGTTAATTGCTCAGCTTGCGCGCGCGTTTCTTCTAAGCTGACAGTCATTGCATCATAGTTACGTTGGTTATTAGCAATCGCCTTTTGCTGGTCTTGTATCTTGGTTTCAAAACTATCGAGCAAATTCTCTAACGCTTGCAGACGGCTGCGCTGCTGCAAACGCTGGGTTAAAAATTGACTGTTGCTGTTATTGCTACCATTTTTCCCATCTTGCGCACCAGCGAATTTGCTTAGATTCATCGTACCCTGACGACTGATAAGCCAGCCGTCAGTCGTTAGTAAAATAGCTGAAGATGGCAATACTTTTAAAATCTCAGCAAGCGCTTCTAACGTTTGCTGATTAGCTGTCTCAGGCTGTGCAATATATAAATAGCACTGCTGCCAAAGCGCTAAGTTCGGTGCGCTAATCAGCTGTGATAAAGGCAGTATTTTATCAATCAAACTCTCAGGCAATTCGCTAACCAGTGGCTTGGTATTTACCTCATTTTTCTTAGCAGATAGCCATAAGCTATGACCATTTTCTAGCTGCGATTTATTTTCTTTAGTAGTAAGCCCATACTGCGCATTTTGATATACAAATAAATCTTTCAACTCATGCTCAAGCACCTGCCATAAGCTATCGGTTTTTTGAGAGTCATCATTAATCTTTTCACTGCTCGTTTGGTTAGAAATCAGCACATGGCTATCTAGCCACAATGCCAATACGCTATCAAGTAGCTCTGCATGCTGCTGCCCTTTCGCGCTTAACTCAATCTGGTCACGCAAGGTGGTAATGGCTAATTCGTTATAATCGCTAGCTATTTCATTTTCTAAATCACTTTTAACATCAGCAGTTTTTGCATGAACAAGCGGTTGCGATTTTGGTGTCGGCTTAGGATTCAATATTTGATGCAGGGTATCGTACTCACCCGCCAATACGGCGTGGCGCTTCTCACTCTCGCTTAACTCGCGCTGCTGCGTGTGTAATTGCTGTTGTAAATCCTGCGCTTGCGGTTGTAGCTCAAACAGTCGCTCATTCACACTGTCTTGTTGGCGTTCAATCTGCTGCAACTGTTTATTTAGCTCGGCAACTTGCGCCGCTAACGTCTGCTGTAGGTTTTGTGCATCCGTTGGCGCTTGTGCATCAGAGCCCTTATTATTGCTAGATGTTGATAGCGACTGTTGTAGTTGCTGCCATAAATGCTGCCAGTTTGTATGACGATGCTGCCACTTATCATGATTTTGCTGATAACGTTTTTGTGCTTGGCTATTAATGGCTTGCTGTTGTTCAAGCATGCGCGCATTATCTTGCAAGCGTGATAGCTGATTTTGCGCGTCATGGTAGGCGCGCTGCAATGGTTGCTCGTTGCGTTTATGCGCTTCACGTTTATTCGTTAATTCATTGAGCTTAGGACGCAATCCTTCTAGCACAGTCTGCTGCTCGGCTTGCTCAGCCTTTAAGCGATTTATCTCATCGACTGCTTGCTGACGTTGTTGATCCAAGCTGGCTAGTTGCTGCTCAATATCGGTCAGCTGTGACTTGGCATCACCTAATTGATGCTCTGCTTGTTGATAGCTTAGCTGCTGTTGATAATGGGCGCTTTGGGCATCGTCTTTTAGCCATTGCTCTTGATTGATATGAACAGCAAGCTTATCTTGCTTGGCTTTTAGGGTGTCATAGTTGGCTTGTAAAGTTGATACTTCAGTAGCGCTGCGCTCATGCGCTATTTTTTGCTGCTGCTGAGTATGCTTGGCTTGATAGAGCTGCTGAATGGCAAGCTGCTGCTTGATATCAGCTAGTGTTAGCGCTAATTCCTCATAACGCTCAGCACTGGCGGCTTGCTTAGATAAGCGCTTTTGTTGGCTGACCAGCTCGCTTTGCATATCGTGCAGACGTGCTAAATTATCTTTCGTTTTCTCGAGCTTCTTTTGCGTTTCTTCGCGGCGCGCTTGATAGCGTGAGACTCCTGCTGCCTCTTCGATAAACTCACGCAGCTGCATCGGGCTAGACTCAACGATACGCCCAATCATGCCTTGTTCAATCACCGCATAGCTACGTGCGCCAAGTCCCGTACCCAAGAATACATCGACCACATCACGACGACGGCAACGCGTACCATTGATAAAGTAATCTGAGCGACCTTCCTTATTTACCTGACGACGAACGGACAGTTCTTGATACAGATTAAATTCATGGCGAATACCAGTCTGCTCATCTTGCGTATGCTCAAAGGTCAGCTCAACACTGGCGACACTTTTGGCGGATTTATCTTGCGTGCCAGCAAAGATGACATCACTCATCGCGCCGCCACGCAGCTGCTTGGCAGAGGTTTCACCCAGCACCCAACGAATGGCATCAATGACATTAGATTTGCCACAGCCGTTCGGCCCGACAATGGCGGTAATACCATGACGAAAGGTAAAAGTCGTAGGATTGGCAAAGGATTTAAAGCCTGCCAGCTTGAGAGATTTTAGGCGCATGAAGGATCAGTAAATATGGCGAAAACAGGCGGCTATTCTACCTGAAATTGTGACGGATTTTTAGGGTTTGTGAAGGATGCTATAATAGGGCTGAAAATAATAATCATTCGTCTAAGTATCAAAAAATAAGAGTATAAAAATGCCTAACTATAATCCGCAAGAACTACAGCAAAAATACGAGCAATGGTGCAAACTGCATCGCCAGCAACTCGAAGCGCAGCAGCAGTTTTTGCAAGCTGAAGCATTGCAAAATGAGTTGAAAGATTATTATCTCAATCTGCAATGGATGACAGATCGTGAAACGGATCTGCCAATTGAACATTCAGGTGATGAATACTCTATCTTTAGTGAAGATGCGCTATGGAGTATGCTCAGCGACCATGATGAGCTAGCAAGAAAATGGATGCGTTTGGGGCTGGATGCGATTGATAGGAAATAATCATTTCATGCTTTCATCTGCTTTGATTAAAAATACAATGGTAGAGGCTGTCATGTGTAGCACATACTGAATAAGGTGTTCAGGAACTTCTATGTCATCATTACCTTTACCATGACCACTCAATTTGTTTCGAGGTGTACCTATACTCGAAGTAAGTATATTGCTTAATGAATTAAATTGATCTGTCCAGAACTTTGGTATCAATTCATTAGCTAAGCAACAATCAATAAGCTTCTTTGAAGCTGCATTTTTATCACATACCCAACTTCTCTTGTGGATTATGATTTTCATGGTACTTTCAAAAGCTTTAAGACAATCTGTTAGTGCTGAATCGTAACGACCATGACGATAATGTTCGTGAGCCTTTAAAAATTCTTCTTGTGCACCTTTATATATTGGATTACTTAGTAACTGTAAAGCTGGCTTAACTGCTTCAGCATGAATAAACTCAGAATCGACTCTAATAATTTGACCATTCTCGTATTGATAACCTACGCCATGCTCACGAAAACGTTGGTTCAATTCATTGATAGATTCATCAACGTTTATAGAAACTTTATACCTATATTCTCTAGCGAAGCTTGAAATAGTTTGCATCATCAACTCTATAACACTTAGAGCTTGTTCAGTATTGTCTTCACTTAAAAAATAGTTAGAAATACTTTCAAAGTAGGTGATATAAATTTCATTATCGCTATCTTCTTCATTTAGTTTAAATACACCTATTTCTTTGCATAGACTCTTGTAGCATTTTTTCAAATGTTCACGATTTAAGCTGCTAGGATTCCAACCACCGCCTGAATAGTCCGCTTTTATTGTTTCATCCCATAAGTGAACCATTTGGACTTTTAGTTTATCTGGTAATTCATCGTATTGATAAACATCAGGATACTCACCTCGGAGCTTCTTCTGCCTTTTATGAAATAAATCAACAATAGCCATATTAAACCCTCAATTTATTGATTAATAACTACTTTCCTAAACCAAAACTAAATCACCCCAATCCCACTTAACAATAGCTGCCCGCCTGCAAACAATAACAACACCCCAAAGGCACGCTTAAGCGTCAGCGCAGGCAACTGGTGCGCAAGCTTGGCACCGACTTTTGCCATCGCAAAGCTAGCGACGGAAATACATAAAAAACCCGTAATATGCACAAAGCCTATCGTGCCCTCAGGTAGGTTGACCACATCTTGCCCGAACCATGCAAACCCTGCCGCACCAGCCAATGCAATCGGCAATCCACAAGCGGCAGACGTGCCGACCGACTGCTTCATCGGTAACCCTGCCCAATTCAAAAACGGCACGGTTAAGCTGCCACCGCCAATACCAAAAATAGACGACGCCATGCCAATCCCTGTACCCGCGCCGAACTGTACGCCAGTTGACGGTAGCGGTTTACCCAGCTGCTCTTTATTGGACAAAAACAGCATTTTTAAAGCAACCAATAACGCGCCGACACCGATGATGGCTTGCAATACTTTTCCATCAATCATATCAGCGATACCTGCTCCCACCAAACTACCGATGACCAAGCCGAGTGCCATTTTGCGCCACACTTCCCAACGCACGCCGCCGCGCTTATTGTGCGCAGTCATTGAGCTGATCGAAGTCACAACGATGGTCGCCAGTGATGTACCAATCGCCAAATGGGTCACCACTTCTGGTGAAAAATCATAAGCGGTAAAAATCCATACCAATGCTGGTACGATAATCATGCCGCCGCCAACGCCAAATAGACCAGCACTGACACCCGCAAATGCCCCTGCAATCACAAACCATACATATAACATCATCGAATCAGCCCTTTATCGTACTTATTTTTATAAAAATTCTTTAGTTTTATAATCACTTGCCTATCGCATTTGCTAAATCATAATCCGACCTTTATGCTGTTTATTTGATACTGTCTAATCGCGACAATCTCATGACAATCGCCCAGTATAACAAAGATTATCCACGCCATATTAACCACATCGACGAAACTTATGCCGCCATTTTCCAATTTTTCTGACGACTCATTAGCGCTTCATCATTTACCACAGCTGAACCATCGCCACCTTGTCAGCAGTGCCTCTACCAATAGCGAGCTGATAGCAGACGTGCAACATGGCACGTTAAATGCTGCGCAGATGCATTTACTGACCGCTGAAACCCAAAGCGCAGGTCGTGGACAACACGGGCGCTCGTGGCAATCACCACGCGGCAATGTCTATCTGTCGTTATATCATCCTGTTCATCTGCCGATTAGCGGTTTACTGTCATTAATCATCGGTGTTGAACTGGCAAAAATGCCCGTTATTCAAATATTAAATGAGCAATTGCGCACGCAAGGATTGACGCCAATCGGCGTGAAGTGGGCAAATGATTTGGGCTTTTATCAACCACCATCTGACTCAGTGTTAAATGAGCCTAAACTGGCAGCACAGACCCTACCCTTTAATAAACTTGCGGGTATTTTAATAGAACCTGTTACCCAAACGGGCAAATTGGTCGGCGTGGTGATGGGCGTAGGACTTAATGTACAGGCAACGCCCAAACTCACTGCGCAAACCTGTGAAGGCATGAGTTATCAGGCGATTAGCCTACAGGATATTTATGAGAAGCTAAAACCAGAGACAGATATTGTGAGCCTACCAAGCCTAAAAATACTGTACCAACAAATGAGTAAAGCACTGCTAGCCGCGATGACTCGCTTTGAGCACCTAGGATTAGAGAAGCCCACTGGTCAAAGCTATAATTTGGACAGCTTTTTAAAACAGTTTGATTCGATGGATGCACTGGCAGGATTACGCTTGCACGTTACTCAAGAGCATAACGGTAAAACAGATAGCATCACAGGTTATGCTTGTGGTCTTGATACACATGGATGTTTGCAATTGCGTCAAGATAACGGTAAGATTTCTGCGCTTTTTACCGGACGCATCGACGTTATTGATAAGGCTTAAATCAAAGACCCAATGGGCACGATATAAAGGGATTTTTATGCTCTGGTTAGATCTTGGCAACACCCGTCTAAAATACTGGCTCACCGATGATATCGGACAAATAGTCGCGCATGATGCCAAACAACATTTGCAAGCGCCTGCCGAACTACTGATGGGTTTGACCGATCGCTTCGAGCGTTACGCACCTGATTTTATTGGTATCTCATCGGTACTGGGCGACGATTTGAATGTTAAAGTGTCAGAGACATTAGGTCGTCTGAATATTCCGTTTGAGTTTGTCCATGTCGATGCGGCGCACGCTTTGATGAAGAGTGCTTATAATGACAAACAGCTCGGTTGTGATCGTTGGCTACAGATGCTCGGCGCCGTGGATAAGAAGAAACGCCAGTGCGTGATTGGCTGTGGTACAGCAGTGACCATAGACTTAATTGACCATGCTGAGCATTTGGGTGGTTATATTTTCCCCAGTATTTATCTGCAACGCGAGTCACTATTTTCAGGCACCAAGCAAATTACTATCTCTAACGGCACCTTTGATAGTGTCGGTCAAGGCATGACCACACAAGACGCGGTACATCGTGGTATCTTGCTCTCTATTGTCGGTGCCATCAATGAGATTAGCCATCGCCATCCCAACTTTGAAGTCATCATGACGGGTGGCGATGCAGCGATTATCTCGCAGCATGTTAACCGTCCAGTGCGGCTGCGTGATGATTTATTGTTAAATGGCTTGGCACGCTATTTTGATCATACCAAACAGTCGTAATCACTTTATTAACCTTATAAAATGATTAATAAAAAAGCAGTACGTCTTAAGCGTACTGCTTTTTTATTATCGTTTAAGCTTTATTAATACTCAAAGACTATTGGGATGGTGACATTACCTACTACTGTCTTACTATCTTTTCTAAATGGTTTAAAAAGAGAACGACGTAGTTCTTTTTCAAATCCACTATCAATTCTATCGGAACCGCTACTCTTTAATACGGTAATATTGGCGACTTTGCCTTCTTGATTTACCCTTAATAAGAATTCCATTTGAACACGCTTCTTTTTGCAAGGTTCTTCCGGATCGCAATAACCCCCTAAAGCACGAATGTGGCGATTGTTAAAACTTGGCTGACGTAACCACTTCGCATCAGAAGTCGCAAACTGGATGACAGGTTGCGCTGGTGATAAGTCTGCTATTTCAGCATTTGCAATGTGTGCCGAAAATATACTCAGTACTAGCATCGCCTTTGTCAGCGCAGAAATGATAGTTAATCGAAGGCGTATTTTTAAGTGTCTTTTAAGCGCGGTAGTAGTAGTCGGCATCATAAGCAGTATCTGATAAATATGGCGGATAAAAAAAGCTAAGGGTCAGCTTTATTAATCGATTATTGTTAACCAAAAAATAAAACCGTACCTTAGCACAATTGTTTATTTTTTTCCAGCCGTTACCTCGCACAGCCCAAAGCCATGTTGATCAATCTAGCCTGTGTTAACGTTATTTAGTCTCATTAAACAGCTCACGACCGATAAGCATACGACGAATCTCACTGGTACCCGCTCCAATCTCATATAGCTTGGCATCACGCCAGTAGCGACCAAGTGGATACTCGTTGGTATAGCCATTACCGCCAAATATTTGGATGCCCTCACCTGCCATCCACGTAGCCTTTTCGGCACACCATAGAATCACACTAGCACAGTCTTTACGCACTTCTCGACTATGACCAGCACCGCGCGCGTCCAACATATCGAGATTTTTGCCGACGGTGTACAAGAAGCTGCGACCTGCTTGCAATATCGTATACATGTCTGCGACTTTACCTTGGATAAGCTGAAACTCACCGATCGCTTGACCAAATTGCTTACGATCATGAATATAAGGCACGACATTATCCATCACTGCTTGCATGATACCGATAGGACCAGCTGCTAATACCGCACGCTCATAATCTAGTCCGCTCATCAGTACCTTAACGCCTTCATTGAGACCGCCCAAGATATTTTCGCTTGGTACTTTTACATTGTTAAAAGTCATCTCACCAGTATGGCTACCGCGCATGCCGAGCTTATCGAGCTTTTGCGCGGTACCAAAGCCTTCCATACCTTTTTCAACGATAAAGGCCGTCATACCTTTGGCACCCATTTCAGGATTGGTCTTGGCATAGACCACCATCACATTCGCATCAGGGCCGTTAGTAATCCACATTTTGCTGCCGTTTAACACATAGCTACCATCTTTTTCTTCAGCTTTGAGCTTCATGCTGACGACATCTGAGCCAGCACCCGTCTCACTCATTGCCAAGGCACCGATGAACTCACCGCTGACCAGCTTTGGCAAATACTTTTGTTTTTGTGCTTCACTACCATTGCGTTTGATTTGGTTGATACATAGGTTTGAGTGCGCACCATAGCTTAGCGCGACCGATGCTGAAGCACGGCTGATTTCTTCCATTGCAACCATATGTGCGACGTAGCCCATATTAGAGCCGCCGTACTCTTCAGGAACGGTAATACCATGTAGACCGATGTCACCCATCTTTTGCCATAGATCCATTGGGAACTCATCGCTACTGTCAATTTCGCTTGCACGTGGTGCGATTTCATTTGCCGCAAACTGCTGCACGACATCACGTAGGGCGTCGATATCTTCGCCAAGCTGAAAATTCAATCCAGGTAAACTCATAACCATTCCTTGTGTTTTGATATTCTGACATTTTTAACGTTTGAATTCTAATTTGTTTTTTGAAGTCACTGTATTTCTGATGTCATTTTTTATGTCATAGCCAATCCACTATACTAATTAAGACTGACGTTTATTGATGATGGCACGTGCCACGTTTGAGCCATTTGGGCGCTTTAAGAACGCACTGATACGCTCGCCTGCCACGACCAGTTTATCCAAATCAATACCTGTACTGATACCCATACCATGCAGCATATACACCACATCTTCGGTTGCCACATTACCCGTTGCGCCTTTGGCATAAGGACAGCCGCCCAGTCCAGCCACTGAGGTATCAAACTCGCTAACACCCATTTGTAGTGCGACTAGCGTATTGCTCAATGCTTGACCGTAAGTATCATGAAAATGACCCGATAGCATAGAGATATCAGCATATTTTAATGCGGCTTGTAAGGCGCGTTGCACCTTGATCGGTGTACCAACACCAATCGTATCGGCAATGCCAATCTGCTCAGCACCAATCTCAACCAATCTTTTAGTCACGTAAGCTACTTGGCTTGGGTCAATGTCACCTTCATAAGGACAGCCAACTGTACAAGAGATCACGCCGCGGACTTTGATACCTTGCGCTTTTGCCGCAACGGCAACGGGCGCGAAACGCTCAATGCTCTCATCAATACTACAATTGATGTTTTTTTGACTAAAGGTTTCACTGGCTGAGCCAAAAATAACGATTTCATCAGGACGATGCAAGATGGCATTTTCAAAGCCACGCATATTTGGCACGAGTACAGAGTAGCAAATATCCGCATGCCGCGTCGGCGCTAGTGCGTCAAGCAGCGCGCTATTATCGCCCATTTGTGGCACCCATTTTGGCGAGACAAAACTGGTTGCTTCTAGCTTTTTGACACCTGCCGCAATCAAATCATTGATAAGCGCTTGCTTAACCTCAGTCGGTACCGTCATTGACTCGTTTTGTAGCCCATCACGCGGGCTGACATCAACGATTCTGACATGGCTTGGATACGAATGGCTCATGCTTATCATCCTTTTTATTACTTACCTGTTATTAAGCTATTCGCTTTCAGCATCAATGCGTAATAATTCGTCACCATCAGCGACCAAGTCACCTGCTGCAAATAGCAATTCTGCCACCACGCCATCCGTCGGCGCAGTAATAGTATGCTCAATTTTCATGGCTTCGATGACTGCTAACGGCTCGCCTTTTTTCACAGTATCGCCAACTGCCACTTTAAAGGCAACAACCTGTCCTGGCATCGGTGACTTTAAACTACCGACTGCTGCAGACTCTTCGCCTACGTGCGCCATGATATCAACAAGCGCAATCTCGTCACAACCACTGTCTGTGAACACATAAACGGTCTCATTAAGCACCCAGCTTTGCGCACTAGTACGTGCATCATCTAACCATAACGTATGATTGTGTTCGTCGCTACTGGCATAGCTCACTTGACCTTCATAGACCGTTTCGGTCTGAGCAGCGACATTAATATTGCTATTATCCTGCGTGTTAGCGATTTCCTTTTCAATAACAAGCGTAAAGCTACTAAGGTTATCGCTGCCTTTTTTGCTGTCAGAACAATTTGCATTGTGCCAGTTGCTCATGCGGGCCGTATAAGCACTCTCATCATAAACCAAGCTGAATGAGCGAGTGTAATCGTTATAAGCACGGAAGCCGGTAGGTTTGCTAAATGGATCGATACCTGTTTCTTGCGTCACCATCTCGCTCGCAAGCTGACGAGTAATGGCGGTCACAACCAGCGTCGATAATTCAAGCGGATGTTGATCAAATAACTCATCACGCTCGCGTTCAATCAACGCGGTATCAAGATTGGCTTGACTAAATGACTCAGTATTTAGAATGTAGCGCAAAAACGCTACGTTATTTGGCAAACCTACGATGCGCGTTTGTGCTAATGCACGATCAAGCTTTGCTAATGCCTGCTCTCGCGTTGGTGCATGAACAATAAGCTTGGCAATCATAGAGTCATAGAACGGGCTAATTATATCACCTTCGCGCACGCCATCATCGATACGTACACCAGTACCATTTTGATCAATCATAAAGGTGCTGTGTTCAGGTTTTTGATACGTAAACAACGTACCTGTCGCTGGCAAGAAGCTATTGTCAGGATTTTCAGCACAGATACGCGCCTCAATTGCATGACCGTTGATAGTTAGGTCGGCTTGAGCTTTTGGTAATGGCTGACCTGCCGCAACTAAAAGCTGCCATTCGACCAAATCGACACCGGTAATCGCTTCGCTGACTGGGTGCTCAACCTGCAACCGCGTATTCATTTCCATGAAATAAAAATCCATAGAATCTTCGCGCTGCTCAACGATGAACTCGACCGTGCCTGCGCCAACATAATCGACCGCACGTGCTGCTTCGATGGCAGCAGTTCCCATTGCTTCACGCATTGCAACATCAACGCCTGGAGCTGGCGCTTCTTCTAATACTTTTTGGTGGCGACGTTGCACAGAGCAATCGCGCTCAAACAAATGCACATAATTACCGTGCGTATCACCAAATACTTGGATTTCGATATGGCGCGGTTTTAATGCGTATTTTTCAACCAACACTTTATCATCACCAAAGCTGGTAATGGCTTCACGGCGGCATGAATCTAGCAAGTCAGTAAAATCGCTGCTTTGCTCCACGATACGCATGCCTTTACCGCCGCCACCTGCACTTGCTTTAATTAATACTGGATAACCAATAACATCTGCTTGCTGTTGTAAGAATGTGGCATCTTGATTGTCACCATGATAGCCCGGTATCAGTGGTACGCCTGCTATCTCCATCAACCGCTTGGATTCAGATTTGCCGCCCATGGCACGGATAGCATCAGCCGATGGACCGATAAATACCAGTCCTGCATCCTGACAGGCTTGCGCAAAGTCCGCGTTTTCACTTAAAAACCCATAACCCGGATGAATCGCTTGTGCGCCAGTCTCAAGCGCTATCGCGATAATCGCATCGCCTTTTAGGTAGCTGTCTTTCGGTGCCGAACCGCCTAAATAAATAGCCTCATCACAGACAACGACATGCTTGGCCTCACGGTCAGCATCAGAATAAACAGCAACGGTACTGACGCCAAGACGCTTAGCAGTCGCAGCCACTCGGCAAGCAATTTCACCACGATTGGCAATTAGAATTTTAGAAAACATAACTATCCCTGTGTGTTATCGTTTTTATTTGAGGTCTTGTCTATTGACTCATTTATCTCTCGTGCATTATCAATCTGCCGTCAGCCAATTGGGCTTACGTTTTTGCAAAAAGGCTTGCACGCCCTCTTTACCTTGCTCTGATGAGCGAATATCAGCGATGCCTTTTACCGTATCGGCAATCAGCTCATCAGTGATGGGCGCACCCGCGACATTGTGTAATAGCTGCTTACAGGTTTTAACTGCATCAGGGCTGTTTTTGACAACTTTGCTACAGAATATAGCAACCTCATCGTCAAGTGATTCTTCGCTAACACGCTCATGAATAAAACCAAGCTGACGTGCCTTTTTGGCATCAAACACTTCAGCACTTAAGAAGTAACGCTGCGATGCTCTAGCACCCAATGCTCGGATAACATAAGGGCTAATCGTTGCAGGGGCTAACCCTAAACGCACTTCGCTGAGGCAGAAGTTAGCAATTTTAACGGCGATGGCCACATCACAAGCAGCGACCAGACCCATGCCACCAGCATAAACATCACCTTGAATAGCAGCAACTGTTGGCTTAGGACATTCATAAATAGTTTTGAGCATTTGCGCCAATTTATCGGCGTCTGCTAGATTCTCTTCATAGCTATAATCTGCCATGGCACGCATCCAATTTAAATCAGCACCCGCACAGAAGGCCTTGCCAGCAGCGGCTAGCACAATGACACGTACCTCATCATCAGCGCCAAGCGTATTGAATGCATCGGTTAACTCGGCAATCATTTCATCGTTAAAAGCATTACGTATCTCAGGACGGTTTAACGTCACTGTAGCAACGTGCTGTTCGACTTTAACCAGTAAGCTTTTATAATTTTTATCACTGTCTTTTTGCATAACTTTCTCTATATTTTATATCTCATTATTTAGGCAAACTTTAGAATGACTACATTCTAAAAACACCAAAAGTCGTCTCTTCGATCGGAGCGTTATAGGCAGCGCTTAACCCTAATGCCAATACATGACGCGTATCAGCAGGGTCAATCACGCCGTCATCCCACATGCGCGCGGTGGCATAATATGGGTGACCTTGCTTTTCATACATATCGAGAATCGGCGCTTTGAATGCGGCTTCATCATCATCACTCCATGCCTCGCCTTTACGATCAAAATTGTCACGCTTGACTGTTGCCAATACTGATGCTGCTTGCTCGCCGCCCATCACAGAGATACGCGCATTTGGCCACATCCATAAAAAGCGCGGGCTATAAGCGCGGCCACACATGCCGTAGTTACCAGCACCAAATGAGCCACCGACGATGACCGTGAATTTTGGTACTTTAGCATTGGCCACTGCCATGACCATTTTGGCACCATGACGGGCAATGCCTTCGTTTTCGTATTTACGGCCGACCATAAAGCCAGTGATATTCTGCAAAAATATCAATGGGATTTTGCGCTTGCAACATAGCTCAATGAAGTGCGTGCCTTTTTGCGCTGACTCACTGAATAAGATGCCGTTGTTGGCGATGATACCGACTGGCATCCCTTCGATATGAGCGAATCCGCAAACCAGCGTCATGCCAAATCGCGCTTTAAATTCATCAAAAGCACTGTCATCGACGATACGAGCAATGATTTCTTTGATATCAAATGGCTTGCGCTTGTCCGTTGGAATGACGCCATATAGCTCTTTGGCATCATAGCGTGGTGGACGCGGTTTGATTTGATTGGGCACTTGCTTCGCAGGACGATTTAGATGGCTCACGATGTTGCGCGCAATCGACAATGCATGGGTATCGCTTTGTGCTAAGTGATCGACAACCCCTGACAGACGGGTATGCACATCGCCGCCGCCCAAGTCTTCAGCAGTAACTTCTTCACCTGTCGCCGCTTTGACCAGTGGTGGACCACCCAAAAAGATGGTGCCTTGGTCTTTGACGATGATCGACTCATCACTCATCGCTGGTACATAAGCCCCGCCAGCCGTACAGCTGCCCATAACCACAGCAATCTGCGGAATACCAGCGGCACTCATATTGGCCTGATTAAAGAAGATGCGACCAAAGTGTTCCTTATCAGGGAACACATCATCTTGATTGGGTAAGTTGGCCCCACCTGAATCCACCAAATAGACACAAGGCAAATTGTTTTCTTGCGCGATTTCTTGCGCACGTAGATGTTTTTTGACCGTCATTGGATAATAAGTGCCGCCCTTTACCGTGGCATCGTTACAGACGATCATACACTCAATACCATTGATACGACCGATACCCGCAATCACGCCAGCAGCAGGAATCTCTTCGCCATACATATCGTGTGCAGCCATCGGTGCCACTTCTAAAAATGGCGTACCCACATCTAATAAACGCTCGACACGCTCACGAGGCAAGAGTTTACCACGGGCTAAATGCTTGGCACG
Organism: Psychrobacter sp. P11F6; assembly: GCF_001435295.1. Classification (NCBI taxonomy): domain Bacteria; kingdom Pseudomonadati; phylum Pseudomonadota; class Gammaproteobacteria; order Moraxellales; family Moraxellaceae; genus Psychrobacter; species Psychrobacter sp. P11F6. Next base: position 486,738 of record NZ_CM003594.1, on the reverse strand, counting down.
CGCACGCTCTGAACCGCCTTGCACGACTTTACGTAAGTGACCATATAAGTCATCAACCACCGCTTGCATTGCGGCACTATTTTGCTGAAAGTCGCTTGAGTTTGGACTCAGTTTACTGGTTATGATAGCGCTCATGATATCCCTTTTCTTTAATGCGTAAATGCAAGTGGCTTCTTTATCTTATGCTTTATTTTAGCTTTTACTTATATATCTTATTCATAAAATAACAGATAAGAGTGGTTAAATTTCTATAAACCCAGCTCTTCTTTCATCTGCTCAATGATTTTATATTTCTGAATTTTTCCAGTGATGGTCATTGGATATTCCGTCACGAAACGATAATAAGTTGGTACTTTATAATGGGCAATATGCTCGCTACAGAACTGGCGAACTTCTTCTTCCGTCAAGCTGTCTGGTTCTTTAGGAATGATCCACGCCGCTAATACTTCGCCATATTTTTTATCAGGAATACCGACGATTTGTACATCACGAATCTTTGGATGACGATAGAGATAGTTTTCGATTTCGACCGGATAGATATTCTCGCCGCCACGAATAACCATGTCTTTACTACGACCAACGATTTTGACATAACCATCTTCATCCATCGTTGCCAAATCACCCGTATGCATCCAACCATCTTGGATGGCTGCGCGGGTTTTGAAGCGACTGCCCCAATAGCCTTTCATTACTGAATAACCGCGTGTCAGTAACTCACCGGTCTCGCCCAATGCGACAGTCTCACCGGTTTCAGTATTGATGACTTTGACTTCAAGCGCAGGCTGTACTAAACCAACGGTCGATACTTGCTTATCAAGCGGCGTATGTTCATTGGTCTGGCAAGATACTGGACTGGTCTCTGTCATGCCATACGCAATGGTGACCTCACTCATGTGCATCTCATCGATGACGCGGCGCATGACTTCAATCGGACAACTAGAGCCTGCCATGATGCCCGTACGCAAAGTCGATAAATCAAAGTTTTTAAACTCCGGATGGTCAAGCTCAGCGATAAACATCGTTGGCACGCCGTGCAGACCCGTACATTTTTCTTCTTCCACTGCTTGCAATACGGTTAGCGGCTCAAAACCATCGTTCGGATAAACGATACAGCCACCATGCGTGAGAATCGCTAAATTACCAAGCACCATACCAAAGCAATGGTAGAGTGGCACCGGAATACACAGTTTATCCTCTTCTGTGAGATTCATAGACTCACCGATGAAGTAACCGTTGTTAAGAATATTACGATGGCTTAAAGTCGCACCTTTTGGCGTACCAGTCGTACCACTGGTGAACTGGACATTGATAGCATCGGTGTTTTTGAGCTGGGCTTGGCGCTCTGCAACACGCGGATCGTTGGCATCGCCTTCTGCCATCCATGCAGAGAATTTATGCATAAAGCCAAAGGTTTCTTCACTGTCAGGCTCATCAATCCAGATGATACGCTCAATCGTTGGAATCTCGACCAAATCAAGCTGGGTGTAGTCTTTGTGATAAATCTCAGGACACAGTTCACTGATGAGACTGGCGTAATCGCTGGTTTTGAAATGGCGCATGAGCACAAGCGCCGAGCAGCCCAATTTATTCAAGGCATATTGCAGCTCAAAGGTACGATAGGCAGGATTGATATTGACAAGAATGACACCGACTTTTGCCGTTGCTAATTGCATTAATAGCCATTCAGCATTGTTGTGTGACCAGATACCGATGCGGTCACCGATTTCGAGTCCCATCTCAATGATACTACTAGCCAGCTGATTGACTTACTGTTGCAGCTCGCGGTAAGTCCAGCGGATGTTTTGATGGCGAGACACCAACGCTTCGCGCTCTGGATATTTGGATACAATCGCATCAAAAAAGTCACCGATAGTCGCTTCAATGAGCGGCACATCAGGACCTTTGTCATAGCTTTGGGTAAGCGGTGCATTTGCTGAGCGTGCGCCCATATTAATACTAGGAATGCTATTTAGAATAGTATCAAAATCAATTTTAGTCGCATCAAAATCAGAAGTTTGCGTCATAACGAGTCCTTTCGTTTTACTTTTTATGGTGCTTATTAGTCGCCTATCACCGATTCATTCTTCCTTGAACAGGTATTAACTAGCGTTAGCTACTATACCGTCTTAAATCGAAGACTGTCAATAATAGTAATACAATATGTATCATTTAAAATGATAATATAAGATAAATTCATCAGTCATGATTAAGTGACGAATTTCTTGAATGACTTAAATCAAAAAATCCAGCCTTATCACACATAGAAAAAAGCTGGCTTTTACAGTGATTAATAATCTCAAATCACTCCAGACCCAACTCTTCTATCATTTGCTCAACGATTTTGAATTTCTGAATTTTACCAGTGATGGTCATTGGATATTCATCGACGAAGCGGAAATAGGTCGGCACTTTATAATGAGCAATATGGTCACAACAAAACTGCCTTACCTCTTCTTCGCTTAAGCTATTTGTCTCTTTTGCAATAATCCACGCCGCGAGTACCTCACCGTACTTTTTATCAGGAACACCAACAATTTATACATCGCGAATCTTCGGATGACGATAGAGATAGTTCTCAACCTCTACTGGATAGATATTTTCGCCGCCGCGAATGACCATGTCCTTGCTACGTCCAACCACAGTGATATATCCATCTTCATCCATCACTGCCAAATCACCCGTATGCATCCAGCCATCCGTAATCGCCGCGCGTGTTTTAAAGCGGCTGCCCCAATAGCCTTTCATCACCGCGTAGCCATAAGTGAGTAATTCGCCCGTCTCTCCAATCGGGACGACATCACCCGTTTCAGTGTCGACGATTTTGACCTCAAGCGCGGGCAGCACCATCCCTACGGTGGAGACTCTTTTTTCGAGTGGCGTTTGCAAGCTGGTTTGACAAGAAGCTGGACTGGTCTCGGTCATGCCATAAGCAATCGTCACCTCGCTCATGTGCATTTTATCCATGACGCGGCGCATGACTTCGATGGGACAACTAGAGCCGCCCATAATACCAGTGCGTAAGCTGGACAAATCAAAACTGTCGAAGTCTGGATGATCGAGCTCCGCGATAAACATCGTCGGTACCCCAAGCAGAGCGGTACATTTTTCCTCTTCCACCGTTTGCAATACCGTTAGCGGATCAAAACCATCGTTGGGATACACCGCGCAGCCACCATGGGTCAAAATGGCTAAGTTACCGCCTACCATGCCAAAACAATGATAAAGTGGTAATGGAATGCATAGCCTATCCTCCTCTGTCAGCCTCATACCTTCGCCAAGAAAATAACCATTATTCAAGATATTTCGATGCGTTAAAGTAGCGCCTTTTGGTGTACCCGTTGTCCCACTAGTAAACTGCACACTAATAGCATCGGTATTCTTTAGCTGGGCTTGGCGCGCAGCTAAACGAGGGTCGTTTGCGTTACCCTCTGCCATCCAAGCGGAGAATTTCTGCATAAAATTGAAATTTTCATCGCTTTCTGAGTCATCAATCCAAATGATACGCTCAATCGTTGGAATCTCCACCAAGTCTAATTGCTGATAGTTCTTATGATAAACCTCAGGACAAAGCTCACGAATCATTTGTGTATAGTCGCTGCTTTTGAAATGACGCATTAATACCAATGCCGAACAGCCCAGCTTATTCAGCGCATATTGCAGCTCAAAGGTACGATAAGCAGGATTAATATTGACGAGGATAACGCCGACTTTCGCGGTTGCCAATTGCATCAAGAGCCATTCAGCATTATTGTGTGACCAGATACCGATGCGATCACCAATCTCAAGTCCCATTTCAATCATGGCACTCGCTAACTGATTAACTTTCTCTTGTAGTTCGCGATACGTCCAGCGAATATTTTGATGGCGAGAAACCAAAGCTTCACGATCAGGATATTTATTGACAATGGCATCAAAAAAATCACCGATTGTCGCTTCAATGAGCGGCACATCAATGCCTTTATCATGGCTTTTGGTGAGTGGCGCATTTGCTGAACGCACGCCTATATTAACTTTAGTGATATTGTTGAGAATACTGTTATTAGGCGTACTTTCATTAATAATGCTGTCAAAATCGGTAATCTGAGTCATCACGAGTCCTTTCGTTTTGCTGTTTAATGTTTGTTATCAGAGCGGTAATAGACTACAAAGGTAAATGTCATATTCTTCCTTGAATATTCTCTGTCACCATAGACTATAATTAAATCAAGCCCTAACCAATATAGTCTCTTAAATGAAAGCCTGTCAATAATATTGATACAATACGTATCGATTACTATTGCTGCGCCATCTTATTAAGTTGATTATTCATATAAAAGATACGATAGATATAAAAAAGCCAGTGCTGCATTAGGATGGCAACACTGGCTATGATTTAGAGCTTTTTTAATCGTTACAATATAGGTGCTACAGGCGATTTAATCGTTACTGTTGCGCTGACTTCATCATTATCATTCAGCAAGTCCATGACCAGTTCTTCATCACTTTCTGTCTTGACCTGCCAATTACCAGTCGCTTTTGGCACACCTGTCACCATGACGGAGATTGCTTTGTTTTTTAGACGAATCATTGGCGGTTTATGCTCATAGCCATTATGATCTAGGCCCAACACATCATCAGCAATGGTAGCAGCCTGCGCGCGTAATGGGGCGACATAGCGACACGGTACGCCATCGATAGACATACAGTCACCAATCGCATAAATATTGGCTATACTGGTACGCAAGGTCGGCGCATCCACCACGATCCCAGTGCGACGGTCAAAATCGACACCAGCTGCGGCAGGTAGTTTGTCATCGACGGTCAGACCTGTACTGGCAATCACATGATCGACCATAAGTGGTTCGATTGGCTCAGCAGTACTGCTTTCTGTCGCTGATGCTAGCGCCTCATAACTGACCTGCAGTTTTCCATCACTGATACGAGTAATAGCAGATACCTGATACCCTCCTAAAAAGTTAATCCCTTGCGACTTGACCGCTTGTACGATACGAGAAGTTGCTTTTGGTGGTAGCATTTGTGATAGTGGTGCATCGTTTAAATCAATGAGTGTCACTTGATGACCCGCTTTTAATAAGTCTTCTGCAATCTCCGTCCCGACCATACCTGCACCAACGATAGCGACGTGCTGACTGCCAGTGGCTAGCTTTTCTTGCAACTGTCCAAAGCGCTCAATATGATTGACATGCCAGACTAGTTCCTCTGGCAAGCTTTTTGGGAAGATAGGATGCGCACCCATCGCTAGTACCAGCTTATCATAGCCAATCGTGGCGTAATTGGTATAAACGGGATCTGAGCGCAGCGCAGAGATAAGCTGCAACTGTTGAGTGGTCGTATCAACATCCGTCACTTGCGTGTTGGCAAGTAGCTTAACATTTGTAGCTTCTGCGGCATCAATGCCCGTTGCTCTGACCAAATCTGCCGCACTTTTCTTTTGGCTAATCGCCATGGTCAGCATTGGCTTGTGATAACGATCGCCACTGTCAGCTGTTACCAATGTAATTGGAATATCTTTGTCTTTTGCACGAATGGCATCGATGACATGCCAGCCTGCCAAACCTGCACCGATAATGACAATACCGTTATTTGATACTTCTGAGTTTTCAGCGATCATATTAACTCCCATATAGATAAGCAATTATTTTAGTTGTTAGAATATTGACCGCTATTGTATCAGTAAACAGGCATGCACTCACATACGCATCCAAATTGAAGGTATAAATCAACTTCCACAAAAAAAGCGCCTATTAATAGACGCTTTTTAGATCTGCTATTTATAAATAATGCGAATAACGCAGTAGAGAGTTTTAATGATTCAAAATCTTCGATAAGAACAGTTGCGCGCGGTCACTTTTTGCCCCTTCAAAAAACTCATCCTTACTACAGTTCTCGACAATATGACCTTCGTCCATAAAGATAATACGGTTGGCTACTTGACTAGCAAAGCCCATTTCATGGGTCACACACATCATGGTCATGCCATCACGAGTCAACTCGACCATAACATCGAGCACTTCTTGAATCATCTCAGGGTCAAGCGCAGAGGTCGGCTCATCGAAAAGCATCGCTACAGGATCCATTGCCAGCGCTCGTGCAATTGCAACACGCTGCTGCTGACCACCCGATAGCTCCGCGGGATATTTCGCGGCCTGTACCGTTAGTCCAACACGATCTAAATATGCCATGGCTTTTTGCTTGGCCTCGTTCTCTTTGCGACCCAATACTTTTATTTGCGCCACTGTCAAATTATCAATAATGGTCAAATGTGGAAACAGCTCAAAATGCTGAAAGACCATGCCGACACGGCTGCGTAATTTTGGTAGATTGGTTTTTGCCGCACCAACTGAGATACCATTCACCATGATCCCACCTTCTTGAAAAGGTTCCAGTCCATTGACCGTCTTAATCAAGGTTGACTTACCACTACCTGATGGCCCGCACACGACGACGACATCACCTTTATGTACATGCGCCGTACAATCACTCAATACTTGAAAATCCCCATACCATTTGCTGACATCGGACATTTGAATGACCATCTCATCACTAGCATGACCATTGTTGGTGACCAGTCCGCCAAAGGCATTTAAGTATGTATCAGCTTTGCTCATCACTGGCTCCTAACCACATTGTTTTTAATAATCGTCATTTAAAAAAAGTTAAATCAACTACTCAACCAAAGCCTCAACACTCAAAAAGCGCAAACCAAGATAAATATCTATCAAAATCGCAAACGCTTTTGCAATTGTTGTACACCCACGGAGGCACTGACACTGATGATAAAATACACCGCACCAGCACCCAAAATGTAAGGCGTCAGCAAACCCATCAGCTCACCGCGTACATAGGCGGCACGGAAAAAGTCTGTCAAACCAATAGCGAAAACCAACGTTGTATCTTGGAATAAAATAATACACTGCTGCAAGATTAGCGGCAGCATTTTGCGAAAGGCTTGTGGCAAAATAACCAGACGCATGGTCTGCCCATAAGTCATACCCAGCGCTTTGGCGGCATTGACCTGCCCACTACCAATCGATTGAATACCAGCACGCACCACCTCTGAAAAGTAAGCGGCTTCAAACATCATAAAAGCAACCACACAAGAGGCAAAAGCAGCATCAAGTTGTAAGTACTTACCCGCTATCCAAAAATAAATCATCGGTACGGCAAAGTAAAACCACAGTAGCACCAGTAGTAGCGGTACAGAACGAAAATAATTGACGTATAGCTTTGCTGGAATCTCAAGCGCTTTGATACCAGACAAGCGCATCAACGCCAATACCGTTCCTAAGCTAATACCACCAATAATCGCCAAAAACAGCACTTTTAAGGTGGTAATCATGCCGCCCATCAAACCAGGATAGGCTGTTGCCAATTCGGTCATCATGTTCATTTCTGACCTCCTGCAATGAGCCCAGGTACACGCAGTTTGCGCTCAATTAACCCCATAATAGCAATCAACGATAAGTTAAATACTAAATAAATAATCGTCGCGTAGGTATAAATCTCGATGCTGTTTTGGGTGTATTCGCTGATGGTTTTGGTTTGACTGATCAGCTCCATTACCCCCACTAACGAGGCGACGGAGGCGTTTTTGAAGCAGTTGGTCAGCTCAGAGCTGAGCGGTGGCAAAATAATACGAAAGGCCTGCGGTAGCAGCACTTCTTTATAAACTTGTGGAATACTAAAGCCTAGTGCATAAGCAGCATTGATCTGACCTTCGGGCAACGACTCAATACCTGTACGTACCTGTTCAACGATACGAGCGGCGGTAAATAAGCCAAGACCGATACTCGCTGAGAGCATGGCTGAAGTGTTAGGAGATAAATCCTTATACCACCACTCTTGTATCGTGGGCGTGAGCCAGCCAGGTGCAATATAAAACCAAAAGAACAACTGGACAAGCAGTGGAATATTACGAAAAAATGTCACATAAGCGGTGCCAATGGCACGAGCGGTCTTATTAGGCAAAGTACGCATAATGCCAAAGATAGTACCTACGACCATAGCAATGGCCCATGCGATACTACCAATCAATAGTAGCCAGCCAAGACCAGTAATCATCCAATGGATATAAAGCTCATTACCGATACCAGTCTGCTCAAAGAGCACACCCCAGTTCCAGCTATAATTCATGGTTGTCTCTCCGAGCAGCGACTGAAAATCCTACGTGTTCAGATTGACATCAACATCAGTCTGAACACGTAAGCAAGCTATGTTGCAGGACAATAATTACTGTGCCGTCGCAACTTTCGGCTGAGCGCTGTCATGCGGACTGGCAATCAAGGCTTTTAAGTTGTCAGACATCTCAAAGTTTAGATTGACGTTCTTTGGTGGGATTGGGTTTAAGAACCACTTGTCATAAATGCTGTTGATTTCCCCTGATTTAAAGACATTCGCTAACGCTTCATCGACCACTGCTTTGAACTCAGGATCATCCTTACGCATCATACAACCATAAATTTCAAACGATTGCGGCGTGCCGACGATGACCCATTCATCAGGATTTTTTGCTTTGGCTTTTTCGCCAGCAAGTAGTACATCATCCATCATAAAGGCATCCGCGCGACCATTTTCTAGCATAAGGAAGCCTTCGCCGTGGTCTTTTGCTGAGATGATATTCATGTCCATTTTGTTGTCATCATTATACTGACGAATATAACGCTCTGAGGTCGTGCCTGCGGTGGTGACTAAGGTCTTACCTTTTAGGTCTTCGAAATCTTGAATACCTGAGTCTTTTTTGGTCAATAGACGCGTACCGATTTCAAAGAAACCGTTGGAGAATGCCACTTGTTTTTGACGCTCTTCGTTATTGGTGGTTGAACCACATTCAAAGTCGACCGTGCCGTTTTGTACCAAGGGAATACGGGTTTGTGAGGTGATAAGGTTATAACGGACGTTGAGGTCTGGCATGTTTAGCTTTTGCTTAACCGCTTCGACGACTTTCATCTCTAAATCGTGCGCATAACCAATCGGCTGACTTGGGTCGTCAGCGATATAAGAAAATGGAATAGAAGAGTCACGGTGACCAACCACAATAGTACCCGAGTCTTTGATTTTTTGTAGAGTACCGTTGGTAGTGGTTTCTGTCGCTGTTGCATCATCTGCTGGCGCATCAGTGCTGGTTTGGCTACTGTTATTACACCCTGCAAGACCTAGCGCCATAAAAGCAGCGAGAGTTAAAGGTTTAGAGAAAGACCTAGAAGATAGATAGCTCATGAGATACATCCTTTTATCACATTATCACAAGATTGAATGAGTGCTTGGACGACACAGGTCTTATTCATTGACCTTATTGCCACGCATCCATGCGGTTGTTGTTGCTGTTATTTATCACAATGCAACTTAATGTTACTGTACAACAAATTAGCGGGTGTGGGTAAAAATTTTTTAATGAGGCTTATTTTTTAAGGATATCGGGTTTAGTATCACCATAACTATCCAATAAACGCCTTTAATCTGTTAAACAATATCTAAAGAGCAATTGATAAATCACGATGAATCCCCATAAAGCTAACAACTTCTTAATACTATAAATGACCTATGACACAAGATACTCAAGTCCCTAATACGGACAGCCAGAATGCTGGCAACCATAGTGACAATGACGTACGTCAACGTTTCTTTATTGAAGATTCGCCAGTGCGCGGTGATGTGGTGCGCCTATCACGCAGCTATGCCAGTACGATAGCCCAAAAGCCTTATCCTGAAGCGATTAAGCGCTTATTGGGTGAGATGCTGACAGCAGCGAGTTTGCTTATCGGCACGGTCAAAATCAATGGTCATCTGTCCATTCAATTGCAATCATCAGACAGCGATAGCTTGCTAAACTGGGCAATGGCAGAATGCAATCAAGACGGTATCATCCGTGCCCTTGCTAGCTGGAAGGGTGAGACTGATGAGCAAGTACAGGCTTGGGAAAATATGACTCATGCCAAAGAGGCATTTGCTGAATTGGGTGCGATGGGTCAAGGCGTGTTATTTATTAACATTCAACCTGAAGGCGGCGAAGCCTATCAAGGCATCGTCGAGCGCAGCCATGACAATTTGGCAGACTGCTTAGCGCACTACCAAAAGCAATCGGCGCAGATTCCAACCTTGATTAATTTGGCATCTGATGGTCTGCAAGCGGGTGGCATGTTGGTACAGATGCTTCCTCGTACTGCTGAAGAAACCTATGAAGTCGAGCAAAACCAAGATGCGGGTATCGACGATGACTTGTGGACGCGTCTGAGCGTTTTGACACGGACAGTGAAAGCTGAAGAGTTGACCACGCTTAATGCCAACGAAATCCTTTATCGCTTGTATCATGAAGAAAATGTCGTCGCGCCCGATCCTGTTGCATTATCATTTGGTTGCACCTGCTCACGTGAGAAATGTGAGATGGCCATTGAGCAAATCGGTGAAGCAGAAGTCTTAGACATCATTGATGAGCAAGGCGGTAACTTTGAGATGGATTGCGGATTTTGTGGCGAGATGTATAAATTTAATAAAGACGATGTGACCACGATATTTTCTGAGTAATTAGGATTTAGTGCAGCTCGCTTAGTAATAAAAAAACCCTCAAGTATCATGCTTGGGGGTTTTTAATGTCATGGCTTGAAATTTATGACTGACGATATAACTGGTTTCGAGCACGCTTAATTGGCTACTTCATCCACTTCTGGATAAGAATAGATACGACTATCAAGCCCATACTTTGCATCATGGGCATCGCCTAGCCTCTTATCCAACAGCCAAGCAATAACTTGCTCATGTACTCTATCGCTGTAGATTAAATTCATGTGATTGACTCCATAAAAAATCGCCTTATGTCCCTCTGGTACTGCTAGCGTATGCTCTTCGGTATATTCGCCGAGCGCTGACTCTACTGAGACCAACCCGTCCCCAAGCAAACTTGTGGTCTTAGATTCATAATGAGTTTCAATCAAAGCTGCCGCTACTAAATAGGTATTCACATGCAGGGGCAAACGCGTGGGATGACGAAACTCTGCTGGCAGCACACTGCGCCCTTCGGTAGACTTCCAATCAGCATCGCGAATACTGCCGTAACGTAAATCTATAATACCGGCGCTACGCAAGTCGCCTAATTTAGCCAATGATCCTGCAAAAGGCAGCTTAGCGATTTTATCTTGAACAAAATGTCCAATCTGCTCCAAGCTTGCGCCATGATGCGGTGAGCCTAAGGTGACAAGATTGCCCACGCGTTTGACCCAGCTAAAGCCTTGCTCTTTACCGTAAAACAACGCACTACGGCTCAACAAACCGCCCATACTATGACCGATTAAATCTATCTGAGTGACGTCGGGATTATTCTCAACCAAATCTTGCAAGACTTTTGCAAAGCTACGTCCGTTGCTAGAAATACGCCGACCCGTATTATAGTTTAAATACAGCACCGTCGCTTTTGGCAAGTGATTGACCAACGCTTCACCCAAATTGCCTTCTCCAGATACCTGCCAGCTCAAATGACTCATACAAAGCCCATGGCATAAAATAATAACACGCCCAGACAGCGCGCCACTTTGTACACGATTGTATTCATCGTATAGCACCATCGATACTGCCAATGGATTGTGATGAGTGATAAGATGATCGCCCATGACGCCATTTAGAATATTGACCAAGCGACGTAAGTTTTTGGGTAAAGGTTGTATTTTTTTGGGTTTAGAAACAGTGTTATAAAGACGCAGCCCTGAGGCAAGATTATTGCCCACCAATTGCATCGTATAACGCACCGTGCCATAAATCCGCCCCGTGATGCCGCGCTGCCAGTGCTCAATATTGCCTTTATTAAACCGCCCTAAAGGACGCAGCAGAATCTCACGATGGATAGCCTCTACAATATCAGTGACTTCCACCACGCCCATCGTTGCCAACTGAGCCAAGCCTTCAAAAAAATCAACCAACGTAATAGGCTGATGCGGTTTGCTATAGCTGTTGTCCACCGTCTCGGCGCTCAGCTCATCGACATAGATATATTCGAGTTTCGCCAACTCTTCATAGACATCGCCCTGAAAACCTTCACCAGTATCCGACTCAACAGCAGTTGGACGCCGAGTGGTGGCAAATAAATCATGAATGGTTTCTAAAGGTTTTGGACTGGGCATAGTGTTAACATATCAAGCAGTTGAAGGAATTTTCCATACTATCCTGTAATTGTCATAAACAGAAGAGAATGATTTAACTATCAAGTATTTTTATTGTCAAAGAAAGGCGCTATCCTTTAAGACCCATGCTTGCGTATTAATAACCATCCTCTAAAATACAAAATCCCAAGCCATGACTTGGGATTTATGTATTGAGTAAGACACATCATTACTCATGCAAATATCTAACTAGACAAACGACTCTGCCAGTATGACGTCGCCATCTTCACGCGTAATCATCACGGTCGCTGAGCGCGGCGTACTGCCTCCAGTAATAGCGCCCCAAGTATTACCCGGATGCTGAATATTGATAAATAAGGTTTTAAAGTCAGGAACCATGGTAATACCTGTGACTTCACAGCCTTCAGGACCGACAAAAAAACGTTTGATATTGTCATTACTAGCAGGCATGCCGACTCGGGTCTGTTGCCCTGCTGAGGTCGTTATGGCTGTCCCATCACTGACTTTACCCGGCAGAGCCGCCAGCAACATACAGCTGGTGGTATCGGTATAAGCGCCGTCATCGGTCTGAATCCACAATACGCCACGCGGATCAAAGTACAAACCATCGGGAGAAGACAAATCATTGCTATCATTTAACTGTGACAAATTTTCTGCGGTCAGATCATAAGGCGTGGCAAACAGATAAATATCCCACTCAAAACTCATGGCCGCATGATCGCCACCTGCTTCTGCCCAGCGAATGATATGACCGTTGTCATTACCTGCCGCTTTTTCACCTGCTTGATAGCTACGCGGATTAGAGGCTGACACAGGTTGATCTTCGCGTACGCCGCGATATTTATTATTGGTCAATGTGACGTATACCTCACCCGTCATAGGGCTAACCGATACCCACTCTGGTCTATCCATTTTGGTTGCACCGACCACATCTGCTGCGGCACGAGCAAAAACCAACACCTCATCTTGCCCATTAAAAGGCAATACCGTATTGGAGGCATTCAGTCCGTTTTGACTATGGACGAGTGCTTTCCATTCACCGCTGCCATCTTCATTGAAGATAGCAACATAGAGCGTGCCGTCATTCAAATACTTATCGCCCGCTTTTAAGCCACCGCCGATATCACTATTTGACCATGTGGCTTTGGAGACAAACTTATAAATATATTCGCCGCGAGCATCATCGCCCATATAAAAGACCACCGGTTTGCCTTGTTCAACGGGGGCATAAGCACAGTTTTCATGGGCAAAACGTCCCAGTGCCGTACGTTTTTGCGGCATAGAGTTTTGGTCAAAAGGGTCAATTTCGGTGATATAGCCAAAGGTATTAAAGCCATTACGATAATCGTCAGCAGCACTGATACCGACGGCGGTCATATCCCAGCGCGAAAATTCATCGGCTATCTTGGCATCTTTGGCTTCAGGTGTGTGCCACAGATACTCCCAGCCTGGGAAATCCTCTGTTGCACCGTAGCGCTCGCGACCATAGTTTTGCCCATCACTTAATTGGCTAGCATCTTGCCCACGGGCGAATACCCCTAAAAAGTTCTCTTCGGTGGTCAGATAGGTGCCCCAAGGTGACAAGCCTGCACCGCAGTTATTATTGATGCCGCGCGTCTGAAAGCCTGTCGGATCAAACTTAGTCTTGACCAAATCAGAGCCAGCAACGGGCCCTGTCAACTGCGCCGTACTACTACTCGTGAGACGGCGATTATATTTCGAATCAGCTACCATCTCATAACCCTTACCATCAGCGCGGCGTTTCATCTCGACCACCGCTACCCCATGGCAATTAACCTCCCTACGCACGTCACTCGCGAGGCGACGATTTTTAAAGATGGGAGCAGCATTATCATCTTGGGTCACATAGTAGCCAAACGGACTCAATTCGTTACTATTCACGTATTCATGATTCATCACTAGCAGCCCATTCTCTGCCGCTTTGGCATCATAAGCGCCGCCCTTTTTACCAAAGAACCACATGCCATCATGGTTATCACCCATGCGCCACTCGAATGATTCTGCCGACTGCTCTCGGTTGTCTTTCCAATCATCGATACCCGATATCAGCGGCGTACCAAGTGGTAATATCATCTCGGCTTTATAGCCTGCTGCCACACTCATCGTTTCGGCAATTGAATGCGCCACTGCCGTAAACTTCAAAGTTTCGGGACGTTTGAGATCGCCCTGTGCAGGGATAGCCGCGTTATTATCAGTATTCTTGATAGGACTGCTGTCATCATCATCGCTACAGCCAACCAAAGGTAGCGCCCCAAAAAAAGCCGCCGCCGTCAATCCTGTGCCACCCTTTAGGATACTACGACGGTTCAAACGACGACTAATAATGGTTTGAAAATCGATATTGTCAGTCGGATTAGAATCTTCAACGACTTCATGGGCAAGTGGTTGTTTATTATTCAATAATGTCATTATCAGTCACCTTGCTGTTAGGCTGGATTGGCGGAGAGTTGATCGCGGCTTTACAATTATCACCACAAAAATACGAATTACGCCTAAGTCTACCGAGAGTTTATGACAGAACGTTGAAACATAGATGACAGTCTCATGACAGCACTTTCTAAGCACCTCATAAAACGAAAAAAATCCCAAGCGTTAACTTGGGATTTTTTGATGACGTCGCTGCATTTGACGACTGATAAAATAGTGCTGCTATAAAAATTTATTGAACCTGCGCCTGCCATTCATGGGCACCGAGCTTCAATTTTAACGCATCGCCTGCTTGTAGTATGCCAACGCCGCTTGGCGTTCCAGTCATAATTACATCACCTGCTTGTAAGCTAAAGGCATGGCTAATCTCTGCCAGTAATTCATAAACTGGAAATAGCATCAATGCACTATCACCATCTTGCTTCAACTCGTCATTGATATAAAGCTGATATTCGACATGACTAAAATCACCAAACGCTTGCGGATCAATCCAATCAGCAAGTACACAGGCACCATCGAAACACTTAGCACGCTCCCATGGATGACCTTTTTCTTTGAGCTTACTTTGCAAGTCACGTAGGGTCAAATCCAGCCCCAAAGTCACGCCACCTATCGCTTGCTGTGCTTGTTCAAGCGTGGCTGCCGATAAGTCTGCTGCTAATTGCACACACAGCTCAGCTTCATAATGGGTCTCACCATATATTGCTGGATTGGGACGGACGATATCATGACGCACACTGACCACTGACGATGCTGGTTTCATAAATAAGATGGGTGATTTTGGTATCTCATTGCCAAGCTCGCGGGCGTGTTCCGCATAATTACGACCGACACAGACCACCTTGCCGATGGATGCACGTACGCTATCGTTAACCGTTGCGATGCTCGCGTCATCATTGACGCTGGCAGCAATCGCATTGATTAAAGACATATGGGGTGATTGGCTCATACTAGGCACTCACAGCAGATTATTGATAGTTTGGTCATACATACTGCACTATCTATCGCTATTTTTCTAGGGCTTATCTTCATTTTAAAAATAGCCATAAAAATGAGATAAATGGCAGTTAAACAAAGTAATAGCGGGTTAATATTAAGATATTAACCCGCTATTTCATTGATTTTTTAGCATTATTTTTAGCCAAACCATTAAGGTATGGTGTTGGTCATTACATCGGGAGGTACATAGCTTGTGTGGCGGTTCATTCTTTTTTCAAACAACCTAAAGCTAAATAGAATCACCCATGATAACAGAAGATAAATAATACCAGCAGCAAAGAACAACTCCATCAAGGTATAAGTTCGCGCACTAATGGTTCGAGCGACACCCGTAATATCCATCAAAGCGATGGTTGACGCAAGCGCACTGCCTTTTAGCATAAAGATCACTTCATTGCTATAAGCTGGAATGACAATGCCAAAGGCACGGGGTAAAGTAATACGCGTAAGCTTCTGCCATTTCGACATACCGATAGCGTCAGCTGCTTCGAGCTCACCAACAGGAATGGTCTGAATCGCACCGCGAATGATTTCTGCCAAATAAGCACTGGTATTCATGGTAAAGGCAATGATGGCACACCAATACGCTTGACTGAGCACAGGTTCCCATAAGAACGAATTCCGTATAGCCTCAAACTGTCCTAGACCATAATAAATCAAAAATATCTGTACCAGCAGCGGCGTGCCACGGAAGAAGAAGATATAAGAAAATGGTAGTATTTGTACCAGCCAGTTTTTTGACAAGCGCAACTGGGCTAAAACCAAACCAAAAAATAGACCGATAATACCTGAGATAACCACCAGCTGTACGGTCAATACTGCCCCGTTTAATAAATCAGGAATACTATCAAAAATAACCTGCCAATTCCAATCCATAGTATCTCTCCTCTATCCTATGGTCGATTGACGGTGGGTTGACTGACGGCTCAGCTTTTTAGCGTAGCGTGCCGCTGGATTGGCGCGCCATTCGAGCCACATCATAAAACCAGTAATCAACATGGTTAAGCCAAGATAAATAATCGCCGCTGCCATATAAAAAGTAAATGGCTGCTGCGTTGATTGGGCGGCACGTGACGCCTGATACATGATGTCTTTGAGACCCACAACTGATACCAATGCGGTATCTTTGAGCAACACCAAAAACAAATTGCCCAATCCTGGCAACGCAATCTGCCAAACTTGTGGCAAGGTAATGCGATAAAACGTTTGAAAAGGACGCATACCAATCGCTTGCGCCGCCTCCTTCTGCCCTATCGGAATCTCTTGGATCGACATGCGAAAAATTTCAGTCGCATAAGCGCCAAACGCGATAGACAACGCCATCACGCCACCCCAAAAGGCACTAATCTCAACATATTCGTTATAGCCGAATTTCTTGAGAATCGTCATCAGCAGCATAGAGCCACCGTAATAGATAAACAGTACCAATAGCAACTCTGGAATACCGCGCATTGTCGCTGTATATACAGTCGCAATTTTACGCAGCAGCCAGACGTTGGACAGCTTAGCTGTGGCACCGAGCAGCCCTAAAGCCATGCCGATGACTAAACTGGTCATGGCAAGCTTGATGGTGACGGTAGCGCCGCTCAGTAGTAGCGCGCCAAATCCTTGTAAATCAAACACAATTATCCACTCAGTCTCTTTATATTAGCAATTTGCAAAATATGAGTTAAAAGAATCAGCATCAATCGCTGAGCGCTGCTGATAAGCGTATTTTATACCAAATAGACCTTGGTGCTTGGCGTCATAGATCGACGTCAAATCAATACGATTATTGCGGCGGAAATTGACACAGTAGAAATGAGCGCTGATTTTATCATATTCGCTGCCAGCTATGTTAATACTCACACGTAAAAGCAGTGCTTAAATAGACGCTTATCTTCTTAAAAACACATTAGATTAGTCATATTTTTACAAACCGAACAGTCAATATCACAAGACCGAACTATTTTTTATAAAAAACAAAAAAAGGATATCGCTATTGAAGCAATACCCTTCCTATGAAATGGAATTCAAATTAACCTATTAAAATCACTACTCTCACGGTTACGATGCAACAGTGCTAAACATATTTTAAGACTTATTCAGCAGGTTTTTCTGTCGGCTCAGTAGTGACCGTCGAGCTTGACGCTGGAATCGCAAAATATTTTTGATTGATTTTATCGTAAGTGCCATCGGCTTTAATATTGACCAATGACTTATTAATTTTTGCTTGCAATGCATCGCCGGGGCGCACCGCGATGGCAAAATTATCGTTTATGTCAATCTCTTGACCTTTGAGCGCATACTGACTGCCTGAGGTGGAGCCAAGCCATTCTAGCGCTGGCAGCTTATCAGACACCATCGCATCGACACGATTCGAACCCAAATCCAAAAATGCATTACTGAGCGTGTCATAAAGCTTCATATCAGCATTCGGATAAACCTTTTCTAACCACTGCGAAGAAATGGTCGAGCGCTGAGCGGCAATAGAATGCGCATTGATATCATCGCTATTGCTAGGATCGAAGCTGCTGTCTTTTTTGGCCAAAAACACCAAGGTATTGCTAAAGTACGGCTCTGTAAAGCTGACTTGTTGCTCACGCTCAGGCGTCACCGACATGGCGGCCACAATCGCATCGTACTTACCCGCTTTTAGACCCGGGATGATACCGTCCCAATCTTGCGCCGTGATTTCACATGTTACCTTCATATCGGCACAGATAGCGTTGGCAATATCAACATCAAAACCACCAAGGGTGCCATCCGCATTGGTATAGTTAAAGGGGGCATAAGCGCCTTCGGTACCAATACGCAACACATCACCCGTCGCTGCGGTCTCAGCGGCGTCTGGGCTGACATCATCATTTGCATCATTTTGACCATTGCTACACCCTACTAAGGTTAAAAGCGCCGCCATCGCAAGCAAGGGCGCTGAAAAACGTCGCGCCTTGATGCCATTGATAACGGATGCGTTCGCGATTGCACGGTGTTGGTCAAAATGGTTATTCATGATCATCCTTGGGGTTTGTGAGTAAAATAACACTCATCTCTATGAGTGAATATCGCCATACGTGACAGCCATATCAGCCGAGCACAGAGATGAGCTATGATATTAGTTAGTCGCCGCTTCAGCTGATTCTTCTTTCACTTCAACAGCATCATCACCTTCAACCACCATCACTTCTTTTACGTCGGTGGTTGCCACGGCTTTTTGCGCAGCAGCAGTAGAGCTGGTGCCAAAATAGCTGCCTGTGATTTGGTCATAAGTACCGTTTTCTTTTAATTCAGCCAACGCTTTATTGAACTTAGCGACCAATGGATCGCCTTTACGCAGTGCGATACCCATGGCATCTTCGTCGGTGCTGATTTCTTGTCCTTTCACTTCATAGTCTTTGCCAGCATCCGTTTTTAGCCAATCGATGCCAGTGACTTTATCGGACATCATTGCCCGTACGCGACCTGAAGTCAGATCCAGATACGCATTATCTTGGGTATCATAAAGCTTGATATCAGCATCTGCATGTTCATCCTGCAAGTACTGTGAAGCGACGGTTGAGCGCTGTGAGGCAATGGGCTGACCTTTTAATGCATCGATGCGAATGTCATCACCTTTTTTACCAATTAAGATAATGCCAGTGTGAAAGTACGGGTCAGTGAATTCAACCACTTCTTTACGCTCAGGGGTGATCGACATACCTGCGATAATCGCATCGAATTTTTGGGCATTTAGACCAGGAATGAGACCATCCCAATCTTGTGAGATGACTTCACATTTCGCTTTCATTTGTGCACACAGAGCATCGACCAGCTCAATCTCATAACCAATTAACTTGCCATCAGCATCGGTATAACTGAACGGCTTATAGCTTGATTCGGTGGCAATTTTTATGTTCATAGGTGCATCGGCTGTGGTGTCAGCTGCCGCACCATCTTCTGGCGTGGCGCTATTATTACAACCAGCCAGCATAAGCATCGCGGCACTTAATGGCGCAAGCCAAAGCGCCTTAGTTTTTAATGATGATGTCATTGATATTGTCATGTTTGCTATTCCTTCATTTTTCAATCAGAAGATTATTGACCAAAGTTCGCTTGCTCAAGACGGGCCAGCTCACCGTTACTACGGATTTCGCTGAGTGCTTTATTAAAGTCGTCTCTGAGTGCGTCACCTTTACGAACAGCAATGGCAATATTGTCGTCATTGTCAATTTCGTCACCAACGATACCAAAGCCTTCAGGGTTGTCTGCCAACCATGATTTGGCAGAGACTTTTTCCGCCAATACTGCATCGCTACGACCAGACTTTAGATCCAGATAAGCATTGTCATAATTGTCATACAACTGCACAGTGTTGCCGTCTTTGCCTTCATAGTTATCTTGTAAATAAGCGCCAGGCGTGGTTGAACGTTGACCACCAAGTGTCAAATTTTTGATCGCCATAGGATCAAAACTGCCTTTGGTATCGGTCAGCCAAACCATCGTATTGGCAAAGTAAGGCTCGGTAAAGTCGACTTTTTCTTGACGCTCAGGTGTAATAGACATACCCGCAATCACTGCATCATATTTTTGTGCTAAAAGACCCGGAATAATACCATCCCAATCTTGAGCGACGATTTCACATTTGGCTTGCATCTGTTTACACAAGGCATTGGCAACGTCAATATCGTAGCCTGCCAAGCTGCCATCAGCATTGGTGTAGTTAAAAGGAGGATAAGCACCTTCGGTCGCGATACGAATGGTCTTGCCAGCCGTTTCTGCTGCAGCGGCGTCAGTGTTGCTATCAGTAGTTTCATTAGCCGGTTGACTACAGGCGCTCAGCATCAATGCGGCGGTAACGGTCATCGATGACCACAATAGGCGAGAATTCGACATCATACATTCCTTAAATTCTGATGGGTTTTTAATGTAGGGTTCTGATATTTTGTTCTCTGACGTCCCTGCCAGACAAGCAATATAGATAGCAGAATACACAAGCAGCCGTCATTATCGACCACCTGTAAACCTTTTGATAATACCTGAGTAAAATATCAAAAACAAACGTTTTACATACCGACTGTTATTAACGAGTAATAAACAGTCAACGCTGCTTACTAAGCAGTAATTTTATGCTTAAAATAAAATGACGATAGGGTGGTAAGAATATTACCACCCCATTTTTGCATATAAAACGGATACTAAATACGAGGCTAGTTCTGACGATGCGATGCCATAAAGTCTTTGACACGCTCAGAGGTAGGATTATCAAAAACTTGCTCAGGCGTGCCAATCTCTTCAATCACGCCTTGATGCAAGAACACCACTTTGCTTGATACTTCTCTCGCAAAACGCATCTCATGGGTGACGATAAGCATAGTACGCCCCTCTTCTGCCAACTCACGCATGACGGCGAGCACTTCATTGACCAGCTCTGGATCTAAGGCTGAGGTTGGCTCATCGAATAGCAGCACTTGTGGCTGCATGGCAAGCGCACGGGCAATTGCCACACGCTGACGCTGACCACCAGATAAATTCGCTGGATAGGCGTCTTTTTTATCAAGCAAACCGACTTTATCGAGCAGTTTTTCAGCATCGCTAATGGCTTGATCTTTTTTAATCTTTAAAACTTGCGTTGGCCCTTCGATGATGTTTTGCAAAATCGTTTTGTGCGGCCACAAGTTAAAGTTTTGGAAGACAAAACCCACGCGCGCGCGCAAGTTTTCCAATTGCTTAATATCGACCGCTTGCAGCTCACCTGACTTGGCAGGCTTGAGCATCAGCTCATCATTACCGATAATAATACGACCTTGATTGGGCTTTTCGAGCAAATTAATGCAGCGCAGCAAGGTAGATTTACCTGAGCCTGATGAGCCCAAAATAGAGATGACATCACCGTCATATGCGGTAAGGGACACTCCTTTTAGCACTGCCAATGAGCCATAGCTTTTATGGACGTCTTGTAAATCTAAGGCGATAGGCCGAGTCGGATCTTTTGCAATATCAAGCATGGTTCAGCAGACTTCCAATAAATATGAGTGAAAACACGAATAAAAATAAATAAAAAATAGCGGCATAGGCAGCATAAATAGTATCAGCATCAATCATAGCATTATTGTGATAAGGCAATGATTCGTGATACAAATAGAAAAAAATGCCACATTGTCTCTTATTACACAGCAAAAAGGCAAATCCTGTATTGAAACAGATGCTCAATCAACGCTGAATCAATGCTCAATCAGTGGTAATTAAATATTAATAAGCCACTAAATAGCTAACACAAAAAAGCCCAGACTGTATTTACAGCGCTGAGCCTTATTTTATCACTTTCGTGTACTGGGCGTAGTTTTATCTGATTATCTAGTTTTATTCGCTTATATCATCAACTAATGATAACCAGTTAATCAAAGTAGCGATTTAATACGTCGAGACATGTTCTTCGCTCTCAGTACCATCCAGCACTTCGGCCTCATCTGCTGTTGCCACCGCCACATCGTCATTATTACCCATTGCCATGCCATCATCGGCACTAGCAACTGCAATATCATCGCCATCGCCTGCTGTCGCAACACCAGTAGCTTCATCCTCTACTGCTGTTTGTGCATCAACGGCTGGAGCAGTTTCCATAGGGGCTTCTTCTTTCTTACCGCAAGCGCCCAATGTCAATGCCGCGGCAACCAAACCAACTGTCAGCAAGCTTTTACGCGTGGTGTTGTCGATAGTGTCATTTCTAATAGCCATTTTTATTCTCCATCATTATTTCATTTGTTAAGTTGTATTTGACGAGCAACCATTCGTACATGAATGTCTGCCCTTTAATTGCTTTCTGATGCACCGTTAAGCTCTACTATACGTATGATTAATGCTAGCTACCTTAGTAGTTACAACGCAGTTCTGTTAAAACCACGTAACCGAAAGCTTGTGTTTTTGCTTTCTCTAAAACGGTACTTGTATCATGAAGTGGCAAGGACTCAGTAATAGTAAAGTCAGTAAAATGACGCGACGACAATGCTCATAAACGCTATGTAAAGCAGACACTGTTCACAAAATCATCTTTACTATCGCCTCAATCTCCTCTATGTTAAATAGCATAATACCTGACAGGTATCAAAATCATCTTTTTGCCACATTTTCGCCTTTTTGGGCGCTTTCATTTGCTTAAAACATTTATAACATAAGGAAAATAATTTATGAGTCAATCGAATACCACAGACGTTACTGCGTATATGCAAGCTGTCGGCAAGCAAGCACGAGCGGCTTCTCGTGTGCTGGCTGCAGCAAACACTGGTGACAAAAACTCAGCATTAATGGCGATTCATGATGTGTTAAAAGAGGCCAAATCAGATATTTTGGCCGCCAATAAAATCGATATGGATAATGGACAAAACAACGATTTAGAGGCAGCCTTACTGGATCGCTTAGAGCTAAATGATGCCCGCTTTGACGGCATGCTCCAAGGGTTAAAAGACGTCGCCTCATTACCAGACCCTATCGGCGAAGTCACTGACATGACCTATCAGCCATCAGGGATTCATTTGGGTAAAATGCGGGTGCCGCTCGGCGTGGTCGGCATGATTTATGAGTCGCGCCCTAATGTGACCTTAGAAGCGGCTTCATTGGCGCTAAAATCAGGCAACGCTATTATCTTGCGCGGCGGCTCTGAAGCGTTTGAATCCAATCAAGCGATTGCCAAGTGTATCTTGGAAGGACTACAAAAAGTCGGGCTGTCTGAACACAGTGTGCAAGTATTACAAACGACAGATCGTGCTGCTGTCGGCGAGCTGATCACCATGACAGATTATGTCGATGTCATCGTCCCACGCGGTGGCAAAGGATTGATTGAACGTATCAGCCGCGATGCTCGCGTTCCTGTCATCAAGCATTTAGATGGCAACTGCCATACCTTTATCGATAGTGATGCGGATGCCGAAATCGCCATCAAAGTCAGCGTCAATGCAAAAACCCATCGCTACGGTACGTGTAATACCATGGAGACGCTATTGATCGACGAATCAGTCGCGGGTGAGCTATTACCTAAGATTGCCGAAGCCATCATCGCCGCTGACGATGCGATGCAATTGCGCCTTGATGACAAGTCACAAGCCATCTTAAATGACAATGCTAAGCTTGCTGGACATTTGTCTGCGGCCACTGCTGAGGATTGGGATACCGAATATTTAGCGCCTATCTTAGCGGTAAAAGTCTTGTCAGGTATTGACGAAGCCATTGAACATATCAATACTCATGGCAGCCATCATACTGACGTTATCATTACCGACAACTATACCAAGTCGCAACGTTTTATCCGTGAAGTCGACTCGGCGAGCGTTATGATTAACGCCTCTAGCCGTTTTGCCGATGGCTTTGAGTATGGATTGGGTGCCGAGATTGGCATCTCGACCGATAAAATCCACGCTCGTGGTCCAGTAGGACTTGAAGGTCTCACCTCACAAAAATGGATCGTGTATGGTCATGGTGAGACTCGCGCCTAACGTCTTGTCGCTTAGCCTATCATCCACTCTCTCATTTAACGTATAATCCACAAAAAAACGCCAGCTCAGTTGCTGGCGTTTTTTAGTAGTGTCAAATATGTTATATATGCGGCATCAGAACCATATGTATGGTAGAAGTCATGCGGCACGATAATAAAACAGGCGATAGGAAAGTGGGCTTATGCAGAGTGGTAAAATCAAGCACTGGAATTCAGATAAAGGCTATGGCTTTATCGATGTAGACAACCAAAGTGAAGACGTGTTTTTTCATGTGAGTAAAGTGCGATTATCACAGCCGATAACCGTTGGTCAAAGCGTCTATTTTAATAGTCAGCGTAATGATAAAAACCAACTACGAGCCACTGAAGTCACTTCCAACGAATTGAGTATTTTAGCCACTCCAGACTCAAATATAACCAATCCCTATTCAAATACTGGCAGCCGAAACAACCCTACTGATAATAACAAAAACCCGCGACACACTACCCCTGACAATAGCCATCATCAGCGTGGCAATCAAAACAAGAGAAGCTTAGGCTCTACCCTATTTAGTGTGATTGCCCTTATTGCCGTCGCTGTTTACTTTTTTGGTGATTTGTCGTCTGGGTTTTTGACCAATAGTATTGACCCAACGACGGTATCACAAACCTCATCCGAGACCCAGCCAGCAAAGACAAGCGGCGTCACGGGCGATGCTCAGATAGACAATACCATTGCCCTTATACAACGAGGCGGGCCTTTTCCTTATCCTCATAAAGATGGCACGACATTTTATAATCGTGAGGGCAGATTGCCCACGCAGTCACAAGGCTACTACCGCGAATATACCGTGCCGACCCCTGGCGTGTCACATCGCGGTGCACGGCGTATCGTCACAGGTGGTCATCCGCCGACCGTATATTACTTAACCGTTGATCACTATGATAGCTTTCGCAGACTGGACGTAAAATAATATGAGTAAAGCCATCTACTATATTAATCTGGGTTTTGACCAAGATATTAACCAAAAAACTACAGCACTAAATGCTAGCATGCCCGCTCAGACTGTTAACATACCGGTAGACGAGATACTCAATAAAGCCACATTATTAACAAACTTAGCCAATGCCTGTGATTTTCCCAGTTATTTCTCACATAACTGGGATAGCGCATGGGACTGTTTAACGGACAGCGAAGTGACTCACCTGATGCTGGATCTAACAGCGGTGAAAAAAATAAACACCGAAGATTTTAATGTTTTCAAAAGCATCATTGAAGATGCCTACAGAGATTTTGGCAAGCCGCAATTATGGGTTATTATGCCGTCCGTGGATGATGCCTAGTCGACAATCACCACACAAACCTGAATTCGAGATAAAACCATATTTATCCCGAATTCAGGTTAATTTATTTTTATAGAAAGGATTAATATATGGAAATTACCCTAAACGGCTATTACACGCTGATACTAGCCACTCTAGTGCTGCTACTTGGGCGCTTTTTGGTCAAGAAAATTAAATTCTTAGAAGATTTTAACATTCCAGAGCCTGTTGCTGGTGGTTTGGTCGCAGCAATAGTGGTCTATATTCTAAATATCATTTGGGGATATAGTTTTAACTTTCATCAAGGATTACAGACGGCGACCATGCTGATGTTTTTTGCCTCTATTGGTTTGAGTGCTGATTTTAGTAGACTCAAAGCTGGTGGTACGCCATTGTTAATTTTTACCATCGTTGTGTCCGTTTTTATCGTCTTGCAAGATGTCGTTGGTGTGGCCATGGCAAGCGCGTTGGGACTTGATCCACTACTTGGATTAGTGACAGGTTCTATCGCCCTGACTGGTGGTCACGGTACGGCAGGCGCTTGGGGTATCACCTTGGAGCAAGATTACGGTGTGGTCGGTGCAACGACACTTGGTATCGCCGTTGCCACCTATGGCTTAGTCGCTGGTGGTATCATTGGTGGTCCTGTGGCCCGTCGCCTGATTCAAAAGCTGGGGTTAAAACCAACACCCGCCAATCCCAATCCTAGTGACATCGAAAAAGTCGCTGGTGCGCAGTCGCTTTATAGCACCAAACATGACGAAGATTCAGCGAGTAGCAATAAAGAAATTTTTGAAAGACCTGACAGCATGCGCTTTATCACTGCCTCTTCTACTATTGAAACATTGGCATTGTTTGCCGCAGCGTTGGCCTTCGCCGATGTCATGACGCTTGTTGCCCAAGGCACGTGGTTTGAGCTACCTACCTTCGTATGGGCGTTGGCAGGTGGTGTGATTATTCGTAATGTCTTAACCACTATCTTTAATTTTGATATGTTTGATCGCTCTATCGACGTATTTGGTAACGCTTCTTTGAGTCTGTTCTTAGCCATGGCGCTGCTGTCATTGAAGCTATGGCAGCTGACTGATTTGGCAGGCCCTGTGTTGATTATCTTACTAGTACAGACGGTCATTATGGTTGTTTATGTCTATTTCATAACCTTTAAGGTGATGGGTAAAGACTATGATGCAGCGGTCTTGTCAGCTGGACATTGTGGTTTCGGTATGGGTGCGACGCCAACGGCGATTGCCAATATGCAGGCGGTCACGGATCGCTATCTGCCTTCGCCTAAGGCGTTTTTGATTGTGCCAATGGTTGGTGCATTCTTTGTCGATATCGTCAATGCAACGATCTTGCAGATATTTACTAAACTGCCGTTTATGTAATTTGATAAGCAATAAAGTCGAATTAACCTGAATAAGGCTGGGCTACGCTATCGTAACCCAGCTTTTTTATTGGTTATTCAACCTTCCTATAAAGGTATGATTGAACTAAGCTAGATCATTACCTAGTATTGAGAGAATAATATGAGTAAAGACAAACTTATCAAGTTATCGAAGGAAGAGGAAGAAGCGCTGTTAGATAATTTGAGAGATTATATGAGCGAAGAGTTTGATTTGGATATCGGTAATTTGCCTGCCAAGTTCTTATTCGATTTTATGGTGGACTTGATCGGCTATAAAATATATAACCAAGCCATCGATGATGCTGAACCTTGGCTATATGAGAGATTTATGGGCATATTAGAAGACAGTCATGCGTTGAAGAAGGATTAGCTACTATTTTCTACGACACAAAAAAACCGCCTAGCCATTCAGCAGCTAAGCGGTTTTTCACATCAAACTAAGACGCTCAAGTTTTAAAATACTTCAAGTAACAAATACTTAAAGCAAGTTTATATATATTAAAGCGTAAACCCAACCACATTGAGCTTGTCCTCTTCTGCAAACTCAAATAACTTATGAACATGATTTAAATTCTCAAGAAACGTATTCAAACCTTCTTGGCTCTCTGCTTCGTGGTAACCGATGTCGTGTACCAATTTTTTTAAGTCTGTCGCGGCAAACGCTTTGACAATCTTAGGCACGACGGCCACATCATATAATAGCCCGTCATGCTGCTCATGCAGAGGCGTGTTGTCTGCCAAAAATAACAGATCGCACAAGGCGTAATGTCCTTCTCCCAACAGCTCAATCAATTCTTCCGTATAGTGTTCAAAAGATGCTTGTTTCACATCCAAGTATTGGTTATCGCGATTTTCTCTTAGCTCATCAAGTGTAATACTACCATTGAACATACTTGCTAAATTTTCCTCACGAACACTACAAAAAAAATGACATAGATGTAGAAATAGGCATCGTACTCCCCTTATCTGTTATTACAAATAAGAACCACCTAGCAGAAGCTAAATGGTTCTTTCTTCAGTTCAATGAGATTGTATAAAAGATAGGTCGCAGGTTAAGTAATCAATAGCGAGTATTATTATGTAAGTAAGATAAGTAAAACCCACAGTCTTGACTGGTTTGCTCATCTGTCATTTTAGCGCTTTTCTTTATACTGAATTTTCACCTGCTACAGATTATTAATCGCGTTTCACTGAATTATCTAGCTAGTTTATCTAGCATGGTCGAGAGCCATGCATTGTTATCTGCAATATACGTGTCCCCTAGTGCTAGGATCTCATCAGCCGCTTGCACAGAGTCAGGATGATCAATCATCGCTTCTTGTATATACGTCTGTCCATGTGACACCATATCTACCATACTCTTGTTAGTCACTTCAAAATGACATTGCCAACCAAGCACCCACGTACCTAATTCTTTATGCTTTGATGTTTGATAAACAAAACCTTGATTGGCCCAAGTATGTGACGTTGCAATTGGCATCGCGCCTTTGGGACACTCAAAACCATCGCCATGCCAATGAAATACAGTGAATTCATTCTTTGGCAAATCTGCTAGCAGCGGATGCGCAAGCCCCTGTTCGGTCAATTGAATGGGCAGCCAGCCAACCTCTTTTATGCCTGATGGCGCAACTTTCGCCCCCAAGCTATCTGCAATCAGTTGTGCACCCAAGCAAACACCAATCACGGTTTTTCCGTCATTAATACTTTGCTGAATGAAAGATTTTTCATCAGCTAACCACTGAAAGTCACTTTCATCATGAATGCTCATTGGTCCACCCATAACGACTAACCAATCAAAACTGTCTTGCGCGGGTAATGGTTCATTTTTATAAAAACGTGTGACCGTAATACTATGGCCTCGATTATCTGCCCACTGCTTGATATGGCTGAGCTCTTCAAAATCAACATGGTAAAGAGCATGAATTCGTAGCATCATCAAATTATCCTTTTATTAAAAAAATAAAAACCGCCTAGCAAAAGCTAAGCGGTTTTTGTTATACAGCTCTCAAAAAGAGTCAGTTAAGACTTACTGATTTTTTTCGTAAACTGGTAACTCTTTGCAGATAGCTTCTACTTTACCGCGTACTTCAGTAGCGACCGCTTCATCACCGCGGCTATCTAGTACATCACAAATCCAACCTGCCAAATCACCCGCTTGCGCTTCGTTGAAGCCACGAGTAGTGATTGCTGGCGTGCCGATACGGATACCAGACGTCACGAACGGCGATTTTGGATCATTTGGTACAGCATTTTTATTCACAGTAATATGCGCATCGCCAAGCCATTTGTCCGCTTCTTTACCCGTCATTTCTTGCTTAACGAGGCTGATCAGCATGAGATGGTTTTCCGTACCGCCAGAGATGATTTCATAGCCGCGGTCTTGAACCACTTTTGCCATCGCTTTAGCGTTTTTAACCACTTGCTGCTGATAAGTAGAAAAGTTATCTTCTAACGCTTCTTTAAAGCAAACCGCTTTTGCCGCGATGACATGCATCAACGGGCCACCTTGGTTACCTGGGAATACGGCAGAATTGAGCTTTTTAGCAAGTACTTCATCACGCGCCAAAATCATGCCTGAACGTGGGCCACGTAGGGTTTTGTGCGTAGTCGTTGTAACCACATCAGCGAACGGTACTGGGTTTGGATAAACACCACCAGCAACTAGACCAGCAACGTGCGCCATATCTACTAGCAAATAAGCACCAACTTCATCAGCGATTTCACGGAAACGTGCCCAATCGACTACCTGTGAATACGCTGAAAAACCAGCAATAATCATTTTAGGCTTATGCTCTTTTGCCAAACTTTCAACTTGGTCATAATCGATAAGACCAGTGCCTTCGACCAAGCCGTACTGTACGGCATTGTAGTTCAGACCTGAAAAGTTAATGTGTGCGCCGTGAGTCAAGTGACCACCTGCGTCTAAGCTCATGCCTAGTACGGTGTCATTTGCTTCAAGTAACGCTAAAAATACGGCAGAGTTTGCTTGGCTACCAGAATGTGGCTGGACGTTGACGTACTCAGCACCGAACAACTCTTTTGCACGATCAATCGCCAATTGCTCTACAACGTCTACATGCTCACAACCACCATAATAACGCTTGCCAGGATAGCCTTCAGCGTATTTGTTGGTTAGATCTGTGCCTTGCGCTTCCATCACTGCTTGCGAGCAGTAGTTTTCAGACGCAATCAATTCGATATGGTTTTCTTGACGAACGCTTTCTGCAGCCATCGCTTCAGCAAGTACTGGATCAAAATCTTTGATAGAAATATCTTTAAACATAGTGATGTCCTAGGTAGTGACTGTCATTGAAAAATGTCATTGAAAAGAAGCTTATAGGCTGCCCACAATAAAACAATTACTGTGTCAACGTCGCTCAAAGTACCAGCGGTACTTTTAAGCTCAGTTTTATGGTATGACCATTATTGTGAATTGAGTCTATTAGCAAAGGTAAGTAGGAGTAAGCAGAGGCAATAGGCCTGTCATTAACTTGTCCAATTCGGCAATAAACTCGATACGCGTTGGCATCAAAATCATCGCTAAACATTAAGTGTAACATGAAAATTTGTGCGGTGAGCGCAAAAAAACCTCACTGTAAGCTGAGTGAATTAAATGGTGATATAACTCAGATAAATAGCCAATAAAATAAATGGTTTACCGCTATCATAATGCTCTTAACCTGTTGTTGGTCAGCAGATTAGTAGCGATATTTATCTACTGACTGGCTACTTAACGGATATTCAACTGTCAGTAGCGAAAAATGCTGGCAAAAAAGTTTCGCTGATCAGCAACTGGCGACCATACCAATCATAACGTGTTTGCCGTTGCCAACCCTCAGCAGTCTGCTGGATAAAACGCTGATTGGGCAAAGTCCGGCTGCGTTTAAATAACACATAACCGATGGGTGTGCCTTTGAGCTGCTGTAGACGGCGGGCGTTACCTTTGAGACTGGGTAACGGAAAGATACTTTGCGCGGCCACCCACGGATGCTCGTCATTACCATATAGTTGCGCTTCACGCACCCATGCTAGCATGGGACGATTTAGCATGGCACCTGTGACATTCAATTGTTTTTTTTGTGCCAATGACAGCAATCGGTAGCCCTCAAAGCTACGCTCCACGCGCAAGGGCTGCCCTGCTTTCACTTCCAACACTGCCGTGAGAGAGCCTGCGACATTGAGCCACGAGAGTAGCTCACTAGGAGGAGAAAAATGGGTAAGACAAATAAAAGGAGTACTGGACATAGTTAACGGCTAATAGTGACATAATAATAAAAAAGAAAGCGAGCGTTAGGGGTATTAAGCAAAGCCTATTGATTGGTATCAAAGGCTGGCATATTATCCGCATTAAAGGGCAATGCCTCAAACGCTTGCTGACGATACTGCGCCATATGCTCACGGTCTTGGGCGCAAAAATTGGCGATAGCTGGCACAAAACGTGGGTCATAAATACGGTGGATAGAGTGTGTCGTCGTTGGAATAAAACCACGAACCAGCTTATGCTCCCCTTGCGTACCCGGATCAAAATACTTAAGCCCTTGCTCGACAGCAAACTCAATACCTTGATAATAACACAGCTCAAAGTGTAAGCTATCGTACTCACCCAGTGCTCCCCAATAGCGACCATAAAGAGTGGCATTTTCGCTATGGCGATCATCGTATAAAAATAAGCTACTGGCGATAATTTCTCCAGAGGCATCTAACGCTTGTGCGAGCATTAAGTGCTCAGACATAGTCGCTGCCAGTGCCATAAAAAAATCTATCGTCAGATAAGGCTGTTGTCCACGTACTGCATACGTCATCACATAACAATGATAAAAGGCTTTCCAGTCCTCGTCAGTAATAGCGGCACCGCATTTACGTTGGCAGATGATGCCTTGCTCGGCGACCTTACGACGCTCAGCACGGATGGTTTTGCGTTTTTTGGCTTTTAGCGTCGCTAAGAATGCTTCAAAATCAGCAAACGGTTGGCAGTCTTGTAGCAAGTCTTTATTTTGCCATAAGAACTGGCAGCCTTGACGTTCCAGTATGGGCATGTCAATTGCGGTTGATTCTAAACCATTATCTTGAGCGGCTAGCAAATGCGCTACATCAATATCAGTAGGCATAGATGCCGTGGCAATTGTAGCCAATTCAGGCGTAATGAATAATCCGTGCCAGCTTGAGGCACCTACTTGCTGAGCAATATCATCGACGCCTGCGATAGCTGTCTTTATGATATCGGTGGTTAACGTCTCACCTTTTGCCAACCAAAGCCGCTGACCCGTAATCGGTGTATAGGGCACGCTGGTAACCAGCCTTGGATAATAATCCACACCATAACGCGCATAGGCTTCTGCCCATGAATGATCAAACACAAACTCGCCACGATGATGACCTTTGAGGAATATTGGCAACACCGCCACAGGATGCGCGACTGTTTGCGCAGCTTCATTAATCGCAGAATGGTTTTCGCTATGGTTTTCACTATGATCAGCGTGGTCTATCGAGCTGTCGCTTTGACTATCTGCGACACGATGTACCAACACAAATATCGGCAACCAGCCTGCCTGCTCACCAATCGCGCCAGTGTCGGCTAACGCTTGCCAAAAGGCAAACGACATAAAAGGGGTATCGGGGGTTTGCCAGTCTGTTTGACTCTGCCAGCTGGTGTCATTGAGTAATGCATATTGTAAACTCATAATACTCACTATTTATTTTTATATGGGCGTAGTTTTTTATACCTTGTTTCGTATATGACTAGCCTAGCAAAATTCTACTCAAACTCTGTCACAATTATGCTCTCATAATTGTCAGATATTATGGATAAAATAGGTAACAATGCACTCTCGATAATAAAAGCTATCCCAATACAGTCACCTCTAAAAACATAGATAATTTGGTTTGTCAGCTCATATCTGCAAGAAGAGTAAGAATCACTTAGTCACGATTCATATCTATGATATGACTGGCAGTTTTTTGAATAATGATTGTATTATTCATCGTTTTATGACGAATATTAGCAGGCAGTGTTTGTATAGAAAGGATGAAATTTTTATCGATGACTGGTAGAATAAGGCTCTTAACAGCTTAATGTAATTAAGACATATTAGAAACAACCGAAAACACTACACTTAGTTCATTATGCGATATTGACATCGTATCAGATTTATAATCAGTTAACTATGATGTAGCGTCCGCACTCTATTTTTAAGTCATTCATATGAGCAGGTCGTTCAGACAAGACAGTCAAACTGCCGCTTAACGAAGAAAAATTCTAAGCAGACTCGATGGTTTTCAAGGAACTGGCTACAAAAAACTCGCGACACATTATTTAGTATCGTTGCATGATCCATTATTACATCAGAGCTGCATGGAATTATTAACTTATATTTGAGCCTTATTATTAATTACAACTAAAAGGAATGCCCAACTAATGTCTAAAATTATTTATACAAAAACTGACGAAGCACCAGCGCTAGCAACCTTATCATTTTTGCCAATTGTAAAAGCTTTTACTCAAACAGCAGGCATCGAAGTTGAAACCAGCGATATCTCTGTTGCTGCCCGTGTGTTGGCTGAGTTTCCAGAGTACTTAACGGAAGAGCAGCGCGTCCCTGATAATCTAGCTGAGCTGGGTCGTCTGACTCAAGATCCAGACACCAATATCATTAAACTGCCTAATATCAGTGCTTCTGTTCAGCAGCTAAAAGCTTGTATCAAAGAACTGCAAAGCAAAGGCTACGCTATTCCTGACTTTCCAGATGATCCTAAGACAGAAGAAGAAGAAGAGATCCGTAAGCGTTATGGCAAAAGCTTGGGCAGTTCTGTCAATCCAGTATTACGTGAAGGCAACTCAGATCGCCGTGCACCAAAAGCGGTTAAAAACTATGCACGCAAGCATCCACACTCTATGGGTGAATGGAAGCAATGGTCACAGACCCACGTATCGCATATGCACAGTGGCGATTTCTATGCTGGTGAGCAATCTATCACTTTGGATAAAGCACGTACTGTACGTATGGAACGTGTCGCTGAAGATGGCACTATTCATGTCTTCAAAACAGGCATTGCCTTGCTGGACAAAGAAGTCATCGACTTAATGTTTATGAGCAAAAAATCATTACTTGAGTTTTATGAGCGTGAAATGGAAGATTGCCGCGAAGCTGGTATCTTGTTTTCACTGCACGTAAAAGCCACGATGATGAAAGTATCGCATCCTATCGTGTTTGGTCATGCGGTCAAAACTTACTATAAAGATGCCTTTAATAAGCATGGCGCTTTCTTTGACGAGTTAGGTATCAACGTCAATAACGGCATGGCAAGTTTGTACGAAAAAATCGCTGAGCTACCTGCCAGTAAGCGTGAAGAAATCGAACGCGATTTACATGCTTGCCAAGTGCATCGTCCACGCCTAGCGATGGTTGATTCATCAAAAGGTATCACCAACTTCCATTCACCAAGTGATGTAATTGTTGATGCGTCTATGCCAGCGATGATTCGCTCAGGCGGTAAAATGTGGGGCGCTGATGGCAAAATGTATGACTGTAAAGCCGTCATGCCTGAGTCTACCTTTGCTCGTATCTATCAAGAAATGATTAACTTCTGTAAATGGCATGGCAATTTTGATCCAACCACCATGGGTACTGTTCCTAACGTTGGTTTGATGGCGCAAAAAGCCGAAGAGTATGGCTCGCATGACAAGACTTTTGAGGCGAGTGGTTCAGGATTGGCTCGTATTGTCGATGAAGATACTGATGAGGTATTGCTTGAGCAGCAGGTTGAAAACGGTGACATTTGGCGCATGTGTCAGGTTAAAGATGAGCCTATCCAAGATTGGGTAAAACTTGCCGTACGCCGTGCCCGTGAATCAGATACGCCTGTTATCTTTTGGCTAGACCCTTACCGTCCGCACGAAAACGAGCTGATCAAAAAAGTTCAAACTTACTTAAAAGATCATGATACGACAGGCCTGCATATTGAAATCATGTCACAGGTTCGTGCGATGCGTTATACGCTAGAGCGCGTTGCCCGTGGTCTGGATACCATCTCTGCGACTGGTAATATTTTACGTGATTACTTGACTGACTTGTTCCCAATTTTAGAATTAGGAACCAGTGCGAAAATGCTGTCAGTCGTACCACTCATGAAAGGCGGCGGTTTGTTTGAAACGGGCGCTGGTGGTTCTGCACCTAAACACGTTCAACAGCTACTAGAAGAGAACCATTTACGTTGGGATTCATTGGGTGAATTCTTAGCCTTGACCGTCTCTCTGGAGCATTTGGCCAGTCACGATAACAATGCTAAAGCGCAAATCTTGGCGGATACATTGGACACGGCGACAGAAAAACTGTTGTTAAATAACAAAGGTCCATCACGTAAAACAGGTGAAATCGATAACCGTGGTAGTCATTTCTATCTGGCGATGTACTGGGCACAGGAGCTTGCGGCACAAGATAAAGATGCTGATCTTAAAGCAAAATTTGCACCGCTGGCAGAAAAGCTTGAGAGCAACGAAGCTGCTATCGTCAAGGAGCTAAATGAAGCTCAAGGCAAGCCTGTAGACTTAAAAGGTTACTACTTGGCAGACGAAGCATTGGCTGAACAAGCGATGCGTCCAAGCACGCTATTCAATGCAGCAATCGCCTCATTGTAATTGAGTTATGTGCTCATACAGCAGACAGTTGGGCTTAATTTTCTTTACTTATAAAGACTTTTGAACCCAGTTAAGTAAAATAAAAACGCCGCTTAGGTCTCAGACTTAAGCGGTGTTTTTTATGCTTGAACATAAGATAGTACGTTTAAAACGTTACTTTTAAAATATAGTCAGAGCACTTTTAAACCGCTACGGTGTTACCCACCCTAGATGTACTCAGTGTACTATCTGCGGTCGGTCGCCTTGTAGCGATTCTAAAATTCCTTGACTATATCACTTATAAACAGCAAAAAAATGTCAATAAAAAAACCACCTACATAACTGTAGATGGCTTTATAATATTTATATGTTCAGCGATACTTTTGTGAATATTGATACTTTTATCAATACTATAAAATTCTGATAACTGCTGACTCAGCTCTATATACTTTTTAAACATCCATGTGCTTGATAACCGCTTTACCAAACTCAGAAGTACTGAGCAAGATAGCATCTGGCATGAGGCGCTCAAAGTCATAAGTGACAGTTTTATTAGCGATAGCACCTTGGATACCACTGATAATGAGATCAGCGGCTTCTGTCCAGCCCATGTCTCGTAACATCATCTCAGCCGATAAAATTAATGAGCCAGGATTTACTTTATTCTGACCCGCATATTTAGGTACTGTGCCATGAGTTGCCTCATAAACCGCAATTGCACCGCCTTTGTTAGCGCCCGGTGCGATACCAATACCGCCCACCTCGGCTGCTAGGGCATCTGAGATATAATCACCGTTTAAGTTTAGCGTCGCAACGACTGAATAATCCGCAGGACGCATCAAGATTTGCTGCAGAAAGGCATC
Organism: Psychrobacter sp. P11F6; assembly: GCF_001435295.1. Lineage (NCBI taxonomy): Bacteria > Pseudomonadati > Pseudomonadota > Gammaproteobacteria > Moraxellales > Moraxellaceae > Psychrobacter > Psychrobacter sp. P11F6. The sequence continues at coordinate 450,557 of NZ_CM003594.1, read as the reverse complement.
AGCAATAACATCCTTGATAATAATATCATTGCCTGTTTTTGGATTTTTCATTGTCATCCAAGGACCACCATCTAATAATTCTGCATCGAAGCGTTCTGCTGCCAGCTCATAGCCCCATTCCTTAAATGCGCCTTCGGTATACTTCATAATATTGCCTTTGTGCACTAAAGTCACACTGGGCAAATCATTATCGATAGCATGTTGAATGGCTTTACGCACCAGACGCTGCGAGCCTTCTTTGGATACTGGCTTGATGCCGATACCGCAATCATCATCGAAGCGGATCTTCGTAACGCCCATCTCTTCTTTTAAGAATTTGATGATTTTATTAGCATCCTCACTGCCCGCTTTCCATTCGATACCTGCATAGATATCTTCTGAGTTTTCACGGAAAATGACCATATCTGTCAGCTCAGGATGTTGAACAGGACTTGGTACACCTTCAAACCAACGAACTGGGCGCTGACACACATAGAGGTCAAGCTCTTGACGTACCGCTACATTCAATGAGCGAAAACCACCGCCAACTGGCGTGGTCAATGGGCCTTTGATACTGATAACATAGTCTTTTAAAATCTCTAGCGTCTCGCTTGGCAGATAGTCACCATCATATATTTTAGCGGCTTTTTCGCCGAGATAAGCCTCCATCCAAATGATGGACTGTTTGCCATGATAAGCTTTCTCCACGGCCGCATTGACGACTTTTATCATGACAGGCGTGATATCGACCCCGATGCCATCGCCTTCAACGAACGGGATGATAGGGTGATTGGGTACATTTAGCGACAGATCAGCATTTACGGTAATTTTTTCGCCGTCTCTTGGGACGATAACCTTCTCATAAGACATAGATAAAACTCCTTGGTTGTATGTTAGATATCGCAAGCATCCTTAGCATTCTGTTATGCTAGCCACTCTATTATGATTATTTATACCGCTTTAAACGCGGGTTAGCCAAACTAAAAACTCTGAGCAATAGGTAAGTTGCGATATACTGATAAATGGTTTAAAAAATGAATAAGTGAAATAGCGATGCACTGAATAATCATTTATTGACTTAACGATTTATTGACTTAACGATACTGTAAAAATCCCTTTAGTAAAATAGCATCCACACAGACTGTTATAATAACGCGCAAAATAACAAAGATACTTTATATAAAATCAACAAATTTGCAGCTTATAGCGTTGATTTAAAAAAATAACGTTTTATTAGGGTGTGTCCTCGTTTTAAAAATCGTAAATTGAGGACACGCTCTAACCTCAAAATACGCACAAAACAATGATTAAAATTTAGGAAATCCCAAACCATGTCGACCTCTAGTCTGATTTTATTCAACAAACCTTATGGGGTGCAAAGTCAGTTTCGTGATGACAGCAACAATGATCACACCACCCTATCACAGTATTTTACCGATAAGTCTTTACGGATTGCTGGTAGGCTTGATGCCACCTCAGAGGGCTTGCTGATTTTAACGAGTGATGGTCGAGTCAATAAAGCCATTACCCAGCCACCTTCTGCTGCTAATTTTGCAAAAAACCGTCATAAGCAGGGCAAAACTTACTTGGTGCAAGTTGAAGGTACAGCAACGCCAGCGCAGTTGAATGAGCTTGCCTCTGGCGTACAATTAAAAGATGGCAAGACACTACCGGCGACTGCTCTCATGGTAGAAGAGACAAACTTACCCATTGATTTATGGCAACGTGAGCCGCCTATTCGTGAGCGTAAGAACGTACCTACTTCGTGGCTCATGCTGACGATTTATGAAGGTAAGAATCGCCAAGTCAGACGTATGACAGCGCAGGTTGGACTGCCTTGTCTACGTTTGATACGCTGGTCAGTAGCAGGGTTTGAATTGGGTGACTTAGCCGTTGGTGAGTTTGTGCGCATTCATCTCACTAGCGAACGCTGTCAGCAATTAGGCATTCTTGATTAATTGTTACTACCAATCTACTGGTATCTCATTGCTGATCGCTCGTGACTGGCATCTACTTATTAAGACATATCCTCATTTCTATCAGTTTTTTAGATAAGAATACGTCTTAATCATTGGCTTTGATATCCATTAAAATCAATTACGACTTGCTAAACATCGCGTCTCGAACGAGCAAGGTTTATCTGCTAAGCTTCAGAACACTATTATTTAGGTATCATAAGTCTCATCCACTTATCATTTGGTTTTTTATTATAGGGATATGTTATGTTTGTTTCTCGTCGTTGGATCTTGTTGGCCACTAGCGTTTCTACAGCGCTTATACTGAGCGCCTGTCAGCCGACAAAAGACAACGATGACACAGATCCTAATGCAGCGACCCCACCTGTGACTGATATCGTTGATGCTCCAAATGACGTCGACGCTGATAACGAACTAGTAGCTGGCGAAAACATCGCGGATGAGAGCCAAATGACCGACATACTCAGAGACTATACAAGGTCGATGACTAGAATGCATGATGAGATGATGATCGGTATGGGTTATAACGATCCTGATACAGCCTTTGCTAAAGCGATGCTTGGACACCACCGCGGTGCCGTAGAAATGGCAAAAATTCAGCTGAAATATGGTACTGACGAAGAGATGCGTCAATTGGCACAAGAGATTATCGCCGCTCAGCAAGTTGAAATCGATATTTTGAATAAATGGCTTGCTAGCCACCCTGATACAGCCAAACCTAAATCCAACACTGAAGCGATGCAGCAAGCGTATGCCAGAAGCATGGATGCCTTAAATGGCGAGATGGTATTGGGTATCGCCAATCCTGTGCCTGACATGGCATTTGCACGTGGTATGTTGCCGCATCACATTGGCGCGGTAGAGATGGCAAACATTCAGCTGAAATATGGCACTGACGAAGAGATGCGTCAATTGGCACAAGATATCATCGATGGTCAGCAGACTGAGATTGAGCATATGCAACAATGGATTGCAGATGCTAATACCGATAACAAGGCTAAAGAGACACAGAGCACAAGTGAAGCGGATAATCATCAGCAACCTGAGCAAGCTGCTTCTTAGGTGCTGAATTACTAAACGCTGACTGAGCTGTTAATTTTTAACAAACCTTAAAAGGCTGCCAGTCATTACACAAAGCCCCTGCCAAATAATATTATTTGGCAGGGGCTTTCATTTTTAATAAATTATTGAACAGCATAGTGAGAACAAATACATTCACATTAATATATTTAGCAATGTATTTAACCCTGATAACACTCTATAGCGTTAAGCCATGCTTGCCAGCCTGCATCGACTAGAGAAGAGTTATCACTGACTCCTGACGATTGATTTGCTTTTGTTAAGTGCAAGCTCACTTTATGCGGAGATGCTTTGTCAATGGCTTCATTAGCCGCTTTAGGCAGCACATTAACACGCATCAACTCATCACGGCGAAACAGGTGACACTCAATGTCGCGCTCCACATTACTCAGCAACGCCAATTGTTTACTGTCAGCCTTGATACCGTCAAGCGCCACAATGACATCGTTCGCTGAAATACCCGCTCTAGCAGCGACACTAGCACGTGTCACGCGATTGACTTTGAGTCCAGCAGGTGTTTCAGTACAGCGCATGCCCCAAGGCACATGCTTGTCAGCCGTCTCTTTGCTATTGCTATGCATGCTAATACCGTTTGCCGCCAGCAGCGCTTCGATTGGCAACTCTTCAACACCATTGACATAACGATACTCAAAGTCTTCCCAATCCTCTATGGGCATGAACTGCCCAATGACTGTACCCATATCAGCACTACTGATGCCAATGCGTTTATTGTCGTTTTTCTTTGCTTGAGTATAAAAAGCCTTGACCACATCAAACAGACGATAGCGACCATTGCTCTTTTGGAGCAGTGTCAAATCCAAGCATAACGCCACCAATGCGCCTTTGTTGTAATAACTGATACCAGCGTTGCCTGTATTTTCATCGTTACGGTATAGCTTAATCCACGCATCAAAGCTCGACTCTGCAACGCTTTGATACGCGCGACCCGCGGTTTGATAGTAACGATTAATTTGCTCAGCCAATAGTTTGAGATAGCTTGGCTTATCAATCACGCCCGATGCTTGCAACATAAAGTCATCGATATACGAAGTAAATCCCTCAAATACCCATAGCAGTGGTGTAAATGCCTCGCGGCGCAAATCAACATCCAACATAACATCTGGGCGTACCGTTTTGACCCACCACGAATGAAAATACTCATGGCTGCATAAGCCCAAAAATCGCTGATAATCGGTGCTTGGTATTTTTGGCTCATCAAGAGTTGGTAAGTCTCGGCGCGGCGTAATGAGACTGGTCGAATTGATATGCTCAAGCCCACCATAATCCTGACCACTGGCAAAGGTCATAAACGTATAATCATTAAATGGCGCATCACCCAACCAATCTAAATAGCACTGACAGATCTGAGTGACATCCTGCTGTAGCCTGCCCATATTGGCACTGTGCTTACCTGAGAGATAAAAACGATGATGTAGCGTCTGATGCGTACTGTCTTGAATAATAAAGTCAAACTTATCTTGTTCTGCAATCTCAAACGGGTAATCAATAAGGTCGTGATAACTGCCTGCTTGTAGTCCATAGCTATGCTGCCCATCAAGACGTAGATGAGTAGACTCTAACCCACATGCCAATAGTAGCCGACTCTCATCTTTACCTGCTAAAAATGCTGCTGGCACTGCTAAACTGACTTGTACAGCTCGATGCTCCTGCCCTTCTACAGCCAATGCCAGTGAGGTGAAATTCCCATACAAACGCTGCTGATCGACATAGGCAGTACGTACCGATAAATCATAGCAATAAACTTCATAGTGGACACTGATGGCTTGCCCTGCCTTAGCTTTTGGTAATTGCCACGTGTTTTTATCTATTTTGTGCGCGCGATAAGTCTCGTGAGTATCGTCATCCATGATTTGGCTGTCTAATGCTTTACTATCTAGCATCTGGCTGTCTAACACCTGATAATGCACCGCGGTAATGTTGCGCGCGAACTCACGCATCAGATAACTGCCTGGTATCCACGCCGGCATCCAAAGTTGAGGTGCATCATTTACTGCCGTAAAATTGAGTGACACATCAACCAAGTGCTCAGAAAAACGCTCGAAATTGAGTCGATAATTGATATCAGCTTTAGCTTTATGGTGATCGCTGATTGTATTAGCATCTGATAGCTGACTGCGTGAATTATTGGCAAATGAAGTCATTGTTTTTTTATCCTTATTTATATCATTATGGTAAAAGCCATTGTCCAAAAACGCAACTGGCAAACCCCGAATATCCATTTACGGTCTTCAAACCACAAAAAACTGTGTTTATTTTCATAAAAAACGACATTTATCAGTATAAAATAGCATTTTTTATTGTTTTTACCTTGAAAGTTATATGAGCCATCTCAATTAAAGATGCTAACTGCTAAAGTTACTTTAATAAACTGATGATAATTGACTAATGACGTGGCTATTTGGCTTGCTGATTGGATTTTTTAGGTTTATTGCAACCGTATTTAATTTTTTACATAGATATATTTAGGATAACTTATGACTATTATTGCAAAAGACACTGCCGTCAAATTCAATTACACACTAAAAGACGACGAAGGCAACATTCTTGACCAATCACCAGAAGGTCAACCACTTGCGTATTTGCATGGCCACAGCAACATCATTCCAGGCCTTGAGCAACAGCTAGAAGGTAAATCTGCTGGCGAACAAGTCAATGCTGTTGTTGAACCTGCTGATGGCTACGGCGAATATCAAGAGCAAGCGGTACAACATGTACCACGTGATAACTTCCAAGGCGTTGACGATATCCAGCCGGGTATGCAGTTTCAGTCAGAAGCTGGCGGCCAAGTAATGCTAGTTACCGTTACTGAAGTAAATGACAAAGAAGTGACCGTTGATGCAAACCATCCATTGGCTGGTAAGCGTTTGACGTTTGATGTTGAAATCCAAGAAGTGCGTGCAGCGACTGAAGATGAACTAAACCATGGTCATGTCCATGGCGCTGGTGGCGTTGAGCACTAATCTCTTCTAGAGTATAGTGAAATGTTAAATGGTAGTCTTTATTAAGACTACCATTTGGTCAAAAAAGGTCAGTGGCTTTGTCTACTGACCTTTTTTTATGGCTATTATTTATCACAATCACCTTTTTAAAATATGAGCCTCTTAGGCTTACATTAAGCAACCTGACAGGCTTACAAACTATTCAATGCTACTGTATTACCTATTAGCATCTATTAGCTAGTTAGTCGTGTTTCTCAATTAATATATAGCAGACGTAACAAAGCCGCATAACGACAAGCGTTATGCGGCTTTTATCACTAACCATCCATGTTATCGTTATATGATACCTAATCCCGGAGTATCCTATAACTGACAGGCATCTAGCCTTATCATCCTTAATCAGCAAACCACCTATCCCTGATGCGACCTTTAAGATACCAATCCCTAGTATCAATGAACCGTTTCGTTCAATCGTGCCGTACAGTTATAATCGCAGATTGCCTCATGGTTAGTAAGAGGTATAAACGTCAATCCATGTAAGCATATGCTTACATGGATTTTAATCACAGCCTTTTTGGCTGACAATACTGACCGTTTATAGCTTCTCTTCAGGGCTTAACAATGCTTTGGGTTCAGCGCTTAGCATAATATAGGCCGCTTCATTGATGAACGCTTCGTCTTCAGGTAGCTCTGGGCGCTCCTTGGCTTTCATGCGGCTGCGTTCTTCAAATTTTGCATCCATTGCTGCTTGATAGGTGTTCCAATTGGCATAAGGGCGCTCACCCGTTGCAATAAGACGTTTATTTTCAGCCTCTAATGAACGCTTTTCAATCAACTGCATCTTAGCTCGGCGGCTATTGATATCAAGTGGAATTGGTTTTTTCTCGTCTTCCATATCGCGAATGTTGTTTAGCGCTGAGAGATAAACAAACTGTGGGTTTTGCTCTTGACGAATTTTAGACTGCTGGTTAAGTGTCGCTAACGTCGTATCAGTGAACTTACCTTCAGGCTTGTAAGGCGCCGTTTTGATGGTATCCCAAGGTAACGCTTTTTTCTGCGCACGTTCGCCAAAAGTGGCGTCATCGTAGATATTGACCAACTCTACATCAGGTACCACACCTTTATTCTGTGTACTACCACCAGTGATGCGATAGAATTTGCGCTGCGTTAAAGTGGCTGAACCCAATGCCAAATTATCGAGTTGAATCTGCGCTGAACCTTTACCCGTTGTCGTACTGCCAACCACTAGCCCACGACCGTAATCTTGGATAGCCGCAGCAAATATTTCACTGGCTGAGGCAGACGCTAGGTTGGTAATAACGACCACTTTGCCATCATAAAGTTGCTCACCGCCATCATCGTCACGGTAGACCTGAATGTTGCCGCGATTATCACGGATTTGCACCATCGGCCCGCTCTTGATAAAGAAGCCAAGCATTTTTGCTACTTCATCCAATGAACCACCTGGGTTATTGCGCAAATCAACCACGAGGCCATCAATATTTTCTTTATTCAACGCTTTCAATGCTTTTTCGGTATCGATGCTGACGCTGCGATAATCCTCACCGTTACGGCGTGCCTGATAATTCAGATAAAAGCTTGGTATCTCAAGGACACCGATGCGTTTTGGCGTTTTATCAATATTAGGGCGCTGTACTTCCACCACGCGCTGGGTAACCCCTGACTCTTCTTGTTGAATAATGTCACGAACCACCGTCACGTTACGGGCACTGGCATCAGGCGTATTTGGCTGACGCACTTTGATGGTCACTGACGTACCACGTTTGCCTCGAATCAAGCTCACAATCTCACGCGTTGACCAGCCAACCACGTCTGTCATGTTCTCGCCATCTTTGGCAATACCGATAATCAAATCGTTGGGTTTAATCTGACCAGATTTGGCTGCTGGACCACCATCGACCAAGGTCACGATGCGAGTATAATCTGGGTTTTTACGATCAGGACGAATAGAGACGCCAATGCCTTCTAATTGCAAGCTAGATTGGATTTGCAATTCGTTGGCTTGAATCGGTGCGTAATAATTACTGTGCGGATCGTAGGTCAACATCGCCGTATTTAAGATGGTTTCCATGATTTCATCGTTTGTGAGACGCTTAAACTGCTCTTGCTGTCGCGATAAACGATTTTGTAAAATCTCACTTGGTGTACGTTGGTCGTTGCGCACCAAATCTTGTCCACGAGTAATATCTGGATTGCTTAGGAATACTTTTTCTTTGGCTTTTTCATCTTCTTGACCCAAGGTAATACTCATCAGCTGAAACTTAAGCTGACGCGTCCAATAATCACGCTGCTCTTTTTTGGTTTTAAAATGATTGAGTTTTTCACGGTCAAGTACAATCGTATCATCACTCGTCAAATCAATATCCGTTTTTAGCATCTTGCTCGCCATCGCGAAATACTCATTTGAGCGTTTGCGATAGCGTTCAAAGACCTCTACTCCTGCAGATAAGTCGCCACGCTTGAGGCGAGCACCGAATTCATCGGCGTATTTTTTCTTAAACTCATCCACATCAGACTGCAAAAACAACGTATGGTTTGGGTCAAGGCTATCGATATACATAGACAAGATTTCGCTGCCCGTTTTGCTATCTAGCGGCTGATTCAAATAGTGGCTACGATCCAGCAATGCGGCTACTTGGCGAGTGGTGACTTTTTGTTCAGGGGTTTGTACAAAGCCTTCAGTATTGGTGTCGGCCATTGCCGTCCCGTAGCTCTGGGTGAGAATAATACCGGCGATGCCCACTGACGCTGCACTGAGTAACCACTGTGCTGGTTGTTTTTTCATCATATATACCTAGTTATTTTACGTTAATAATATTATTTGTTTTATAAAAATCAAAAGTGACTGAATCAGTCGCCGCCTATAAATGCTTTATCTTTAAGTCACGAAATACTTATCTACCATTATCAATCGAATATTTATTCAATGATACTTTCTAAAATCTAAAACGATACTTTCTAAAATGCTATTTTCTGAATAATTATGGTCACTAAATGCCATTGCTGTTTGCTAATATATTGTTAAAAATCACTCAATATTATCATGCACATAGATATCCAACTGTCTCAAACTGTATAAGCAATCTTACACGCTACGCCTGCACATACCAAACTTTCTATTACATTTATTGTTCATCATTATTTGGGTCATTTATTGATGATTCAATGCCCACTGGCGAATTGATTTGAGTCTATTCATCTGCCACATTATGCTCATTTGCTAATAACTGTCATAATAAAGCAGTTTTGATAATAGGGGCACACTGCCAGTTATCATCATTTATTTATTTGAAGCTGAACCGATCATATAACAATATATAACACCATAAGGATTACGCAATGTACGGCGTTTTAATGATTGATATCGATAGTACCGCACTGACAGCAGAAGATGTCAGCTTAATCAAACAGGCACAGGTGGGCGGGGTGATTTTATTTGCCCGAAACGTTGCAGATGCCGCACAAGTACGGGCGTTGTGTGACGACATACGTTATCACAACCCAGATATATTAATCGGCGTCGACCAAGAAGGTGGACGAGTCGCACGCCTGCGCAATGGCTTTACCCCACTACCCGCCATGGGCAGGCTTGGGGAATTATTTAATCAAGAGCCTAGCCATGCGCTAAGCTGTGCTTACGATTGTGGCTATCTAATGGCAACAGAAGTGTTGGCAGTGGGCATTGATCTCAGTTTTGCCCCAGTACTTGACAGAGATGGCATCAGCCAAGTCATTGGGGATCGTAGTTTTCATCAAGAGCCGCAAGCGATCACTGCGCTGGCGACGCAGTTTATGCGCGGTATGAAAGCCGCTGGCATGGCAACCACAGGCAAGCATTTCCCCGGTCATGGTGCGATTGCCCCTGATTCCCATGTGGCTGAGGCCATCGATACGCGTAGCTTGGATGAGATTATGCATAGTGATATGCAGCCTTTTGCCCAAACGCTACCGTGGCTTGACGCGTTAATGCCTGCCCATGTTATTTTTTCGCAAGTCGATGACCAGCCAGCAGGTTTTTCTAAAATTTGGCTCAAGGACATCATACGGGATCAGCTAAAGTTTGATGGGGTCTTATTCTCTGATGATCTATGTATGGCAGGTGCTCAAGCCGCAGGCGATGTCAGCGCACGTGTGAAAGCCGCGATTGAAGCGGGTTGTGATATTGCGCTGGTTTGTAATGACCGCGTCGCCGCCCATGAAGCCGCAGAGACCGCACAAGAGCTGCCTTATCCCAATCAAAACCGTATTAAAACAATGTGCGGACAGATACCAACATGGCAAGGTGACCTGGAATCAACTTGTCAACAATTCGACTATTGGCAACAGGCAAAGCAAAACGTGACTCAAACCTTTTTTAATCCTCAATCTGAGGCACAAGCGACTCGCAGCGCTACTGAATTAAAAGATCCGACCGCTTATAAATAATCGCTTATCATTAGATACTTATCATTAGCCACCTATAAACAACAGCCTTAACAAAATAAAAAACCGCACCTTATAAAGGTGCGGTTTTTTAAATTAGTAATGACTCAATCAATCTTCTGTGCATTAATTGGTAGGATCTACTGCCGTATCTTGAGTGGCATCATCACCATCAGGCAATAAATCATCGTTATTGCTATCCAAAGGGTTTAAGTCTGGGTCAAGCGCGTTATTACTAATAATCATACCATCGTTTGCACTGGCCATCTCGTCATTAACTATAAATTCAATACGGCGATTACGGAAGCGACCCTGCTCCGTTGAGTTATCAGCGATAGGTTCTGATTCACCCATGCCTTTCGTCATCAGTTTACTGGCATCAACACCTTGAGATACTAAATACTCTTTCACTGCCTCAGCGCGATTACGAGACAATTCTACATTGTAAGAATCCGATGCCTGACTGTCAGTATGACCGATAATCGTCAGCTTCATATTCGGTACTTCGTTGATAATCTTAGCAGCGCGGTCAAGCAGCTCTTTATTGACATCAGGAATGACCGCTTCATCCACTTCAAAGTTGATAACCTGAATACTCAATGCACGAGCCACATCACGTGGATCTGGGTTTTTACCAAGATTGGTCATAGCAACATCCGCAGCTGCCAAACTATTATCAATCTCACCCTGCAAATCTAATGGCCCTTCGGCTTGTATGGTCATCGCAGGAACAGCCGCTTGTAAGTCAGCCACTAGCTTATCTAATGCCGCTGCATCAGGCGCATTGACAGTGATCACATCGCCTTTGATGATCATGCTCGCATTTGGTACATTTTTGACGATAGGTAAGATAGTAGCTAGCTGAGCCGCCGCTGGCATATCTACTGCAAAATTATCATCGACATCAGCACGGCATTTATTGGCTTCTTCACCAAATGCACTGGTTAACGCATTCATTACATTGGTCTGCAAGGTCTCGTCGCCCACATTCATACGGCAAGCATACAGTTCACTATTTTCACCAGTCGCAATGCGCAATGATGCAGGCTCGATATCACCTGCCACTGCCAACTGACCCTCTCCCTGCGCTGCTTGTTGGGCAGTAGCCACCGGTGTAGCGACAGGCTCAGGATTCTCTTGGCAACCACGAAGTAAAGCCCAAGCCAATGCGCCTAAAATAATCAAACCAATAATGGGGAGCAATGCTTTCATAAAGCTGCCTTGCTGCTCTTCTTCGCGTTGCAATGGAGCGGTGCTCACCGTATCAGAGATACGCGCGCCAGCAGCAGGCGTCGCTGCCAACATACCGACTGGCAGAACGGCGCTTGCCCAGGCAGGAATATAACGCTGGTAACTGTCGAGATTATCATTTAAGAACTGCGGCACTGGTGTGGTACCTGCCAAGCTTTTGATTTCGTGAAAAGCCAGTGGCGCTGCCATCGCTATCAGTCCGCGCGAAGACGTCGCATCAACATTATGCTTGCCTGCCAGCTCACGAGCGATTTGATCACGTTGCGAATCATCGCTCCATACACGGTCATAAAACCCTTGGTCGTCACGAGTGATATTTTCATTTGCAAAACGATTATAAGTATCGTTATCCGCTAAGCGAGCCGCAAAAATAGCGTAGAACTGTTCAAGCAGCCCCTTTTTAGCGGGACTATGATCATCTTCCAGCACGGCTGGGCTGACTGTACGCGTCAAATGACTGATAATATCCATAATAAAATTCTCCTATTAATGCCTATATTAGTATCGATTTATATAATTAGAATATTCAAAAAATGCCAGATAAAATAATGATTTGAAATAAGAACCATGACAGCTAAAACCATCTTGACCCTATTCAATTTTCATCATTATAAAAGTATTAAGTCAGTGTTAACAATCAACAGGTTGTTGTACAAATGATACGTTAGGTAATATTTCAAGTGTCACACGTAACCAAAAACATGGAAAATAACCAATCATTAACCCAGTGAGAAGCCATAAAAGAATCAGTAAAACTTATGTATAAATGGAGAAAATATATCCTTTTTTCAGATACTTTATGGTTTTTTAAATAATTCTGACTGGGTATCAACAGAAAAAATGGCGGTATAAGTTACTTATACCACCATCCTTACTTGATAACTTGTTTCAATGGATAAATGATTAAACAATCGTTAAACACCTCTATTATCCAATCATTTATTCCTTACTTGCGCAGGTTCAGCGATGATGAGTGTGCTTGCCATATCATCTACCTCCGATTCTGAAATAGAACCTGACGGTATGTTATTCATCGGTGCATTGTTAGGGGTATTTTTAGGAATGTTACTGGGAATATTGTTGGCATTGTTACTATAATTGTTGGGTGCAGGATTAGGTACGATACGATCGCCTGTATCATCATCTGCTGCTTGGAATTCTCCAGACCCACTGTTGTTATAGTCATTAGCATACTGATTATTGGCAGCTCCCTCATTCTCAAACTGGTTATTCGTATTATTCATTACATTGGCATCGTTATTTTCAGGCAATGGTAATGGTGCAGTACTATCGATGACCATGGCAGGTATCAAAGTACGTATATCCGTAACCAGTCGTTGCAATAGCATACTATCTGGCGCTTCTAACATAAGACGATCATTCTGCAAATGTAGGCGTGCAAATGGCGTAGACCTCATCATCGTCAAGACATTGGGTAGTACTTCCTCAGGTAAATTGGCAATACTACTGGCAACTCCAGCCTGTACTGTTAATTCGCAAATACTCGCTTGCTCACCAAAGCTGGTATTGAGCGCTTGTTGCAAGGTGCTTTGTAACGCTGCATCGCCAATGGTAGCACTACAGGCATACAGACTACCGCTGTTATCTACGCCAACGATGAGCTCAATGGGAGTCATTACCTGCGCTAGTGGTGCAGGCGCTGGTGCTACCACAACAGGCACTGTCGCAGCGGCTTCTACAGGCGGCGCGTTGTTCGGTCTAATTAATATTGCCCAAGCAGCAAGCCCTATCGCGGCAATGGCTACTATTAACAAACCCACCCGTACCACTAAATCATTACGTTGATTGCGAGTACGCACTTTTTCTTGCTTCATACTGCTATTTTCTGCCAAATAATGCGCGGATGGATTGGCATGAATGGCGCCAGTATGAGCGCTAAAATGGCCATCGGTATCGCCTATCTTCATATTTTCTACATCAGTATTTCCAATATATTTTTTATCTGCTGTATCAGCATTTTGCCTATAAGCGGCTGTCGCTGCGGCAATCTTACTGGTATCTATATGAGAATTTTTTCGTCCATCTAAGGAGGTGTCACGCACTGGTACGCTATCAATATCTGCGACGATGTGTGGGTGTGCTTCTGATGCGCTATTGACGTTTTGAGGAGCAGTAATAATAGGTGCTGACCACATCGGTAAATACTGACGCAGTGCCGCCTGCTCTCCCTGCAAAAACGCTGGCAAAAACTGTCCGTTTGCCAATACTGTCAGCTCACGATAAGCCAGTGGCGCGGCATTGATGAGCAGCTGTAACGTAGCAGACTCATCAATATGATGGGTAGCAGACAGCTCTCGGATCATAAGCTGTTGTATGCTTTTATCTTGCCACAGTTGTTCGAACAGTGGACTTTCTGTGACTCTATCAACCATCCCTTGCTCGGCGCGGATAAATTGTGAATACACTTGCGGCAAGGCGAGACGTGATGCCAAAATGGCATAAAACTGCTCCAGTAAGCTGATGTAAGCCACACTATCATGACTGTTACGCTCAACTATGACAGCTCGCGTTACGGTCTTTTCTAATTGGTCGATAATACTCATAGATTACTGCCTCTTTCGGCCTTTATTTTAAATTTACCAACGCATGAAACGTTTATTTTACTTGTCGTTAGTGCCTGTATTCTTGGATACCGCTCTCATTTAACCCGCCATTACTGTCAAGATACGAAGCATTACTCAATTTGCCTGACAGCCTGCTATATTATTCACTATAAAAGCATATAAATGCACTATTTTGTCACATAATAAGTTTTTGCATTGTCATAACTACTGTTAGTATTACTTTATTATAAATAGCTCATGCTTAATAATTGCTTGTCAGTCCTATTTAGTTTGCACTCAGCCATAATGCGTAGGCTTTGAACATTGTTATTCATCACCTTGTCACATATCAGGCGCAGCCTAAGGATTTTCCTTTGTTCAATCATACGACCCTTATTATTATTATCACGGTTATTGTCAGCTTAGTGGCATGGCAAAACAAAACAGTATTTAATCGACTCATTTTTTATCCGCCAGCGGTAAATAATGGGCAGTGGGACCGTTTTGTCACGCATGGCTTTATTCATGCCGATAGCATGCACCTGCTCTTTAATATGTTTACTTTATATTTTTTTGGTCGTGCTATTGAAGGGCTGTATCAGCCGTTCTTATTTGGTTATGGTTTTGTGGTCTTTTACGTATTGGCTATTATCATTGCGATGATTCCAAGCTACCTCAAGAATAAAAACAATGCGAGCTATTTGAGCCTTGGCGCGTCAGGCGGTGTATCAGCCGTATTGTTTGCTTTTATTTTGCTGGCACCGTGGGAGAAAATCTACCTATTCGCGATTGTTCCTATACCTGCGATATTATTCGCCGTCGCTTATATCGCTTATAGTATCTATGCAGACAAACGGGGCGGCTCTAATATCAATCATATGGCGCATATGTGGGGCGGCGCGTTTGGGGTTATTGCCACGATTATTTTAGAACCGCAAGTCCTACCGCATTTTATCAATGCGCTATTATCACCTGGGCTTTAAATTTAGTAATAAAGCTTAGCAATAAAGCTCAGTGGTAAAAATTGAAATAAAACTCAGTGATAAAAAGTGAAATGAGCACTTGGTTTATGATGGCAGTTTAAGTCACTAAGCGATGATTAACGTCGCGTTATGTTTTGCACAAACTTATACTCAACAAACTATTTAAGAATTTGATAATTATTATGATGATAGATGTTATCGGTGATATTCATGGCTACGCAGACAAGTTAATTGGCTTATTAGAGCAGCTAGGTTACGTTCATAATGGCACGTACTTTGTACCGCCAGCAGGGCATCGAGCGTTATTTATCGGTGACTTGATTGACCGAGGACCACAGCAATCGGCTACCTTAGAGATTGTTTTTGCCATGTTAGATGCTAACGTGGCAGATGCGATAATGGGTAATCATGAATATAACGCCCTCGCCTTTAGCACACTTGACCCTGATAACTCCAGCCAATATCTGCGCTCGCACAATGACATACATACGCGCCAACATGCCGCATTTTTAGCCGAAATAGCTTTTGGCTCAGAGCGTCATCAATATTGGCTTAATCGGTTATATGAGCTGCCTTTATGGATTGAAACAGACGTCGCTTGTTTTGTTCATGCCTGCTGGGATGTCGATAGTATGGCGGTATTGCAGCCATTATTGACTGACGATAACTGTTTAACGCCGCACGGGCTAGTCGCCACTGCCAAAGAAAACACGGCGCCATTTGACGCGCTAGAGCGGGTGTTAAAAGGTGTAGAAACAGCATTACCCGACGGCATGGTCATGGTCGATAAAGAAGGCACTGAGCGCAAGCGCGTGCGAGTATGCTGGTGGCTTGACGGGCTTAATAAGCGCCGTCTTTATGAGGTGGCGCGTGCGCCTGCATCAGCATTGGCGCAGATTCCAAAAGAGGTGTTGGCTGAAAATATTGATTTCGCTCTGAAAACGGATAAAGCAGTATTTGTCGGTCATTATTGGCTAACTGGCACGCCTGAGCCACTGAGTTCACAAGTTGCCTGTACTGATTATTCAGCGGCGGTAGACAGCGGATATCTGACTTGTTATCAGCTCGATACTGAGCAACCATTGCCACTAAAAGCCAGTAACTTTGTCCAATATCGCCATGATAAAACGGTAAACCCCAATCCATAAAATTAGTACTATTGCCCCCGCTTTCTTATTAAAAATCAAACTTGGCTTTACGAGAGCAACAAAACTTTTGTATGATGGTCTTTTTGAGGATATCAAAGCATGAGCACCACAACAGCTACTGTTAACACGATGGATCAAAACAGCCCTATCGCCTCCCCTGCTGGTCAACCGAAAGTTGGCATTATTATGGGATCACAATCTGATTGGGCAACCATGAGTGCGGCAGCGCAATTGCTCGCAGACTTTGATATCGCTTTTGATTGTGAAGTAGTGTCAGCACACCGCACCCCTGATAGATTGTTTGACTATGCAAAAAGCGCAAAAGATAACGGTCTACAAGTTATCATCGCTGGCGCTGGCGGTGCTGCTCATCTGCCTGGCATGTGTGCCAGTCAAACGCCGTTACCTGTGTTTGGTGTTCCTGTAAAGTCTTCCATGCTCAGCGGTTGGGATAGCCTCTTGTCTATCGTACAGATGCCTAAAGGCGTCGCAGTTGGCACATTAGCGATTGGCTCAGCAGGCGCTTACAATGCTGCTCTGCTTGCGATTCAAGTGTTAGCATTGAATGATGAGACCATTGCGGCCAAGCTGGACAATCTGCGCCAAATGCAAACTGATACCATCCTTGCTAGCCCAACGCCCGGCATTATCAATAGCTAATTACATGTCTTTGATAACGGTTCTTGAATCCCATCATTGAGATATAGCGGCTATTTACTTGATATTTATTTTTAGATGGGTTTTACTTAATACAAGGTGCATGTAATGCACCTTTTCCTATTTCAATAGATGACTTTTTACCTTTTATTACACCCAAAATATTATTCATTTTTAACTCAAAGAGCCTGCCATGACTACAGCGAACGCTTACCCTGTTACCCAAACCATTCGTACCATCGGTATTTTAGGCGGTGGTCAGCTTGGTATGATGCTTGCCGAAGCGGCGATGCCACTGGGCTACCAATGTGTGTTTTTAGAAGACAGCGCTGACTGCCCTGCTAGCCTATACGGTCGCGTCTTTCATAGCGATCAATTGGAAGACTTCATCGCAGCAGCAGACGTTTTCACCTTAGAGTTTGAAAACACACCGACTGCGACAGTTGAACAGCTGACCGATCTGCCAAAATCAGGTAGTAAACAAGGTATGTTTCCGCCATTGATTGCGCTTGATATCGCTCAAGACCGCTTAAAAGAAAAGCAAATGTTCAATTCACTTGATATTTCTACCGTGCCCTTTAAAGCCGTCAACTCTGAAGCGGATTTGCAGCAAGCCTGTCATGAATTAGGACTGCCTATCGTCCTAAAAACCAGCCGTGGCGGTTATGATGGCAAAGGTCAGTTCGTGATTAGACAAGACAGTGATATCAAGGCGGCATGGCAAAATCTTAAAGATGCAGTTACGGGTAAGGGCTCACTAACGCCAACGCCTGCACCTTTGATTGCAGAAGGTTTTATTAACTTTAGCCGCGAGCTTTCTATTATCGCCGCACGCGCACAAAATGGTCAGGTTCGTTGCTACGATTTGGTCGAAAACCATCATCATAATGGTATTTTAGCCAAGACCCAAGCGCCTGCCGTTGGCACCAGTCATTTATTCAAACAAGCAACCGATGCCATCACCAAGATCATGAACCATTTAGACTATGTTGGTGTGATGGCACTTGAGCTCTTTGTGACCAAAGATGCGCGTGGTCATGACACGCTACTCGCTAATGAAATTGCGCCGCGCGTACATAATTCAGGACATTGGAGCATTGAAGGCGCTGTCACTAGCCAATTTGAAAATCACATTCGAGCCGTCGTCAATCTGCCATTAGGTGATACCGACAACGTGCATCCAGCGATTATGCTCAATGTCTTGGGGCAATATCCAGATATCAGCGCCGTACTAAATATCGATGGCGCACACTATCATAGCTACCACAAAGCAGAACGCGATGACCGCAAAATTGCGCATATTACCTTGATGCCCAATGATGTTGCCGACTTAGAGCCTGCTTTGGCCAAGCTCGTCGCTACGCTACCCAATAAAATGGGACTTGAGAAAAAACCATCTGCAATTGATAGCCAGCCAAAAGCGGCAAATAGTCTAATCATTACTGACAATGACAATATTTTAGAGAGTATAGAAGTCCATATCGATGACAGCCAAACAACTAAAGTTATCGACGCTAAGGCAAAAACAGAAAAGGTTAAGAAATAATGCAGATTTGGGTAGATGCCGATTCGGTGCCATTGATTGCCAAAGATTTGATTATCAAAACCGCTGAACGCACACAAACCATGGCAATATTCGTCGCCAATCAGCCGATCAAACTGCGTAAGTCACCACTGCTGGTCATGACAGTGGTGCCATCAGGGTTCGATAAAGCCGATGATTATATCGTTGAGAAAATACAGCCAGGCGATCTGGCTATTACTAGCGACATTCCTTTGGCTAATGACATTTTGGACAAAGGTGGTATGGTCTTGACCTCTCGCGGCATGGTCTATGACAAAAATAATATCAAGCAAAAGCTCAATATGCGTGATTTTATGGATACCATGCGCGGTACTGGCGTGCTCGAGCTACAAGAAATGAGTGGTCAAAAACCTTATGGCGATCGTGACAAAAAAGCTTTTGCTGATGGATTAAACAAGTTGGTACGCTAGTTTTCACACGCTTTGTCTTTTGTTTTTTGATCTTATCCACTTTGCAAACTGTATACACGCCATAACCAAACACTATGCAATCGGCACGCTTCATAACGAAGTATGCCGTTTTTTCTTGATACGCTATAGTCAGTTTTTACAACAACGATAACGTATATAAGAATAGGAATGACAATGAAAATTTTAGTAATTGGGGCAAGTGGTCGAGTGGGAACGGATTTGGTCAAGCAGCTATTAGCGGATAACCATCAAGTTATTGGCACGACACGCCAAGAAGAAAAACTGTTTACCGATGACAATTATAGCCAACTCGATTTAGATATCACTGCCGAAAAAGAGGCTATACAAAAGCAAATTGATCAAGACATTGACGCTATCTATTTCGTTGCAGGGTCTGGCGGTAAAGACGTCTTAGAAGTGGATTTACATGGGGCGGTCAAAACCATGCAAGCCGCAGAGGACAAAGGCATTAAGCGCTATATCATGCTCAGTACCGTCTTTTCATTAGACACCAGTAAATGGGACAATGCTGGTATTGCTGACCTAAAAGAATATTATATCTGCAAGCATTATGCGGATCAGTGGTTAATTAATAACAGTAACCTTGATTATACCATCGTTCAAGCAGGGGCACTAAAAGAGCGCGAAGCGACTGGTACAATCACTGTCAACGATGATAATGCTGGAGAAAATTCAATTGCCGATGTGGCGACTACTCTGGCAGCCGTCCTAAATGCCAATAATATCATCAAGAAAGTCTTTAGTATGCATAACGGTGAGACTGCGATTGATGAAGCAATTGCAAAATTATAAGAATCAACTTTACAGCGATTAAAACGAAAAAAGCGAGTAATTCTAATGGGTTACTCGCTTTTTTCTAATAGGCTTGTCAAATAAGTGGCAACTATATTAAGTCTATCAATAATCGACTAGGCCAAACCGCTTGGAAAAGAAATCACAGCTTCTAAGCTATTCGCGCCTGTGATTACCATGAGTAATCTATCGATACCAACGGCGATACCGCTACAGGGAATTAAAGCATCAGATGCTGCTAATAAATGCTCATCGATTGGCATTTGTGGCAGGTTATGACGCTTACGCAGTTGATTGTCTCGCTCAAACCGTTCTCTTAACGCTTGTCCATCTGCTAGCTCATCATAAGCGTTGGCAATCTCAATGCCATTGATATACAGCTCGAAACGTTTAGCGACTGTATTGCCCTCTTTATCAACCGCTGTTTTTGCCAGTGCCGCCGTAGCAGGTGGATATTCTATAATCAAGGTCGGTAAGTCGTGACCCAAGTTTGGCTCGACCGCATGACTAAACAGCAAATCCAGCCAGCTTTGACGAATATCTTCTGCTTCGCCATCTTCTGTGTTATCCAAGTCGCTATTAAAATCAAAAACTGTTAAACCCTTATCTTCTGCTACCGCTTGCAAGGCATCAAGACTAGCTGTCAACGGATGTATGCCGACAAAATCCATAAACGCATCAACATAGCGGTAATGACTCATCACCACCGAATGCCCATAAAGCGCCGCTAATAATTCACCTAATTCAGCCGCCATATCATCCAGACTATAATTCGGCTGATACCACTCAAGCATGGTAAATTCGATATTATGGCGTACGCCTATTTCATTATCTCGAAATACGGAGCAAATTTGATATATAGGCATTTGCCAGCTGGCAAGTAAACGCTTCATGGCAAACTCAGGTGAAGTATGCAGATAATAAGTACAAGGTTTATCTTGGTAAGTCACTTGTGCGGCGACTGATTGTAAGAAAGTATCGGTATTACCAGCCTGCGATAGGAGCGGTGTTTGCACTTCAAGCACTTGATGCGTGGCGAAAAACTGACGAACGGTGCTCATCAAGTGCGCACGCTGCTGAGCCATTGCCAATGTCATGGTCGGCGCATAGCTGGGTTTTGAAGAAGAGTTACTTGCTTGGGTCATTATTATTTACTGCAATTAAAGGATAAGAATAAGTTCTCAGATGCTACTTTAGGGTTGAAGGCTACCTAACTTTTACCACTGCCACTCACGGCGTAAGTGATAATCTCGGCGCAACTGATCAAAGTCAGCGCCCTTTACTTGACCGTCAGCCAGCTTGCTTCTTAGTGCAGCATCATCGTGCATGATGTCATAAAATTTCTGTAATCTGTCTGGATGTGCTTTTAACTCAGACCAGAGATAAGTATTGAGCGGTAGCAACTGATGCATCGACAATACAGGCAAGACTGCTAACTTTTCACAGAGCGCATCATAGATAATTTGCGTACCACGCAGCTTACCTTCGACCGTATAGCCTGCGATATGCGGAGTAGCGATAGCCAGTTTGGACAATAAGTGCTCAGAAATCTCTGGTTCAAACTCAAACACATCGAGCACTACTTGGCGATCTGTGCGTTCAATATCTGCTTCTAAATCACGCGCATTAATGACTGGTCCGCGCGCGCTGTTAATCAGCAAAGTATGCGCAGGCATCACTGCCAGCGTAGTTGCGTCAATCAGATGCTTTGTTGGATAATCACTGCCACTAGGGTTTGTAGTATCTTTATCGGTTAAAGGCACATGTAAGCTCACTACATCGCTTTGGCTAAGCACTTGCTCAAGGCTGGCATTATTCGTATTCGATGCAGGCAGTAGTGGATCATAGCCTAGTACTTGCCAGCCTAAATCATTGGCATACTGAGCGAGCGTACTACCAATATTACCAAGTCCGATGATGCCCAATGTTAATGGCTTCGTGGATTGCTGCCAATAGTGCGGACGCAACGTCAAAATCGCCGTCAAGACATACTGCGCAACAGAATGCTTGCTACATCCAGCCGCATTGGCGAAAGTGATATTTCGCGCCGCCAAATAATCTTGATCGACATGATCGGTACCGATAGTCGCCGAACCGACAAATTTTACGCTGTTATTATTGGCTAGCAATGCCTCGCCTACTGGTGTCACCGAGCGTATCAACAGCACATCAGGCTGAACGTCTGCGAGCAACTGCGCATTGATATCACGTCCAGCGACGGTGATTATATTGACCGTCTGCTCAGACGCCTGTCCAAGCATCGAAGCATTAAAAAACGCATCCAAGCTTGCGATATTACTATCGGCCACGATAGTAATGCTGTCAATAGAGTTCGCTCTATTTTGCATAGCGTTTGCAGTATCCTTATTTAACATGACTATGTGCCTCTACGTGCCTCTACTCTGATTCATTGACTGGTGGCAACGTTTGGTTGTCAGACAACACCAAATCCTGCGGGGCAAATATCTCATTTTTATGCTGCGATATCCATTCTCGCCATACCGCTAATCCGATGGCTAGCACTACAGGACCGATAAACAAACCAACAAAGCCAAAAGCCGTTAGACCACCTAATACACCAATAAAAATAATAATAAAAGGGATTTTGGTCGCGCCACTAATCACAATAGGACGGATGAGATTGTCAACCCAGCTGATAACCAAAGTGCCCCATAGTGCCAAGCCAATCCCTTCTACAGTATGACCTTGGCTTAACAACCAAATGGATACACCGCCCCAGACAAATGGCGTGCCAAACGGAATCAGGGCGATAATAAAGGTTATGATAGTGAGTAAGATAGGACTTGGTGCACCAGCGAAGTAGTAACCCACACCTGCGAGCAGTGCTTGTGCCAATGCCGTCAAACCAATACCATAAACCACCGCACGCGTGGTCGTACCCACAGAATCAATATAGCCATCGATGCGATTGCCAATGATATTACGCAGTGCTTGGCGAATTTGACGCACCAAACTGGTACCATCACGATAAAAGAAAAACAACGTCATCAGCGCCATACCTAACTTGGCAAGACCGCTAAACACCACATCAAACGCTACTTTGCCATAATATAAATGTGACTGTACCCAGATACGAAACGCCTCTAACGTCCCTTCTGGGTTTTTATTGATTCTCCACAGCACATCTTTCACTTGCTGACCGATGATAGGCATATCTTTAATAGAATCAGGCACATCTAAATAGCCCACTTTTATACGATAAATCAAGTTACTGATTAGGCTCAAGGCTTCTTGCTGTAGAATAAAAACACCGATAACCAGTGGCACACCTATCATTAAGGAGATACTCACCGTCATAATAGCAGCGCTAAAATTAGGACTCAGCTTTACTTTTTCGTAAAAAAAGTTATAAATAGGAAAGGTAACATACGCTAAAATCGCCGCCCATAATGCGGGTACAATAAAAAATTGTACCACTTGAAAACACAGTACGAACAGCACTACCAACAGAGTAATAGCCAATAAGCGCTGAATAATAAATTCTTTTGTCCAATTTTCAATCATAGCGTATAAACCAAGAGCAGACAGCGAAGATCTATCGCGACCTTGCTGGCAAGTTTATAAATGTGTGATGAATATCAACTCACAGACCGTGCCCATAAAAAGACCCTGTCCATTAGCGGTATTCATTAGCGAGGGGTGTAAACAATCCGTACCAGTAAACCTGCTTTGAGAGCATCAAATCGTAGCATACCGTAACATACTTACGGACGATAGTTTTGACTAACGCAAGATAAATATCAAGCGATTATCACGGCTTATTATGCCGCAAAATATGATAATGATATAACGATATGTTGTAATCTTTACTTACAACTTTCTCTGTATAAGCTTACTAGATGATGACATTAATAGATAGAAGTTGACACATAGATTTAACATGTAAAAACAATGCACTAAAAGGATATTTTACATTCATACTGTAAACTGACCTATTGAAAGGTAATTCACTGGCGCGTTCTATTTGCAACGATAATTGATGCTATACTAAAGCAATTATTTTAAGCTTTTTAATAGCATTAAATTCGTTTGTTCTTATTTATTTGGATCATTCTACATATATAACATTTTTCAGACGATGCGCTACAGCCCTCTTTTAGCGTCCTTCTATAGACTATCATAAGATCAAACCTGTAGAGGGGCGTTACAACGTTGGATACTGTGCGTAAGCAAGCTCATCATCTCGGTTCACTATTAGAATTCGATATGACAGAGTGCTATTTTGAGTGAATTTCGGACCTACTTTGATTTTATTTTAAATCAACAACGACCCAACAAATTTTAAACCATATATCGATAGGAACAATAACAATGTCAAAAGACAATGATAATCCCAATATAACTCCCTCAACTGAGGCCAGTAAGACCAATAAAACCCAAGAAACCGTTACTTTTGCATTGGCTCAGTCGCATTTTTTGGTTGGTGATATCACTGCCAATGCTGAAAAAATGCGTGCACTCGCATTGCAAGCTCGCGAGCAAGGTGCGGATGTCATTATTTTCCCGGAACTTGCTTTATTAGGTTACCCACCGCAAGATTTATTACTACGCCCAAGCTTATCTGGTCGCATCAAAAGCGCCTTGTCTACTTTAAGTGATATCGATGACATTGTGATGATTGTCGGTTATCCACATGTCGACCATCATGGTACTTTCAACTCTGCTGCTATCTTGCATAATGGTCATCAAAAAGGCTTTTATCATAAGCAAATCTTGCCAAATTATGGCGTATTTGATGAGCGTCGTTATTTTGATAAAGGTCGTAACCAAGTTTTATTTGACTATAAAGGCATCACAATCGGTCTGCTCATCTGTGAAGACTTGTGGGAAAAAGGCCCTATTGCCGAGCTTAAAAAGCAAGGTGCTGATCTGATTATTAGCTTGAACGCCTCACCTTTTGAGATCGAAAAACAAGACAATCGTAAAACGATGCTGGCCAAGCGTAGCCGTGAGAATAATTTGCCTATCGTGTATGTCAACGCCGTTGGCGGTCAAGACGACTTGGTATTTGACGGTGGTTCTATGGCGGTGCAAGCTGATGGTAGCGTTGCCCACGAAGCACCACGTTTTATGAATCAGTTACTTCTTGCCACTTTAGACGTCAAAACTGCCAAGTTTAATAGTCAAACTAAAGCGCCATTAACACTGAGCCGTGAGTCAGAGATGTATCAAGCACTGGTCGTTGGCCTGCGTGATTATGTCAACCATTCAGGATTCACTGGTATTATCCTTGGGCTATCAGGTGGTATTGATTCTGCCTTAACACTATGTATCGCTGTTGATGCTTTGGGTGCTGACAAGGTATATGCGGTGATGATGCCTTATGAATATACTTCTCAGATTAGTCTAGAAGATGCTCAAGCACAGGCTCGCCGCTTAAATGTTTCTTATACGGTTTGTCCTATTTTTGATGCGGTTGAAGGCATCCGTCATACCTTAGCGCCACTATTTAACAAATCGCCAGCAGACACCACTGAAGAAAATATCCAAGCGCGTGCGCGCGGTGTGGTACTGATGGCGCTGTCCAATAAGTTTGGGCACTTGGTCATCACCACTGGTAATAAGTCTGAGTTAGCAGTCGGCTATTCGACATTATATGGTGATATGGCAGGCGGCTTTGATGTGTTAAAAGACGTTTATAAGTCGCAGGTTTATAAATTGGCCAGTTATCGCAACCGCTTGGAAGACACCCCAGTCATCCCTGAGCGCGTCATCACTCGCCCGCCATCTGCTGAGTTACGCCCAGACCAAAAAGACCAAGACAGCTTGCCTGACTATGATGTATTAGATGGCATCTTAATGTCATACATCGATGAAGACATGGGCTATCAAGACATTATTAATAAAGGGTTTGAGGCTGAACTGGTCGCAAAAGTCATCCAGATGGTAGACAATAGCGAATATAAGCGTTTACAAGCGCCAATCGGTACCAAAATTAGCCATAAAGCCTTTGGACGTGAACGTCGTTATCCATTAGTGAATAAATGGTCAGTAAAAGGCTAATTTAATACTTTTATAAAAAATCAATTTTCTTATGATTAGCTGGGTGCTTACCCAGCTTTTTTAGTTTCTATCAACCGATTTTTAATGCCAAGCTATTATAAACAACACTTTCTTTTTGTACTTCTAACATCTTTTTTAACTTCAATTATTTTAATCCCTATATTTTTTACCGAGTATGTCATGAGTTTGCTAACCGCTAGTATCTTTCTTCTTTTATTGCTTGCCCTCAGTGCCTTCGTATCTGCTGCCGAAATAGCCATCGCTGCTGGTCGCAAAATTAAGCTACAAATCATGGCAAAAGAAGGGGATGTCCGCGCATTTGACGTCCTTAAAATGCAAGAGCACCCTGGCAGTTTTATTACTGTCGTACAAGTGGTTTTGAATGCCGTCGCTATCTCAGCTGGTGCGGTAGGTGAGTCAGCTATTAGCCCTTATCTAGAGCTTTTGGTGAAGAATGAAGCAGTGTCATCCGTCATATCATTTGTGCTGATCACCAGTTTATTTTCTCTGCTCGCTGATTTAATGCCCAGACGATTGGCGATGTCGAACACTGAAGCTATCGCTGTACGTCTCGTACGACCAATGATGCTATTGATTTTTATATTCAAACCCGTGATTTGGATATTTGATGGTGCAGCAAATGTCATCTTTGAATTACTGGGTATTTCAACCATACGACAAGACGATATGACGCCAGAAGATATTTATGCTGTCATGGATGCTGGTGCTGAAGCTGGTGTGCTCAAAAAACAAGAACATCATCTGATAGAAAATATCTTTGATATGCAAGAGCGCACCGTAACGTCGGTGATGAATCCACGTGAAAATATTGTTTATTTTGATACCAAAACGAGTACTGAAAAAGTCGTTGAAGTGATGATTGAACAACCACATAACAAATTTTTGGTCTGTCAGGAAGATGATCTAGAGCACATTATTGGTTATGTAGAGTCGCGCAGTTTTTTGGCATTGGTTCTTAACCAGCAAGAGGTCAGCTTAACTGACAAAGCCCTACTAAAACCTGCACTCTTCGTTCCTGATACCTTGTCCTTGTTTGAAGTATTAGAGATGTTTAAATCTACAGGCGCTGACTTTGCCGTCATTGTGAATGAGTATGGATTGGTAGTGGGTGTCATCACGCTTAAGGATGTGATGAGTATCGTCATGGGGGAGCTTGTCACCTTGGAGGAGCAGCCTATCGTTCAGCGTACGGATAACTCATGGTTGATTGATGGTATGACTCCTATCGAAGACGTCGTACGCGCTTTAGATATCGTTGATCTGCCACGCAGTCAGAACTATGAAACCATTAGTGGCTTTATGATGTACATGCTACGCAAGATTCCAAAGAAAACCGATACTATCGAGTATGCCAATTATCGATTTGAGATTATCGCAACGGACAATCTCAAAATCACTCAGATGTTGGTGACCAGAATGGATGAGACTGCCTGATAAATAAAAATTTAAGCTCGTGCGCCAAATATGGCGCTACCAACGCGCACCATCGTTGAACCACTGGCTATCGCCTCTGTCATATCACCGCTCATGCCCATGCTCAGTGTATCCCAAGTATCTAGCTCTGCATGAGTCTCTTTAATCTCATCAAATAACTGCTTGGTACGGGTAAAAGCATCCGTACCTCCCTTAGCAGGAATAATCATCAAACCACGCAGCTGTAACCTGTCATACCCCTTGATAGCAGTTATCAAATCAGGTAGCTGTGCTGGCAGGCAGCCTGATTTGCTTTCTTCGTTATCGATATTGACTTGGATTAGCACATTAAGCGGTGGCAGCTCAGCTGGGCGCTGGTCGTTTAGACGCTGAGCAATAATGTCACGCTCAACCGTTTGTACCCAATCGAAATGCTCAGCAATATCACGGGTCTTATTGCGCTGGATACTACCAATATAATGCCAAATAATGCCTTTAGTTTCTGGCTGTCGTTTTAGCGTATCGATTTTTTCGATGGCTTCTTGCAGATAATTTTCACCAAAGTGCTGCTGTCCTTGCTGAGCCAAAGTAGCAATCATATCAGCTGGTTTAGTCTTGGAAACTGCCAGTAACGTCACACTATCTGCTTGTCGTGCCGCATGCTCACACGCTTGAGTCATTTGCTTACTCACTTGCTGCCAGCTCGCAATAAGATTTTGGCTATCAATGTTATTTTCTATTTCTTTCATATATTACTCACGAGAATAATTTAATCCATTTTTTAATCAGTCACTTTTAATGACTTATATTTTTACTCACTTATATAATGAACTTTTATTAGGGCGTGTTGAACATTCAAAGTTTCAACCAAAGATAAGCACAAGCGAGAGCCACCGTATTCTCATAACTTTGCTTGAGCTTATCAAATCTAGTTGCAACCGCCCTGTAGTTTTTTAACTTAGCAAAAGCATTTTCTACTAAGTGTCGAGCCTTGTACAAGTGCCAGTCCATATGGTTATTGGTGGACTTAGTATTCTGTTTTCGAGGAATATTATTGAAGCAACCTGCTCGTTCAATATGCGCTCGCAGTGGATCAGAATCATAGCCCTTATCGGCACATAGTATGTCTGTACTACTTAAATTAATCTCATCAATTAAGTCTGGAGCCACCTTTACATCGTGAGTCGTGCCATCTGATAGGATAAAAGTAATAGGGTTGCCATGAGCATCAACTGCTAAATGAATCTTGGTTGCGCGTCCTGCCACACTTTTACTAATGGCTTGTTCCACCTCATTGCTACCATTACTGTGCTGATGTGCTTTAATGTGTGTGCCATCGATAAACACCCATTCACAGTCTGAGTCTTTAGTTAATAAAGCGAACAGTGCAATCAGTTTATTGCTACGAAACCAGCGCTGATAAGCCTTGTAGACGGTATTAGGCTTACCAAAGTAAGGTGGCAGATCACGCCAAGGACAGCCAACACGCATCCGATATAATACGCCTTCAAAGGTTTGTCTAAGATTCCCTTTGTCATAGATATTAAGTTCTAGTAATATAGGTCTTAGTCTTGTCCAGTGTTGATCTTTGAGCATTGTACGAGGCATAGCAAACGATGTCTTTTTTGTGTGAGAACTTAAAGACTAACCGTTTGCTATTTTTTTGCTACTATTTTATTCCCAATGTTCAACACGCCCTAGCTATGGTTAAACTTTTTATAAATGTCTTCTAATATAAAAAACTCAATAAGCATCAATCTATAAATCGACACTCATAATGACTAATTTTACATTTTATTGGTGTAGTAGATGGTTAATTGTTGGTAGTCTTGTTATTATATTGTTACATGGTTTAACATATGCTACTGAATATAATAGTAATGGTAAAGACCATCGCTACTCCTTTATTAACGTGACCGACTTTAATCAGATCGTTTATCGATTGATAATCACTCCCCTTTTTTGCTCTTTTGTCCTACCCTTATTGATTGATAGGAATATCCGATTATGGCTGAAAAAAACAATTTAAGCATCGAAGACTTGCTGCGCTTTACGGTTAAGCATAAAGCATCAGATTTACATATTTCAGCCGGTATGCCAGCAATGATACGTGTTGATGGTGAAATGACCCGTATTAATATGCCAGAGATGACTCATCAGGTTGTGCACCAGCTTATCTATGACATCATGAACGATAAGCAGCGTGCTGATTTTGAAGAATTTTATGAAACGGATTTCTCTTTTGAGATTCCCAATCTAGCACGTTTTCGGGTAAACGCATTCAATCAAAACCGTGGGGCGGGTGCTGTCTTTCGTACCATTCCGTCCAAAGTCTTAACGATGGAAGACCTCGGTATGGGTGATGTATTCAAGCGCGTGTCAGACTTTAAACGTGGTGTGGTTTTGGTCACAGGTCCGACAGGTTCTGGTAAGTCCACAACGCTAGCTGCCATGATTGACTATATTAATGAGTCCCGTAAAGAGCATATCTTGACCATTGAAGATCCGATCGAATTTGTCCACGACTCCAAAAAGAGCTTGATTAATCAGCGTGAGGTGCACCGCGATACCTTAGGTTTCGAGCCTGCATTGCGCTCGGCCCTACGTGAGGATCCCGATGTAATTCTGGTTGGTGAGCTACGTGACCTTGAGACTATCCGCCTCGCATTGACAGCAGCAGAGACTGGTCACTTAGTATTTGGTACCCTACACACCAGTTCAGCCGCTAAAACCATTGACCGTGTCATTGATGTATTCCCCGCAGCAGAAAAAGACATGATTCGGGCGATGCTATCAGAGTCACTACAAGCCGTTATTTCACAAACGCTTTTGCGTCGTCAAGCAGGCGGACGTGTAGCAGCACATGAAATCATGCTCGGCACACCTGCTATCCGTAACTTGATACGTGAGAATAAAATCGCTCAAATGTACTCTGCTATCCAAACAGGTGCAGGTGAAGGTATGATTACTCTGGATCAAACGCTCAAAAATCTAGTAGCAAAAGGCACCATTAGTAAAGACGTAGCCCGTCCTTATGCCAAACAGCCTGAGGCATTTTTGTAATATTATTAATCGTGCGTCACTGGCTGATAGTGATTGATATGTGAGTCAATAATACAAGCATTCATAAGCCATGATACGCCTTACTTTTATTGCTACTGGCGATTTTTAAAACATGATTTTAAATAATTTTTTAATCGATTTACATCGAATGCAGGTACGATATGGACATTGATAAACTATTGCAGTTAATGATCAATAAAAATGGCTCGGACCTTTTTATTACCGCTGATGTAGCGCCTTCCATGAAAGTGAATGGCAAAATTCTGCCTGTCGGTAAAACGCCTTTAACCGCTGAGCAAACCATGCGATTGGTCAAAGGCGTCATGACACCAAACCAGCAAAAAGAGTTTGAAGAGACCAACGAGTGCCAATTTGCCATTGCTGATGAAGCACAGCAAGCACGTTTTCGGGTCAGTGCCTTTATACAGCGTGATATGGCAGGGATGATTTTACGGAAAATTGAGAATAAAATTCCGACTGTCGAAGAGCTGCGTTTGCCGCCCGCGTTAAAAGAGTTGGCAATGAAAAAACGCGGTATCATTCTGCTTGTGGGTGCAACAGGTACAGGTAAATCAACGACCCTTGCTTCTATGATCGGACACCGTAATCAAAACTCGCATGGTCACATCATTACCATCGAAGATCCTATCGAGTTTGTTCACAAACATCGTGGTTGTATTATTACCCAGCGTGAAGTTGGTATCGATACCCATTCATTTGAGGCAGGGCTAAAAAACACATTACGCCAAGCACCTGATGTTATTTTGATTGGTGAGATTCGTAACCGTGAAGTCATGAGCTACGCGATCCAGTACGCTGAGACAGGGCATTTGGTGTTTGCAACCTTACACGCCAACAACGCCAACCAAGCGATTGACCGTATCATCCACTTTTTTGAAACCAGTCGCCACAATCAGTTATTTATGGATTTGTCGCTCAACTTGCAAGCCATTATTGCGCAGCAGCTCATCCCAACTCCTGATGGTAAAGGACGCCGTGCGGCTATTGAGATTTTATTGAACTCACAGCTGATTAGTGACTATATCCGTAAAGGCGAGGTTCATGAAATCAAAGATGTCATGACACGATCGCGGGATAGCGGCATGCAAACCTTTGATCAGGCTCTTTTTGACTTATATGAGCAAGGAGAAATCACCTATAAAGAAGCGATTCTTCATGCTGACTCTCCTAATGATTTGCGCCTAAAAATCAAACTCAGCAGTAAAAATGGCACAGCCAATCTGGATGAAGGTGCGGATAACTTATCATTAGATATCAGTTAAGCATGGCTTTTGAGCATTATTATTCGTTTTTGCCATAAAAACTTATAAGAAAGCCCTCATATTATTATGAGGGCTTTTCCTATTTTATACATGGCGATAACGTACTCAAAACGATATCAAAGGTAGATCATGCTCACCAATTAAAAATTACTTGATGCTATCCTGACACTCTTGGTCATTACAAATACCGTATAGCACCAATGAATGACCTGATAACTTAAATCCATGCTTTTCTGCGACTTTAAGCTGCTCTTCTTCGATGACTTCATTATGAAATTCTATAATCTTGCCACAAACGTCACAAACCAAATGGTCATGATGGCCTTCTTGGGTAATCTCAAACACCGATAAATTATTTTCGAAGTTATGACGCTCGACGATACCAGCTTGCTCAAATTGCGTCAGCACTCGGTAGACAGTCGCTAAACCCACATCCTCACCTTGCTCTATCAGTGCTTTATAAACCTCCTCAGCACTCATATGATGCAACTCTGCACTCTCTAGTAGCTCTAAAATCTTGATGCGAGGTAACGTGACTTTTAATCCCGCTTTACGTAAATCTTGATTGGTAAAAGAAGCCATAATATCCCTTCTGACTGTGACAGTCTTAGCAAATAAAGAACCAAAAATATGAGATAAATAATCGTTAACGATTATTTTTTATAGTATATGAAACATTTTAATAACAGCAGACTGGCTGATTTGACCTGATTTCCAAGCCTGTTATTTTCTATAATAATCCTAACGCAAGTCTATGAATTTAAAATATAAATAATAAAATGACTCAGGTAGCATTTGGTAAATAATGTCGTAAGTGGTAGGAAATTGCAAGTAAATGACGTATCATTTGTCCAAGATTGTCGGCCAGACTCGCATTAACAACCTCTGGCTGCGCCTAATTCATTTCTTATGAGTCATCTTACCATGATAAAGACATTAACTTTTCGTCCGTTAAGCCCTGCAAGCGTATTACGCAAGATTGTCATAACCAGTATGCTTAGCGCTACTGTCGCCATGTCTGGCTGCTCATTATTGAGTGTTTATAAGATTGATTTGCCACAAGGCACTGCCATCACTCAAGCGCAAGCGCAAAAACTGCAAGTGGGTATGAATCAAAACCAAGTCCTTTATATCCTTGGTAGCCCAGCTATTAGAGACACCTTAGAACCTAAGCGTTGGGATTATATTTACGATTACAAAGCAGGGACAGAAGGTAGCCGCAAGGGTATTGCTGATGTCAAAAATGCCAGTCAGCACTTAATTATCTACTTTGATAATAATGGTTTGGTCAATCGTATTGAAGGTATCGAAAGCCTGCCTGCCTCATAATCAAGAACGGCAACTGGCTTTAATGATAGATGACGCAACATCGCTTAAACTCGAGATTTATTTTTGCGCTGAGACATGGGATCAGCGCTTAAGCTGCGATATACTTCGATACGATCAAAAGGCTGCAAGCGATAGCTGAGCGGCTGTTTTTGTGCATAGATACCCACATGCCAACGCTTCGCCGTTGGCGTTGCAATATCTGCCACTTGCTCACACCAACGTGCTAACGCTGGAAATTTCACCAACCATCCTGCCTGCCTCAATGCCTCATACAAACTTGTTTCATCATTAACTTGTAGGGTTAAATAATGCTGACATTTTGCATCTTCAGCATATGCCAAATAAACAGTCATTAGCATGGTCTGCTCAGATGACGGCGCACAATTATTATCAGATTGAACGCCATTAGCAGTTAACTCAACCACTGCATCACCCAACCTATCAATGCCAATAACAGTGCTAGTGGCACAATCAAACGAATCGCTATTCGCCATAAGTTATAAAACGCTTCATTGCCAAAATTTAATGACTTACGCAGATGACTAATTTTCATCTGCCAACCCGCAAAGATAGACAGCAACAATACCGCTATGCTGCTAATAATCACTAAAAGTCCGACCAGCCAAACAGTTGGTATGATAACGACTAATAAAAGCGCCAAAACAAAGGTTAATACCAAACTGACCAGTAGTCCAAACTTGTGCGCTAATTGCTGGCTACTATAATGCAGCAAATAGCTGGCGACAAATAACACCCCTATCCAATATGATAGCTGTCCAATCGGTGGCAGCGCCATGCCACTAATAAATAACGCCACAACCCCAACGATCAATTGCAATATCCAAATCGGGAGTACCAATTTGGTTGCCCGATACTCACTCGGCGCACGGCTGCGAGCAGGTTTTTGTGCATTGATATTGTCCGTGTCTACTGCTGTTGCCACTTGGTTAGTTACCAAGTTTTGACCAAACCAGTATAAGCCTGTGCCTGCACCCACACTAACCAACGCTAACGCGACTGCACGTGCCCATTCATTTAAGCTGATATCAGTCATCGCAAAGTCAATATTGGGTAGGCCATTTGCCACGCCGAGCAACAAGCCTATCACCATTAATCCCAGGCCAATCGGTAACGGTGCAACGCCCAATAAACTGAGTAACACAGCAATGACCATCAGGCCAGCAGCGATCGCAAAATCTGGTATAGCAGGAGCGCTATTAAGCTCCGTCAATGCTGCCAAAATACCTGTGCTCGCGCCTGAGATCACTAACGCCGCAATCAGAATAGAGACCAGCGCGGCGAGCCAACCAAAACTACGCCATATTGGGCTGGCATCTGCTTCGCGAGTAAGCTTTTGCATCCCTGCTAATGGCGCATCAACACTACGGTAGGCTAAGGCAATTTCCGCATAAACAACGGGCAAGGATACCAATACCATAGCCAATAGCCAGAGTAACCAAAAGTCAATCTCACCAATGGATGCTGGTGCAAACCAACGAAACAGCAGTAACGGTAGCAATGCCGCGATAAAATAAGAAGCATAACGGATCATCATAATCTAAATCCAAACGATCTAATACCTTTCACAAAAATGAGAATAGCTAGGAAAACGAGTGTCCGTACTGCGCATTGTAGACGAAACAAGTTTGACACCGCCAATCATACTCTGTGGGTTTGGTATAAAGTGAATAACGATAATTTATCATGATACAGAGCAATGATAGGCCTCTGTAAGCAGTTTTATTCTATATAGTCGATTCCATTTAAAAGAAGCACAAGGTAACCAGAAGCAAATATATATTCAATACTTCAAGCGAGGTTAATGCGACGACTCTTTTATAATGGAATGACTATAAGGTCTCTATAATATAAGGGATAAACAGTTATAAAAAAACCCCGAAATCGGGGTTTAATAATGAAACAATGGCGGATATATGGTCAAGTGCTTATTAATTTCAGTGAGGCAATTTGCATTAGGCACTCGTAGCTGATACCAATGAATTAGTGAACAGCACTGATATAGTCTGACAATATACGAATATCACGATCCGACAGTTTCGATGCGACTGTCTGCATCATGCCCATATCGCCTTCTTTCGCAGCATCATTGACACGTTTTTGCTCATCACTATCAACATCATCAACACGGCCAGCCGCACGGAAGAGTTTTAGCTGAGTTGCGATGTACTGTGCATGCTGACCACCTAAGCGTGGAAATGCCGCCCAAGTATTACCAGCAGCATCTGGACCATGACAGCCTGCACAACCGATGACACCGCGTGACTTATCACCACCTAAGAATAGCTTAGTGGCTTCTTGGTTGGTCGCAGGATTACCAAATCCAACACCCCAAGGCGCTTGGCTAGCATAATAACCAGCAACGTTGGCTAAATCTTGCTGCGATAAGTTTGCAACTTGTGATTGCATAATACCATTCTTGCGATAACCTGCTTTAAAGTTGACCAACTGTTTGTAAAGATACTTTACGTTTTGGCCACCCAAGTTAGGCTGCGCAGGGACAACACTGACACCATCAACACCATGACAAGCAGCACAAACCGTTTCTGCAATTTGCTTACCGGCATTGACGTCGTACTCAGGAACAATAATAGCAGCTTGTACGCTGAAACTTGCAACGCATAAGCTGGCAGCAGCGATTAACTTTTTCATTGATACAAATCCTACTAGCTCGGCGTAAGCATTATTTAGAGTGATTGCACTGATAAGATACCTCATATAAACCACCCTACTATTGATTAGGTAGGTATATGTTTTAAGGTCTTGGCCACAAGCAGTCTGAAAGTACTTACTAACATCAGGGTTTATTTTCGATTATTATAGCAAGACTTTGTAGCATTTGCCTACTTAATCGTCACATCCATCAGTTTTTCTAACACATAGACAAGTATGCCAACAAAAAACAAAAAGCGCTTACAGGCTAAAAAACCCAGCGCTTTTTTAAGTTGTTTTATAGTGTGTCGTATTGTGTTGCTTTATCGGTCAGCGTCTCACTTACTCATGTACTCAATCAACTTACGATAATCATCGTCGCTACAACTGTTACAAAGACCACCAGCAGGCATCTGCGTCATACCACTTTTAACGGAATTAATAAGTGTCGGCATGCTTTTTTGTTTGATAAGCTGTTGCCATTTGGCACTATCACCTTTTTTGATGGCGTTCAGCGCACCACTATCGTGACAGGCAGCACATGAGTTATCATAGGTGGCTGCAATATCAGCAGCATTAGCGCTAGTCATGATAGCACTACTGAGCAGTAATGCCGCTCCGCTACCTATTAAAACTCGGTAGGTCTGGCTAAAAAGTGCATTGATTGAAACCATAGAACACCTCCTTTTGATGCTTCTCTCGTTTAATCAATCTTGCTATTAAACGTCGTTCGTTCAGTATATCTTATTAAACATTGTAACAATGTATGTCGTATAAATATAGATAAATATAGTTTGGCTTTGGTAACGCATGAATAAAAGCGGCAACTTGCTCTAATGAGCGCTTATTTTAATGGTATTCTGTCATTTATGTGATGCTAATCATAGTTATTTCAATAAGTAAGATAAGTAATAGTATAGAATAGTCGATAACTTGAAATGACTGTGTTTATGACCAATAAACATTAAAAGTTATGATGAATAAATTCGTAACGATTTTTTGTCTAATGCACTGTCTTCTCGACAACCAGTTGATTAAAATTTTATAACCGTATCCAATTTCTTAAAGATTAATGAGCCATTTATGAGTACCCCGTTTACTGATGTCGCCGCCGAACATGCATTGTTCAACACTAAATCTCGTCAAAAAATTCAGCAAACTGAGTTTATGATGTCAGCGCCTACTTTTCGTCTCTGCCCACCCGATATGGGCTTAGAAGTTGCCTTTGCAGGACGCTCAAACGCAGGTAAATCCTCTGCTATTAATGCCTTAACCAACCAACGCCAACTAGCACGCTCATCTAAAACGCCTGGTCGTACGCAGATGATTAACTTTTTTAGTATTGGTGATGCTGATAGACGTTTGGTGGATTTGCCAGGTTATGGCTACGCAGCGGTACCGCTTGAGATGAAAAAAGAATGGCAGGTTGAGCTAGAAGAATACTTGGTGGCGCGCTCAAGCCTTGCAGGTTTGGTGCTCATGACTGATATTCGTCATCCATTGAAATTCTTTGACGAGCAAATGCTACGTTGGGCAAATGATGGTGAACTGCCGGTGCATATCTTGTTAACCAAAGCAGATAAGTTAAAGTATGGCGCATCTAAAAATGCGTTACTTAATACTCGTAAAAGACTAAAAGAACTGGGGTTGAACTGTAGCATTCAGCTATTTTCAGCACTAAGAAAAGAAGGTCTTGATGAGCTGGCTGGTATCATGGGCAACTGGTATGAGTATCAGCTCGATGCAGACAAAATCATTGAATCCTCTTTTGCGTTACTAGAAGGCGCTGAGTTGGAAGAAGCGATCGAAAAAGATAGCATTGAAAAAGGTGCTATTGAAAAGGAAAGTGCTCAGAAGGATAGCACTCAATAAGGATAGTGCTCAAAAATAAAACAAATAAATATCATCGTCTCCAAGTAAAAAGGGTTTATCGCTATTATCGATAAACCCTTTTTTTATTATCATTTTTAGCATCTAAAAAGATTTTTATTTAAGCACTTTTATTTAAGTACTTTTATTTAATTGCATAGTAGCTCAGCCAACGCTTGTGGCGTGTCAACCTGATAAGTGGGTTGCTGTGCGGCAAGTTCGCTACTGCTAGCTGTACCATAATTCACCGCAATACTGGTCATGCCTAGTTCCGTTGCCATTTGGATATCGTAGATACTGTCACCGATGAAAACAGCATTGGCGATTTGCTGCTGCGTATAATCCAAAATATCGGTCAACATCTGCGGGTCAGGTTTTGAGCCTGCCTCATCGGCACAGCGGGTCATCACAAAATAATGGTGACTCTCTGAAGCATCTAATACGCGGTCTAAGCCCTTTCGCTTTTTACCAGTTGCAACCGCGAGACTTTTACCTTGGGCTTGTAGGGTCTGCAACATCCCTTCTATCGGCGCAAAAAGCGGTGTACTGTGGCTGTTGGCAATATAGTGGTCTGCATAGCTTTGCTGAATCGCAAGCTTTTGCGTGTCATTGGCTTGCGGATACAAAATCTCAATGCCATTCATTAAGCTCAGCCCAATGATGTCTTGTACAGCTTTATCGGTGGTCTGGAACCCATGCGCCTCTCCTGCCACATGCATTGACTCAACGATTAATCCAATGGAATCCATCAGCGTCCCATCCCAATCAAAAATAATCAGCGTCTTATCCGCTAAACGATGGCTGGCTGATAACTGAGTTCCTTTGGAAGCGCTAGAGATACTAGCGACAGATAGATTGCTCATAAATAGACCTTAACGAATATCAATAATAAATGGTAGATACAAAAACGTCACGGCGACTTATTAAGAAAAATAAGCGTTCGTGACGTTTAAAGTTAATGCTTAAAAATTTTATTTGGCGACTTATTCAGGCAATTTAACTTGCTCTGGCAACCAATCTGCCATGTCATCTGGTAGCGGTGCAGTAATAGTTTCATAGCCTGGAATGTCTAAACGCCACGCATGCAGACACAGACGATGGACGCCTGATTTATCATGCACATTATATTTATCATCACCCAAGATAGCGTGACCAATATGAGCCAAATGCACACGGATTTGATGAGTGCGACCGGTCAGTGGTTTGGCTTCAATTAAACTAACTGGCTGATCAGCAATCATAAAACGACCATGAACGACGATATCCGTCTGGCTGTCTTTAGATTGCGGATCTTGCGCATCTACTTTGACGCGGCGTTCACCACTAGCAACTGTATAGCGTAGCAATGAGGCATCAATGCGTTGCTCATTTAATGCTGGCTGACCTTTGGCGATACATAAGTAATGCTTTTGGATGGTTTTATCGACGAGATGCTGTTGCAACGCTTTTAGCGCTGAGCGTTTTTTAGAAATCATCAATAGACCTGAGGTGTCTTTATCAATGCGATGTATCAGCTCTAGGTATTTTTTACCTGTCACTTCACGCATGGCTTCGATAACACCAAAGTCCAAACCACTACCACCGTGAACGGCGATGCCAGAAGGCTTATTCAGCACTAGCATTCCTTCGTCTTCATATACTACGCGCGCTAACAAGCTTTTAGCAAACTCGGCACTGATAATTGGTTTTTCGCGGGTAGCAAGTACCACTGGCGCGATACGTACCACGTCTTCACGCTGTACTCTATCATGCGCTTTGCAGCGTTTATTATTGACCCGAATCTCATCTGAGCGAATCATTTTATAGATATGCGGTTTTGGCAAACCTTTTAAACGGTTCAGTAAGAAATTGTCCAAGCGCTGATCGTGTTGATGGCGGGTTACTTCAAGATAATTTACCTTACCAAAGTTGCTGATTTCATCATCAGCGCTTTGCGGGCGTGTTTTACTATTAAAAATAGCAGGGGCTTCATGGGTAGGTGCGTCGTCAGTCATTTTTGGCTTCGTCATTTTTAGTTAGGTATTTACAGAAAGATTTGCTATAGTTTAGCATGTTGAGCGACAATTAAGCAGAGACTGCAGCAATAATCATTGTTGTTGTCCTAAATAGCGCATTACCATTTTTACGAACTTTTAGTGAAAAGGTATTAGCGGTATACCCTGCCAACATTGTATGTTTAATCGGATTTTAGGGCGCAGTATCTGTTTAGAAATATCACTTGTAGATATTTATAGATATGTCCCCATAAATTGTAAAATGAAAGTATCGTACTGACTTTACTCAGTACCATAGAATAAATAGTGACACTAAATACCTTTGTGTTCATAAATTCAGCGTTGATAAGTTTGGCTAAATGCCTATTTATTGACCGATAATGACACTACATTGACTCACAACCTGCATGACAACGACTTTATTTGATAATTATTCATGATTTAATGACTGGTTATCTGGCGGTCCTTTAGGCAAGTGTAGTTGAGCAAGTATGGGTTGTTTAGCATTAGGATCGAGAAGTATATCGATAGCTGCCTACGTATTGGTGGTCAAACAGATAACGATAAAAAAGATATGAATACAGCACCACACCGATAGTTTGGTCATTTATTCTGTTTGCCAAGTACGCCCCGCTGATCACCGGAGCCGCGACACCTAACCGTAAAACACCCAAGATATTATTGACGTTATACCAGAAAGAACGATAAATAAAGAGTGACCAATTGCTTTACCTAAACAAATAATTGCTGAATATCACCATTTCATATAATGGTATTTATAACAGCGATATTATTGCTAGACTTTGATGGATGGATTGCAGCAGCACAACGCCTTTTGAATATCAGTATATTGAATCTCGTCACTGCCCGTCGCCTGCTCTTACAAAGTAAGCTGGCATGACTACCAATAAAGCTTGCTGATAGTAAAACTGAATCGCATGCTGAAGCATTAATATTTGTACCAAACCTATCAATAATAGGATATAAATAGATAGCCTTACACCCTATAAATTTTATATTTACGTTAGTTCTTCTAACACACTTTAGGTAAAAAACAAGCCATTGACAAAGCCCAAGTGCTTTATTAACCCATGATTTACGTTCTATCGTTGATTAACATCTGCCCATGCTAATTTAAATATTAGCCATACTTGCCATTGCGCTCTAAAGCCCGTCTCGTCGTTGTTATGCGTACTCATAGGATACAAATATGAAACGCATTTTGATCAACGCTACTCAAAACGAAGAAATTCGCGTCGCCTTATGTAAAGGCAACCATCTTTACGATTTCGATCTTGAAAACCGTACTCGTGAACAAAAAAAATCCAATATATATAAAGGTCATGTGACCCGTGTCGAGCCATCGCTTGAAGCGGTGTTTGTCGAATATGGCTCACAGCGCCAAGGTTTTTTACCCATTCGTGAAATCTCTGCTGAATACTTAAGCGGTAATCCACGTGACGAAAACATCAAAAAGCTGATCAAAGAAGGCGATGAATTAATCGTCCAAGTCGAAAAAGAAGAGCGCGGTAACAAAGGCGCTGCCCTATCGACGTATGTCTCATTAGCTGGTCGTTATCTGGTATTGATGCCAAACAACCCTCGTGGCGGCGGTATCTCACGTCAAATTTCAGGCAAACTTCGTGAAGACATGAAGCGTATGCTAAGCAATCTTGATTTGCCAAAAGGGATGAGTGTCATTATTCGTACCGCGGGTATTGGTAAAACTCAAGAGGACTTACAGCACGATTTAAACCACTTGCTGAATATCTGGCAAGCCATTCAAGAACAAAACCAGAAATACCCTTCACCGCGCTTGGTACATCAAGAAGCAGGCGTCGTAACCCGTGCTGTCCGTGATTATCTACGTGATGATATCGCTGAGATTTGGATTGATAATGAAAACGCTTACATTGAAGCGGCGGGTTTTATCGATGCGGTTATGCCAAAACAAGCAGAAAAGCTACGCAAATATACCGATTATGAGCCCATGTTTTCGCGCTTTAATATCGAAAAGCAAATCGAAACCGCGTATCAACGTGAAGTGCGTCTGCCATCAGGTGGCTCAATCGTTATTGATCAAACTGAAGCACTAGTCTCTATCGATATCAACTCAGCCAAGTCGACCAAAGGTTCAGACGTTGCCGAAACTGCATATCATACCAACCTTGAAGCAGCCGATGAGATTGCCCGTCAGCTACGTTTGCGTGATATGGGTGGTTTGATTGTCATTGATTTTATTGATATGAATGACAATAAGCATCAAAAAGAAGTCGAAAAACGTCTGATCGATGCCACCAAATATGACCGTGCACGTGTGCAATTTGGTGATATTTCTAAGTTTGGTTTGATGGAGATGAGCCGTCAGCGTCTACGTCCATCGCTAGAAGAGTCAACCGGTTATATCTGCCCACGCTGCCATGGTAATGGCATGATTCGCGATTTGCGCTCATTGTCACTGTCA
Source organism: Psychrobacter sp. P11F6 (assembly GCF_001435295.1). Classification (NCBI taxonomy): domain Bacteria; kingdom Pseudomonadati; phylum Pseudomonadota; class Gammaproteobacteria; order Moraxellales; family Moraxellaceae; genus Psychrobacter; species Psychrobacter sp. P11F6. The sequence goes on along the minus strand of NZ_CM003594.1, from coordinate 408,578 downwards.
ATTATGCGTCAGATTGAACAAATCGCGCTAAAAGAACGTCAAGGCGAAGTACAAGCAGAAGTTCCAACAGATATCGCCGCCTTCTTATTAAACGAAAAACGTGATGCCTTAGTTTATCTTGAGCAAGACAGTGGCACGCGTATCACGATTTTGCCACACGCGCATTTAGAGTCGCCTAATTTTAAACTACACTTTAACCGTGATGGCTTTGCGCCTTCAAGCTATGAGCGTATTACGGATACAGCCCAAGAACATAGCGATTTGGGTTATGAAGTTGACTGGCAAACGGCTGAAAAAGAGCGTCCAGAGCAACAGCCAACGCGCCAGCCACGTCAGGTAGCGAGCAATGATACTAATACTGCTAGCCAATCAAACAAACCGACTAGTACAGCTGAGCATAGTAAACACAGCAACGACCATCGCAACAATAAAAATACGACCAACGTTTCATCGGCGCGCGCGCCACAAGCAAACAACAACCAGAGTGTGGCAGCCCCTGCCCCTGTTGCTCCAGTAGAAGCAACTACAGCTCCTGCACATGTTGAGACAGCAGCTCAGCCACAAGCAGTGGCGTGGTTATCAAACCTATTTGCGCAAGCACCACAAGCCTCAACGACGCCTAGCGTCAGTAGTCGTGATGCAGCAGAAGCCATTGAAGCACTAGTAAATAATGGCGCACAAAGCTTAGGCTCATTTGGACAAGTTGATAGCAGTGCCCTGAGTAATACATCAACGGGTGCATCGAACAATGTACCAGCAAATCAGCAGAACAGTCAGAAAAATAACGAACAACCATCCGACAACAATGCCAATCGTCAACAAGCGCGTCGTAGCTCAGACAGCGACACCGATGATGATAGCAGTAATGAAGATAGAAGAAGACGTAAGCCACGTAAATCTAGATCTTCTAAACCTCGTCAAAGAAAAGATCAGGCAGAAGAGTCGAGCAATGAAGTAAGCGGCGATACCGAGAACAACACCTCAAATAACGCTGATGACAAGCAGGCTGATAATCAAAACAAACGTCAGCAGGATACCAGACGCACGAATGAGCGTAACCGTAACAATCGTCAAGACAATAACCAGCAAAACAGCAGTCGTCAAGACAGTAGCCACCATGCAAACGAGCGCAATAATGATGCTGATAAAGACAGTAATACGGCAGATGAGCAAACTCGTGCGAAGCGTAAATCGCATAGTCAACGCGGTTCACGTGGCAAGTTAGAGCGCGGCGAGACACTAACAGCTGAAAATATTAAGCAACCCAATCAGCAAGCGACGACAGGTGCGAACAGCCGAAAAAATCACTCTAACACGCGTCGAAGTCAAGACCCTAATGAAGTCGTGCTACAGGTCAATGAAGCAGCCGTTGAGCTGAAATCGCCAGAAGTCGTGCACTTGTCTCTAGATGACAGTAAGTCTACACAGACAAAACCTCAGTCTACTGAAAAGCAAAAGTCAGCGAATGATGTTAATAAAGAAAGCATTACAAAAGAAGCTAGTACACAGCAAAGTGATAATCAGCAGAGTAATGACAAAAAAGTTGCTCCTGAAACAGCTGCTGTGAAAGGTAACGACGAAGGCACTGTAGCGACTCATGATGTTAATGTTGATGATGTTAACGTTAGCACCACTGAGGACAAGGGACAAAATAATGCCCCGAAAACAGACAGTAACACTGCTGACAAAAAACCTGCTCTAGATGAGCAACCAGCATCTAACAGCGTTACCAAAGACCAAACTGACCATTCAAAATCTGTGGATACTGACGTGGACAGCGTAGCAATAACGCCAAAACAGCCCGAAGCAGAATCGACAGAAAAAGCGAATAGTGACACTGTTGACGCTACCGACAGTGACGCCGATGTTAGCAATGCCAATGACAGTCATAGCGCAAGTGGTCATAGCGCAAATGATAAGAACAACTCAGCACTGGCACTAACGCACGAAGCATTATTTGCCAAGCGCTACGTGACTGCTGAGAAGTTTGGTCAGGCTAGCAATGATCCACGTGTGGTTCGTAGTCAGCAAGTGCAAGCAACTGAACAACCACCAGTAGCTGAGCCTGCAGTAGTAAGCCCATCGACTATTCGTGGCACCGTTGGTGATTTTGTTCGTAAAGCATTAGTAGATGCAGAAAGTCGTTTGAAAAATGACGGTGTCATTAGTTGCTTTATTGCTGCTATCGATGCACATACGCAGCAAGCAAAATCAGCTAACAAATCAGCCAACATTGAAACGAGCGTCACACCGACTGCTGATACTAACGTTGAGGACAGCAATTTCGACTTTAGCAACTATGGCTATCAGCCATTGGCGGCAGATTACCTGACTCGCTTTGAAACGATGACACAAGCGGTCAGTCAGTTTGCGGCAACGCAAGGTAAAACAGACGTCGAACCACGCGCCATTGGTAAGCGTGCTGGCAACGATCCACGTGGTCAACATCCTAGTTATCAGGAGCCCGCAGTGTTGAGTCTACCGACCGAACAAGCGGCTGATACTGAGCAAGCGGTTATTGAACATGATGATAACAATGTGGATGCTCATGATGTTGAGGCAAATGCTCTAGCCAATCAAGCTCAGGCTGATAATATCAGTGCTCACAGCGAACAATTACTAGAAGCAGATCAAGCGCTAGTAGAAGCAACTAACGAGCCGTCGAATGAAGGCACTGTTATTGCTGAGCGCGTAGCAGCTGAAAAGATTGACGGGGCACATGACGATAGCGAAGCTGCTGACATTGAAGAGGCTAATACTCAAGAAGCTGACGTCGAAAAAACTAAGCCAGCAGATGAGCCTAAGGTAGAGCAACCTATCAATACCAAAGAAGCGGGCAAAGACGACAGTCAGGCAGCTAAGTCAAAAACCACGATTGCCAGTTATAAAAACATGATTGAGAATGTGGCTGAACAACTGCTGCCGCAAACTGGTATGTTTAATTTGACCACGCCAAAAGTACCAAAGGCACGTAGCCGTAAGCCTAAAACGGAGCATAAAAAGCCCACGCAAGCTGAAAAGCTAGAGGCTGATGACTCAGATAGCGAAAGCTAATCGTATAACGCCCAACGCAAAAGCCCCAAAGTTGTCAGCAACTTTGGGGCTTTTTTACGAAATAAAATTACAAAAAATATAAAGCTAAAGCACAGGTAACTGACTTAGTGTGCAGATGACGCTGTGTCGTCCTTTCCACGAATTTTACTAATAACTGTTAAGATAGCCACAACCGCAGCACCAATAATAAAACCAATGACGCCATTTAATATCGTTGTCGTTAAGCTTTCAAAGATACCCGTTAAATCAGCGATATCCTCTACTCCATGATGTAAGAAGCCGATACCGTGTACTAAGATACCACCGCCTACTAAAAACATTGCCAACGTGCCAGCGATAGATAGAAACTTCATCAGTTTTGGTGCCGCTGCAAACATTAATTTGCCCAATTTTTGCTTGAACGCCCCTTCTTGTTCCATTAAATGCAGACCTGCATCGTCTATTTTCACGATACCAGCGACCAAGCCATAAATACCAATCGTAATACCGATGGCTAAAATAGACAGCACCAAGCTTCGTTCTAATAAAGTGGCGCTTGCCGTTGATCCCAAGGCAATCACAATAATCTCAGCTGACAGAATAAAATCCGTACGTACTGCACCTTTGATCTTTTCCTTTTCAAAAGCGACCAAATCTATAGTCTCATCAGCATTGGCTTGCCGACGCGCTTCTTGCTCCTCATCATGCGGCAAAGCATGCGGCCAAAATCGATGAATGACTTTTTCAGCACCTTCATAAACCAAAAACAAACCACCACACATTAGTAAAAAAGTGACCAGCGGTGGATAAACAGCACTAATCAAGAGTGCCGCTGGTACTAGAATAAGCTTATTAATAAATGAGCCTTTGGCGACCGCCCAGACCACTGGTAGCTCACGATTGGCTTTGACACCCGTGACCTGTTCTGCGTTGAGCGCCAAATCATCGCCCAATACACCAGCGGTTTTTTTAGCAGCGACTTTGGTCATGACGGAAACATCATCTAATATCACACTGATATCATCAAGTAGGGTTAATAAACTGGCACCTGCCATGTGTGCTCCTTAGCAAAAATTTATTGAAATAAAGGGTTAAAAATAACTGATACCAATAGTTTTATAGGAATTTTTATAAAAACACTGTTATTAGCCGTAGACTACAAGGGCAAGCGTCGATATTAAATAGTACAAATGTATCTTGTTTTTTTGAATTGACGTTTATGCCTACTACTATTATTGCTGCCCTTACCTCCCTATATCACCTCATAGCCTGTGGCTGTTATTTGCCATAAATATGTTAATATAGGCGACATGATTACTTACCTTTTATAATTATTAAATTGTAAAAAAACCTTTTAATTTTAAACCTTTAAGACAATATCAATACGTATTGCTTTATATAGAAATTTAGTATCATTTTTCTTAAAACGACTTCACGATTAGGCACGATGCCTACAGGACACCTATATATGTCATCCCCGATTGCAAAAAACACCTTTGCTCAAAACCGTTTTTCTCGAAATAATTTATCTCGTTTTATGATGAGTGCACTGCTTGTTGTGATTGCTGCGGGCTGCTCAAACAATGCAGCAGATGCGACCAGCAACACCAGTATCGTCAATAATACCGATGCTAAAACCAGTACAAGTAAGGCATCCGCTGATAGCGATGCTGCCGTGGTAAAGGCGTTGCAGGCGAATTTGAATACGTCTGGTATTGAAGAAAATATCATTTCAGCCGTACCAACAGATATGGATGGTATTTATTGGGTTACAGCGGAAGGACTGCCTTCTTTCTTTACTGATAAGTCTGGCAAACACATTATCCAAGGTCAGATTATTTCTGTTGGCGAGGCTCTGCCTGTCGATATCAGTGCGGCATTGGTTGCTAGTACCGCACAAGAAGCCCTAAAAGCCGTCGATAAAAAAGACATGGTGATTTATCCAGCAATAGGCGAAACGAAGTCAGTGGTCTATGCCTTTACCGATGCAGACTGTGGTTATTGTCGTAAATTGCATGAAGAGATGGATGATATCAATGCACGTGGTATCGAAGTACGTTATTTGGCATGGCCGCGCAGTCAGGAATCGGTGCCAAAAATGGAAGCCATTTGGTGTAGTCAAGATCGTAAGGCTGCCATGAATCAAGGAAAAATGGGCGCTGATGTACAAGCGCCTAGCTGTGCCAGCCCTGTACAAGAACACATGGCACTGGGTGCAAAACTTGGTGTGCGTGGTACTCCCGCTATCTTTACAGAATCTGGTCAGCAAGTAGGCGGTTATCTACCTGCGGCGGAGTTGGCTCAAGCTGTCGGTGCTAGCTAAAATCTGTTATTGTTTCAGGTATTTGTGATATCTATGACGATGGCGACATTGTGTAGACGTCACAACTGCTTGTCGGTATGATACGATAAAGCGCTATGAAAAATCAGCAGCATACTTTTTATTTGAGTATTTTTTATTCAACTGTAATGAAAAATCGATAAAGCTGCGACTGTCAAAGTGCACGCAAATACTACAGCTAGTAGCGCATGTGCATTTGACTCTATGACAGCGTTATCATTGGTTCATTATATTTAACCTCTTGAGGATACTGTGAGTAATTCCATCAAACTAGCGATACTTGGTCTGGGCACCGTCGGAACGGGCGTGATCAATCTAATCAATGACAACTTAAATGAGCTAAAACGCCGTAGCGGACGCGACATTATCATTACCGAAGTTGGTACGCGCCGTCATCGTGATGATATTGATCCCAATATTATGCAAAACAGTGACTTGATGGCAACTGCTGCAAGCGACAATGTCGATATCGTCGTCGAGGTGATTGGCGGTACGACCCTTGCCAAAGACGTAATTATGCACGCCATTAAAAACGGCAAGCATGTGGTGACTGCAAATAAGGCGCTATTGGCAGAACATGGCAACGAAATCTTTGCCTTTGCTGAAGAGCATAACGTCCATGTCGCTTATGAAGCAGCAGTCGCAGGCGGTATCCCCATTATTAAAGTCATGCGCGAAGCGCTCGCTGCTAATAAAATCGATTGGCTAGCAGGTATCATCAACGGTACTGGCAACTTTATCATGACCGAAATGCGTGACAAAGGTCGCCCGTTTGCCGACGTGTTGAGCGAAGCACAAGAATTGGGTTATGCAGAAGCAGATCCGACTTTTGATGTTGAAGGGATTGATGCCGCTCATAAACTGGCTCTACTTGCCTCGATCGCGTTTGGCATTCCGCTGCAATTTGACAAGGTCTACTGTGAAGGTATCACTGGCATCACCTTACAAGACGTTAACTATGCAGAAGAGCTTGGCTACCGTATCAAGCATTTGGGCTTTGCCGTACGCCGTGATGGTCAAGGTAATGATGAGGCTTCTGGTATCGAGCTGCGCGTACACCCAACGCTCATTCCGCAGGATGCGTTACTCGCCAACGTCAATGGCGTAAAAAATGCGGTATTGGTAAACTCCCATCCGCTTGGACAGACGTTATATTGCGGTGATGGTGCTGGCGCTGGTGCGACGGCTTCTGCGGTGATGGCCGATGTGATGGACTTAGTGCGTGTTCTAGGTAGCAAAGACAGTCACGATGAAAGCAACAGTAATCAAAACAATCACGGTCACCATGTGCCGCATTTAGCATTTATCCCTGAGCAGCTATCAGACACGCCCATATTGCGCGCTGAGCAGATGATTACCGGTTATTATTTACGCGTACACGCTTATGACAGCCCTGGTGTGTTGGCAGATATTACTCGCATTCTAAGTGATGCTGGTATTAATATCGACGCAATTTTACAAAAACCTGCGCACAAAGTTGGTCAAGTTCCAGTTATTATTTTGACGCTGCCCGTGGTCGAAAGTCAGATGAATCTAGCCATCGAAAAAATTGAAAAACTAGATACCATTACTGATAAAGTAGTACGCATTCGCTTGGATGAGCTAGCATAAAGCCTGCAGTTATTGAGCCTAAAAGATGCTATCTAGTCCGCGTTTGGTTTTAATTCAGACAAACTCATTTAAAATACGTAAAAAGGAATAATAACGATGTCAAATGATGCAATTGTAATTTTAAACGGCGCACGTACTCCAATGGGCGGCTTCCAAGGCGCACTAAAAGATATGAGCGCAACGGAACTTGGTGGTGCTGCTATTAAAGCCGCTGTCGAACGCTCAGGTGTGGCAGTCGATAGTATTGACGAGGTCATTATGGGCTGTATCTTGACCGCAGGCTTGGGTCAAGGTCCTGCGCGTCAAGCGATGCGTAATGCAGGTTTATCTGATGCAACTGGCGCTGTCACTATTAACAAGCTTTGTGGTTCAGGGCTAAAAGCAGTCATGCAAGCACATGACGGCATCAAAGCTGGTAGTTTCAATGTGGCAGTCGCTGGTGGCATGGAATCAATGACCAATGCGCCATACATCATGCCAGGGTCACGTGGCGGCTACCGTATGGGACATAAAGAAGTCAAAGATCATATGTTCCTAGACGGTTTAGAAGATGCTGAAACTGGCAAACTGATGGGTATGTTCGCACAGGAAATGGCCGATGAAAAAGGCTATACCCGTGAGAAAATGGATGCGTTTGCTATCGAATCGCTAAATCGTGCGCTCACTGCTATCAAAGACGACCACTTCAAAGATGAAATCACGCCAGTGACTTTTAAAACCCGTAAAGGCGAGCAAACCGTCGATACCGATGAGCAACCCGCGCTTGCTAATGCCGAGCGTATCCCTACTCTACGTCCAGCCTTCGCTAAAGATGGTACCATCACGGCAGCAAACGCCAGCTCAATCTCAGACGGTGCGGCAGCGGTTGTGGTCATGAAAGAATCGCAAGCAAAAGCTGAAGGCCTTGATTATCAAGCGCGTATCGTTGCAACCGCATCAAACTCTCGTCACCCAAGCGAATTTACCATTGCTCCGATTGGTGCAATTGAAAAAGTATTGGCTAGTGCTGGTTGGTCAGTCGCTGATGTTGACCTATGGGAAATCAACGAAGCGTTTGCAATGGTAACTATGGCGGCGATGGACGAGCTAAAAATCGACCATGCCAAAGTAAACGTTGAAGGCGGCGCTTGTGCACTCGGTCATCCAGTAGGATGTTCAGGTGCTCGTATCTTGATCACGCTTATCAACTCTCTCAAGCGTACTGGCGGCAAAAAAGGCGTTGCGACACTTTGTATTGGTGGCGGTGAAGCCGTGGCTGTTGCTATTGAACTTGCTTAACACTCAAGTAGATTAATTAATCGATTGATATGTTAAATTAGCCTCTATCATTATTGCTTATTATAAAATTTTCAACATATCAGGAACCGCATCGCTATTTGCTTTGCGGTTTTTCTGTGTCTATGACTCTTAAATAAGCTAGAAATATTGCTCTGTGTAAAGACACGTTAGTCTTTGACCCCAGCTATGTTATGCCATTTACAGCCTATTACACGCAATTACTTCAAGCGCACACTTTGCTACCTTGCTCATATATCTCATCGAAAATCATGATGTTAAGATTCTTACAAGTCGATGTAGAGGCTACTCACATGGCTTGCTACACCTTTTATTATAAAAATATTTTTACTAGAAATTTAACTTTTCCAAAACAACGATTGTTTTTAAAATAATTAATAATGATTAACTCATAAAAAAGGAAGACAACAATGAGCCAACTAATTCGTTTAAAAGATATTCAAGCTACTCATAAAGATTTAATCGGTGATGATTATTATGACCCAACAGGTAAAACTGCTTATGGTGTCAATGAAGAAAAAATCGGTAAAATTGAAGGTGCATTAGTAGAAGACACCACTGGTCGCATTCGTTATTTGATCGTTGATGCTGGTGGCTGGTTCAGCTCAAAAGAAGTGTTAGTACCCGCTGGCTTGGCACGTATCGTTGGTGATGACGTATTCTTTGACAGCTTGACCAAGTCTCAAGTCGATGCCATGGAAGTATATGACCATGATTATCAGTATAGCTATAAAGACCAGTATCAAAAGGATCGTCAAGCATTTGTCGCTGATACTGTTCCAGTTGCAGAGCGTATGGAGATTGCAGACCATGCCTATGACGCACCAAACACACTAGAGCTACTAGAAGAGCGCCTGACCGTCAATAAAGATCGTATCGTGGCAGGTTTGGTTAAAGTTGGTAAGCATATAGTGACCGAAGAGCGCAATGTCGATGTCGAGCTAGAAGAAGAGCATGCTAATATACAGCGTACTAACGTAGATCGTCCAACAGATCGCCGTATCGGTGACATTGATGGCAATCAAACCATTGAAGTTGAACTAGAGGCTGAACGTGCTCGCGTTGGTAAAGACACTTACGTATCTGAAGAAGTGAACGTCGGTAAAACTACTGAACGTCATACTGAAACTATCGTTGAGACTATCCAACGTGAAGAACTAGATATCGATCGCGATGGTAACGTAGTAGACCGCGAAGGCAACATAATCGACCGTGATGGTATTACTGCAGAAGACGTACGCCGTGCTCGTGGTATGTAATACGCTAAACCGTCATACTGTTTGGCTGTCATTAAAAAGTAAGAACGCCAAGCAATATATGACCGTAATAAGCAGCTAAGTATTTTTACTTAGTGAATTAAGACCAGAGCATGCCTCTGGTCTTTTTTTGCTTATTATACTCAAAAATACTTAGGAATTAAAAATACTTAATGACATCTGATAAGGCTAACCTTGCAAAATCTGCAAAAATGGCTCTAAAATATTGTATAACGATTTTTTCTTAAAGATAAGGACATTATGATGACTAGCAATCACGACGACAACATCCCGAACGATAGCTTTCTAAAAGAGGGTTTACATAACAAGCAAGTGATACCAAACGCTATGACTGCCCCAATTGATACTCATAATGGCACAGTAGCTAATGACATAGAAAGTAATGATATAAGCAGTAATGACATAGATAAGAGCAATCTTAATGTTGGACACTTGGAGCTATTAGAAGAGCGCCCTGTCATCAACAAAGAGCGTTTAGATGTTGGTAAAGTAACGGTGACCAAGCACGCTCGTACTAAGACCATTGATGTGCCTATTGAGTTGGTAGAAGAGTATATTACTATTCGCACTGAATACCACGATGCGAAAAGTCAGGAATTATTGTCAGGCAATTATGATGAAAAGGATATATTGCGCCATGTCGAGCCATCGTTAGATAGCAAGGCGGTCGTTACCGTGAATGGCAAACAGATCGAAATTGGTGATGAACCGATTGAAATTGTCCTATCACGCCAAGTGGCTACCATTACTAAAGACACTTATGCTATCCAAGAAATCGATATCAATAAAACCACTCATACCCATACAGATAGTATCCAAGTAGTGCTTAAGCATGAAGAATTAGATGTGAAGGAAGAGGGATTTTTGGCACATGAGTCTAGCGCCCCTCCTCATAAATAATTTTGCTGACTCATTAAAACCAGACATAAAAAAAGCAACGTTATCGTTGCTTTTTCCTTGATTGCTTACTTATTATGAGGTTTTTTTACATTCATAAGTGCTGACATTAGCCGCATCTGCACCTGCTGTACGCATCACACCCGTCTCACGCGCTTCATGTGCTACACGCCACTGGGTAAAGCCCTGACTGCCATCAATAGCGGTTGCTACTTCAAACACTTCTGGATTACTGGCATCATTAGTTTTATTTAATGTCACTGTACCCGTATCAGTCGCGATGACTACTTGTTTGGCATCTTCTTTATAAGTTGCATTAACTTTCAGCTCAGGTGAGCACAGATAGGCTATTTGACTGACGCCACTATTTACCGAAGCTACGGTATCATCCTGTACTTCACTGAGCGATGCATCCGCTGTATCAACAACCACCTCATTAGGCTCAGCAGGTTCAGCGGACATCGGCACCGTTTCTTCGCTATGAGCACCATCATCTATACCCGCTTCTGTCTCTGACTGTTGCTGACAAGCACTAAGCGTCAGAACGCCAGCAAGTAAGCCAGTCAGCGCCACAGAAGTACGCAATTTTTTTAATAATTCTATAGTCATAACACTTTCCCCAATGAATATGTTAAACACTATAACGTGCCCATAAATTCACGCCTATGTTGAATTTGTAAGTAATCAATACGAAATATAGCCAACACATTTGTGAAGAGTCAACTTTACTGCCTACAAAAAATATAGTCGATTCAAGATAATGTAGAGACAAAGAATATGAGCAAATACAGAAAAGCCCTTATCTACTTTAGATAAGGGCTTTTGAAACTAACGAATATTAAAGATATATGAGCAGCAATGCTTAGCTGTTTATTATCAATATTCGCTTATGAATGCTATATTTTACCATGACATTGCTTGTACTTAAGGCCTGAACCACAAGGACATGGGGCGTTACGACTGATATTCATACCAGCGTATGGGTCTGCCTCATTGGCATTATTACCACTACCCACAATAGCACCTGCGACCGCACTACCAGCAAGATTACGATTTTGCGCGGCGGCTTTTTCAGCTCCGCTATCCATATTATCAATATCACTATGCTCGAACTGCATTTGCATATGAGCAGCATTCTCACGCTGCTGTATTTCCAGCGCTTCTAGCTCTTCTTTAGTCGGAATATGGACACGTGATAAATCTTGAACGGTCTCAGATTTAATTGCGCCAAGCATCATTTGGAACAGCTCAAATGATTCACGCTTATATTCTTGCTCAGGGTTTTTCTGTGCATAACCACGCAGATGAATGCCTTTACGCAGCTGATCCATTTGGGTCAAATGTTCTTTCCAGTGCTTGTCTAAACTTTGCAGCATAAAGTGACGCTCAAGCTGGGCAGCATCTTTTTCGCCCATCTGCTCACGGCGGCTATGATAGCGATCGATAGCCGTTTGGATGATTTTGGCACGTAAGCCTTCTTCATCTAAGCGACGATCTTCATCGAGCCAATCATTGATCGGCATCGCAATCTTAAATTCATTTTCAAGCTCGTCTTCTAAGCCATCAATATTCCATTGGTCATCGATAGAACCTGGCGGAATAAACTGGTTAATCATGGCGTTATAAACTTCTTCGTGCATAATCTCAATGGCTTCAAGCAAGTCCATCTCTGCTAGCAAGTCATCACGCTGACCATAGATCACTTTACGCTGCTCATTGGCGACGTCATCATATTTCAACAGATTTTTACGCGCATCAAAATCGCGGCTTTCTACTTTACCTTGGGCATTTTCAATCGATTTTGAGACCATCTTATGCTCAATGGCTTCATCTTCTTTAAGACCCATGGCACGCATCATATTTACAACGCGGTCACCAGCAAAGATACGCATCAAGTCATCTTCGAGCGATAAAAAGAAACGCGACATCCCAGGATCGCCTTGACGACCGGCACGACCACGTAATTGGTTATCGATACGACGTGATTCATGGCGCTCAGAACCAATGATATGCAAACCGCCAGCCGCAACCACTTGGTCATGTTTGACTTGCCATTCTGCTTTTAGGCGTGCCATTTCTTCAGGACTGACCGAATCGATATCTTCAATAAACGACTGCCAGTTACCACCAAGGATAATATCGGTACCACGACCTGCCATGTTGGTCGCGATCGTCACAGCCTTTGGACTACCCGCCTGCGCGATGATTTCGGCTTCACGTTCGTGTTGTTTGGCGTTGAGAACGTTATGCTTGACGCCTTCTTGATCGAGCAAGTAAGACAACTCTTCACTGGCTTCAATCGTCGCCGTACCAACCAATACTGGGGCACCTTTTGCTTGAATCTCTTTGATTTCGCGAATGATACCTTTGTATTTGCCTAGCTTGGTTAAGAAAATCTGGTCATCCATATCGATACGAGCAATCGGCTCGTGCGTTGGAATCACGATGACATCTAAGTCATAAGTTGATTTAAATTCTGCTGCTTCGGTATCAGCGGTACCTGTCATGCCTGATAATTTTTCATACAAACGGAAGTAGTTCTGGAACGTCGTGGTCGCAAGCGTTTGGTTTTCTGCTTGAATTTCGACGTTTTCTTTGGCTTCTACCGCTTGATGCAGACCTTCTGACCAACGGCGACCCGGCATGGTACGACCCGTGTTTTCATCAACGATAACCACTTCACCATCATCGACGATATAGTGGACGTTTTTAACAAATACATGATGGGCGCGAATGGCAGCTTGTACGTGAGCCAATAATGGCAAACGGCTTGGGCTGTATAAACTTTCATTTTCACCCAACTCACCGACTTCGATTAAGAAGCGCTCAATTTTTTCATAACCTTTTTCACTGATTTCGATTTGACGATTTTTTTCATCAATCCAGAAATCTTCTTCTTCGTTATTCTTATTGGCCTCTTCGTCTTTTGAGCGAATCAGCACCGGGATAATGGTATTAATCAGCGCGTACATACGTGAAGAATCTTCAGCTTGACCTGAGATAATTAGCGGCGTACGAGCCTCATCGATTAAGATAGAGTCAATTTCATCGATAATACAGAAGTTTAATGGACGCTGCTTTTTCTCTTTTAAACTAAAGACCATGTTATCGCGCAGATAATCAAAGCCGTATTCGTTATTGGTACCGTAAGTGATATCCGCTTGATAAGCGGCGATTTTTTCTTGCGGCGGCTGCTGCGAATAAATGACACCGACGGTCATGCCCAAAAAGCCAAATAATGGACGGTTCAATTCAGCATCACGCGCCGCCAAATAATCGTTGACCGTAACCAGATGCACGCCCTTGCCGCTGATGGCATTGAGGTACATCGCCAAAGTACCCATCAGGGTTTTACCTTCGCCCGTTTTCATCTCAGCGATTTTGCCTTCGTGCAAGGTGATACCACCGATCAGCTGCACATCATAATGACGCATACCATTGACGCGTAATGACGCTTCACGGCAGACGGCAAACGCTTCTGGTAGTAGTGAATCTAAGCTTTCACCTTGTTGGTGTCGTGCTTTAAACTCTTCGGTTTTTTGTTGTAATTGCTCATCAGATAGGGCTTGTACCGCAGCCTCTTGTGCGTTGATTTTGCTGACCACTTTGCGCATGCGCTTTAATTCGCGGTCATTTTTAGTGCCAACCACACTGCCTATAATCTTTGATAACATAATTTTTTGACCTATGGAAATATTCGATAATTAGTGCGCATTAGCCAAAGCTTCGCCCGCTGCCGCCTTGTCATTACAGTCATCACCTGACTAAGTACCTTTTGTTAACAAAGCACCTCTTAACAAAGTACTGATTAATAAGGTACTGCCCAATGAAGTGTCGCCTAATGAAGTATCGCCCAATTAAGTGTGACGTCATTATATATGGTTATGACGCCGATGGATACAAGGGCAGCGAGTAGATATTTGCCGACGTAAAAGCGCGGCAGGACGTGCTAAAATAGTAATTACACTTTCACACTTCTTAGTTTTTCGACTGCTAAATTTGCGCGCTATGATGACCCTTTAATAAAGCTATTTTGGTAAAAATCAACCAGAATCTTGCAAATTAACCACTCATAAGCGAGTGTTTTTCTCATCTATTTTTTTACGCTGATCTGTATATACCGTCGTCCATTTAACGCCAGCTGACTAAAAACCCATTTAAGCATTATAAGAGACTCTGCATGACCGCTAAGCCATCCGCTCAAAACCTTAACGCCGAAAAAACTACTCCGTCGAAGTACGCAATATCAAAACAACAGACCGCGACACCTTTGACCTCCGATCAGTTGATGGTAGGCGATGCCGTTTATCACTTGGCAGATCATACGCCGATGATGGTGCAATATCTAACCATGAAAGCCAACTATCCACAAGCGTTACTGCTGTACCGCATGGGTGATTTTTATGAGTTATTTTTTGATGATGCCAAGCGCGCGGCACAAATATTAGACATCACCTTGACTCGCCGTGGTACGGATAAAGCGGGCAATACCATTGCCATGGCAGGTGTGCCTTTTCATGCGGCCGATAGCTACATGGCAAGGTTGATAGCTGCTGGGCAAACCGTCGTTGTGTGTGAGCAAATTGACGAATCAGCCACTGGCACTGACAACACGAATAACCCGTCCAATGCTCCGACGATGGGCGATAAGCAGAAAAAAGATAAAAGCAAATCTGCTGCTGGCAGTATTATGCGCCGTGAAGTGGTTAAAACGCTGACCGCAGGGACAATTACTGATGATGCTTTAATTGCGCCCAATCATACGCCAACTGTGGTCGCCATTGATATCGAAATACCTAAATCGAACAGCAAACAACCTGTGCACGCTGCCATTAGCCAAATGGATTTAGCTGCTGGAACACTAACGACGCAAACGCTTAGTGCCAGCTATAATAACAGCCCTGATGATATCAAAAATTTGCAAACACAAATGCTGACGGTGTTGGCACGCTTTGCGCCTAGTGAATGTATCATTAGCGAAGCACTTAACGACCGTATCGGCGAAGATTGGACGCTGTGGCTACGTCAACATCTCGACTGTCCGATTATCGAAGTGGCGGAAAATGACTTCCACCGTGAGCATGCCAGCGCAACTCTTTGCCAACAGTTTGACGTGCAGCGCCTTGAGGGACTAGGAATCAATGACGCACTTCTTGCCCAATCTAGCTGTGCGGCGCTCATACATTATGCGCGGCAAACTCAGCAGCGTCATGTGCCACAACTTAATCAGCTGATCATTGAGTACAGTGACGATTATTT
Organism: Psychrobacter sp. P11F6; assembly: GCF_001435295.1. Lineage (NCBI taxonomy): Bacteria > Pseudomonadati > Pseudomonadota > Gammaproteobacteria > Moraxellales > Moraxellaceae > Psychrobacter > Psychrobacter sp. P11F6. The sequence goes on along the minus strand of NZ_CM003594.1, from coordinate 392,864 downwards.
AATTATTGATGCCAATAGTCAGCAAAATCTTGAGCTATTTACCCCCGTTAGCAGTAATGGTACGTCATTAATATCTGTCCTCAATCATTGTCAAACACCGATGGGTCGACGCTTACTGGTGCAGCAAATGAAACGCCCATTGCGTCAGCATTCGCGCATTAATATGCGCTTAGATGCGATAGCTAGTTTACTAAAGAACAGTGATCTCTCTGTCAATACTGAATATTCTGCTCAACACCTAGAAAATAGCGTATCCGTTCAAAACATACGCGAAACCTTAAACGCTATCGGTGATATGGAACGTATTAGTAGCCGTATTGGGCTAATGAGTGCTAAGCCGCGTGACCTGCGTAAACTTGCTGAGGGTATTGCTAGTAGCGCCCAGCTTACGACGCTACTGACAAATGCAGGTATTTGCCATAAGCAAGCAGGACTGTTGCCGATGCTAATGCAACAATTGCCTGCGCAGTTACCTGCCATACAGTCCCTCGCTGAGCTGATTGAGCGCGCTATTATTGCCGAGCCGCCTGCTCATATTCGTGATGGCGGCATGCTCGCCGCAGGTTACGATGCTGAGTTTGATCGCCTGACGCATCTGCATGACAATATCCAAGTGACTTTGGATGAGATGGTAGAACGCGCGCGTCAAGAGAGTCAATTACCCAGTCTAAAAGTAGGCTTTAATAAAGTGAGCGGCTTTTATTTTGAATTGCCTAAAATGCAAGCAAAGAATGCACCAGCGCATTTTATCCGGCGGCAAACGCTGAAAAGCAGCGAGCGATTTATCACTGATAAGCTAAAAGAAGTTGAGACAGAATATCTAAGCGCGCAAAGCTTAGCATTGACTCGTGAAAAGCAGCTGTATCACGAACTCTTAACTGAGCTCAGCAACCATTTAGCCGAACTGCAACAACTAAGCGCTGCGGTTGCGCAAATAGATGTGCTCAGTAATTGGGCACAGCTTGCAATTATTTATAACTGGCAGCGTCCAGTCATGAGTAACGACTCAAAAGAAGATAGCGGCTTAAAAAACAGTCACTTAAAAAATGGCTTGAATAATAACAATCAAACCAGTATCGATATCAAAGCAGGTCGTCATGTCGTCGTCGAAGCCGCACTAAACCCTGTTCATACTCACAGCAATACTCCTGCCAAGCATAGCTGCCATTTTGTCGCTAATGATTGTGCATTAGGCAGTGATGAAAACCCTGAAAGACTGTTGATGATTACTGGTCCTAATATGGGTGGTAAATCCACCTATATGCGCCAAACTGCATTGATTGTCCTGCTTGCTCATTGCGGCAGCTTTGTGCCAGCAGCGCGTGCACATATTGGTGATATCGACCGTATCTTTACCCGTATTGGCTCGGCTGATGATTTGGCGGGCGGCAAATCCACCTTTATGGTAGAGATGATTGAGACGGCTAATATTCTCAATCAAGCAACCAATAAATCGCTGGTACTGATGGATGAAGTCGGACGCGGCACAGCGACCACTGACGGTTTAGCCATTGCTCATGCTTGCGTTAATCGATTGGTCGAGATTGGCTGCCTGACATTATTTGCCACCCACTACTTTGAACTGACAAAATTGGCGGAAGACTATAAAGAAAGCAGTGGCAGCAATGACAAACTTATCCGCAACGTCCATGTCGCCGCCAGTGAAATCGATGGTCAGCTGCTCCTACTGCATCAAATCAAAGATGGTGCCGCAAGTTCTAGCTTTGGTCTGCATGTAGCAAAAATGGCAGGGATTCCTACCCAAGTACTGGATGAAGCCAAGCGCTACTTAGCAGATAACTTAAAATTAGACCCTATTAAGGCAGAAAGCGTAAGAACCGTTGATGACAAAAATGAATTAGCTAAGTCGTTAAACGATAAACAGCTGCAAAATCATGAGAGTAAAGTAGAAGGTGTAAGTATCAGTAATACTACTCAAACTCAAAAATCAGGTAATATTCCACAACAAAATCATTTGTTTAGCTTACAAGATGAACTAAATGCAATTAATCCTGATACCTTAACGCCAAAGCAAGCCCATGATTTGCTCTATCATTTGAAGAAAATCATTAGTCATTAAAGGGAATTGTCAATTAGTCGTAAAGGCGTTAAAATGTGCCTTATTTTCCAACTATTCTATGTAGCCCTTATCGTTGATTCACTTTAAAAGAAGATCAAGGCAACCAAGTGCAGATGTATCAATAATACTTCACGCGCGGTGAGCACAGTAACTCTTTTAAAAGGGATGAACTATATCAGCCAATCCAATAACAGGTAGACCTCACTATGACCTTTGTCGTTACAGATAACTGCATTCTTTGCAAATACACCGACTGTGTGGAAGTCTGTCCTGTGGACTGCTTTTATGAAGGCCCGAACTTCCTCGTCATCGATCCTGACGAGTGCATCGACTGCGCACTATGCGAGCCTGAATGCCCTGCCAATGCCATCTTCTCAGAAGATGAGGTGCCAAAAGGGCAAGAGATGTTCACACAGCTAAACGAAGAGCTGGCGCAAAAATGGCCAAACATCACTGAGATGAAAGGTCAATTGCCAGAAGCTGAAAAGTGGGATGGTGTGGAAGGTAAGATTCAGTATTTAGAGAAGTAACTTATAATCAGCAATTTTTAGATACTAAAACCATTTAATGGTAGGATAACGTTGAATGGTTTTTTATTCTTCATAATTTTATCGAATACAATCTATGCCATGATCTTTTTGGCCAATGGATAACATAAGGCTGTCATTACTCCCCAGATCATCCAGCTATACTGTAAAATGCTGTCAGAAGGTATAACACCAATACCGTTTACAAATAAAGCACCTAAAAAGAAAATAAGAGTGCTAATCAGTGCCGCACCGATAATATAATTCATGACTATTCCTAAATATATAAAACCACTTAATAGCAATATGTTGTTAACTGGTTTTATACTGCTATCTATAAGCTTGCATCGTATGTACAAGAACTGGGTAGGTAAATAGATCCAATATTGCTAATACAGCGCCAAGAGCCCTCGTTGTTACGTAGCCAAACTAACTTCCTTCCTACTATAGCTGGAGTAACTTGAGTAGATACAGTGGCGGTAACACGTGTCGTCGCTATAAGAGGACTGCTTATCTGTGCCACACCCATATTGTCAGGTAAAGTAATTCCTACTTGTGAGCCACCGATTATAAGATTCGACGCAGTTGTACGCGGATCACATTCGTCTGTATTTAATCCTATCCTCACCCTTCCTGATTGTAAACACTCTTCCACAGACAAACGCAATTGTCCCAATTCATTGACTAATCTAGTAGCTTGAGTCTTGCCAACATAAATTTGATACTGAGGAATAGCAATCGCCGCTAAGATACCGATAATAGCCACGACAATCATCATCTCAATAATAGTAAAGCCGAGCTGGTTAGATAGGTAACTATTTTTGATCGGTTTCATAATGGTATTACCTAATGAGTAAGATAATATCGATAGTGCACAACGTATGCCATGATTAATTTAGAGATAAAAAAAGCCAAACATTAAGTTTGGCTTTTTTATTGAGATTAACTGGAATTTATTTAAGCCAGCTTCTCTCTCAGAAAACATCTATTAACCGTTACAGCCAGCTGGTTTATACTTATCTTCAACAGCAGTAGTACAAGCCCATGAACCGTCAGTTGTACGTGTCCAAGTGAGTGTATTTTTACTAGCTTTTTTCACATCCGCAGCTGCACCATTATCAAAGGTCGCTATGATAGTTCCGCTACCGTCAGCATTAATCGTGGCTTGTGGCACACCAGTACCAGCTGTGACAGCAGTTGAGCCATCTTGCTTAGCACCACTTAATAAGTTAGAGCCAGTAGCATCTAGTTGACACTCTGTAGCAGCAGCTCCGATTGTAGTTTTACCATTAAGCAAACAGTTATCTACAGCAGTTTTTAAAGAGCCTGCTTCACCCATTACACGGGCTACTTGTGAACGTGCAATATAGTTCTGATACTGAGGAATAGCGATCGCAGCCAAGATACCGATAATAGCAACAACGATCATTAGTTCGATTAAGGTAAAACCTTTTTGAGCAGTGTTCATATGAACTCCTTTAGGGTATATAAAGATAAGTAGCTACTATTGATACAGCTGCATTTTATCTTTAGTAATATAATATGTTTGTTTCTCTTGTAATAGATGTTGCATATAACGTGCCAAAACTAATGGCTATAATGTACATGCGTGCTAAGTACTCGATTATTATTACTATTTTTGCATAACAAATGATGATTCTGATAGTAACTGACAGTTAATGTTACGCTTAAGCTACTGAAAATTGTCAGTTAACCCATTATAGGTAGTAAAAGGTAAGTGTTACTGACAATTTTTGTCAGCTTTATTTACCTTAAACATATTGTTTCTAATCATTCCAGTCATCTGCAGTCCCACAAACGCTGCCGCGACACTTATTATTTTGATAATTAAGACTAAGCGTTCCATCATTAGACATTTGACTGCCCGATTTTGGCGTGGCAATGATGCGCCACTCGGAAGTGAGCGGATTGGGGGTAAAGCTGATGGTATAGAGCGCATTGCCTTGCTTGGGATAATCACCACCCAGTCCCGTCACTAAAGCATTGCTGTAGCTACCTTGGATCAGTTTACGACTTTGAATCTCGGCCGCGACATTATGTAGCTCACTCATCATATCCGTGCGTTTAGACTTTATGACATAGCGCTGATAGTTTGGGTAGGCGATGGCAGCGAGTACGCCTAAGATAGCGACGACAATCATGACTTCAACCAAAGTAAAGCCACGTTGAGAGACGGTTGTCTGCATAGATGATTGCTGAGTGTCTTTATATATCAATACCATTACCAAGTTTCCTCATTCGCACCGCAGTTGGCATCAGCAATAGCTATCGTATTGGTTTTATGCGCACAGCGTATGCCGTTGCTGCTTAGCATGATCGTACTGCCACCCTTTGCAGGTCCTGAAGTATTTGGTATTGCTAGCATTTTCCACGTGCGACCAGTGATAATAGAAAACCCTGTCGATACTAACGACTTACTCGTATCACCGCCATCGACGAGGGTAATCTTATATCGGTAGTTGGACGCATCGCTGCCATTCGGTACATAGATGGTTTTGTTATCTGTCTCTGCATAGGCATAAGTGACTTTATTGCTCGTATCAATTTTCTGCGGCTGAAAGCCTTTATAGCTTAGTGCTTTAGAGCGCCAACTCTCAAGCTGTATCTGTAATTGCTGCATTTTGGCTTGTGTCTCACGCTCAGCGTTCAGCACTGCGTAACGGCGATAGCTTGGGATAGCGATGGCGGCCAGTATCGATATAATGAAGATGACAATCATCAGCTCTATCAGCGTAAAACCGCGAGCACCATTCGCTGTGATCGTATCTCTTATCTTGGTCATGTGTGACGTCCCATAATCTAATCATAAATATGTCGCACTACTCATTCTTTGTAGTGCGACTATATCCATACAGTGTCATTAATGCTGTGCCAGTCTTAGTGAGTGGCGCTACTATTTACGTTCATACCATATACGTGGCTGCATTGTATAGCGCTCATTGAAGATATACTCGCCAGCAGTACCGTCGCCACCGACTTGTGTCGGACGACTTTCCTCACCCGGATATAAATCTTTGATATTACTATCATTTTTAAAGGTGTCTGTGCCATAACCAGCTCGATTGATTTCTAACGCGCGTTCAGTAATAGTCCTATTACCAATGAGTACTTTGAGGTCAGTATTTTCCTCATTATAAGCACCTAATGTCAGCTCTTGAATACCTTGACCTGCAGGTAAATAGCCACCTGTACCTGTTCCTGAGCTGGCTTCCATACAGATGCCATAAGGTAGGCAATATAACTGGCGCTCTGAGCCACCCGATATTTTTGCAGAACAGCTTGAAACCGTGCCATAGAGCTTATCGGGGTTATAAACCGTGGTATACAGTAGATTGTTAATGACCACACTGTCGCCTACGCCTTTATTGTAGCGGACATTATTGTAGCCATCAAAGCGAGTCAACGGATAGTACCAACCTTGCTTAGTACCCTCTACCATTGCTGACTTAGCAGCGATTTTTGCGGCTTCATTTGGAGCACTACCTAGCGCTGTGGCTAGATTGGTTAGCTTACTCTCGGTTAAATCTTTTACAGAAGTGGTAAAGTCATTCTTATAAAGATCTGCGTTAGTCACATCGTTATCAATAATGCCATATACGCGGTTGGCATAAGTGTTATCGCTACGCAACGTCGATAGTGGTGCACTGCGATTGCCTGATATAACGTTTACTAGCGCAAATAACTGGCCATTATTACTGCCAGTGCTTTTGTTACGATAGAAGCTGACTACTGGGCGCTCATAAAAACGATAGGCGGGTTTGCCACTCGGCTTACTATTTAATACGCGCGTGACACGCTTATTTGAGAATTTAGTTACGGCTTCAAAACCAAACTTCTCAGGGCGAGCATTTTCAAAATCTGCACGAAATACTTGCCCACCTAAGTCAGCCACGTATATATGATCCATTAGACCATCGTTGTCTCTATCCAGTACGGCAATCTCGCCCGTAATACTATGAATCATGTCCGCTGTTTTAGTATTTAAACTACCGCCAGTTTCGCCACTGGTCGACCATAATAACTTACCATCACTGGCATCAATCATATAAACGGCATTGCCTTTGGCTGGTGCCTTTGTGGTAGCCATATATTCATCATTTTCGTAAGCGATATCATAACCGCCACCAAATATAAGGACATTGGTGGGTTTGTCGTCCTTTTTCAGGCGAATCTTAGCAGCCGTTGGCTTACTCCAGATTTGACCTAGGCGCGCAAAATCATTATTACCTGTGGCGTTGTTACGCCCTTCTGGAGTCAAAGTAAACATGACTTTTGGGGTTGCTTTATCGGTGATATCAATACCGTAGAATGCTTCACCGCCCATACGTAAGCCACCATAGGCAAACATACCTTTGCCAGACGATGCATCAACCTTCACCCGTTTGGCAGCCAAGTCATAATTATAATCAGTGACCACCAACCAAGGGGCATCTACGCCAAAGTAAGGTTCACCAACTTTGGCTTTGCTTGAGTTATCAACCAATGCCGTTGGCTGATCTTCCAACATTTTCTTAGGAATGATAGCGTAGGTCTCTTCTCCTTTATCGGCATCGACTACATGTAGCGCACCGTCCATAGAGCCAAATAATACGTAATCATCTCGGGTATTGGTAATACGACCGTTATCATCTAAGGTAGCACTATAAGAGATTGCGGCAGGTTTTGAGTGGACAACACCGCCCAACACTTTCACTTCTTTAGTGGGCTTACTAAGCTTTAGTTTTTCAACCTCTGTTTCTTTTCCATTGTCAGTTAATACTACGTCAAATCCTAAAAAGCTGAGTAAACGGCGTTTATTAATCTCTGTATAAGTACCTGTATCTATCAGCTGATCGAACCCTTGCGGTTTACCATTACCATCAACACTAACTTTACGTAAAGTCGGTATCTTACTATCCTTTGAAGTATAGTCTTCCACATAAAGGGTGCGTAAACTACTAAGACCTGAGCTTGGTGATTTTAATTGAGCATAGACACCACCCGCTGTGATATTGTTGTTGGCTACTTTTCCATCTACGGTAAAATTGGTTTTTTGCCATACATCTTGGGTGTTTTCGTCCAAGTTACCAGCAATATCTTTGTACAGTAACTTACTACCATTGCCGAATAAAGTGCCCTGATCTAGCTTATATTTTTTGAGGTTACCTTTCCAAATGCTGTCCGAGGTAGCAACTTCAGGATTTAACATTGGTAAATAAGCATAAGCTAGCTGGTTAGAGGCGCGATATGGGTCGTCAGGGATAGTAATCGTACCTGACGGTGCCGTATTGATAATTTGCACTAAACCTGATGCAAAGTCGACGATACTATTGGCAATATCCTCAGACTCTTCAGTATAGTAAAAACCGCCATCACCAAAGGTTTTGGTATCCGCATCACCTCTACGCTCACCAAGCTTACAAAGATTACGCGTATTGTCATTTGCGCTACCACTATCGCAATCAATAATTTCTTTTGACTCACCGTTAACAATAATTGTCTTTTTCTTTGTTAATCCAGCAAATGTTGAACCAAAACCTACTGTTGCGGTTTTAATAGATAGATTAAGTTTGTTGTTTACAGGATTGCGTAGTAATGCGGCATAGTCTCCCATACATCCCCAAGCCTTAGAGGCACCACCTGTTAACCCACTACAAGTACCAACAGATAAAGGCTTTGTACCCCCTTTTAGGGACAAATTCATTAAATCTTTACCATCAGTATTATTAGGTACACCATCTGTTAATAAGTAAATACCATTACCACTACATTCATTAGTGCTTAATGGTGATATATAATTATCTCCATCTTTAGAGCTACTGATAGAATCTTTAAATCCACTATTATTTCTGGTACTCCAAGAATAAGTAGTAGTACCCATCATGTAAGCGCCAGACTCTGCTAATGCATAAGCACTTGGGGTGCCACCACCTGCTCTCAACCCCTCAACACTCTCAATTAGTTCTGCACGCTGCTCAGGGGTCAGTGCTCGAGTAGGCACTTTAACTCTACCATCACTATCAGTATAACTACCTATACCTACTTCATAATCATCTTCTAATGAACCCGTCTTTTTCAAACTACCATCTGTTCCTGTCTTATAAACTTCATCTGCTAACAACTCGATGAGTGCTATTTGTAAACGAACAAGTCTGGAGTATCGCGTAGGACTACTTTTAGTGCAACCTTTAGGTGTAAAGCTATATTCTTTATAGATATTATCAAGGTCTTTAATTTTTACCAAATTGCCATCATCATCTCTAAACAAATCACCTGTTATCGTACGTTTATACTTGCGTTTATAAATAACAGAGCGAATTTTTTCAGATTTAATTTCACTGACGTTAGATGAGCTACAGCTACTATACTTGCTTCCATAATCCTCATCTATAAAGCTATCCCCCATACTTCCTGATATATCAAGCATCATAAATAGAGTCGCTGTACCTGGTTTGGCAGGTGTATAAATTTCTAAATCACCAATAGGTTTATGGTTGGGGTTAGCCGCCTGTACCATGGTACCTGTCATACCGATGACTACTGCTGCCGATAGCAATTTGATAGGCCATGTGCGTCGACTAAAGCTGTTATTCTGTAATTTTTTCATGGACTGACTCCTTAAATGGATTGAGCTATCGAGCGAATAATCATTAGCAGTCATTCAATTGCCATTTAACAATTATATGCTTACTATTAGGCGTGCTCTAACAACTTTAAACGATTCGATACTGCTATCTATCCTTAACTACAGCAGACTAGGTAGTAGGAAGGGTACAAACAACGCCTTTCCCTTTACCAAAGTCGACACAGTTCTCACGTAATGACAAGTTTTCTACATTGGCTACTTCATATAACACAGTATTGGGCACACCCTCTTCTATCATACAGCCGCCAATAGCATCTTCAGCATCCGTCACTGTTCCTACTCGACTGGTCTTTTTAAAACAGTCTTTGGCAGCATCTGTTTTGCCAGAATAGGCTGGTAGTATCGCAGTACTAGTGATATCGAACATAAACGCTTGGCTTGATATCTCACTGCTGTCCTGTCCAATCGTGTAACTACTAAATGCTTCATTGCTAGCACTTGGCGCTGTCAATGAAACGTTTACTTGAGTCATGCTCGCATTACGATCACTGACATAGTCGGCAGGCGCTGATGGATTGCAGTAACCAATATCATTGCCTAAAATATTACCGCCGTTTTCTGTGTTAATAGTGGTTTTATTAATATCAAAGAAGCGCCCACGTGGACGAAAACAAAATATGTATTCATGTTCAGCGCTATTGGTATCTAGAATAAAGTGTCCAAATGGCCCGCCACGCGATAGCATATCGGTATATACCTCAGCATCACTACTACCGTTGACCCCTTGCTCGATATTTTGATTGGCATTGTCTGCCGATTGCAATAGCAAGGTGTTTATCTGGTCACTAGTTGCTAGGCGCAAATCAGTGGTACTTTGTTTAACCGCGATAGCACCGACCAAGATGATCAACACTAAAAACAATAGCACTACAATTAGTACAGCGCCTTGCTGTGTTGATACAGAGCTTTTAAGGGACTGGTGATGAGGTATATTTGACATGTTGTCCTCTTTTTTTGTGGTGCTACTTGCTACTAGATGTCATACCCGTTACCGACATAACACGAGCGTTACGCAATAAATTTGTTGACTCATAACTGCGGCGATAATATTTAGTCTTCTCGGTTTTCAATGTCTGTGCTGTGCCAAATACGCTAAAGTCAGTTTTGTCTACACTACTGATTAGTGGCGTGCTACTACGAACGATGACACCAATTTTGACTGTCGTGATTGCAGGCTTATCCGTGAGTAAAGGTTTATCTAAATTGAGATAAATGCTTGATGGCAGATACGTTAAATTATTTACATCTGTTAGCGTCCCTAATAGCACCTTAAATTGGTCAATAGCCGGTATCATTACCTCACCATTATCACCCAAATCACTAACAACACCTGCACTACTCAGACGTCCCGCATCACAAGCCAACACTAAGTTTTGTGAACCTGTTACTGCTGTTTTTCCTGCTACTGGGCGCACAAAGTAGCGCTCGATAACCCAATCGCTACTACCGGCAACAATCTCTGCACCCTCACAGTCAAACAAAGCATTTTGCGTAATATTTTTATATTGAATAGTCAGCTGATCGCTAGCAACATTCGTATTTGATATGCCTGTCCAACCGTTGGTACCCTTCGTTCCTGTCTGACCAGCACTGACCGTAAGATAACCAGTATTAGCGTAGCTACTGTCTCCTAAATTATTACCTGTTAAAACAATCCCACCATTTCTTGTGGTGTCGTTAACATTGGTAATAGGGTTTCCTAAATTGGCAATACGAATCTGATCTTCTAGGGTTTGTAATGCAAATATTGTACTGTCTTGAACTTCTGAGGCGCCCTGCTGTACGGTCACGGTACGGGTACTAATGATATAAACCTGTATTACTGCGGCAGATATCAGTAAACCTAAGACTAACGAGATCATCAGCTCAATAAGCGTAAATCCTGAGGCAGAAGAAGGTGAAGTGTGATAAGGATGGCTTCTATTACTGTAAATATACATTAATACGCCTCCGATATTAGGCACTGACTGCCTGTTTTATAAACACCATTAACACCGGCACAGGCTTTAACGTCTGTATCATCTAATAGTGCTTTGGTACCGTTCCATGCAGTGACAATACACATTTGCTGCTGAATAGCTTGTTTGGTCGTCCCTGGACAAGTAACCACGGCAAGCTCTACACCTTCATCTTTTGCTAACTGTTTGACCATCAATGCGTCACGAGTTGCCAATTGGCTGATGTTACATAGTTTATTTGGAATTTTTTTACTATCAGCATTAGTCGTTGTGCCATTTGATAAGCAGTTGTTAGCACCATTACGGCTTATGGTTTTTGTATCAACCTTAATATTGTCAGTTGCAGTGCTGCTGATAACCGCTTGGATAGTAGGTATAGCAAGCGCGGTGTCAGGTGTAACACTGACGAAAGCAGCGCCGCCGCCAGTGACATAAGCCTCAGGATAAGCACGCATAATCTCAGCCAAATTTCGAACGAGTGTCAGTGATTTAGTACGGACAAGACTCTCATCAGTGGCGCTGACCGCTCGCACTTGTAAGGCACTAAAACCTAAGACAGCAATAGACAAGAGTAATACAGCAACTAAAACTTCAACCAGACCTACACCATGCTGTTGACCAAATTTTTTCATGAGCATGTTCCCCCTGACTGAATGGTGATAACCCCGATGGCACTAACTAAAATTTGACGCGGACTAATGCTTTTATTATCATCACAAATCGTAAACGTCATTGCATCTGCCGTTTTATTTGGCTTAAATTCGATATTATTATTATCAGAATTAATAGTACTTTTGGCGTCATAACCGTAATTAGCAAACGTTGAATCGTCATCTTCAAGTTCTATTTTACCTGTATTACTACCGTTATTATCATAAGATAACTCAACTTCCTGTCGCCGAATCACACTCTCTACCTTAGCTTCTTTTAGTGCATTAACGAGCGTCGCAGTCGTTGACTTCACTCTTTGATTAGCCAACTGATTACTGATACTAGGCGCAGCAATACCGACAATAATAGCCAATACTGCAATCGTTACCATCAGTTCAATCAGGGTAAATCCTGAGTTGGTTGTTCGTAGCGTAAGTGGTAGATTATTTGTAGATGCGTTCACATCAAATCCCTATTTATAACGGCAATTTTATAATAACTATTGTTTGTCTAATACCAATACTGGATCAAAAACATTAACAATGAATTCATATTTTCATATCATTTTTGCCCGTCTTTTTATTGTTATTTAATCAGAATACTGCAATTTTTGTTCCATAATATTTGACAAAAGTTTTGCATAGAAATAACAATAGCCATAACAGTTATGCAAGCTATTTAGAAAATATCATTTTACAAGCAATGCTATTGAGTGATAAGCATCATATCTTGGATATTAATAACAAATAAACATATATTATTTTAATAATATAGCGTTAAGGCAACAAATTAGCAACATATTAGTGATTACCAATAGAGAGCAACAGATTTTAAGACTGATTTCCATGCGCCACAGCATAGGCAGAAAGATGGTATTTATGATTGGCTTGAATATCTGACATGGTGACTGTCTCAGCCGAGGTAAGCAGTGTACGTCCCAATGCTTGTAAACTAGCACCCGTGGTCGCAACATCATCAAACAATAATAAGCGTTTCACAGTAGGTTTTTCGATTAAAACAAAAGCATTGTCTAGATTACTCAGGCGCTCAGCACGTGTAAGCCCTTGCTGACTGACAGTGTCGTCAATACGCTTTACACCATGCCATAAAGGTATCTGCCAATGCTTAGACAATTGCGCCGATAAAATACTGACAGGATCGAAGCCACGCTTGACCAGTCGTTGCTCGGTTGTTGGCATAGCGACAATCACGCTATTATCATGATGACAACCATGAGGACGTGGTAGCTGACGTATAGCATGCAACAATAACGGTAATTTGGTCATGTCTTCATGGTGCTTAAAAGCTCTGATCGCTTGACGTAGCGGATACTCATAATAAGTCGCCGTTTGGATAGATAAAACCGTATCAGAAGCAATATCAACATTGAAGGGTTTCGGCAACCACGCGATACTGTCATGACAATGTGAGCAAAGTAGTCCGCTGTTAAAACGGTGGTTAAATTGCTGGCGCAAATTAGCAAAAAACGAAGGATTGTTTGGCAAGGGGTTTAGAGAGTGCGGTATAGAATCAGCCGTTGGCAAGCTACTAATATTTGATAAGAGGTAATTTTGAGATAGCTGAGATTGTGGCGTGCTGCGATAAACACGGCACAACTGGCAGCGTATATCGAGATACTCTGCCAGCCATAGTCCGGTTTGATAAGGCGCTAAAAGTCGCATGGACGATTATCAAAATGTGCGCTGATATTAGAAACCTTTCCAATCATTCAGTACGATACCAAAGCCAATAGAGGTATTTTCGTGATTATAATCGATGATGGATTCGCCATAGCCTTGGAAAACCTGAACAAAGCCATTAACATTCTCTGATAATGGATAAATATAATCGACTTGCGCCGCCCCTTTATTGGTGCTTGGATTGTAGCGGAATGTACCGCTCAGACTCTGTTGATCAGGCAAGTCATATAAGAATTTGATATCACCGTAACCCATGTAGTCTTCGATATCTGGATTGTCTTCACTGCTGCTGCTTTCACTATTCACTCGAGCCCACAGGCGCGGTACGATTGATAGCTTACCCCACTCTGCCCCTGCCATGAGATAAGCACGGTTCCATGAGCGTGATAACGGATCATCTTGTCCATTAGAATGATGAATGGCACCAGCACCAAGCATACGAAGACGACCACCAAAAGGTAAATCTGCGGTCACTGGCTGAGTCAAAAATATTTCAGGCTGATAGTCGGTGGCACGGAATGGTCGCGAGTTATCTTCGTTATAAACTTGCCAATGTGACTCTTGGGTATAACCAAACCACAAATCAGCACTGGTATCGAATAAGTCTTCGGCAACTTTGGTCTTCAAAGACAACTGAAATTTTAGTTCAGTATTGCGTATGTCATTAGAAGTAAAAGACTCCGTTTCCTGTGACGGCGTGCTTGGATTTAGGTTAGGGTCAAAGGTATAAAATACTGGCAATACATAGGTTGGTCGGTATGGCCTTACCGTCCAAGTCCCACGCTCACTATTTTTATCGAGATCATAGGATAAACTAAGCGGTGTATATTTTTCGATATCTTTTTGAGTGACCCCAACATTTTCTAAAACTTGTGCTTCTCTTTGCGTCAGTCCAACGGTGTCTAAACCTTCATTAGTGGCAGGCGCGCGCGCGACTGAGCCAGTAGCGGCATTATTAGCACCAGCAATGGTAGATTTTTCTTCTACAAAGACAACTTGCGGATTACCTGAAAGCGTACTTTGAAAGGTTTTTGCCAAATCTACTGGCTGCTTAGTTGTGGTGTAGCTGGGTGTTTTACCTTCTTCAGCCACTTTGTCAAAGCAAGCCAAACGGGCGGCACTGGTCTGTACTTGAGTACATTCAAAAAACAATTTTGCTTGCTGAGCAATAAATTCTTTACTGACTACTTGGCGATCTTGCGAAGCTGTATTGGCATCCTGTGACACCTGATAATCTTCAAACTCAAACGCTGCCTCCGGTACTGGTAACTCATTATCGCTCTGAGTTTTATCGGCAGCTTGGACTTGCACGGTAAAGCAGGTTAGCGCTAGACCAACAGCAATATTCAAATAATGCTTTCTTGTCTGAAATAAAGTGTTTTTGCGCGCTGTAATAAGAGGCATAGGGCGGCGCTGTGCGGTGATATGGGAAAACATAAGTGTCCTTTATCTAACTGACATTATCGCCAGCAGAGTATATAAGATAATGAGTATGACCATCAGCGTCATCGCTAAAATAAACCCAATGACATTCAGATATAGAAGTGAGCAGTTACAACGAGTAATGCGCCTTCAGCATTGTTGCTTTATTGTAATGAAAATGTGTGTACTATACTAGCGTTATCGCTGCCCTATACCAATGTAAATATCAATAATCAACGCTAAACCAAATGCTTAGCGTCAGGATGTCAGGTAACCATTGATAAAAATAAAAGAGCCAACGTACTGTATGAATAGTACATTGGCTCTTTTATATTGTTAAGCCTTTAGAAAAGACTTATTCGTTTTGTTAAGTATCAGTTATTAAGATATCAGTTATTAAGATATCAGTTATTAAGCATCGTCAACGTTTGCTCAAACTCTGGACGAGCAATCTCGCCTACTTGTTGATTGGTCAACTGACCGTCTTGATAATACAGCAATGCTGGCGGACCAAACAATTTATAGCGCGCTAAGATTGCTTTAGAATCCTTCGTAGTTTCTGTTATATCCAGTCTCACCAACTGCCAATCCTGCATCTGCGCTGGACGATTATGGAATAAGTTTTTATCCATAATACGGCACTCGATACACCATTCAGCAGTGACATCGACAAGCACTTTAGGGTTGGCGGTGATAATGGCATCTAACTCAGTCAGCGTCGTGACGGTTTTATCTGTTGTATTACTCATGGCTGGCTGACCAGTCGCCTGCATCATCGGAGCAGCACTTAAAGATGCCAGCGGATGCAAACTATCATCGTTACCCAACGCCGCGCCGATGATTAAACAGGTGGCCCAAATACCAGCGATTAATCCCAATGCTTGGGTCAGCATACGACCTTTACCCAACCAACTCCACGCCCACATCGCTACAACCATAAACCATAACGCCCATACCATTAGCATCACGGGTGAGATAAAGACGCGCTCAATTAATAATAAAGCAACGGCAAAGAGCAATAAGGCAAAACCTTGCTTGACCCAGTTCATCCACGCGCCCGCTTTCGGCATAATTTTACCTTGGGTGGCACCGATTAAGATAAGCGGTGCGGATAAACCAAAACCCAGCATAAATAAAGCTGCAAAACCCAGTAATGGACTACCAATCGTCGATACGGCAAGCAGCGCTCCAAACAATGGCGCAGAAACACAAGGCGATACTACGAGCGCAGATAAGAAACCCGCGATTAAACTACCGCCCGTACTACCCAGCTTACTATCCCCTGCTTGACTCAAGCCTTGCATTTTATTACTAATAAATCTCGGTAAGCGGATACTAAACATACCCAGCATATATAGTGCAAGTAGGACAAATACAATCGCAAAACCAATCAGGATAATGGGGTTTTGTAGCCAGCCGATAATGCCTAATGATTCACCAAACACAGCAATAACTGCGCCCAAAATACCATAAGCCGTTGCCACGCCAATAGCGTAACTGGTGGTGAGAATAACACCGCGTTTCACCGTTGGGTTTTCCTCACGGGCAACGATATTGGCAACGATTGGCAACATTGGTAGTACGCATGGTGTCAATGCCAAACCCAGCCCTGCTAAAAACAATAATACCAATGCCAACCAAGGATGAGAAGCCAAACCAAAAGGATCGCTATCAGTGGCATTATTTCCAGCAACAGTATTGTTGGTTGTCGCAGAAACCTCACTTGTCGCAGTGCCATCGACGCCTTGTTCATCTGCGCCAGAAATCGTATTGGTAGCGCCAAGCTCTCCATCTAAAGCCTCATCATCCAACAAGGCGTAATCAATCACCCCATCATCAGTCAGCGCTTGCTCTGCTGCAAGACTATCGGCAACCGTTTCACTTGACTCGGCGGTGTTGTCATTATCTGTCAGACTATTATTAGCAGCCTCTTGAGTAGAAGTACTGGCGCTATTTTCTGCAATTTGTGGCGTTGTAGCAGCGATATCAATCGTCGTTTTAATTTTTTCAGGTGGATAGCATAGTCCTGCTTTGGCACAGCCTTGCCAGCCAATCACCACGGCGGCATCGTTCACGCTTTTACCATTATTACTGCTCAAGATCGTCGTCGCCACCATATTCGCTTGGTCAAACACCAGTACTTTTCCGAATGTCGGATCATCGATTGAAACTGGCTTTTGACTAAAGGTAAAAGGCGCGGCGGTCACGCCAGCTGGCAACGTCAGTTTGATTTGGTCTTTATAAACATAATGCTCAGGCGTAATATCAAAATTAATGGCTAAGCGCGTGCCATTATTGGTAGCTTTACTGCTATCACTGACTTGGAAAGCTTTGTCCACTGGTAAAAACTTCGTCTGTGCCGCATTTTTATCACTGCTAAATAAATCACCCAGCCCTGCCGCGTGCGTCATCATGGGCAGCGCAGCCAGTCCTGTAAATAACGAGCTACTAGCGACCGCAAATGCTAGTAGATAAGATTTTTTGGACGAGCGATGTACCGTTAGCGATGGTTTTTTTTCTATTGTCTTGATGGACATGAAGAGCTACCTATTTATTACCTAATATGCTATTTATTACCAATATTTGAGTCGATCGGCTTGTGGTCTATTTGCGTGTCACGGCGATATCAACCGTGGTTTTGATTTTCTCTGGCGGATAGCACAGCCCAGCTTTTGCACAGCCTTGCCAGCCAATGACAATCGGTGCATTTTTTGCGCCTTTACCATTGTTAGTAGTCAGAGTCGTGGTTGCTACCATGTTTTTTTGGGTAAAAACGGGAACCTTACCAAAGGTTGGGTCGCCAATGGAGACCGGCGACTGACTAAAAGTAAAGGGGGTTGCACTCACGCCCTTAGGAAAACTGAGAGTAAGCTGATCTTTATAGACATAATGACCTGGCGTAATATCAAAATTAATAGATAAGCGCGTGCCCTTAGAGGTAGCTTTCGTGCTGCTAATAACTTGAAACGCTTTATCGACAGGCAAAAACTTCGATTGGGCGGCACCATTATTAGCAAATAACTCGCCCAAACCTGCAGCTTGGGCGCTCATAGATGCCATTGACAACCCTATCATCAATGAAGTACTCATAATTGCAAGTGCGTGAGGCAACTTAGAGACTCGTTTATTTGTAATGACGGCTTGTGAGTTGAGTTTGTTGGTAAACATGAGTAATGACCTCTACTGGCTGATTTTAATGACAAATGAGCGGGGCGATATGACTGGTATCAAACGTATAGCTTGTTGGAAAAATGGATGGTTTGACATTATCTATGGAATGCCACGCCATTTATTTACTGATATAAAAATATCAACCAATAAGGTCTTATTGGTTGATATTTAAGAGCATTAGAGCGGCCGTCACCAATAAACATACTATTGAGTAAGGGATTGTTAGCTACCCATATTTTAATTACCCGTCAAGCTAGTGCTTATAATTGGGCATAAAGATCAGCATCTTGACCTTCGCCGCCTTGCTGGCCATCTGCACCCAGCGAGAATAAATCATAAGGACGACCTTCACTGCCTGGGGCGACATATTGCATCTCGTTTTCCCAGCCATCTGTTGGATAGCCGCCTTTGATATAACCACCATCTGGGTAGTTTTTGGCCTCTGCTGGCGGTGTGGTTAATGCTTCTAAACCTTGTGCGGTAGTCGGATAGCGCGAATTATCAATCTTATACATATCAAGGGCGTTGGATACTGTAGCGAGCGCTGTTTCAGTAGTCTTGACGCGAGCTTTATCACTTTGTCCCACCACTTTCGGGACAACTAAGCCTGCAAGAATTGCCAAGATTACAATCACGACCATGATCTCGATCAGAGTAAATCCAGACTGGTTATTACGCATAGGCAGTGGCTGACGGGCTCTCGTAGGAGCTGGCTTGTTGTCACTCATAGCACTTATTGGCATAGTAGTTACTTGAATTTTGTCAATTATAGTCATCGCTTTTGTCATCGCTTTTGGCATCAGGGTGATGTAAATAGGAAAAGTGGCGTTCAAATAACATTAATGATCGGCGTATTAATGAGCACTGAAACGATTATCACTATAAACCATGATTTTATTTTTATCTAGGGCGTGTCCTCAATTCAATCGTTTACTTTCTAAATGGCCTAAAAATAGCTAAATTTTGCCAAACATCGTCAAATAGTTTCTTAATATCTCGATATTATTTGCGCTACTTTCCTTGTTTGACGGCAATTTATCTCATTTTTATCACCATTTTTAAAATAAGGACACGCCCTAGCACCGCAAGTATATTGTTATGAACCTTGACTTTTATAAGCATCAATACTGAAGCACAGCATGACGAGTAATATAGTCGTTCCTATATAAATTAGATACTGTGTCAGGCTCGCTCAGTCTACTATGTGTAGTACTTTCACTCACCTTCCTTGTATCTAAATTATCTTGAACCGACTCTATTTATAAGGATAACTTTTGACTGACGCTTACTATAGCTTGATGGCTGGCTTTACCCTAATAAAAACGTGACTCAGTCAACAATCTACAACAGTAAGCAAATCTTAAGAAAGCTAGCGTAATATTTAGTAAGATGGCTACAATAGAAATGTGAGCGGGAGGCACACAAGCTCAGAAGGCTTAAGTGCTCATTATCCTGCCAGATCATTCATATTGACAATCGGCAGCATCACTGCCATTACGATAATCATCACTACCACGCCCATCAGCACTAGCATCAACGGCTCAAGTAGCGACAATAAGGTACTGATAAAGTTGGTGGCTTCTGCTTCCTGCATATTGGCGGCGCGGCTGAGCATGTTTTCAAGCTCACCTGAGTTTTCGCCACTTTTAATCATTTGCACCATCATCGGCGGAAAGTAGATAGACTTTTCTAATTGACTCGATAAACTTGAGCCTTCCGTCACCCTATCAGCTGCAGTGATGATGGTTTTTTGAATGTGTAAATTGGTCGTCACCGCCGCACCAATATGCAATGCCTCAATCAACGGCACCCCTGAGCGTACCAATATCGCCAATGTACTGGCAAAACGTGCTGCATTCAGCCCTTTTGATAACCGCGCCAATATCGGCAGTCTTAGCACGATGCTGTCTATCGCTAACTTACCCGCTTGCGTCTGCGCAAAACGATAAAACAAAAACGCTGTTCCGGCCAATACTAGCAGCATCAGCCACCACCACTGCGTAATAAGATTAGATAGGCTAAGAACAATTTGGGTAATCAGCGGCAATGCCTGTTCAGACTGCTCAAACACTTTGACAATTTTGGGCACCACAAAACTCATCAAACCCATAATAACGCCAATTGCCATCACCATCAGCACAATCGGATAAACCATTGCGCCTTGGATTTTCTTTTGCAATGCAAAGCGGTTTTCGGTGTAATCTGCCAACTGGTTCAAGATTAAATCCAAGTGACCTGACTTTTCCCCTGCCGCAATGGTCGCGATATATAGTGGTGGAAAACTGGCGGCTTGCTGCAATGCTCGCGCCAAGCTCAAACCTTCTAATACATGAGAGCGCACGGCAAGCATGAGAGATTTAATGTGATTTTTTGGTGACTGTTTGGCGACGGCGGCAAGCGTTTCCTCTAACGGAATACCCGCTGCCAATAATACCGATAATTGACGGGTCAGCAATGCTAACTCGTAAGCAGACGGTTTTTTATAGCGGTTTTTATTCTGGTTTTGTCTATCATTGACGGCACTGACTTCAACGGGCGTCCATTGTTTATCACGCAGCTGCTGGCGAACTTGCCGCGCAGAATCGCCTTCGAGCAAGCCTTTTTGCACACTGCCATGGTCATCTAACGCTTTATAATGATAAGCGGGCATAGCAGCGAATATCCTAAAGTGATCAATAATAAAAGGTAATAAACAAGGACTTATAAAGGCGGTCTATCGAGATTAAATGGCTTAAAAAAGCGGCGTAGAATCGCTACTGTCTGGCATCAAACCTTGCAATAACAAAACATCTAAGTGCTGCTGCTGCAGTTTTTTATCGAAGTCGTTGACCTCAGCAATGAGCATTCTCTCGATACGCTTGTCACTGGCAAAGACACTCAATCGTGCACAGATAACTGCCAATTGATAAATACGTTTTTTACAGTAGCCATCCAGCCCTTGTAGCAGTCTAACCATATATGGCGTCTCAAGACTGGCGTAATCGTAATCAGCTATAACCTGCGGACCAAGTGCCGTAACACCATAGCTAATAGATAGATGGGCACAAAAATAACAGCTGAATAAGTAGCCAACGACATGTCCAATATAATAGCCGCGGTCATAGGTAAAACTACTCACGCCGAAGTGCCCAAGTACATAGCTATTTAGACTACCTTGATCACGAATAGGCTTACTGTTCTTTAATTTGCCAACGGTGGCAAAGCATAGCGGATTTCGCCCATCTTGAGTAGTCAATTGCCAACCTGCTGGCTGCTGAGCTGGCATATGACGGACAATATCAGCGATGATGTCATCGACCACATGCAGCTGCTGCCAAAGACGCTCTAATCCATCGGTATCCATCAAGCCGCGTTTATCAAGCTGCTGTGCCAGCAAGTATTGCTGATGTTCTGCGAATTGTGATTTGAGCGTTTGTACCAAATAAGTAGGTCGCGTGGCAGCGGATGCCATATATAATAATCGCGTACGCTCATGCTGGGTACGATACAGTGCCACACGCTGCTCGGCAATATTCATCTCGCTAGCAGCAGATTGTTGCACCGCGCTATGGGTACTAGATAACTCATCAGCTGCGCCTTTGACAACTGTCTCTTTAACACCTACCTCTTCAATATCTGGCAGCGTAAACAGTGCCAATAACATCGCTTTGTCAGGTGTCGCACCCGTCTTGTCTTTTCGACCATGCTTGACGTTGCTTAGATTCATATCGCTTTGTTTTTTAGCGGACATAGCTGAGCCTTGTTGGCTATTGGCTCCTGCGCGTGGCTTTGCGGTCGGTTCAGTCATAACATACCATCAGCAGCAAAAATAAATATCATTTAGAACAAACGATCTGACCACCATACAGTGACATATCTTACGCTAAAAACAAGCGTTTGCGCCTAAATGACTCATTATTCCATAGTACCTGAACACAAGCACATTGTCAGCTGTCCATCGTCAAAATACTCCGTGTCGACACCTTTTAACCATAGACGAAATATCTTCATAAAAGTCTCATACTTCACTATGAGAAAACAAAAAAGCGTTAAGGGCCTAATGGCAACCTTAACGCTTTTATGGTGTATTAACGATACGTTATGCGATGTTTTCTTGTTGATATTGTTGGCGATAGGCTTTTGGTGATACCCCATAAACGCGCTTAAATGCTTGACTAAAGGTCGAGTCTGACGCATAGCCAACCAACTCACTGATACGGCCAATACTGTTTTGCTGCAAGCGTAGATAACGGGCCGCCAAGCGCAAGCGATAATCAATGAGATAGGTCAACGGCGGCATACCAACTGTATCTTTAAAGCGCTGCGCAAAGCTTGAGCGTGACATTCCTGCGACTTCAGCCAGCTTATGAATGGTCCAGTTTTGATTGGGCGCTTGATGCATTGCTGCTAACGCCTTGGTCAAAAACGGGTCTTTCATGGCTTTTAGCCAGTTTTCTGTGGCCTCAGGCAAACTTTCAATATAAACCCGCAAACATTCAATCATCATAATACTTGCCCAATGATTGATGATTGCGGTCTTGCCCATGCGCTCACGCTCGGCTTCTAAGGTCAGCAGCTTAATCTCAACATCAATGACCTCAAACCTACCGTCAGACTCATCATTGATTTCAGGCAAAATCGCAGGCAGCACAGACAACAAAGGACGTATCATTTCTTTATCATACTTGCATTCAATCAATATCAGAGACGAGTTAGGATCACCGTTGCCATCGATATCAAGGGTGTTTTCTTTACAATGCGTCAGCAACTCATCTAGCGGTAGCGCATCGTCACCATTATGATCTAAAGCATAGCTCACATGCTTATGGGCACTGGGAATCATAATCATATCGCCTGCGTGCGCCTGTCGCAAACCATTGCCGACATCGATACAAAAGCTTCCAGACATCACTAAATAAAACAAAATCGTATCTTGTCTAGTAATGGAATAAGACCAATTACCAGTCCCATTCAAACGATAATACTTGGTTTCAAACAAATGCACGTTTTGTAGCAATACGCTCAATGCGTCCATCAATCACTTCCTCAATAATATAAGATCCATAGCAGCGCATCTCAGACAAACACTCACATCCCTACTACGGTCTTAGGCTTACTTAATCTATTCAATATATTTTTTAACTGATCTTTGGTTTTCTTAACACTCGTATCATCTTCAATGAATCACTTCTTAATGGATGGCCTAATATATCAACGGGCTTTAAGACCTTATCATGATGCATCACTAAAAGCGTTGCCTTTGTTATTCTATATTTTGTTATCCTATATAAAGGCGATTAAAGAATAACAAAGCAGGTTTAAGGCACGTACAGAGATAGCGAGCGTCTAAAAAGAGAACCTATAATAAAAATAAATGAGACAAAAGGCCAGTAAATCAATAGACAATCAAAGGGCTGATGAGTCTACAAATTTTAATCGCAGGGGGTAAGATAGGTTAAAACCAATCATACAGGCACAAAAAAAAGCCAAAAATGGCAAGTATTATTATTTAGAATAAGGTTTTTATGATGAGGTAAAGCAAGAAGAGGATAATGCAGAATAAAATATGGGGCGACTGATGGGACTCGAACCCACGACAACCGAGATCACAACCCGGGGCTCTACCAACTGAGCTACAACCGCCATAACTATTGCCTGATGAGGCAAGATTTTCAGGCTAAATGGTGCGCCTGGCAGGATTCGAACCTGCGGCCACCTCCTTAGAAGGGAGATGCTCTATCCAGCTGAGCTACAGGCGCTCTTAGAGGACTTTTATATACTAAAGCAAGTTTTAAATATATCAGAAACTAAACCATTATACATAAAAAAAAGCCTGTAAGGCTCTTAAAAATAGATGGTCGGAGTGATAGGATTCGAACCTACGACCCTCTGGTCCCAAACCAGATGCGCTACCAAACTGCGCCACACTCCGAAATTTCTATTATCACGATAGCTTGTTGATTAACTCGTTGTTGGCAATGCCACTAACTTGTTAACGTTCCTTGCTATCGAGGTGCACATATTAAGGGGAAAAGCCGATGGTGTCAACACCTATTTTTAATTAATTTAAAAAAACTGCTAAATTACTTAAAAAATGCCCATTTATCATAAAAACCACTATGACAAATCCTTTTCTCCACGATGCTCAGTGCCACTTACTCATCGACAGCGCTCATTATACTCTATTCCTATCAGGAAGCAAGCCGCCGTTTATCTTACCAGTCAGAACATTGAAGGGTACGAGCCACAATGGCGCAGGACTCACTTTTTCACCAGCAATATTATGGCTCTTATCATGGTTGTTAGCACCATCAGTTTTTTTATAATCATGCACTTGTTGGCTGAGCACAACTGGTAACCGCTCATTATCTTGTACTGGATAAACCAGCCACACCTGCCCTGCTTGATAGGCCTGAGCGTAACTCATCAGTTGATAAGCATCACTGGCACTAATGCTGGCTGTCTGCGATAAATGCTTCCATTTAATATCAATGACATGACTATAGTGACCTTTTTCTCTAGCTTTAATAACCTCAGTGCTACTCTGATTTTGACAATTATCATTAGCATCAGTTTTATATATGAGCAAATCAGGTCGTATAGACAGACATGCGCGCCCTTCTGCATCCGTTAGCCAGATACTTTGCGTTTGATATAACGGCTGATATTGTTGACTCACTTGCTGAAACATCGAGGCTATGCGCAGGCTTGCCCATTGCTCAAAGGCTTGATTCATATCAATCAGCAAGCATAAACGCGGAGAGGACAGATTTTGCTTGAAGGGTTGTTTTGGCGCAATACCATTACCTGTTGCCACATTGGACTGCCTTAGTAACCAATAAGCCATATCTAACAACTGCTGAGCAGCTTGTAGTTGCGGTGCTCGAAGCGGTTGAGCGGCTAACTGACGCTTTGCTTGCTTGTATATCGACTCTAACTGTGTCAGCTCTTGATAACTCAACGCCGCTACTCGCTGCCAAGCCTGCAAAAATTTAGGCGCATCTGCTTTCGATAGCGTTGATTGAAAAAATAAAGGTGTCATCAAAACCAACGTGCTCTTAATCAGCCGATTACCTAGCATGTCTTGGCTCAGTATACTGCTCTCACAGACAAACTTATGCGGCTGCATGCTGTTGTGGCGCAATTGTTCTTTGATGAGCAGTCGACCTTGTAGCGATGCTTGATTATCGACCTGCGTCTGATAGTGTTTGCTTGGTCGATAATGTGCCAGCCGCTGCAAAAACTGCATGATAAGCCAATCTGACAATGGCAGTACAGCTATCGATAGCGGCGACAATTGACTGCTAAATTGACCTAGATTTTTTGTATTGGGTAGCTTGTTTTTGGCATGACTGCTATTGGTCAAATCCGATAGCATGTCCTGCACCCATTGGCGAGTTTGCCTGATATCGGGGCGATGACTGGCATGGCGACGACTGGCATTCTGTGAAAGGTATGATTGCTGCGCGACTTGAGCCCTAGAAGTTTTTGCCACGAGTTTGGGTAAAATCTCAAGCGTCATGCCGCTAGGCAGTAAAATAATCCCTATATAATGTCCGACTTTTAACTGCCACTGTCCTTGTCTGCGCTTAATGCTAAAGACCGCAAACTCTTGCGCCATCAACCAATGGAAATCAGATACCCGTAAGAAGTCATGCACTGTTAAACGCTGGTGTTCAAACACAGTGATGGTATTTACATCAAACGCATTAACGTTAGCACTATCAATATTATTGGCTATGACTTTATGACTAAAGCTATTATTTATCAACGCTGAGTACCTTATGGATATAAACGTTGATAGACAGCGGGTTTGGCAAACTCGCCTACCCTCGCGATGAGGTCGGTATTTATCTTATAGCCAGATGTGCTCATAGACTGACCGAAAAATGCATTTTGACCAGTAAACAGCGGATTTTGACTACTAGCATTCACTTGGTCATTCACACTGTCATTAATGAATGCATGACTATCATGAATAAACTGCGCTCGCAGTGGCTGCTGCTCGTCTCTAAAGATATATTGCAAAGTACCCTCTTGCCCACCCGTCGCTTGCATTAACTGCGGAATGATTTGTTCAATCAACACCGCTTGCAATTGTCCAAGATCCGTTACTGACCATAAAAAAGCATGACCCAATTGCGCTTCCATTCCCAATGTTTGCGTAATGCGATTATTCAAACCGGCTAATAGCTTTGCCAAATCTACCGTCGCTGCTGGACTGTCAGTTTCTGATTTTTGGGGCACATGAATGATGGGTAATAATTCTGGTTGCGATGGACATTCGATAAAACGAAAGCGCCGACGTAATGCCATATCAAGTGGTGCTAACGAGTGATCTTGGGTGTTCATCGTGGCATAAATATCGATGTTGGCAGGGATGCTAAAAGCCCGTCCAGAATAGGCCAAATGAACAGTCATCGCATTTGTCATGCCAGCCCGTTTGTCTGGCTCAATTAGACTGAGTAGCTCGCCAAATACTCGTGACACGTTGGCGCGATTGATCTCATCAATTAAGATGGCATAACACTGCTCTGGATCATTTGCTGCCCGTTGACACAATTTTAAGAATGCACCATCTTGAATGGCGTAATTCATTTGAGATGAGCTATTCATTGTATGATTAGACGCTGCCATGACAGGGCGAATGCCTTCGACAAACTCTTCATAGCCATACGCTTGATGGAAGCTGACCATGGTAAAGCGCTGCTGGCTAAAACCTTGATTTGAGTTAGCTTGGCTTTGGTTGACACTATTATCACGCTGCGCTTGCTGAAATTCAGCAAGTTGCTGCGATAGCTCTGTTAATAACTCAAAGCTTTCTGGCAGCAAGTACCACGCACCGCCCTCATCTTTATCAAAATAGGCTTGGCTGGCACGGTTTTTAACATTAACGGTCTTCGAGTCTATAGGGCTATGCGCTTGTAGTGTTCCCCACGCAGTATTTCTTAAGCCTTTCTCACGTGCATTCTGTGCGGCTTTCGCGACAAAGAACGCATGATTGACGATTTCAGGCACTTTTACCAAGTCTTGGTGTTTAGATTGAAAATCCAAAAGTACCAAGCATATGATTTCACGCCAGCTAAGCTCTTGCAATAGCTGCCCCAACAACTCTGCCTCATCGGCTCTCGGCAGATAGTCGGTATATCGCTTAGCAATTTGTAACAGTCGATAGGTTTTCCCCGTACCAGCAACGCCTGTATAAATGATATTGGTCGGCACATGAATTGACGTGTCAGGCATAGCTTCATCCAGCATAGAAAAAGGAAATAAGAAAAATGATCAATAAGATACACTAAAATGTCATCATTATAGCGTGGCTGTCTTTATGGCATCCAGCAGCACTGTTTATGAAAGCATCTGAGTGATACGATATTGCATTGAGCGATAGCATTCCTAGCATCTAGGGTATCATGACGTTAGCCCTATTTTATAAGCGCAGCAGTTCATGCTAATAATAGTAGGCAGACGGCGGTTAATGTACCATAGTGAGCATGGCAGCTTGCACAATTGATAATCCTATCAGCTGCTATGATGAAATATATAACACTCAAAGCGTCATTTAATCTATCTACATTAAGGAATTTTGTATGTCAGGATTATTAAAAAAACTCCCTAGCAAGCTAACCAATAAATTGCCAGCCAAAACCTCTGACAGCACAAGATCGCCCGTCGAAAAACCCAACAGCTCGCTCAAGCCCATCAGCAATCAATTTACCAAACTGCTATCTATCACCAAGTATTTACCTGCCAGCGCACGTTCGAGCATCTTATCCAAAGCCTTTGGTAAAGTGGTGCCATATGTGGGCACAACGGGCGTCTATTATGAAACGGTCGAACCCAACCAAGTGGTCGTGAGCTTAAACAACACCAAAGCGGTGCAAAATCATATTGGCTCTATTCATGCGGTCGCCATTACCTTACTTGCCGAAACAGCGACTGGTTTTATTTTGGGTTTAAACCTACCCTCTGACCGCGTACTATTGATTAAATCGTACTCGGTTAATTTTTATCGCCCGATTAAAAAAGGCCAAATTGCAGCAGTGGCATCTTTATCGGATGAGCAGCGCTTAGATATCCTAAATACACCAAAAGGCGAAATGGTAATTCCGTGCGTCATTCATGACCGTGAGTCTGACAGTGATCGTGACCCTATCGTGGTTGAGATGACATGGGCTTGGATACCCAAGTCTGAATTAGAAGCACGCCGTCAAGGCAAGACCAGCGACAAGCCGCTAGAAGCTGATACTGAATCTAAAACAGAAGTCGAAGCTGAGCAAAATGACCAAT
Source organism: Psychrobacter sp. P11F6 (assembly GCF_001435295.1). Classification (NCBI taxonomy): domain Bacteria; kingdom Pseudomonadati; phylum Pseudomonadota; class Gammaproteobacteria; order Moraxellales; family Moraxellaceae; genus Psychrobacter; species Psychrobacter sp. P11F6. The sequence goes on along the minus strand of NZ_CM003594.1, from coordinate 364,440 downwards.
AACTGGTTAAGCATAAGTAAGACATAATGTGTCATCTAGTGTGATGAGACATTATGTTTGTTAAACTTGTATAGTGAATTTAGAAAAATTGTGAAAAAAACTTATAATAAGGAGACAGCGATGTCCAAGATTACCCATAAATTGACCGCCCATTTAACTAAAGCGTTGCTCGTGGGCGCGTGCTCACTAGGCCTTGCTATGACAGCGAATGCGGCGCCAATGGCAAATACCGCAAGTGTGACTAAATCTAGCCCTGTGTTTCTTGGTGATGGCGGTAATTATCCTTTTTCAGAAGCAGTACGGGTGGGCGATACGCTATACATGTCTGGACAAATTGGTTTTAAAGATGGCAAATTGGTCAAAGGTGGTGTCAAAGCCGAAGCCAAGCAAGCATTGGATAATATTAATGAAACCCTGTTAAAGTACGGCTATCAAAAATCAGACATCGTCAAATGTATGGCGATGCTGACAGACATGGATGACTTTGACGATTTTAATAAAGTCTATAAAGCGGAATTGGCCAAACCTTATCCGGTACGTTCAGCCTTTGGCGTCGCTGAATTGGCGGCAGGTGCCAGCGTTGAAGTTGAATGTATCGCTGCAAAATAATAGCGATTTCACAAGTTAAATTATTAAAAGCGCTGAAGTATTCAAAGCACTAAAGTATTCAAAGCACTAAAGAATGACCATCAAATAACTGGCTACCATAGCCAGTTATCTTTTATCTGCTGTGCAGACCCTTTATCTGAGGTAGATTAAACAATCACCAATGCACTCTAGGCATTTTATACAAGTATCGTGTCATCAGCTAAGGCACTCTCTTTCGTCACTCGTAGCACTTCCTCTAACGTCGTACGACCTGCAATGACTTTATGCAACCCATCCGCACGAATCGACGGTGTCTGCTGACGTGCGTACTCCTCTAGCTCGTACTCGGCGGTATTACTATGAATCATACGGCGCAAGGTATCATCAACGGGCACCACTTCATATATCGCCGTCCGTCCCTTAAACCCTGATTGATTGCATTTATCGCAGCCAACTGGTCTGGGTAGATTGATAGGTGTAGTTGTTAAAGTTTCAGCACCATTCTCTGAGACTGGCACAATACCAATCTCAGTAAATAATTTAGCCTGTTCGCTATCAGCCACTTGCCAGCCATGGCAATGCGGGCATAACGTACGCACCAAGCGCTGGGCGACGACACCAATCAGCGATGACGATAATAAAAATGGCTCAACGCCCATATCTTGCAGACGCGTGACGGCACCAATGGCGGTGTTGGTGTGTAAAGTTGATAACACCAAATGTCCAGTAAGCGACGCTTGTACGGCAATCTCTGCCGTTTCTAAATCGCGAATCTCACCAACCATTACCACGTCTGGATCTTGACGTAACATCGCACGTAAACTTTTGGCAAAAGTCATATCGACTTTATTATTAACCTGCGTTTGCCCAATACCATCGAGCTGAAACTCAATCGGATCTTCAGCGGTCAAGATATTACGGGTTTGGTCATTGAGGTCGGTCAGTGCTGAATATAGTGTGGTGGTTTTACCCGAGCCCGTTGGCCCTGTCACCAAAATAATGCCGTGTGGGCGATGAATCAAGCGTTTTAGCTCGCTATAATCGTTATCAGACAGCCCTAAATACGTCATATTCAGGCGACCTGCTTGCTTATCTAATAGACGCATGACCACGCGCTCACCAAAGCTCGATGGCAATGTCGATACCCTCACATCAACCTCACGCCCTGCCAAGCGCAAGCTGATACGTCCATCTTGTGGCACACGCTTTTCGGCGATATCGAGCTTGGCCATGACCTTAATACGCGATACCAATAATGGCGCTAATTGGCGTTTTGGCGTAATGATTTCTTTTAATTCACCGTCAACGCGAAAGCGAACTACCAAGCGTTTTTCAAAGGTTTCAATATGGATATCTGAGGCGTTTAGACGTATGGCTTCGGACAACAGCGCATTAATCAGACGAATAATAGGCGCATCATCTTGTTGATCCATCAAATCTTCAGTTTCAGGGACACTGTCTGCCAAACTATCGAGATCAGGATGATCTTCGAGTCCAGCGGCAATATGTTGCGACTCACCAGTATTGCCTGCATAAGCGGCGTTCATGCGCTTTTCAAAGTCATCGGCGCTGATGCTTTCATAAGTGGGCACACCGCGTACCCCTTGCTGCTGTAAAAATCGCACTGCCTCATTAATCGCTGATAATGGCGTGGCTTTGGTCAGCACCAAAGTCGCTGGCAGCTCAGGATCAATGGCAAGTACGGCCAAAATTTGATGGCGTTTCGCAAAACTGTACGGCAGTTGCATCATAAAAGCGACCTGATAGATAAAGATAAACTCAGAAAGAAACTCGTGTCAAAGCGTGGCAAACGTATTATGCTTAACTGGCTAAACCAAAAAAGACTGCAAGTAAGATTGCATGATTTTGTTATAATAGCATTTTGTTTTACTCGCCATTAGGATTTTCAGTTATGTCAGAGAACACAAGCACTGCTACTCATCCGACGCCCCTTTCACAAGACACTTTTACGGTCGGGAGTCGTACTTTTTCTTCTCGCCTGTTGGTCGGTACGGGCAAGTATAAGGATATGACTGAAACGGGCGCCGCCATTGGCGCATCGGCAGCAGAGATTGTCACCGTTGCTATTCGTCGTACCAATATTGGACAAAACAGCAATGAGCCCAATCTACTTGATGTGATTTCCCCCGATAAATACACCATTTTACCCAACACTGCTGGTTGTTTCGATGCCGAGACTGCCATTCGTACCTGTAAGCTTGCTCGCGAGCTGTTAGGCGGGCATAATCTGGTTAAGCTTGAAGTATTGGGCGATGAAAAAACCCTCTATCCGAATGTGATGGAAACGCTAAAAGCTGCTAAAGTATTGATTGATGACGGCTTTGAGGTGATGGTTTATACCTCAGATGACCCTATCGTCGCTCAAGAATTAGAAAGTATGGGCTGTGTGGCAATTATGCCACTTGGTAGCTTGATTGGTTCAGGTCTTGGTTTGCTGAATCGTCACACCCTCAGTCTTATTATCGAGAATGCCAAAGTACCGGTATTGGTTGATGCAGGCGTTGGCACGGCCTCTGATGCAGCGCTGGCTATGGAGCTTGGCTGTGATGGCGTCCTGATGAATTCGGCGATTGCCAATGCGCAAAACCCAGTCATGATGGCTCATGCCATGAAGCATGCCATCTGGGCAGGGCGCGCGGCGTTTTTGGCGGGTCGTATGCCAATGCGTAAAATGGCGACTGCCAGTTCACCACAAACAGGATACTTTTTTCAATAGTTTTTAAATTTAATGACCATTATTAAATTGATAGTATTTAATAAAAAGTCAGCTATAAAATAATAATAAAAGAAGTAACTTTTACTCAACTTATCGTCATAAAAGGATTTATTATGCGGCTTCTCACAGCAGTCGACCAGTTGTTTTTACTTCTTGAGTCGCGTAAACAGCCCATGCATGTTGGAGGTTTATTCCTATTCGAATTGCCAGGGAATGCGGGTAGCGGTTTTGTTTGCCAATTGGTCAAACAAATGCAAGATTCTGATGTGTCGCCTACCTTTCCTTTTAACCAAGTGCTTGAGCATTTGGCTTTTTGGAAAAAGGACAAGCATTTTGATGTTGAGCATCACCTGCATCATGTTGCCTTACCAAAGCCTGCACGGGTTCGCGAATTGTTGATGTATGTTTCAAGAGAGCATGGTCGGCTGTTGGATCGTGCCATGCCATTGTGGGAATGTCACGTGATTGAAGGTATTCAACCAGAAAATGAAGGCGACCCTGAGCGTTTTGCCCTATATTTCAAAATTCACCATTCATTGGTTGATGGCATTGCTGCCATGCGCCTTGTCAAAAAATCATTATCGCAATCGCCCACTGAGCCAGTAACGCTACCGATTTGGTCATTAATGGCACGCCATCGCAATCAAGTCGATGCGATTTTACCCAAAGAGCGCTCCGCATTACGCATCATTAAAGAGCAAATATCTACCATTAAACCTGTATTTACCGAACTGCTGGATAATTTGAAAAATTATGGTGATGACAGTTATGTCGGTACTTTTGATGCGCCGATGAGTGTGCTTAATAAACGTATCTCAGCATCACGGCGTATAGCCGCGCAGTCTTATGATATTCAGCGTTTTAACGATATTGCTGAGCGACTAAATATCAGTAAAAACGATGTGGTGCTGGCGGTATGTGCGGGTGCCATTCGTCGTTACCTGATATCCATGGATGCGCTGCCTAGCAAGCCGCTCATTGCTTTTGTACCGATGTCGCTGCGTACGGATGACAGTGTGGCAGGCAATCAATTATCCTTTGTACTGGCCAATTTGGGCACGCATTTAGATGATCCTTTGAGCCGAATCAAACTGATTCATCGCAGTATGAATAACGGCAAACGCCGCTTTCGACGCATGAATCAAGCCCAAGTGATTAACTACAGCGTGATTGCCTATGCTTGGGAAGGTATCAACTTAGCGACCAGTCTATTTCCCAAAAAGCAGGCGTTTAACCTGATTATCTCTAATGTGCCTGGTTCTGAAAAACCACTATATTGGAATGGTGCACGTTTACAATCGTTGTACCCTGCATCTATTGTCTTCAATGGTCAAGCAATGAATATCACCCTTGCTAGTTATCTAGATAAGATTGAATTTGGGATTACGGCTTGTAGTAAAGCACTGCCGCATGTGCAAGAAATGCTGACGCTTATTGAAGAAGAGTTACAACTGTTGGAAACCACCAGTAAAGCGCTTAAGTTCCAAGGCATTACGGTTGAAGACAAAAGTGGCTATAAGAATAAAGGGAAAACAAAAAAGCTGGCTCCATAATGGAACCAGCTTTTTTGTTTTAAGTTGTCTTAATAATTATGCTTAAGTGGTGCTTAAAATGCATCACCCCACGTTGGGACAACCACTTGCATCAATGGCTTCAATAACTTAATGTTACAGGCGAAAATAGAGCCTGAAGTCATTGAGTTATGTGCGCCTGTATGGTCAACCACCACGCCACGTGCTTCGGTCACGATAAGCTCACCGGCAGCAATATCCCAAGGCTTAATTGACATCTCAAAATAACCGTCAAAACGACCAGCAGCGACATAACATAAATCAAGCGCAGCTGAGCCTAAACGACGAACTTGACCGCCTGCTTCAGAGATCTTTTGCAAGCTCTCAAAATGCTGCTTGGCATAAGAGATGATTTCGCCATTGCGTTTACGCTCAAGCGGATGACCAGTGGTAAATAGACCGCCATCAATGGTTTTGCGCTCGCTCACTTGCATGCGGCGATTGTTCAAGCGCGCGCCTTTACCACGGCTAGCAGAGAACATCTCATCACGGACAGGGTCATAGATAACACCATGTTGGGTCACGCCTTTATGCTGCACGGCGATAGACACACAAAACTGCGGCACACCATGGACGAAGTTTTTGGTACCATCTAGCGGATCAATAATCCAGCACCAGTCTGCATCTTCACCGCGACCTTCTTGCATACCAAACTCTTCACCCAAGTACGAGTGATTTGGATAGCTGGCTTTTAGGGTTTCAATCGTCAGCTCTTCGCTAAAGCGATCAATACGCGTAACCAATCCATCAAGCCCTTTTGACTCAATATCCAATTCAATTTTATGGCGGTTTTGATGCGCATATAAAATCTCTTTACCAACTTTTTCAGCAGTACGTGCTGCGATGACGACCATGGGTTCCATAAATAACCTATTTGCTTGATGAATGAATGTCAAAAATAAGACGAACTCTGTGCCCACAACATGCCAATCAGCCGCTGCATCACACTGTATTTATACAATTAAAAAAATGCGCCATTTGAAAGCGATGATCGCATTATACTAAAATTGTTCGATAAAAAACGAAAAAAACCATGACGTTCGCCAAACCAACCCAAATTTTGGTGGTCATCACAAACTGCGTAAGTTGTAAAAAAGTCAGCACCTACGACTAAGTAGGCGTTCGCGCTATCGATCGAGCTTTTATCTATTTAACCAATACTCTGTCCAAATGACAGATAAAAACTTTAAAAACGTTCAAAGGTATAACTTAAACTTACAACAGCAACTGTTCAAGCTGCCTTACCACACCATTAACATCTAAACCACAATCAGCCATTTGCTCTGCTTGTGAGCCATGGGCGACAAAGCGATCTGGAATGCCGATATTAATAACGGCAGGACGGTTATCTTTAAAGGCTGGTGATTCGTTAAGCAAATACTCATTTACTGCACTGCCCGCGCCGCCCATAATCATGTGCTCTTCCAAAGTCGCAATGTGTGTAATACCTTGCTCTAACAACTTTTCTAATAATGCCGTGTCTAAAGGTTTTACCCAGCGCATATTAATGACATGTACCTGACAATCTGATTCTATATCATTGTCAATTAAGCTTTCTGCCGCTTGCTGAGCCGTCGCAACCATGGTACCAAATACGAGTAGCGCCAGCTTTTTAGGCGCATCCTCACTACCTAATACCGACTCTATCACTGCCTCGCCAACGTTATAAGTCTGTGCTGGCGATGCGATAACTGCGCCAGTACCGACACCACGCGGATAGCGTACTGCCGTGCAGCCTTGATATTCATAGCACGTATTGAGCAAATGGTAGCATTCGTTTTCATCTTTTGGCGCGGCGATCAGCATATTGGGCACGCAGCGTAAAAAGGCAAAATCGAATACGCCGGCATGCGTTGCACCATCTTCACCGACTAGGCCAGCACGATCAATAGCAAACATCACATCAAGGTTTTGCAAAGCCACATCATGAATCAGCTGATCATAGCCACGTTGCAAAAACGTCGAATAAATCGCCACAATCGGTTTGACGCCTTGGGTTGCCATACCAGCAGCCAGTGTGACTGCATGTTGCTCAGCGATGGCTACATCAAAAAACCGCTCCGGAAATTGACGGGCAAAATCAATCATCCCCGAGCCTTCTTCCATAGCAGGTGTGACAGCAAGCAGTTTATCGTCTTCAGCAGCCTTATCACATAAGAATTGCCCAAATACTTGCGAGTATTTTAACGCAGGTTTGGTGTTGGGCAGTGATTTTTCTGTGGCGACAGCCTGAGCATCAGTCTTGATTTCGACAGGGAGCTTGCTGATAGCATGATAGCCGACGGGATCTAACTCAGCTGGGGCAAAACCTTTGCCTTTGGTGGTATAAATATGGACTAAAACAGGCCCTTTTATCTGCTTGGCAAGTGACAATACCCGCAGTAGCTCAGGGATATTGTGTCCATCAAACGGACCAAAGTAGGTAAAACCAATCGCTTTAAATAAATTGTCTTCTAACTGCGGCACATCACGCATCTCTTTGTGACGCTTACGGCGATCAAAGCCTTGCATATCAGGGCGCTGGCATAGTACTGGCTCGCCTGCATCAGAGATATCAACCTGATACCCTGACTCCCACAGCATCGCTAAATGCCGTGAAAAACCACCGATAGAACAAGAGATCGACATGTCATTGTCATTTAAAATGACCAATAAATCCGCATCTTGTTGCACCGCATCATTCATCGCTTCAAACGCCATACCGCCGGTCATTGCACCATCACCAATGATACAAGCAACAGTTTGCGCGCGACCTTGATAGCGCAGTGCTAAGCTCATGCCTAGACCAGCTGAGATTGACGTCGATGAATGACCAACGCCAAAGGTATCGTAAACGGATTCTGCACGCTCAGGAAAAGCAGTCAAACCATCTTTCGAGCGAATCGTCGCCAACTGGTCACGGCGACCCGTCAAGACTTTATGGGCATAGGCTTGATGACCCACGTCCCAAACGATTTGATCTTGCGGCGTATCTAGTAGGTAATGCAGCGCAATGGTCAATTCAACCACGCCCAAATTAGCACCAAAATGTCCACCGCTTTGACCTGCTGAATACAATAGAAATAGCCGCAGCTCATCAGCCAAGGTGATAAGTTGAGCGGTTGTCAGGGCATTAAGATCAGCTGGCGCTGCAATGCTATCCAGCAAAGGCGTATCAGGACGGACGCGTGGAATCACAGTATAAGTCTGCTGTAAATTCGACAGCTGGGCAGCAGAATCGACAGCTGGCATAGATACGGACTGAGACTGTGGGGAATGAGGTGACTGCTGCATAAACCGTACGATACCTACCAATCTGCTGACAAGACAGCCTCTTAGTGCATAATGCTACCTAAGTGACGTCAATAATATCTACACCATTATTGGTGTAATCGACCATATAACTGTTCATAAATTTATTCAGGCAGCCTTTATGTCTTTATATAAACATATAGAGGCTGCGCCGAATAGCACATACGCTGCCGTCATAGACAGCGATAGAGCTTTGCTTTGGCGCTTTCATAACAAGGGATAATATTATGCCTTATTATTGTGTATCAATATCGGATGTTAGTGACGACATAGTAATGTAAGGGCAAAGACTTGTCACTGTATCCGTCAAAATAGTATGGCATAATAGCATTTATTTTTAATTGTCGCTTTAATCATCGTGCGTCGTTTGTGAACTTTGTGTGTTTTTATAATAAAGACAATCAGCATGCACTCTTTACGAATGAATTATACTGGCATTATCCTACTTTCATCATGCAGCTAGGATGTCATCGCTGTTTTAATATGGTTAAAAAAGACCCTCTACCGCCACGCTTATCGGCTTATGCAGGACATTAATGTCATATCAATTTATTACCAGTGCCAAACTACCTACTCGTCACGGCGAGTTTGATATTCATATCTTTGAAAACGACGAAGGTCAAGAGCATGTGATGCTGACTGTCGGTCTGCCTGTCGTCGATCAACATACGGCGGACAACTCACCGAGTCAAACGGACGCCACGCGAGCAGAAAGAACCATTCCATTGATTCGTATTCATTCAGAATGCTTGACGGGCGATGCTTTTAGCTCATTAAAATGTGACTGTGGGCCGCAGCTCAACACGGCGATGCAAGCAATACAAGAGACTGGCTGCGGGGCTATATTATACTTGCGCCAAGAAGGTCGCGGTATTGGTCTGACCAATAAGATTCGCGCTTACGCCCTGCAAGACCAAGGTCATGATACTTTAGATGCCAACCTCATGTTGGGCTTACCTGCTGATGCGCGCATTTATGATATGTGCGGCCCGATGCTCGCTCATATCGGTGTTGACGCCGTCAGACTCATCACTAACAATCCAGACAAAGTGGCTTATCTAACCGAGCACGGTATTAATGTCGTGGAACGCGTGCCTTTATTGGTTGGGGTGAATGATATGAATGCTGAATATTTAGCGACCAAGCGCGACCGCATGGGTCATTTATTAGATAAAGATTTCAATACCGCGTTACATCTTAATAAGTAGACATCAATACACTAAATAAATAGATATTTTATGAGTATTTCAAATACAGATAATAAGACAGAGCTATCAGCGACAGACTTAACAGTGCCAGCCAATAACGACATCATGCGTGTGCGTGAGTTTTTGGTCGATTTGCAGGCTCGTATCTGTCAAGCCTTAGAAGCGCAAGAACGCGATGGTGGCGGCAATGCAACCTTTGTCCCTGATGACTGGGAACGTCCTGAAGGCGGCGGTGGTCGCTCGTGTGTCCTAGCAGATGGTGAGGTGATTGAAAAAGCAGGTGTGATGTTCAGTCATATTCACGTGCATAACTTGCCTGCTTCAGCCACTGCACGCCATCCCCATATCGCTGGTCGTAAAGCCCAAGCCATGGGTGTCTCATTGGTTGTCCATCCCAAAAACCCGAACGTCCCAACCAGCCATGCCAATGTGCGTTTGTTCGTTGCTGAAGCTGAGGGCGAAGACCCTATTTGGTGGTTTGGTGGTGGTTTTGATTTGACGCCGTTTTATCCCGTACTCGCTGATTGCGTGCATTGGCATCAAGTCTGTCATGATCTGTGCGCGCCTTTTGGTGACAGCGTCTACCCTGATTTCAAGCAATGGTGTGATGAGTATTTTCACCTACGTCATCGTGATGAGCAGCGCGGTATCGGTGGCTTGTTTTATGATGATGTCAATACAGAAAGTCGCGGCTGGGATTTTGAGACCTGCTTTAACTTTATGAAGGCGGTCGGCAACGGTTATCTTGACGGTATCATGCCCATCTTTGAGCAGCGTAAAGATGCCCCTTATACCGAGGCACAGCGCGAATTTCAGCTCTATCGCCGTGGTCGCTATGTTGAGTACAACCTTGTTTATGACCGCGGCACGCTATTTGGACTACAAAGCAATGGCCGTATCGAGTCTATCTTAGTCAGTATGCCGCCGCTTGCCAGCTGGCATTATCGCTTTGAGCCGACTGAAGGCTCGCCTGAGTTTGCATTGACCGATTTTTATCTGAAACCACGCGATTGGTTGACTCTATAGTTTGTGTGAATATAATAAAGGCTAAGGTATTTGTTAGCTTGTCTTTAGAGAGTATCAAGAAGGTCAGCTATCCATGCTGATCTTCTTATATGAGCGCAAATTTATATGAGCGAAAGTCACTGACTCAAAAATTACGATGATATAACAACTAAATTTACGTCCACTGCACAGATAACCGTTACAATGAAAAATATTGTTGGAAAAATCCTTTAGAAGCGAATGCGTTTCCAAAAGATGATGAGGTAATTTTTATAACAATACGCTTTATTTAAAAGCAGTATTTAGAAGAAGCCTTTTAATTTAGAAGAAGTTTTTTTAGAAGAAGCCTTTAAGGGCAGATACTTAAAAACAGTATGTAAAGCCAGCGTTTATAAGCGCGCCTACTACTAACCAATTTTACAGGAGTAATTCACATGGCACAGGTTCATACCAACCAATCATTAAAATCTATCTTTGGCATCACATTGATGGCAGCCGCCCTAGGTCTAACAGCGTGTAGCACTGCCACTGACCCTGATGTAAAAGCCCGCCAAGATAGCATGAAAAGCTATGGTGATGCGATGGGTGTCATGGGTGATATGATGAAAGCACCTGACACCTTTGATGCCGCCGTATTCAAAGAGCAAGCCGCATTTTTAGCAGAAGACGCTGCTACGCCTTGGAGTCATTTTGAAAATAAAGAAGCCGTTGGCAATGCGACTGATGCCGTTTGGTCAAATGCCGATGGTTTTCGCGCAGAAGCAGAAAACTTTCAAAAAGTCACTGCTGAGCTGAACGCTGCTGCACAAACAGCCACTAGCATCGACGATGTCAAACCAGCCTTTGGTGAAGTTGGTGCTAGCTGTAAATCATGTCATACCGACTTTAAAGTCAAAACTGACTAAATTGTCATAAATTGATATTGTAAAAAATCCGCCATGTCATTTGATATAGCGGATTTTTATTTCGAAAATATTGTGTAAAAGGCCGTTCTTTAAAATAACGTGCTAAAAAAATTACCCTGCCGCTGCTTTATTAACATCGTTATTAACATCGATCGCCTTTTGCTCATGCAATTTACTCACAATCGATGTCACTGATGGATCACTCAAATCTATCGTGCGTATCGGGAATGGAATGTTGACGCCTGCTGCATCGAGTGCGCTCTTAATCTCAACGATCACTTGATGAATCGAGGTCACTTTGTTGGCTTGAGTGCCATCTTCGATAAACCAACGTACCATCAAATCTATCGTTGAATCACCAAAGCCCGTAGCAATCACACTTGGCTGCGCTTGCTTCGATACGCTTTCGACTTTATCTAACGCTTGTAGAATCTCAGCTTTTGCTGCTTCGATATCATCTTCATAGCCAATACCAACAGCCACTTGCAAACGGCGCTGCTTATAGGCGGTATTGACAGTCAATGCTGAGGTATACAAATCAGAGTTGGGAATAACCACTTGCCGACCGTCATACGTCTTAATAGTCGTGGCGCGTATTTTAATATCCTCAACCGTCCCTTCATAGTCGCCTGAGACAATCTGATCACCGATACGAAACGGCTCTGAGATCAGCAGCAAAATACCAGAAAGCAAGTTTTGAAAAATATCTTTAAAGGCAAAACCAATAGCGACGGAACCAATACCGAGTGCACCAATCAGCTTAGCAGGGGTAAATCCTGGCACGGCAATCACCATAGCAATCATAAAGCCGATAAAAATGATGAGTGCGCCACCTACTCGCTGAAACACTTTAACCAAGTTCTGATGCCGACTGCGACTGCCTAAAAGTTTGTATACCACTTTTTTGAAGACAATCGATAGAAACCAAAAAATCAGAATAACAATAATTGATGCGACAAAATAAGGAATGCGTTCAACAAAGCCAACCACTATCTCATTTGCTGAATCAATGATGCTTTGATATGTCAGCACATCAGTTGTCACTGGTTCAGCCGCTATATTGGTATTTACTGTCGTTTCTGCCTCAGAGGTAGGCATCTAGATGTCACTCCTTTGGTTGGTTGGCTTTATGCTTCCATTCACTCGATTAATTGATTGTTTGACTGGGGCATGTCCTAGATTAACTGACGTATTGACGTACCAGCCTGTCAAGCTAGCCCATTAAATCTGCTTGTACAATTTCAATCCAGTAACCATCAACATCTTTGATAAAGGCAATGTTTTTCATGCTGCCATCTTCTGGACGTTTTTTGAATTCGACATTATTTTTATCAAACCAAGCAACCGCTTCGTCGAGACTAGGTACGCTAAAGCAGATATGTCCAAAACCTTGTGGCTCACCATTACCATCATGATAACTAAAGTCAGCTTTCGTTTCCGTACCATAATTATGGGTCAATTCTAAGATGCCGCGTTGACGGAAGGCAAAGATTTCCAAATCATCACCCGCGGGCAAATTGTCGCGCTCGCTTTCGGTTAACTTGGCTAAAAAGTACAAATCAAAACCCATATCAGGGAATTTTTTGACCGCCAGTAAAGTCATACCAAGGACACCAGTATAAAACGCCAACGACTTGGCAGGATCTTTGACACGTAGCATGGTATGGTTAAAAGTAAAACCTGTCGTCTGTACTGAGATAGGCTGCACACCATCGGTATTGACGCTGCTCATTGGTTGAGCGATAAGTGATTCGTTATTATTATCAGTGGCTGAGCCAGTATTTGCTATAGACATAGTTATCCTAATATTGACAAAATAGAGAGTTTAAAAACAAGCGCGTGAATATTTTTTACGCGCTTGACCCTTTTATCATAATAAAAAATCGCGAAAGCATTGAGTGGGTTTTGTAAGAGCGCACACTTGGTGCTGCCCATGTAACCGATTAATTAGCTGTCTAAGAAACGTACTTTTCCTGTCTCTAAATCATACTCTGCACCAACGACCAGCAATTGACCACTATTGGTTAAGTCCTCTAATGCCCGCGAGCCATGTTTGAGCTGGCTAACTGACATACGGACGTTGGCGCGGATAGAGCGATCGACCAACTCGTCTGCGTCGACATCTTGACCATTGGCAGTGGCAAGCTCATGCAAGTTATAAACGCTTGGGCGAATGCGATCGACAATCGACTGCAAGTTGGGTGAATAGTTTTTCTCAGGATTGATCAGTGTCTCAACACAAGCCGTGACAGCGCCGCAATGTGAGTGCCCAAGCACAACCACCAATTTTGTACCGAACTTTTCGGCCGCAAACTCAATCGAGCCAATCTGTGAAGGCGCGACGACATTACCAGCGACTCGAATAACGAACAAATCACCCAAGCCTTGATCAAATACAATCTCAACTGGTACTCGTGCATCCGAGCAACCCAAAATAATGGCCAAGGGATCTTGGTCTTTAACCAATTCAGGTCGTCTTTGCATTGTTGGATCAGTAGTGGTCAAACTATCTATGTAGCGCATATTGCCTTCTTTTAAAAGCGCAAGAGCTTCTTGACCGGTTTTCGGGCGTGTATCGTTAGGCATAAGACATCCTTTATCATTAATAATATTAGCGTTATAAACAGCTTTACACACATGTATTCAAACATAGATTTGCGAATGGCTACTAACCTATCAGGCGCATTGTGTTTGTCTGCCATACCGTGATTGTATAGGAATAAAAACCAAAAAATGATAAAAAATTTTGTTTAAATATCGTCATAGAATGGCAGTTATTGCCAATCATACAGAATTATAAAGTTGGAAGTGAAACTGAAAAACAGAAATGCATTAGCCAAAACCGAGCATCAAACAGACAACACCGAACTATCAAACATCAACAGCCATTGACAGCATAACCGTGTTGCTCGCAGAACTTATAACGAACTTGCACTGATTTATACCAAGGGTTTGTTATAATACGCGGCGACCAAATCGGGTTTACACCCATCGCTTATATCCATATCAAATCACCTTGACCACAGTGTCCTAAATAAATAGCTGTACTGCGATGTCGGACACGTAGGAATAAATATTATGACCAATTCACCGCCAAATATGCACAGAGCCTCTGCATCACCTCAAGATGACAAAGTACTACTGCAACTGACTGGTCTAAAAAAAACCTATGATCAAACTGAAGTATTAAAAGACATCAATCTTGATATCAAGCACGGTGAATTTTTGACGCTGCTTGGCCCATCAGGCTGCGGTAAAACAACCTTACTGCGCCTAATCGCTGGTTTTGAGCAGCCAAACGCTGGGGCAATTTATCTAGACGGCGTACAGATGGCAGGCTTGCCAGCGGATAAACGTCCCGTGAACACAGTATTTCAGCAGTACGCCTTGTTTCCGCATATGAGTGTCGCGCAAAACGTTGCTTACGGGCTTAAGCTCAAAAAAGTACCGAAAGATGAGATTCAAACCCGCGTGCGCGAGATGCTCGCCATGGTACAGCTGGAGCATTTAGCCAATCGCAGACCACAAGACTTGTCTGGTGGTCAGCAGCAGCGTGTCGCCATTGCACGAGCCGTCATCAATCGTCCTAAACTGTTGCTACTTGATGAGCCACTATCTGCACTCGATCATAAGCTGCGTTTACAAATGCAATCTGAGCTTAAAAGGCTGCAACGAGAGCTTGGCATCACTTTTGTATTTGTCACCCACGATCAAGAAGAAGCGCTATCGATGTCAGATCGTATCGCCGTGATGAAAGATGGCACTTTTCAGCAAATCGGTACGCCTATTGAGATTTATGAAACGCCGGCGAATTTATTTACCGCCAAGTTTATCGGTGAGACCAACTTGTTTAAAGCGGAAGTCAGAGGCGTTTATCCTAACCAACCAGATCGCGACGGTCGCGTGACCAATGGCCGTATCGAAGTCGAAGTTTGTGAAGCACAAGCGCAAGACGGTCCGACCACCTTACGCAATTTACGCCGTCCTGATTTTGCT
The DNA here is from genome assembly GCF_001435295.1 of Psychrobacter sp. P11F6. Lineage (NCBI taxonomy): Bacteria > Pseudomonadati > Pseudomonadota > Gammaproteobacteria > Moraxellales > Moraxellaceae > Psychrobacter > Psychrobacter sp. P11F6. The sequence goes on along the minus strand of NZ_CM003594.1, from coordinate 349,139 downwards.
AACGATGTACAAGTGGGCGATATCGTTAATTTATTGCTACGCCCTGAAGATTTGCGAATTTATGACCCCAATGATAAAGAACATGGTGGCTTACTCGGCCGAGTGATTGAAAGCAACTATAAAGGTAGCACCCTAGATTCGATTATTGAATTAGCAAACGGTCACATTATTAAGGCCTCTGAATTCTTTGATGAGGATGATCCAAGCTTTGATTACAAATTAAATGAAGGTGTCAAAGTATCATGGGTCGATGGCTGGGAGTGGGTACTACCAGAAGACGGTACGCTTGATGATGAAGCCAATCATCAAGCTGCCAGTTTAGCTACTCAAAAGGATATTAGCTGATGGCAGGTCATAGCTTAGGCAGCAAAAGTCCTTTTCGTACCGTAACGCTCTGGCTGATTTGGGGTTGGTTATTGATATTTGCGCTATTGCCAAATATCTTAGTCATCGCTGTCAGTTTTTTGAGCCGTGATAGCAGTGCTTTTATTAGCTTGCCTGTCAGCATCGACAGCTATATACGCATGATTGATCCGCTATATTTTGGCGTATTTATTCACTCGTTATGGATGGCAGGCATCACAACCATCATCTGCTTGTTACTTGGCTACCCTTTTGCTTGGCTGATAGCCAAAGCCAAAACCCGTTGGCAACCGCTACTCATGATGCTGTTAATCCTACCATTTTGGACCAACTCGCTCGTGCGTACTTATGCGCTCAAGTTACTGTTTGCCAATAACGGTTTGATTAATAAATCGCTGCTGGCAGTCGGTATCATCGATACTCCTATCGATATTTTATACACGCAAGTGGCGGTGATTGCTGGTTTGACGTATTTACTGTTCCCATTTATGGTGCTGCCGTTGTATGCGGTCTTTACCGATCTGCGCCATGACATGCTACTGGCATCACAAGACTTAGGTGCATCAAAGACCCAGACTTTTTGGCATATCGTATTACCATTGACGACGCCTGGTATTATCTCAGGGGTATTATTGGTGCTGCTGCCAGCGATGGGAATGTTTTACGTCGCAGACATTTTGGGTGGCTCACGCAATTTATTGGTCGGCAATATCATCAAAAACCAGTTCTTGGATGCACGTGACTGGCCATTTGGCGCAGCCGCCAGCGTGCTATTGACATTAGCAATGGCGGTACTATTACTCGCCTACCGTGCCAGTAGTCGCCGCATTGGCAAGACCGACTTTAATGAGGTGGCCTAATGTCTGATAGTTCACTGAATCATCAACTCAATAGCTCGGCAACTAAAAAAAGATCGTCTATTAAGATTGGCAGTATCGCGGCTAAAGGCTTTCTTAGCCTCATTTATACCATGCTGTATTTGCCAATTATCGTCTTAGTTGTCATGTCCTTTAATAAGTCAAAAGTCGGCTATAACTGGGGCGGCTTTAGCTTAAAGTGGTATGAGTCGCTGTTGAATAACCAAGCGATGCTCGATGCTTTTTGGCATTCTATTGTATTAGGATTGGTCGCAGCCACCGTCTCAACTTTGATAGGAACATTGACCGCCCTCGCGCTACATCGATATAACTTTCGCGGTAAAGGCTTATTAAATGGGTTGTTATTTGTATTAATGATGTCGCCTGAAATTGTACTCGCTATTTCATTATTGGCATTGTTCTTATTAATAGGGTTGCAATTAGGGTTCGTCTCGCTGCTATTGGCGCACATTACTTTTTGCTTACCGTTTGTAGTCATCACGGTGTTTGCACGATTGAGCAGTCTAGATGAACGCTTGATGGAAGCCGCACGCGACTTGGGCGCCAATGAATCAACAATGGTGCGTACCGTGCTCATCCCTGTCATTCTGCCCGCAGTGATGGCAGGTTGGCTACTGGCATTTACCTTATCACTCGATGATGTGGTGGTTTCTACCTTTGTCACTGGGCCCAGTTATGAGATTTTACCGCTGCGGATTTATTCAATGGTACGAGTAGGACTCAAACCAGAGGTCAATGCCATTGGGACAATTTTACTGGTTGCCTCGCTGATATTGGTGATTATTTCGCAGCTATTATTACGTCGACGCTAGTTTGCCATTGCTCATTTAGCATTGCTGATTAAAAATCAGACTTTGAATGAAAATCAGCGCTATATCGATTATAATGAATTTTTCTCACTTTAGCGGTTAGGTTGTCTTATGTTAGAGCTTCGTCATCTCAATACCTTAACCGCGCTGCGAGCGCATGGTTCATTGGCAGCGGCTGCCGATGAATTGCACGTCACGGCTTCCGCGGTCTCGCATCAGCTAAAAGAGCTAGAGAGTTATTACGATATCAGCTTGGTCAATCGCCGAACACGCCCGCTGACTTTTACGCCAGCAGGTAAAACGGTACTGGCATTGGCAGATAGCATCATGCCACAAGTGACTCGCACCAAATCCAATCTTAAGCGCTTAGCTCACGGTCAAGCGGGTAGATTACGGCTAGCCTCTGAATGTCACAGTTGCTTCGATTGGCTAATGCCGATACTCAATCATTACCGCCGCGAATGGTCAGATGTAGAGCTAGATTTTGCGACAGGTTTTGAGCCAGAGCCGCACCACTTATTGATGGAAGGTGATATCGATTTACTCATTACCACCAGCGATTTACCGATAGACGGCATCAGCTATCAGCCGTTATTTGAGTATGAAAGTCGCTTGGTGCTATCACCAACGCATGATTTGGCGGCGCAGAAATTTATTGAGCCAGATAATTTAACCAATGAAACCCTGATTGCGTATCCAGTGGAAGCCAAGCGCCTTGATATTATTGCCAATTTTATGACCCCTGCGCAGGTAAGCTTTGATAGTATTCGTACTACAGAGTTGACGGCGATGCTGATTCAATTGGTTGCTAGTGAACGCGGTGTCGCGGCGTTACCTGATTGGGTGGTTGCTGAATATGAGAAAAAAGGCTGGGTCGTCTCGCGTCCATTGGGTACGGGTGTGCATTGTCAGCTATATGCAGCGACGCGCACATCGAGTCAAGATACCGCTTATATGCAAGGTTTTGCGAATTTGTTAGAAGGTATTGTGAAGCCGGTGTAATATTTCACTATCTACTAAATTATTCCAATTAAGAAATATCATCCGCTCTCTTACGCTATGACGAGCGTTATGGTAAATAACGGTACCCTAGTGAGGACTTGAACCTTTGGCTGTAGGCTAATGATGGTAACGAATTTAGTTATCTAAATAGTGGCAGTGTACTTTCTGAACAGTTTAAGGCTGTATCTACAATAAAGTACTTATTATAAAGAGTGTGCGAAATTTCATTTAAGCATTAACACAAGTCAGCGATAGGGACACCTTTTATAAGTGTTCTTATTTATCGTGGGTGATTACCGTTTGCGACTATTCTACAAACTCAATCATACTTCATAAAATTTGACTGCTTTTTAAGGTCAGATTTATGCTTATATTCATTAATGGAATTTGAGGATGTTGCTCTCTCACTGGAAGCAATAATCCTATGATTTTCAATTGTTATACTATTTTCGGTAGAAAAAACATCATCAGCCGTTAGGATTTTTTCATCATTAAACGCAGTGAAAGATGACTCAGATTGGAAGATTTCCGATGCCATGGGCAGGATGGCAAAAGTAGAGGTGACGGGCACCATGGCTAAAATGAATAATGTTAAGCTAAATAATATTTGGGGTTTTATACGAACCAAATTATTCTTCATGAGCGCGATCCTTTATATATACCATTGCTCATCATAATGCTGATAAAACAATATTTTAAGCCAAACCTGTCTTTTTTAATTAACGGTGACGGTTGTGGTTCTGATTTTGATTATATTTACCTTGGTTGTGACCATTTTATTTACCACGTTTTGCTCTATTTCCAGCTCTCATTTTTTCTAACTGATTACGCTGTGATACGGTCAGTACTTTTGAGATTGCCGCATGGTTATTTTTATAACCGTTTTTACCATTGTTATGATTTGATTTTTGAATCGCTTGAATTTGGCTTTTTTGTTTTTTGGTTAGGTTCAGTTTAGACAATGGACCATTATTTACATCCATTCCATAGTGAGTAGGGTTATACGGTGCCGCGTTTGCCTGACCAACCATAGCTAGGCAGGTAGAGATTGCTAATACTGAGCCTACGGCAATTTTTTTAAACATAATAATTTTCATCGTTATTTCCTTTTTAATTGACACTGGCTATAAATCTTAGTTTTTGTTATCCATCTTTTTTTGAGAGAAAGACGCTCAAATAGTATGATCAAACTTCGTTCTGTCGACAAAGGAAATGATAACGGATTATGGTGTTGCGTAGATTTATGAAAGTTAAAGAAGAGTAACGACTGTGGCTGAATAGCGCGTACTTATTACCTGTTTGATAATGTCTCGTTAAATATAGGTAATAGGTGAATGAGGGTTTGGTTTTGTAATGATAAAAGAGAGATGCGGCTTCATAATATGGTACTTATATAACATACATAATACTAATAATACGGCGACAACCGACACGGAATTCACTTGTACCATTTTTGCCGCATAGCGACCAAACCAAATATCGAAGTGATTGGGACTAATAATATGGACAAGATCGAAGGTAACTAAAAGTATACCCCAAGGGAACCAGCTAAAAAGTCTCGAAAACCTATTAATAGACCACTTAAAACAGACTGATATAAGGGAACCACTTATATTAGACCATTATGCGAATGACATCTATCGAAGCTTATAAAACCAGCTTAAAAAAGTAAAATCCGATAGCGGTTGCTAGTAACGTCAGTCCCACATGTAGCCCAACCAATCCCAAACCTGCTAGTAGTTTACCAGCATTGATAAAGGTAAAAACTTCTGCACTAAAAGTACTAAAAGTGGTCAATCCGCCCAAAAAACCGGTAATCACAAATAGTCGGACATTGGGCGATAGACCGCTACCCACGCGCTCAAACCACACCAGTGCCAACCCTATTAATAGTCCACCCAATACATTGGCACCAAGCGTCCCAAGGGGTATCCAGTGATGCAGCGGATTAAAGCGAGCCAACCACGCCCTCAGGCAAGCCCCAATGGCAGCCCCTAGTCCAATAGCAAGCCACTGCATAGTTCGTCCTTAGGTTAATAAAGGTTAACGGAGATAGTATTGAGCAAAACCGTCTTTACACTGCTGGTAGCTCAGTCATCGGCCAACGCGGCACACAGCTCACCGCTAAATCATCAGACTGCCCTGCCTGCAGGCGCTCATAACCAGCATAAGCAATCATCGCCCCATTATCAGTGCATAATGCAGGCGGCGCATAATGCACAGTGGCATTTATCTTAGCAAGCTCGCTCTCCAAAGTTTCACGTAAATGAGTGTTGGCACTGACACCGCCCGCGATCACCAATCGACTCATCTCTACTTGCTTCAGTGCTTTCACGCACTTTCTCACCAGCGTATCGACGACTGCATGCTGAAAGCTGGCGGCGATATCGGCGCGAACTTGCGAATCGCTATCCGCATTATTCCCTGAGCCACCTGAACCATCAGTGTCTTTAATCAGGTTATGCACGGCTGTTTTCATACCGCTAAAAGAAAAATCTAATCCGCGATGTAGCATCGGTCTTGGCAAATTGTAAGCAGTTGGGTTGCCTGTTTCAGCCAATTTGGCAATATTGGGACCGCCCGGATAAGGCAAGCCTAGCATTTTGGCGGCTTTATCAAAGCATTCACCTGCTGCATCATCAATCGACTCACCCAATATCTCATATTGCCCGACACCACGTGCGGCGATAAGTAATGTATGCCCACCTGAGACCAATAACGAAACAAACGGAAAGGCGGGTGGATTTGCGCCCATCAGCGGTGCGAGCAGATGCCCTTCCATATGATGGATACCAATCGCTGGTATATCCAAACCATACGCCAAACTGCGCCCAAATAATGCGCCCGTCATCAAAGCGCCAATGAGTCCAGGCCCCTTGGTATAAGCAATGGCATCAATCTCGCTTTTTTTCACATTGCACTGCTCTAACAACTCATTAAGCAAAGGCACCAACTTACGAATATGATCGCGGCTGGCAAGCTCAGGCACAACGCCGCCATATAGTGCGTGCAGCTCTATTTGTGAATACAGAACTTGTCCAACCAGCCCTTGATTGTCACTATTCATCTGCTCACTGTCAAAAATCGCCAGACCTGTCTCATCACAAGAAGTCTCTAAACCCAATACTTTCATATTTTTGCCTTTATCATACTTTGGTCTGCGTATTATTTTTTACAACGTTGCTATCTTTTAGGTCGTGTCGTCTTTTTAAAAATGGTGATAAAAATGAGATAAATTGCCGTTAAACAAGGAAAGCAGCGTAAATACTATCGAGATATTAATAAGCTATTTGACAATGTTTGGCGATGTTTGGCGATGTTTGACAAAATTTAGCCATTTTTAACCCATTCAGAGGTTAATCGATTGAATTGAGGAGACGCCCTAGTATCTGCCAAAAAACGTGCATAAAAAAACCGCCATTGTCAGTCACAATGACGGTCAGTTTAACAAATTTCAATGGTCAATATCTCTTAATATATCAGATCAGCTAACTGCTTCAATCATGTAATCTACAGCTGCGTAAACTTGGGCTTCACTGACCTTATCGGTGGCTTGGGCTGGCATCTTATTAAAACCTTTTGCCGAATGCATGTGCAGCGTCTCTGTGCCTTTAGCCAGACGCGGCTCCCACGCGGCTTTATCACCATATTTCGGCGCGTTCAGCAGCCCTCCTTCATGACAAACCTTACAGTTGGTCTCATAAAGCTTGGCGCCTGCATCGGCAGCCAACACTTCTGGCTCCGCAGAGATTTCCTGCACTGGCTCATCTTCAATGACCGTCGTCTCGGTATCTGCCACAGGTTCAGGTATAACGACTTCAGGTTCGACTATAGGCGCGTCTTCTACCACTACCGTTGTATCGACAGGTTCATTGACAACAGCAGGCTCTTCAACCGCTGCATTGTCACCACTACAAGCAGTGATTGCTAATAGCGCACTCAAACTGATGGCAGATAAGACCAGTTTATTCATACGCTGCTGTTTACTTATCATGATCACACCTCTATTCGATATTTCATGTTAGCGACTGTTTATGACAGCGCATAAATTCAAAACCTATCAACACACAAACCGTGATTAGTTCGTAGCTGGTTCAGCGTCAGCAGTAGGCGTTGCCGCCGTATCAGCAGCTGGCATATCTGCACTATTAGCTGGCATAACTGCACTATCAGCAACAGCAACAGCGACATCGCTATCCGTTGCATCTGCAGTAGCAGTCGTCCCTGCTTCAGCAGTTGCAGCACCATCTACTGTGCCATCAGCTTCAGTTACTGGCGCTGGAGCCGTTTCTGGGAACTCCATTTTTTCAGCTTCAGGTGCGTTTTTGCGAGCCAGCTCAGCAGCTTCATCAACACGATCTTTTGCCAATACTTCGTGTGATTCGCCTTCTTTTTCACCACCACAAGCGCTAATGCCAAAGCCAAGAGCAATGATAAATGCGGTGCTTAGCGCTGTATTTAGTCCTGTTTTTTTCATTCCAACATCCTCAATAAAATACACATAAAATGGTTAATATGCTGACTATTATATGCAAATTATCATAGCATAAACTCCAACCAAACCGTTATAGACAGTAGGGTTTTTTATTCATAGTAATTTTATACTTTGCATTTATAGTTTCATTAAAGCTGGAGCAAAAACCTGCGTTCTAACTACTTTTAGAATTGTCTCTGCACATTGCCCCTTGCAACTTAATGATAAATATGGATTAATGTGCTAAAATCATTGACTTAACTGACATTTTTTATTAAAATGCTTGCCCTTGTGCTCATGCGCAAGATTATCCTAGTTTGAGCTGATGCCTGTAATCTTGAGATATTACGGCTAAATACTAATACACAGCCAGACTAATGCCCTTATATCTCACCCTAATCGAGGAGTCTTCATGCCTGCAGTTAAGGTTAAAGAAAACGAACCAGTTGACATCGCTATCCGTCGTTTCAAGCGTGCTTGCGAAAAAGCTGGCGTATTATCAGACGTACGTAAGCGTGAGTTTTATGAAAAACCAACGCAAGTACGTAAGCGTAAAAAAGCTGCTGCCGTAAAGCGTTATAAGAAAAAATTACAACGCGAAACTATTCGTACCACTCGTATGTACTAATCGATAATTCGATTAATTAAGTACAAGTGCTACATTAACGCCACTGTTATCCATTGATATCAGTGGCGTTTTTTATGCTACAATTTTTATTATTATTGCTTAAAAATTTGAATAAATACCTCTTAACAAATAAGGATAATAACAATGAGCCAACTGAAACAGACTTTATCAGACAATGTCAAAGTGTCTATGAAAGCGCGTGAGCTTGAGCGTGTCAAAGTACTGCGTAACGTGCAAGCGGTTATCAAGCAAATTGAGATTGACCGTCAAATAGAGCTTGATGATGCGCAAGTCTTAGATATACTGCAAAAGCAGCTAAAACAACGCCATGAGTCATTGACTATTTTTACCGAAAACAACCGTGATGATTTGGCAACCAAAGAGCAGTTTGAGATTGATATCATCAATGAGTTTATGCCAAAACAAATGGATGATGCTGAACTTGCGGCCTTGGTCAATGCGGAAATCGCTACACAAGGCGCGACATCTATGCGTGACATGGGCAGTGTGATGGGTGTATTAAAGAACAAAACCGCAGGACGCGCAGACCCTGTGCTCATCTCTAAGCTGGTGAAAGATGCGCTGCAAGGCTAGTAATTAGTGTCATCAAAAGCTAATGACGACATCGTAAAAATAACCGCCTAAGGCTCAAAGTCTTTGGCGGTTTTTACTGCTTTGACTTCTGCATTGATATTGGCAAGCAATGGACGGGCGCTACTGGCTTGAGCCGTGGTTTGTAGTTTTTCCGCCAGTTGTTTGGCTTGGGTCAGTGACGTCAACGCACTCTCATAACGACTACTCCATAGTTGGTCATGACTGCGATAGCGTAGCGCGTTAATGGTGGCAATATTTTTCAGGGACGCAGAGTCGGTCGTTTTTGCCAGTTTTTCATTGGCCAGTTGCAGACTTTGCCAAGCATAACGGTCGCTTGGCTGCTGCTCGGTCAGTGGTTTGAGTAATGCTTGGGCTCTGATTGGCTGATTGCTATTGGTGAGCGCTTCTGCCAAATAAAGACGCAGATCACGACGCTCAGGATAAACACGCTGCTGGCTGGCTAATACGTCCGCCGCTTGTGACCATTTATTCTGTTCCGTTAGAATTTGGCTATGAGTAATCGATAGTAAAGGCTCTAAATTTTGGCGCTGCGTAGGCGGCAGTCGATTGATTTCAGCCAGTAAATCGCTTGCCTCTGTAAAGCGTTGCTGTTCGCCATACCAGTTCATCAAAGCCAATTTGGCACCTACGCTATTTTTAGCAGCCGTCATTAGCACTGTCTCTGAGGCATGTTTACCTGTACTTTGGACACGCCAGTAGAGCAGATCAAATAAAGCCTGATGGCGCTGCTGCTGATTTAGTGACAATGAGGGATAATGCTGGGCACGACTTTGCGCTTCACTTAAGCGCTCGTTACTCAGTGGATGCGAGCGTACGAAGCTTGGTAAAAATCGATTTTCAACTTGGTTGAGCTGGCTGCGTTGGTTCATCGTGGCAAAGAATCGCGGCATCGCCCTTGGGTCATAGCCTGCTTGGGTCATGATTTGCATGCCCACCCGATCGGCCTCGCGCTCATTATTTCGACTAAATGCCATCGTGCTGTTCATCGTTGCCGTTTGGCTACCCATCATCACTGCCGCCGCTGCATCACCATCAACCGCCGATGCTGCAATCGCTGCTAGCATACCGCCTATCTGCATTAGCAATGCCTTTTTGCGCTCATCAGCACCACTTTCATAATGGCGCTGGCTGATGTGAGCAACTTCATGCGCCACCACACTGGCAAGCTCATCCATACTGCTAGCGGCCAGAATCGTCCCTGTATTAAGTCCAATGACCCCGCCTGGTGCTGCAAAGGCATTGATACTTGGGTTATCAATGATAACCAAACCCATCGGCGCTTGCTGCCTTGCTTGCGCATTGAGACGCCAAGTCATGTCTTTAACCGTTTCTTGAATCCAAGGATCATGCTCCATTTTGATACGACCATTGACGTTCCGTAACGACCATTCGCCGAGCAATTTATTTTGATATTGCTCAGCGAAGCTCAAGCCTTGTCCGCGCAAATTGGGCAGATTTAGCTCTTCTGAGCCGGTGGTTTGCCATGAATTATAATTGGATGCCATCGCTTTGCTGCTCGTATTAGCATTATTAAGACTATCCTCACTCATGGCAGCAGTGGTCATCGTCATTAGTACCGCCGACAATGCCAATTTAATAGCGCTCGATAATGCCATCGAACGCTCGGCACTTTTACATTTTTTTTCCTGGGTCATGGGCGCATTACCAAGTATCGATTGTCTATTAAAATGGTTCAAGTGCGTATCCTATGCAAGTGAGTAATGATACTGTTTTTGAAATAAGATATTTTTGAAATAAGGTTTTTTCGACTGATTTTTTAACTAAACGTTTTTCGACTATACGAGCTTGCTGATATAAGGTCAATTCTAGTCTGCATTCGACTACCAATAACTCAGCTGCCCGTCACTATTGTGCAACATGGCTTTAGTCAATCCCCTATATCATGGATATGATATCAGGCGCGCGCAGTCTACTATTTTTAGTACTTTTGCTAGCCTTCCTTGTATCTAAATTATCTTGAACAAACTATAGGTGATTCTAATGAACTGAATGTGACGTTGATTATATTCAACTTCAACTACATATCGGCTATTTGGTATAATGGCATTTCATGATTATAGGGTCTGGTCACTGCCGAGTGTCTTTTATGAATTACAGGCACTGTCATTGTGTTTGCGAATGTTCAATACAATTTAGTACAAATCAAAATATTTATAAGGTTTATTTTATGTCTGCTGATCGTCAGTCAACCACCGTATATTCGCCTTATTCTATAAACTTATCAGCAGATTTGTCTGATACTGAGCAGCAAGACATCAACAACCTGTTAGACTTGTTACCAGCGCATACTGTCACTACAGATAATGAGGCGAATGAAACGCAGCCTATTCATGTTCAACGTTTCGTCGATGGTCGCGGACTTGCTTGTCCAATGCCGCTATTAAAAACCAAAGTAGCACTACGTGACGTCACAGCTGGCAGTTCATTATATGTGGTCGCAACTGATGCCAACTCACAGGCTGATATCACCGCTTTTTGTCAACAAAACCAGCAAGCAAATGCCGCAAGTCAACTGCGATTAATCGTTAATAGCATGACGGATCAGCCATCAGCGGATAGCTTATCAGCACAGCGTTTCGATACAATATATCACTTCATCATTACTAAAACTGATAGCAACTAAGTGTCGCTATCCTTTACAATTACAACTATAAAGATTTTTATCTGACTATTTGCGTCACTATTTAATCAAGGTCAAGAATATGGCTAATAATTCTACTGATACTGCAAAAACGAATAAAAAAGATGAGGCCGCTCCTATAAAAAACGAAGCACGTGATGCCGCATTAAAAGCTGCCGCCCAACGTCCACCTTATGATGCTAGCGCCTTAGGCGATACTAGCACCCGTGACTTAGTGCCAGCGATGCCGACTCATTTGTCAGCGCCTGGGGTCAATTTGGGCGCTTATATCAACACGGTGCACCAAATCCCAATTTTGACACCAATCCAAGAGCAAGAGCTGGCGCATCGTTATTATGATGAAGGCGATGTAGAAGCGGCGCGTCTGCTCGTGATGTCGCACCTGCGTTTTGTGATTCATATTGCCCGCAGCTACTCGGGTTATGGTTTGCCGCAAGCAGACTTAATCCAAGAGGGCAATCTGGGACTAATGAAAGCTGTAAAACGCTTTGACCCGAATAAGGGCGTGCGTTTGGTGTCATTTGCTGTGCATTGGATTAAAGCAGAAATCCATGAATTTGTGATTCGTAACTGGCGCATTGTCAAAGTCGCGACCACCAAAGCGCACCGTAAATTATTCTTTAACTTACGTAGTCTCAAAAAAACCAACAACCAGCTCACGCTAGAAGAGGCTGATGCCATTGCCAAAGACTTAAATGTCACACGCAAGCAGGTGTTAGAAATGGAATCGCGGCTTACCTCTTATGACGCCTCGTTTGAGGCGCAATCTAGCGATGACGACGATGGACGTTATGCGCCGCAGCTATTTTTGGAAGATGGTATCGATCCTGCCGAGCAGTTAGAAGAAGCAGATTGGGAAGAAAGCAACTCATCTGCATTGATTGCGGCAATGGATACCCTTGATGAGCGCTCACGCGATATCGTGGAACAGCGCTGGCTCTCTGAGCAAAAATCAACTTTACACGAATTGGCAGCCGTCTACTCTATCTCAGCCGAACGCGTGCGCCAAATCGAAAAAAATGCCATGGACAAAATCCGCGAGGCAATGACCATTGATAGCGTTATTTTGCCAGATGATATTCAGTAGTTATTACTTGTCAATAATTACTACCTGTAAATAGCTGTTACCTGTAAATAGTCACTACCTGTCAGGAATAATTGGCTTTCAACAGCTATAGTTTTCAATAATACGAGTTTGTCATGTTAAATTGGATAGGTATTGCGGCGATCAATATGGCCATCGCCGTCGCTTTAGGGGCGTTTGGGGCGCATGGCCTAAAAAACATCGCCAGTGCTCAACAACTCGAATGGTGGCACACTGCAACACTTTATTTGTTTATACATGCGCTGGGTTTATTACTGGTTGGTCTGTTTATTCGCATGAAATATGCTACTCAAATCACTGCATGGCTATTACAAATTGGCATTATCATATTTGCTGGTAGCTTATATGCGATGACACTTGGCGCACCACTTTGGTTTGGCGCGATCACGCCTATTGGAGGCGTACTAATGATTGCAGGCTGGCTATGGCTAGCAGTGTCATCATTTAAGATGAACAAATTGGTCGCAAAATAACCAATCGATCAAACAATAAGTAAATTGCACTCTATAGCGTATCCTCATTTTGAAAATGGAGCTAAAAATGAGGATACGCCTTAGTACGTACAAAAGGATAAAAAATCATTAAGGAGTATATTTTATGAGTACCATTATCGTTAATGGTAAGAAACTACAGACTACCCATCAGACCGTGCAATTAGTCATCAATGAGCTTGGTCTTAGCCAAGGTCGTTACGCAGTAGAAGTCGATGGCGAACTGATTCCAAAGAGTGAGCTTGCCCAATTAAGTATCGCTGAAGGTATGAATATCGAAGTGGTGCAAGCAGTCGGTGGTGGCTAATTAGCTAAAATAATGATCTATTGATTTGAAAACAAATGTGCTTAAAGAAATGTATTTAAAGATGAGTTTTTAAAAAATAATTGCTCATAAAAAAGACCTCAACGTAGCAAACGTTCGAGGTCTTTTTCCGTTTTAGGCAATGTCATTTAGAGATATCTAAAAATGCGGCTACTTATACTATTTATTATTTCATCAGCCAGTAATCATTAACCTTTAAATATCCTAAACTCTATAACATTAAACTGCTGGAGCAGCATCGTCTGTCATCAGCTCTTCATAGCGTCCATCACGCCCAGCACCTTGAGTCTTTTTGCTCTCCAACTTGGTTTTGTACTTGCGTACTTGTCTATCAAGTTTGTCTGCCATCTCGTTAATGGCTTTATACATATCATCGTCAAGCGCTTGGACAAACATCTCTTTACCCGAGACTCGCATAATCGCTTCAGCCTTATGGCTCTTTATAGCACCGCTGTTATCTAATGATAAAATGACTTGAATACTTTGAATTTGATCAAAATGACGACCAATTTTATCAAGTTTTTCTTGAACAGCTGTGTTCATAGCGTCGGTAACACTGATATGGTGACCACTGATAGAAACATTCATATTATTGTCCTTTTATTATGACTTACATTGTTGCCTACGTTGTTGCTTACGTTGTTGCTTACAATCAACAGATGAGCCAGCATTCCTGCTTTTTCACCCTGCCTTACCAACAATGAATGGGGTATCTTTATTGATCAGCGCCTTTAGTAATCGATGTCTTTAGCAAAAATCGAACGTGTCCTTTCGTTGTCATTTTGATTAATGAGATAAGTAAATACGCTAAATCGACACTTAGATTTCGTTGTTGGTATGACTCTAATTTGTCATGAATATCGAATAGTAGCAAGACAGTAAAGTGTAATTAAATGTAATAAAAGCGGTTGTTTCCTAAATGTTTCTATATAATCAGAAAATTTTATTTTTTATATTTATCAAGAAATATATTAGCGATAGCACGATTCTTCTCTTAACTCATTGAATTGTGACATTTAATATTTCTGTTTACGCTGAGTAGACGAGCCAATATTCATTGCTTCACGATATTTGGCCACGGTTCTTCTGGCGATATCGATACCTTCGGATAATAAACAATCTTTTATGCGACTGTCAGATAATGGCTTTTTGGCATCTTCATCGGCTATCAATTGCTTAATCATGGCACTAATGGCAGTCGATGAAATATCGCCGTCGGTACTGCTGACATGAGATGAAAAGAAATGCTTAAGTGAAAATAATCCCTGCGGCGTCAAAATTGTTTTACTGGTGGTTAGACGCGAGACGGTCGATTCGTGCAAATCCACTTCTTCCGCAATGGCTTTTAGGATGAGCGGTTGCATGGCAGTCGCGCCATGCTGCAAGAACTCTTGCTGATAACGCACGATACTGGTTGCCACTTTTAATAAGTTTTGATTACGCTCTTCGATACTACGAATAAACAAGCGGGCATCGGTGAGGTTTTCACGCAGATATTGATTGTCGGGGCTGTCATCACCGCGCTTCACCAAATTGGCATATTCTTGATTGATTCTTAGCTTTGGCATGGTGTCAGGATTGAGGCGCACATACCAGCCGTCCTGCTGCGTCGATGTATCTGAAATCGTCTGACTCTGATGCCGACGCATAGGCGTGACCAAAACATCAGGAATATCATAGCTGGCTGGCGACTGAGTATAGTCTGGTTGGCTGCTTTGAAATAGCAAGCCAGGTGACGGATTCAAGGTACGCAGCAAGTTAAGCGCGGGGGTAATCTGTGCAGGCGCGAGTCCAGTCCGCTCAGTCAATGCTTTGATGTTATTGCTCACCAAATGCTCACTGGCTGACAATAATGCTTGCGCTTCTTTTAGATGGTCAGTATTTGCATCGAGCTTGGACAACTGAATCGCTAGGCACTCACTGAGATTTCGCGCCCCGACACCCAGCGGATCGCAAGACTGAATAACCCGTAAAACAGCCATGACTTCATCGTGCTCAACAGATTCATCCCATTGATAAAAACTTGCCATGGTATCGAAGCTTTGCAACAGCTCATCGATATCAAGCCGCACAAAACCCATGTTATCCATAGAATCCATCAGATAGGTTGCAATCAACATGTCCGCTTCTGAGAGATGCTTGAAGTTCAGCTGCCAGCGCACATGGTCTTGTATGGTGGCAGAGGTGCCGCCCTGATAACTATCAAAATCCTCGTCACTTTTGCTCCCCGAACTGCTCGGCGTAGATGCATAGTTGCTGCTATCAACACTACTTTCAAAGCTACTATAGTCGTCACTATCCATCGTATGATTGTCTATGGCACCATCATCGATACTGGTTTGCTGTAATTTGTCCAAGCTATCACTAAAGTCTTCATCTGGTTCAGAGGTATGGGTATTACTCTCAGGGCTTACGCTAAATGAATCAGTACTCTGGTTCCAGCTATCAAGTGTCAATGACTCATCTACTCTATCGCCGCTGCCATAATCGTATTCATCTTCATCATCCTCAATACGTTCAAGCAATGGATTACTATCCAGCTTGGCCTGAACTTCTTGCGCAAGCTCAAGACTAGAGAGTTGCAGCAATTTAATGGCTTGCTGCATTTGCGGGGTCAGTTTTTGTGAGGTGCTCAGCGTGGTCGCCAATCCGAAAGACATACTCATGGGTGGCTTATTACACTCCGATACTGGTGATAGTCTATATATGTTGCCACTTAAAGTAGCGATTTAACGTTATCAGGACATGACGATAGCATTTTTCGTGGCAATTTTGCTATGATAATTTATAGACGACCCAATACGCTTATTGCTCTCTACTTATAAAACTCTATAAATTTGACCGTTTTAGCATGAACTGCTAAACAATAAACAACCAAATCTTGTTGATAATAATAAGGCTGTATAAAAAATACAAGGTACATGACACAAAACCTTCGAGTCAATTGAATCACTCTCAACATTAACCGAGAATAATACGATGAATGACCAAGCAAATAAACCGCACCTTGTCACTGCTGCGATTCAAATGAATAGCCAGCAAGACATCGAAAAGAACATAGCGACTATAAAATCTGCCATCAGCGATGCCAGTCATCAAGGTGCTCATCTTGTTGTCTTACCTGAAAACTGCTGTAGCATGGGCGAGCAATTTGCCACCGCAGAGCGCTTTGATGCGCTATCAGCGACGATAGCAAACTATGCCAGTACTTACGGTGTCTATGTGCTGGCAGGCTCACTGCCCTGCCCTTATCGCCCTGATGGCGTCATCGTGCCTGATGGCAGACTGCGCCAAGTCAGTCAGCTATTTGCCCCTGATGGCACGCGAGTGGCACGCTATGACAAAATTCATCTATTCACGGCGACGGTAGCAGATAAACATGGCAGCTATAATGAAGCGGCGACGTTTGAGCCCGGTACACAGACTGTAGTTGCAACAGTAGAGAGTGATTATGCTGCTTATCAACTGGGTATGATGGTTTGTTTTGATTTGCGTTTTCCCGCATTGGCACAGCGCTTACGTCAAGCAGGCGCTGACCTATTAAGTGCGCCATCGGCATTTACTTACTTAACGGGGCAAGCACACTGGTCGCTGTTACTTTGCGCACGGGCGTTAGACAGTCAGTGCATGGTCATTGGCGCAGCACAAGGCGGCGACCATGTTTACAAAAACGGTGATATCCGTCAAACGTGGGGGCATACCACTATTACAGCTTTTGATGGCACAATTATTAACAGCTATGATGCAAGTGCACTAGATAAAACCACGGGTAACGAAAAAAACCAAGATTATGCTATGGTATTGGCAACCTTAGATAAACAAAATCAACAGCAAGGCCGCCAAAAAATGCCCATTTTTGATTGTCATCGTTTGGCGTAAGTCAATTTCAATATTGAATAGTAAGTATTGAATATCGAATATTAGGTGTTGTTTTCTTCGGTCCGTGTATGAGTCGCGCGCGGATGAGCGCGATCATAGACTTGCGTGAGCTTAGCAAAATCGACATGGGTATAAATTTGCGTGGTACTGATATCGCTATGCCCAAGCATTTCTTGCACCGCGCGCAAATCGCCACTGCCCGACAGCATGTGCGAGGCAAAACAATGACGCAATAGATGCGGATACATATTTTGTGCGATGCCGGCACGGGTAGCCGCAACCTTGAGACGCTGCTGCACTGCCCGTGTCGATAAACGCGTACCCAATTTTTCACTAATAAATAATGCGCTGTCCATTTGCTCCACCCACAGATTACGATGCGGTAGATAACGGCTAATCGCTTCTGCTGCCTTGACACCTAACGGCACCAAACGCGTTTTATTGCCTTTACCTGTCACGCGCACGCGCAGGTCTGACAAATCTACATCGACCATATCCAACGCGACCAACTCACCTACGCGCAGACCGCTGCTATAAAGCAATTCAAACATCGCCTTATCACGCAGCCATAGGCGCGCTTGTTCCGGTGTATCAGGCATCTCTTGGTCAAGCAGCTGAGTGAGCAAATCAACATCAGCGATAGACGGTAGCGGTCGAGGACTACGTTTGAGCTGATAGCCAGTCGTTGGGTTAATACGTGCTAAATCCTCTTCTATCAGCCAGCCATAAAAATGGCGAATGGCTGACAGCTCTTGCTGGACGCTAGCAAGTGCCAGCTTGTCTTCATCCAAGCGTTGGCTAATATGCTGGGCTAATTGGCGTTTATCACAGCGCGTCCACGTCAGGCGTTTCCCACGTAAAAATAGCGCCAATTGGTTCAGTCCTGCAAAATAAGCGGTCAACGTATGCGGCGAGTGATTGCGCACCGACAGGACATTAAGCCAACGATGCACGGGCGCTAACAAATCACGTAACGCATCATCCGACTCTATAGCTGCGGCGTGCTCGACTGATAGCCATGCTTTTGCCTCAGAATCTGAAGTAGGTTCCATCGTATGATTGTTTTTATTGGACATAGCCCTATTATCCATTAGCCTTCTGGATTGGGCTTGATGCCCGCTTGTGCCATCAGACCATCTGGGCTAAATACGCCTTCGTAAACAAAGGCGGTCGGACCGGTCATCATCACTGAATAACCCGGCTGCCATTTGATAATCATACTGCCACCATAAAGCTGCGCGCGTATGTCTTCGCCTTCATCGAGCCAACCTTCACGGATACCAACAGCCACTGCGGCACAAGCGCCAGTACCACAGGCTTGTGTCTCACCGACACCGCGCTCATAGACACGCAGACGAATGTGACGCTGATTCATCACTTGCATAAAGCCAACATTGACACGGTCAGGAAAGGCGGGATGCGATTCGATGGCTTTGCCTAAGGTTTCAACGTCGGCATCGAGCACGTTATCAACTTTGATAACGGCATGCGGGTTGCCCATATTGGCAACATAAAGCTGTACAGGAGTGCCATTTACATCGAGATGATAGGTATTTTGGATTTTGGTCGTGGCTCTGGGGGTAAAAGGAATCTCGCTTGGTTCAAACTTAGGCTTACCCATATCGACTTCGACCCAGCCATAACGATCAGTGGTCAATGAAATGATGCCGCTCGCCGTCTCAACACGCAAACGCTGTTTAAATGACAGTTTACGCGCTTGCACAAAACGGGCAAAACAGCGCGCACCATTACCGCACTGCTCAACTTCTGACCCATCAGCATTAAAAATGCGATAACTAAAATCAACGTCAGGACGCATCGGTGGCTCAACGACGAGCAGCTGATCAAAGCCAATACCCAAATGACGGTCACCCAGTAACTGTACCAAATCCTTGGTCAAATCTAAGCGCTGAGTCACCAAATCGATGACCATAAAATCATTGCCCAGACCATGCATCTTCGTAAATTCTATTAGCATATCCTTGTTATCCTATCCTATTTTTATGTATGTCTTATATTAGCACGCTGCCAGATACAATCATAACTATCATAACTATCACCGCTATCAAATACTAAGTTAACACGATGCTAAATCCACCTTGTAAAGCCAAACTGACATCTCTCATTAGAGCACGCCATAAAAAAGCCCATCATCAAAGACAACGGGCTTTTTATCTAGGGCATGTCATCAATCTGAACGAAAACGCCTAAATGGGCTAAAAATGGCTAAATCTGTTGGTCACCGATTTATTTACCTTGCCACAATACTTCGTCTGCATATAACGCTTCAATGGTTTCGCGTTTGCGAATCAGTTGATGGCTATCATCGGCGACCATTACTTCACTAGCACGCGGGCGTGAATTATAATTACTACTCATGGTAAAGCCATACGCACCAGCGCCTGTGATTGCTAAAACATCGCCTACCGCGAGCGACAATAAACGGTCTTTCGCTAAAAAATCACCCGTTTCGCAAATAGCGCCAACGATATCCCATGGCTGCGTGCCATCAGTGCCGATGCCATTCTCAGGCAAAACACTTGGAATGACTGCCATTTCAGCTTGATATAACGCCGGACGAATCAAGTCATTCATTGCTGCGTCAACAATGGCAAAGTTCTTATGCTCCGTTGGTTTTAGCACATCAACCTTGGTCAATAATACCCCAGCATTTGCCACAATACTGCGACCTGGCTCAAAGAATACCGTTAAGCCAAGCTCACTAAGTTTCGGTAATAACGCTTGAGCAAACTCGTCGATAGATACTGGTGTCTCATCGATATAACGCACACCCAAACCACCGCCTAAATCAATATGACGCAGCTCGATACCTTTATCACGTAAGTTGTGTATCAGCTCAATCACTTTATCCAGAGCCGCGACAAATGGCGCAACTTCAGTCAACTGTGAACCAATATGACAGTCAATACCGACGATATCAATATGGGATAACTGTGCCGCTTGCTCATAGACGGCAACCGCGTCTTCGTGGGTGATACCAAATTTATTGTCTTTTAACCCTGTTGAGATATACGGATGCGTTTTGGCGTCGACATTAGGATTAACCCGTAGTGAAATTGGCGCAGGCTTATCCAATTTCTGTGCTACATCATTAATCAAAGTCAGCTCGCTGATTGACTCAACGTTAAAACAACCAATACCTTGGGTCAGGGCATACTCGATATCGCTATCAGTCTTGCCCACACCTGAGAACACCACACGTGAAGCAGCACCACCTGCCGCCAATACGCGCATGAGCTCGCCACGAGAGACGATATCAAACCCTGCGCCTGCTTGCGCCAATATACCAAGTACTGCAAGATTAGAATTGGCTTTTACCGCATAACAAATCTGGTGCGTTAAACTGGCAAAGCTATCGCTATAAGCTTGATAGACATCCAAAATGGCTTGTTTCGAGTACACATAACAAGGCGTACCATAGTGTTTAACCACATCATCAATACTCACTTGCTCCATATACAATGCACCATCGCGATAATCTAGCGCGGGTAAATAAGCGGTTAAAGCTTGAGGATTAACATACAAGCCTTGCTCAGTTTGGATCGTGACAGATTCGCCAGTTTGTTGCTCAGAATGACTCATATAAACATCTCTAATTTCATCAGGTTACAAAGTTAAAAAATCTTAGGGTGCACACCGAAATCTCGTTGACGGCATTGAGTTTTTAATCAAAATCAATAATCATTAGGGTCTTCACTGGGTTCCGGTAGCTTAAAATCATCCATTTCTTGATGACCATCATCTTGTGTCGAATAGATACTACCCTGTATGCCAGCGCTATCCGTAGCTCCTTGAACCGTCTGGCTACTAGCGTCGGCGAGGTATAGATTGCCTTTTTGACCGCAACCCGTCAAACCCATCATAATCACCCCACTGATAATAAAAGGGGAGATAACACGGCGACCAAGATCAGCGACATTAGTGTGCTCAGTTTTCGAAAAGCGGTTAATAGTAAACATAGAATAGAGAACCTGTGACTTTGCAATGGCATGAGGATGATAAAAAGCACAAGTCATAAAAGCGATAGATCAAACCCTATAGACAGCTAAATAAAAGCTATCGCCATCGCTAAAAAATGACAATATGACTGCTTTGGATAATAGCATTATTACATAATGCTGTGTGCATACTGAATGTCCCTAATCAATAAATTTGGACGAGTTTGGTTTTGCTAAGTTTTGCTAAGCTTTACTAGACCGTGCGACTGCCATTTACTAAGCGAGCGTTGATACTAGCGGTCTTAATGTATCGCTATAATGGTAAAACAGCCTATTATATTTACTTAGACAAATTTTCTTACAATTTATTATGAGCTACTATATTTGGCTGTAGCAGCCGACAAACCCTAGCGACACTCGGTGTACAGTTGTATTGTCTATACCACATTCTATCAATTTAACCCTTATAGTTATCGTGGTATAGCCATAAAACTATGGTACATTATGTGTAGACCTTGCGACTGTGTTGAGGCGCTAGCATGCGACTTAACAAGCACTGATCAACAGTGCCAGCCCAAGAGTGACCAGAATCAGCAATGTACTTGCTTGACCTATGTCGGCATGGATGCGGCTGGTTTTTGTTTATTCAACCGGTACTCGTCTGTGATGAGTCACCCTTTACAAAATACAATCTAAGGACAGAGTATGAGCGCCAGCCTAACCACCACTTTTGATGACAAAAATACCGAAACATCGAATCTAATCAATCCCACCTTAGTCCTCAACTGCGGTTCCTCATCTATCAAATACGCGCTGATTAGCGAAGACAATTCTATTCGTATCACTGGTTTGGCCGAAAACTTAGGACTCGATACTGCTCGTATCAAACACACGACGTTGAATGGTGATAAGCTGGAAATTTCTATCTCAGGTGGTCGTCATCAGTTAGCACTACAAAAAATCCTTGAGCTATTAGAACAGTATCATTTCATCGCCGTTGGTCATCGCGTGGTTCATGGCGGCCGTGAGTACTCTGCAGCGGTCCGTGTCGATGAGCATGTACTGGACGAAGTAAAACGCTTAAAAATACTCGCGCCCCTACATAACCCTGCCCATGCTTTAGGTATCGAAGCGGTACAGGCGATTTATCCTGATATTCCTCAAGTCGTCGTCTTTGATACGGCCTTTCATCAAACCATGCCTCCTGTTGCTTTTCGCTACCCACTACCAAAAGCCCTGTACGAAGAACACAAAATCCGCCGTTATGGCTTTCATGGTACCTCTCATGCTTACGTCTCAGAGCGTGCCAGTGAAATTACAGAGTCTAAAGGCCCACATGGTTGGCTTACAGCGCATCTGGGCAACGGCTGCTCGGCGACTGCCGTTTATGATGGCAAAAGTTTCGATACCAGTATGGGTCTGACCCCGCTTGAGGGGCTCATGATGGGTACGCGTAGTGGTGATGTTGACCCAAGTCTACACATACACCTAAAGCGCCAGCTTGGTATGAGCTTGGAAGAGATTGATGCCATGCTCAATAATGAAAGTGGTCTATTGGGTGTCTCAGGATTGTCTAATGATTTACGTACCGTCGAACAAGCGGCGAACGAAGGTCATGCAGATGCCAAACTCGCTATCGAGATGTTCTGTTACCGCGTCGGTAAATATCTTGCCAGCTTAAGCTGCGCGTTACCAGTATTCACAGGTATTGTCTTTACGGGTGGCATCGGTGAAAACTCAGTCACCACCCGAACCAGTATCCTAGAAGTGATGCGTCATTTCGGCATAAAAGTAGACGCTGACAAAAATGCGAGCTTGTTTGGTGGTAGCGAAGGCAGCTTCCACGCAGACGATAGCAGCATTGAGCTATGGGTTGTGCCAACCGATGAAGAGTGCCGTATTGCTCAAGAAACACGTGAAGCATTGGGCTTACTCTAAGCTCGACACTTTTTATAAGTTGCTTATATTATAAATTGCTTATAATTTTCTCATAAGCTTCTATTCGTCTTATAGGCTTTTATTCATTAGACGTGTTAAGTTATTTTTTGCCCAGCGCTTCTTATACATAGCCTATGATGAGAAGCGCGACGTTTTACTCATTCCAGCAAGGATGAAGTGAGCTTTAAAAATATAATAAACCGTAGGATACTTTATGCAAACCATTTTACTAGTTCCCATCAGCCGTGGTATCGGCGTAACGTCAGCAGCGCTTGGATTGATTCGCGCTCTTGATTACAACGGTATCAAAGCGGGCTTTATGAAGCCGTTTTTGCAAGATGATACACTTGATAAGCAAAACAGTTTAGACAGCTCAAGCGCGTTAGCAATGCATGCTTTTGGTCTGACGCCACCTAAATCTATCAGTCGGCAGCGTGTTGAGCGTATGATCGGTGATGATAACCTTGATGACTTGATGGAAGAAGTGGTCGTCAATTATCATACTCTTGGCGATGATTATGATGTGGTGATCTGTGAGGGCTTAGTACCGACCACAGAGACCTCTTATGCCTCACAAATCAACCGTGCGATTGCCCATGCATTAGATGCTAGAATCGTCTTTGTTAGCACTGCTGATACCAGTAAACCTGCTTATCTGGCTGATAAGCTTGACGTTCACGCTCGTGAGTTTGGCGGCATCGCCCATGAGCGCACGCTCGGCGCGATTTTGATGCGTGTACATGACTTGCCAAATGCGCAAAGCACCGTAGAAAATCAAATCGTTGCCCCTGGTGAAGCGGTTGTGAGTTTAGATGAAGGCTTTATGCAAGAAGTCCAGCGCCTATCACCGCATTTTAATACTGACGCGTTCCGTTTAATCGGGGTAGTGCCATTCAGTGATTCACTGTCCGTGCCTCGTACGTGGGATATCGCCACTGAGCTTGATGCCAAATGGCTCAATGTCGGTGAAGCTAAGTCACGCCGTATTAACCGCATTAGCCTAACCGCACGCTCGGTCGCACGCGTCGATGAGGTGTTTAAACGTGGCACCCTTATCGTCGTACCGGGCGATCGAGATGATTTACTATTAGCAGCTGGACTGGCTTGTATCAATGGTATACCGCTGGCAGGATTGGTATTAACCGGCGGCGTCGAGCCGAGTGCAACCGTCGCTGAGCTATGGCAATCTGCCCTCAAAACAGGTATCCCTGTCATGAGTGTCGAAAGCGACAGCTATGAGACCGTACAAAGCCTCATGCACATGAGCGCAGAGATTCCAAGTGATGATACCGAACGTGCTGAAGAGGTGGCTCGTTATGTCGCCGCCCATTTAGATCTTAGCTGGATTAAAGACTATTTTAGTCAAAATCATGAGCCGCGCCTCTCACCATCTGCATTCCGTCATCAAGTGGTTAAAAAAGCACAAGACGCCAAAAAACGCATCGTGCTACCAGAGGGTTCTGAGCCGCGTACGGTTGAAGCCGCTTGTATCTGTCAAAGCCGCGGCATCGCCAACTGTGTACTACTCGCTAAGCGTAGCGATGTCGAGCAAGTGGCTAAAAATCTTGACTTAGTTTTACCAGAAGGTCTTGAAATAATTGACCCCGATACGCTTGATATGGATAAGTATATCGCTGCAGTGGTCGAACGCCGTAAAGGTAAAACCAGCGCAGAAGTCGCGGCTGAATACTTAAAAGACACCGTATATCTAGGCACGACCATGCTACAGATGGACGAAGTCGACGGCCTCGTTTCTGGCGCGATTCATACCACTGCCAATACTGTCCGTCCAGCGTTTCAGTTGATTAAGACCGCACCGCAATACTCGCTCGTATCATCAGTATTTTTTATGCTGCTGCCTGAGCAAGTGGTGGTCTACGGTGACTGTGCCATTAATCCTGATCCAAATGCCGAAGAACTGGCTGAGATTGCCATTCAATCAGCACAGTCTGCTGCTGCCTTCGGTATTGATCCAAAAGTTGCGATGATTAGCTATTCTACAGGCTCATCAGGAACTGGCGCGGACGTCGAAAAAGTTACACGCGCGACCCAAATCGTCCGCGAGCGTGCGCCACACCTAAAAGTCGATGGACCGCTACAGTATGACGCCGCTTCTGTCATGAGCGTCGGCAAGCAAAAAGCGCCTGATTCACCTGTTGCTGGGCAAGCCAATGTCTTTATTTTCCCAGACCTCAATACGGGCAATACCACTTATAAAGCCGTACAACGTAGCGCCAATGTAGTGAGTGTTGGCCCAATGCTGCAAGGTTTGAATAAGCCAGTAAACGATTTGTCTCGTGGCGCCTTGGTCGATGATATTATCTACACCATCGCCCTTACCGCTATTCAAGCTCATAGCGACGCGATTTAATTGCATTAAAATGTAGGACTAATTGCGCCATAGGTAACCGACTATCAAAATGATGGTCGGTTTTTTATTGGCTATATTTATAACTGACTTTTTTAAAAATTTTCATTACGGATAGCTAAGCGCTCATTTTACCTAGTATTTCAGCGCTTTTAATGACAGATGCTCGCTTGCCCTCTACAATAGCGCTACCATCGAAGCATTTAACCTAAAAGGGTCAGCTGATAAAAGGGTAAAATGCATCAACGACAACGTGCCTCTTATCTATTTTTACGCATTTATTTATGCCAAATACCAGCAAAAATCCTCAAAAAAATACACCTGCGCCAGCCATTCGTGCTTATCTTGGCGGCTCATTTGATCCCGTACATGATGGTCATCTGCAAATGGCGATGACTGTTTATCAATGTTTGCTACCGATAGCCAAGCAGCAACAGCGCGCGCTGCACGTGTCACTATTGCCCAATGCGCGCTCACCCTTTAAAGAAAAAAGTACAGCTCCTAAACATCGTCTGGCGATGTTAAAGCTTGCGACACTCCATACACCGCTACAAATTAATGAACTTGAGCTGTGGCAAACACCGCCTGTCTATACCATCGATAGTGTACGCACGTTGCGCCAACGTTATCCGCATGACAGTCTAATATTCATCATCGGTATGGATAGCGCGCTGAGTTTGAGCAAATGGAAAAACGGTTTAGAGCTTACGGATTACATCAATCTTTGGGTGTTTAATCGTGATGACCTGTCTGATATTAATCATAAAAATAATCGCCTGTTGACAACCACGACTCATTGCGCCAACAAAACGTTAGTTGCGCAGGATACGATGAACTTGCACGCCCAATTACCTGCGCAGCTGCAATCTTTACGCATCGATGCGCCTATTGATTTATTACAGCCCACCTCTCAAGCATCGACCGATAGCCGTCTCTTGAAAAACACCCATCAAGGCCACATTTATATAGACTCGCGTCCTATCGCCACGATATCCAGTACACAGATACGCCAACAGTTGCAGCCGACAGACAATCGATCGAATATAATATCCGCAGCGGCAAGGCAAATGACATCTATCGCACCAATAAATGATATCATAGACAATACTGCACCCAATCCATTAGCTAAATGGCTAAATCCTGCTGTTTATCAATATATTATCGCCCATCAGCTATATTCTGCTGCTCAATTCCGTTAAAATCGCCTTATCTTTGTCATTTTGCCCATCCAGTCTCTACAGCTGACTGGCGACATCTAGTCCATTCGACAATGCCAACGCATGCAAATTGACGATTTACCTTTTTATTTTTAATATTGACGATTCAAGAGATCAAAATTTATGACCAACACCATGACTGAAGAACGCTTAAAAGAATGCTTAGCCGTTGTTGAGACCGCTCTAGACGATATGAAAGCGAAGAACATCACCGTAATGAATGTAGAAGATTTGACTGATGTAACCGAACGCATCGTTATCGCTGACGGTACTTCTAAGCGCCATGTACGCGCGATGGCTGACAATGTCGGCGCTGAAGCGAAGCAAGCGGGCTTTATGCCACTTGGTCGCGAAGGCGGTATCGACTCTGACTGGACATTGATTGATCTGGGCGCTGTCGTCGTGCATGTGATGACGCCACAAGCCCGTGAGTTCTATGACTTAGAAGGTCTATGGTCATCACCTGAGCAATTGGCTGAGCTGGTCGCTGTACCGCGTGAAAAGAAAACCGCTGGTCGCCGCAATAAAAATAAATAATTTTATTTATTTTTATAACGCTGTGAAAACCAAAAAGACCAGATATCTATTCTGGTCTTTTTTTGTCTAAAATTTACCGTTCTAATACCCTTTCACCTACTGCTAAATATTAAGCGGCTGAATGCTTAGCATTAGATGAATGATTAAGCTAAGATAATACGCATTATTAATACCAGTATTAAAGTAGCCTCTCCCCTAATAAATCCCTATAGATTAGGAAAACCTATGAGCTTAGAACCTGTAAATATAGCAACGCTAACATCCTCTACCCAAAAAAATGTAGCCGACTTTAACCAAACCCTGCCGTTACATATTGCGAATCTAATCTGCGTCCGCGCTAGCAAAGCCATGCCATTCACCCGTGAAGAAATGAGTGCTATTGATAAAGCACCGATTAACGCACCTGTCGCGGTCAATTTTATGGGATTAATTACTGACGAACAAGCCGATCGTAAGCATCATGGCGGCCCACTCAAAGCCGTGCATCAACTGGCACCTGCAACTTATGAGAGGATCAATACAGAATTTGGTCTAAAGGTACGCGTCGGTACATTGGGCGAAAATCTCACGACCGAAGCAGTAAATGATTTGCCTGAAATGACCGAATCTACGGTTTGCATTGGTGATGTTTATCAGTATGGAGGAG
Source organism: Psychrobacter sp. P11F6 (assembly GCF_001435295.1). Lineage (NCBI taxonomy): Bacteria > Pseudomonadati > Pseudomonadota > Gammaproteobacteria > Moraxellales > Moraxellaceae > Psychrobacter > Psychrobacter sp. P11F6. Next base: position 321,243 of record NZ_CM003594.1, on the reverse strand, counting down.
AGTATGGTGATACGGCTACTAGTACGGATGATGTTGATAATTTACAACTGCGCATCGTCCAACCGCGCCGTCCCTGCTACAAAATCAATGACCAAATCGGACAGTTTACCAAAGTGCCAAATATCGCGGCATGGATCAGCAAACAAGGCATCGCTGGTTGGTATTTCAAAGTGGTGCGTGATGGCATGATTAGCGCTGATTTGCCCGTCTATTTAATCGAACGTCCCTATCCTTTTGCGACACTTGAGACATTATGGCAGCTATCAAATTCAAAAGAAAAATTTGCAGCGGAAGTCATTGAACCTTGGCTTGCGATTGAGTGTTTAGAAGACAGTTGGAAGAAAGTGTTGGCGAAGAAGGTTCGCAAGGATTAGAAAAGCTTTCAAAGATATCTCGAACTCATCTATCTACTATCAATAAAAAAATAAAGGCAAGTATAGTCAATCCTATATAAATCAAATACGGTGTCAGGCTCGCTTAGTCTACTATTTGTAGTACTTTCGCTCGCCTTCCTTGTATCCAAATTATATTGAAACGACTATATCAAAGCTCACCTTTATTCACACAGAGCATTTCATGGTAAAAAACATCTTCTTAGCATTTGGCTTAACACTGCCCTTGATTGGCTGCGTGACCACGACCTCTCCAGTAGCGACCACCAAGAGCTACATCGTGGACAGTAAAACCTACCAAGCCACTGGCAAAAGCGAACGCATCAAAACCATTGTGCTGCACTATACGGTGTCAGATAATGACCGATCCATCAAAACACTGACCACAGGCAAGGTCAGCGCGCACTATTTAGTGTTAGATAATGACGATGATAAAATTTATAATCTAGTCCCAGAAAACGAGCGAGCTTGGCATGCAGGTGATGGTGGCTTTGCAGGTAGAACTATCTTAAACGATACCTCTATCGGCATAGAAATCGTCAATGCAGGAATTGCACCTGAATATAAAGATGCTCTAAAAGACGGCAAGTTGGCGTATCATCCTTATGACCATTATGTCGCCTTTAATGAGTGGCAGATTAAAAAGGTCGCGGAGTTAGTGCAAGATATCACCGCCAGATATGACATCTCACCAAAGAATATCATCGGCCATTCTGATATGACACCCTCACGTAAAATAGACCCCGGTGCAAAGTTCCCTTGGGAGCAGCTGTATAATAAATACGGCATCGGCGCTTGGTATGATGACGCTGATAAGCTTGCTTTTATGGATACAAACGCATTTGCAGCGGCCACGATACCTGAGCTTAAGCAGCAATTTCGTGATTATGGCTATCAGGTTAACAGTAGCGACGAGTGGGATAAAGCCAGTCGTGATGTCGTCTATGCGTTTCAGCTGCACTTTAGACCCCGTAACCCAATAGGAACGGTAGACTTAGAGACTTATGCTATTTTAAAGGCATTGAATAAGAAGTATGCTGATACCAACGATTTTTATTAACCCTTTTATGTCATTAATAATAAACGAGCTGTACAAGGAATTTTATGAGCACATTGTTTAGCGTAAATTTGAATAAATTGGCTTTGATCCGTAACTCTCGCGGTACTGACTACCCTAACTTGCTGTACTTTGTGAAAAAGCTGATTGACCTAGGTGTCAAAGGCTTTACCGTACACCCGAGACCCGATGAGCGTCATATCAGATACCAAGATGTCTATGATATCAGTGCATTCTTAAAGGACTATCCAGAGATTGAGTTCAATATCGAAGGCAATCCAAATGAGCAGTTCTTAAAGATTATCCGTGAAGTAAAGCCGCATCAATGTACGCTCGTGCCAGACAGTGATGATCAGCTGACCTCCGATCATGGCTTTGATATCATCAAACATCATGAGTTTTTATCGACACTAAGCAAAGAGCTGCAAGCATTCGGTACGCGCTGTGCGGTGTTCATCGACCCTGATATCGAACAAATCAAAGCGGTCATCGAGAGCGAGGTACAAACGATCGAGATGTATACCGAAGAATGGGCACGCGCCTACAGTAATGGTAAGAGCGATGACAATATTGATTTCGATGAAGTCAAGCAACGCTTTAGCGACTGTATTAATCTAGCCAATCAAAACGGTATCCGCGTCAATGCGGGTCATGATTTGAATTTGGATAATTTGGCTGATTTGCTCGCGCTTAGTGATATCGCTGAGGTGTCGATTGGTCATGCATTTACGATTGAATCGCTGGAGCAAGGCATGGATAATGTCGTGCGTCAGTATTTGAAGATTTGTGGTTAACCCGCCTTAATAATAAATAATTTAACGCTATCATCAATCCTAATATCTGCATTATCAAGCAAACTGCAATAATTTTAAAAAAGGAATCTTTATGTATCAAGACTTTCAGAAACACCTACAACAAGAAATCAGTGATATACGCGCAGCAGGACTGTATAAAACCGAGCGCGTGATCACCTCTCCGCAAGATGCACTCATCAAGATCGCGGATGGCCGTGAGATGCTTAACTTCTGTGCCAATAATTACCTTGGATTGTCTGACCACCCTGAGATTAAAAAGGCGGCTATCGGGGCTATAGAAAACTCAGGTTATGGCATGTCATCGGTGCGTTTTATTTGTGGTACGCAAGATTTGCATAAGCAATTAGAGGCGGCGATTTCTAAGTTTTTTAATACCGAAGATACGATTCTTTATGCGGCCTGTTTCGATGCCAATGGCGGTGCCTTTGAGCCACTGCTGACCGGCGAGGATGCCATTATTTCTGATTCGTTAAATCATGCCTCAATCATCGACGGTGTGCGCCTGTGTAAAGCGGCTCGTTATCGTTATGCCAATGCAGATATGCAAGATTTAGAGACGCAATTGCAAGCGGCGCAAGCACAGCGTTTTCGTTTGATTGTCACCGATGGTGTGTTTTCAATGGATGGTAATGTCGCGCCAATGGATGAGATTTATGCGTTGGCACAAAAATATGATGCCATGGTGATGATTGATGAGTCACATTCAGCAGGCGTGGTCGGTCACACTGGTGGCGGCGTGACTGAATTGTTCAACCTACGTGGTGATATTGAGCTTATCACTGGTACCTTGGGCAAGGCGTTTGGCGGTGCTATTGGCGGCTTTACCACGGGTAAAAAAGAAATCGTTGAGATGTTGCGTCAGCGCTCACGCCCGTATCTGTTTTCAAACTCCATTCCTCCTATGGTGGCGGCAGCTGGGGTAAAAGCGTTTGAAATGCTATCGCAAGACAATACCCTACAAGATAAATTGCATGAAAATACTGCCTATTTTGTCAAAAAAATGCAAGATGCAGGCTTCGATATCAAGCCCACTGCATCGGCAATTTGTGCGGTTATGCTTTATGATGCCAATGTCTCACAGCAAATGGCAGACGCACTGCTGAAAGAAGGCATTTATGTGATTGGCTTCTTTTACCCTGTCGTACCCAAAGATGAGGCTCGCATCCGTGTCCAACTCTCTGCCGCCCATACTCGCGAGCAGCTAGACAAGTGTATCGCCGCCTTTATCAAAGTCGCCAAGCAAATGAAGGTGATTGATTAAGCATCGTCCGGCATTTATCTAAATTCAACAATTAAGTACAACACCGTTAAATAAGAGAAAAGTATGAAAGCACTGGTTAAAGCCCATGCCAAGAAAGGCATCTGGATGCAAGACGTGCCAGAACCTACAGTCGGCATCAATGACGTTAAAATTAAAATTAAAAAAACCGCCATTTGCGGTACAGATTTGCACATTTATAAGTGGGATGAGTGGTCAGAAAAAACCATAAAGACGCCGATGATTATCGGACATGAATACGTCGGTATCATTAGTGAAATGGGCGATGGCGTGAAGCATTTTGAAGTGGGTGACCGAGTCACAGGCGAAGGACATATCGCTTGCGGGCATTGCCGTAACTGCCGCCGTGGCAAGCTACATGTGTGCGAAAACACCATCGGCGTGGGCGTCGACCGCGATGGCGCGTTTGCCGAATATTTGGTGATACCTGCCGATAATGCTATGAAACTCGATGAGCGTATCAGCGATGAGATGGCAGCCATCATGGACCCCTTTGGCAATGCCACGCATACCGCCCTTTCATTTCCCGTCCTTGGTGAGGATGTACTGATTACGGGTGCGGGACTGATTGGTTCTATGGCAACAGCGATTTGCCGCTTCGCAGGGGCGCGTAATATTGTGGTCAGTGATATCAGTGATTATCGCTTGGAACTTGCCAAAAAAATGGGCGCGACGATGACCATCAACCCAGCCAAAGGTGAAACCATCGAAGGCGCCATTGCTGAGTTAAAAATGCACGGCTTTGATATTGGGCTTGAGATGTCAGGCTCGCCTCAGGCCTTTGATTCGATGATTAGTAACATGTATAACGGCTCTAAAATCTCTCTCTTGGGCATTTTGCCTAACACCACCACTGTGGATTGGAGCAAGATTATTTTTAAGGCGCTAACCCTAAAAGGTATTTATGGCCGTGAGATGTGGGAGACGTGGTATCAGATGGAGCAAATGCTGATCAGCGGTATTGATCTCTCGCCCATCATTACCCATCGCATGCACATTGATGACTTTCAGGAAGGCTTTGATATCATGGAAAGTGGACAATGCGGTAAGGTGATTTTAAGCTGGGATTGATAACGTGGTACGTCAGTATTTGATGAGTCGTGGTTAGGGTTTAAATTGTCACGACTGATAAAACGGTACTGATTTCAGTGCCGTTTTTTATAGGGTAAAAATTATACGAGGGATAAACTATGGGCGATTCTGAAGCCGAAAAACTTGAAAAGTATCTCGCAGAAAAAGCCAAGCAAGATCAGGAAAAAGAGCATGAGTCTGAGCCGCTGTCTGCTTATGATGCTTGCGTGTTGAGAGAAAGTGATAGGGTTTGGGAGTTGGTGGCTGAGGCTCGGAAAGAGATTAAGAAATAATTTGAGAGATTAGTAGTTAGTTAACTTTAAACTCAGTTCTTAAGAACCTTATTAACTATCTATTTATTATATTATTTTTTGAATAGTATAATAAACACTGCATCATATATTCAGCATCCATATACGTAAAATTTTACTATAGCTATGAGTATTTCGCTAAAAGCTTGTTATATCTATTGATAAAACTATCACTATCTAGGAAATAATTTGGATAAGCTTCTTCAATTTTATTAACATCATCAACCGAGACCAAAACAACATCAAATTTATCACTGCCTTTGTAAGTCTTCTCTAACCGATAGTAATTTTCATTTGCTTTTTTACCGTCAAAATAATGCAGCACTCTGGTCTCACGAGACTCTAAGTCTAACTGGATTAGATAATACTTAGCCTCAGGACTTTTTTCTAATAAATTAATAGAATTGACACTTTTTAGCTTTTCAATAACTTTTAATTCTTTATCAAGTGCAATTAATTTAGTACATATTTCTGTCGAAGTTAATTCTGCATAATTAGAAATAACAGGAGCATTTTCTTCAATAGAAAATAACACACTTGTTAGTTCAAGAAACCTTAAGTACCTTTTATCTCCTTCTCCTGCTTTAAATGAAGCTTTATATAGAGAACCAAGTATCTCTACAATTGTAGCCCACTCATGTTGTACCTTCGTGCGGATCTGTAGTTCCAGTCGAAAAATCTTATTATCGACCTTACACTTAAAAATCTGGTGTATACCCCTATAGCCATCAGGTTTGGGTCTACTTATATAGTTATTTGTCCTTGCTTCATTCTCAATATGATCTGAGTTATATATTTCACATATTTCTCTATCATTAATAAAACGCTCAACTGCTTGCATATTAGGTAAAGTAACTCTGATTCCCACTATATCTTCCATTTGAGAAAGTCTAGTTGAAGGAAGTCGAACTAATTTCATGGAAATTGATTCTAACCTTTTCGTGCGAGAACCAACAATACTTTCCTTATCAACCTCTAATCTTTCCAACTTCTCTTTTAATAGATTTGAAAATATCTTAAGACAAGGTGCATGATTTTCTCGATATTTTCTAAGTATAAGTAATGCGTTTGTAAACTCTTCTTCTCTTTTAGTATCTAGATTTGAACTTTCCATACAAGAACGTATAACGTCTCCAGCCCTTGTTACATCTGAATTAGAGATAGGAAAAGAGAGTGGTACATCCTTACTGATGCCACTCTCTTCAACGTTATTAAAAGTTGTCTTTATATCTAACATTACAATTTAAATATCATACTTTACCGTTAATCATATCTTGCGAATTGATAATCGTACCTAATTGCCCATTCGACCACGCAGTTTCTGGCTGATGTGTCATCCAAGATAATTCAGTTCCAGTATAGTTGCCATAGGCATCAACTATTTGTTTTAGGAATTCAGTCACTTGATAGTCATAAGTATCTATCTTATGAAACTCGTTCCACATATTAGAACCAAGTTCATGAATACTTCTATAACCAAACTTCTTAAACTCATGATAAATTTCGGGTAAAACAGGACCATACTGCCAGCGTTCGAAGTTACCATCAAATAGTGGCATATTAGTTGATTTCAAATGCCATGATTGAGCGAAAAACATTAACTTTTGCAGCTTCATAGGAGTTAAGTTATTAATTTTTCCATTATTAGCTTGTTCAATAAAAGCATTTGCAATTGCAATTGCTGAATATTTCATAATAACCTCCTCATATTGGCTAAAGACTACTTTGGGCAGTATATGGTTTTGTTAGAAAGGAAAAGTAGCATAGAATTACAGTATGCTATTTTTTTCAAAAAATACACTTAGAAAGTGTAAAGATGTTGGGTGCGATATTTCATATAGGATATGTATCATATCATATCATATCATACCGAAGATTGATATATATAACATATACTTAAAGACTAATCCAAAGGTCGTCACACGAATCTATACATTCTTAGCGACCATCCTAATCGACAATTAAGATACTGGCGAAACAGAAAATTCTCTTTAAGGAATTTTCACTTGCGAAGCTAAAATTGCAATGCAATTTTTTAACGCTTCTCAGGAAATAGCTCCCCTAAACCGTTGGGTGTCGCAAGCTCCACACTAACCTACTCTACATCACTTAATAGCAAAATTAAGGCGTTACTTTAAACATTTAAATACTCAAACTCCAAACGCAAAAAAGGTGAGCCTAAGCCCACCTTTTTTTTATGTCTAAAACTATAAGCAATTACTAGAGGTCTGAGTAGCGGCTAGCGCAACCAAGCACGAGCGTTACGGAACATACGCATCCACGCGCCGTCCTCGTCCCACTCTTCTGGTTTCCAGCTGTGGTTATAGGCTTTTAGGTTACGCTCAGGATGCGGCATCATGATCGTCACGCGACCATCGGTGCTACACAGACCCGTGACACCGCCGACCGAACCGTTTGGATTGAGCGGATACGTCTCAGTTGGATGACCTTGGCTATCGACATAACGCATCGCAAGCTGACCGTGTTTGGCCATACCGTCAATCTCTGTGTTGTCTAGCGTGGCATAGCCTTCACCATGCGCCACAGCGATTGGCAAGATGCTATCCTGCATACCTTTGAACAGGATAGACTTGGTACGCTCGATTTTCACATTGACCGTACGCGCTTCAAAACGAGCGGATTTATTGGCGATGAAGCGTGGGAAGTTGTCCGCACCTGGGATGAGGTCTTTTAACTGAGCCATCATCTGACAACCGTTACAGACGCCTAGTGAGAAGGTCTCAGGACGGGCAAAAAAGCGGACAAACTGCATGCGTAACTCGTCATGGAACAAGATAGAGTTTGCCCAGCCAGAGCCAGCGCCCAGTACATCACCATAACTAAAGCCACCACAAGCGACTAAACCATCGAAGTCACGTAGATTGATACGACCATTCAGCAGATCGCTCATGTGTACATCGACCGCTTCAAAGCCAGCTTGGGTAAAGCCTGCTGCCATTTCCGTCTGACCGTTGACGCCTTGCTCGCGCAAGATAGCGACTCTTGGCTTATTCTCGCGACTATTTAGATATGGCTCTTCAACTTTTTGGTTCAAATCAAAGTTTGGAGCAGCGATCAGGCCTTGATGGCTTGCATCAGCGATTAAGTCATACTCTTGCTGTACGCACGCTGGGTTATCACGGCGACGCGCGATTTGATAGCTGACCTGAGTCCACGCTTGCTGCAATTCAGTACGGCTAAAGCGTAGGGTGTCATCACCCATGAGCGTTGGCGTTTGGATAAGTAAGCTGTCTTCTTCCGAGCTTTGACCAACGAGGCTGAGCATATCAGCAATGTTAAACTCTTCTGCCAATTGCATTAGAGCCGCGACGTTTTCTGGCAATACTTGGATGACCGCACCCAACTCTTCACTGAACAGCTGACCTAGTAAGTTATCATCTGTCAATGACAGCTTGATGCCTTGACGGCTGGTGAACTGCATCTCAGCGATAGTTGCCAATAGACCACCATCACCGATATCGTGATAGGCGCTGATGACGCCTTGCTCGTTGCCCGCTTGGACAAAGTTAAAGAAGTCGACCAAGTCGCTTGGCTGTGCCAAATCTGGGCAATCGTTACCCAATTGGCTAAGCGTTTGCGCAAGGATTGAACCGCCTAGACGTAGCTTGCCTTTAGACAAATCAATACGGTAGAACGCGCTGTCGCCATTGATTAGCTCAGGGGTTAGCGTTTTTGCCACATCAACCACAGGAGCAAAGGCAGTAATCACAAGGCTCATTGGTGACACGACTGATTTATCCGTCTCACCTGCTTCACTGCTGTCAGTCCAGTTGGCACGCATCGATAGCGAATCTTTACCGACTGGAATAGCGATACCCAATGCTGGGCACAGCTCTTCACCGACGGTATATACCGCGTCGAACAATGCTGCATCTTCTGCATCATCACCACACGCTGCCATCCAGTTCGCTGACATCGTAATATCAGACAACTGAGCAATGCGCGCACCAGCGATGTTGGTAATCGCTTCACCAATGGCTAGTCGTGCTGACGCTTGTGGGCTGATGAGAGCAACTGGTGTACGCTCACCGATACTCATGGCTTCACCGCTCATCACCTGACCATCAAGCGCAATCAAGCCTGACGCTGTCACTGCACAATCAGATACTGGCACTTGATAGCGACCCACATACTGATCACGCACGACCATACCCGTGATAGAACGATCACCAATGCTGATCAAGAATGATTTGCTAGCGACCGTTGGGTGACGCAACACGTCTTTGATAGACTCAGCTAAATTGACTTCGCCTAACTCTAATGCAGGTAAGCTGCTGTCATGACGCTCAAAGCTACGCTTCATCTTTGGCGTGCCACCGAGCAATACTTGCATTGGCATATCAACTGGCTGCTCAGCGAGCAAGGTATCATCAACGACCAGCTGACGCACATCGGTGGCTGTTCCCAAGATGGCATACGGGCAACGCTCACGCGCGCAGATGGCATCGAATTGGGTTTCGCTTTCTGGACGAATCGCAAGGACATAACGCTCTTGCGCTTCGTTTGACCAGATGGCCATTGGTGACATGCCGGCTTCTAACGATGGAACTTTACGCAGATTTAGTATCGCACCCATCTCGTGGTCATTGACCAGTTCAGGCATTGCATTAGAGATACCGCCCGCCCCTACATCATGTAGTGAGACAATTGGGTTACCATCTTTACTGTTGTTACTCACATCGACATCGTTGCCCGCTAGTGCCCAGCAGCGATCTAAGACTTCTTGGCAGCGACGCTCCATTTCAGCATTGTCACGCTGAACTGAGGCAAAGTCCAAGCCTTCATCAAGTGAACCACTATCGACCGAAGATGCTGCTCCACCGCCTAGACCAATTTGCATGGCAGGGCCACCAAGGACGATTAATAAATCACCTTGTTGAATGGTATTTTTTTCAATGAGGTTGCGCTTGATATTGCCGTAACCACCTGCCAGCATGATTGGCTTATGATAGCCGCGCATCTCGCTGCCATCTTTTGCCGCTGAGGTATCAAGCTGAAAACTACGGAAATAACCGCATAGATTAGGACGACCAAACTCGTTTGAGAAGTTGGCTGAACCGAGTGGTGCTTCGGTCATAATCTCAAGACTGGTTGCCATACGATCTGGCGTGCCATAAGCCTGAGTACTCAATTGACCTGACTGCTCCCATTTCTCAGCGAGCTCTGGGATATGCAAATGTGATACGTGAAAACCTGTCAGACCTGCTTTTGGCTTACCGCCACGACCAGTCGCGCCTTCATCACGAATCTCACCGCCCGCACCTGTCGCTGCACCAGAATAAGGGGCAATCGCTGTTGGATGGTTATGGGTTTCGACTTTCATTAAAATATCGATTTCTTCTTGATGAAAGTCATAAGGATGAATTGAATTGGCATCCATCGCGTCGGTAGGAATTGGATAAAAACGCATACCCTCAGAACCTGCCATTACCGCGGCATTGTCTTTATACGCTGACAAGATACCTTGTGGATTGGCTTTATAAGTGTTCTTAATCATTTGGAACAGTGACTTTGGCTGAACTTCACCATCAATTGTCCATTCAGCGTTAAAGATTTTATGACGGCAATGCTCTGAGTTTGCCTGTGCAAACATCATCAGCTCAACGTCCGTTGGATTGCGTTTTAGCTCATTGACATAAGCATTCATCAGATAGTCGATGTCTTCGCTAGATAATGCAAAACCAAACTGGGTGTTGGCTGCTTCTAACGCTGACTGACCTTGTCCAATAACATCGATATGATTCAGTGATGCTGGCGCTTGATCGTCGAACAATTTACTGACATCGCTCAAGTCATAGACCAAGCTCTGCGTCATACGGTCAAACAACACCTGCTCAGCGGCAGTAGATAGCTTTTCACTGACTTCACCATCGATTGTTAGGGTATAGACAACGACACGCTCAACGCGATTGATCGCAATTTCACAGTTATTAAAGATATCGGTCGCTTTACTTGCCCATGGCGAAATCGTGCCAAAACGTGGACCTACGATGACTTGTAATTGATTGCTTTTTGGGGCTTCAAGGACAGTGCTACTATCGACAGCAAGTAAGTCTAGCGCTTTTTTATGCTCATCACCTTCTAGTTCTCGTGATAACACATACACTTGCTGGGTATGGATTTGGCTGACATTTAGCTCGGTTTTTTGCTGGAACTGACTGATGAGTTGCTGCGTCTGAAAATCGGTAAGAAACGGTTGTCCGGCGATGGTCATCATAAAGGCATAATCCGTAAGATCAAGGCATCTCTGCCATGCAAAGTAAATGGTCTGGGTATTATAACAAGAAGCCCTGTAATAAGCAGGTCAAAACCAAGATAAATTGCTGATGGTTGCTATTCCATAATAGTGAAATCTTTGCCATCGTTGAAACCCTTGTTACTTTTAAAACAGGCTACTTTCACAACAGAAACTTAACAGCGATGTCGTCACAATTTTTACCTAAAGCTTATAGTCCTTACAAACCCTCACATCGCCTTACGGGCAACCTATATAAACACAAGGTCACAACTAGGTATTCTAGTTTCAGTTGTTAAGGCGACGATCGTTTTTCTCAATTCATCTGGTTTTCGATACTTGGAAAACGCTTAATTTGAAAAACGCTTAGCCTGAATAAAAACTACTATAACCAATCAACTATTTAATCACTACGACTTAATCAAAATAAAGAAAGGGAAATTTACTATGAGTAGACAAGACCACATCAATAAAGTGCAAGAATTGGTAAAAGACATCAAGTTTGCCATGATGACAACTCGTACTCACGAAGGCCATCTGCATGCCTGCCCAATGACAACGAGCGAGACGAGCATCGGTGCAAAAGAGATTTGGTTCATCGGTGACAAGAGTACCGAAACCGTCAGCGACATTGAGAAAGATCCGCAAGTAAACTTGGCTTATGTCAGTCAAGATGCCAAAAGCTATGTCTCAATTAATGGTAAAGCGGAACTGGTCGAAGACCAAGAGAAATTAGACGAGCTATGGTCGCCGATCTACAATGCTTTTTATGAGCAAGGTAAAGAAGATCCAAATGTACAACTGATTAAAGTCGTACCACATGGCGCAGAGTACTGGCTCAGTGGTAGCTCAGTCGTCAATATGTTTAAGATGACTACTGCTGCTGTAATGGATGGCAAAAAAGCGACTAATTTGGGCGAAAATAACTCTGTGACGTTATAAGTTATCTAAAGCAGAAATAGCAAAAACAAAAACGCCAGTGGCTGATTCGACTGGCGTTTCTTTATGCGTTATCTATATAAATTATCTATTGATACATATTACTGCGGTGGTTTCGCATAGCCATTGTCTGCTGGATAAGCCTGTGGCTGTTGAGGCTTCGGCTTAGATGGATCATATAGGCCATAAACTGCTGTACCTATTACACCTGTATTATTGATAGAGCCTGAGCTGGTATTGGCAGCATAGGCACTTTCTGGTTTGCTAAACATAAAGGATGCCACTGAGCTTTGGCTCTTACGGAAACCTTCAATCACCAAATTATCATTTGGATTTAGCACATATCCACTGTCATAGCGACTGGCAGCGCTGCCATTGAGGACATTGATTCCATCGACACTAGCGACGATTTCATAAGTGTTGTCGCTGTTATTATGATACACCAAACGGTAGGCCTGACCCGCTTGACCTTGCACGTAGTAATTGCCCGAGTCTCGATAAAGGGATAGTGCACCCGTATCTGTTTCCATCGAAAAATCCACCTTGCCCGCCAGTAGTGACATGCTATTAACCGCACGTCCATTATAAGACTTATCAGCATAACGGACTTGCATCTGCTCGATAGGCTCACTGCTCGTACGGCGCAGATCAACAGTCGTCACTTTTGAGTCGACGTCATCGCCCCACTTTGTGCCCAAACGCTCCGATTCTGCCGCGTCCTGAGTGGAACGTTCTGCAGTAGCGTCTGTTTGGATAGATTTTTCTCGCTGGATGGTTGAGGTGGACTCTTCCTGCATGTTTGAGCCAGAAGAACACCCCGTTAATAATGCCAACAATAATACGGCAACGCCCGACTGTGTCCGATGTAATGTCATGCTTATTTCCTTATTTGAATGCCGTTTCATGATAGCTTGACCAATTCTCTTGTATTTTATTCAGGGTCTGTTGAACATTCAAATGTGGTGCTGGCAGTCATTATTTTTTAGACAATATGCAGTGAAATTTTTGATGCCTAGTCATTCTAGGTTAAACAATTTCACTGCATATTGGCAAAAAAGAGTATTGCCCTGAAAGGCTGATGCTAAAATTACCCCAAACGTTGTTGCAAGCCTAGCTAAGGTCTCGACATTATCATCGGTTTGCGCCTAGTTTGGTGCAATTTTAGCAATCAGCAGCCCTAATATTTGAATGTTCAACAGACCCTAATAATTTTGAGTATATATCAACCATACAAACAATGTCTAAGGCAAATAGGCAACATCAGCGGTATTTCAAACAGACCATAAAAAATGCCAGCGGCTAATGCGACTGGCGTTTTTTGTTGTCTATGTTGTTTGTTGACCATATCTGCGTTATATATTTACCCGCTTTGCTTTAGGTACGGCCAAGCCGCTTTGAGATAAATCATCATCGACCATAGTGTCAAAATAACAGCAGCAACCATCAGCACATAACCGATCGTTTCGAGCGATTCCCAATTGAGCAATAACACCGTGATGGCAACCATTTGAAACGTCGTTTTTAGCTTGCCGACATACGACACTGCCACACTGGTACTTTTGCCCAGCTCTGCCATCCATTCACGTAGCGCTGACACCGCAATTTCGCGCGAGATAATCACAATCGCGGCGATTGCCATAATAATATTGGGATGCCATTGCACCAAGATAATAAGCGCCGCCGCCACCATTAACTTATCAGCGACGGGGTCTAAAAAACGACCGAAGGCTGACATAACATTAAGCTTACGGGCAAAATATCCATCAAGCCAATCAGTAATCGCTGCAATAATAAAAACGCTAGTCAAAAGTAAATGGCGTAACAAGCTATCACTAAATTCGCTCATGCCGACCCGCGCAATCACATTGTCTGAGATGGCAGGCATGCCAATCCCCATAGCAGGTGGCCAATAAGCAATCGCGACAAATAGCGGAATCATTAAAATCCGCGCGATAGTAAGGTTATTAGGCAAATTAAAAATACTCTTGGTATTTTGCGGCTCCTGCGTATGCAAATGCGTATTCTCAGTCATGGCAAACCCAGTTTTATATAAACATATTAATGGTAGATAGCTTAGCATTTTTCACGAAGGTCGTCATGCCATCTCTTTAGCTATTCAGTTATCGATATGATGTCGGTTGAATTTAAAAATAGTACAAGACATCCGAGTGTAGATGTATCTTTAATACTTCAAGCGAGGTTAACGCAGTAATATTTTTATAGTGGAATGACTATTAAAATTAATCAATCTTTCATATATAACTACAAAACTTTGATACGCATTTTTCAATGTTAGATATGACACGACTAAAAGACTCATCTACTGGAGATGAAATACGACGTTAATTTTCTCTCTCATAAGCTCTAAACGTAATGTCATGTAACCAAAATAGCCAAACCGCTGCCAATTGCGCTATGATAGCGATTCTGATAAAAACACTTGTACACTTAAATATGTAAGTAAATATATGCAATTATTGAATTAATCCCAACCACCCTAATATTAGTTAATATAGAAAAACTCATAATAACAATAGGTCACAACCACTGCCTCTGTAGTTCCTTTACACGATCAGTTTTCCTCGGCCCACAGTTCCTCCTCTGTGGGCTCTTTTTTTGCCTACAATTTATGCTTAGTTAAAGATTTTTGTTATATACAAGTATAACCATTTGCAAAAATCTGTATCGTTTCAGCAATAATCTAAGAAGCGGCATATTGCTTATAAGGAAAAACCCACCATAAGGTGGGTTTTTATAATACAAATAATGAATCGGCGATGGCTTAATAACACAGAGAAAGGTATTTAGAGCTTTACATCACTCAGTGTCATCGCCGTTATTTTAATTGGCACAGCGAATAGCCACGCAGTACCAGCAGTACAATAGAATCTGTTGTTATGATAAGACACGATTTGGGCAGTAAAATCGTTTAAATCTTGATCACACATAGCTTCTTCATCACTATTATCATCTACCGCACACCATATCTCATGGCAGCCATGCTCAAGCATTACACGAGTCAGCTCACTTCCTCTAAGCACTATATTCACCTCTAACTTCGTACTATTTTGTATATTATGTTATACGAATATAACTGTTTCTTAGCAATTTGGACAGCTTTATTTTCAATTAAAGTATTACAAATTAATATACAAACTTTCAGTTATAAGCGGCTATAGATTTAGATCATCATAAAAAATTTCTACTTTTTTTACTGGTATGGCGCATTGCCATTCAACGCCTTCTTTACAGGAGAATTTATCGTTATCAAAAGAAATAATGTGCCTTAGCGAATCATATTCAGCGCTATCGATACTAGCCATCGCCTGCTCGTCGCTCTCATTACTGACCGCACATAAAACCTGCTTATCCCCTCGTGCGAGCATGGCACAAGTCAGCCCACTTCCTCTCAATCTGGTACTCATAAACTATCCTTTATTTTCAACAATTTATAGATTTCTTGCTATATCATATAGATATAGAGATACTATATAGTATTTATTTATAGTCTCTTTAGTATTTAAGTGTATATGCAGGTTAACTCGTCGCACCCATCGCTTAGTGTTTTTTAACTTTAAAGGGCTCTGAGAATTGTAAAATCAAAAAGCCAACGACCGATAATATAATGGCAATCTCATAACGACCGTAAGCCACCGAAATACCGATGGCACCCGTATTCCATAAGCTCGCTGCCGTGGCAGTGCCCTTTGAGCCTTTTTCATTTTTAAAAATCGCCCCACCACCGATAAATCCCATACCTGTGATGATGGCATACATGATTCTCGCTTCACCAGTAGCATCATAAATATCCATACCAACCAACATGAACGCGCATGACGCAATGGTTACCAGTGGAAACGTCCTTAACCCCGCGCCGTTGTCTTTCATCTCACGATTAAGGGCAATCGGTAATGACAATATAAAGGCGATGCCCAACTGGAAAAAATGATAGCCCATCAGCTCTAAATCTATATCGAATCCAAACATCGTTATCACCTTTTCATATTAAGAAAACACCCTTAAAGTCCAGTTCCGGATAGCGTCAGTCGCTAAGTAAACTTTCGCCATCACTTTGCCTTGTTGATTGCCTCAACCGTCTGTTGTGCCATTTGATAGCAACTTTCGATATTGCCTTGTCCGCACCAATCACCACTGACAATCCATTGATGAGACTCATCTATCAAGATGCCTAATGCTTCTTTATCACTATCAGAAACAGTGGCGGCATAGCGCCAACGATGGCAATCTATTTGGCTAGGAGCATGGTCATCGTTCCAATTCAATGCTTGCTTGGCAGCTGTTAATAACTGCGCTTTGATCGTCTCCATATCGTCATCGACATGCTGCTCTGACCAGTCGTTGCGCGCATGAATAGTGACACTGGGTAGCAGGTTATCGCGAGCAGGTTTTTGGTGCTCGATAAATATTCTATCGAGTATAGAGTCATTCAGATAAGCCACATCCCAGCGTGGCGCTGCTTGAGCGCTTAACATTTTTGGTAATGTATCAAAATTATCCCACCCCAGCATCAGCGTATAGCACGCCAGCATTGTTGGCTTAGAAATCTTGGCTTGCTCAGCAAAGCCGCTCTCTGCCATTAACTCTATGGTCTGACCGTTTGGCACGGTACATATCACCCAGTCAAAGTGACCTATACTCGCGCCAGTCTCGTCAAATAGCTCAGTTTTTTTATCAGCCTTTTCCGCTATAGAATTATCATATTGAGCCAATGGTGCAACGCGGGTTTTAAATTCTATGGTGCTGTAATGCAACTCATCAGCCAGTGTACGCCCCCAACTGGTCATTTTTGGCGTACTGATATAGCGGGCTTGCGTGGTGTTCCATTGCTCCTTACTCTGAATATCGGGCGCTTGGATATCAGGCGATTGAGTATCATGATTCGCTGGTGTTAAATCGATCACCTGCGCGCACCATGGCTGTAGCAATCCCGTCTCTAACCAAGGCGTAATGAATTGCTTAAAACTTGCCGTCTTAGCCGTAAAAAACTGCGCCCCAAATGCCCATTGCCAGTTTTTGCCAGTGTGGCTATCAGTACGATATCGAGTGGCTAAACGCCCTACGCTACGTGACTTTTCAAAGACAGTAATTTGCGGTAAGGGTGTTTGCTCACTATCTTGTGCTATGTTTTGAGCAAAGGCGCGCTCTAATAATGTAGCGGTAAACAGCCCAGTCAAACCACCACCAATGATAGCGATTTTTGGTGATTCTGTAGCGACAGCGGGCAAAGAGTGATTGGTCATAATGACAGCAGGCCTCATATAATGTTGGATAAAAAAGGGAGTGATAATAGTAGGAACGTTTTAGATAATATGGTTATCGTTAGATAAGATGGTTATAGAAAGTATTGAACCTTTAAATTTTGTTGATATCAATATCGTCTGCGTAAAAAAGCCATGCTAGTTTTCATAACATGACTTTTTTGAACGCTAATCGTCTATTTACTGAACGTGCTTTTAATCGATAATTTAGCCTACTCTCCTCGCGCAGCTTTGACTACCTCAACCAGCTGATTAATCACCGAGCTATCCGCAAGAGTAGACAAATCACCCAAACCAACATATTGACCTGCCGCAAGGTTACGTAAAATACGGCGCATGATTTTGCCCGAGCGGGTTTTGGGTAGTGCCTCAACGATATGAATAGCATCCAAATTGGCAATCGGACCAATCTCAGCGCGAACATGTCGATTCAGCTCAGCCTTTAGCGCCTCTGTCTCTTTTTCACCCGATTTCAAAATGATAAAGGCACAAACGCCCATGCCGCGAATCTCGTGCGGCATCCCGACAATAGCGGCCTCCGCTGTCGCAGGATGCGCGACCACGGCGCTCTCAATTTCTGCTGTTCCCAGACGATGCCCTGCGACGTTAAGCACATCATCGACGCGACCCGTGATCCAGTAATGTCCATCTTCGTCACGCTGCGCCCCATCACCAGTGAAATAATAACCGGGATACTCACTAAAGTACGTCTGTAAAAAACGCTCATGGTCATTATAAATAGTACGCATTTGCCCCGGCCAACTGCTGTTAATTGCCAAGTTTCCTTCAGCAGAGCCTTCTAGCATAGTACCGTCACTATCAACAATCTCTGGTTTGATACCGTACAAAGGATTCATCGCTGCGCCCGGCTTGAGGGCGACCGTGCCTGGTATCGGTGCCATGAGGATGCCGCCTGTCTCAGTTTGCCACCAAGTATCTACAATCGGACACTTGCCGCCGCCGACGACATGGTAATACCAGTCCCATGCTTCTGGATTGATCGGCTCGCCGACTGTTCCGAGTAGTCGCAAACTTGAACGATCAGACTCCCGCACAAAGACATCGCCCTCCTTCATCATCGCTCGAATCGCCGTCGGTGCAGTGTACAGAATGGTCACATCGTGCTTATCGATAATATGACCGATGCGTGCCCATGTGGGATATTCTGGTACACCCTCGAACATCACCGTCGTCGTACCATTGGCAAGCGGTGCGTAAGTTGCATAGGTATGACCTGTGATCCAGCCTACGTCCGCAGTACACCAGTAGACGTCATCGTCTTTAATATCGAACACATCTCGAAAAGTAGAGAGAGCATAGGTGATATAGCCGCCCGTGGTATGCAGCACACCTTTAGGTTTGCCAGTAGAGCCAGAGGTATACAACAAAAATAGCGGGTCTTCGGCATTCATAACTTCTGGCTCGCAATGTTCTGACTCGCCATCGACCAAGTTATGATACCAAACATCACGGCGACCACTCATCGGTACAGAATTGCCCGTACGATGAACGACTATGACGTTGGTCACGCTATCAGTGCCATCCATATCTAGTGCCCGATCGACATTGGCTTTAAGCGGCGTATGCTTATTACCACGTAAGCCTTCATCAGCCGTAATGATGATTTTTGAGCGGCTGTCTATCAGGCGATTGCCCAAGCTCTCAGCAGAAAAGCCACCAAAGACCACGGAATGTACAGCGCCAATACGTGTACATGCCAGCATCGCTATCATTGCTTCAGGTATCATCGGCATATATAAGGTCACGCGATCGCCTTTTTTGACCCCAAGCTTACGCATAGAATTACCCAAGCGACAGACCGCTTGATGCAGCTCTTTAAAGGAGATGATTTTGTGCAGTGAAGGGTGATCGCCCTCCCAAATAATGGCAGGCTTGTAAGGATTTTTTTTGACATGTCGGTCGAGACAGTTGACAGAGATATTCAACTCGCCGTCCTCAAACCATTTTATGCGAAAATCATCCAAATCATAGTTAACGTCGCTGATTTTGGTCGGTTTTTTTATCCAATCGATCAGCTCGGCACGCTTCGCCCAAAAAGCATCATTAGCCTGAGGTGATTCGATAGATTTTTCATAGTCTTCGCGGTATTGTTCAGCGGTAGTATTGGCAGCAGCGATAAATTCGGCCGCAATGGGGAATGATTTTTGAGTCATCGTATTTGTCCTTTTTAATTATTATGACCTGCACGCATAACGGTCGAAAACGACTGCCTGTACAGGTGATAAGGGTCATCTTCCATAATGTGTGACACTCACGGTTAGTTTGACAAATAAGCAGAACGGTTGCAAGGTATCAACAGCCATTCATAACAATATGCCTATATAGCGGTATACTTGATCACCCATGATAAAATTCATTGACGAGGTGTGGTTTTGCATCTACTCGCTTTTACTATTGGTATTGGTATTGGTATTGGTATTGGTATTGGTATTGGTATTGGTATTGGTATTGGTATTGGTATTGGTATTGGCCAATTTAAAACATGTTTTGATTTTGGCATAAACTTTTATTTTGGTATAAATAAAGGCATCACCGTCCAGATATCAGATAATGATATGACATTTAATCCTTGTAACCTTGTATGAAATATGGACAATAGCTACACGCGAGATACGACGCCAAAATACACCCTTCACTAAACCCTCTTATTGACCTGCTGCTATAAAGATAAGCAATCGGCGTTGTTGATTCGATGACGGATTTGGTGGCTGGTTTTTAAACCTATTATTTTATGAGACTACCATGAGCAATCTGCGCAATGCATCACAATACACCCACTATGATGTCATCATCATCGGCGCTGGCGCGTCAGGGCTATACTGTGCGCTCACAGCGGGTCGCCGTGGTCGCCGCGTACTGGTATTAGACCATGCCAATAAAGCGGGCAAAAAAATCCTCATGTCAGGTGGTGGACGCTGCAACTTTACCAATTACTATGTCGAGCCTGAGCACTTTATCGGTGCCAATCAACATTTCTGTAAATCAGCGCTCAGTCGTTATCCCAGCTGGGAATTTATCGGTATGGTGGCAGCACATAAAATCCCTTACCATGAGCGCGAACATGGTCAGCTGTTTTGTGATGATTCAGCGCAAGATATTTTGACCATGCTCCTCGCGGAATGTACGGCAGCTGGTGTACAAGTAAAGCTAAATGCGCAGATTGACAGTGTGCAAGCTATCGAAAATGACAAGAACGCCAAATTTGAATTACTGACCAGCAAGCAGCTTAGCAAAAAAGAAAAGCAAGAGAGAAAAGAATCCGCCAATCAAACCAGACTGCCGCAAACAGGCTACCGCTGTGAGTCACTCGTGGTCGCCACGGGCGGACTGTCTATTCCAACGATGGGAGCCAGTGGTTTGGGATATGAATTGGCGCAGCAATTTGGGCACACGCTGATTGCAACCGATGCCAGCTTAGTGCCTTTTACCTTTACGGATAAAACGGGTGAGCTTATTCGATCTTTGGCTGGTATTAGTTTGCCAGTCATCGCTAGTAATGAGCGCATCTCTTTTAAATTGCCTATGTTGTTTACCCATCGCGGACTGTCAGGCCCTGCTATGCTACAACTATCAAACTATTGGCACACTGGCGAGACCATTAGTATCAACCTGCTGCCAAATATCGACATGACAGCGCTGCTCCTTGCGCACAAAAAATCGCACCCAAAGCAACTGATTCGGACGGTCGTCGCGGATTATACCGATAGTGGCGATGACAGTCATAAGCTACCAAAAAAGCTGCTTGCCGCGCTACAAACGCACCTTTGGGACGATATCAAAGACACCGAACTTGCCAATATTAAAGATGAGCGGCTGACGGAGCTTGGCGCGACTTTGAATGGCTGGCAGCTCAAACCCTCTGGTACAGAAGGCTATCGTACCGCCGAGGTAACACGTGGCGGCGTAAAAACTGATGAAGTCTCCTCAAAGACCATGCAAAGCAACATGCAAGAGGGCTTATACTTTATCGGTGAAGTGCTGGATGTTACTGGTTGGCTCGGCGGCTATAACTTCCAATGGGCATGGGCCAGTGGCTTTGTCTGCGGTGAAGTGGTTTAACCTCAATCATAACGATTTGGCATTGTTTAATCATAAACAGTGCTTATCGGCAGCACTTACAGATAGCGCTTACAGACAGCACTTATAAACAGCATTTATAAACAGCATTTATAAACAGCATTTATAAACAGCATTTATAAACAGCGCCATGGCTAAATGCCCACCACCCCCTAATGAGATATCACTATTTTCATTCTACTTAAGTTGCCTTTTATCGACATTAGACCTTGATAAATTATTAAAATAAACACAATATAGGTAGCTATAAATGTAGCGTAACTTAACAGAACTTTTTTATTGGAAAATATGTTTTGTCTGACGAGGTAATAAATGCGTCCTATTAAAAATATTCATGGTGATAAAGCGCCGCACTGGGTAGGTGACGGCTTCTATGTAAAGACTTTAATCAACCATCTTGACGATAATCCTCATTTTAATTATAGCCATACCGACCCGTTTTTGTTATTTGATTATGGCAAACCGACGACCTTTGATCCGAACCCCAATTATAAAACACAGCCGCATGGAGTCGGACAGCATCCACACAAAGGCTTTGAAACCGTCACTATCGCCTACGAAGGTGAAATCAGTCATGCCGATTCAGTGGGCGGGCAAGGGATTATTCAAAAAGGCGATGTGCAATGGATGACCGCAGGTCGTGGCATCATGCACGAAGAGTTCCATTCCGAGGCTTTCGGTCAACGCGGTGGGGTCTTCAGTATGGTGCAACTGTGGGTTAACTTGCCAAGTGCGCACAAACTAACCGACCCAAACTATCAAAGCATCAAACGGGCAGATCTGCCTATCGTTGAGTTGATCGACAGCAGTAACCCAGACCACCAAACGACGATTGGTAAGGCGGCTATCATTGCTGGTGTGTGGCAAGAAATAACAGGCGCGGCAAATACCTTTACTCCGATTAACTTATGGAATATTGAGCTGCATACTGCGGGTGCAACAACGCTAAAAGTGCCCAACACCCACAATACGCTACTGCTAGTACAAGAAGGTGAACTACTGGTCAATGGTACGTCAGTCAGTGCCGGTAATTTGATTCAATTTGATGCGCCAACTCAGCACCGTACTGATGACCAAGCTCAGCAAACACTGGCTACTGATAACATTGAGCTGCATTATCCTGCTACCGAAAATGGCGAGCAAGCACCAGTCAAGCTTTTACTATTGAGCGGCGAACCTATCGGCGAACCAGTCGCAGGTTATGGACCCTTTGTAATGAACACCCAAGAAGAGCTCCGCCAAACGTTTCGGGATTACCAAACGGGCAACTTTGTTAAATAGTTAAAATACAGGCATCAAAAAGCCACCTGACGGTCTGCGTCAGGTGGCTTTTTATTATGTGCTTATGTATCGGCTAACGCTGAGGGTGTTTTTAACACACCTTAAGGTTAGCTAATTATAAGGGCAGCTGATTATCCATTATGCTTGGTTAAGGAATGGATAATCGGTATAGCCTTCATTGCCACCACCATAAAAACTCTCTGGGTGCTGCTCATTGAGCGCCGCCCCTTCTCGGATACGCTCAACCAAATCAGGATTGGCGATATAATCACGGCCAAAAGCAACCGCATCGATATAGCCGTCTTTGATGTTTTTCTCCGCTTTTTCAGCCGTATAGCCACCAGCAGCGATGATCATATTGTCAAAAGCATCACGGACACGCTGACGGAATGCATCACTATAAGGCCTGCCACCTGCCCAATCAGGCTCAGAGAGATGCAAATACATCAGACCACGCTTGTTGATCTGTTCAACTAGCCAGATGTTTTCGTCTTCATTGTAGCCTGCTTCTACATTGTTAAACGTGCCAAGTGGCGAGATACGAATACCCACATGATCAGCATCCCACGCATCAACACAAGCATCGATGACATCAAGAGTCAGACGCGCACGGTTGTCGCGGCTACCGCCATACTCATCATCACGCTGATTGGTTTGCTCAACCCAAAACTGATGCAATAGATAACCGTGTGCACCATGTATCTCCACCCCATCAAAGCCTGCTTCTTTAGCATTTTTGGTCGCTTGGGCAAAATCAGCGATGACTTGCTTAATCTCATCAAGTGTCGCTGGACGTGGCGTGGTCGCTTCAACACGGATGGCGTGGTTATTGCTATCACGCAATGACGTACGCACACCGACATGCACATCAGACGCTGAGATCGGCGCTTTGCCATCAGGCTGCACGCTTTCATGCGCGACCAATCCTGTGTGCCATAGCTGTACGACAATTTTGCCACCTTTGGCATGGACATTATCAACGATAGTTTTCCACGCAGTGATTTGATCTTGGGTATGGATACCCGGCGCGCCAGCATAGCCTTTTGCCTGAAAAGATACCTGCGTCGCTTCAGTAATAACAAGCCCAGCACTCGCACGCTGTGAATAATACTCTCCAGCAAGTGCCGTCGGTACATCACCAGGTTCGATCGAACGCAGACGTGTCAACGGTGCCATAATGATGCGGTTTTTTAGGGTTTGCGTACCCATTTTTACGGGTTCAAATAAATTATCGTGTGCCATAAAAAGCCTTATTTGTTGTTATAAAACCATAATGATTGGTTTGTTATTAATGAATAAATAGCGCGCTCGTTTTTTAATACGCTATTTATAAGCCGTAGTCTTTATAGGGGGCAAACATGATAATTCCAAGGAAAAATGACCAACAAAAATATCAATATGGCATGATATCGGTATTGATAATACTCATTATTCAACGCCTCTTATCAGCCTATTAAGCGAATGGCTTTAATCATTTAAAAACATAAATAGCAAAATAATATTATTTATCAATAACCTGTACTCATAACCTCTCAGTCAAAAGTCTACTTAGGGCGTGTTGAACGATGACCCAATCGAGATTTTTATAACTTGAGCATCTTTTTAATGGACAACTCTAAAGACAAGTAAGTGCCAAACAATATCACCATCGAGCCGATAATCGCTGGCGTGTCTAAAGCCTCACCAAGCAGCAGATAGCCTAAAATAATGGCAAAAATCGGAATCACCAAGGTAATACTGGTTGCGCGCATAGGACCAATACTTTTTATCAATTGATTCATAAAAATCAAGGCAATGGCTGTTGAAAATACGCCAATACAAATGACTGAAACCCAAGCAGTAAGGCTAATGCTTTTACCATGTGGGAATTCGTAGACTGCTATCGGCAACATGATAATACTGGCAATGATGAGCGAACCTGCGGTAATAGCGACTGGTGAGACATTGTATAAGTAGTTTCTGGTGATATTGGCACCGACGGCATAACCGACACAGGCCAATAACGCATAGCCCATTGGTAGCAACCCTGAACTTGACTCAGCGCCCTGCCCGCTACCGCCAAATAAGTTTTCACTCATCAAAATAATCACACCGATAACACCGATGACTAAACCGAGAAGTTGTGTTCTTGACAGTCTGTCTTTAAAAAAGGTACTGGCGATGAAACCACTCATCATCGGCACAGACGCATTAAGCACCGCCAACACCCCTGCGTTTACCGAGCGCGCTGAAAAGGCAAACAGGATAAAAGGAATAGCCGCAGAAAATAATCCAACCAGCGTCAACACTTTCCAATTATCCCGTATGCCCTCTCTATTTTTTGGGCTGATCAAAACAAAAACCAGCATGGTCAGCCCAGCCAAGACCACACGAAGGCTCGCAAAAGCTAACGAGCCAAACTCAGGCACGCCGATACGATAAAAAATAAAAGACAGCGACCACATAAAGGATAAGGTGATAAAAATAATGAGGTCGCGGTTAGACATGGGGTGATCCTATCAAGCGTTAGACGATTGCTCCTTACTTATAAAATGGCTATTTATGAACTTCTCGTTATGAAATGATTATTAACAGACATTCATCATAAAAGCGCAGTTATAAAAGGCTCAGTCGTAAAAAGTATCGTGTGATAAAAAACCTCGATGATAACTTTTTAATTGCTCGATTGATGTTGTATTTTCTGTATTTATCGCTGATTTCTTCTACAAATTCACTTTATCCAAAATAAAGTCAATATCTTTATCGCCGCGACCTGACAAATTGACCAAAATCGTCTCATCCGCTGACATATCCTTGGCAATTTTCATTGCATAAGCGATGGCATGTGCCGACTCTAAGGCAGGAATAATACCCTCAAGGCGCGACAATGCCATAAACGCTTCTAGACATTCAGCATCAGTCGCCGACTCATAAGTAGCCAGTTTTAAATCTCGCAGATGCGAGTGCTGTGGTCCAACCCCAGGATAATCTAGACCTGAGGCAATCGAATGTACGGGAGCTGGCTCGCCTTTTTCATCAAGCAGCACGTAACATTTAAAACCATGAATCTCGCCTTTCACGCCCAGTGACATCGTTGCGGCATGATTAGGCGTATCCAAGCCCTCACCTGCGGGTTCCACGCCTATTTTTTCTACACTTTTATCATCAAAAAAGCCGCTAAACATACCGATAGCATTAGAGCCGCCGCCAATACAAGCAACCACTTTATTAGGTAGCTTACCCGTCGTCGCTAAGAACTGCGCCCGCGCTTCATGTCCGACCACTGACTGAAAATAGCTGACCATTTCAGGATAGGGTGCAGGACCTAATGCCGAGCCAATCGCAAACATACTGGTATCGAGCTCATTCAAATAAGTCTCAAAGGCGCTATCGACTGCTTCTTTTAGCGTACCAGCACCGCGTGACACTGGTACGATATTGGCACCCAAAATCTTCATACGACTGACGTTTGGATGCTCCTTTTTAATATCCACCACACCCATGTGAATCTCACACTCCAAGCCCATCAATGCCGCTGCCGTTGCCAACGCTACGCCATGTTGCCCCGCACCCGTCTCGGCAATTACTTTGGTTTTGCCTAATTTCTTGGCTAATAACACTTCACCCAAACAGTGATTAATCTTGTGCGCGCCCGTATGATTTAAATCTTCACGCTTAAAATAAATCTGCGCGCCGCCGCAATGCTCGGTCAAACGTTGCGCATGATAAATAGGACTTGGACGACCAACATAGGTCTCACGCAAGCGCTTCATCTCAGCGATAAAATCGTCATTTTTAATGATTTCACGAAAGCCTACTTCGATTTCTGCCATGGCTTTGGCCAGCTCAGGATGACCAATTTTGCCACCAAATTCGCCATATAAACCATCGTTATTTGGTAGTATTGATTGATGTAATCCATAGCCAGCTGCTGTATTTTGCGTTGTCATAGTTAACCCTTATTATTTTAAATGGAGTATTAGTATTGGCATTTTTGCCGAATTATTTAGCGTTTTTAGTAATGAAAATATTTTGATGTATTTGTGTTCTAGTACATTGAAACAAGATGATAAGCGAAATTCTCTATTCGGTCAAGTTTACACGCCACTCTGAAAACAATTGACTAAGTGACTGACTAAGACATTGACTAAAAGCTGGCAAAAATAATCGGAGAATGGAAGCGCGATTTGCCTATAAGTATTACAGCAATCGTGTGACTGAAATAATAACGCAACCTATGTTTGCTAATATGATGCTCGCTTGGCTTAGCGCATCTCTGCGGTCAAAAGCTAATATTATTTCATACGGGCTTTTTAGCTTAAATATCAAATTAGGATACACCATGCAACGACGCCAACTGATTAAAGCCATGGGTTTAAGCTTAGGCGCTATCAGCACCTCCGCGGCAGTGAGTGGTTGCCAAACGCTTGCCAAGCAGCCAAAGCTACCAAGCAAAATTACTCAAGCTGGGCATTTTCCTAATATCATCGTCGGTAGTGGCTATGGTGGTGCGGTATCGGCGCTGCGATTGAGCGAAAAAGGTCACAAGGTTTTAATCCTTGAGATGGGGATGCGTTGGGATAGAAGCTCCAAACACGATACCTTTTGCAAAATGATTAGCGCTGATAAACGCTCAAGCTGGTTTAGCAATATGCCAAACGCTCCTATTCCCATTCCAATCCCGATTAAAAAATATCCTGGGGTTTTAGACTTAATCGAATATGAGGATATGAAAGTCTTCGCTGGGCGTGCTTATGGTGGCGGCTCTATCGTCAATGGCGCGATTGCCATTCAGCCAAGACGCTCGCACTTTGAAGAAACGTTCCCTTGGATTGATGCTGATGAGATGTACGACACTTACTTCCCTCGTGCTATGCGAGAATTAAAAGTCAGCCAAATTCCGGAGTCATTTTTTAATCAATCCGAGCACTACGAATTTACTCGTTCAGCTGAACGCCAAGCTTCAAGGGCGGGACTAAAAACAGAGTTTTTCGGTAATAGCTACGATTTTGACTATATGCAAAAGGAAGCGCGCGGCGAAGTGTATAAATCCGCGCTCGGCGGTGAAGTCATCTATGGCAACAATGCGGGCAAATTTTCATTGGATTTAACCTACCTAAAAGACGCTGAAGCCACGGGCAATGTCACGGTCAAAACCTTGCGCAAAGTTAATACTATTCAAGCGCTTGATAACGACCAACTGCGTTTAGAAGTCCATGTTATCAATAAGACTGGCGGTGTGGATAAAGTTGAGCATTATACCTGCGATAAGCTCTTCCTTAATGCTGGCAGTACGGGCACCTCAGAGCTACTATTAAAAAGCCAAGCCGAAGGGAGGCTAAACAACCTAAACGAACACATCGGCAAACATTGGGGACCCAACGGTAACATCATGACGGGACGCAATTTCGTCCATGCTGCTGGCACCACACAATCTACCATTCCGGTCAAAGGCATCAATATGTGGGACGGCGATAGAGACGGCTCGAAGTACAAAATCTTTGCCGAACTTGCGCCCTTACCATTGGGACTTGAAACGTGGACAACGCTATATCTCGCCATCACTGACAATCCCGAACGCGGCAACTATTACTATGATAAAACCTCAAAAACCGTCAAACTCAATTGGAAACGTGAACAAAACGACTATTCCGTAAATGCTGCTAAAGAGCTGATCGAAAAACTCGCCAAAGTAAATGGTGGCTCAACTTCAAGTTTGCTGTTTACCAAAGGCTTCGGCGATAACTTCTGCTATCACCCACTTGGCGGCTGCGTACTTGGCAAAGCGACTGATGAATTTGGACGCGTCAAAGGGCACGAGAATATCTACGTGCAAGACGGCGCGTTAATCCCTGGTAGCGCTGGCGTGAATCCATATGTGTTTATCACAGGACTTGCCGAACGAAATATGGTGGCTATATTGAAGGAAGATTTTGGATAGGTTGTTGAAATTGTAGAATTTAGAAGTACGAAAAACGCTCTTTAGGAGCGTTTTTTTATGGCTTTTAGAATTTTCTATATTATGAATCTTAAACATAAGTTTAACTATGCTAGAATCGTTTATATTAACCATGAAATAGAGGAAATTAGAATGGCAGGTGAACAGTCAAAGGAAATTGGTGAAGAAGGAGAAAGAATAGCCAAAAACTTTTTGAAAATTATTGGGTGGGGAAATCCAAATAGTAATGAGCAGTTGGCATGCATCCATTCAAAAGAGCATAAAAGACCTGAAGCTAAAAATGGAAGGAAAACTCACGGCATAGACTTATCCTATAATTATATTTCTCCTTTAGAGAGTGATACTCTTCAAAACATAATAATATCTGTGAAACATACATCCAAACCTTACCCTAACTCTCCACAAAACATTTTTAAAGAACATTTCAAAGATTTGGCTCAGACAGTAGAATGCTATAGACACTCTGATGTTAAACAGGAACATCTAGGTATTCACAAAAGATATAGGAACATAAGAGATGTAGGCGTCTTACTTTGGATAACTAGTGAGAACTCTGATTCTGAAGTTACATCTAAAGTAGAAAACGTTATTTTAGATAAACAATTGAGCTTTGATACAATCTATCTTGTCGACAATAAACGCATGAACTTTATATTTGACGTTTTAAAATTTATTGGATCAAGTCACAGTAACTCAGATATAAATTTTTATTATCCTGATACTGCTCTAAATTTTGATAACTCAGGTGAAAGATTTGGAAAAAAACTACCTGTGGAATATTTGAACTCACCTATATTACCTCTACTTTTAAAGCAAGGTAAAGATCAGGTAGATATATTTTGTTTGGCTACAACAGCTAACTATGATTCTGTTGAGTTTAAACAGCTTTTATATATTGCTAAAGAATATACTAACGGACTAAATTGTGAGTTTTTATTCTTATTTCCGGATTACATAGAGTCTGAACATTCAAAATCTATCAACTCTGCCCTCAGAGAATTAGATGTAACAAATACAACTAGCGTCAAGAATTTCAAGCCAGATTTTAGGAGTTTAAATACATAATGGAAAATCACATTGTTCCTACTAATGATTACTTAAGACAGATAATAGGTAATTCATATATTACAGAATCTAACTTGAAGAAAATTCTAAGACAAAGAGGTGTATTTACTAGCTCAAGTTCAAAAAAATTATCGCTCCCATAATTATAAAAACAGGGATTTCACCAAATGAATATAATCAATTAGCAGACTCTTATAAATCAAGTGAAAGCCAGTTAAAATCTAAGAATAGAAGCATTTCATGGCAATCAGAAGATTCGTTAATTGACTCGATTCCCGATAACTTTGACTATAGCAATCTTTTAGAAGATGATTTTGGAACTTGTAATTTAGTCTCTCAGCCTTATTTTGTGGCTATTGAAAACGACCCTAATTGCATTGCATTAGATTTCGAAATTGAACGTAAAGATTTAACAAAAAACTTAGGTGAAAATATAACGCATCACTTTGGTCGTCTTGAACTCAAAAAATGTGGTCAAGAAATGCAAGTTAACATAAATATAAATCACACCTCGAAAGAGACACTAAAATTTATCAATATATTAACTAAAGATATAATTAAACATTTTAAAAATGAGGGTAAAATAGATAAGAATGCAGAGATTATAAATATAAAATTCTATGACTTTGACAATAAAAATAGAATTTTATTTCTTTTACAATTATCTCAGAAAGTACTATATACAAGCCTCATATTCAAAGATACTAAAAATGTGCAAATATGTCCTGATGATGACATCTCTAACCCTCCAGATGAAATAAAATGGATGAGAGATAAAATTGAAAATTCAAGATTATCAGGTAAAGAGCTTCATAATACTTTCTTTATTAAGGAAAGCAACTATCTCGATTATATCCTTATGTTTGGTATTACTTGTAGTTATTATTTTGAAGGTGATGACTTTAACGCTAATTGCGAAATAGAATATGAGTTTAGCAGTCGGAAAGATCTTTTAGATGGTAGTGAATTGACCTTAAATATTAATGTTACTGATATAAAAACTAACGATAACAAAAATATATCTAAGAGCAAAGCATCTAAAGTGATACTTGATTCACTTGAAAAATACAAGCTCGAATCCTATAAGGAGTACAAGAAAACATAAATACAGCTACATAATGTACATTTATATAGCTGTATTTATATCCAGATTATTAAAATTTATTTCTCTTAGTCTAATTTCAAATAGTTTATAAATATAAATCTTAGGCTGGGCATCTTGCCTAGCTTTTCATTATTCGTAATTCTATAGGCCAAAACGTAAATCTATTAGTTATCACGAATAAACATAACTTCAATCACGATAGATTTATAGAAGTTAGCAGATCTCACCGCTAGCCCTGATAGCAGCGGTATCCTGACGCCGACGATGGCGATGCGGACTATGGCTGGAGGTGGTCGCTCGAATGTTGGAACGCCACCAGACAAACCAGTTCGCACGCCATCGACAAGTTAGATACAAGCGCATAGCAGGATCAGCTCCAACAACTAATCATTCCTTAAAAAACCTTCTTCTTAAAATCTAATCAAAATACCCCACTCTACCAAAATATTCAAACCCTCTTCCCTATCACACCCCCATTGAATTAAACCCCTGTATCGGCAACAATACCCCTATTAATAAGAATTTCCATAATAAAAAGGATAACTAATGAAACTGCGCATCTTAAAATCTGCCGTGACCAACCCTTGGTTTAACCTCGCGACCGAGGATTGGATATTTAACACCCTCAATCCCGACTCGCACACGCTATTCTTATGGCGCAATAGCGAGACCGTGGTCATTGGGCGCTCGCAAAACCCATGGGTAGAATGCAAAATCGATAAGATGGAAGCCGATGATGTATTTTTGGCGCGGCGGCAGAGTGGCGGTGGCGCGGTGTTTCATGATTTGGGCAATACCAACTTTACCTTTTTATCACCCAAAGATGACTACGATCAAGAAGCGAACTTTACCATCATTATTAATGCACTAAAAAAATTGGGCATAGACGCGGATTTATCTGGTCGTAATGACATGCAAGTCGGTGATAAGAAAATATCAGGTAGCGCCTTTAAACATGCCACCGATCGTAGCTTTCATCATGGTACGTTACTGGTGAACGCTAATATGCAAAAGCTTGGTGAGTATCTCAATCCGCATCCGCTTAAGCTGAAAGCAAAAGGTATCAAGTCTGTGCGTGCTCGCGTGGCAAACTTAGTAGAATTTAACGATACTATTAATCACGAAACGTTATCTGAGGCGATTATCGAGGCGTTTTGCGAATACTATCGCGACAAAGATTATGGCGACAATACGCCAGTCGAAGAATTGGATGAAGCCAGTCTCGCGCAGCAGCCGACACTCAATAAATATTATCAGCAAATGGCGGATTGGGATTGGCGCTTCGGTAAAACCCCTGAATTCACTCATCACATCGAGACGCGCTTTGATTGGGGCATCATTGATTTGCACCTTGATGTGAAGCAAGCAGTGATACGCGATGTGGTTATCTTCTCTGATGCGCTAAACGTTGAATTAATTGACCTATTAAAAGACATATTGACAGGTATTAAATATGACAAACATGAGATTAAAGCTAAGTTTGACGAGTTATGCAAAGCACATCCTGAGTTGGCAGTACAAATTGATGACGTGTCTAAATGGCTGACTAGTGAGATGGAAGGTTAGATTTTTGCTTGTTATTGATAATTAGTAAAGAGTCTCAATTTCTTATTGACGTCAATATTTCAATCGCCTTTATACTTTGTACAGATTAGGCTTGCTGTCTAGGTCACACCCTTAGACAAACTTAAGTTTGATATTTTACGCTTTAGCCATCTATAATGTCAGGCAAATAATAGTTCCGCTATAAAAGTCCAAACTTTAAACGTTTAAGCAAGGTAGCACTATGGCAGCCTATATCACCGTCGGCGCAAAGACCTCTCACGGTGGGACGGTCATCTCCGGCTCAGCGCACACCACTCATAACGGTATCCCTGTCGCGCGTAAAGGCGATAAAGTCATCTGTAAAAAATGCAAAAAGGTCACCACTATTGTTAGTGGTGATGCCTCCTTTATTGTCGATGGTGCGCCTATTGCACGTGGCGGTGATGTGACCAGCTGCGGCGCGAAGTTGATTGCTAGTCAGCAGTCATTTGCGGAGTCGGGTTTTGATGTCGGTAATATTGCGCAGGCAGCGCCTTTGCAGTTTGCGAAGTCGGATATGAGTAATTCCTCCGAAGAACAATATGACGAACAATTTCAAGTTTTAGACGAAAATGATCAACCTATATCTAACGTGGACTATCAAGTTCTTGACACTGAAACGCAAGAAGTTTTGGCTACTGGTACAACCGATTCAGAAGGCTTGACTAAACGCGTAAGTACTGACATCGGAAAAAGTATAGATATTATTTTTATTTAATATTTTAAGTAGGGATTGATTATGGATGGGCTTTTAAAAACTTTAGGTATTAGAGCAAAGACTAATACTAATACTGGTTCTAGACAGCAGGTAAGTCCAGTAAGATTTATTAAATCCACTAAAGAAAGTGACGGGACTGATAGTGGCTGGCTTCGTGTTAGATTGGATAATTCAAAATCTGCATCTCTTTGTGAAAGAACAAAAATTCAGATTACTAACAGTAAAGAAGGAAGAACTTACTTTAGAATAATGGATGGGAGTTTTAAGGGTAAGTTAGCTTCACTTACTGATGGAAATGCGAAGCTATACCTTTCAGGAGAAAAACCTACCATATCCTCTTCTGGTGCTGTGATAGAAGTTATATATTCGGGCAAAGAACGTACCATATATTCTGTAATTCGTAAAGATATCAGGCAAATTCCTGCACGTTTAAGTTTTACGGGAAATACAGCAACCGTTTCGTTAACTACTATAGGAGCTGATTCACTGAATCCTTTGCCCGAGGGAACATACAATATATTAGTCCCTGATGTTCCTCATGATAAAGAGTATACAGAACAATATAAACCTGCGTACCCTGCTTTAAAGTGTCATCAAGTATGGTTCCCTATAGAATATCAGACTAATAACCGTTACGTACATGTAGGTGCTATCTCTGAAGGTTGCGTTACTGTACTAGATCTTAAGTTATGGAATCAAATATACGATTATTTAATAAGTCATCGTCGAACTGATCTAAGATACGTAGGCAAGCTGATAATTAGGAAAATATAATGATAAAAGTCGCCTTCACTTTATGCGTACTAATAACGCTTGCCTCATGTACCTCTAATGATGATATTGATCATGAGCAGACACGTATTGTTTCTCAAGACCATGACAAGTCCATAATAGACAGCGAGCTCTCATCATCAGAAAATTCGACAGTTTACGAATATGAAGATTCTGAAGCCATTTTACGTCATGTCGTTGATGGATGGAAAGCTCCTAAAAGCCTCGCTAAAAAAGAAGAAAGCTATCAATTTTTGCTTAATCTTGAAAAAAAGGGAGACATTGAGTTTGCTCAGCAGAACTATGGTACAGCATGGAATAGATATAGTACGGCTTCTATTTACTATCCTTCGCCTAAAATACTAGTAAAAGCTGGTGACGCACAGGTACTTCATATTCTAAATAGGTATGAAACTATATGTGATTGTGATAGTAATGATTTACCAGAAGACATAAGAAGAAAAAATTTTCAGTTAGATTACTTGCAGTATATTATTAGAAGAGAATATGGTTTAGCACTTGATTTCAACCGCTACCCTAAGAAAGACTACAACGATGAACAGAGTCTAAGTAAAGAACAAGAACAACAGTTGATTAGCAAAATTGAATGTTTAAATCAGAAACTTGATTTTGAAGGTGACTCAGCTGATGTTTCAATTTTGAAACCATGTCTTGATTGACCAATCGCAAAAAGAGGTCGATTGTATACCTGTAGCAGAAGGTAAAACTTATGAGCAAGTGAGTCCGAATCAGCCTGTTCAATAGCATTTTCTAACGAGGTTTTAATGTACCAAAGAAAAACTACTACTCTCATTCAGTCTTTACTATTAGCTACTTTATTATCAAATATATTAATCGTTTCCGCTTGTTCAGCTGAATCATCAAACGCACCAGTACTATCAAATCAAAGCACTCCTGCTGAGACCTATGATCTTGGCCTTGCCTACTATGAAGGCAACTCAGTTCCTGAAGATGATAACAAAGCTTTTGAACTATTTGAAAAAGCTGCCAATCAAGGCTATGCCCCTGCTAAACATTATCTAGGTATTATGTATTATGAAGGTTTAGGCGTAGATCAAAATTATCAAAAAGCATTTGAATGGGTTAAGCAAGCTGCTAACCAAGGAAATTCTGATGCTCAATTTGATTTAGGTGTTATGTACCACGAAGGTATTGCTGTTAAGCAAGATGATTTCAAAAAATTTGAATGGTTTCAAAAATCTGCTAACCAAGGAGATTCAGATGCTCAATATCGTATAGGCATCATGTATTATGAAGGTAGTGGTGTTGAGCAAAATTACCAAAAAGCAATGGAATGGTATCTATTAGCAGCTAACAATGGATCTTTTGACGCTCAAAATAATATTGGTAATTTTTACGAATACGGTTATGGTGTGACGCAAGACTATGACAAAGCTTTTGAGTGGTATACCAAAGCGGCTGACCAAGGACTAGATGTGGCACAACTTAATATTGGTGGTCTCTACGAGAATGGCTATGGCGTCCCTCAAGACTATGACACAGCTTTTGAATGGTACAAAAAAGCCGCCGATCAAGGCAATCAAGAAGCCAGCAATCGCATTGGTAGATTAGTCATGAATGGTAAAATTGACGATGAAGGTATCGTTATTTATAGCACCCAAGAAACTGGTCTCACATTAGGTGATATTGAAAACATGAGCCAATGATAATGATGAGCCAGATATTAACTTAGGTAACCTAACAGTCATATGTTTCGTGATACGTTATCTTAGACTTAATTATTTTTTCAATATGCTCAACAAATACTTTTGTCTCAGATCTACTATCTTCGTCAATAATTAGCAGACCTCCTATCGAAACATAGCAGACACCAAAAGACTTAGTGGGTAATAGATTAGTCCACTTAGATGAAATATCATTATCTAGTTTTACAGTTTGCCAATAGTTCGATAAATAATAATCTCCTGTCATAGATTGCCACGTGCAAACTTCAGATTCAGTTATGATTGAGCTAACAAGTAATGGGGTTTGAAAAAGTATGTCTTTGTGCAGCCCATCAAATGCTCGGATAACGAAAGCCGCAGGATGGTTCGGAAACTCTTCTCTTTCCCTTGACCGTCGCATACTCTGTGCTTGCTGTGTCTGAAAAGATTGGATAGTGCTGATATCAACCTCATCAGCCATTTTATACTCTACATCACGTATAGGCTTTGAATACAATGAATCTAGAAGCTCTACATCACTTAATGATATAGATAAACAGCCAATAATTCTTTCGTCGTCTTCCTCTCGTACGCCACCATACATGCTAACGCCAATGACACAATTATCAAATATCCATTCACAGTGTTCTACTACGTTGCCACTACAGTAATGGCTATCGGAGGAGTAGTTTGACTCTGATCCTAAATATGCTATTAGCTTTTTAATCACTGGTTGTCTATTAAATAGTTGTGCTGGGATGTTGATCCATATTGAATCTATCAATCGGTCATCATCTGCTGCACTAAAATGACAGTAAGCAACTTTAAGAGACCACATTTCAGACAGTTTTATAGTGACTGTTTCAGGCATATAGCTTTCTTCATAAGAATGCATTACCGTATCTTTTTCAGGAAGCTGAGCTTTTATATCAGATACCTTATCACCCCATTTAAAATTTACGTCACCAAATTGAAAGTGTTCCTTTCTCATACCTCTTAGCCTTTATCCAAATAGTAATTTAAAGATACTTATAGCTTTTTACGATCATCTATACACTGAGCAAGTCTATATTATCTAACAAAAAAAGCGGCAAGATAATCTATCTTGCCGCTCTCATTACTTCTGAACTAAACCCTAAATCGCTGCCGCAACCTCAGCACCATCTCTTATAGCACGCTTAGCATCCAGCTCAGCAGCAAGTTTTGCACCACCGATTAGATGGTATTGCGCATCTGGTGCATCACCAACATTTGGCATCAGCTCTACGACCGACTCTTGACCAGCACAGACCACGACGCTATCGACACGTAGCAACTGGCTTTGACCTTGGTTATTGGTGATCCAAATGCCTTCATTAGTGATCTTATCGTACTGAGCACCTGAGACTTGGATGACGCCGTGTGATTTAACATGAGCACGATGTACCCAGCCCGAGGTTTTATTCAGCCCACTACCCAAGCGACCTTTGGTACGCTGCATCAAGTACACTTGGCGGATAGGTTTGATGGCTTCAGGCTTAATCAGTCCACCATCAGTTTGATAGTTAGTATCGTTAGTCACGCCCCACTCTTCACGCCACTCGCTAACTGACTGCGCTTTTGGACGGTAGTTTGTGTCTTTTAATAGCTCAGGACCTAGCTCATCAAGCGGCTGACCATGTTTGGCGGTCAGATATTCACTGACGTCAAAGCCAATACCGCCAGCACCAATGACGGCAACCGTATCACCAACGGATTTTTCACCAGAGAGTAATTCAGCATAGCTCATCACTTGTGGCAAATCCGCGCCTTCCAGTTTGCCAGATAGGCTTCTAGGAACAACACCAGTTGCAACGATGACATGGTGGAATTTGGCTTTCTCAAGCATGGCTTTATCGACTTTGGTATTAAGTTTAATCTCAACGCCTAAATGCTCAAGCTCGTTGATATAGTAGCGAATGGTTTCAAAGAACTCTTCTTTACCAGGGATAACTTTGGCGTAGTTAAACTGCCCGCCCAAGATATCTTTTGCTTCAAACAAGGTTACCTCATGACCACGCAAGGCAGCAACGTGCGCCGCTGACATACCAGCAACACCGCCACCGATGACGGCGACTTTTTTAGGTTTCTTGGTTTTCTTATAAACCAATTCTGTCTCATAACACGCTTGTGGATTGACCAGACAAGTCGAGCGTTTGTTTTCAAAGGTATGGTCGAGGCAGGCTTGGTTACAGGCGATACAGGTATTAATACGATCGGCTTGACCATCTTTGGCTTTATTGACCCAATGGGCATCGGCTAAAAATGGACGCGCCATTTGAATCATATCCGCCTGACCACTAGCCACGATTTCTTCTGCCGTTTCTGGCATATTGATACGGTTGGCCGCCATCATGGGGATGCTGATATGCTTTTTAATCTCAGCGGTGAAATCAACAAAAGCGGCACGCGGTACGCTGGTGACAATCGTCGGAACACGCGCTTCATGCCAGCCGATACCAGTATTCATGATGGTCACGCCCGCTTCTTCTAGCGCTTTGGCAACGGTAATAACTTCGTCCATCACGTTGCCGTCTTTGACCAGATCAATCACTGACAAGCGGAATAAAATAATAAAATCTTCACCAGCAGCTTCGCGTACGGCTTTGACGACATCGACCGCCAGCTTCATACGACCTTGAATATCACCGCCATATTCATCGGTACGTTGATTTACATGACGCGATAAAAACTGATTGAGCAAATAACCTTCTGAGCCCATGATTTCCACACCGTCATAACCCGCTTGCTTGGCAAGTTTAGCCGAACGGGCATAATCCTTTACCGTTTGTTCGATGTTTTTAATGCTCATCTTACGCGGCTTAAAGGGTGAAATTGGTGATTTTATTGGACTAGAGGAGACGACAAACGGATGATAGCCGTAACGACCGCTGTGCAAAATTTGCATGATGATTTTGCTGTCATATTTATGCGCCGCACGGGTCACACGCTGATGGTTAATGACGTCAGCACGCGTATTCATGGTACCGCCAGCAGGCAGCAACCAACCTTCACGATTGGGCGAGATACCGCCGGTAATCATCATCGCTACGCCACCTTTGGCACGTTCTGCAAAATACGCCGCCAGTTTACCGTAGTTATAAAAACGGTCTTCAAGCCCAGTATGCATTGAGCCCATCACCATGCGGTTTTTAAGCGTCGTAAAGCCCAAATCTAATGGCTCAAATAAATGTGGGTAGTGTTCATTGGTGCTAGCAGTTTCGATGGTATTGGCAGTGCGGCTGGCGGACATATCATTTTCCTTATGAATGGTTTGTGGAAATGCTTGTTAAAGCTGGCTGGGCTTTTTAAAAGTTAAGATTTTTAAAAATGAGGCTTTTAGAAATAGTTAAGCGATAGGATTTAACATCACTGGTATCGTAACACACCGCTATTATCATCAGCTATGCAGACAAGCGACTGATGAGTGAACACTATGTGAATTAGGCTAACTGATCATGCCATCCAATATAAGCAAGCGCTAAAAACATACTCGCTTTTCACAGAGCATTGTCTATAATGGACGAACAAATATTTACCGTGAGTCACCTATCGGCGAGTTGCTACAAGGAAGGTCAGCAAAATATTAATAGCTTAGCAAGCAGTGATAAATAACGAAGCCAACTTTATAGCAGGTTTGTAGCGTATTCACCGAATTATAACAGCAAGATAAAGGACTATCCCCATGACAGACTTCCACACAGGTCTTGGCAAAAATGCTGCCAACCATCAACCGCTTACCCCTATTGACTTCATTATCCGCAGCGCTCAGGTCTATCCCGATAAAACTGCCATTATTTATGACGATTTAGAACACAATAACCTCACGCAAACGTGGCAACAGACTTATGATCGTTGTCGTCAATTGGCGGATGGTCTGCGCAAATTAGGCATCGATAAGAACGACACTGTCGCCGTCATGATGCCAAACACCCCAGCGATGATCGAATGCGCCTTTGGTGTACCGATGTCAGGCGGGGTACTTTGTACACTGAACACCCGCCTCGATATCAACGCCCTTACCTTTTGCCTACAACATTCTGAAGCCAAAGTGTTGATTCTAGACAGCGAGTTTGCTGAACATGCTGAAATTATCGATGAAGCATTTCCTAATCTAATCGTCATTCATGCGACCGATGCGGCGCTCGATATTGAACATTTTGGACAAATGAGCTACGAAGCATTAATCGCCAGCTCAGACAGTTTGGATAATTGGGAGAAACCTTTAGACGAATGGGATGCTATCGCCCTCAACTATACCTCTGGCACCACTGGCAAGCCAAAAGGCGTGGTCTATCATCATCGCGGCGCGACACTCAACGCTGTCTCCAATATTTTAGATTGGGATATGCCCAAGCACCCCATGTATCTATGGACGCTACCATTATTTCACTGTAATGGTTGGTGTTTTCCCTGGACGATTGCCGAACGTGCGGGCGTCAACGTCTGCTTGCGCAAGATTGATGCTGATTTGATTTTGCAGCTGATTGCCAAGCATAAAGTCACGCATTATTGCTCA
Organism: Psychrobacter sp. P11F6; assembly: GCF_001435295.1. NCBI lineage: Bacteria > Pseudomonadati > Pseudomonadota > Gammaproteobacteria > Moraxellales > Moraxellaceae > Psychrobacter > Psychrobacter sp. P11F6. Next base: position 281,062 of record NZ_CM003594.1, on the reverse strand, counting down.
GCGCCTGTGGTACACAATATGATTGCTGGCGGCAAGCCTGAATATAAAGACGCCATCAATCATGAAGTCAAAGGCTGGGTCGCTGGTGCACCGCCGTCTGAAACCATGCTCGCCGCCATGGAAGCAATGGGCTTTCATATCTCGCACGTTTACGGTCTCACCGAAGTCTATGGTCCAGTCACCGTCTGTGCGGAACAAGCAGAATGGGATGAACTGGATGTCGCTGCGCGCGCGCAAAAGAAATCACGTCAGGGTGTAACGTCACATTTGATGACTGGCTTTGAGCTGTTTAAACAAGGCACCACGGAGCCAGTTGCCGCTGATGGTCAAGAGATGGGCGAGCTGGCACTACGCGGTAACATGGTGATGAAAGGTTATCTAAAAAGCCGTAAAGCCACCGAGGAAGCCTTTGCTGATGGTTGGTTCCGTACTGGTGATTTGGGCATTAAATACCCTGATGGTTATATAAAAATCATGGACAGGCTTAAAGACATCATCATCTCAGGTGGTGAGAATATCTCTAGTATCGAAGTCGAAAACGTCTTATATAAAATGCCAGAAATCCAAAGCTGTGCGGTCGTCGCCGCGCCGCATGATAAATGGGGCGAAGTGCCCGTCGCCTTTATCGAGATTCATGAAGGCAGCACCTTGCAGCGCGACCATGTGATGGAGCACTGCAAGCAGCATTTGGCGGGTTTTAAAGTGCCCAAATATATTATCTTTGCTGAAATTCCAAAAACCAGCACCGGTAAAGTGCAGAAATTTGAGCTGCGCCAAGCGGCCAAGTCATTAGCACACGAAACGCCAAAAGTAACGGCTAGCGCCAAGTAAGAATTTATCATTAAGCCTTAATAATACGGAAGTATCGTTAATATTAATGAAGCATCATTGATAAAAAAAGGTCAGCCTAATTGAATTAGACTGACCCTTTTATTGCGCTAAAAAAACCAAACCAATATTAATTAAGCTTAGGTTCTAGCCACTGATACACCAACATCCCGACTATCATCGCTGGGATAAAGACATAAGCCTGCCACTGTCCTGTACCAAGCAGCACAATACCGGGTCCTGGGCAAACCCCAACCAAACCCCAACCGATACCAAATAGCATCGCGCCGATTAACAATTTTTTATTAATAGTGGTTTTGGTTGGCATCTCAATTAATGATCCAATCCAGCTGGTCTTTTGACGCTTAGCCAATTGTACACCGACTATCGCTACCATTAGACCGCCGCCCATCACCAGTGCCAGAGAAATATCCCATGCACCAAAGACGTCCAAAAAGCCTTGTACTTTAACAGGATCGGTCATGCCTGATATCAGCAGTCCAAAGCCAAATAATAACCCTGCCAGTAATCCAATTATATTTTTTAGCATGTTTTTTCTCGCACCTAATGTGTTAATCCAAGCGGTTATAACTATCCGATATAAACAATAGTCATCGCTATCTTCGCAACGTACGGTCTATGTGGTTTTTAAATCAAACCCAAGACATGACGACCAATATAAACGGTCACAATACCAAACAACATAAAGGTAACCGTCGCCGCCATCGAACGTGGCGACAGTCGCGCATTACCGCAGATACCATGTCCACTGGTGCAACCTGAACCCAAACGTGTCCCAAAACCAACCAGCAATCCTGCCCCAATAAGCAGTGGCAAAGAGCTACTAATCTCTATATCGGGCAACGGTTTTACCAGACCATAAAGTAATGGCGAGATAACAAGACCAAGTATGAATAACACCTGCCACATCTCGACGCGCTTGGGTTTTAAGAGACTTGAGAAAATACCACTAATACCCGCAATACGACCAATGCCCAATAGCAAGATGACCGTTGCAACGCCTAGCATCAGCCCGCCTACCAAGGAAATTGGCGTAAAGGCCTGCCAATCTATTTGTATACTCATAATATTTACCTAAGCCAATTTTTATCAAAACAGTTTTGAATTTCGTTTTATATAAATACATTATATTATAAAATATAATAAATAGGTAAAAAAATACCGAACCTTCGTTACAAGGGCTCAGTATTCTTCTTACTTAAAGAACATCTTACGAGATAAAGATATTATTTCGCCAATACTTCATCAAGTGCAGTTTCAAAACGCTGTACCGCTCCGTCTACATCAGTCAATTTATCTAGACCAAATAAACCTAAGCGGAACGTTTTAAAGTTATCCGGCTCACCAACTTTTAGCGGTACACCAGCAGCGATTTGCATGCCTGTTTCGGCAAACGCACTGCCTTTATGCATATCATCGCGATCGGTATAAGCCACCACGACGCCTGGCGCTTCAAAACCTTTCGCCGCAACGCTTTCAATGCCTTTGGCTGCTAATACTTCACGAATACGGTTGCCCAATTGCCACTGCGCGTCACGCAATTTATCAAAGCCAATCTCTTTTGACTCTAAAATAGTATCGCGGAATTGACGTAAGCTGTCGGTTGGCATGGTGGCATGATAAGCGTGACCGCCATTTTCATAGGCACGCATGACATTTAACCACTGCTTTAAGTCTAAGCTAAAGCTATCTGACTCTGTATTGTCTACTTTTTCGATTGCCGCAGCGCTTAGCATGACTAAGCCTGCACACGGAGTGCTGCTCCACCCTTTTTGCGGGGCGCTGATGAGAACATCAATACCCAAGTCTTTCATGTCCAACCACACACAACCTGAAGCGATACAATCAATGACCAATAAACCGCCAACGCTATGTACAGCCGCGCTTAGCGCTTTGATATAGTCTGATGATAAAATAATACCCGATGAGGTTTCGACGTGCGGCGCAAAGACTACTGCTGGTTTCTCTGCTTTAATTTTAGCAACGGCTTCATCGATATCAACAGGGGCAAATGGCTTTGGTGACTCACCCTCTTCACGATGTGCCGTCAATACCGTAGACGACTTGGCGATTTTGCCTTTTTCTAAAATTTGCGTCCAGCGATAGCTAAACCAACCGTTACGAATAATGAGGCAATCTTCATCATTAGCCAATTGGCGCGCAACGGCTTCCATTCCATAAGTACCAGCACCGGGTACAATGACCACTGCTTCGGCGTTATACACGGACTTTAGGTCGCTAGATAAGTCATTCATCACTTGCTGAAAGACTTTTGACATGTGGTTTAAGGCGCGGTCAGTATAGACCACTGAGTATTCTAATAAGCCGTTTGGATCAATATCTTGACGTAATGCAGTCATAGGAAGCTCCTAGTTTATAGTTAGATAGTTTAATTTTTCTCAAGCATTGGCTATAGCAAAATCCAGATACTCTCTTAAACCAACCTGCCTTAATAACGCTAACCAATCTAGACACCTACTGTTCGCCAACTTAGCCAGATAATGCTTCTATTAGATAACATGGTCGTTAAATAACGTCTTTGTTAAATAATATGGCTGACCAATAGCATTGCTGACCAATAGCATAGTCGTTAGATTGCATAGCAGCTAGATACTACTATGGGTAGTATTAACTGAATATTAATATTGGGTAATAGTCGAGAGCATGACGCAGGGTTGACGATATAGCACTTTATCCTAGCGCTATTGCCGTTGGTGATTGTGTTTTGCACGCCGTGTTTTTATTGATTTTAGACAAAGTCGTACAGAACAGGTGCGCCACTATAGGGGCTACGCGGTGGTAGGCTAATAATGGTCACTAACAACTGATGAGATGAATAGGCATCAAGCGAGAACATATACACTAAGTTTTGAAGAATAACCGCTCGCGTATAACAAAAGATTATCGTCGCTTAATATACTCATAACAGCTTGATATTAGCACTGATAATGCAGGTTGACAACGATATGTTTGCGCAATAATAAGGTTTGCGCCACTTACGTTTTTTTGATCAGTCAATAATAACTATCGACGTCCGCGATGAGCCTCTTGCAGCCCAGACACCACAAAGTCTAGCAACTCACTATCCCCTTCACGGGCAGCCTTGCGCATAAGCTTCGATGGTGCGTGGGTTAACGTCTGCGTCAGCCGGCGTGACAGCTCAATGATAATATCTTCAGGACTGGCATTATCCTGTTGTAGCTTGGCAATGGATTCATGCAGGAGTTTATCTACTTGATCCTGCGTATGCGCGCGATACTGCTGAATGTCTTTACCGACTTGGCGTACTTGAAAGCTGCGATCCATCTCAACGACTAATTGGCTAACGAGCAGTTCCGCATCAACTGCCGCTTGTCTACGCTGTTCGATATTGCCAGCGATCACGTGTTGTAAATCATCGACAGAATAGAGATAAACATCATCAATACGACTAATGGTCGAGTCAATATCGCGCGGTACGGCTAAGTCAATCATCAACATGGGCTGATAACGACGATGTTTCAGCGCGCGCAAAGTCATGGTTTTATCGATCAACACATCCATACTACCGCTACAGCTACTAACGATGTCGGCTTCTGCTAAAACTTGTGGTAACTCTTGTAAAGGTCTGACTTCTACCAAGTGACCTGCGCGGCGCAGCTCCACTGCCAGCGCTTCAGCGCGCTCAGGGTTGCGGTTGCAAATAATCACGCGACCTACACCAAGCCCAGCAATGTGGGTGGCAACCAAACGGTTCATCTCGCCTGCCGCGACCACCAGCAATGTGCGACTGGGTAAATCATCAAATATTTGCGTCACCAATTTGGCGGCTGCATAGCTAAGCGATACCGCTTGAGCACCCACTTGGGTCTCATTACGTACGCGTTTGGCAGCAGCAAATACTTGATCGATAATCCAGCCAAGCTGATTACTCAGGGCTTTTTGTTCTTGCGCGAGCTGTACTGAGCGCTTGATTTGACCGAGTATCTGCGGCTCACCCAATATCATAGAGTCAAGCCCTGCGGCGACCCTAAGCCAATGAGTCAGCGCGTGAGTATCACGGTGTACATAAAGATAGGGATCAATCTCAGACAGTGACAACTGCTTAAATTCAGCAAGCCATGCTTTAATTTTTAAGATATGAGCACTAATAGCCGCCGAAGATGTCTGAGCACCGGCCGCGCCATTAGCAGACATAGAGGGGACATCTTGCGGCTCTGCTAGCTGCGGCACGAGCGCATAGATTTCAGTACGATTGCAAGTAGAAACAATCACACTGCCATCAGTAAAGGCCTCTAATTGTTTGAGAGCGATATTCACATCGTCACCCACAAGCGCCAAGCGCTCTCTCAGAGCGACTGGTGCAGTTTTGTGATTGACCCCAATGACCACTAATCTCATTATTGATAGACCATAAACATGACGCTCACCTGCCAGCCCACGCTATCTCATTATTTTTAAAAGACAGTTGTAGACGACAGCGCTGAAAGGAAGACTCTAAAAGCCGCTTATTATATCATTATTGCCAGCTTTAATTAACACTCAGCTATCGATGATAGCTATTTGCTTGTATCTGGGCACATGAGTAACAAATCAACTACCGATACGATTGTTAAAACCAATATCTATGTTTTAACGAGTGCTTATAAAAATGGATAGAAATCATTCGCTTACTTGACGTTAACTTGTTATATTTTCATAATATTTAGGCTACGATTCACAACCAATGAAAGAGCCCGTTGATACAGGTTATCAGCCAATCCTACTTTGTTAGCAGAAATTTGATAGAGCGGCTGCTATTAATAACGGAGTAACACGGGCACTATTGTTTATCCCATCAGTCTGCTTTTATAATGTCAGGCATGGGTACTCGTTACCAATAGTTAGTTTGAAATGATTAAAATAAAATTGTCTTATCGATATAGATGAACAATGGGCGAATACGGTTATCTATGATTTTTTTTGGGTCATTATTTCGATCACAACTTGCGCATGACGACCAATCTAATCTGCGTGCTCTATTGCATGCGGTTATCGAACGTCTGTGCCAGCGTTATAAGCTAACCTTGTCGTTGGCCTTTTGCCTATGCTTAGGATCGTCTTCCGTTCATGCCAGTCATCCTGATATCTCGCTCGAAGCCAATGTACCCAAACTATCCATTGCTGATAAGAACGACAAGGCAGTCCGTAGCGACGGCAATGATAATAGCCGCTCAACGCTACCAGCAACTACTCCTACCAACGCACAACCAATAGAGAATGTCACCAATATTAATGGATTAGCGCCAACTACCTTATGGCAACCTGAGCTCAAAGAGCCTAGCCTGTATGCGCTGCTTGATGCAGAATTCGCAGCAGATCGCGGTGATAGACAACGAGCGATTACTATCTATAAACAGCAAGCATTTAAAGAAGATGCAACTGCCGTATTTGAAAGAGCACTCAGCCTTTCTTTACGCACTGAAAGGGTTGAGAAATCGTTACAATTTGCCAAGTCATGGCAAGACCAAAATCCGGATCACGTGCCTGCTTGGTTTTATGTGGCGCATTTGGCTCTGCGAGCTCACGATTATCTGTTAGCTGGCGAAACCTTGAATCGTATTCTGCTTTATGACCCTCGAGCGGACTTAAGCGAAATCCTTATCGGTATCTATCCAAACAATGATGAAGACAAACGTGAATTACTTGCCGCTTTGCAACCACTAGATAGCGAGCAGAATGCCTCATTGTCGGTATTGAAAGCAGGGTTGCTTTACCAATTTAACGAGCCTGAGATTGCCATTGTCCATATCAATCGGGCGCTAGAACGTCAGCCTGACTATGTACCTTTTATTACGCTAAAGGCAGACATACTGCGCAAAATCGTCACGGCTGAAACCGTCGTCAATTATGTGAGCCAAGCGCGCCTGCGTAATCCCGATAGTAAAAGTCTCTATCTGTACGAGATTCGCTACTTACTTGACTTAAAGCAAAGCCAAGAAGCGTGGCAATTATTGCTGGATGCCCATAGTCGCTTTGCTGATGATGCCGAGATTACTTTGTTGGCTGCATTGGTGAGCTTGGACATCGAAGAATATAACAGTGCCGATGAGCTACTCAATATGCTCGCAAAAAACCCCGCTTACCTTGATCAAGCTTATTATTACCTTGGTATCAGTGCCGAGCGTCAGCAGCGCTTTGACCAAGCCAAATACTATCTCAACGGTGTCATGCAAGAAGACTTGGTATTAGAGGCTCGTAGAAAAGTAGTGGCTTTTGAATTGCTTAACGATGACGTAGATGCGGCGATTGCTACTTTAGAAAAGCTGCGTAAAGACTTTAACGTCTTTGCGCCTGATACCTTTGTACTGCAAGCCGATATTTTATGGCAGCAAAATGAGTCCGAAGAAGCCCTGCGCCTACTAACCAAAGCTGCTCGCAAATATCCTGATAATGAAATGCTCTTGTTCGCACGCGCCCAGCTGCTTGACGACAAAGACGACTATATCGTTAAGCGCACCTTGCTCAATCATCTGCAAACACTTGACCCAACCAACCTCTCCTACCAGCTCAGTTACGCGCAGTTATTGCTAGCCAATGAACGCAGCTCTGAACAAGGTTTGGCATTGGCCACCGCCATCATTCAGATTCGCTATGATGATCCACGTTATGATAATGAACTGCACCTGCAAGCGCTGAATGTGCTGGCTGGCAATGCATTGGCCAATGAGAACTACCAACAAGTCATCGACTACCTGCAAACCCCTTACGATGTGTTTCCTACCTTGCGCTCTGGCAGCTTACTACTACGCGCTTATCAAGGTTTAGGCAACAATGACAAAGTCGAGGCATTACTCGCAGACTTGCAGCAGCGCTTCTCATTTGGGCAACACAATATCAATGACCGCATACAGCTTTACTGACCCGCCGTTTTATAGTGGATAAATCGTTGCGTGCTATGATTACAAGGCACTCATAAGATACTAACAGCCACGCATAACTGAGTAACATACAACCATTAAGCTAATCTATTTTCGAAACAATGATTTCGTAAATTTGTCTATCTTTGAGGAAACATCATGTCAGTATTGGTCCATGCTAATAAGCCTAATAAATTGGCGCTATTCGCTGCCGTGACAACCGCACTCGTCATCACGTCTGGTTGTCAATCACTAAAAACAGCCAACGCTACTAACCAACCCAGCACGACTTTACAAGATCAAAACGCTGAGTCACCGCAAAAGCTTGAGAACTTTAATATCACTGGCAAAATCGGTGTAACGATGCCCGCCAATGACACCACAGGCACTCAAGGTGGTAGTGCGTTCTATGCATGGGGGCAGCAGAATGATCGCTTTGCCATTGAGCTGATCGGCGCGCTCGGCATTGGTAAAACCAACATCGAGTATAATGGTCAAACCGCCACTTTAGTCAGCGAAAAAACAGGTACCTTAACTGCTGATGATCCTGAGACTTTGCTCAAAAAGGCCACAGGGTGGCAAGCGCCTATTTCACAAATGCCCTATTGGATATCTGGTCGCCCAGCGCCTTCCGATAGCGCACCACAGCTCGATGATCAGAATCGTTTAATCAGCTCAGTCAATGGTGAATGGACCGCAAGCTTCACCTATAAAGGGTCCGATAAGTTACCAAATAAAATCAGTGCCGTGCTGCCACAAGGCAATAAGGTAGTAATGACGATCAATCATTAAGACGTCATTGAATGATGAATAAATATAGTTGAATTCAAATGATTCCGATACAAGAAAGCCGAGTGCAAGCTATACATTATTATGATTAGCGCGGCTGACGATGTAGCGGCTTTATATGAACTTGACCATAACTATCGAATCGTCAATATTTATTAAAATAGCTGTCTATGACTGATCATTATGGCGAAAAATTATAATTAAAAACTATCACTGAGAACAATCATTAAGAACTATGATTAAAAACCTAGCCGCTACGCCTACTTCCACCATCACCCGCTTATCACCGGCAAAGATTAATCTGTTTTTGCATATCATAGGTAAGCGTGCTGATGGTTATCATAATTTGCAAACCGTGTTTCGCCTGCTTGATTGGGGCGATTATTTGCATTTCTCAGTCATAGATGAAGCCGTAATTTTTACAGTAGATAGTGAATCTACGGAAAATAGTAAATTGGATGCCAATAAGCTCTGTCATCAACTGCTAATATTGGCTGGTGCAGAGACTATAACTGTCGATATAGAAGACAACTTAATTTTTAAAGCAGCACGTGCATTGCTAGCGTCTGCCATACAGTCAGACACCTTACCTGAGCATTTAGCACCTGTGCATATCGCTTTAGATAAGCATTTGCCGATGGGTGCAGGCTTGGGTGGCGGCTCATCCAATGCCGCAACGACATTGATGACACTTAATGAAATTTGGCAGCTTAAATTGACGCAAGATAAGCTGATAAAAATTGCTGCCGCTATTGGCGCAGATGTGCCGATTTTTATCTTTGGGCAAGATGCGATTGCGATGGGTATTGGAGAGCAGTTAACCGCAATCAAGTTGCCCGACCAGCAATATTTAGTATTGACCCCCAATGCTCATGTTAATACTGCCAAGCTGTTCGCGCATCCTAAATTACAACGTGATATCGCTGTGCTATCGGTTGAGACAATTAAAAATAAGCAAGCCGACTATGTACAACATTTAAACACGCCCTATCACAATGTCTTTACGCCAGTGGTGACGAGCCTCGCCCATACGGTCAGCGAAGCATTACGTTACTTGCAAGGGTTAAAAGCGCAAGCACTCGGCACAGCACGAATGACAGGCTCTGGTAGCGCGGTGTTCTTGCCTTTGGATGCAAGCGTGGCTACTGACAAAGCACTTTTAGCAAAGTGGATTGAAGAGGCGCCTTGTTCTGCATATTTAGTTCGTAATCTATGAGTTAGATTTGAGCTGTAGTGCGAAGATAAAATGATTATAAATACAGCGTAAAGCGCTTTGTTGACCCGATATTCGTTTTTTTTGACCTATTTTTTAATAAAAGCCATAAAAAGGCGCAAATGACTTGCAAAATCTGAAAATTTAATTATAATAGGTCGCCTCAATAGGGGTATAGCCAAGTTGGTAAGGCATCAGGTTTTGATCCTGACATCCGTTGGTTCGAGTCCAGCTACCCCTGCCATTTTTTAGTACGAAGCGTTTGATATGCAGTGATCATAGGTGGTTTATAAATAGCCGCTTATCTTATTGACATTGACAACGTTATCCCAGTTTCGGTATAGTTCGCAATGGACACCGCTAGGGAACAGTTATGTTTTAAATGGTTTATCCGTTTATAATATAGCGAACAGGTCGTGACGCTATTCTAACAATGACTTTTATTAAAAGTTGCTATTAGATATCGACGTACACAGCCTAGACATTACAGGGGTATAGCCAAGTTGGTAAGGCATCAGGTTTTGATCCTGACATCCGTTGGTTCGAGTCCAGCTACCCCTGCCATTTTTTACTGTAATAGTAGTCATCAAAACTTTTCACCACTCTTTTCTGAATTTGAGCAGTTTGACACTGCTTAGCGGTCGCTGCTTGAGTCAATCAATAGGACTTCTGTCATGCCTTATTTGGCGATTTTTACGGGTAATGCCCACCCTGAATTAGCAAAAACCGTAGCCGATCATCTCCATATACCTCTTGGTAAAGCTGACATCACGCGTTTTTCTGATGGCGAAATCGCCGTAGAAATCAAAGAACACGTGCGCGGTAAAGACGTGTTTATCATGCAGCCAACTTGTGCACCAACCAACGACAATTTGATGGAAATCATGATGATGGCGGACGCTTTGCGTCGCTCTAGTGCGGGTCGCATCACAGCAGTCATGCCCTACTTCGGTTATGCCCGTCAAGACCGTCGCCCTCGTTCAGCTCGTGTGCCTATCTCTGCTAAAGTCGTCGCTGACATGCTAAATATCGTGAGTATCGATCGCGTGATGACGGTTGATTTGCACTCAGATCAGATTCAAGGCTTCTTCGACATTCCTGTAGACAATATCTACGGCACGCCTGTGCTATTGAATGACCTACAAAAACAAGATTATGACAACATCATGGTTGTTTCACCTGATGTCGGCGGCGTGGTGCGTGCGCGTGCTATGGCTAAACAGTTGGGCGATACTGACATGGCGATTATCGATAAACGCCGTGCCCGTGCCAATGAGTCGCAAGTCATGCACATCATCGGCGATGTTCGTGATCGTGATTGCGTCATCGTTGATGACATGGTTGATACCGCAGGTACGCTATGTAAAGCAGCTGAAGCATTGAAAGCAAATGGTGCACGTCGCGTATTGGCTTATATTACGCACCCTGTCCTATCAGGCAACGCACTACAAAATATCAGCGAATCTGCGCTAGACGAAGTCGTTGTTACCGATACGATTCCATTGTCTGAAGCGGCAAAAGCCTGTAGCAAAATCCGCCAAGTGAGTATCGCACCGATGCTTGCTGAAAGCTTACGCCGTATCAATAACGAAGAATCTATCAGCGCCATGTTTGACGCTTAGATTTTTAATGAGCACTTGTCCTACTTTCTGTTGGCAATGCTCGTTATAAAACACTGCTTAAGTTTAAAAAAAGCGTCAAGTATCTTTACTTGACGCTTTTTTTGCCTATTGGTGTTGCACAGTCATTTTGCGTAGGTCTTTATTATTACTACAAAATCACGTATAATGCGCGCCTGTGCCAACCATTTGTTCGATTTAATTAGGTTGGCATTCTCAAAAGTGCTGATCATGCCCAAAAGTAACGATTGTCATGATAATGACTATCCAAAAAAATCGTTATGATGAGCAAATGGCTACATTTAGCAATTGTGAATTTTATTAGCAATCATAAATGTTAGCTATCATCACGTATTAGTGGATTGGTCGCAAATCCACTTTTTTATGACCAGACACTTCATCATTCTTTTTATAGGATTATATCCATGAGCATTAATCATTTTGAACTAAACGCTGTTGATCGTTCTGCTGAGCAACAAGGTAAAGGTGCGAGCCGCCGCCTACGTAAGCAGAATCTAGTTCCTGCTATCATCTATGGTGGTAACGAAGAGCCAACGTCTATCTCAATCAAGATCAACGAGCTAGTAAAGTCACTTGAATTCGAAGCGTTCTTCTCACACATTTTGACAATCAATGTTGATGGCGTAGAGCATCAAGCGGTTATCAAAGACTTGCAACGCCATCCAGCTAAAGGCTTCCCAATGCATGCTGATTTCCAGCGCGTTGTGAAAGGTCAGAAAATCAACATGAACGTTCCTGTGCATTTTGCTGGTCGTGAAGAAGCGCCTGGTACTAAAGCTGGTGGTGTTCTATCAACACTAGTATCTGATATCGAAATCGTTTGCCTACCATCACAATTACCTGAATACCTAGAAATCGACGTATCAGGCATGGAAATCGGTGATCTATTCCGTCTATCAGACATCAAACTACCTGAAGGCGTTATCATCTTTGATCTTGACATGGAAGATGCTCACGACCGTACTATCGTCAACATGCAGCCACCAACGGTTGAAGAAGTTGACGCAGACGCTGAAGAAGTTGATGCTGCTGACGTACCTGCTACTGAGCAAGGTACTGAAGACAAAGACGGCGAATAATAAACCACGGTTACATAGAGCACGCAATCTAGCGTCTGCTATGTAATACAAGGTTTGTTTAGTCAAAAAACAGCAGGTGATAAATATCTCCTGCTGTTTTTGTAAGTAAGGTTTGAAAAATAACAGATATGCTATGAATAAATAGCATAATCACAAACCTTATGCCTCATTTATTCAATTTAAGCAGGGTGTTTTTATGGCCATAAAGCTTATTGTCGGTCTTGGTAATCCTGGTCAGCAGTATATGTTTACACGTCATAATGCAGGGTTTTGGTTTGTCCATCACTTGGCTCAGCAGTTCAACATTACCCTCTCTCATGATAAAAAATTTCATGGAATCACAGGACGTGGGCAGATTCATGGGCATGACGTACGTCTATTGATGCCGCTCACCTTTATGAATAAGTCTGGTCAGTCAGTGGTGCCGATGGTGAAATTTTATGGCATTGAAAATGATGAGTTACTGATTGCTCATGATGAGCTCGATATTCCAGCTGGCAGTATCAAACTTAAGACGAATGGTGGTCATGGCGGTCATAATGGTCTGCGTGATATCACCCCTCATATCGGCAACGACTTCCATCGTTTGCGTATTGGTATTGGTCATCCTGGTCATAAGTCTAAAGTTAGTGGTCATGTGCTCTCAAAAGCTGCGCCCGATGAGCAAATTGCCATTGATAGCGCTCTGACAGCAGCGTTTGAGGCGCTACCATTATTACTAAATGGCGATATTGAAAAAGCACGTGCACAAATTAATGGCTTCAAACTGCCAGAATAAAATCATGCTTTAACTATAATAGCCTTTTATTTTAGCAAGTTATTCCCCATTAACCTTTTGATTTGAATCATTAATCTCAGTTACGCTAAGGAAGCAACCTATGCTACTTAATATGCTTAAATGCAAATTACACCGTGCTCGCGTCACCCATGCCGAACTTCATTACGAAGGCTCATGCGGTATCGATGGTGATTTATTAGATCTTGCTGGTCTGCGCGAAAATGAGTCTATCGATATCTACAATGTGACCAATGGCAAGCGCTTTCGCACCTACGCTATCCGCGCTGAAGCGGGTTCTGGTATCATCTCGCTAAATGGTGCGGCGGCTCACATGGCAGATTTAGGCGATATCGTTATCATCTGTGCCTATGCTCATTTTGATGAAGTAGAAGCGGCAACCTACCAGCCAAAACTGGTGTATTGCAACGAAGATAACACCGTAAAAGACACAGCAAACATCATTCCGGTACAAGTGGCTTAAAGCACCGGAACATTGAAGATTTTTGGATAAAGCAAGAATAAATAATCGACTAAGCTGTTGAAGTTATTCTTATTATCCAACCAAAACCGCTATGCTAATATGAGAGCTGAATCTCCATTCTGATTCAGCTTTTTTTATGCCATTTTTATATGGCAAATTCACATTTTATACCACTCTTAAAAGATGAAGTCGTCAGAAAAATAAATGTCAGCGCTATGTTTTTAGGCTAAATGAATTTGACACGGCTAAGCGTATTTTTAGGTTTGGTATTAACACTAATAAGGAAACAAACTGATGTGGTTGGCAGTTATTGCAGTATTGATCGGACTAGCTATTCTTGTTTGGAGTGCAGACCTTTTTGTTGATGGCGCCACTGCCTTAGCAAAAAAATTCAACGTTCCCAGTTTCTTAATAGGTGTGTTGATTTTGGGTGTCGGTACATCCGCCCCTGAGATGGTCGTGTCGGTATTGGCGGCACTAGAAGGCAGCCCTGATTTGGCATTAGGCAACGCTTATGGCTCAAACATCATCAATATTGCGCTGGTATTGGGTGCAACCGTATTGATTAGCCCTATTATCATTCGTAAGGGTATCATCAAGCGTGATTTACCTCTATTAGTATTGATTACTATGGTCGCCGCATGGCAGCTGCGTGATGGGCAATTAGACCAAGCAGATGCGATTGTATTGATAGCACTGCTGGTCGTGACTTTAGGCATTCAGATTGTACTAAGCTTACGTGAAGGCAACCATGAGCACGAAGGAGAACCCATAGCAGAAAGCGTTGATGCTGAACACATCGAGCAAACCCTAACACGGGGACTCATCAGCTTAGTTATCGGCATGCTTTTACTGGTCATTAGCTCGCGGGCTATAGTTTGGGGTGCAGTAGAATTGGCAACGCTGTGGGGCGTGAGCGAACTGGTGATTGGATTGACGATTGTTGCTGTGGGGACATCGTTACCTGAGCTGGTATCGAGCCTATCAGCCGCCCGTAAAGGCGAACACGACATGGCACTGGGTAATATTATTGGCTCTAATATATTTAACACCTTGGGTGTCGTTGGTCTCGCAGCGCTTATAGCGCCAATCACAGTCAGTCCAATTATCTTATCACGCGATATAGTGGCGATGGGATTGGTCACCTTATTACTCTTGGTATTGTGCGGGTTTGCCTTTATGAGTAAGCGTCCATTCGGTCGCACTTCTGGGTCGACTTTGGTCTTATTCTTTGTCGGTTATACTTTATGGCTGATACAAACCGTCAACCTGTAACGCTTAGAGTGTATTAACAGACCTCAAAATGCATGAACAGACTATGGCGAAGATAATGTGGTTTATTTTCCTTGCTTGCGATTTCTAATCACCCGCCATAGTCCTTCATTCTCTGTCTTTGGCATTTTTAAGGTAATGGTATTCGATAGCATATCTTGCACTGCGAGACCACGTGGGTTAAAGAGGCAAAAAGCATAGTTAAAGACAAAGCCCAAAAAGGAACTGGTCAATAAAACAGCACGCGAGCCATCGATGACACTACCAATGATACCAAATATAAGTGGCATGATACTGGCCGCTAAAATCCGCTTAAATGACTGTCCCCACGTTAGCAAGTGACCATTACTATTGACCGTCTTTAACCGCCAAGTCTGCATACCTAATGTCTGCCCACCGCGACGCCAAAATATCCCATAGAATCCCACTAACGTTAGTATAAAAGACGGCGTCATAATCACGTTTTGATACCACGTTGGCAGCGACTGCGCTTGTGACGACTCGCTACCCGTCTCCATCGTGATAAGTGTACCAATCACGGTTAGCAGGGTACCGACCAAAAACAACAACGCTAAAATTAACATGCCATCATAAAGAATGGCTGCCATACGAGTGCCAGGTTTAGCAATCGTTAGCTCTTCACTTTCAGCGGCATGATATGCTGATGCTTTAGTTTGAGCAGCAGATTTGGTAGGTCGTTTAGGTAAACTCTTTGACATGGTACAAGCTCATAGCAAGCAGTGAATAATGACTCTATTGTACCGTAATTCACGGTCTTATCGTACATTATCCTAAGATGCCGTAAGTCATATAACAATGTGGTATAACCATGTCGTATGACTCATCAGCTCATAAGACTATCACACAGAAATTGCAGACATAAAAAAATCGCCAAATTGTCATAAGACAGGCGATTATTTTAAGGTTTCTCTAACTGGGTTAAAGAAGTGATGATGCAAATGGTGCGCTTGGAGAGATTCGAACTCCCGACCCCTTAGTTCGTAGCCAAGTGCTCTATCCAACTGAGCTACAAGCGCGTACTTTGCACATCATTTACTGCGTTGTTAAGAAACAATTGCAGCAAATTAGGTTGGTTATTATATAGATAATTTCGCTTGTGTCAACATCTTTTTTTATTAAAATCAAAATAGTTTTTGCTTTAATAAAACAGAAGGTTATTAACGCTTTTATATCGCGTCACTACTCTACTAAAAACCGAATAAATGGAGGTGAAGGAGGGATTCGAACCCTCGATACGCGCAAACGTATGGTTCCTTAGCAGGGAACTGGTTTCAGCCACTCACCCACTTCACCAAACGACGTAAGACTTTTTAAGTTCTAAAAAATAGTATTATTGCTGATAATACGTCTTATCCCGTGGGCGAGTATTATAGCAAAGCCAAAACGAATTGCAAGCACTGTCTACAAATTTAATGCAGTTTTTATCATATTTATTTGTTTATATGGTTTCATAGCCTCTTAAGCAGCTCAAATATCAATAAAAACTAGTAAAAACGATATTTAAGTTGGTCGGCACGCTCTGGGTTGTTGTTAATTAATTGATGGATTGTCTATGTACCATCTCTCACCTACTATGGCTTTTTTAGCAGTGGGTGTCTATAGTATTTGTTACTCATTGTAGATTATGTCAAAGGAATTTTTATGCGACCAGTGGTACTGTGTTTTTCAGGATTAGACCCCTCAGGCGGCGCTGGATTACAAGCGGATATAGAAGCCATCGGTCAAGCAGGTGCGCATGCTGCCATTGCTTGTACAGCTATTACCATACAAAACTCGCAGCAAGTCTTTGGTTTTGAAGCTTGTGCAGCAAATTTGGTAAAGGATCAGGCCACCGCAGTGCTCGATGATTTGCCTGTTGCAGCTATTAAGTCAGGTATGTTGGGTACAACTGATAATATCGCTATGCTGACTCAATTGTTTGCCAAGCGCCTTATCGCCGCTGATACGCCATTTGTATTAGATCCCGTATTGGTTGCCAATAGTGGTGGCAGTTTGGGCGATGAAAAGACGCTCGTTAGCGCATTTAGAGAGCTGTTACCATACGCGACCCTTATCACACCGAATACTCATGAGCTACGCGCATTAAGTGGTGAGCAAGACTTACATATTGGCGCGCAAAAACTATGCGCCCAAGGCACCTATGCCGTATTGGTAAAAACCTCACACGACTTTGATAGCGGCGATATAGAGCAGTATTTGTACATAAAGGGTGAGATGGTACATAAAAGCACCTTGCCGCGCTTAACGGGCGAATTTCATGGCTCTGGCTGTTCGCTTGCCAGCTTTATCGCTGGGCGCTTAGCAATGGGTGATGCGCTTATCGATGCAGTAAGGGCAGCAGACAGCTGGATTACCCAGACGCTGCGTGCCGCTGATACACCGCACCCTAATAATCACCAAGCCCAATTAATACCCAATCGTTTTATAGACTTTCAGCATAACCTCTAAATAATCAATAAAAAAAGGGCGCTCTATATCTCGTAGAGCGCCCTTTTTTTAGATAGCTACTGGTAATTTTAGATAGCGGCTTTCAAGTGACCATTAATCCAACTCAACCCAACATCGGCATGAAGCTCGCGGCAAAGCCACCAATAAACATCTCAAGCAAAATAAAAGCAATGAATGCGACCATTGGTGATAAATCAATCATACCCAAGTTTGGTGTGATTCGACGAAATGGCGCCAAGATTGGCTCCGCTAAATTGACAATGATACCAATAATCGGATGCTGAGATTGGGTAAATACCACAATCCAGCTGACAATGATGGAACCAATGACGAGATAGCGACACATACGTAAAAAGTCTAATACCAAGCTGATAGTACCAGTGAAAAATAACGGTACAGGAGCGATACCTTTATGGGTCAGTGCTGCTTTTCCAGAGATATCGATCAAACGAATCAAAAACATCAGGACGATAGCCGCAATACTGATACGCCCTTGCCCGACGGTTGGAAAAATACGTCCAAACACATCGACAATGTGCGTCGCTTTATAAGCAGGCGCAATCATGGGGTTGCTGGCATCCATCCCTGCAAATTGCAGCATAAAACGAATAAACACCAACATCATGGCGAAGGTGGTGACCAAATCAAAGATTTGAAATAACATGTTGTTCATGAAGTGCTACTCAATGTGACATTATTAACAGGTTTTGGGATGACGACTGTCATTGCTTGGTATTGGTGCTTGGTATTGATGCTTAGTATTACGGCTCAGGCGCGTCATGCGCTTTTAGCAAATAACGCGCCTGATACATGGATGATTATTTACTCATCTCTTCACTCAAGGCTTGGCTACGGTCATAGCAAGCCTGCATAGCCTCAACGATTTGACCACCGATATCATTGGCTTGCATTGACTCAACGGCGGCTTGGGTGGTTCCATTTGGCGAGGTGACCTTGCGACGCAATTCAGCAGGTGCGTCTTCACTATTCATTGCCATTTTTGCCGCGCCTAACATGGTTTGCATAGCGAGCGCTGAAGCCTGCTCTTTATCCAAACCTAAAGCCACTGCCCCGTCAATCATGGATTCAATGAAGTAAAACATATACGCTGGTGCTGACCCTGATACGGCGGTTACCGCATGCATGTGTTCTTCATTATCGACCCACATGACCAATCCTGATGCTTCCATCACCGCCGTTGCTAACTGCTTTTGTTCAGCAGAAATATTATCAGTACCGTACAGACCCGTTGCGCCCATTTGAATCATTGCAGGGGTATTTGGCATCGCACGGACGATATTGTCATAGCCACCCAACATGTCAGATAAAAGCTCAGTCGACAAACCTGCTGCCACTGAAATTACCAACTGCTTGTCTAAGACATCCGCAAAGCTACTGACTACCGCTTTCATCACTTGCGGCTTGACCGCCAGCACCACAATGTCAGCATCGATAACGGCAGCTTTTGCATCAGCAGTTGGATCGACCGTGTTCAATCCTTTAGCAGCCAATTGCTCGCGCGCTTCACTGCTAGGATCAGCAACGGTAATTAAACTCGGTTTGACACCGCAGCTGACAAGCCCGCTAATCAAAGCCTGCGCCATATTACCGCCACCGATAAAGCTGATTTTCTTATTATCTAATACTGACATACATGTCTCCTATTCAAAAATCCAAAGGTATTCAAACTAACATAATGATAGGTAAAATGACACTCAGTTTACCATACTGCTACTGGCATCGTTTGATAAATTGACGGCATCTAACCCGGCTGTAAGCTCCGTTGAATCACTTAATTGCCATGGACTATTGCACAACCAAACGGTTAGATTAACAAGGGCATTATATAAAATCAGTGACGGAGAGTACTATGTTTTTCATTCGTAAAGCCAACCCTGAGGATTATGCAGATATTGCTAACATTCACTTCAAAAGTTGGCATGCCGCCTATTTAGATTTGCTACCAGTGTCCTATATCAATAATAAAAACAACTTATGTAATAAGACAAAAATGTGGCAGGAGTTAATGGCGCATCCTGATGTTATTGTCTGGATAGCATATGATGCTCATCATCATAATTTGGGGTTTATTGGCTACTTCATTAACAATAAAAATTATGAAATTACCACGTTGTATGTTTTGCCCGACTACCAAGGATTGGGTATAGGCACTCAATTAATGACAGCATCATTACAAGCTCTCTTAGAATCTCATATCCATGCCCATTTTTATTTATGGGTATTAGAAAATAATGTGGCTGCTATTGATTTCTATCAAAAATTTGGCTTTGTAGCTAATGGCGAAAAGAGTGAAGAATGCTACAAAATCATGCAAATAATAGATATCAAAATGGTTAGAAAACTTGATGACCTGATGACTTGATGGCCTAGCCCTAGATAACCTGACCTCCTAGAAGGTTTAGGTTGCAAATATTAAAAAGCGTTATTGATGCTTAGACTGTTTCTAATAACATTGTTTGTAATAACATTGCTTCTAATAGCACTGTCTAAAATGCCAATATTGTCTGTCGTGTCTGTTAGCGATCTACTCGTCCCTAGTATCCAGCTCTCAAAAGGTGATACCAGCAATAATGGCCATTCTTTATCCTGCTGTACGGATACGGCACTGACCACCACCAAACTCTCGCGCAACCATACAGGTACACCAAGCGTTTGATATAGTTTTTTGCCTGCTTGTGGACGTGATGCCAAGGCAGTTTGCACACGCTGTTGACGACCTAATGGTGCAAAGGTAATCTCAAACTTCTCATCACCATCTTGGTCGCTGTCTAATAGCTCTGCCAAGGCATTTGGCATCATTTGCGCTTGCCAAGTCAATTTATTATCCCTGCGTAAGGTAACTGACACAGGCTGGGCAGCCGCTGAATCAGCATCAGCCACAACAAAATCAGATAAGGGTTGAATCTGTTTGGTAAGCGGTAATGCTAACCACTTGCGCCACTCACTGCTTAAACGATAAAGCTGCTGACGGTAGCGGCAAATCGTATAGGACTGCTTGCGAGCTTGCCAAAAAAGCGCCGTTTGGTGATCAGCATCTCCACGTTGGCTTAGCATAAATACATCATCGACCAGCTGCTTAGCAGGCGGTAATGGCTCATCTTGACCCAACCAATAATGCAATAATTGGCGCTTCCGATAAAGCGGTAGTTTCTGTAGCTCATCAATATTTAGCACACGTTGTGCGGATGGTAGCTGTAAAGAGTGAATAGCTGTGCGATGCATGTCTTTTGCTGATTGAGCGCTGACAGTCGCTTGCGCGTCACTTAGTAGCTGCGCACTACGAGCAATGTTGTCAATGACGTTGGGATTATATTTTGTCAGTGCTGGCATGACATCACGGCGCAGTCCACTCCGCACATTATCGCCAGCATCATTGGTCGGGTCGTCGATATAGGGCAATTTCAAGCGTTGGGCATAAGCGCTGATAGTGGCTCGTCGTACAGTGAGCCAAGGCCGCCATAATGTCATACGATGTGTGCCCTGCGTTTGGATACGCCACGGCTGCACACCCGACAGACCATTCACCCCAGCGCCTTGTATCAGCCGCATCAGCACCGTCTCTGCTTGGTCATCGGCATGATGCGCTAAGAGCAATACATCATCTTGATTGAGTTGCGCTCGCATGACATCATAACGAGCCTGCCTTGCGGCTTGCTCATCATGACCATTCACTTGCGCACGTAAAATCCGACATGGTATCTGCTGCACTGCTGCCCAATGAGCGACATGCATCGCCCAAGTGTCACTATCTGCTTGCAAACCATGGTTGACATGCAGCAATTGTGGCAAAAATGGCAACTTACCTTGTCGATAGAGCTGCACACACAGCGCAGCCAATGCTAATGAATCACGACCACCACTACACGCCAGCCAAAGCCGTCGACCGTGCAGCTGTTCACCATATTCAACCATACTGCTCAATAATGCTTGTGCCAGATCGGCATCGACAGGCAGGTCTGCGATTGGCTTCATAGGATGCGAGAGGATTGCACTGCTGGTCATAATCAGCCTTATTTATTTAGCATGTATACATGAATTGACATATCAATGAATCTGCTCATACGTCAGCTACGACATCAGTTACAGCGTCAGTTACAGCCTATATTAACAGCCACAAAAAAACGCGCCATAAAATGACACGTTTTTATTTTAGCATTAAGACTCAGTCTCTAATATGAAAAGCTTTGTGTCCATGCATAGAGGCTTAGTAACAGAGGTGTGATAGCGACCATTAAGCAGGTAACATCACTTCTGAGTTAAAGGTTTTCAGCTTCTCATAACGCAGCTCACAACGCGCGTGTGCGTCTAAATCTTTAATCTCATCTAACTGCTCAGTAATAAGTGCTTTCAAGGCGATCATGACTGGTTGCGGCTTGATATGCGCGCCTTCACCTTCTTCAATGACGGCATCAATCAGCCCCATTTGATATAAATTAATCGCATTTAATTTCAAGGCTTCACTAGCGTCTTGTGCTTTTTCAGCTGTTTTCCACAGGATAGAAGCACAACCTTCCGGAGAGATAACCGAATAAATACTATTTTGTAGCATATTTACTTTGTCACCAACGCCAATAGCCAACGCCCCACCTGAGCCGCCTTCACCGATGATAGTCACGATAATAGGCACTTTTAGGCTAGAAAAAACGGCGATACTTTCGGCAATGGCTTGCGCTTGTCCGCGCTCTTCAGCGCCGATACCCGGATAAGCGCCTTGGGTATCGACAAAGGTCATCACAGGGATATTAAAACGCTCAGCCATTTTGACCAAACGAATCACTTTGCGGTAGCCTTCAGGATTGGCCATGCCAAAGTTATGGGCAATACGCTCACGGGTGCTGCGACCGCGATGTTGACCAATCACCATCACAGGCTGACCATCAAAACGCGCCAGACCACCAAGAATAGCCTTATCATCGGCAAAAGCACGGTCACCGTGCAACTCATCGAATTCGGTAAACAGCTGATTAACATAGTCCATAAATAATGGACGCTTGGCGTGCCGTGCAAGCTGCACACTATCCCAGACAGTGCTCATAGACGCTTCCCTTTAATAATTATACTTAATGTATTTATGTTTAAGAATAATATCGTTATCGATTTTTAGATAATGAAAGTACAGTTGTAAACTCAATAGAGGCTATAGTAGCACATCTTAAATGGCATGACATTACTGACAAAGCCGCTTTTGTTACGTTAATCTATAGCATACTCATTACAATAGTAACGGCATCGTGTTGATCGTCAGTGCAAACCAGCGCTGTCTAGCCCTCAACCACGCTCAGCGTCACGCCCCATTTAGCAAACTGCTCAATCTCAGTATGCAGATCCGGCAATAAGAAAGCATAATGCTCACTACTATCGGCAACGGTGATTTGCCAGCAATGATCATCCATGGCTTGTAACTGTAATTCTGGTAATTCATAATCGCTGCGGCTGTGATGCGCTAGTACGGATAAGCGTAGCAACAGGCAAAGATAAACGAGCTGATTACCACCGATAGTACAGGTCTGCTCTAACATATCAGCCTTGAGCTTACGACGATGATTGAGCATCAGCTGTGCCATGCGCTTTTGATCGACTTGCGAGAATCCTGGAATATCAGAATACTCAAGCAAATACGCGCTATGCTTATGATAACTACTATGACTGATGGCCAATCCTATCTCATGCAAGAAAGCCGCACGCCTGAGTAAATCACAATCATCATTGGTAAGGGCGAGCTTCTCCTTTACTTGCTCAAATAAATGACGACTGGTTTTCACCACTTGTTTGGCTTGTTTTTTGTCCCCTGAATAACGCTTAATCAGCGCCAGCACACTGCGGTCACGAACATCTTCGCTAGCAAAGCGTCCAAGCATGTCGTACATCACACCTTCACGTAGTGCACCATCTGAGTAAGTAATGGTATCGACACCCAGCACTTTCATGACCGCACGCAGTACCGCAACGCCTGCAGGGAAGACGGCTTTGCGATGTTCCTTAACACCTTCTAAATCGATGTCATCGACGTTGCCAATTTTAAGCAACAGTTTCTCTAACTTTTTGACACCTTTATAAGTGATGCGCTCTTGCTCATCAGCCCAGCCCTTAGATACCAGCACATTACGTACCGCTTTAATCGTCCCACTCGAGCCAACCACACTACTCCAGCCCAATTTTTGATAACGACCCTGAATCGCTAACACTTCTTTGCGAGCGGCTGATATCGCATTATTAAAGGCTTCTTTCGTGATTTGACCATCGGCAAAGTACTTCTGGGTAAAGGCGACACAGCCCATCTGCAAACTCTCGGTCAATAGCGGATCGAACTCTTGACCAATGATGAACTCGGTCGAACCACCGCCGATATCGACGACCAAACGCTTATCACTACTGGCATTGGTGTGTGACACGCCCAAATAAATCAAACGTGCCTCTTCTCGTCCCGCGATAATCTCAATAGGTTTCGGCAATATTTTATTGGCACGGGCAATAAAATCATTAGCATTTTTGGCTTGGCGTAAAGCGTTGGTCGCAACCACGCGAATGCGTTCGGGTGGTACCGAATCCAAACGCGCCACAAATCGGCTCAAACAGTCAAGACCTCGCTGTGCAGCTGCCGCACTTAAGATATTGTTTTCATCCAAGCCTGCGGCGAGCTGAACTTTTTCAGACATAGAAACGACTTTTCGCACCTCACCATGGTCAAGACGCGCAATGGCCAGATGAAAACTATTGGAACCGATATCAATGGCTGCCATCATTTCATCATCAGCAAGCGGCGGATTTGTAAGGTAGTCAATAGGCATAAGAGGAATCGTTACCGTGTTGGATAAAAGGGGGGAGGATATGGGCTAAAAATTAGACGATTGAGTCATATAAACATCGTAGCTGCACCAAATAGAGCCATTTACGCAAAGCGGCTCACGTATTTGACGTAATTTTCGCCATTAAAGCATTTATGCCAAACACTGGCAAGTGACCCAAATGCTAATTAAGCAGCAAGCGCATCATTCACAAAATAACGAATGCGCCATAAATATCCATTGCTTGTGTTAAGGATAGCGTTTTGCTACATTAAAAACGACCAATATTATAATAAATAACAGTTACTTAATGACCGCCTAGCCGTTTTAGTGAAACAGAAAGCCCCCTAATGACTCGCCCTAATATCTATACTCAATAAACGATTAGCAAGGAAGCTAAACAAATGAATCAAACGACCACACAAAACACTACCAAAAACGCCGATACTCAAGCGGTCAGCAATGCTAAAAAAACATGATGACAACCGTCAGCCCAACAAAGCAGAAATTTTATGACTTCTACTTAGCTGAACATCAAAACATGGCTTGCCGCCGCTTACATTTCGCCGGTAGTAGCTTTGGCTTATTGGGACTCGCAAAGTCGGTCAAAACCGCTTCGCCAAAACCATTACTCAAAGGCCTCGCTGCTGGATATGCTTGCGCTTGGGTCGGTCATTTTTTCTTTGAAAAAAACAAACCTGCCTCGTTCAAATTCCCGCTAAAAAGCTTTGTTAGCGACTTTCGTATGTACAGTGATGTCCTACGCGGTAGACTCAGCTTAAAAGACCGTAAATTTGATAAAATCGGACGATAATAACTCGCCACTAGCCCAACTAACGTAAAGACTTACGTAATATTTTTCCTACCGCCGTTTTGGGCAATTCATCGATAAACTCGTATGACTGCGGGCGTTTATAACCTGTTAAACGTTCGCTTGCGAAGCTTTGTAACTCTTCTACCGTTAGGCTCGAATCTTTTTTGACCACAAACGCTTTGGGTACCTCGCCGCTGTGCTCATCTACAATACCAACCACCGCGACTTCAAGTACTTTCGGATGCTCTGTCAATGCCGCTTCCACTTCGTTTGGATAGACGTTAAATCCTGAAACCAGTATCATGTCTTTTTTGCGATCCACCAGCGTCAAAAATCCATGTTCATCTAGCACACCAATATCACCTGATTTAAAGTAGCCATCCTTTGTAAAAGTATCTGCATTGTCTCGTTGCCAATAACCACGCATGACCTGCGGGCCTTTAATACAAACCTCGCCCCGTGTACCTATTGCACAAGTTGCACCTTGTTCATCAATGATTTTAATATCCATCATCGCAAGTGGCAGACCAACGCTACCGTTGAAACGATCTATATCAGGTGGATTAAAAGAGATAACTGGTGCAGTTTCAGACATGCCGTAACCTTCATTGATAATCATACCAGTGACTTGTTGCCACTGATCAGATACGGCTTTGATGATTGCTGTGCCGCCACCAATAGACAGTGCCAAGCGACTAAAATCAAGGTTGGTAAACTTTGGACGATGCAGCATACCAATAAATAAGGTATTAACCGAAGGAATGACATGCGGACGATGCTGCTCGATGGTATTGACTAGTCCATCGATATCACGCGGATTGGTGACCAGTATGTCTTCCCAGCCGCCATAAATGCCTAGTAAGCCGCAAACGGTAAATGAGAAGATATGATAAAGCGGCAACGGATTGAGTATTTTGATCTGCTCGCTACGACCCGCTTCAATCGCATGACCAAACATCGCATAACACTGACAGACATTGGCCATGACATTGTAATGCGTGAGCATCGCGCCTTTTGGCTTGCCGGTCGTGCCACCCGTATATTGCAATAAAGCTAAATCTTCACGCTCAATAGTAACAGGCTGATATTGCTCAGCGTGGTATGCACTCATAATATGGGCAAAGCTTATATTCTGCTCTGAGATATAGTTTACAGCATTATCGGCTGTGGTTTGGTTGGTTTGATTGAATTGACGAGTAGTATCGGCTGACGGTTCAAGTTGGGTAAGCAAAGCAATATCGTTATCAGCAGGTGCAGCATTCGGATTGACGGAACAATGTACAACCAATGACAGTTGCGCTTTGACTGCATCATCTAACTGATCGTAAGCAGAGGTCATACCATCGAGGACAATCAGCACACTAGCTTGAGCATCCGTCAGCTGATGCGCCAATTCATAATGGGTATACATCGGATTGACATTCACCAATACCGCGCCTGCTCGCAGACAACCAAGTAACACCACGGCATACTGCAATATATTGGGTAACTGCACAGCGACACGGTCGCCTTTATTGATTCCTTGTGCTTGCAAAAAAGCAGCAAAGCGGCGGCTGGCAATATCCAATTGTGCAAAGGTAAGGGTGGCAGGCCCCATACTAAAAGCTACAGAATCACTATGCTGATCTATCTTAGGTTGCAACAAATCTAGCAGGTTGTGCTTGTTATCTAATACATCTAAATTATTTCTTATTCCATATTTCTCATATGAGGCTTGCCATAACGGTGGCGTATTACTGCTAGGTATATCATTAGTGCTTGTAGTCATCAGTTGGCGTCCTTGCTCAATTGTCTTGATTCATCTCAGAATAGCATAATTTATTGTTTATTTTGCAATCACCCAAAGAAGGAATTGTCTTCGTCCTAGTTTTTTAATTTATGCAATCATCGTCAGAAAATCTTTATCTTTTATAGTAAAAATCACAAAAGGATAAATATTGGGCACAAAAAAACCAGCATGATCTCTCATACTGGTTCTTGTAAGTACATACATTTTAAACAAGGTCTTAAATAAACAAGGTTCTGAATAAATAATATCCTGAATAAACAGTTACGCTTTTGCCATTTCTGCAAAAATCTCGTCAGCAGCTTTAATCGACGCATCAATATCTTCATCGCTATGCTTGATAGACATAAAGCCTGCTTCATAAGCAGAGGGTGCCAAATAAATTCCGCGATCTAGCATGCCGTGAAAGAACGTATTAAACACTGTCATATCGCACTCTGTCACGTCATCGAAGTTCTTTGGCGTGTCAGTCTCATTGTCTTTCACAAAGAACATGCCAAACATGCCGCCCAATTTATTGGTACGCATGTTGATGCCGTGTTTGTCAGCCGCCGCTTGAAAACCGTCTACTAGACGATCAACTTTCGCTGCTAACTCAGCATAAAAACCATCTACGGTTAAGTCTTCAAACATCGCGATACCCGCACGCATTGCCAGTGGATTACCTGACAATGTGCCAGCTTGATAGACGCCGCCGAGTGGCGCAATGCAAGACATCACTTCTTTTTTACCACCGAAAGCGCCAACTGGCAGACCTGCACCGATGATTTTACCAAAGCACGTCAAATCAGGATCAATGCCGAAATGTGCTTGTGCGCCGCCCAGACCAACACGGAAGCCCGTCATCACTTCATCAAAGATCAGCACTGAACCGTTGGCAGTACATTCTGCACGCAAGGTATCATGGAATTCTTGGGTCGGAATGACCATATTCATGTTGCCAGCGATCGGCTCTAAGATAATGCAGGCGACTTCTTCGCCCCATTTCTCAAAGCAATCTTTAATCGCTTGCGGATCATTATAAGGAATGGTAATGGTGTGCTTAGCAAAATCCGCTGGCACACCTTTTGAGGTTGGCTCGCCAATATCTAGCATGCCCGAACCTGCTTTTACTAATAAGCTGTCTGAATGCCCATGATAGCAACCTTCAAATTTAACGATTTTGTCACGTTGGGTATAGCCACGAGCCAAACGAATTGCACTCATGGTCGCTTCTGTACCGGAGCTAGTCATGCGAATCATCTCAACGCTTGGGACAATTTCGCAAATTTTATCGGCAACAGTGGTTTCAAACGGCGTTGGCGTACCAAAGCTTAAACCATCATCAGCCGCTTTTTTAACGGCATCAATCACTTTAGGGTGCGCATGACCCAAAATCATTGGACCCCAAGAGCCGACATAATCGATGTAAGCATTGTCTTCGGTGTCATAAATTTTGCTGCCGTTAGCACGGTGCATAAAAATAGGCGTGCCACCAACACCAGCAAAGGCACGGACGGGCGAGTTTACGCCGCCAGGAATATGTTTGCGAGCTTGCGCAAATAGCTGTTCGTTTTTAGTGCTCATAATCATTCTCTACTTATTATTTCTTTAATATTGGTTCTGTCTTATTTTATTAAAAATAATTTTGCGGCTTATTGTTAATGCTTAGCAGATTTTTAAAGCACATTTAATAATTTATGCTTTTTTAACAACAGATGATTTAAGCTTCATTGGCCCAAAGCCATCAAGTTTACAGTCAATATCATGACCATCAGAGGCATCGGGCAGCAGGCGAATACCTTTTGCTTTGGTACCAACTTTAATAACAATCGATGAGCCTTTGACTTTTAAGTCTTTAATCACGGTGACGGTATCGCCATCTTGCAGCTCATTACCGACCGCATCACGAATGACCGCGTCTTGCTCTTCAGCTTGTGCCGCATCGGTTTCAGCCGCAGTCCATTCATGAGCACACATGGGACATACCAGTAACGCACCATCTTCGTACGTATATTCAGCATCGCATTTTGGGCAATTGGGTAAGCTCATAATTTCCTCGTCAGCCGTGATAAATTGGGTGTATTCTAGAGCTAACATTGTACCGTAACTCGCCAGCTTTAACCAATCGCTTCGCTTGTAAATGCTGTGCTGTGACTAATTGATAGATTCACTCATGTCTTACAGCGGACGTTTTTTATCACACAGTGTTTTGTGGTACTCTGCTTTAACTAAATTTGGTTTGATGACCATGTATCTTTAGATGGTAAAACCTCAATATTTACTTTAACAATTACTTTAACAACTCAGTATTCACCACAATATCTGAGGCTATGGCTACTGATAACGATAGCGACTTATGAATAGGATAATAATAATGACTCAATCAAACGTATCGACCCTCCCATCAACATTGCCACACTTTGTTCAACTAACGATTCAAGGTGAAGATGCAGAAAAATTCTTGCAGGGGCAGCTAACCTCTGATGTCACCAAGCTCGGACTCAGTTATCAAGCAACGGCGCTTAGTAATCTAAAAGGTCGCATTGATTTTGGTTTGTGGATAAAAAAACAAGCCGAAAAGCATTATGATGTGGTTATCAGTGCCGATTGCGCTGAGGCTTTTCAAGCCCATTTAAAAAAGTTCGGTGCCTTTTCAAAATTTGACACCAGTACGCCGGCGCCCATTTATCCTTGCGTGCTTGATGACGTGCCAACTTTTAGTCATCAGGAAGACCACAATACGCCAACCGATACCCAAGCATGGATGCAAGCGAGTCTTGCCATTGGCAACTATTGGATAGTTGCTGCCACGCAAGGTCTGTTTCAGCCACAAGAGCTGCGTCTGCATCAGCGCGGCGGTATGGACTATGACAAAGGCTGCTATCTTGGTCAAGAAGTGATTGCCCGTATTTATTTTAAGGCAGCGCCAAAAGCGTTTTTACATTATGTCAGCGGCGCAGGTGACGTGCCAGCAGCCGGTGACAAGCTAGAAAAAATTCAGGTGGTCAATGCGATTGCCGATGACACTATTAATGGTAATGGTTTTAAAGCATTGGTCATTGCCCGTCCAGAGCATTTAGCCGATAGTGAGTTTACGATATTAGACTTACCGCCAGCGCTGCAAGCCGATGTTGCGCGTCAAAAATAGTACGACATGATGAGTGACGCGTAATAAGCAGTACTCTTCAAAACATTTTTACTAAAAAAGCAGCAGAGTAATCTATGACCCATATTGCGGTACTCGGAGCGGGCGTGGTGGGCGTGACCACCGCATGGTATCTTCGCCAAGCAGGCTACGATGTGACCGTCATTGAGCGTGAGCCAGCCGCCGGTATGCAGACCTCATTTGCCAATGGTGGGCAAATATCTGTCTCGCACGCAACCCCTTGGGCCAATCCAGCGGCTCCAATGAAAGCGCTTAAATGGCTGTTTCGCGAGGATGCACCGCTGTTGTATCGCTTGCGTGCTGATAAGGCACAGCTTAAGTGGGCGATGCAGTTTTTGCAAGAATGCCGTGCAGATAAAGCCGATGCCAATCTGGTACAAATGGTACGTTTAGGCTTGTATTCACGAGATACACTACAACAGCTGCGTGCTGATATTGGTATTGATTACGAGCAGCAAACGCGCGGTATTATGCATTTTTATACCAATCAAGCGGAATTTGATGCCGCCATTGCGCCAACGGAGCGCATGCAAGCGTTAGGCTGTGAGCGTCATGTCATCGATATCAATAATGCCGTAAACCTAGAGCCTGCGCTTTACCCTATTGCTCATAAGCTAAAAGGTGCGACTTATACCAGCCGTGATGAATCGGGTAATGCCCATTTATTTACCCAGCGCTTAGCCGAGCGCTGCATCGAGGCTGGCGTGAAGTTTTTATACGATACCGAGATTCTGGCGTTAAACACTGACGCCCATTCTGCTCGCCCGCATATCCATAGTATTACCATTAAACCCAAGGGCGAAAACGCGCAAACCTTTAGTGCAGACAGCCATGTACTGGCATTGGGCAGCTATAGCGTATCGCTCATGAAACCGCTGCATATTCATCTACCTATTTTCCCTGCTAAAGGCTACTCGGCCACTTATCAAATCAACCCCCGCGCCCCGCATCTAGCACCCTTTGTCAGTCTCATTGATGATGAGTTTAAGCTGGTGACATCACGCCTTGGTGACAAGTTACGCGTCGCTGGAACGGCAGAATTTAACGGCTACAATTTGGATTTAAATAGCACCCGCTGTGCTGCCATTACCCGCCGTGTGCAGCAGTTATTTCCCAAAGGTATCATTGCCAATTCTGTGCAATATTGGACAGGACTACGTCCGATGACACCTTCTAATGTACCGTTAATTGGGCGCGCGCACAGAGGTCAAGTCCGTCATGGCAGTCATAATGTGGATGCTAGTTTTGATAATTTATGGCTTAATACTGGTCATGGTACGCTTGGTTGGACCCATGCTTGCGGTTCGGCAAAGGCGATCAGCTTATTGATACAGGGTGAGACACCGCCAGTCGATTTTGATTTTGTTGGCTTAGAAATGTAAAAAAAGGCGCTGATATAAGCGCCTTTCTTATTTGTAAAAAAATTTTATGCTAAAACTATTTTATGCAGCGCTCCCTGATTCAATATCAGAATTAACATCAGAGTCAGCCATCTCCAAGTCAGTCGTCTCCAAATCAACCACTTCTGGCGCGATTGCTTGCAGTTGTACCGGTACGCCATTGACTGCCGCATTGCCACTTAGCTGATCGATTAAGGTATCGTCCGTCAAATCGTTAACACTAACGCCAGCATGCGCTTGCGCAATCTTTTGCTTCACACCTTTACGGCCGTGACCCCACCCATGAGGGATACTCACCACTTTGGGCATCAGCTCATCCGTCACTTCTGCTACGATCGTCACACTACCCACACGCGACGTTACTTTCACGTTTTGACCATCCTCAATACCGTACTCTTTCGCTGTTTCAGGATGCAGCATGAGCGTACAGCGCGGCTTACCTTTTACCAAGCGATAGCTGTTATGCAGCCACGAATTATTGCTGCGGACATGACGACGACCAATCAATAGAATTTGCTTGTCATCATAGTCCTGCATCATCTCCTGCACCCGCTCTAAATCTGCTTGATAAAAATCAACATTAAGATGAATCTGCTTGTCTTTGTGTTTTAACGCTTGTGGCAGCATGGTTTTGAGCGATCCCAAATCAATACCATGCGGATTTTTCTTCAATTGCTTTAGATTGAGACCCTTATAAGGCCCACGTTTTAGACCTTGATTAAGCACAAATTTCGGACCCAAAACTTTTATTAATAGACGTTCAACTTTGGTTGCAAGTACGGCTTTTTTATCCAAGCGTTTTGCCAGCTCTAAGTAGATTTGCCAATCATGTTTGGCGTTTTTTTCTTTAGCAAACAATGCTTTTGAATATTTAGCCACATTATGAACGGCGAAATTATTAAAGGTAACATCATAATGGTCACGTTCTAGCGGCGATACTGGCGGCAAAATAATATGCGCATGACGGCTGGTTTCTGTGACAAAGTAGTCAATAGCGACCATAAAGTCTAAGTTGGCAAAAGCCGTATCTAACTTTTCACCATTGGGCGTGCTGAGTACAGGATTGCCCGCGACAGTCATAAATCCTTTTAACTGTCCTGCCCCTTCTACCAGCATCTCATCCGCCATTGCCACCACTGGATAATCACCGTTAAAATCAGGCAAGTTACTCACGCGGCTATGACGCTTACCTAAATAACCTGGGCCAGAGTTATTGACCACATCAACCGCAGGATTAGGGAACATTAGACCACCCACTTCATCCAAGCGACCTGTGACAATATTAATCAGCATAATTAGATATTGGCTTAATAAGCCAAACTCTTGCACCGATACACCCATGCGACCGTAGCAGACCGAGCTTTCTGCTTCGCAAAACTCTTTGACGAGTCGTTTAATCTCGCTTGCCGCAATGCCAGTAATCTCAGCAACGGACTCGGCGCTATAGTCTTTGGCAAAGTCTGCAATGCGCTCAATCTCTGGCGCGAGCGCTGCCGCTCTATTATTGTTAGCACGTGCCTTGCCTGCATAACCTTGTAAATAGATTTCATTGAGCATGGCAAGCAAGAGTAAGACATCTGTCGCTGGGCGGATAAAATGATGCTCGCTAGCAATATCTGCCGTTTCGGTGCGTCTTGGATCAATGACTACCACTTTACCATCACGCGCTTTGATATCTTTTAGTTTTTGACGCATATTTGGTGCGGTCATAATACTGCCATTAGACGCCAGCGGATTGCCACCAATGATGAGCATATATTGGGTACGATTGACGTCAGGCACAGGGATGCGCAGCATATGCCCGAACAGATGCATGCTAACAATGTGATGCGGCAACTGGTCGATGGAAGTCGCAGAAAAGCGACTGCGCGTCTTAATACTGGTTAATAGATGCTTAATGGTTAACATGCCGCCCAAATTATGGACATTAGGATTGCCTAAATAAATCCCGAAAGCGTTTTGACCATGTTTTTTCTGTACCGACTGAATACCAGCTGCCACCTTATCTAACGCCTCAGCCCAACTAATCTCTTTCCAACCGTTAGCGGTTCTCTCAACGGGATGACGCAGGCGATCACTGTCTTCATGCAAGTCTTGCAAAGCAGTCGCTTTTGGACAAATATACCCTTTAGAAAATGGATCGTCTTTATCGCCTTTAATCGATAATACCTTTTTACCATCGTGCTTGATGACAATACCGCACATCGCTTCACACAAATTACAGGTTCTAAAATGTGTTTGTTCTTCCGTGTGACTCTTTTCACTAGCCATGGTCGCGCTCCCTGTTATTTTTTACTATAGTCACTCAACTACAAAGGTATTACTGCGTTAACCTCGTTTGAAGTATTAAACATACATCTAAACTCGGTTGCCTTGTACTACTTTTAAGTTGAATCGACTATATCGCTTTCACTATATCGCTTTCACTATATAAATTCCGTTTTATGAGGTTAATACATTTGCTCATTTTAAAACTATTGAGCATTAGTTAAAGCTAAGCATTACTAAAAATTAATAAGCTAAATAACTAGCCATCTACTCTGCGCTTGTCTTTGGCGAAAAAACTGTTAAAAAGTCCATCAAAGTTTTTGCACAACATCTCAATGGCTTGCTGCCGTGAATAACGCTGTTGATGACATCCCAATATCAATTCATGTACTTGGGCGGCAGTGATATCGACACAGAGATGAATGTCAGATTCGTCAAAAGAGCACTCAGCTGACTGCAATCCCGCTATAAATATTTTAGTCCATTCTTCTCTTATCTCTATGATTAGACTTCCCAACCCGTTACGTTCTATGTTTGAATCAAAGCGCAGACTGTCTTCGAGCAAACGCTGAAATAAAGTGATGTTTTGAAAGGCGGTATCAAAAATCAATGTTAGACATTCCTGACAACGCTCATTGAAACCCTCTTTAGACAGTGTTAGATAGTCTTTAAGCATATCTACCCACGCCATGCGCATTGGCGATAAATAGTTGTCTTTAAGTTGCTCGCCTAACACCTGCTGCAACGCATCTAAACTATCAAAATGATTATAAAAACTTGGCTGAGCAATACCTGCGCCTTTCGCGATTTTATTCATACTCATACCAAAAGCGCCCTCTACGCTATACAGCTGCAAGGCACTTTTTAGTAACGTATGACGCGTTTTCGCCTTTGCCAGCTCTCGTTTTGTTTCCGGTTTTGTAGCACTTACACTATCAAGTACATTCACTATCAACCTGCCCCAACTTAATCTATAAAACAATTGTTATTTCAACTATAAGGCTATAGCCATTTAGACAAGAAGTCTATTACTAAATATTTAACCTTACTTATTCTTGATGATTCGTTTTAACCCATCCTAAAACAATCATAAAAAAATAGCCGCCACATTTATGATGACAGCTACTTTTTTTATTCCTATATTTACAGCGTGTTACTACGTCATTTTTTATAAATCATCGCCAGACTTGTTAATCCTCTTTACGTATGTCACTGATAAAACACTTCATTCATTACACAAATGGACGCTGCATAACATAGCTGTGCAGATCTCAATAATGGAGCAACACTCTCAACATTGCATATACAGACATGGCGATGGTGAGCACTTATATTAGATATCATCAGTTAGCTGATTCATAAGTACTGATAGCAGCTGAGTAAAATGTCGATTAAAGACAGATGGAATAATTGTCTCAATAACCAACTTTATAATAAAAGAAGGAACATAAAAATGAACGAACATACTCTAAAAGGTGAATGGAACCAAATAAAAGGCTCAGTAAAGCAAAAATGGGCTGATCTTACTGATGATGATTTATTACACGTTGAAGGTAGCCGTGATAAATTGGTCGGAAAAGTTCAAGAACGTTATGGTCATAGCAAAGATGATGCTGAACGTGAAGTAGATGCATGGCGTACTGAACATAAATACTAAGTTATTGTAATTTCAAAAAACAAAAAACCGTATATTGCCTATACGGTTTTTTTATTGCTAGCACTTCATCTAAATTTCGACAAATATATTTAGCGAAGTTTCTAGAAGCTAAATCAAATATCGATTACTTTAGGGATTAGGCTTTTCTCAAAGTCCAGACACGATAAAACCGCATAGCAATTAACTGTTATGCGGTTTTATTGTTAACCATCCATGTTACCTATCACCACTGTTTCCCATGCATCCTTGCATAATATTCAGCATATTGTGATACTGGGCATCCTGCCCTTTTTACTACAACTACCAGCATTAACTACTGATAGCAGCAAAGGGTATGCGTCCTTACTCCACTTATCATTATCATCCTGATGCTAATAAGTGAATCATTATCCTTAATGCGGTCAACTCAATCCTTGAGTCACATTCCCTAATGCCGTGTGACTATAATGCCTAATTCCTAACCTGATGTTAAGTCGCGTAAGCGTCATTACGTGTAAGCATATGCTTACA
The DNA here is from genome assembly GCF_001435295.1 of Psychrobacter sp. P11F6. Classification (NCBI taxonomy): domain Bacteria; kingdom Pseudomonadati; phylum Pseudomonadota; class Gammaproteobacteria; order Moraxellales; family Moraxellaceae; genus Psychrobacter; species Psychrobacter sp. P11F6. Next base: position 245,225 of record NZ_CM003594.1, on the reverse strand, counting down.
TGATTCATATTCGTTACCCTGATTACAACTTACTAACGCAAAAGACACTAATCATCAATCTTCGTCCATTATGATAGATAATGTAAGAAAATATTTCAAAGCGCATAATGGTAATGACGATGGTAATAATTAAGTTGCCAGTAAGTTATGAATACGATTATATGAACAATTTACAGAGTGCGTACGTGCTCGGCTATCACCAGCAATGATGCGACGGGTAATTTAAAAATATTATAGGATATTGGATCATGAAAACTCTAAAGCCTTTCTCATTTAAGACCGTTATATCTACTGGTCTTGCGGTTGCATTATTGGGTACTACAGTTGGGTGTGCCGTCGTCGGTCCAGGGTATGATAATTACCCAGTATATGGTGGTAATGATGATTATGGTAACGCTGACTACAACCGTATTAGTCAAAAGCTACGCGCTGATCTGCGCCGTAAAGGCTATCAGGTTATGGATATCAAATCCGATAACTACCGTGGCAATCGCATAATGACCGCTTATGCCAAAAAGAACAACCAAGCATACGAGCTAAAATACACGTATCCCGATCTAAAACTGATTAGCTCAAATAAAAAAGCTTGGTCTAATGTTTGGCAAGACGATAGATATGACAATGACCATTACAACAAAGACAAATATAAAAATAATGGCAAGCATAAGAATAATAAGCACTATAAAAATGATGATATCGAAGATAGCATTAAAAGAGACTCGCGTTATCCAGCAATTAAGCAACGTGCAATCAATAAAATACAAGGCATGGGCTATCGGGTCAAAGACATTGAGTTGGAAGAAAAAAACGGACGCGGCGTGTTCGAGATTGAAGCCAAGCGCGGCTCGCAAGAATATGAAATACGACTTGGTTACCCAAATTTAAATGTGATTAAGATTGAAAAAGACTAGGGCATGTCCTCCATTCAATTGATAGTTATAGTCAATCCTATATAAATCAGATACGGTGTCAGGCTTGCTTAGTCTACTATTTATAGTACTTTCGCTTGCCTTCCTTGAATCTAAATTATATTGAACCGACTATATTTAAGTGCATTAAAAATGAGATAAGTAAAATAAAGCTATTAAATAAAGTTTTGGCATCATTGACTACTTGATGCCTTTGGTCAAATAAGCCAGCCCTTGGTTTATTTGACCCTTTTTTATAAGATCAGCAAAAACACCTTTGACATCATAAGAGGATTTGATGAACCACCATACTTTATTAAAAACCACTCCTACCGCCAGTATGATTGCAGTGTTGCTGACGATAACGACTGGCTGTGTCACCGCACCTGGTTATAATGCTTACGGCGACCTTTACGAAGATGTTTATAAAGACAGTAAGGTCTACAAAAAGCACAAGAAGACCATCAACTCCATTGATAAAGAGCTTTATCAGCCTGCTATCGAGCAAAGGGCTGCGAATAAAGTCAGCAATATGGGTTATCGAGTCAAAGACGTCAAATACAAAAAAGGTGACAGTAAAATAAAAGTAAAAGCCAAACGCGGCAGTGAAGATTACAAAATCGAGCTTGGCTATCCGAGTTATAACGTGATTAAAATTAAAAAAGACTGAGAGCTGACCCTAAAAATCTAATACTTCAATCACATCATAGGCGGGCGTTTCATAAGGATGCGCCTGCTTTAACGCCTCGACTACCTGTTTAATATCAGCATCAGCCGCTACCATTTCTACCCGCCATTCCTCAACGGTTTCCAGTCGATCATGTGCTCCAATATTCGGATTACTGCCTGCCAGTGGCCTAAATTGCCCTGTCCCCTGCACTTGCCAACAGCACTGTTCATAATTGCCAATTGTCCCAGCGCCCGCCGAAAATAAAGCGGACTTTACCTGCTCTAATGCTGTATCTGGAATAAAAACGGTCAGTTTATACATGTGTTACTTCCTTCAAGTCTATTTAGAAAAACAGCCATCAGCCATCAACTATCAATCTTATTATTTTTTGGATAACGAAGGATGGTCAGTCCAAATGTAGCGTAATAACCACTCTTTTGCCTCGCCCGCATAATCAATGCCAATCCGTGGACGCAGCGATACTGGCGGCTTGCAGCCGTCTTCTTCTATCCAAACGGCTGATGCTGGATGAATAGATTTGCCATACAAGTCACGGTCGATTTGTAAACACTTAGTCAGCTTACCGGGACCAGCGAACTGTTTGGGATGAATCAGTTGTTGATCTAAGCTCAATAATTGCTCATCTCGCAAGCAGTCACTATCTTCTGCTAAAAACCCCGCACGTATCAGCACCGACTCAGGGGAGTCGATAGCACCACTGATTAAATTGAGCATATGATGGACGCCATAAGTCAAATACACGTAAAAAACACCACCTTGCTCATACATGATTTCAGTGCGCGGCGTTCGGCTGCCTGCATGTGAATGACAAGCGGGATCGCCCGCACCGATGTAAGCTTCGGTTTCTGAGATACGCATACGTAGTATTTTAGGCGTGCCATCCGTATCTAACAGCTTTCTACACAGCACTTTACCTATTAAGTCAGCAGCGACCACACAGGTTGGTCGAGTAAACCATGATGGCGCTAAAATAGTAGGCTGCGCCGTGGAAGTTTGAGACGTTGACATTAGTAATGACCTTTTATGCTTTTATATCATTGAATAATTAATAAGTTATCATAAAATTAAGAAAAGGTATGGCACACAGTGTTTAAGGAATGTTTAAACAAACCTTGCAAGGTCGATATAGCATTCAAAAAGATGATTTCTGCTGAATGAATAAGCATAAAAAAGGAAGAATGAGGTAACATTGGAATGAGGAATGAAACGTAAACTTAGACAAAAAGGAAGTCAAAAAATGAAAGGGATTACACGCTTCTCGAATAGCTTGATGGAAAAATATTTACCAGATCCATTTCTGTTCGTCATTATTTTAACCTTGGTTATTTTTGTAATGGGCTTAGGTTTAACCGACTCTTCACCGGTACAGATGGTGGCGTTTTGGGGTGAAGGCTTCTGGGCTTTGCTGGCATTCTCAATGCAAATGGTGTTGGTGCTAGTAACTGGTTTTGTATTAGCAAGCAGCCCCATATTTAAAAAAGGGCTGGGTAAACTTGCCAGTTTCGCAAGCTCGCCAGGTAGTGCGATTATACTGGTCACCTTAGTATCGCTTGCAGCAAGCTGGATTAATTGGGGATTTGGCTTGGTCATTGGGGCATTATTTGCCAAAGAGCTGGCGAAGCGTGTCGAAAATGTCGATTACCGTTTATTGATTGCCAGCGCCTATTCTGGATTTATCATTTGGCATGCCGGATTCTCTGGGTCGATTCCATTATCCATTGCAACAGCAGGCCATCCCTTCGTTGATAAAATCGGTGTTATTCCAACAAGTGCGACCATCTTTGCTAGCTATAACCTAATTATCGTCGCAGCATTGGTTATTATCGTCCCTTTATTAAACCGTCTGATGATGCCAAAAAAAGAAGATACGATTACGGTAGATCCAAAACTTCTAGTAGATCCTATCCCTGAGGATCTGCCAGCCAAATCGGATATGACACCAGCAGAACGCTTAGAAAACAGCTGGATTTTATCAATGGTCATTGGCGTATTGGGCATCGCCTTTATCGTGTATTATTTCGCACAGAACGGTTTTGCTCTAACGCTCGACTTGGTTAACTTTATGTTCTTGTTTCTTGGTATTATATTTCACGGTACACCTCGCAAGTATTTGATTGCAGTTCAAGAAGCGGTTAAAGGTGCAGGCGCTATCATCGTCCAATTTCCTTTTTATGCAGGCATTATGGGAATGATGACAGCTTCGGGGTTGGCAGGTGTGATGTCAGAAGCGTTTGTCAACGTTTCAACAGCGGAGACGCTACCACTTTTTGCTTTCCTCAGTGCAGGACTCGTCAACTTTTTTGTTCCTTCAGGTGGTGGACAATGGGCAGTACAAGCACCAATCATGTTAGAAGCGGCGGAAATGTTGGGTAGTGATCCGTCACGAGTTGCTATGGCTGTAGCATGGGGTGATGCTTGGACAAATATGATTCAGCCATTTTGGGCATTACCAGCACTGGCGATCGCAGGTCTAAAAGCCAAAGATATCATGGGTTTTTGTGTCATCGTGCTGATTGTCAGTGGTGTTGTGATTGGTTTAGGACTCTTGTTTTTATAATAAATCCTATAACTCCAACATTAACTATTTTAATAAAGAGGTTGTTCTTATCTTTAGATAATAATGAAGTAAATCAAATAGCAGTGGAGCTATTCAGAATAGCCATATTTGATAATAACGACTACCTTTAGGTCAAAGCCTTTATATTATTAGTCGTAAGATAAACACGAAGATTAATTTAAAATCACAAAAAAACTGAGCACATGGCTCAGTTTTTTTTACGCTAAAGATTGACCTGCAGTGCAGTGCCAATCAAACATCTAGCTTAATGGTACACCAATACGGTTAGCCACTTCTTCATAAGCTTCAATGACATCGCCTAATGATTGACGGAAGCGGTCTTTATCCAGCTTCTTCTTAGTCGTCTTGTCCCAAATACGGCAGCCATCTGGTGAAAACTCATCCCCTAAGACGATACGGTCATGGAACACACCAAATTCTAGTTTGAAATCAACCAGTATCAAATCACCTGCTTCGAATAACGCATTTAACACTTCATTTACTTGATGAGTCAGCTCTTCCATTCTTGCCAGTTGTGCTTCGGTTGCCCAGCCAAGAGACACAGCAAGTGACTCATTGACCATTGGATCACCCAGCGCATCATCTTTATAAAACAGCTCATAAGTAGGTGGCGTCAATGCTTGCCCTTCTTCTAAGCCTAAACGACGCACCAAACTGCCCGCAGCAAAGTTACGCACCACGCACTCAACCGGAATCATATCCAAACGCTTGACCAATACTTCATCTTCAGACAATTGCTTTTCAAAATGCGTTTCGATACCAGCATCAGCCAATTTTTGCATGATGAAAGCATTAAAACGATTATTGACGACGCCTTTGCGGGCTAACTGTTCAATACGCTTGCCATCAAGCGCTGAAGTATCATCACGGAAATGTAGAATCAAAAGATCATTATCTTCAGTTTCATAGACAGATTTGGCTTTGCCTTTATACAGCAGTTGTTGCTTTTGCATTATGGGAGTTCCTGTTCGTTCAAGCTTATGTGGTAAAAACGCGCAGCGACCGCTGATTTTTGTATGACAGAATGAATAATATTTACATTAATCACTGTAAAATGTCAGCGGTATAAATAGGGAATAGCTTTAATTCGAAGGACTACTGACAGCGCGCTCAGGCTTTGGTAGCTGGTATTGATTACCTGATTCGTTCTGTAATTTCAGCGTATTTGCACCAGCATTAGGAGTTGCATACAAAGGTACAAAAGGCGCTGGTTCTTTGTTAGCAGGCAGCTCTATTGGCACAAGCTTCTTGCTTTGCTGATATTCTAAGCTACCATTGTCACGCTTACCAAGTAAGTTTTTAGCACTTTGGCAACCGCTCAATACTAAGGTGCTTCCCAATACTAAGGTCAGCAGCGCAGGGAATATTTTTGCAGTCGGTGATGATGTTTTCATCATATTATCTCTCTGAGTTAGCATTTACACGCATCATTTTATAATAAGTTCGCACGCACCAAGGCTTCATCAATAGTGGCATGATGTTGTTCAGCCAACCATACCAAAGGCAGACGAATACCAGTATCTATCATACCCATTTTATGAAGCGCATATTTGGCTGGGATAGGACTTGACTCAATGAACAAGTCACGGTGTAAATGCTTGACCACATCATGGACTTTATGAGCCGCGTCAAAATCACCACGAAGCGCCGCTGTAAAAGTCTCGCTCATCGCTTTTGGGGCGACGTTGGCAGTGACTGAGATATTACCTTTACCACCGAATTGCATCAAATCAAGCGCCGTACCGTCATCACCAGATAGCACGACGATTCTATCGCCCACTGCTTTGATCAATTGCTCACCGCGAGCGATAGAGCCTGTGGCATCTTTAATCGCGACGATATTATCGATATCAGCCAGACGTTCTACGGTCTCTTGTGCAATATCAACGACCGTACGTCCTGGCACATTGTAAAGCATCTGCGGGATATTCACCGCGCGCGCGATAGCCTTATAATGTTGGTATAAGCCTTCTTGTGGCGGCTTGTTATAATAAGGCGCAACCAATAGCGCACAATCTGCACCAGCGTCGGCAGCATCTTGGGTCAGCTTAATGGCTTCCATCGTATTATTGGCACCTGTTCCAGCAATCACTGGTACACGACCTTTGACATGCTGAACAAAGTAGCGAATGACATCGCTGTGCTCTTGCATAGATAATGTCGCTGACTCGCCAGTAGTACCAACGGCAACGAGACAATGCGTGCCTTGCTCAATCTGCCAATCTATGAGATCCGCCAGACGTTTATAATCGACCGTGCCGTCAGGATGCATGGGCGTTACCAAGGCTACCATTGAGCCTTGTAGTCGGGTTTTGATCTCGTCGTATGCTGTGCTCATAACCGTGCCTTACTGTATTATCCTAGCTTTTTTCAAAGCTGTCACATGATAGGTCGTTGGCAAGTGTCAATGATTACGTCTACACCTGTACTCATATTGTGTACATTCATAGGCGCCATTGGCAATATCTTGCTTGATATTAATGCTGAGTATTTTTTATGATCAATCTTTTTCTATGATAAAAGCGTTCGCAATATAGGTGCTCAAAGCCGTCTTGGCCTTATTTTTGCCAATGACCGACAACGCTTATTTAATACTAAAAATAGAATAATAAAAACGCCTGCTAGTGTAGCATATTTTGATTTGACCGCTATCAATCAATTAACGTTCAATCAATTGAATTGCTGACATGCCATTACAACCTACAAACCAACAGCCTTATTATTCAACTCTCAGTTTAGCGCAATGAATCAGCGCTGATAAGTCTTTTGAATCATGTTAACGAATCGTCAACACATCGATAGTGGGGCGATACAAGCGAAAAGGCAGCCCTCGTGTACCGATACCGCTACTGACAAATATCTGCGCACTGCCATGTTGATATAAACCCCGCTGCTTGCCCATGCGGCTATTATTTAACAGGGTTGACTGCTCGCTACTACGTGCGATATTTTTTTGTTTTTGTGCCAACCATATATTTTTTTGAATCGCCTTTGCTGCACCAGTAATCAATAGTGGTCGTGGCTGTAAGGATTTTGGCAAATCGCTAATACTATCAAATCGTGAAGCCAATATGATGACGGGCTTCGTGGTATTAGCAATTTCAGCACCAAGTGCGGCTTTATCAGACGCATTTGCCTTTTCAATATCAGCAAATTGTTTAGGAACATCTTGCCAGCCGCAAAGCACGGCGACGGTTGGGCTATTTTCCAAATTTTGCTGTCTAAAACCCTCTTTATTATTTTTAGAATAGCTCGCACTGGGCATTACTGGAAGCGCATTAATAGCCCCAGTACATTTGAGTGGCAGTGACGTACACTGCTGACCAATATAGCTGATATCAAGCACATCAAAGGCACTAGACAACGTATCTTCTAATAGCGGCTGTCCTTGCTTAGTCGTATTAATCGATTGATAACGCAAATCTGAGGTACTCATCACTGTATAAATAGGCTTATTAACCCCTTTAAACAACATGAGCTGACCCACTAAATCAGCACTTGGGTAATACAACCAGTCGCCCGTAATCAGCACCGCATCTGCTGGTAACGCATTGATGGTAGCAACCAGTTTACGAATATGACGCGGCTTGCCGCTATACAAGCCTATACGTAAATCAGCCAATACGGCAACCGTCAGCGGTGTGGATAAATCTAAGTCGATTGCATGATGATCTAAACGTAAACGATTGGGTTGTATCACCACAGTATAAAAATAGAACCCCATTGCAAATACGGCCACTAGCACGAGTGGCAGTGATAGCTGCGCCAGTATCGGCAACATGTCTTGCGACCAACCTATCACCAACAGCAAAGCCCAAACGGGCATAGTATAGGCAGCATAATATAGTGCCAATTTAAACCAAATACGCATAAAACGTTTGGTAGGATTGGCATTGAACGTTTGTAATCCTGACCACAGTATAATATACGCAAGCAATACTGCTGTCGTAGAGATACTTAGGATATAAAGAGCATGGTCAGTCATAATTACCTGATGGTTACGAGAGAGTATGAGCCGAGCAACTGGCTTACCCTATATTAGAACGTATAGAGCGATAAATAAATCGCTCCATGAATAAGTTAGTGACAGTGTTAAATTATTTTAAGTCATGGTTAAAAAAATCAGCCATTATAGGGGTCGAGCTCTATCATAGACAAGTAGAATTATTGACGCGCCGTTATGCCATGCTCAGTTGCTGCCCCGACTACCCATTACCCCTACCAAGCTATCAAAGCTATCAAGGCTTACTCAATACGTAAACCAATAATCGCGGGAATACCTTGACGAATAATTTCAATGGTCACTACGCCTTTTTTGGGCAATGACGAAATTGCGCTTGAAAAATCCGTGACCTTTTTAATCGGCTTTTGGTGAAAATTGGTAATCACATCACCTGCCAACAGACCTGAACGCGCCGCCAATCCCGTTGGGTCAACTGTGGTGACCAAAATACCTGTCGTATTATCCACTGCGATTTCTGCTTGCTCATCGGCGGTCAAGTTACGTAAACGCAAGCCTAACTGCACCTCATCATTCTGCTGATCGCCGCCTTGTGCTCTCACATCATTGGGCGCATAAGTGAGTTTGCCGCTGATGGTCATCTGCTTACCATTACGCTGAATCTGTGCGCGGAAGCTATCGCTCGGTTTGGCACGATTGAGCAAGTTTAATAAATCTGAGGCGCGCATAATTTGCACTTCATTATATTGCAAAATGATATCGCCAGGTTTTAGACCAGCTTTTTGTGCAGGTGAGTCTGGTGATACTCTTGTCAGTAGCGCACCTTGAGGACGATCTAGATTATAAGCTTCTGCTAAATTGCGATCGATGTCTTGCGGATAAATACCTAAATAAGCACGCACCACTTCGCCATCGGTTTTTAGCTGCTCGTAAATATCCATCGCCGCATCAATCGGAATGGAAAACGACAGACCCATGTAACCACCTGTACCACTAAAGATACGCGAATTAATACCAATCACTTCACCGCGCTGATTAAATAGTGGACCGCCTGAGTTACCAGGGTTCAATGCCACGTCTGTTTGGATAAATGGCACGCTGGTATCGCGTGAAAAACTGCGTGATTTAGCACTGACAATGCCCGCCGATGCTGAGTAATCAAAACCAAATGGCGAACCAATAGCTAGTACTGGCTCCCCTACTTTCAGAGCATTCGAGTCGCCGATAGGCAAAGCGGGAAATTGGTTGCCCGAGACTTTTAGCACTGCCACATCAGAGCGCTCATCACTACCAACCAAGGTTGCATCAAGCTCCGTTCTATCGTTAAGAGTAACAGTGATTTTATCAGCGCCCTCCACCACATGATGGTTGGTTAGCATATAACCATCGGCTGTGACAAAAAAAGCCGTGCCATAAGCATGCTCAATTGCTGGCGTGGCAGCCTGATCAGGAATACGTAAACGATCACCAAAGAACTGCCGCAACAATTCGGCTGTTTGGGCTTGGGCAAGCTCAGCCTCGCTGACGGTCTTGGTGACATTTACGCGGGCAACGGCTGGGGTAACTTGCTGTACTAATTCAGAAAAATCCGCCGTGGTGACGACAGCTTGAGCGCTCGCCATGGCGGTGGCAGTGACGCCAGTAACCATCGAGGTACTGACAGCAAGCACCAGCGCACTACGTTTTAACCAATGCGGCACATAAAACTTAGATTGCGATGTAAGCGTATTGATAGGCATGTTGTCCTCCATATAAGTAATCATTGTTATTTTTAATGGTTATGTTTAGGCTACTATCGCTAGTGACGTGTATACGATGTTTTAATTTTAACCAAGTCCGTATATGACAAACGTTGCATCGGCACTGAATGTTATGGCGGCCAACCTTTTTAGTCGCCATCTAGTCGTTTATTAGATTACTGTTTTTTATACCCTTATGCCATCGACCATTCACCTTTCCTTATATAAACACCCCAAAACAATGATAATCCTCGTTAGGTGCATGATAAAGACGGCTACTGTATGATAAGTCATCGTGCTATTTTGTCATTATTTCAATCATGAAGGATAACCCAAGGCGCGATTATTTGACCCAGTTATTGTATGTTTTTACTACTGCACACTGATATCGTGCTAGATACGGCCTTGCTCAGCATGAAATAAAAGCATGTTATGATAGCAAGCCAAATAACTTTTTAAGCAAACTAAAGTCTATAATTAATCATTATTGACTATTGTTTTATAAAGCTGGCTATTATCACCCTTATTTTTCATCTTTTGCATCACTAGAATAATGCGATGGTCGATTCAAGATAAATGGATAAAAAAAGTCGCGTGACAGTACTATCAATAATAGACTGAGCGAGCTTGATGCCATATACGATTTATATAAGATTGACGATTTTTCTAGCAATGCTTTTGTCTTTACTACTCTATAGTAGTTATATCATATCTGGCTCATGTTGTGATTCATGATGGATACCATTGTCGTCGCTTACGTTTCATAGAGATGTGTCTCTATAGCGAGTAGCGTCAACTTATTACTATACTACTGGCAGCCGCGACTCCAAAAAAGCGGTTGATAGCTATAAAATACGACAAGATTATAAAAGGATCAATTTATGGATACCGCCCTATTATTATCTGGCGTGGTTGGGATTGGCATTGCTGCCCAATGGTTGGCTTGGTATTTAAAGCAACCGTCCATTTTATTTTTATTACTGATTGGCATTATCGTGGGCCCAGTGCTGGGAGTCTTCGATCCTGACTTGGTTCTGGGAGAGCTGATGTTCCCCTTCATCTCTTTGGGCGTGGCGATTATCCTATTTGAAGGCTCGCTGACGTTAGAGTTTGACGAGATTAAACAGCATGGCACCGTGGTGCAAATGCTGGTGTCGGTCGGTGTACTTATCACCATTGCTATCGTGGCGTTATCGACTTATCTCTTATTCGATGTCGATCCACTGATTGCTTTGCTGTTCGGTGCGCTCGTGTGCGTCACGGGTCCAACGGTGATTATGCCGCTATTACGTAGTGTGCGTCCCAATAAGACGATCTCTAATATCCTCAAATGGGAAGGTATCATCATTGACCCAATCGGCGCTATTGCCGTGGTTTTGGTCTATGAATACATCATCTCAGGCGGCGAAGCCAGCAGTATCTTATTGTTTGCCAAAATCGTGGTATTAGCGACAGCGATGGGTATGGCAGGCGCTTGGCTGCTTGCCTTCTTGATGCGTCGGCATATGATTCCTGAATTTTTACGCAATGTCTTTACGCTCGCTTTTGTCTTGGTGTTATTTTCAGTATCGAACCATTTAGAGCATGAATCTGGGCTATTGACAGTCACCGTGTTGGGCGTGGCATTGGCGAACTGGCCAAAATTCCCACGCGATACGATTTTAGAGTTCAATGAATCTTTAACCATCCTTCTTATCTCTGTGCTGTTTATTATCCTTGCAGCACGTGTAGAGCTGGAAAGCTTACTTAGCGTGGGTTTCGCAGGTCTGGTGTTACTTGCTATCGTCATGTTTGTGGCGCGACCCTTATCCGTTTGGGCATCGTCTATTGGCTCAAACTTAAAGACCAATGAAAAGCTGATGATTAGTTGGATTGGGCCACGTGGTATCGTCGCTGCGGCTATTTCATCGTTGTTTGCGATTCGTCTGCAAGAGTACGATATTCAAGGTGTTGAGCTGCTCGTACCGTTAGTATTCATGGTCATCATTGGTACGGTCATGATTCAGGGCTTGGGGGCGAAAATAGTCGGCAACTTGCTGGGCGTCCGTGAGCCTGAGACCAATGGCATTCTTATCGTCGGCTCAAATCCCATTGCGCTTTTGGTAGCAACTTCTCTAAAAGACCAAGGCTTTGATGTCATCGTCGCACACAATAACTATACCAATATTGCCCGCGCACGCATGAGCGGTCTACGTACTTATTTTGGCAATCCCATCTCTGATCATGCCGATCATCATCTTGACCTGATCGGTATCGGTCGTCTGTTTGCCATGAGTATGGACAAAGAGATGAATACCTTATCTGAGATTCATTATCGTCATGAATTTGGTGAGCGCAAATTGTACCGTCTCAAGTTCAGCGACGAAAAGGTCAAAAGCGAGCGCGATGATAAGCAAGGCAACTTCCACTCGCAGTGGCTGTTTGGCAAAGACGTCACCTATACCAAACTTGCCAGCATGCTGTCGAAAAAAGCCCGTATCAAGATTACCAATATCACCGACAGCTACAGCTTTGAGCAATACAAAGCCGACAATAAGCAATTCGTGCCGCTGTATACAATCGACAAAGAAGGCAAGCTACACGTCATTACCGATAAGTTTGATGGCATCGTGCCACGCGATCGCAAGCTCATCTCACTGGTAGTGGAAGATGAAGTACAGCCAAAACCTGTCGACGTGACACCTAAACAAGAGCAGGCGCGACTGGCAGCTGATGCTAACTTTGAGTCCAGCTCAAAAGCACCTGAAAAGCGTAAAGAAAAAGAGCTGAGCGATGATAGTGTTGATGCAACAGGACAATCCACTGCCACTGATAGCGACAGCGCTAAAGAAATAATTGCTGAGCAGAAAATCACTGAGCAGAGAGTCGCTGAGCAAAATGCAGATACTGAGGTATCAAACCATTCAAGCAGCAGTGCTGGAACTAAAACCACGCCAGACACCTTGAATGACAAAGTAATAACGTCAAAAGATAAGTCTATTGACGTCGTTAATAAAGGCGTCATATCAGCCAACTCGACAGCGACTTCGAAGGCAATTCCTAAAAATAAGGTGTCTAACAATAATAGTACGAATGGTAATGGCAACGCACCTAAAACTAAGAAGGGCGCGCTTGATCCAAATCGTCTACCCGACTCTGGTCAAGATAATACAACCAATGCAAGCTTCGATGGCGATATTACTAAAGGCGATATCACTAAAGACAATATTAACAAAGACAATGTTCAATAAATTTCAGATAATAAAGCTGTGAATAAACAGGATAAATGATCATTGCCACAGCTTTGATTTAACAAAGTTTTGACAATATCTTGATGACTGTTTTGATACTTTATAGAATATAACAGTTTATAGAACACAAAAGCCCCAACGCAATGTTGGGGCTTTTTATTTGGCTAGGTGATGGCTTTATAAAATCCGTTACGAAACATCAACTCTGCCTTGTACCGTCTGCCATACTCGCGCGCCCACCTCATCGGCTGTGCCTGATGCGTCAATGCGCTGTATCCGTTCGGGGTGCTGAGTCGCCAGCGTGTTAAAGCCTTTATGCACCCAAGTAAAAAACTCGGTCGCTTGCTGCTCAAATCTATCAGCGGCGCTACGTTTATTAGCGCGTGTCATACCTTCTAATACGGGCAAATCCAGCCACAATGTCAGCTCAGGTAGTTGCGGCACAAACTGCTCGATAAGTGATTCAATTTTGGCTCGTACCACCGCATCGCCATGTGCCCGCCCAAAGCCCTGATAAGCAATGGTAGAATCGGTAAAACGATCGCATATTACCCACGTCCCACGTTGTAACGCTGGCAAAATCACTTGCTGCATATGATCGCAGCGCGCCGCAAATAGTAGCAATAGCTCTGTATCATCATTGATGTCGGTCGCAGGGTCCAATAATATAGCGCGCAAACGTTCTGCAAACGGGCTACCACCCGGCTCACGGGTATGCAGATACGCAATATTGTTATCGTCTAAGCGTGTGCACAGCTGCTCAATGGCAGTCGTTTTGCCTACGCCCTCAGTACCTTCAAAACTAATAAAGCGCCCTTGATTGAGTGCGATATCATTGATGTCATTGCTTGCTTTGGGCTGACTTGCTTGCGACTGGAATATTTGAGATACATGGTCTTGTATAGATGCTGACATGATATGACCTTATGTCATTGATGAGCGTTATGTCGTTATGTAGACAGTTGCATAACGCTCATTTCTCGATAGGTTTTGAAAAAAGATAGAGGATTAAATTACTGCGGCGGGGTTTGTGATTTTTTCTCACGCATGACACCGAGATATTCTTTTACCGCTTGATTGTGCGCCGCCAAGCTATTGGTAAATTTGTGCCCGCCATTACCCGTCGCTACAAAGTACAATGCGTCACTATCTGCTGGATGCAAGGTCGCTTCGATAGAGGCAGCCGATGGTAGCGCGATAGGTGTTGGCGGTAGGCCATCAATTTGATAGGTGTTATAAGACGTTCTTTCATCAATGTCTTTACGGCGAATGTTGCCTTCATAGCGACTGCCCATACCATAGATGATGGTCGGATCGGTCTGCATTCGCATGCCTTTATCTAAACGATTTCTAAACACCGCAGAGACCAAAGGACGCTCTTCTGCCACACTGGTTTCTTTTTCGATGATAGAGGCCATCACTAACGCCTCATAAGGCGTCTTATAAGGCAAATTGGGCGCACGATTTTCCCACGCTTCAGTCAATACTTGCTGTTGACGCTTATATAAATCGGTCAGTACCTGCTTATCAGTGCTGCCTTCACCATAATAATAAGTATCAGGGGCAAACCAGCCTTCAAGATTGTGATTGACGATAGGATCGCTACTATTGATCACTTCATTTGGCAATATACCGACCAAATCCAACGCTTGAGCAATACCAGCATTGTCTCTATCATTGCCACTATCGTCGGTCAGCACCTCTTTTTTGATGCCTTTATTGTCCCTCAATGTTTGATATAAATCTTTAGAGGTTTTGCCTTCAATGATTTGCACTTTTACCATCGATGCTTTTACCCCTTGCCCAAGTATATGTAGCGTTTCAGCAAAGGTAGGGTTTTCTGGTAATTGATAAATACCAGCATGTAAGGGGCCATCGACTTGTGTTTTCATATAGAGCTTGGCAATCGTGGCAGAGAACAGCGGGATTTGCTGTTGCCACTGCGGCAGTAAGCCGTAATAGCTCTGACCCTGCTCAATGGTGACCATTTGCTTTGGCTGCTCAATCCGCCCAAACAATGTCTGATAGACCATCACTAAGAAAAACGCAGCGATAAGCCCCAGTACTAGCAACACTTGATAACCACGCTGCATAAAGAACGATTGATTATCCGCTTTATATTCGCGTGGCTTAGCCGCTCCACTGATGAGTGACACATCTGTCGCTGGCGTTTCCTCTACCCCATCGACTGCTGGTTGCGCGTCAGGTAGTGTGGTATCGACACGCTCCTCAACACTGCTATCTGGTTTATTCGATGGCGTTTCATTAGGGCGTTCAGGAGGCGTTTCAGATGTAGGCTTGCTCATGGCAACTCGCGAGGCAGAAGTTTGCTAGAATTTAGCACTGAACCGTGCGATTTTCAATGGTATTTGCTTAGCTTATGAATTATCTTGGTATTTACGCCTGCTGATATGGGCTAATATTTCTACCTTCTTTTGTTGTTTTTCCTTTTCTTTAATAACGAAAACTGGTTATGAACCTACATTTTAATCAAAACCTTGCCAAAAATTACAGGTCGCCTAGTCAAATCATTAGAGTACTCAGTGAAGATTGGGTTGCTAAGCAAAGTTACTGCCCTAATTGCGATGCTCAACCATTGGCGGAATTTACTAACAATCAGCCTGTCGCTGACTTTTATTGTGCAAATTGTAATGAGCAATATGAGCTAAAAAGTAAGCAAGCAAAATTAAGCAACATTATCAATGACGGCGCTTATGACACCATGATTGAGCGTATCAATAGCGACAATAATCCAAGCTTTTTCTTTTTAACCTATTCGCCAGAATATAGAGTTAATAACTTTTTAATCATCCCTAAGCATTTTTTTAAACCGGATATGATTGTTAAACGCAAACCTTTATCAGCCAATGCTAAACGTGCAGGCTGGGTTGGTTGCAATATTGATTTGCGACAAGTACCCGAATCAGGCAAAGTATTTTTGGTGAAAAACCAGCAAGTCATACCACGCGATAATGTCACCGAGCAATTTCAAAAAACCTTGTTTTTACGCGAGCAATCTACGACCTCACGTGGTTGGACGTTAGATGTTTGGCAATGTATTGATAAACTGAACGTTAATTTTTCTCTCAATCAGGTTTATGCTTTTGCTGAACTATTAAAGCTTAAGCATCCCGAAAACAATCATATTAAAGATAAAATTCGTCAGCAGCTACAAGTGTTACGTGATAGAGGCATTATTGAATTTATCGGTCGCGGGCATTATCGAAAATTATATTAAACGTTTCTCATTGAAGCGTTCAGGTCTTGGTTGCCCTTTATTATTACGGTAGACATCTGCAATTAATTCCTCTCTATCGTCCCATAAAGGTAAACGTGCCGTTGCAACTAAACGGCCATGAAACTTATGCGGTGGATACTCTCCATCAATTTCATCATTGATTTTAAAAAAGTGCTCTTCTCGATAATCGACGTAAGCATGCATTCTATTTTTAACATAGTTATTCCAATACCAGACCAGCTGGATAGCTGTACGCGCGGGCTGAGTAAACTGCTTTAAGTTAACTGTCAGCGCACGTTTTACTGGTTCGTCGTTAGGAAAAACTCTAATACGTTGCTCGATAACTTCTTCTCTTGTTTCTGCGTACTCAAACACACCGCCAAACGCGATAAACTTTTTAAAGTCTTTCAAATACATAACACCGAGCGACAATTCAGTGAATCTTGATAAATGAATAATTTCATCAGGTTGTTTTTTTGCTAATTTGCAAATCTCATCAAAAATTAATAGTCGACGGATTTGTAAAGGTATTCGTTCATCTTCGTAGATGTAGTCCATGGATATCTCTCCTTATCAAAACACTATCATTGATCGATTTTCCTTATCGCACAAGTCTACGTAACAAAAGACGATCACTTCTTTTTAAGCGCCTTTGCTAACCTAGAATATATAAATACTCAGGAAATTTTGATAAGCGTATATCGGGGATAGTAATGATGAAAGTAGATAAAAAACTGAAGAGAGCCTTTCAGATAGAGATTGTCGAGACGTTGAATAATATCGTGGAGGTTAACGCAGAGAACGAGCAAGAAGCACTATTAAAAGCGCAAGATATGTATCACAATGAGGAAGTTATTTTGTACCCAGATGACTTTATTGATACCAAGTTTAATATTTTTAAATACGATTAGAATCGCTCAAAATCTCACCATTTCACCCGATAATAACGTCAGGCTACTCATTGGCATGACACCACGCAGCGCATTGCAAAAGAATAGCTGGCTTAACTGTGGCAAATCCTCATCTTTTAATGATCTGATAATGACGGGATGTTTGCTAGTCGATAACGCATCGATAAGCACTTGCCGCATCACGCCAGCGACGCCCGCTTGCGCCATCGAAGGTGTATGCCATTGACCTTGGTCTAAATAATTCGGATCATTTTTATTGATGTCTAAATGGCTTGCGGATTTTGAGGATTGCTGCTCTGATAATTGATAAAAGACATTGCTCATCGTACCTTCAACCCAACGACCACTCATATCTCGTAGCAGCCCCTCACTGATGCTGGGTTTGATACAGTGTTCCAATACTTGGGCTTTGATGCCTTGTAGCTCACCACTTGCCAGTACATTATCAAGGCGATTGAGGCTTTTGAGTCCTGCTAATGGTGGCGGTAAGCAGGCAAGCTGCGAAGATAGGCAAATGGCAGAACTGATAGGCTGCATCGGGATTGAGCACCCATCAGGCAAGCGTAATTGCTCAGTCGTAGTGACGGTCATCGCAGAGGATTTTAGCCAAATCTCACAAGCGCTACCAGATGTGGTTGGCACATAGCCATAACCACGGACATCTTGCACGGCGCGAGTCACCATCAGCTTCAGCATGCCTTGTTGTAGTTGCTCGGCATGCGTCTGCAATAGAGCCATGACAGAATGACTGTCTAATTCAAGTTGTAAAGCTTCGGCATGGTAAACAAGGCGCTGCTGATGATGAGCCAACCACAGTATCTGCCCATCGATGACCCCCATCGTGGTAAAAAATCCATCGCCATATGCCAACCCACGATTGTCTAATGAAGCAGTCGATACGGCGGTCTGCTTGTCTAGTGAAGATAAACAGACCCAGCTATTTGATGGCTGCATCGCTTACTTCTTATCTGTTTGGGCAGCAGATTTATTGATGACCAGCATACAGCTATAGAACTCACATTTTGCCAGTTCTATTTTTTGACCACCGATGACTTTATTTTTGATAATTTGACCATTAAGCATATCAGAAATCAGTTGTCCGCCCTCATCACCCATCAGTTGGCGGGCAAGCTTATGCGCTTTTTCGGCATGGTTTTGGCTTATCTCTTTTTCTTTATCAGAGTCAGTAGGATTGGCAAAGTACCAGCCCAGTTCGAGATACTTTTCAGAATCAATCAAATCCAAATACGGCGCATCGGTATCCATAAAGCGATATTTGGCGGCTGGATTACTGGCATAGTCGAGGCTGTTCTCATCAGTGCTCATGACCTTACCAAAAGTCGCCTTGATCTCATCTAAATTATCGACATTCAGTGACGCTACATTTTTAGTGCCCCATCCCGCAACGTCATATTTCACTTGTCTACCTTGCTGAGCAGTAGCGCCGTCTAAATCGGCGTTCGGCGCAGCATTGTCCTGTACTAGCGCATCGTCAGCGACGGTTTGCTCGCTCATATCGGCATCTTTTTGGGCGTCGTCTTTACTGCTATCACAGCCACTGAGCGACACACCGACTGCCATTATCGTACCGACTAAGAGGGTCTGTAGGCTATTATTCCACATGGGCAATTTACTCACACTTTTAGATGATTCTCAAAATAGTATTAACGAGCAGGCAGATAGGCCGCTGATAATGGACATTATGTTTTATAAACAAGCGTTCTTATACTTGGTATTGTATGACTCAGTTTGTTATGTCCGTTTCATATGACTTGGTGTTTGACAGTTCAGTTACTGATAGTTATGCAACTGCCAAAATATCAATATAAAATTTTCATGCTCTCTAGTTTACCCAACTGCTTAACACTTGACCACCCTTTACGTTACGGATAACGCTCCCAGACAGTACAGATTTGTTAAAGATATAATCTGTCAAAAAACCTACCTATTCAAGTATTTACTCGTTAGACCACCGATTTGTCAAATATAGCGTTATCCCTTATGATGATTGTATATCAATGCCCTTCTACTGATCAATTTTTGCCTCTTACCGCAAGCAGACCCATTATGACCCAGCATTTTATCGTTATCGGCAATCCCATTGCCCACAGCAAATCCCCTGAAATTCATACGTTATTTGCAGCGCAGACGGGTATTGAGATTAGCTATCAACGCCAATATTGCCCCGATGATGCAGCCAGTTTTACCGCGGTGCTTGAGGCATTTTTTCAGGGCGGCGGCGTTGGAGCCAACGTCACTGTACCTTTTAAACAAATCGCTTATGACTGCTGCGCGGCGCGCGGTGGTTTATCTGAACATGCCAAGGTTGCGGGCGCAGTCAATACGCTGCTACTAAATAAAGCGCTGGTGAAAAGTGGCGTGCCGATCACCGAGGCATTGTATGGCGATAATACCGATGGACAAGGACTGGTCAATCACATCGTAAGTTTGGATTGGCCATTGAATGGTGCTCGCGTGGCACTCATTGGCGCAGGCGGCGCAGCACGTGGGGTGATATTGCCATTGATTGAAGCCGGTATCGCACATCTTACGATTGCCAATCGCACGCTGAGCAAGGCAACAGCGTTAGTCACTGAGCTTAGCGCGGCAAGCACTGCTATTCATGAGCAGCAGATTGAAACTTGTCGCACGACTGAATTGAATGGACAGTTTGATATTATCATCAATGCGACTTCTATTGGTTTATCAGCAGATACGCTACCACTAAGCGACACGCTAAATGGTGACTATGCTTATGACATGATGTACGGACGCACGCTGCCGTTTTTGCAGCATTTTTCTGCACGTGGCGCGCAGATTTCTGATGGCTATGGCATGCTCATCGGGCAAGCAGCGCTAAGTTTTGAGCGTTGGACAGGTCATACGATCGATGTTGTGCAAGCGACTGAAACGCTACACAGTCGTTAATCGAAAATTGACATAAAAAAAGTCGCATGAACTCAGCTCATGCGACTTTTTTTAATACTTTATTTCAAACGTACTGGTGGTTTGACACTCATCAATTAGCCAAAGCGCGCCAGTAGCCAGTTTTCGATACGCCGTAGCGGTATGCGTAAGTTGGTTGAATGCATCACTAGTCCGCCGCTCAAACCCACCAAGCAGCCAATCACGGTATCAAAAAGGCGCGTGCGAATCACTTCTTGATAGGCGGACTCAGAAAACGGTAGGCCACTGCCGTATTCTGCAATAAATATCGTCAGCGGCGTGATAAATATGACTGCCAAACCATAATGTCGATCCACCAACGTCTCGATACAAAGCATCATCGTCAGTATCGCCAGTGCCACCCCCCATATTGATAATCCCCAAGACAACATCCAACTCGCCAAAACCACGCCCAATACTGTACCAAGTAAACGATGTATTTGCTTAATCCACATGGTACGCAAATGAATACCTTGGATAATCAAAAAGCAGCTAACTGCTGCCCAATAGGGGTTGGACAGCTGTAAAGTGACAGCGATGAGTAAGGCTAAACTGACAAAACTGGCGACAATCAAACTTTCAGTAATGGTATCTGGCTCGTAGCTATAAGTAGGCGTCGGCGTCGCTGGGCGCGTTGCTAATAAAAACAACGAATACAGCAATGCCATCACTAAAGCAAAGCCACTGCCAAGCATCACCAGTCCAGTTGCAGGCAAAATGTCTTCCAAAGGTAGCGGTATAAATAGCGCAATAGCACCTGCCATCATCACAAACAGTCCCGCTGGCGGTGGCTGACGATAATAACGTCCAAAAATCACAATACCAAACGCCATGAGCGTAAATATTGGCAGTTTTAATAGCGGGACTTGCTGAGCAATTAGACCGAGCGCAAAGCACAGCGACATGGCAAAACCCCAAGCCATCACCGTCACCAATCGATACGGCAGCTTGCCCACTAACGGTATATTCAAAATAACCATCGCCCCCAAGGACGCTTTAATGCCTGACGATAAAGCACCAAAATAAGCGCCCACAAACACGGGGAAGCTAATCGCAATCGCCGCGATAATTGGCATATGCCACGGTCTCTTACTACGGTCCACTGTCAGCAGATGCGCCAGCTCCCCATCAATTAAAGCCTTTATGCGAGCAAATAACGCTGTCAGCCAAGATGCTCGCGTTGCCTCACGCTTGGATGCGCTCATAATTGGCTTTCCTTATATCGTAAATGCAGTTAAAAAATGTTTTTCTGATACGGTCACATCTATCATAGATAGCTACTTAACCACAGACACTAATAAAAATCGAATTCATCAATACATAAATTAATGTTTTGATTTAAAATATTAATTATGAATATTAGTTATTAGTTATATATTTGTCGCTATAGAAGATTTATACTGACAGTAACGCCGCGACAGCTGTTTTTTATCAAGGATGCCTTAACGGCAATCAAAATGGATGAGCTGTTTTTGATAAATCTGAATGACGAGCCGTGATATCGTCTATTCTTACCCCAAATGATTAAACACCCTTTTACATGAAACGTGGCTCAAATACCGAGCTAGCCATTTATGATAGCGAATAACTAAAGAGAGCGACTATGTTAACTTACAAAGCACCTTTACGTGATATCAAGTTTTTAATAAATGATGTTTTCGACTTTCAAACTCATTATAAAGATTTGGATAATGGCGAAAATGCCGATCCTGAAACCGTTGATATGATTCTTCAAGGGATGGCAGATTTTGCTGAAAATGTCTTAGCGCCTTTATATCAACCAGCAGATGCTGAAGGTTGTCATTTTGAGAATGGTGTGGTCACAACCCCTAAAGGCTTTAAAGAAGCTTATGATCAATTTGTAGAAGGCGGCTGGCAAGGTATTTCTTACCCTGAAGAGTACGGCGGTATGAACTTACCGACCTCATTGAATCTTATCAAAGCTGAAATGATCGGTACGGCGAACTGGCCATGGGCAATGTATCCTGGTCTATCAACTGGCTGTATCAATACCATTATGCAATATGGTACCGATGAGCAAAAAGAAACCTACTTGCATAAATTGGTCGAAGGCTCTTGGGCTGGTACCATGTGCTTGACTGAACCACAATGTGGTACGGATTTGGGTCAGGTTAAGTCTAAAGCCATTCCACAAGATGACGGCTCTTATAAGCTTAGCGGTACTAAGATTTTCATCTCAAGTGGTGAGCATGATTTAACGGAAAACATCGTTCATATTGTTTTAGCACGTTTGCCAAATGCACCAGAAGGCACACGCGGTATCTCATTATTTATCGTACCGAAATTCTTGCCAACTACTGAAGGTGAAATTGGCGAGCGTAATGGCGTGACTTGTGGATCGATCGAACACAAAATGGGCATTAGCTCATCGGCTACTTGTGTCCTAAACTTTGATGATGCCGTTGGTTACTTAATTGGTGAACCGAACAAAGGTCTAAAAGCTATGTTCACCTTTATGAACACAGCCCGTATTGGCACTGGTATCCAAGGTTTGGCGCATACTGAATTGTCATTCCAAAACGCGCTGCCGTATGCAAAAGATCGCCGTTCTATGCGCACCTTATCAGGCACAAAAGAGCCTGAAAAAGTTGCTGATGCTATCATCAACCATGCTGACGTACGTCGTATGCTATTGACCCAAAAAGCCTTTGCCGAAGGCGGTCGTTCGATGATTTATCATTCTGCGCGCTATGCCGATAAAATGGCACAAGGTATCATCAATGGCGATGATGAAGAGTTTGAAAAATGGGATGATAAATTGGGTTTCTACACACCAATCCTAAAAGGCTTCTTAACTGAGCTAGGCATTGAAGCGGCCAAACACGGTCAGCAAGTCTATGGCGGTCACGGCTATATCAAAGAATGGGGCATGGAGCTAATCGCTCGTGATGCTCGTATCGCCACCATGTACGAAGGTACAACTGGTATTCAAGCATTGGATTTACTCGGTCGTAAAGTGATCTTGCAGTCTAAAGGCAAAATCATCCGTGATTATACCTCAAGCATCATGAAATGGTGTGGCGAGTATGCACTTGATAAAGACATGCGTAAATTCGTTTGGGCACTCACCAAGCTATGTGCTGAGTGGAATACATTGACTGTCCGCTTGATGCTAATGGCACGTAAAGATCGTGAAATCATCTCTGCTGCATCAGACGATTTCTTGATGTACTCAGGCTATGTCATGATGGGTTATCATTGGGCGCGTATGGCAGCAGTCGCTTATGACAAGCTAGAAAACGGCGGCACTGAATCCCCAGAATTCTACAAAGCTAAGATCCAAACGGCTGAATTCTACTTTGATAAGTTGTTACCACGTACCTCGGGGCATGCCGAAGCCATGGTTGCACCAAGTGACAGCATGACAGCAATGAAGATTGAGAACTTTGCTTTTCTAGACTAAGTTTTTTAGAATAAGATAGCATCACAATTAAGCAATAATCAATAAAAAAAGCGCCTAGCATGTAGGCGCTTTTTTATGCTTAACTAAAAGTACAGACGTTCTCATTAAAGCCTATCGACAATAAATATACATCATAGATGAGGGTTAATGAGTAACTTATTATAGATAAATGGCCATTTTAGGAGCCAATAATGTTATCCATTGATCATCAAAAAACTTCTTTAGCCTCATTATCTATACGAGTGCTACTGCTCAGTACGGCACTGATCAGTTTTAGCGCAACTAGTGCTACGGAGCTGGCTAAAAACCCTGACACTCCTATTAAATTTGCCAAAGGCGCGATCAGTAGTACGGTCACTGGCAAATTAAGCCCCAATGAAGATGAGCGCTGGTATCGCTTTGATGCCACCAGCTGGCAATATGCCGTTATTAATATTGCACCACTTACTGGTACGCCTGAGACAGCCAATGTCGGCGTATTACATATGCCAAACGGTACGCAAGATGGCAGCAAAGGCGGTATCGTGTATCAAGGCTGCCTACCCGCAACCGAACAATATCGCTTACGCATTGCCCGAAATTTGATGGCGACTGAAGGCAAAACGGCTGGTTATAAGGTTGAGGTAATGATATTACCCACATATGCCAGTAAATCGCTATGTGAATACTTATAACGATTGATGAATCATCGTTTCGGAAGATATCAGCATTTTAGCTACCCAGCATTTTTTTGTGATATACCGCGCTAATTTCTTCAACTTCCACACATATCTGTAAGGCTGCTCGCCCTGATTGCTCTGCGCCTATCTCCTGCTCTATCGCCGTCACCAGCAGCCCTGCTAGCTGATTACGAATAACTAGGTCACGACCAGTCATTAGTTTTAGATGCGCATAAATAAAGCCATACGCCTGCTCATCATCTTCAACGCCTACCAAAAACGTCTCAATGGGCACGATCCGTGCTTTAATATCAGTCGGTGTGCCAAAGTGCCCACTGTCCCATAACGCTTTATTTAACGCTTTAAGCAATGATTCTTCATGAGCAATACTGACATTGGGCGTCATTTGAATGGTTAGATGTGGCATGAATATGTCCTTATAAAATATGAGTGAGGGAGTAAAATATTAGCCATCGTTTCAGGATTGATTGAACAGCCCGTCAGCGGCAACGATTTTTAGTCATCAGTAACTTTTTAGTCATCAATAATAGTACTAAAGCAAGCAGCAAGGGTCTCAGCTAATTGTGCTGGTGGCAGCTCAATTTCTAAACCACGGCGACCACCGCTGACATAAATCGTTGTCTGCTCTGCAGCCGAGCTGTCTATGATAGTCGGCAAGCGCTTCTTTTGTCCCAATGGGCTGACGCCGCCTAGCACATAGCCCGTACTACGCTCTACCTGCTTAGGATCCGCCATTTGCACTTTTTTGCAGGTCAGCAATTTATTCGAAGATAGCGCCTTAGCCGTTTTTTTAAAGTTTAACGTTTTATCTACGGGTAAGATAGCAACGGCAAGCGCACCAGTCTCTGTCGATACCACCAAGGTTTTGAACACTTGTGACACATCCACGCCTAGCTTTTCTGCCGCCTCTAAGCCAAAAGAGGCGGCATTACTGTCATGGACATAGTCGTGTAATTGATATTTCAGAGCGCGTTGTTTGGCAAGATTAATCGCTGGTGTCATAATATTTCAGCTTATATCAATGATATTAATGGGTAGATTTAAACATAATTACTCTATAGTGACTCTTGGTTGTCGCCGAACTATTATTGCGCTAAATACATTAACTTTCAATTATTTGAGCTTATTAAGAGCGGCTTAACTCACTATATAGTAACCAGACCGTATTAATATTAGCAGTATATACAGACACTATATATCGCTTTGATGGCTTTTATGGCATCATAAGCGCAACATATTTGACTATTTTTGATACTGATTATGATACCGAAGTTCTTAAAAAAACGGATTTTTAAAGCGCCAGTCACAACCGACAGCGCTTCTAATACTGACGTCAATCCAATTGCCCCCAAGCCTTATTCCAATGCGCCGATTAATCAAATTTATCGCAAGCTATCGGGGCAGCTACTCGATGTCGCTGTTAAACCTAAGTTATTGGGTGAATTACCTGAGTTCGATACAGACGATCAAACGCTAAGATTTTATGTGTTGCAAGATTATTCACGCTCCAACAGTATTTTGATTGACCTGCAGACGCAAGAGCACAATCTACCACCAGCATTGGTTGGGGTACATGATGCCGCCCATAATATCAAAGAAAACGCAGCCATCATATTTTTGAACCATCCAAGCGCCAAAGACAGTCAGCTATCGCCGCGCCTGTCACGTTTGGTGTCTGCTGTTTTGCAACATCCAGAGCTAAAAGTACGTTTGGTGCCCGTCTCTATTTTATGGGGACGCGCTCCAGAAAAAGAGGATTCACTGTTTAAGCTGCTGACCGCTGACAACTGGCAAGACCCTAGCATCACCAAGCAGCTCTTTAATATCGGAGTGATGGGACGTGACACCTTTGTACAGTTCCATCCACCTCAAGATCTACGTACCCTTATCAATGATAGCCTTAAAGGTGATGAAGAAGGGTTTTCTATTTTTGATTCGCTAGCTACTGATTCAAAAGAGAACTTTATAAAAGAAAGCTCTATGAAAGAGAACTCCATAAAAGAAGGTGATGTAAAAGAAAATTCTGCAAAAGACAGCCATTTAGACATCACCAGTAGCGTGGGCGATGCCGACGAAGCACCAAACTATGCTTTGGTAGCGACCGCTGACAGCAATCGTGAACTGGTCGGTATGCTACAGCAGCGGCTTACGGTTTATTTAGACAAGCAGCGTGCCAGTATGCTCGGTCCTGATTTATCAGACAGA
The DNA here is from genome assembly GCF_001435295.1 of Psychrobacter sp. P11F6. Taxonomy (NCBI): domain Bacteria; kingdom Pseudomonadati; phylum Pseudomonadota; class Gammaproteobacteria; order Moraxellales; family Moraxellaceae; genus Psychrobacter; species Psychrobacter sp. P11F6. The sequence continues at coordinate 218,714 of NZ_CM003594.1, read as the reverse complement.
CGCAACTTAGTAGACAAGCTAGTGTATTCACCAGCTATCAAACATGCGATAGAGGCAGAAGCAGTAGAATCCGGTATCAGTGTACGTGAAGCCCGTGTCTTGGCTAAAGGTTATGCCAATGAGATGGTCAATGACTATTCACATTCCATCGTGCGCGGTTTTTATAAGTTTTTAACGTGGTTATGGACGCAACTCTATGATGGCGTAGAAGTCCATCATTTTGAGCGCGTACGTGAGCTTGCAACTGACTATGAGCTGGTTTATGTGCCTTGTCATCGTAGCCATGTCGATTATCTATTGCTATCTTATGTCATCTACAAGCGTGGTCTGAGCATTCCTTATGTCGCTGCTGGTGACAACCTAGATGTACCCGTATTGGGGCCATTATTACGCGGCGCAGTTGCCTTTTATATACGTCGTAGCTTTCGTGGCAATGCACTTTATACCGCCGTCCTCCGCGAATATATGCACACCCTTATTACACGTAACACACCGATTGAATACTTTATCGAGGGTGGTCGCTCGCGTTCAGGACGTTTATTACCACCGAAGATGGGCATGCTAGCAATGACAGTGCACAGTCAATTACGTCATTCTGAGAAGCCAGTGGTTTTCATTCCGACTTATATCGGTTATGAGCGTATTATGGAAGGTGGTACCTATGTTGGTGAGCTAAAAGGCAAGCCAAAAGAATCTGAATCTTTACTAGGCTTACTCAAAGTTGGTCGTAAAATTGAGCGTATCTTTGGTAATGTACATCTAAGCTTTGGCACACCACTGCATCTTAGCGACTTTATGACAAAATTCGATGTGCCAGCCAATAGCTTGCCGACGGATCGCACCGATACCCCGCTCGATGATAAAGCCAGCGCGATGGTCGATAACATCGGCGTCAAAATCATGCAGCACATCAATAAGGCGGCGGTTGTGACGCCCGTTTCGTTATTATCATTGGTATTATTGTCAGCGCCTAAAGCTGCTCTAGATGAAACGATATGCCGCGAACAAATTGCCCTCTATCAAGGTCTTGCTCAGCAGCTGTCCTACTCAGATGACACCGTCATTACAGATATGAGTCCGCAGCAAATCATTGATTATGGTATCAAACTAAAGCTCATTGAACGTACGCCGCATATTTTAGGTGACATCATTCAGATTGCCGGCAAGCAAGCGGCATTGCTCAGCTATTTCCGTAATAACATCCTTCATGTCTTTATTCTACTGTCTTTTTTAGCCGCCTTAGTGGCGCGTAACGGTCGTATCGAACGCAGTCGTTTGGACAATATTGCTAAGCAACTCTATCCATTTTTACAAAGCGAGCTGTTCTTATATTACCCAGCACATGGCTTGGCTGATACCTTAAATAAAAAAGTCGACAGCCTACTCTCGCATGGTCTAATTGTCGAATTGAGCGATGGCGTACTTAGTGTCCCTGAATCAAACAGCAAATGCTATCAGCAGCTGCAAGTGCTAGCGACGCCTGTCGGACAGAGCCTTGAGCGTTACTTTATGACGCTTGCCCTACTCGCCCAGCAAGGCTCAGGCAATCTAACCGAAAGCGAAGTCGTTGATCTGTGTCATCTGCTGGGTCAGCGCTTATCTGTACTATATGCAGATGATATTCCTGATTTCTTTGACCGCGCCTTATTCACCAGCTTCATCAGTGCCTTGACTCGTCTCGATTACTTGCAAAAAGATGATGAAACCGGCGTATTGACCTTTGATCATCGTATCAATGATATTGCTCGTCATGCTAAGTACGTGCTAACGCCTGACATGATGCAGATTTTGCAGCAAGTCGCCAGCTTAGATGAAGAAGAAATTACTCATGCGATTACTGAGATTAGTAATAAAAAGCAGCGTAAATTTGGGCGTAAGCGTTAATCTGCAACCAGCTATAATATTTAATGAGCTAAACTGAATATATCGAGCAAAAAAAGACCTCTAATTGATTAGAGGTCTTTTTTTATCTTCAAATTTGAAATTTCTAAGTAGCTGTTTTTTTAAAAAACTATCTTTTAAACAACAGTCCTAAGTCGAAATCTTTTTATATTTCATGCGCTTAGGAGTGGCAGCATCACCCATCGTCTTTTTGCGATACGTTTCAAACTCAGAATAGTTACCATCAAACCAAACTGGGCCTTCATCTTCGAACGCTAAGATATGAGTCGCGATACGGTCAAGGAACCAGCGATCATGCGAGACGACCATGACCGTACCTGGGAAGACCTGAATCGCATCTTCTAGCGCACGTAAGGTTTCAATGTCCAAATCGTTTGACGGTTCATCAAGGAGCAATACGTTCGCGCCCTGCTTCAATGTCTTCGCTAGCTGTAAACGGTTACGCTCACCACCTGACAATTGACCGACGTGCTTTTGCTGATCTGAGCCTTTGAAGTTAAAGCGACCGATATAAGCACGACTTGGCGTGGTGTAATCGCCAACCGTAATAATATCAAGACCGTCAGACACTTCTTCCCAAACGGTTTTGCTGTCATCTAAGTTGTCACGTACCTGACCAACATAGGCAACTTTGACACTTTCGCCCAAATCGACTGAACCGGTATCTGGCGTATCACGTTCGGTAATCATGTTAAACAGTGTGGTTTTACCCGCACCATTTGGTCCGATGATACCGACGATAGCACCCGCTGGCACGTTAAAGCTTAGGTTTTCATAAAGCAGACGATCACCAAATGATTTGGAAATGTTATTCACTTCAATGACTTTATTACCTAAACGTGGACCGGGCGGAATATAAATTTCAGCGGTCTCATTGCGCTGTTGGAACTCTGTTGAGTTCAGCTCTTCAAAGCGCTGTACACGAGATTTAGACTTGGCTTGTTGACCTTTTTGGTTTTTACGAATCCAATCCAGCTCTTTTTTCAGTGCTTTAGCAAATGATTCTTCTTGCTTATTCTGCTGCTCTAAACGGGTGTTCTTTTGCTCGAGCCACTCAGTATAGTTGCCTTCATACGGATAACCATGGCCACGATCTAGCTCCAAAATCCACTGAGCGACGTTGTCTAGGAAATATCTATCATGGGTAATGGCAACGATTGTACCGCTGTAGTTCTGCAAGAACTGCTCTAGCCATGCAACAGACTCGGCGTCCAAATGGTTGGTCGGTTCGTCAAGTAACAGCATATCAGGGCGTGACAATAGTAAACGGCATAGTGCTACACGGCGTTTTTCACCACCAGACAGCTTACTAACATCCGCATCCCAAGGTGGCAGACGTAAGGCATCAGCCGCTTTTTCGAGCTGGGTATTTAAATTATGGGCATCCCACGCTTGGATGATGTCTTCCATCTTGCCTTGTTCTTCAGCAAGCTTATCAAAGTCAGCATCAGGCTCAGCGTATTCAGCATAAATGGCATCTAAACGTGCGAGCGCATCTAAGGCTTCACGCATACCGTCTTCGACGTTACCACGTACGTCTTTGCTGTCATCAAGCTGTGGTTCCTGCGGCAGATAACCAATTTTGGTGCCAGTTTGCGCGCGTGCTTCACCACTAAATTCAGTATCCACGCCAGCCATAATGCGTAGCAAGGTTGATTTACCTGAACCGTTAATACCCAAGACACCAATTTTGGCACCTGGAAAAAATGATAAGTTAATATTTTTTAAAATTTCACGCTTAGGCGGAACAAGTTTTGACACGTTGTTCATCGTGTAAATATATTGAGCCATTAACACTCCGATAGACTGCATAAAAGAGGCAAGCGAATCATACTTGGCAATGATGCCAAGCGTGCTGCACCTCAAAATCAGGGTTACAAATTATAAGCCATTATCGCATTGTGGCGCATACCCTGCAAGCCAACAGATTGTTTTAACGATTGTTTTACGGCTTTTGTCACAGAGTACTCAGCTTTCTAGCTAAAAGCGGTAACGAAACCTACTATCGAACCGTTTCGCTTAACATTCTGACTTATAACTGTTTTATAAAGACCACAAAAAATAGCATCAAAACTTTCGCAAATTTAATCAATAGCCGTTAGCATGTTAGGATATCTTAACAAAGGTACTGATAATATGACCAACGGCTATCATCCTGAAATGATTCAACATGCATTTATCGATTTTATTGGATCACACTTACAGCCGTTTTGGTCTTTCACTGTCCCAAAGCTGCGCCTTGTTGCGCGGTATACACTTAGCGATGACTTAATAGCGCTCAGATTTGAGACTAATCATGCTTTTCGACGGCAATTACTGGGTTCGCAACGTGGTTGGCAGGGTGGTCAACATCTTAACTTAAGCGTTCTTATTGAAGGTGTGTATCATCAGCGCAGCTATTCATTATTAGGTTTGGCGCACCAACCGCTCCTCTGGTGGCACGACATTACTACTGGCAACAGTATTAATAGTGGCGCTCGCAAAAAGCAACCACCTTATCTTGCGGTTACTATTGCTATTAAGCCACAAGGCTTGGTTTCGGATTACTTAACCAAACATATAGCACTTGGCAGTGTCATCAACAGTAGTGTTCCCAGTGGCTCTTTCACTTTGGCACAAACATCTATAACGGTACAGACAACATCAGCTGCCGAAAAATCTGCTTCTTTATTATTTATCGCGGGTGGCAGCGGTATTACGCCCATGTTAGGACTCATCACGCAAGCACTGGACAACGGACATCAGGTGACGTTGCTATATTACAGTCGCACTGAAATGCTCCCGTTCGAAAACCAATGGCAACAACTGAGCATAGCGTATCCAGCTTTCACCTATCATCTGGTCAATACCGAGAAATCTGATACTTATTTGGCTGGCAAGCGACACTTGAGCGTAGACAGTTTGTTGGCATTAAACCTACCACTGGCAGATACGCAAATATTTGCATGCGGGTCACAGGCTCTGTTGACTGGCTTATATAAAGCAGCGGCAGAGATAACCTTACCGCACAATAAAAACCTGCGCGATAATATCATTGTAGAAAACTTTGGTCATGCGTCGCCTGATTTCAATTTTGATAACGAACAGGCGCTCGATAGAAAAAAACACGCAGCACAACATACTGTTTATTTACGGGCGAGGCAACGGCAGTTTGACAGTAGCACGACATTATTGAATGCCGCAGAGGACGCAGGAATTCGCTTAGCGCATGGTTGTAGACAAGGTATCTGCCAGTTGTGTCGCTGCAATAAAGTCAGCGGTGTGGTCAAAAATATTCACACAGGAAAAATGAGCAGTGATGGTTATGAATCTATTCAAACTTGCATCAACATTGCCATGACTGATGTGGTGCTAGATATTTAGCAACACGGTGATAAAAATAAATACTCATAACGGCTCATAAGATAGAAACACAGCCTGCTGTTACCTTATAGCCTACGGTAAAAACTTAAACAACTTATTGAACCGAATCCAGTACCGACTATCCGTACCATTTCGGTTAAGGATTATTTATGCGCTTGCTACCACCCGTCACTACGGCACAATCTGCTGTACCCGTTTTGACCCCACTAACTGATGCAAAACAGCAGAAAGCAAAGCAGTTGACTCGCTACCCAACGTTGACAGGAGCGCCCTTACCAAAGGCGCAATCTGATGCCCTCTCTCATGAATTAAATGTGCTTTACCGAAGCGTGATGGATTCATTAGGTAGTGATGATGCACGATACATTAAACGAGTGTATGCCGCGGTAGTCTATAGTGAGATGACAGCGCGTGGCTTACTGGCAGCGGCTGGATGCATGCAGTCAAAACGTAAAATGGTCGCGACTTGGTTATTGGGTACCTCACTACTGAGTCTCAGCAAAATCCTAAATAATATGGAGCTTGGGCATAATGTCATGCATAGTCAGTATGACTGGATGCAGCACCCGTATCTCAACAGCCAAAAGTTTGATTGGGACATTGTCTGTCCTGCCCCATTGTGGCAACACTCTCATAATTACTTGCATCATACTTTTACCAATATCGTTGGTCGTGACCATGATGTTGGCTATCACTTAATTCGCGTGACTGATGAGCAACCTTGGACGCCAAGCGATCGCCATAATATATTTAAAACAGCGATATTGGCTCTAGGTTTTGAGTGGGCGGTCGCCTTTCATGATATTCAAATCAGTGTCGACGAATACGTGGACTCCCCTGATCGACACCAAACCATGCAACAGAAATCTCGTGCATTATTTGCCAAAATCGCTCGGCAAGTAGGCAAAGATCATATTGTACTACCCACGTTAGCAGGGCTGACATTAGGTCGAGGTAGTGCTATGACCACACTGAGCGGTAATGTTACTGCCAATATCGTTCGTAATCTATGGACATGGGCGGTGATATTCTGTGGACACTTTACCGAACAAGCCCATATCTATACCTATCTCGATGCTGATGAGACTAAAGGCGACTGGTATGTGCGTCAAATTCTGGGCTCCAGCAATATTCAAGGCGGTAAGCTGTTTCACATTTTGACGGGTAATTTATCGCATCAAATCGAGCACCATATTTTCCCTGATATGCCAGCCAGTCACTATGCTCGTATCGCACCACAATTACAGGCGATATGTCGCAAGTACAATCTACCTTATAATACTGGGCGCTTTGGTACACAATTCCGGCAAATGCTAGGACGTATCCGCCACTTTAGCAAGCCAAGTGCTGAAGAATGGCAGTCTTATTTACACTCACAAACTACGTCAATCGCTGAAACAAATCATGCCGTAACAGAAAGACCAAAAGAGCTGCCCGCTATACGTGGATTAGGTAAATATCTTCCCCCTGTCATGCGCCAAGCCTTATTTTATGCTTGATGTGCAGCTCATATGGAAACCACTGGTCGACCCCTTTAGTCTTAACATTTACTCTATCGACTCTTACGCTAAAGAACTATAAATGTGAATCGAAAGGACTCATACTTTAGTGAATAATCTATTCGGTCATTCAAACTCTCTTCATTTAAAAATACGCTTGATCCATACTAAAAAAAACCAATAATATTTAATGATAATAATCAATAATAACGGAGAATATCCATGAAAAATCAAAACTCTGAACAAAACCTAACCATCACCCATGATGAACAGGCTAAACGCTTTGAGACCTCCATTGACGGTCATACTGGCTATATTAGCTATCAAGAGCGTGACGATACATTAGTTTATGATCATACTATCGTACCTCAGGAGCTAGGCGGGCGCGGTATTGGCTCAGCATTGGTCAAGCATGCCCTCAACTATGCTCGTGAACAGAATAAAAAAGTGATACCACAGTGCTCATTTGTCTCGTCATATATCAGCAAACATCCTGATTACCAAGACTTGCTATAGTCCACTCTTTAGCAATAAGCCATAGAAAATGCAGTATGCTAATAAGCGTCATAATTTCTTTAGGAATATTTTAAGCATTTATTATGGTTCAGCTTGGCTAATAAAATTGAAGCATTAATACGCTACTACCCTCCTATTTATTTGCTATCTACCCTCGTATATTTATCTTTGAATATATGGCAAGATAGCAAATATAGGCGGGTTTTCTGACCTATAATGGCAATAGGATGAAAGGTCTTTATAATGATGTAATAGCGTCAATGATACAACTGAAAAAGAGGATTGTAGTTTCGTACAATAGCTTTGACAGCTACAATGTAGTGCCTGATATAGTTTTTAATAAACCAAACCAACATAATAATAAAGGTGATTAATATGAGTAGTTTATCTGATAAGCAAGTAAATTTGCAGCTAGAAGAATTGCCTGGTTGGCAGCGCGAGGGCAATGCTATCGTAAAAACATATCACTTTAGCGATTTCATCGAAGCCATAAGCTTTATGAATCAAGCAGCGTTCCATGCCGAAGCGCTCGAGCATCATCCCGAATGGCGCAACACGTATAACGTGGTAGAGGTGCGCTTGACTACTGGCGATACCGGCGGTATTACCAGCCATGATATTCGTCTGGCTAAACGGATGGAACACATTGTTCAGCCGAAACGTTTATAGTAATGTGTTTTTTTATAATGTTTATAAAAATTTTTCATTAGTAAATACATTATTAAATACCAAAAAAAAGTCCTCGATTGAGGACTTTTTTATTTAACAATCTACAGGTATTAATTACATCTTGCGGCTTACAAATGCCACAATAAATAAAATAACAGCGACTGCTAAGAAAATATATGCCAAATTAGCAGACAATCCTGCGACACCGCCAAAACCCAACAAACTTGCTAACAGTGCGATCACGGCAAAAATAATAGCCCAGCGAAACATAATCTTCTCCTTAAAAATATTATTAGAAAACCAGATATTTAGATTGATATAATGGACAATTATTAATAAGAAATAACTACTATTATTAATGAGTGCCTTGCTCTCTCTAAGATTCCTTTTTCTTTACTTTTTGTTTTTTTGATATTTATTAATTTTTTAACCATTAATACTGCTTACGACCATAGATTAGCAATATTTATCTTTAGAAAACGTTCATTTTGGTAATAATATCGGTAGGTTATGTAACCTTTGTAGCAAATCTTAACATCGAACCTTTTTTTCATCCCTTTATGGGAGTTATGTGTATAGATGGTTAGTTATCACTTAGCCATCAACATTTTCATCATATAATCTGCTATAAACAGTAACTTACAAGTCATTTTTACTGGTCAAAAATACTTTAATATATCTTTTTCAGGCAGATATAAATTTGAGACATGATTTATTGAGTCATGACTTATATATAGTTAATTTGATTTCTATCAAAAAATTAGACTTCAAAATCTGACTGTTAAATGGCAACAAATTTTAAACGTCACACAACTCATCAAAATAGCTATTAAGGATAATAAATATGGATACCAATACCAATACCAATACGGATACCTCGAACAATACACGACAGCGCAGCGATGAAAAGCGCCCTTACGCGGTCGTCTTATATGGTGCAACCAGCTTTGTTGGTCAAATTACAGCACACTATTTAACAGAGTTTCTATCTAATACTAAAGACAAAGAGGGCGCCGATGTCACGTGGGCGATTGCTGGGCGTGATGAAGCAAAACTGAACGAATTGCAATCTAAACTTGGCAGCACTGTCGATATTATTCTTGCTAATAGTGACGATGCGGACAGCCTTGATGAGATGACCAAACAAACCCAAGTCATCATTTCAACCGTCGGTCCTTATCTCAAATACGGTGAGCCGCTGATCAAATCTTGTACCACTCATGGGACAGATTATGTCGACCTCACCGGTGAAGCCATATTCATCAAAGACATGATGGACAAGTATCAGGACGCGGCAAAGCAAAGCGGCGCTCGTATTGTCAACTCGTGTGGCTTTGATTCGATTCCATCGGATTTGGGCGTCTACTTTACCCAAACCCAAGCAGAAGAGAAATTTGGTCGCGCCTGCGATGTGATTCATATGCGTGTCAAAGCGGCGAAAGGCGGTCTATCGGGTGGCACCATTGCCTCGATGGCGACTATTTTTGAAGAAGTTGGAAAGGACAAGTCACGTCGTAAGCAGGTAGCAAATCCTTATCTACTCAATGATGATAAAGATGCGCCAAACGTGCGCCAAGCTAATGTCAGTAAGCCAGAATACGATAGTGAGCACAAACGCTGGCTTGCGCCTTTTGTCATGGCCAGTATCAATACCCGTATCGTGCATCGCACCAACCAATTGCTTGGCTATGAATATGGTCGTGACTTTAAATATGACGAAGCAATGTGGATGCAAGATGGTGTAAAAGGTCAATTATCAAGCTATGCAATGAGCGCAGGCTTGTTTGGATTTGCCACTGCTATGATAGTCAAACCGAGCCGTGAATTATTAGCTAAGCACGTGCTACCCAAGTCAGGTTCTGGTCCGTCTGCAGAAGATCAAGCAAACGGCTACTTTGACATTCGCCTCTTTGGGGCAACGGCTAATAAAGACACCATCAATACGAAAGTAACGGGTGACAAAGATCCAGGTTACGGCAGTACCTCGCGTATGCTAGCGCAAGCAGCGTTATGCTTAGCACAAGATATCAGCAAAGAAGAAGTTGGTGGTGGTTTTTGGACGCCAGCCTCTGCCATGGGTAATGATCTACTGGCGCGTTTAGAAGAGCATGCGGGTCTTAGTTTTGAAGTTGTCGATTCCTAATATTACTCATTTATAAATCGAAGCAATCTACTTCTTAATATCTAATTAATGACCGTATCTTAGCAACGAGATACGGTTTTTTGTTGCCTATTTTTTCTCATTATTCAGATTGCAATCTTTTGAGCGATTGTTAATAAATAATAATAACGTGCTTCTTTGGTAAACGATATTGGCACTTCCTGCCTTTTTAATACATTAAGCTACACATTTCTAGAGTAATGTCACAGCCATATTGCAGTGAATGACGTAGGATAAAAAAAGTTAGGCGATTTTTTACCCCATATTTTTTAATCCATATTGCATAGCAGCTTTGAGAGGAATAATTGGCTCATTAACATTTCATTTGGACCTTAAACACCTCAGAGTAATTTTCTAGTGCAATAAAAATCATATTAATAAAAATTAAGTTTTACTTATTTATCATAAATTTATAATAAATCAATAGACCCTCATCTAATTAAAAGGACATAACAATGAAAATCAATATATTAACCGCTGCTGTGATGACATCCGGTCTTACTATGATTGCAAGCTCTGCTAATGCTGCTATGACTACCGATAGCCACGGCAATGTTGGCTATGACAGTTATGAGGAGTGTGTCACCGCTGTCAAAGACGGTTCGGCCAAATTTTATACCCCTTATACTTATCAAAACCCAAAGCGCCAAGCAGGTGAAGCGACTGTCAAAAAAATGCGCTTGTCTGAAGTAATGATTCCTCAAACAGTGGTCAATGCAAATAACTTAACAGCCAGTGATTACTCAGCAGGTGCTTGTGATTTAGGGGTTGGGCAGTCAAATGGTCGCTACGGTGTGTCAGGCGCATTGGTTGGAAAATACGTCCCTATCGCCGCTGATATGCCTGTCAACGTTTATATGGACAAGGCTGGCAATCCAGTACGTTTAAGCATGCAGCAGTGCGATAACCACTTCGGTGCCAAGTTTCCAACGCCTATTATGAGCGAAACAAAAGAAGCTACAGCACCAGAAGCACAACTCGCGATTACCGAAGATCGCCGTGTAGAGCCTGTCATCGTTGAAACCACACGTGTTATCCGCCCTACTAAATATAGTGTCAAAGAAATCATCATCGTACCGAAAGATCAAATCAAGCGAGTAAACACAGCGTCAGGTACAGCCATTGCTATCGAAGACGAGGCTAACAGTACTGTAATCGTTGGTGAAGAAGCAGATGCGGATGTCATCGACAATACTGAAATCAATCAAACCTTCCCAGTCATTCGTGTTCCTAGTAGCAGCACTCAACAACGCGTCGTTGATCCAAACACTGGCAAGTATATCGTTATTGAATAAGACTTTAATGAAATATAAATGAACAAGATTCGTTGAGACATCATTGGTATAAGAATTAGAGATAGGAAAGTAGAAAATAATGCTATTTTCTTATCTGACAATAACCATACAATAGTTGCACAAAGTCACCTGCTAACATCCGTCTGTTAGAATTTTAATCTATGGACTACTGAACTAACGCTTGTTTAATTGGTATTCTCCCCTTTAGATTTTTGTCACTGATTTAGGTCAGCTTATAAAGCTCTTTATCCAAATCCATCATGATAGTCTCTTAATGGTTATCATGATTTTATTTTGTCTACCAATTAAATGTTAGATATATTAAATATATAGATTTGAATTACTAAATGAATGTGTGATATGCAACGGCTGTATACAGCAGTTAGCAACATAAGCGTCAAGTTTGAAATTTTTTAAACTGACATTATAAGATTGTAAATTAAGGAATTGATTAATGAAAAAAAGTACTCTGTCTTTATCGCTACTGATTGGCGCTGCGCTCACTATCCCAAGTTTGGCTATGGCAGCACCTGCTGATACTGCGGCAGTAGATGTGCAAGCAGCGGCTACCGCCACCACACTTGAGATGGAAGGTGACAATACAAATAATGTCTCAACAGACAATCAATCTAGCCCATTTCAGATTAGTGAGACACAGATTATCTCAAGAGCAAGCGCTAATAACGTTAATAACAGTGCTAAGCAACAGCCGATGACTACTGAGCTTCAAGCGGAGCAAGAAGCAATGGATGCCGAACAAGAGCTGATTCAAGATTCTGAAGAAGCGATGCAAGAAGAAGACTCGTTAGACACACAAGAAGAATTACAAGAAGCTGAAGAAGCCACAGAAGAATTATAGAATACGAAATAAAGTACGATATGAACCCCGCTGTTAACTGAAATCATTGAAAAGAGGTTATTCAGCGAGTTAGGTTTGAGCAGTTATCAGTGTTCATTAACAATTTCTATTTTTAAATAAATTCCATAAAAAAGGCAGCCTAATGGCTGCCTTTTTTATCACTATTAACATTAACTATTTTTTGGTTTTAGTTACGCCAGCTTCCTGTAACAGCGCCCCAAGCGTACCCATTTTGCTAGGTGCTTCTGCTTTATCAGCCCTTGGCGCTTTGCTACGATCATTATTAGCATGGTCTTTATCCTGACGATTACCGCGAGACTTCGACGGGCGCTTATCAGCCGCTGGACGGCTACTGTTTGGGCGTTTACTATTTGCATGATCGCTACGTGGACGACTGACTTTCTCATCATTACCAGTACTTTCAGCCGCTTTCGCTGCTGAGCGTACTGGCTTTTCGATTTCAGGTTTCATACTAAAGCCAATACGACCGCGTTTTTCGTCAATAGAGATGACACGGACCGAGACGATATCACCGGGCTTGACGCGGTTCATCGGGTCTGCGACAAAGTCATTGGCCATTTGCGAGATATGAACCAGACCATCTTGATGCACGCCAACATCAACGAAGCAACCAAAGGCTGTCACATTGGTTACTACGCCTTCAAGCTGCATCCCTTCTGCTAAGTCTTTAATACTGTTAACGTCTTCACGGAAATTGGCAGTTTTAAATTCAGGACGTGGGTCGCGTGCTGGTTTGGCTAACTCTTCGATGATAGCGGTTACACTAATATTGTCATCATTAGCTGCCAATGCAGTGATATCTATCGTATTTAGTACGCCGTCATTACCGATCACTTCTGGCAATGCTTTCCCAGTTTGTGCCAATAAGCTATCGACCAGCGCATAGCTTTCTGGATGCACACCAGTAGCATCAAGGGGATTACTCCCACCATGAATACGCAAGAAACCTGCTGCTTGCTCAAAGGTCTTAGCGCCTAAGCGTGGAACATTTTTCAATGATTCACGACTGTCAAAAGCACCATGTTCTTTACGATAGGTGACGATTTGCTGCGCAACGTTTTTATTCAAACCAGCAATATGTGCCAATATAGCAGGGCTTGCCGTATTCACATCAACGCCAACCGCATTTACGCTATCTTGCGTGACTTTATCAAGGCTGTCTGCTAGCTGTGTTTGATTGACATCATGCTGATATTGACCCACGCCAATGGCTTTTGGATCGACTTTAACCAGCTCTGATAATGGATCTTGCAGGCGACGTGCGATGGAAACCGCTCCACGTACAGAAACATCTAAATTAGCCAACTCATCACTGGCCAGCTCACTGGCTGAATAGACAGAAGCACCTGATTCATTGACGATAACTGCTTTAGCGTTTAACTCGGAGTTGGCAGCCAAAATCTCTTTAATCATCGCATCTGTTTCACGACTCGCCGTACCATTACCGATAGCGACTAAATCAACGTTGTAAGTACTTAACAATTCATCGATGATTTTTTTGGCTTCATCCATCTTATTATCAGGCGCAAATGGATAAACCGTTGCTACAACTGGCTTGTCTTCGCTGTCTAACATTACATGGCCTTGAGCATCGACGATGGCCATTTTGACACCATGACGGATACCGGGATCAACGCCCAAAATCACTTTGCGACCAGCAGGCGCTGACATTAATAAATGCTGTAAGTTATTGGCAAATACGTCAATCGCATCCGCTTCGGCGGTCAGACGTTTTTCCGTCAACAAACGATGTTCGATATGCGGACGCCATTTGTCTTTCCATAAACTGGTCGCGGCTTCTACTAGAAACTCACGGCGCTCAGCAGGTGCTTTGGCATCAAGCTCAAAATGTTTAATAATTTTTTCAATAAAGGGTGTGTCTTCGCCTTCTATTTTTAGACCTAAGACGTTTTCTTGACGACCACGTAGCATCGCTAATAAACGGTGATTCGGCAAACGCGCAAGGCTTTCGCTATGCTCGAAGTAATCTTTGAATTTCTCACCGACTTCACGTTTTTCCTCGCTGGCAACGCCAGACACAATATTGGCAGTCTTGGCAAAGCCACTGCGCAAGTTGTCTAGTAAAGCCAAATCCTGCGTCCATTCATCAACGATGATGGCTTGTACACCAGCCAATTGCTTGTCGATATCACTAAAATCGACTTCGATCTCATTACCACTATCATCGGTGATGCTAGATGGTACTTGATAGTCAGCAAGCGCAGCAGTAGGAGTGACTTCTTGTGTCAAGACTGCTTGCGCTGCCACATCAAGACCAGCGGCACGTGCTTTGGCCGCAGGCGAACGGCGACGCGGGCGGTACGGCAAGTAGATGTCTTCCAACTCAAGTTTCGACGTCGCATTATCGATACGCGTCTGAAGCTCATCTGTTAGATTGCCCTGCGTGCTGAGCAGCTCAGTGATTTTAAGGCGACGGGTTGCCATGTCACGTTCATAATTCAGTGACTTTTCTAGAGCTCGCAATTGCGCATCGTCAAGATTCTGGGTCTTTTCTTTACGATAACGGGCAATAAACGGAACAGTCGCGCCTTCATCGTAAAGTTTGACAAACGCATTGACTTGAGCAGTCTTAATGCCAAGCGCGCGAGCAAGCTTGTCGTGAATATTCGCGTGTGTGGTTGCATCCAAAACCTGTGCATTTGTCGAGGTTTGAGATGGCGTTAAGGTATCAGTGCTACTCATATACGTATCAATCGTTGAGAAATGTAGTTTTGCATTATAGCAAAAGCTGCATGAATAAAAATCCTTTTTATCTTTTCGTTATTTATCGCTTGTTTTATGGCAAAAATCTTCTCATATCATAGGTTCTGTCGATTTGTTAAACAAACGCATACAGCATTTTTCTTTATCGATGATGCAATTGGGCCTGCAATCTTATACACTAAAGTATCAATATTACAAATATTGCTAAGTACTGCTGTATTGAACAAATGTTTTAAAATTTTATACCGTTTTTGCTAGGCTATGGATTGACCCGAAAGTAACGACATTACTTTTATGCACTACCTTATTTTTACCTATTGTTTTACTAATAATAATTTTTATAAGAGGATGCCTGTATGACCGATAATAACAGCCCCGATACTTTGAATCAGCGTATTTTAGTCGTCGATGATGATGCACGTTTACGCTCTTTATTACAGCGCTTTCTGGAAGACGACGGTTTTGTCGTCCGTACGGCTCATGATGGCAGTCAGATGGATAAGCTGATGCAGCGCGAACTGTTCTCTTTGGTAGTCCTTGATTTGATGCTACCAGGTGAAGACGGCATCAGTATTTGCAAGCGTCTACGTGAAGACAACGGTGACATTCCTATCATCATGCTTACCGCAAAAGGAGGTGATGCCGATCGTATCGCTGGTCTTGAAGCAGGCGCGGATGATTATCTGCCAAAACCATTTAATCCAAAAGAGCTATTGGCACGTATCAAGGCCGTACTACGCCGTCAAAATCGCGAACTGCCTGGTGCACCAAGCCATCAGCTTGAAGTGGTTGAATTTGGACCGTGGACGCTCGATTTATCGACTCGTACACTCAAACGTGATGGCAATGTCGTTACCTTAACGACAGGTGAGTTTTCAGTATTGAAAGCTTTAGTGCAGCATCCACGTGAGCCATTAACTCGTGACAAGCTAATGAACCTTGCGCGTGGTCGTGAATGGGGTGCGATGGAGCGTTCTATCGATGTACAAGTATCACGTTTGCGCCGTTTGATTGAAGACAATCCGTCACAGGCACGTTACATCCAAACCGTTTGGGGGGTAGGCTATGTATTCGTTCCTGACGAAGCCGAAGTAGAAACCGTTAAAAGCGAATAGTCTTTGCTTTACGTATTCACTTAACACACTTGCTTAGCCTCATTTTCTGCTAGCATGATTGATATTTACGCTTGCTAGCAGACTTGGCGTATCTCTGAGACTACTTTGAAACCATCTATTATTTTTCAAAACATACCCTGCACTTTGGTGACAGGGTTTTTGGGTGCTGGCAAAACCACCGTGATTAATCAGCTGCTTGCTATTAAACCTGCCGATGAGCGCTGGGCACTACTGATTAATGAGTTTGGTCGTATCGGTATTGATGGTGCGCTGTTGGCAAGCTCGCAAGATGGTATGGCTGAGCAAGATAAAATTGCGATAAGAGAGGTCAGTGGTGGCTGTATTTGTTGTACCAGTCAGCTGCCGTTACAAATTGCTATCAGTCGGCTGCTTAGTGAGCATCATCCACAGCGGTTGCTCATTGAACCTACAGGACTTGCTCATCCACGTGAGCTTATCATGCAGCTCAGCGCACCGCATTGGCAAACAGCGCTCAATATGCAGGCAGTAATCACTGTGCTTAGTGGCATACAATGGCAGCAAGACAAATATCGCTATCATGATGGTTTTCAAGCGCATGTCCGTGATGCTGATGTGTTGGTCATTAATCGCTACGCGCAACTAAGTGATAACGAAAAACAAGCGATGCAACAATGGATAGCCAAGCTAAATGCACAGGTAAAAATTATTTGGGCAGCATTTCCACAAGCCGCGCCTGATATCGCAAACCTATCCCATACCCATCTATCAGAATCAAACATGTTAGAGCTGAACACCCAGCTAACCAAGCCCAGTCACGTGATCTCAAAACAACGCACCGTCAATATCGCTCATGCTCAGAAATCGATTATTAATTTGCCATCGCAGAGTAATGCCCTATCAACCGCCTTGTCATCCAACGCGTTTACAGATAGAGATAATGCGCAGACTGATACAGATATTGAGCTACCTTACCGCTATCATGAAAAACAGCAAGATATTCTACTAGCAGGTTGGCGGCTACCAGCAGAATACATATTAAAAGCAGATGATTTACAGAATTGGTTATTAAACCTGCCAAACTGGCAACGTATTAAAGGGGTGGTACATACCTCTGACGGCTGGCTACAAATCAATTTTACCGCTGACAGCTTAACCACCAGTACATTTGATGCACAAGTTGATAGTCGGCTAGAGATTATCTTGCAGTTGCATGAAGACAGTGATAACGACAATAATACAGCATTAGAAGCAAGCGACCGCTCAGAAGAAAAAGACAAGACAGCATTTTTATCTTCTATAGAGACGCTACCTTCTATCGATTGGGATACCTGCGACCGTGAACTAATGGCACTGGTTATATAGTAATAGACAAAAAAAGGGCAGACATTGCTATATAAAACAGCAATGTCTACCCTTTTTCTTT
Source organism: Psychrobacter sp. P11F6 (assembly GCF_001435295.1). Taxonomy (NCBI): domain Bacteria; kingdom Pseudomonadati; phylum Pseudomonadota; class Gammaproteobacteria; order Moraxellales; family Moraxellaceae; genus Psychrobacter; species Psychrobacter sp. P11F6. Next base: position 201,185 of record NZ_CM003594.1, on the reverse strand, counting down.
TTTAACGTAATTGACTGTCTTTGCTACCGCGCCGGTTAAACAACTCAGCGGCTCTCGCCTCTTGTTCAAGTTCTGTCTGACAGCTGACGCAATGCTGAATACCAGGCACTGCTAACCGCCGTGCTTCTGGAATAGGCTTGCCGCATTCATCACACATCTCGGCACTGATGCCGGTCGGCAACGCACGTCTTGCCCGCTCTAATGCATCATTTACCGTTGCATCCATTTGCTCATGCTCAGCACCATCTCTTGACCAACCACCTGCCATAATCCCATCCTATTTATTATCATTAGATATTACAAATCGCTTTAATAACAAATAGATGGGGTTATCTATGATTGATTGCAACCTATTAGGGCGTGCTATCAACCTGAAAGTATGCGAATAAATGCGCTAAATAATGACATTTCCTAGCAAAAAATCATATGGCTAATCTTTTGGCTGGAGCTCAACCACTTGCCCGCGTACCCCGATACTGGCATCACTCATCAAACAAACATAGCCTGCCATGATATCTTCAGGCGTTTTTAGGCTCATAGGATTCTCTCCTGGATAAGCATGGGCGCGCATATTGGTACGAGTGCCACCAGGATTGACACAGTTAAAACGTAAATTAGTCGTATTCTGCGTCTCTTGGGTAAAGATATCACTCATGCCTTCTACGGCTTGCTTGGACAGCGCATAAGCACCCCAGAACGCGCGAGGATGTGTACCGACCGTGCTAGAGGTGAAAACAATAGAGCCATTCTCAGCATCTTTAAGTAGTGGTAGCAGTGCTTGGGTGAGCATAAACGTCGAGGTAAAGTTCACCTTCATAACTTGTGCAAAAGTATCGACGTCATACATCTCAAGTGGGGTTAGCTGCCCAAGCATGCCCGCATTGTGCAAGATACCATCGAGCTGACCGACTTCTTTATTAATCAACCCCTCTAACTGCTGCATCTCAGCATAAGTTGCTCCTTCTAGATTCATCGGTAGCATGGCAGGCTGTTTGCCGCCAAGACTTTCAATCTCATCATAAACATATTCAAGCTTGCTGCTGGTACGTCCCAATAACAGGACTGTCGCTCCATAGCGAGCATAAGTCAGCGCGGCAACGCGGCCGATACCGTCACCTGCCCCCGTGACCAAAATAGTCTTACCATCTAAACAATTATCAGATGGCACAAAGTTGCGAATATCGTTATGAGTTAACGGTTGAGTTAGACTTTGAACGGTTTTTTGGTGGTCTTGCTGATTAGCCGACTGATTAATATTGTCACTCATGGCATTGCTCACTGCTTATCGTTTAATAGTTGGGATGCTAAGTATTTATCGTGTTTCTTTAAAAACATAGAGTGTGGCGGACTCGATTTATAATTTGATTTATAAATAGTCAAATTTACCAGAAGAGAGCAACAGTTTATTTAATTGCTCAGGCGTATCAGTAATATAATCTGCGCCCCATTTCTTCAGGTTTTTTTGATCTTCAGGCGGAATATAACCATAAGCAGCTAAAATCGTCGGCATGCCAGCGGCATTACCAGCTTCGATATCACGGATATGATCGCCAACATAAATCACGCTTTCAGCGGCGCCGCGAGGGATACCAAGCTTCTCTAACGCCGCATACATAGGCTCTGGGTCAGGTTTTGAGCGAGACACATCATCAGGACAGACCAAAGCAGAACAGCGCCCGTCTAACTGCATCTTGTCTAGTAACTTCTCTGCCAGATAACGCGGCTTGTTGGTCACAATACCCCATGGCACCCCTTTTTCTTCAAGAGCAGTCAACACGTCTTCTAATTCAGCGAACACACAACTATCGACGCATATCTCAGCTTCATAATCATCTAAAAACTGTTGGCGAAACTCCTGCAAAGCTTCTTCGCTAACCTCAATTTGATCATTATGACGTAGCATCAACTGTACCATCGCTGAGGCACCAGCAGAAACTTGCTCGCGAATTTCTGTTTCAGGCGGTGCTTGCCAATCATTTTGGCGGCTCATTTTACCGATAATACGGACAAAATCAGCAGCCGTATCGATTAATGTCCCATCGAGATCAAATAAAACCGCTTTTACAAATTGGCTCATAGTGAATGCTCTTAATATAGATAAGGTGTTGAGTGAAATAGTATGGCATGAAAACAACCAAATACGGCATTCAGCTTAAGCCAGTGGCTTGTGTACTGCCATCATGTAATTGACATCGACATTTTGAGCCAGCCAATAGCGCTTGGTCAGCGGATTATAATGCAAGCCAATGATATCTTGACGTGTGAATCCAGCATCAATTGCCATTTTATCTAATTCGGCTGGCGTAATAAATTTGGCATAGTCATGAGTGCCGCGATCGAGCAAGCGCAATACATACTCTGCCCCAACGATGGCAAATAGATATGATTTAGGATTTCGATTGATCGTCGATAGCACGCAAACACCGCCTGGTGCCAATAACTCAAAACACGCCTGTACAATCGAGCTGGGATCAGGCACATGCTCGAGCATCTCCATGCAAGTCACCACATCGAACTGACCTGCATGAGTTTTGGCTAATTCTTCTACTGGGATATGCTGATAGCGCAACGTCTCATGTAAAGCGCTTTGCTTTGCATGCAGCGCTGCCGCTTTTAGATTTTCGGTACCCAAATCAATCCCTGTCACATCCGCACCGCGACGTGCCATAGACTCTGACAATATACCGCCGCCACAGCCGACATCGAGCACTTTTTTTCCAGCCAAGCCTGTTTCAGCCGTTTTATGAATGTCCGTATCAGCACTGTCATTTTGATAACTGCGCTTGACGTTGTCTTCTATCCAATTTAAACGCAGTGGATTTATTTCATGCAAAGTCGCAAATGCACCCGTCTTACTCCACCATTCGCTTGCCAACTTATTAAACTTGTCGACTTCGCTAGGATCTACATTAATGGCGGTAGCCGTTGTATCATCAAGACTGCTGTTTGCTTGCTTATTCAAAGAAGGCGAGGAAGATGGAGCTAAGCTCATTGCATTTTTCCTTTATTGTCATTATCGTTGTAATCATATACAGTGCACAATTATGTACCTAATATTAGCATGAGAGCGGCAGCTTTGTCGTGAGTACATCGTCACCGATTGTGAATACTTTTAGCAAACGTTCATATTTTCTGTACCGTTTTTTTAGAGGATAGATACTTCAAACAGCTTAAAACCTAAATAATAAAACGCTTAAAAAAACTCCAAAAAACACGGTGAAATAAGCCTTAAATAATGGCTCACAGCTTTACAACCATTAGTTAAGAATCGGATTCACAAGCGACCATGTTTTACGTTATTATAGTCGATACGTTATTATAGTCGATACGTCACTATAGTTCGATTATACTCGACGCTGTCTCGTTTGGGCACTTTAAAAACCTGTGCGCTATACCCAAAACCATACGATACTAAAACATCTCAACAAACCCTAAGTTTTCACACCTCAAGGATAAAGTATGAAACGTGTCATCACACTGACTGGTCTGGCCATGGCCATTGGACTTGCCACTATGGGCGCACAAGCTGCCGACTATGTCGCCGGAAAAGACTATCGCGTGCTAGACAATCCAGAAAAAATCAGCGGTGATGCTATCATTGTTCGTGAGTTTTTTTGGTATGGTTGCCCGCATTGTAACGTTCTTAACCCACATATGGAAAAATGGGCTAAAAACAAAGACAAAGACGTTGCCTTTTTCAAAACGCCAGCAGCGCTTAACCCTGTCTGGGAAGCCAACGCTCGTGGTTTCTATGCCGCTCAGCTGCTAGGGTTTGAAGACAAGACTCATGACGCGCTATTTGATGCCATTCACAAAGATGGTAAGAAAATCTTTGACCAATCATCATTAAGCAAATGGTATGCATCGAAAGGCGTTAATGAGAAGAAATTCAATAGCCTTTATAATTCATTCGCCGTTGGCACGAAAATTGGTCGTTCACAAGCAGGCGCTAAGCGTTATCAGCTCTCTGGTGTGCCAGCAGTCGTCGTGCAAGGCAAATACGTTGTCACTGGTGAAAGCGCCACTGTACCTAAAGTCGTTGACTATTTGGTTGACAAAGTGCGTGCTGAAAAGAAATAGGTTAAGTACTAGGGCGTGTCCTCATTTTAAAAATGGCGATAAAAATGAGATAAATTGCAGTCAAACAAGGAAAATAGCGCAGATAATATCGAGATATTAGTCAGCTATTTGACGCCGTTTGGCAAGATTTAGCCATTTTTAACCCATTTAGATAACTATCGATTGAATTGAGGACACGCCCTAATATAAATTAAGTACCGTTATAAATTAGGGACTAGCGTTTATCTACAAGTGTCATTTGGACATAAATGCTCTCACCCATAAAAAAGCCAATCACGTGATGATTGGCTTTTTTATTTGCAGACTACTTTAGTTTATAAGTGGAGATATTGTATAAATAAATAGTGGTCAAAGTTATTTAGCCGCTATCATCTTATTACTTTTCTTTTTTCAATTGCGACAAAATAGTGACTTCACGAATATAACTGGCTAAATCTGCTTTAGACTCTGCCATCAGCTCATCATCTTGGGTATGTTTGGCGTATTCAATCCATAATAGTAATTGATACATACTATTTTGTTCAGATGCTTGGTATTGTTTAACGAACTGCTTAAGCGTCCCTTCATCATTAATATTTAAACGCTCAAACCAACTTTCTATTTTTGAGACCTGTTCTTTAGGGAAAAACGCATCAAATAATGCTTTTACCAATTCGTGGCGGTTTTCTTCACTAATCAGCTTACCAACGCGCTTGGTTTGGCGAATACGAGCATTAGCGCTGGTGATATCGGCCAATGCCATGAGTTCTGCCATAAAATAGTCACTGGCTGGCAGATTTTTGAGCTGCTTTTTCGATAAGCTGGCAAGTGGTATCGACAACTTCTGCAAGCGCTCATGGGCTTTTTTGAGTTCAGTGCGCGAGACGCGCATATCCTGTTCTTTCCAGTCAATCATAAAAGCTTTCCAAAATAATAAATAATAAAATTAACAGGGGCATATCCTCATTTTAGGAATAGTCATAAAAATGAAGATATGCCCCAGTGTTTACCAATAACTACCAACGATTTTTTTCACGATGTTTCGCCAGCACTTTTATACTTTGCGGCATAACATCGGCAAGACGACGTTGTAAATTATCGGTGATGAATACTGAACGATGCTTACCACCAGTACAGCCAATAGCCACTGTCACTGTATGGCGGTTATTGTGTAAAAATTCGGGTAACCAACGGGTTAAAAACTTATCTATATCATCAGTCATCTCAGCCACTTCTGGATAGTCTGCAAAGAATGCGGCAACTTCCGTGTCTAGACCTGTCGAAGTACGCAATTTAGGGTTCCAATGCGGATTCGGCAAAATTCTCACATCAAAGACAAAATCTGCATCAATAGGACTGCCATATTTGAAGCCAAAAGACAGCAGATTAATCACAATCTGATTGTCCACGCCGACATGTTCACGCAAGCTGTCTTTCAATTGATGAATATTCAAATTGCTGGTATCAATTCTGATATCGGCATGACCTGCGATAGGCTCTAACAGCTCCACTTCTTTTTTAATCGCGGCAGGTAGATTAAAAGCAATGTGCTTGGCATTGTCACTATCAATATCCTGTGACATCAGCGGATGTACGCGGCGTGTCGCATTAAAACGTGCTATCAAAGTGCTTTCTTGCGCGGTCACATACACCACTTTTACCGCATGCGCCCCGTATGTTTTCTTTAAAGATGCATGCATCTCTGCAAAGTTGGATAGATCCGCTCGCGGTGTTCGAATATCAACACCAAGCGCAATACGACGAATCCCACTTTCATTGACCAATTTATGCGCAGCATCCGGCAATAAGGATAACGGTAAGTTATCAATAGAATAATATCCTAAATCTTCTAAGATATTTAATACTGAGGTTTTACCTGAGCCTGAACGCCCTGATACCACTAGGATACTGAGCTTGTCGGTTGCTATTTTACACGCTGCCTGCTCAGATTGACTGTTATTTTCACCCTGACTCACATCCATGATTCACCCATTCTAGTCATTGCATCCTGCAAATTACTATGTCACAACGATTGATCCACCGTCACCAATTGATTGTCTAACAAACGTGCACGTCCCAGCCAAGCAGCGACTAAAATCATCAAATTCTTGTTTTCTGCATTAAAAGTTACAGTATCATTAGTGAGTGACTCTAGCGTATCGGTTTTAATGTCTAAATAATCAATAATGAAGCCAGCATCCGTAATACGCTGATGCGTTTCTGCTAGCAACGACTGAACAACTTGTTGGCTCTGTTCGCCTCTCTCTAACTGCTTTGCTAAATATTGTAGCGCTTGATGGATAACAGGTGCTGCCTCACGCTCAGTAGCACTTAAATATTGGTTACGCGATGAGAGTGCCAAACCATCTACAGCGCGGACAATAGGTGCCCCTATAATTTCAATCGGATAACTTAAATCACGTACCAATTGCTTAATAATCGCTAATTGTTGATAGTCTTTTTGGCCAAAAACAGCAATATCCGGTTGTACGATATTGAACAGTTTAGAGACGACAATACCAACACCGTCAAAATGCCCAGGGCGTGATTGACCACATAATTGAGTGGTAATAGCTCCCGCGAGAACGGAAGTCGGCGGCGGTAAGACAGGGTACATCTCTTCAATACTGGGCGCAAACACATAATCAGTATCGACTGATGCTAGCTTAGCGACATCCTCATCAAGCGTGCGAGGATAACTATCAAAGTCCTCTCCCGCGCCAAATTGAGTAGGGTTGACAAAAATACTAACCACCACGATATCAGCATGTTGCTTGGCTATTTTTACTAATTCAAGATGACCAGCATGCAGATTGCCCATCGTTGGCACTAAAGCGATACGCTGTGGGCCATCTTGATTGTCAGTTTTTTGTCCACGATAAGACTGTAAAGTCGTACGCAATGCGGAGATGTGATGATGAATGATTGGCATGGTTAACTATTCTTCTACTGATAATCGTAAAAACTAAAATGTTAGCTAAACTGGTGCTGCTCGGTTGGGAAGCTGCCTTCACGTACTGACTGCTGGTAAAGGGCAAATGCGCCTTCGATACTGCGCGGGCTATTACGCTCATCGGTCAAAAAGTCATGAATAAAGCGCGGGACACGGCCGTGCGTCATACCTAGCATGTCATGCATGACCAACACTTGACCATCCGTATCCGCACCAGCACCAATCCCAATAACTGGTACTGCGACGGCTTCCGTCACTACTTTTGCAAGCTCAGCAGGTACGCACTCTAACACTAGCAGCGCAGCACCTGCCGCAACGACTGCTTTCGCATCAGCAAGCAATTTATCAGCCGCTTCGTCACCACGACCTTGGATTTTATAACCACCAAACACATTGACTGATTGCGGTGTTAATCCTAAATGCACACAAGTAGGCGTCCCTGCTTGCGCCAAAGTCGTGATTAAATCGCAAAGCTCACTACCACCTTCAATCTTAATCACATGCGCGCCCGCCTGCATCAGCTGGCGACTATTGGCAACTGCTTCTGGTAGGGTGACATAACTCATAAATGGTAGGTCAGCCAAAATCAGCGCGTGTTTATTGCTACGGGCAATATTGGCCGTATGGTAAGCCATATCATTGACAGTCACGGGTAACGTTGAGTCATGACCTTGCACCACCATGCCCAAACTGTCACCGATTAAAATCGTATCAATCTCTGCTTTTTCCATCATGCGTGCAAACATCGAGTCATAGCACGTTAAGCAAGTGAACTTGGTGCCGTCTTTTTTAAATTTTTTTAAAGTAGATAACGTCGTCATATGATCCTCGATTAACCTTTAGTACCTTTAGCTATTATTCTGATTGTGATCAAAATTTTTAGCAATCGTTTGGTATAGGTGATTCACCTTAAAAGAGGTAAGCGTTTTCACTCTTTTATAATAGATTGGCTACAGTAATTTTAAGCCTGTCCAATCTTTGCTAGGCGGATAGTCATCTATCGACTTGCTAGCAATGATAAGCGCTGGAGCTAACTCTCGCAGTGGTAATAAGACAAAATTACGCTCAAACAATCCAGCGTGCGGTACGGTTAATTGTGGCTCAGTGATTTGCGCCTCACCGTATAACAGAATATCGACATCCAAACTACGCTCACCCCAACGCCGTATTCGTGCACGCTTAGCCTCTTTTTCTAACTGTTGACAGTAGGCAAGCAACTCAAAAGGCGGCAATATCGTCTCAAACCCAGCGACGGCATTAACAAAATCAGGCTGATCTTGCGGCCCCATAGGCGCTGAAGCATAAAACGAAGAAACACGAACCGCACGTATTTGCTTATGCTCTTGCATCGCGGCGATTGCCTGCTGCAAATGTTCTACTGGTGAACCCAAGTCGTTAGACAAATTGCTACCCAAACCTACGTAGCAGGTTACCCAATTCGCGTTGCCCGCATCGTCAGTAATATTAGACATTGTCAGTACTAGGTTGGCGACGGCGACGTTTCGATGGGATAGGGCCTTTATTGTCATTTACACTACTCATACCAACATTGCCGTTAGCAGCTTGGCTGGTTTTAGCAGACTTTGCTTCTGTCGCTTTGGCTGGTTTTTTAGTGCTTGCAGGTGTCGCAACCTTCGCCACTTTTTTGCGCTCAGCCGTTTTTTTAGCCGGAATATCTGTTTTATCAGTAGGCTGGGCTGGGGGCTTAGGTGCTTTTTTTGCATACTTTGCTGCAGCTTTAATATCGTTGTTAGTCGTTACTTGCGTCTCTGTGTTACTAGCGAGATTTATACTCTCTACACTCGGCTGACGACGGCGACGCTTATGCGGTATCGGCTCGTTATTCATAATGACGAGCGATGGCGATCTTGCTACCGAGCGAGCCACAGATGAAGGCATAACCTCTGACTGTGTTGCTTTTGGTTGCTGAGCTTGATTTGGGCGATCAGGTTTACTGTCAGCCTTACTACTATAAGAGTTGGCATCAGAACTGGCATCCTGATTTTTTAGCGCTTTCTCAGCCGATACATTCTTCTGAGCAGGTTTTTTCTGCGCTGTCCCTTGACGTCTATCAGGCTTATCGCCATTTGATAGCTGCTTCTGTAATGGCGGCACGACTTTTTCATGCTCAATTACAAAGAGTGGTGCAGGCTTGGAATGATGGCGTTTATTTGCCGCTTGGTTGCTGCTATTGGCAAGGGATAGCAGTCGTAACTGAGCAAGCTCATGGCTGTCTTGACTTACTTGCTGCGATTCATAGTGCTTGTTGTTATTGCCACCAGATTGCTTAACAGAGGCTGATTGACTGACAGCGCGGCGACGGCGTGCTGGAATATTTGACGGGTCATTTACCATATTCTGATCATTCCTACCCTGCTCAGCAGTATCATTGGCTTTGCTGTGCTTGGTATTTTTTTGATGAGATATTGAGTGATCGAGGCTATTTGACTCTGAATTTTGATGATTACGCCCACGACCACGCTGCGCTTGTTGCCCTTTTTTATAGGCACCGCGACGAATATTTTCATCAAAATCATCAATGGCTTGCTGCTGCTCTCGTTCAGACAATGTCTGATAGGTCTGCCACCAATCGCCCATACCATTGGTCGACTCTGATAACGGATGCTCAGCATCACCGCATTGCTCACGCAATAATAAAAAGTCAAAACCTGCGCGAAAACGTGGATGCTCAGAGAGTTGGACGATTTGTTTGCTACGCGGGGCGGCAAGTCTTGGCTGCAATATCCAGATATCACGGATAAACTGCTCTGCAAATTTAGGAATCGCGGTCTTGATACGTTGACGATCAATTACTTTACCAGCGGCGTGCATTTGCGCTTCAGCAAACGGCATATTGCGCTTCTTGGCTTTTGCCAACTGATGCAGATAGTTTTCCCATAATAGCGCGGCATAAAAGAACGCCGGATTGATACTTTTGCCCGCAGCAATACGTTTGTCGGTATTAATAGCGACTTGATTGACCAGTGCACTTGGCTCAGATGGTGGGTAGATGATTAAGCTATCAATCGCCCCCGACTCAAACAATAGCGGCAATAATGGCACCAGATAACCACCGGTAAACATTTTCTGGGTTTCATCATAGAGACGATGCGGTGATATTTGCTCAAGCAGTGCCCAATTGCCATCATGAAACTGATCAGCTAACTCGTCATCAAACTCAAAACCGAGTTTGGCTTTGAAACGTAAAGCACGCAACAAACGTACTGGATCTTCTTCGATACGCACTGGCGCATGCCCGAGCAGACGAATGATTTTATTATCAATGTCGTCAAGCGCACCGCAAAAATCATGAACCACGCCTTTAAGTGGTTGATAATAAAGCGCATTAATAGAAAAATCACGACGAGAGAAGTCTTGTTTGATATCACCCCAAACATTATCACGTAGGATCATACCGTCTTGATTGGTACTAGCATCATTGGTTGGTGGACCACGGAAGGTAGCAACCTCAATCAACTCACGGCCTGAATACACGTGCGCCAACTGAAAGCGGCGACCGATAATGCGGCAGCGCTTGCCAAAGACGTCTTTGATCTCATGCGGCTTGGCATCAGTGACAGCGTCAAAGTCTTTTGGACGTAAACTCAATAAGGTATCACGCACACCGCCACCGACGATATAGGCATCAAACCCAGCTCGGTTTAAGGTGGCAATCACTTCAGTAATGGAATTGGGTAATTCAGATTTATTCAGTTCTAACTGCTTGGCGGCACGCTCGGCCATGCATCTACTCCTCGCCGGTATTCTTTAACCACCCCTGATGAACACAGCGTTTATCAGGCGGATGTACCTGCTAGTTTAACAAATTTTGCGCCTAGTAGGTGTGTTATGACTGATACTTACGTGCTATTTTGTCAATATTGGGGTTAATTAAAGCAAAATACTGCCCTTAATCTTGTACGCGTAAACGTCCTCGATTTTTCTCAACCGTTTTTGCACCAATACCTTTGACCTTTGCTAACTCATCCACTGTCTTAAAATCACCAAACATCTCACGATATAAAATAATCGCTTGGGCTTTGCTGCTGCCGATACCATTTAGCGAAACGAGCTCACCTTCACTAGCACGATTGATATTAATGGTGGCTTGGTCACGTACCTGTATTTTGGCACTTTCTTGCGCCAATAGATATTCATAAGCCCTTTGAGGATTATCAAAACAGGGCGCAGCTTGAACACTTTTCAACATAAAAACCGCCAATATTAGACTGAAAACAGCCATATTGACCAAGCTAACAAACGAGGCCTTATGATAAGCGTTCATGACGATCGTTCATGTTGTTTCGCCGCTTCCCATAACGCATCCATCTCGTTAATATCACTATCCTCTAAACGCTTGCCAGCCGCAGCTAACTGTTCTTCAATATAACCAAAGCGTGATTTGAATTTATGCACACACGTTAAGGTGGCTGCTTCGGCATCAAGATTGAGTTTACGGGCGACATTGACGAGCGCAAACATACAATCACCCAGCTCTTTTTCAATATCACTAATATTGGCTTTGCTTATGTCATATTCAGCAGCGTCTTTTGATTTATCTATCAATTCAGCCTTTAACTCGGCAATCTCTTCATCTAGCTTATCAAAAGCACCGCCAACGCCCTCCCAGTCAAACCCTAACTTTGACGCCTGTTTTTGCACATCTTGCGCTTGCATGAGCGCACTGCCCGCTTTGGTATTGTCTAAACGACGTTTTGGTTTGCCTCGTGCCTCGCGCGCTTGCTGCTCTTCTGCTTTGATCTCATCCCAGCGTAATTTTACTGCTGCATCGTCCTTTAAAGTTTCGGCTTCAAACACATGCGGATGACGACGAATCAGCTTTTCTTGTAAAGTTGCTATGACATCTCTCATATCAAAGCGACCTTGCTCCGCATACATCTGACAATGAAACACCACTTGCAGCAGCACATCGCCTAGCTCGCCTTTGATATCTTCATCGTCATTACTTTGTACCGCTTCGCCTAGCTCATAGGCTTCTTCAATCGCATAGGAAATTAGGCTGTGATTGGTTTGTTTTTTATCCCACGGACAGTCAACACGTAGCCGTGCCATTAAAGCCAATAAATCGTCTAATTCACCACTAGCAGTTGGCGTTCCTTGTGCTGGCGTAGGCGCTACTATTTTATTGTCTTGATTGCTCATAAGGGATACTCGTTTCGTTTATTATTTTATCTGGTAGGTTAATATAAATTTAATCAATAATGATTGCTGCGTGTCTTATTCATCATTGAACGCTTAGTGTATCATTGAACCTTGATTGGCTTATAATCGTGCTATCTGCTTTATTATTTTATCATTGCACACGCGCAAGGAATTTTATCATTATGTCTACGTCTGCGACCATTCGTTATCAGCCAGAAACTGCATTTAATCCCATTATTATTGATTCATTCAAAGCTTATGATATTCGCGGCGAGCTGGGGGTAAATCTAAACGAAGCCATTGCTTACCGTATTGGTCGTGCTTTTGCACAGATTTTATTTCAGCGTTATGGTACGGCGGTTGAGGCTCATGACAATGATATGCTAAATCTAAAACCTGCCATCGTTATTGGTAGTGACATTCGCCATTCAAGCGAGCAATTAAAACAAGCGACCATCGCTGGTATTGTAGATGCTGGTGTCGATGTGATTGACTTGGGCATGAGCGGTACAGAAGAGGTGTATTTTGCCACCAGTTATTATCAGGCGTTGGGTGGTATTGAGGTGACTGCCAGCCATAACCCTATCAACTATAACGGCTTAAAATTGGTTAAGGAACACTCAAAGCCGATCAGTGGCGATGATGGTTTGGCAGAGATTCAAGCATTGGCAGAGTCTGGGCAATTTATCACTAAAAACCGATCAGGAACGTTGCAATTATTAACTGATAAAAGCGCTTATGTCGATCATGTCATGACTTTTATTGATACCGATAAGCTCAAACCCCTCAAATTATTGATTAACTCAGGCAATGGCAGTGCAGGGCCTGTGGTTGACTTGTTGATTGAAAAGCTTGCACAAGCTGGTGCGCCAATTGAAGTGATTAAACTGCATCATACACCAGATGGTAGCTTCCCTAACGGCATCCCTAATCCAATGATTGAAGCCAATAGAGTGGCGACTCAACAAGCTGTTTTGGAAAATAAAGCCGACCTTGGTATTGCTTTTGATGGTGACTTTGATCGCTGCTTTTTATTCGATGAACATGGTGAGTTTATTGATGGTAGCTATATCGTTGGGATGCTTGCTCAAGCATTTTTGAATAAGTATCAACACCAAGGGCAGAATGAGTCAATCGTTTACGATCCACGTGTCATTTACAATACTGAAGCCGTGATTAAAGAGCATAACGGTAAGGCTGTCATCAGTAAATCTGGACATTCATTTATTAAGCAAGTCATGCGTGACTCTGGCGCTGTTTATGGCGGCGAGATGTCTGCCCACCACTATTTCCGTGACTTTTTCTATTGCGATAGCGGCATGATTCCATGGCTGCTCACCATTGAGCTATTGTCTGTCACCGGAAAAACTCTATCAGAATTGGTTACTGGCTATATTCAAGCCTATCCAAGTTCAGGCGAGCTTAACTTTCGGCTCACAACAAATGATGCGCCAACGATTATTAGCGCTATTGAGGAAAAATGTAGCAGCGAAAATCCGACCAAATCGACGCTTGATGGCTTGAGTCTTAACTTTGGCGAGTGGCGTTTTAACTTACGTGCCTCAAATACAGAACCACTGATCAGGTTAAATATTGAAAGTCGTGGCAATGAAGAATTGTTAGCTATTAAAGTTAAAGAGATTCAACAGTGGCTAGCGACACAAGGTGCTGTACCAGCGTAAACGAATACAGATAATTTTGATGACAGAAAAACTGAAATAAAGCTATTTAGACCGACCAATGCCCATATAGTCACCTACCAGATTATCGATCTGCAATCGTGTCAGTGCATTTTGCGCATCAAATACTGGCATCGCGTGTTGATTAAGCTTGGCAATATCTAGTTGATCTTGTGGCGACCAACTAATGATAAAAATCGCCTGTGCGGCACTTAGCTGCTGATAAGGATTATTAATCAATTGCAGTAATGATTGCTGCTGATAAAGCATGGCAAGTTCATCTTGTGCTTTATCGCTATATACCAAAGTACGAATATTATAAGACCATAATAACGCTAACAATGGATGTATGGCTGAGCCTGCGGTACGTCCTGAGCCTGATTTATAACTACCGCCCCAAATCATCACCGTTTTATTATCAATAAAACCATCAAAATATTGCCAGAATTTGCGGAATATCAGCTCTTTTTGATCTTCGTTGATGTGCATGACTGACTGCAACAGCGGCATCTCTAAACTGTGCGTTTGGCTGGACTGTTGTAATTTAGCCAGCTCGGTCGGTAGTGTGTTACCACCAAAGCCCCAGCCTGCTTGCAGATAACTGCTGCCGACCCGCGCGTCTAGCCCCATGATACGACTGACTTGCTTGATATCTACCTGTTGACTGTCCGCCAAGCGTGACATCTCATTCATAAAACTCACTCGCGTCGCCAGCATCGCCATGATACTGCTACGGGCAAACTCTATCGTTGCGATATCAGCGTGATGAGCGGCACGCGCATGCTGCATTAACGGCTTCAATACTTCTAGATGCTGGCTACTGTTGGCTGTTTTTTCACCAAGCAACCACAGTGAAGGATTCAACATTGAGCTATAAGCATCACCGTCTTGCAAGAATACAAACGGCACATAGTAGACCCACGCGCGCTGCAAATTTTGCGCCAGTGCTGAAACAACCCCTAGTTTCTCAATGCCACTTATAATCACGGGTAGCGATTGCTGATGGCTGTGGTTGAATGCGTTAATCCAACTGGCTTCTGCCCATACTGGCTTGATACTGTCTAAAAATAACCAATAAAGCGCAACAGTGCTTTGGTCGTCAACCTTACTAATCTCATTGCTCTCATTGATGTGACGACTGTCACTAAAATTTGTCGTTTCATAATATTGTATTAACGTGTCAGCGCTAGCTGGTAATGCTGTACTGATAATAACCTGCTGCTGCTCATACATCTGCCACAGTGCTTGTAAATGATGCTCAAAGCCGTATTGTTGTATTTGCTGCCTCAATAGCTCAATATCTGCATAAAGATGCACGCGCTGACCGAGACTTGCCAGCACCACGGCGCTAGTAATGGCCTCAATGCTATGACCAATAAGCACACAAACTTGCTTGCTTGCAGTGCTTTGTGATTTAGATTCATGCGTATATTTAGGTGTATTGTCATTTATAGAAACAGCGCTCATGCGTTCACCTTTAATGATTATTGACTTAGTAGCAAAACGATCAAGACAACTGCTGAATATGTTTTAACAGCTGGTTAGTGGAGCTGTCAAACTGACTCTCACCTGCTTGCTGCATGGCTTGATGTACGGACTCCGCCATTTGTTTGCCCATCTCGACGCCCCATTGATCAAACGGGTTAATATCCCAAATGCTGGCCATGACATAGACTTTATGCTCATAAAGTGCAATCAGCGCTCCCAAACTGTGCGGCGTCAGCTCATCGATCAGCAATGTCGTTGACGGCTGGTTGCCACGGTAATATTTATACTTATCCGCAGCAGAAGCTACTTGAACCTCAGTCTCTTGAAGCGCGGCATTACCAAAAGCCAGCACTCGGCTCTGTGCTAGACAATTGGCCAAAGACAGCTCATGCTGCTGCTGTAATGGCGCGTTTTGCGATTGACCACTATAGCGGCGCACACAAGCAATAAAGTCACAAGACACTTGCTGTGTGCCTTGATGTAGCAACTGATAAAAGGCATGCTGCGCATTGGAGCCAATCTCGCCCCACAGAATCGGACAGGTATCGTAGTCAATATGATCACCGTGCTGGGTGACCGATTTACCATTACTCTCCATCTCAAGCTGGGTTAAGTAGCTTGGTAAATAGCTGAGACGACCATCATAGGGCAATACGGTATGAGCATTCACTTGTAAAAAGGTACTATTCCAAACAGCAAGCAAACCCAACAATACTGGTAAATTTTCTGAAAAATCAGCCTGAGCAAAGTGCTCATCCATACTATGCGCACCAGCTAATAACGCTTTAAACCCAGCCATCCCAATACGAATGGCAATCGCCAATCCTATCGCTGACCATAAAGAAAAACGCCCACCAACCCATTCCCAAAGCTGTAGCTGATGCTCAGGATGAATACCCCACGCACTCATTTTTTCACTGTTAGCGGAGATACCAATAAAGTGGCGGCGTAGCACACTGTCCTCAGTACCTGCACGCAGCTTGGCAGTGGCAAGCAGCCATGATAATGCTGTTTTAGCATTAGATAACGTATCAACCGTACCAAAGGATTTAGATGAAATAATAAACAAGGTGGTCTCAGGATTGAGGTGCTTCAGCAAATTATCAAGCTGAGTGCCGTCCATATTAGAGACGAAATGTACTTCAATGTCGGTATCTGCCCACTCATCTAGCGCGGTCGTCGCCATAAGCGGGCCAAGGTCAGAGCCACCGACGCCAATATTGACCACACCCGTGATAGCTTTACCAGAAAATCCGCGCCACGTACCACTACGGACACGTTCAGATAAACGTGCTACTTGCGACAGACTATCATGCACATCAGCGACCACATTTTGCCCATCAACGTCTAGTTTGGCAGACTCTGGCAATCGTAGTGCTGTATGCAAGGCAGCACGCTCCTCGCTAGTATTGACCATCGCGCCTTGCATAAGTGCATCAATTCGTGTGGACAACTCACAGCTTTCTGCTAGCTGCAACAGACTTGCCAGCACCTGTTTGTCAATACATTGTTTGCTATAATCCATATATAGCGCGCCTGCTTGCATGCTAAAGAGCGTTGCACGACTGTCATCTTGTGCAAACAAGGCTGCCAGTGACCATGGCTGCTTCGCAAGCATCTGTAGTTGCTGCCAGTATGTAGAGTTTCGAGCACTTTTATAAGCGCTATTTCTCTTTATCTCAGCCATCAGCTATTCATCTTCTGCTAATTGCTGCTCGGCAAAATAGATAAATGCTTGCATATATGAGCGCATATCACCTGCATCATAGCTATCACCGCGCATGGTCGTGACATTCACGCCGTATTCACTAATCAACGCATCAATCGCATCGGTCAGCTGAATTTCACCACCGACCGAAGCTTTGGTATTGGCCAGATAGTCAAAAATGTGATTGCTAAAGACATAACGACCAACGACTGCTAACTTAGAAGGAGCATCGGCTAAGTTAGGCTTTTCTACAAATCCTGCCACTTTAAAGCTGGCATTACTGTTTGCTTCACCATCTTCCCTGCTCTCCTCACTAAACGCTTCATGCAGTTTGGCAATACCATATTTATGCACATCTTCATCAGCGACTTTATCGACCAATATCTGTGAATGGTTATCTTCAGCAAAAGCATTAATCATAAAGGCTAAGTTATCAGCAGCCATATCGCCCGTAAAAGGATCAAGCACAACGTCGGGTAATAATACGGCAAAATCATGCTCACCAATAATGGGGCGAGCCGCGAGTACCGCATGACCCAAACCTAATGCTTTACCTTGACGTATCATCGATACGGTCACATCGTCTGGCAGCCAGTTTAAGCTATCGGCTAGCTCATCTTTACCTTTATGACGCAGCTGGTTGTCCAACTCAGCATTAATATCGAAGTAATTCTCAATCGCGCTCTTTTGTGCATGACCAACCAAGACAATATGCTTAATACCAGCAGCAATCGCCTCTTCAACCACATAGTGAATAGCGGGACGATTACCAAGTGGTAATAGCTCTTTTGGCACAGATTTAGACAATGGCAACATACGTGTACCAAAGCCTGCAACAGGGATGACGGCGTGAGTTATTTTTTTCATAATTTTTAAACTATATTAATGGAAGATTAAAAGAAAAGATATTTTATAAAGTCTAAGTAACATTATAGCCATTCGGATTCTTATTTTGCCAACGCCAGCTATCTTGGCACATCTCAGTGATAGATAGTATTGCCTGCCAATCTAATAGCGCTTTTGCTTTATCAGCACTGGCATAGCAACTGGCTATGTCACCTGCGCGGCGTTCTGCAAATTGATAAGGAATTGGTTGTCCAGAAACGTTAGAAAATACCGTTACTAACTCTAATACAGAAGTACCTTTACCAGTACCTAAATTAATGGGTAAAAATCCTACTGGTGCCACTTGTCGCTCTAAATAATTTAACGCAGCCACATGACCTTGCGCCAAGTCAGTGACATGTATAAAGTCACGTACACCTGTCCCATCTATTGTAGGATAGTCATGACCAAAAACATTAAGTTTGGCAAGCTTACCAACAGCGACTTGCGAGATATAAGGCATCAAATTATTTGGGATATCATTAGGGTCTTCGCCAATCTGCCCTGATGGATGCGCCCCTACTGGATTAAAGTATCTCAGAGGAATCAGGTTCCAACTGTCGTCGGATACAGCAAGGTCTTCTAATATGTGCTCAACTGCCAGCTTGCTCTGACCATAGGGGTTGGTACAAGAACGTGGCGATTTCTCATCAATTGGCAATACTTCAGGATCACCGTAAACAGTCGCAGAGGAAGAAAAAACGAGGTTTTTGACATCATACTCAGCCATCACTTCTAGCAAGGTAATCGTACCACTGACGTTGTTATTGTAGTACAGCAATGGCTTGGCAACAGATTCACCAACTGCTTTTAGTCCAGCGAAGTGAATCACGCCAAAAAACTGATGCGCTGAGAATACTTGTTTAAGTGACTCAGCATCACGAATATCGCCTTCGATAAACTCAATCGGCTGACCAATGAGAGTAGAGACACGATTGATGGCTTCACGACTACTATTAGACAAGTTGTCGTAAACTACAATCTCATAGCCAGCTTCATGCAGTGCGATACAGGTGTGTGTGCCAATATAGCCCGCACCGCCCGTAACTAGTATCTTGTTTTTCATAATATCGACCCATTATTTTTCGAAGTTATTATTTTTCGAAGTAGGTATTCGTTTTTATTCGTAAATGCAACTATACTGGGAACGATAAAACATTACCAACGTAAATGCCCCAATCATGGCTATCTGCTCTTCCACTATCAAACTAAGCCAGCCAACATATTATGAAATTTAACGCTTACATCCGACCGCTATTATCAGGTTATTATAAACATAATCGTCAGCCAAAACAGCGTTTGGCGTTAGTCGTTGGTATGCTGCCATGGCAAGATTTGGTTGGTGATTGGGTATTGGAGTCGTCGCATGTTCAAATAAAACGGCATTTTGATATGCGCTACTTTGCTGCGTGGTTAAAGCCATTTATCAAGCGTGTAAACCCTGTTATCTATATTTGGGGTTATAAAGCGCCTGATTATTTTATTGATTACATCCGCAAGCAAGGTCTAGACATTTTCTTTTTAGAAGATGGATTTATCCGTTCAGGCCCTGATGACTATAGTAGCGCTCCACCATTGTCTATCGTCATGGACAGTCAAGCACCTTACTTCGATACCACTCGTCCAAACGATCTAACTGATTTAATCTCCAACTTTGACTTTGAGCAGGATGGTTATGATGAGGCGTTGGCACAGGAGATGCTGGATTATTACGTTTCTCATCGGGTGAGTAAATACAACCATCAGCCTTATGTCAATGTCATACCACTATATGGCGTTAAGAGTAAAAAACGTATATTAGTATTAGGTCAAGTGCCGCATGATGATTCATTAAAATATGGTGGCGGTATTGGTATTACGTTGCTTGATGTGGTCAATCAAGCAATTGAAGAAAATCCTGACGCACAAATCATTGTGAAACCACATCCAATGACACTCGATGATTTATCTATCGTCCATATACTCACTGAGCTAGATTGTCTTATTCTAACCCAGTCTATTCATTTGGTTGATGCTTTAAAGACTATCGATCACGTATATACCATTACATCATTAGGTGGGTTTGAAGCTTTGCTAAGAGGCAAAAAAGTCACCGTATTAGGGCGACCTTTTTATAAAGGTCTATGCAATGATGATGTAAAATCAAACACACCATTACTTTCTCAGCTATTTTATATCTGCTATTATGCCTACAATCTTAATTATCACTAAAGTAGCCAAACACTCTTATCTAATTAATTCATACCAAAAGGTCATTCGATGAATTCCAAAAAAATCGCCATTATAGGGTTAGGTTACGTAGGTCTACCACTAGCTTGTGCGTTTGCAAAAAAATATGACGTTATAGGCTTTGATATAAATGAAACACGTATTAACGAGTTATCTAATAATATTGATAAAACTAGAGAAGTGACCAGCGAATACCTCAAAAACACTTCTCGTCTTACTTTTACTTCTGACACTAATGACCTAACCGCAGCGAACGTATTTATCATTACCGTACCAACACCAATTGATGATAATAACTTACCAGATTTATCCCCATTGGTTAAAGCTTCGCAGATGCTAAGTAAAATTATTAAGCGAGATGATATCGTTATCTATGAATCAACAGTATATCCAGGTGCTACAGAAGAAGTTTGTATTCCTGAGCTAGAAAAATCCAACTTAAAGTTAAATATAGATTTTGGTGTTGGTTATTCTCCAGAACGTATTAATCCAGGCGACAAACTGCGCACAGTAGAGAACATATTAAAAGTCACTTCAGGTTCAAACCCTTACTACACAGACATAGTGGATGAATTATATAGCTCAGTAATTACTGCTGGCACATTCAAGGCTTCCTCTATAAAAGTCGCAGAAGCATCTAAAGTTATTGAAAACACTCAGCGTGATGTCAATATTGCTTTGATAAACGAATTGGCCCTTATTTTCAACGAAGTTGGTATCGACACTCATGAAGTCATAGAAGCTGCTGCTACTAAATGGAACTTTATCAAGCTTATGCCTGGTTTAGTAGGTGGGCATTGTATTGGCGTAGATCCTTATTACTTGGCACACAAAGCATCATCTTTAGGATTAAATCCTAACTTGATTTTGACTTCTCGTGCAATCAACAACTCTATGAGTAAGTTTGTTGCTGAACAAACCATCAAAAAGCTTATCTCGTATGGAAAAAATATCAAAGATGCCCGTATTCTACTCTTAGGAGTTACCTTTAAAGAAAACTGTCCTGACGTGAGAAATACTAAGGTAACGGATATTGGTATTGAACTTGAGAAATATGGTGTGAAAATGACTTACTCCGATCCTTGGGTCACTGAAGAAGATTGGAATAGCCTAAATGTTGATTATGTAGATTATAAAGACATCGCAGAGAACAGTTTTGACGCTGTTATTGTAGCTGTCAACCACTCCGAGTTCGTTGGTGAAGACGATAAAATAAATAGCTTTTGTACTAAACCTAAAGTAATCATCGATGTTAAAGGTGCATTAGTGAACCCAGATTGGCGTTTGTAATACATGAACAATACTTTAAAAGAGTTTGATCACCATGTTCAGGCTCAGCAATACGCCAGCGCGGACGCTCTAGTTGAGAGCCTTCTACAGACTGACTGTATTGCTAGCTTGGAAAGAAAAGATGCACTTCAATTTCTATATAGAATAGGTTATGTCTATCCTGAATTAACTCTAGAATTAAGTAAGCAAAGAGATGATATCCCTAGACCATTTAAAGATACTTTAAGAATAGCTTTAGGAGATATTCCCCCTCTACGCTTTTATAACCAAGCTGATACACTAGTCGCCATAAAAATTGCTCTCATGCGACATAAACCGTTATGGGCAAAAATACTCATTTATAGGTTTTACCATCAGTACGGGCTACAACCTATCGATCTAGTTAAAAACAATAAGATTACCATCGGTAATAATCGTAAAAAAGTTAAGAAAATTCATAATGCTCAGAAAGTCAGCATTATAGTCACTACCTATAATTCTGCAGCTTTTATCGAAAACTGTATAGACTCTTTATTGAATCAGTCAATTAAAAATATTGAAATTATTGTAGTAGATGACGCTAGCACTGATGATACTGTAGATATCCTCAAGAAGTATTCAACGATAAAAGTTATTAAACTTTCAGAAAACAATGGCACATACCATGCTAGAAATATTGGCATAGAGCAATCAACCGGATATTTTGTAACATTCCAAGATTCAGATGATTGGTCACATCCTGAGCGTTTAGAGTTACAACTTAAAGAGCTCTTAAATACATCTACTGCTATTGCTAGTTTCTCACACTTTTTTAGAGTTGATCAATCATCTGGCTTACCAACTTGTAGACAAAACTATCCATTATTGCGTCTTAACCTTTCCTCAATGATGATATCACGCTCTACTCTAAACAAACTAGGGAAATTTGATTCGTCAAAAAGGATTGAATCAGATAAGAAGTTATTCGAGCTCATAAAGTCTAGCTATAACGATGGTTCTATTGTATATATCAGAAAACCTCTTGCTATTGGGCTATACAGACATGATTCTTTAACTACAGCTCAATGCTCTGGATTTGATAAATATGGCTACTCGAAGATGAGATACCTCACATAGTTAATTCAAAACAGTAAAAAGTACAAGACTTCTCACTAATACAGGATATAATTCTTATCTATAGATAAATGATTTGATTACATTTAGCATTAGGCCTCTTGCAAACGTAGATTCAGATCTCAGAGTATATAACTGAACCCTAAATACTTAAAAGATATACTAAACTACTTGAACAGAATGATGTAGGTTTTAAACGTTATACCAGCATTTATAAAGCCAATTTTGAGCAAATGCTAGAAGCCATGCAAGAGCATGAAGCTTCCAAGACCAAATCAGGTCGTTTAAGTGCTCTTAGCTTAGAAGCGCAGATTTTACTAGCAATGACCTATTGGTATGAATACCGAACCCTTTATCATATTGGTATGCACTTTAACGTTCATGATTCCTCCGCCAGTCGTATTGTCAGAAAAGCAGAAGACACCCTTGTTAACTCAGGCAGATTTGACTTGCCATGAGAACTGCCACACAGTAAGCCTGAGGATATCAATTGGTCAGCGGTCATCATCGATGCCACTGAAGCACCCATTGAACGTCCAAAAAAAACCAAAGTAAGCACTACAGCAGAAAAAAGAAACAATATACCTTAAAAGCTCAGATAATCATACAGTGGCAAATAGGTCTGATTAAGTTGTTTAAGATCGTCGCTCAGCGCTATCGCAATCGACGTCAACGTTATGAGTTAAGAATGAAACTGTTCGTAGGATTAGTAAATTTCAAGCTTAATCTATGACTTTTGCAAGAGGTTTAATATAGACTCTAAAAATTTTATGACTGTTTTTCTTCAGATTAATGATATATCTTATATTTTGTTTATAACTATATCACCTCATGATAAATAGTTATCTAATGCATAATAAAAAAACAATAAGATCTAGCAACACACTATGAAGAAGTATAGTGTACTGCTAGATCTTCTCACATTAATTTTTGTAACCTAATCCTAAAATACTCTTGTTAAGCTGCCTAGCCAGATTAGCAGAACTAAATTTATTTTTTGCCAATTTTATATTCTCATTTCTAAAATTAGAAATACATTCTCTATTAAGACTTAGAATATGCTGTGAATATAAATTGATTTCTGTTTCAGAATATTCTAAATTTTTCATATCCTTTCTTTGTTTTATGGGAATCAATTTTGAATTAAATTCCTTTAAAGTAATATTGATAGCGGGGAACTGAGGATAAATGCAATAAATTCCTTTTCCTAATTGCTCCAACATAGTGATGGGCAAGCCTTCTGATGGTGATAAGTTCACTGCTACATCTATGACATTGTAAAAATCTTCTAACTCTTTGCCTAATAACTCTCCAAGATAAATAATCTTTTTATTATCTTGAAGAGTTAATAACTTCTGTTCAAATAATTTAAAATAGTTAGAGTCTTCCACCCTATCTGACTTACCACCTACTATTATAAAATATATATCTTTTCTCTGTTTAGTAACAGTTTCTGCAAGATCAACTATATTAAGCAAGTTTTTATCTTTAGCTACTCTCCCAATGTATGATACAACTAATGCATCTTTTGGAATTTTTAATTTTCTTCTAAGTTCTAAATTTATATTTTCATAGTATTCAAACGAAAAATCATGATTCAAGGTGTTATTTACAATATTAACTTTATCAGTTGAAACACCTGCATTGACCAAGTCTTCTTTGATATAATTATGAATAGCAATGTAACGATGAGTGAAAAAACGGAATTCTTTTTGATATTTTATAATCCATTCTACATCCGAATGCATAATTGTAAGATAATAAAAGTGTTTATTATAAGACATCTTTTCAAAGAGCTTATCATTATAAGCATTACAATTATAAATATAATTGCCATCTTCTACTTCATTTGCAAAATTATTAAATTCGTCTTTTTCTTCAAAGAAATTGGGTACATAATGCGTTTCAAAGTTGTTACTTAAATATTTATCCAAATAGTAGCCACTACCTACAGACCAAATAACAATATCAAAACCTATTGTCCTTAAAGCATAAGCATGATTAAAATGAACATATTCAGCTCCTCCTATATGATTATTATGTATAATCATATGTAATTTAGGCTTTAATTCACTTTTCTTATATTCAAATATAGAACTTCTAGGAATATATGATAGATCAGATCTATCCTTCAAAATAAAGTCTTTAAAGCTTTCTTTTGAATCCTCACTTAAGTCGACTTTAAACTCGTTAACTATTCGCTCACTATCTAACGCTGGTTTATAGTCATCAAACTGAAGAGTAATAAAGCTAGGTGAGTTCTTAATATCATACAAGGTGTTTATGTTATTGAAACCCGCTCTACATGCCCTAACTGCAAAATCAATATGCCCATATCCCTTAAAACCAAAACTCTTAGTATCAAACCAACCTATCTTATTGACTACATCCATGTTGAACGCTAGGAAAGCACCTTGTGAATAATAAGCACTAGAATAAGATATACACTTATCTGTAGTGCTTTTCACCTTGGCGTCTCTCCATTTAGTTTGGTAATTACATAAAAATCCAAACTCATTCATTCCATCTATATATGCGTTATCCCAGCCTTTTTTAACAAAGATGACATCATCATCACATTTAAAAACATAATCTGGTTTTATTTTATTTATTCGATCTAATATAGCATTAGTACCTTCATGTACTCCTTTCCTATTATTATAAATAATATGAATCTCAGTACCAACAATATTAATATTTTTAAGATACTCAATAGTCCCATCTGTAGAGCCATCATCATTTATTATGAGATGCCATTTATAGTATGGATTTCTAGTTGACAACCAAGTTTTTATAAAAACCTCAAGATAGTCTAGCCTATTATAAGTAGTAACAGCCAAAACAACTTCAAATTTATTTTTTTCACTAGAGTAGTACTTTGTTTTAAAATCGTCTTCTGGATGCCATTGATGATATAAGCCAGCAGCTTGAGCCCTAATAAAGCTATCTCCAAGCTGATCTTTCATATGATTATCTTCTGAACCCCACGATCTTTTCTCCCACCAGCTAATTTTCTCTGAAATCACTTTAGGTATAACAAGATTGCCCCACCCTTCATCTCTTATCCAACCTTCTTTATTATAAGGAGTGTAGTATGAATAACAAATAGGGAAGAATGGTTTTTGCTTGTCATAAGCATACTGCAAACTCTGAATCAAAAATTCTTTAGAAATAAGCATATCAGCGTCTGTAAAAAATAATATATCTCCAGTCGCCTTCTCTGCTGCTATATTTAAACCTCTACCTCTACTAAAAGGTTCATCACTCTTAATTACTTTTGCTTCAATTCCTTCTCTAACCCCTACAATTTCGTTTATCCAATCTTCCGGAGGATGATCATCTGAATTAAAATCAACAATAATTACTTCCAAGCATATACCATTAATTTTCGAATCGACGATACTTTTAACAAAGTTCTTTAAAAGATCTAACTGGAAGTTCATAGGATTTTTTTTATAGGAAGTAACAAAAGTTTTATTTTTAGTAACCCCATCCCAACTTACATTAACACAAGATCTGTTTTTTACTGAAATACAAAAGGTAAATTTAACATTATTCCATTTTTTTAATATAATTTCATCTAATTTTACCTGTAAATCTAAAACCTCATCTAAATCTGACTTTATTAAAGAATCAGACGCAATTTTTCCTAGATAATTTGGAAGACTATTAAAACAAAGTAAGTAACTAATATAATAATCTTTGAAATCAGGATTACTTTCAATTAAGCTCTCTAATAAGCTCATGACTTCAATTTTTTTATTACTTCTTATTAAACTATTTACTTCTTTTAAATTACTCATAAAACATCCCTAATAAAAATTATTTTTTCTTAAAATTTTTCACTTCTTTAATCATTTTAAAAGGAAGTATTATGAAATTTATTGGTGAATCAAAGCTTTCAACAAAAACCTTACCTATTTTATAAGATAGATGTCTCTTAACTTTCTCTGCCTCAACTGAATCAGCATACATTTCTATACTTGAAGGTATACTTTTATTAGACTTGAAGTTCTTATGCTCATGTAATAAAGAAGCTGGCAGCTTTACAATACCTTTAACCGATTTAGAGTGTGTTATTATTGTAGAACCAAGTATATATGGTAATTCTTTTTTAAGAGCTTCTGCAGCACCCTTCGGATAAATTTTGTTACTATTACTTACTATACTTTCCTTAGTATTACCTAAATTTAAATAATACTCCTCAATTTTCTCTTGCGCTAATTGTAACTGCTCCATTAATAACTGGTTAGTTACTTCAAGCTCATTAGTACATTTATTGGTATCAATTTTTTTCTCGGATGTACGCCTATCTAAAATATTCTTAATCTCAATATATTTTTTTTCTATTTCTTTCTTATCTTTATTTACTTCATCTAATGTTTCTTTTAAAAAACTATTATCAACCTGTTGTTCATGATATTTTTCAGCTAAATCAGATTCCTGCAAATGGTTTAGTAAACTAACTAAACTATTTATATTGGTTTTTTTAAGCTTATAAATTGAATTACTATCCTTAATGGCTGCTTTATCTAATAAAGCATTAAATAGTCTAATTACCTCTGGATATTGACTCAATACCTCCTCAAAAACATGATCTTTTACTATATTAGACTGATGATCTAGACTGTGCTTACTGTTATCCTCAATCTGATTTGATACTTGCCAGCTACTCTTAAGTTGCAAGGTATTAGCAATCGTTTTCAGTTTTTCGCTTAGTTTACTGATGCTATCGATAGCACACTTTCCTTCTATCAATAACGCTTTATTTTGATTATTTTCTAGGAAATCTAACATATTCTGATGATAACTCACCCAATCACTCATAATTTGATTAAGTAAGTCTACTGTCATTGCTTGACTTGAAATTTGATTTAGTAGATTACTTGGATGGTCAAATACAAGAATAAATATTACATCAGATGCTGTTTCTTGCCAATACTCTAACGCCATTAGATTTTTTTCAGACTCCCAACCCCAATTTTCGAAATCTAAATTAGACAGTAAAAAGTCAGTCATGACATTATCAATCAATTTATTATTCGTAACAGCTGTACTATTTCGTGATATTACTTTAAAAATAGTATCTGCAATCTGCTGGGAAGTTAATTGATGAGTATAGCTATGTAGAGGCTCACTCAACCCTCTATTATATAGTTTTTGCATTAATAGCTTGGAGTTAGAAGAACGGTGTCCAGTTTGAATGATAATACTCATATGATTGTCTCTTTTAAATAATAAAATGGTAGATTAATAGATAGAATAAAGATATTTACTTATAACCATTCGGATTCATACTTTGCCAACGCCAGCTATCTTGGCACATCTCAGTAATTGATAATTTTGCTTGCCACTCTAACAGGTTTTTCGCTTTATCAGCACTCGCGTAGCAGCTGGCTATGTCACCTGCGCGGCGTTCTGCAAATTGATAAGGAATTGATTGTCCAGAAACGTTAGAAAATGCTGTTACTAACTCTAAGACAGAAGTACCTTTACCAGTGCCTAAATTAATGGGTAAAAATCCTACTGGTACCACTTGTCGCTCTAAATAATTTAACGCAGCGACATGACCTGCTGCTAAGTCAGTGACATGGATAAAGTCACGTACACCTGTCCCATCTATTGTAGGATAGTCATTACCAAAAATATTAAGTTTGGCAAGCTTACCAACAGCGACTTGCGAGATATAAGGCATCAAATTATTTGGGATATCATTAGGGTCTTCGCCAATCTGCCCTGATGGATGCGCCCCTACTGGATTAAAGTATCTCAGAGGAATCAGGTTCCAACTGTCGTCGGATACAGCAAGGTCTTCTAATATGTGCTCAACTGCCAGCTTGCTCTGACCATAGGGGTTGGTACAAGAACGTGGCGATTTCTCATCAATTGGCAATACTTCAGGATCACCGTAAACAGTCGCAGAGGAAGAAAAAACGAGGTTTTTGACATCATACTCAGCCATCACTTCTAGCAAGGTAATCGTACCACTGACGTTGTTATTGTAGTACAGCAATGGCTTGGCAACAGATTCACCAACTGCTTTTAGTCCAGCGAAGTGAATCACGCCAAAAAACTGATGCGCTGAGAATACTTGTTTAAGTGACTCAGCATCACGAATATCGCCTTCGATAAACTCAATCGGCTGACCAATGAGAGTAGAGACACGATTGATGGCTTCACGACTACTATTAGACAAGTTGTCGTAAACTACAATATCATACCCAGCTTCATGCAGTGCGATACAGGTGTGTGTGCCAATATAGCCCGCACCGCCCGTAACTAGTATCTTGTTTTTCATAATATCGACCCATTATTTTTCGAAGTTATTATTTTTCGAAGTAGGTATTCGTTTTTATTCGTAAATGCAACTATACTGGGAACGATAAAACATTACCAACGTAAATGCCCCAATCATGGCTATCTGCTCTTCCACTATCAAACTAAGCCAGCCAACATATTATGAAATTTAACGCTTACATCCGACCGCTATTATCAGGTTATTATAAACATAATCGTCAGCCAAAACAGCGTTTGGCGTTAGTCGTTGGTATGCTGCCATGGCAAGATTTGGTTGGTGATTGGGTATTGGAGTCGTCGCATGTTCAAATAAAACGGCATTTTGATATGCGCTACTTTGCTGCGTGGTTAAAGCCATTTATCAAGCGTGTAAACCCTGTTATCTATATTTGGGGTTATAAAGCGCCTGATTATTTTATTGATTACATCCGCAAGCAAGGTCTAGACATTTTCTTTTTAGAAGATGGATTTATCCGTTCAGGCCCTGATGACTATAGTAGCGCTCCACCATTGTCTATCGTCATGGACAGTCAAGCACCTTACTTCGATACCACTCGTCCAAACGATCTAACTGATTTAATCTCCAACTTTGACTTTGAGCAGGATGGTTATGATGAGGCGTTGGCACAGGAGATGCTGGATTATTACGTTTCTCATCGGGTGAGTAAATACAACCATCAGCCTTATGTCAATGTCATACCACTATATGGCGTTAAGAGTAAAAAACGTATATTAGTATTAGGTCAAGTGCCGCATGATGATTCATTAAAATATGGTGGCGGTATTGGTATTACGTTGCTTGATGTGGTCAATCAAGCAATTGAAGAAAATCCTGACGCACAAATCATTGTGAAACCACATCCAATGACACTCGATGATTTATCTATCGTCCATATACTCACTGAGCTAGATTGTCTTATTCTAACCCAGTCTATTCATTTGGTTGATGCTTTAAAGACTATCGATCACGTATATACCATTACATCATTAGGTGGGTTTGAAGCTTTGCTAAGAGGCAAAAAAGTCACCGTATTAGGGCGACCTTTTTATAAAGGTCTATGCAATGATGATGTAAAATCAAACACACCATTACTTTCTCAGCTATTTTATATCTGCTATTATGCCTACAATCTTAATTATCACTAAAGTAGCCAAACACTCTTATCTAATTAATTCATACCAAAAGGTCATTCGATGAATTCCAAAAAAATCGCCATTATAGGGTTAGGTTACGTAGGTCTACCACTAGCTTGTGCGTTTGCAAAAAAATATGACGTTATAGGCTTTGATATAAATGAAACACGTATTAACGAGTTATCTAATAATATTGATAAAACTAGAGAAGTGACCAGCGAATACCTCAAAAACACTTCTCGTCTTACTTTTACTTCTGACACTAATGACCTAACCGCAGCGAACGTATTTATCATTACCGTACCAACACCAATTGATGATAATAACTTACCAGATTTATCCCCATTGGTTAAAGCTTCGCAGATGCTAAGTAAAATTATTAAGCGAGATGATATCGTTATCTATGAATCAACAGTATATCCAGGTGCTACAGAAGAAGTTTGTATTCCTGAGCTAGAAAAATCCAACTTAAAGTTAAATATAGATTTTGGTGTTGGTTATTCTCCAGAACGTATTAATCCAGGCGACAAACTGCGCACAGTAGAGAACATATTAAAAGTCACTTCAGGTTCAAACCCTTACTACACAGACATAGTGGATGAATTATATAGCTCAGTAATTACTGCTGGCACATTCAAGGCTTCCTCTATAAAAGTCGCAGAAGCATCTAAAGTTATTGAAAACACTCAGCGTGATGTCAATATTGCTTTGATAAACGAATTGGCCCTTATTTTCAACGAAGTTGGTATCGACACTCATGAAGTCATAGAAGCTGCTGCTACTAAATGGAACTTTATCAAGCTTATGCCTGGTTTAGTAGGTGGGCATTGTATTGGCGTAGATCCTTATTACTTGGCACACAAAGCATCATCTTTAGGATTAAATCCTAACTTGATTTTGACTTCTCGTGCAATCAACAACTCTATGAGTAAGTTTGTTGCTGAACAAACCATCAAAAAGCTTATCTCGTATGGAAAAAATATCAAAGATGCCCGTATTCTACTCTTAGGAGTTACCTTTAAAGAAAACTGTCCTGACGTGAGAAATACTAAGGTAACGGATATTGGTATTGAACTTGAGAAATATGGTGTGAAAATGACTTACTCCGATCCTTGGGTCACTGAAGAAGATTGGAATAGCCTAAATGTTGATTATGTAGATTATAAAGACATCGCAGAGAACAGTTTTGACGCTGTTATTGTAGCTGTCAACCACTCCGAGTTCGTTGGTGAAGACGATAAAATAAATAGCTTTTGTACTAAACCTAAAGTAATCATCGATGTTAAAGGTGCATTAGTGAACCCAGATTGGCGTTTGTAATACATGAACAATACTTTAAAAGAGTTTGATCACCATGTTCAGGCTCAGCAATACGCCAGCGCGGACGCTCTAGTTGAGAGCCTTCTACAGACTGACTGTATTGCTAGCTTGGAAAGAAAAGATGCACTTCAATTTCTATATAGAATAGGTTATGTCTATCCTGAATTAACTCTAGAATTAAGTAAGCAAAGAGATGATATCCCTAGACCATTTAAAGATACTTTAAGAATAGCTTTAGGAGATATTCCCCCTCTACGCTTTTATAACCAAGCTGATACACTAGTCGCCATAAAAATTGCTCTCATGCGACATAAACCGTTATGGGCAAAAATACTCATTTATAGGTTTTACCATCAGTACGGGCTACAACCTATCGATCTAGTTAAAAACAATAAGATTACCATCGGTAATAATCGTAAAAAAGTT
The DNA here is from genome assembly GCF_001435295.1 of Psychrobacter sp. P11F6. Lineage (NCBI taxonomy): Bacteria > Pseudomonadati > Pseudomonadota > Gammaproteobacteria > Moraxellales > Moraxellaceae > Psychrobacter > Psychrobacter sp. P11F6. Next base: position 169,462 of record NZ_CM003594.1, on the reverse strand, counting down.
AAGAAAATTCATAATGCTCAGAAAGTCAGCATTATAGTCACTACCTATAATTCTGCAGCTTTTATCGAAAACTGTATAGACTCTTTATTGAATCAGTCAATTAAAAATATTGAAATTATTGTAGTAGATGACGCTAGCACTGATGATACTGTAGATATCCTCAAGAAGTATTCAACGATAAAAGTTATTAAACTTTCAGAAAACAATGGCACATACCATGCTAGAAATATTGGCATAGAGCAATCAACCGGATATTTTGTAACATTCCAAGATTCAGATGATTGGTCACATCCTGAGCGTTTAGAGTTACAACTTAAAGAGCTCTTAAATACATCTACTGCTATTGCTAGTTTCTCACACTTTTTTAGAGTTGATCAATCATCTGGCTTACCAACTTGTAGACAAAACTATCCATTATTGCGTCTTAACCTTTCCTCAATGATGATATCACGCTCTACTCTAAACAAACTAGGGAAATTTGATTCGTCAAAAAGGATTGAATCAGATAAGAAGTTATTCGAGCTCATAAAGTCTAGCTATAACGATGGTTCTATTGTATATATCAGAAAACCTCTTGCTATTGGGCTATACAGACATGATTCTTTAACTACAGCTCAATGCTCTGGATTTGATAAATATGGCTACTCGAAGATGAGATACCTCACATAGTTAATTCAAAACAGTAAAAAGTACAAGACTTCTCACTAATACAGGATATAATTCTTATCTATAGATAAATGATTTGATTACATTTAGCATTAGGCCTCTTGCAAACGTAGATTCAGATCTCAGAGTATATAACTGAACCCTAAATACTTAAAAGATATACTAAACTACTTGAACAGAATGATGTAGGTTTTAAACGTTATACCAGCATTTATAAAGCCAATTTTGAGCAAATGCTAGAAGCCATGCAAGAGCATGAAGCTTCCAAGACCAAATCAGGTCGTTTAAGTGCTCTTAGCTTAGAAGCGCAGATTTTACTAGCAATGACCTATTGGTATGAATACCGAACCCTTTATCATATTGGTATGCACTTTAACGTTCATGATTCCTCCGCCAGTCGTATTGTCAGAAAAGCAGAAGACACCCTTGTTAACTCAGGCAGATTTGACTTGCCATGAGAACTGCCACACAGTAAGCCTGAGGATATCAATTGGTCAGCGGTCATCATCGATGCCACTGAAGCACCCATTGAACGTCCAAAAAAAACCAAAGTAAGCACTACAGCAGAAAAAAGAAACAATATACCTTAAAAGCTCAGATAATCATACAGTGGCAAATAGGTCTGATTAAGTTGTTTAAGATCGTCGCTCAGCGCTATCGCAATCGACGTCAACGTTATGAGTTAAGAATGAAACTGTTCGTAGGATTAGTAAATTTCAAGCTTAATCTATGACTTTTGCAAGAGGTTTAATATAGACTCTAAAAATTTTATGACTGTTTTTCTTCAGATTAATGATATATCTTATATTTTGTTTATAACTATATCACCTCATGATAAATAGTTATCTAATGCATAATAAAAAAACAATAAGATCTAGCAACACACTATGAAGAAGTATAGTGTACTGCTAGATCTTCTCACATTAATTTTTGTAACCTAATCCTAAAATACTCTTGTTAAGCTGCCTAGCCAGATTAGCAGAACTAAATTTATTTTTTGCCAATTTTATATTCTCATTTCTAAAATTAGAAATACATTCTCTATTAAGACTTAGAATATGCTGTGAATATAAATTGATTTCTGTTTCAGAATATTCTAAATTTTTCATATCCTTTCTTTGTTTTATGGGAATCAATTTTGAATTAAATTCCTTTAAAGTAATATTGATAGCGGGGAACTGAGGATAAATGCAATAAATTCCTTTTCCTAATTGCTCCAACATAGTGATGGGCAAGCCTTCTGATGGTGATAAGTTCACTGCTACATCTATGACATTGTAAAAATCTTCTAACTCTTTGCCTAATAACTCTCCAAGATAAATAATCTTTTTATTATCTTGAAGAGTTAATAACTTCTGTTCAAATAATTTAAAATAGTTAGAGTCTTCCACCCTATCTGACTTACCACCTACTATTATAAAATATATATCTTTTCTCTGTTTAGTAACAGTTTCTGCAAGATCAACTATATTAAGCAAGTTTTTATCTTTAGCTACTCTCCCAATGTATGATACAACTAATGCATCTTTTGGAATTTTTAATTTTCTTCTAAGTTCTAAATTTATATTTTCATAGTATTCAAACGAAAAATCATGATTCAAGGTGTTATTTACAATATTAACTTTATCAGTTGAAACACCTGCATTGACCAAGTCTTCTTTGATATAATTATGAATAGCAATGTAACGATGAGTGAAAAAACGGAATTCTTTTTGATATTTTATAATCCATTCTACATCCGAATGCATAATTGTAAGATAATAAAAGTGTTTATTATAAGACATCTTTTCAAAGAGCTTATCATTATAAGCATTACAATTATAAATATAATTGCCATCTTCTACTTCATTTGCAAAATTATTAAATTCGTCTTTTTCTTCAAAGAAATTGGGTACATAATGCGTTTCAAAGTTGTTACTTAAATATTTATCCAAATAGTAGCCACTACCTACAGACCAAATAACAATATCAAAACCTATTGTCCTTAAAGCATAAGCATGATTAAAATGAACATATTCAGCTCCTCCTATATGATTATTATGTATAATCATATGTAATTTAGGCTTTAATTCACTTTTCTTATATTCAAATATAGAACTTCTAGGAATATATGATAGATCAGATCTATCCTTCAAAATAAAGTCTTTAAAGCTTTCTTTTGAATCCTCACTTAAGTCGACTTTAAACTCGTTAACTATTCGCTCACTATCTAACGCTGGTTTATAGTCATCAAACTGAAGAGTAATAAAGCTAGGTGAGTTCTTAATATCATACAAGGTGTTTATGTTATTGAAACCCGCTCTACATGCCCTAACTGCAAAATCAATATGCCCATATCCCTTAAAACCAAAACTCTTAGTATCAAACCAACCTATCTTATTGACTACATCCATGTTGAACGCTAGGAAAGCACCTTGTGAATAATAAGCACTAGAATAAGATATACACTTATCTGTAGTGCTTTTCACCTTGGCGTCTCTCCATTTAGTTTGGTAATTACATAAAAATCCAAACTCATTCATTCCATCTATATATGCGTTATCCCAGCCTTTTTTAACAAAGATGACATCATCATCACATTTAAAAACATAATCTGGTTTTATTTTATTTATTCGATCTAATATAGCATTAGTACCTTCATGTACTCCTTTCCTATTATTATAAATAATATGAATCTCAGTACCAACAATATTAATATTTTTAAGATACTCAATAGTCCCATCTGTAGAGCCATCATCATTTATTATGAGATGCCATTTATAGTATGGATTTCTAGTTGACAACCAAGTTTTTATAAAAACCTCAAGATAGTCTAGCCTATTATAAGTAGTAACAGCCAAAACAACTTCAAATTTATTTTTTTCACTAGAGTAGTACTTTGTTTTAAAATCGTCTTCTGGATGCCATTGATGATATAAGCCAGCAGCTTGAGCCCTAATAAAGCTATCTCCAAGCTGATCTTTCATATGATTATCTTCTGAACCCCACGATCTTTTCTCCCACCAGCTAATTTTCTCTGAAATCACTTTAGGTATAACAAGATTGCCCCACCCTTCATCTCTTATCCAACCTTCTTTATTATAAGGAGTGTAGTATGAATAACAAATAGGGAAGAATGGTTTTTGCTTGTCATAAGCATACTGCAAACTCTGAATCAAAAATTCTTTAGAAATAAGCATATCAGCGTCTGTAAAAAATAATATATCTCCAGTCGCCTTCTCTGCTGCTATATTTAAACCTCTACCTCTACTAAAAGGTTCATCACTCTTAATTACTTTTGCTTCAATTCCTTCTCTAACCCCTACAATTTCGTTTATCCAATCTTCCGGAGGATGATCATCTGAATTAAAATCAACAATAATTACTTCCAAGCATATACCATTAATTTTCGAATCGACGATACTTTTAACAAAGTTCTTTAAAAGATCTAACTGGAAGTTCATAGGATTTTTTTTATAGGAAGTAACAAAAGTTTTATTTTTAGTAACCCCATCCCAACTTACATTAACACAAGATCTGTTTTTTACTGAAATACAAAAGGTAAATTTAACATTATTCCATTTTTTTAATATAATTTCATCTAATTTTACCTGTAAATCTAAAACCTCATCTAAATCTGACTTTATTAAAGAATCAGACGCAATTTTTCCTAGATAATTTGGAAGACTATTAAAACAAAGTAAGTAACTAATATAATAATCTTTGAAATCAGGATTACTTTCAATTAAGCTCTCTAATAAGCTCATGACTTCAATTTTTTTATTACTTCTTATTAAACTATTTACTTCTTTTAAATTACTCATAAAACATCCCTAATAAAAATTATTTTTTCTTAAAATTTTTCACTTCTTTAATCATTTTAAAAGGAAGTATTATGAAATTTATTGGTGAATCAAAGCTTTCAACAAAAACCTTACCTATTTTATAAGATAGATGTCTCTTAACTTTCTCTGCCTCAACTGAATCAGCATACATTTCTATACTTGAAGGTATACTTTTATTAGACTTGAAGTTCTTATGCTCATGTAATAAAGAAGCTGGCAGCTTTACAATACCTTTAACCGATTTAGAGTGTGTTATTATTGTAGAACCAAGTATATATGGTAATTCTTTTTTAAGAGCTTCTGCAGCACCCTTCGGATAAATTTTGTTACTATTACTTACTATACTTTCCTTAGTATTACCTAAATTTAAATAATACTCCTCAATTTTCTCTTGCGCTAATTGTAACTGCTCCATTAATAACTGGTTAGTTACTTCAAGCTCATTAGTACATTTATTGGTATCAATTTTTTTCTCGGATGTACGCCTATCTAAAATATTCTTAATCTCAATATATTTTTTTTCTATTTCTTTCTTATCTTTATTTACTTCATCTAATGTTTCTTTTAAAAAACTATTATCAACCTGTTGTTCATGATATTTTTCAGCTAAATCAGATTCCTGCAAATGGTTTAGTAAACTAACTAAACTATTTATATTGGTTTTTTTAAGCTTATAAATTGAATTACTATCCTTAATGGCTGCTTTATCTAATAAAGCATTAAATAGTCTAATTACCTCTGGATATTGACTCAATACCTCCTCAAAAACATGATCTTTTACTATATTAGACTGATGATCTAGACTGTGCTTACTGTTATCCTCAATCTGATTTGATACTTGCCAGCTACTCTTAAGTTGCAAGGTATTAGCAATCGTTTTCAGTTTTTCGCTTAGTTTACTGATGCTATCGATAGCACACTTTCCTTCTATCAATAACGCTTTATTTTGATTATTTTCTAGGAAATCTAACATATTCTGATGATAACTCACCCAATCACTCATAATTTGATTAAGTAAGTCTACTGTCATTGCTTGACTTGAAATTTGATTTAGTAGATTACTTGGATGGTCAAATACAAGAATAAATATTACATCAGATGCTGTTTCTTGCCAATACTCTAACGCCATTAGATTTTTTTCAGACTCCCAACCCCAATTTTCGAAATCTAAATTAGACAGTAAAAAGTCAGTCATGACATTATCAATCAATTTATTATTCGTAACAGCTGTACTATTTCGTGATATTACTTTAAAAATAGTATCTGCAATCTGCTGGGAAGTTAATTGATGAGTATAGCTATGTAGAGGCTCACTCAACCCTCTATTATATAGTTTTTGCATTAATAGCTTGGAGTTAGAAGAACGGTGTCCAGTTTGAATGATAATACTCATATGATTGTCTCTTTTAAATAATAAAATGGTAGATTAATAGATAGAATAAAGATATTTACTTATAACCATTCGGATTCATACTTTGCCAACGCCAGCTATCTTGGCACATCTCAGTAATTGATAATTTTGCTTGCCACTCTAACAGGTTTTTCGCTTTATCAGCACTCGCGTAGCAGCTGGCTATGTCACCTGCGCGGCGTTCTGCAAATTGATAAGGAATTGATTGTCCAGAAACGTTAGAAAATGCTGTTACTAACTCTAAGACAGAAGTACCTTTACCAGTGCCTAAATTAATGGGTAAAAATCCTACTGGTACCACTTGTCGCTCTAAATAATTTAACGCAGCGACATGACCTGCTGCTAAGTCAGTGACATGGATAAAGTCACGTACACCTGTCCCATCTATTGTAGGATAGTCATTACCAAAAATATTAAGTTTGGCAAGCTTACCAACAGCGACTTGCGAGATATAAGGCATCAAATTATTTGGGATATCATTAGGGTCTTCGCCAATCTGCCCTGATGGATGCGCCCCTACTGGATTAAAGTATCTCAGAGGAATCAGGTTCCAACTGTCGTCGGATACAGCAAGGTCTTCTAATATGTGCTCAACTGCCAGCTTGCTCTGACCATAGGGGTTGGTACAAGAACGTGGCGATTTCTCATCAATTGGCAATACTTCAGGATCACCGTAAACAGTCGCAGAGGAAGAAAAAACGAGGTTTTTGACATCATACTCAGCCATCACTTCTAGCAAGGTAATCGTACCACTGACGTTGTTATTGTAGTACAGCAATGGCTTGGCAACAGATTCACCAACTGCTTTTAGTCCAGCGAAGTGAATCACGCCAAAAAACTGATGCGCTGAGAATACTTGTTTAAGTGACTCAGCATCACGAATATCGCCTTCGATAAACTCAATCGGCTGACCAATGAGAGTAGAGACACGATTGATGGCTTCACGACTACTATTAGACAAGTTGTCGTAAACTACAATATCATACCCAGCTTCATGCAGTGCGATACAGGTGTGTGTGCCAATATAGCCCGCACCACCCGTGACTAGTATTTTATTTTTCATAAATTTATTTTCGAGACAAAAAAAGACACCCCATTGTAGGGGTGTCTTCTCGATATTTCAATGCAGTTTTGGTAGTTAAACTGTAGACTTATGCCTATCTTACCAACCAGTAACTTCTTTCAATTTCTCGCCAAGCTTAGATGGGTCACGCGTATACGCGATACCAGCATCTTCAAAGGCTTTGAATTTCTCTTCAGCAGTACCTTGACCACCAGAGATAATAGCGCCAGCATGACCCATACGCTTGCCTTCTGGAGCGGTAACACCAGCGATATAACCAACGACTGGCTTGGTTACATGGTCTTTGATATAAGCAGCTGCTTCTTCTTCAGCAGTACCACCGATCTCACCGATTAGAATGATCGCTTCAGTTTGTGGATCTTCTTGGAACAGTTTCAATGCGTCAATTTGGTTCATACCAGGGATAGGATCACCACCGATACCGATACAAGTTGACTGACCAAAACCAAGCTTAGTGGTCTGAGCAACCGCTTCATAAGTCAATGTACCAGAGCGTGAGATGATACCCACTTTACCTGGCAAATGGATATGACCTGGCATGATACCAATTTTGCACTGACCTGGCGTGATAACACCTGGGCAGTTAGGACCAACCATGCGTACGCCTTCAGCTTCTTCGATATAACGTTTTGCTTTTAGCATGTCTAAAGTAGGCACGCCTTCAGTAATAACGATAATCAATTTAACACCAGCATCTACCGCTTCAACGATAGAATCTAGTACGAACGGTGCTGGTACATAGATAACAGAAGCGTCAGCTTGGGTCGCTTCCATAGCTTCTGCCATCGTGTTGAATACTGGTAGGCCTAAATGCGTTTGACCGCCTTTACCTGGGGTTACGCCGCCGACGACTTTAGTACCGTATTCGATCGCTTGTTCAGAGTGAAACGTACCATTTTTACCAGTGAAACCTTGTACCAATACTTTGGTATCTTTATCGATTAATACACTCATTATTTATTCCTTGTATTCGGTTGTCTTGCAACAGCCACTTGATGATGTGTTATCCATTAAATGTTAATGATAAATTCATATCAACAAGCTGCTATTACGCGTTGACTACTATGCTTAAGCACGTATATTTAGAGGACTATGCCTCGAATATATTAAGCTTTAACAGCATCGACAATTTTTTGAGCCGCATCTGATAGGCCTTGGGCAGAAATCAATTTCAGACCAGACTCTTCTAGGATTTGCGCGCCTTTTTCAGCGTTGTTACCCTCTAGACGGACAACAACAGGTACTTTTACGTCAACTTCTTTGATAGCAGCGATAATCGCTTCTGCGATCATGTCACAACGTACGATACCACCGAAGATGTTGATTAGAACACCTTCAACGCTGCTGTCTTCAAGAATGATCTTGAATGCTTCAACAACGCGATCTTTAGTTGCGCCGCCGCCAACGTCCAAGAAGTTAGCAGGCTTGCCGCCGTACAATTTGATGATATCCATGGTCGCCATAGCAAGACCAGCACCGTTAACCATACAACCGATATTGCCTTCTAGAGCAACATAGTTTAGGTCAAACTCAGCCGCTTTAAGCTCACGCTCATTTTCTTGTGACTTGTCTTGTAGTGCTGCAATTTTAGGCAGACGATACAATGCGTTTGAATCAATACCAATTTTGCCATCAACACAAACGATTTCGCCATTTTCACGAACGGCTAATGGGTTGATTTCTAACAAGGCAAAATCGTTATCGATGAATGCTTGATAAGCGCCCGTCATTAATTTAACGAATTGATTGATTTGCTTGCCTTCTAAACCTAGTTTGAATGCCACATCACGTGCTTGGAAAGGCATCAAACCAACTAAAGGATCAACGTTTACTTTAAAGATTTTCTCTGGTGTCTCATTTGCGACTTCTTCGATATCAACGCCGCCTTCGGTTGATGCCATGAACGTTACGCGACGCGTAGAACGATCAACGACTGCACCAAGATATAGCTCAGTTTGTACTGGATACATATCTTCTGCAACCAATACGAAGTTAACTGGTTGGCCATCAGCGTCAGTTTGGAAAGTAACCAAATTGGTACCGATTAGCTCTTCAGCAACTTGCTTGGCTTCTTCACGAGTTTTAACCAGCTTTACGCCACCCGCTTTACCGCGACCACCAGCATGTACTTGCGCTTTAATAACCGCAATGTCTGTTGGCGTTTTATCAAAAGCAGCAGCAGCTTCGTCGCCGTTATAGGCAATAATGCCTTCTTGAATCGGCAAACCATAGCTTTTTAATAGCTCTTTTGCTTGATACTCATGTAAATTCATTGATTGTATCCTTTATTTTTTACAATTAATAAAAAGTGAAAACAAGTGCGCGTATATACATATTAGACAAGCATATGGCGCACTTATGATCGTGATGGAAACCATAACGACCCCATCGCGATCAGGTTATAAGTTGGTACTGATCAAACTAACGACTTATTTCTTACGCTTTTTACGCTGAATGGCGTGAATAGCACGGCCATCAGCAGACAGAGCAGCTTCATGCACGGCTTCTGAAATGGTTGGATGAGCAAAAGTCATCAACTGCAAATCTTCGATACTAGAGACAAATTCCATCGCGATCATACCTTGATGGACGATATCACCAGCACCAGCAGAGATAGCATGCATACCTAATAGGCGATCTGTTTTAGCATCAGCCACGACTTTGATAGAGCCTTCTGCTTCGCTTTGAGCCAATGCACGGCCGTTCGCTGCTAGATTGAATGAACCTGTTTTGACCTCAAAACCAGCGGCTTCAGCTTCTTGCTCAGTCAAACCAACCCATGCGATTTCTGGATGGGTATAGATGACGTTAATGATGGTGTCATAATTAACTTGGGCTTTTTCGCCATGAATGCGCTCAACGGCCATCATGCCTTCTTCCATCGCTTTATGCGCAAGCATTGGACCACGAACCAAATCACCGATGGCATAAACACCATCAAGATTGGTTTTACATTGATCATTCACGTCGATAAGACCACGTTCAGTCAATTGAATGCCACTGTCATCACCAAGCAGTTTCTCAGAGTATGCACGGCGACCAACACAAACGATCAGTTTGTCGAAGCTTTCTTCAGATGACTCGCCTTTGGTTTCGCTCGTGACAACAACTTGATCGCCTTTGACTTCAGCATTGGTTACTTTGGTATCAACACGGATATCAAGACCTTGCTTCTTCAGCATTTTGCCCGCTTCTTTTGCGATATCTTTGTCAGCAGCTGCTAAGAAACTTGGCAACGCTTCATAAACAACCACTTCAGCGCCTAGACGACGCCATACTGAACCAAGCTCAAGACCGATAACGCCAGCACCAATCACGCCTAAACGCTTAGGCACTTCAATGAAATCAAGTGCACCAGTCGAGTCAACGATACGATCGCCGTCAGTTTTGGCCACGGGAATATCGATCGGCACAGAACCTGCCGCAAGAATCACGTTTTTAGCAGTGATGGTCGTTTCTGCTTCATCAGCAAGCGCGGTAAATTTAACTTTTTTATCAGCGCCTTTACCATCAACCAGCGTACCCCAGCCTTGTAGCCAGTCAACGCCATTGCCTTTCAATAGTGCAGCAACGCCGCCCGTCAATTGCTTAACGATACCTTCTTTGCGTGCAATCATTTGCTCAATATCAATAGCAACGTCACCAGTGCTGATACCATGTTCAGCAAGGTCATGCTTCGTCGCTTCGTAACGATGCGAGCTATCAAGTAGTGCTTTTGATGGGATGCAACCAACGTTCAAGCAAGTGCCGCCAAGTGCTGGCTCACCTTTATAAACACGTTTTTCGATACAAGCAACGCTCATACCTAACTGACCTGCACGGATAGCGGCTTCATAACCACCAGGACCGCCGCCGATGACGACTAAATCATAATTGTCTTTCATAGTACGTTCCTATTTCTAATTATCGTTCTAATTGTAAATATCGTTTAAACTGAGGATTGTCTCGTTAATAAATAAGCGATTTTTTTAGTCCATATGTTTCGTTTCTACTCTATGGTAAATACACCATATCAGCGAAGCATTCTTATTTATTAATAAACAACGAGCACCACTGTTTAGACTAAAGTTAAAAAGCTTGTATCAGCGGTTGCCAATACAAGCTTAAAAGCTTACAGGTCTAGTAGCAACATGGCTGGATCTTCAACCAATTCTTTGATGGTTACTAAGAACTGTACTGCTTCTTTACCATCAATCATACGATGGTCATAAGACAATGCAAGATACATCATCGGTAGAATTTCAACTTTACCATCAACAGCCATAGGACGGTCATTGATCGCATGCATACCTAGGATAGCCGTTTGTGGTGGGTTCAAAATAGGTGTTGACATTAATGAGCCAAATACACCGCCATTTGAGATAGTGAAAGTACCACCAGTCATGTCATCTAGACCAAGTTTACCTTTTTGAGCCAAGCCACCAAGCTCACGGATACGGCTTTCAACATCAGCCATGCTCATGCGATCGGTATCACGTAGTACTGGAACAACCAAACCACGGTCAGATGATACAGCAACACCGATATCGTAGAAACCATGATAAACAATGTCATCACCGTCTAGTGACGCGTTTACTGCTGGGAAGCGCTTAAGTGCTTCGGTTGCCGCTTTCACGAACAATGACATAAAGCCTAAACGTACGCCATGACGTTTTTCGAACTGGTCTTTATATTTAGCGCGCATGTCCATTAATGGTTTCATGTTCACTTCGTTAAACGTCGTTAGCATCGCCGTTTCTTGTGAAGCTGCTAGCAGACGATTGGCGACTGTCTTACGTAGACGTGTCATTGGAACACGTTTCTCAGTACGCTCACCCATTGATTCAGCTACTGGACGGCCGCTATCAGATTTGATGCTGCTGTCTGCTTTCAATGTTGGGTTAGCCATATCGGTTTTGGTCACACGACCGCCGCGACCACTACCTTCCACTTCTTTAGGATCAACGCCAGACTCTTTCGCTGCTTTACGTACCGCTGGGCTTTGATCTTTATGATCCGCTTCGTCTTTTTTATCTGTTGCTTGTACAGGCTCGCCACCATCTGCTGCTTGCTTGGCTTGTACTGGCGCGGCTGGTTGATCTGGATCTACCGCAGGAGCACTATCTGAACTGGCGCTTGCACCAGCTTCGAATTGACCAATGATCTCGTCAGACAACACGGTATCATCAACCTGCTTAACGATTTTGGTCACAACGCCGTTATCAGGCGCCACAACTTCTAATACGACTTTATCAGTTTCGATTTCAGCCAATAGGTCATCACGATTGACTTGCTGACCTTCAGTGACATGCCACTCAACGATAGTACCGTCGGCAACTGATTCTGGAAAAACGGGGGCTTTGATATCAGCCATCGATATACTCCTTAGATTGGGATATTCATATTTGTTATTAAGTCGTGATAGGCAGTCAGTGCCATCTTGCATAGCGATCTTAGATAATACTATCTAGATTTTATTACAACATACTGACTGTTATCGCCTGATTCATTTATCTTCAATAATCTGTTACTTAGCCAACTCATCGACACTGATACCAAGACCACCAGCGATCAACGCTTGCTGCTGCTGAGCATGTAGTTTCGGTGACCCTGTTGCAGGTGCTGCACTCGCAGGACGCGCCACTGGCTCCATGACTTTCGCCTTGGTTGGGTGTGGTACGACGATACGGAACATATGCGGTGCTAAATAATACCAAGCGCCTTGGTTCAGCGGCTCTTCTTGCGTCCAAACGATCTCAGCCAAGTTGCTGTATTTTTCAATCTCAGCCATCAAACGCTGCTCTGGTAATGGGTAGAGCTGCTCAATACGAACAATAGCGACATGATCTAGACCTAAGGCGCGGCGCTGCTCAAGCAAGTCGTAATAAACTTTACCACCACAAAGCACCATACGAGTGACTTGGTCTGCATTTTGGTTATCCATCTCTGGCAGTACCGTTTCAAACTTACCATTCGCCAGCTCTTCAAGATTTGAAGTGGCTAGCTTATGACGTAGTAAGCTCTTCGGTGACATGACAATCAATGGCTTACGAATTGGGCGAACCGCTTGACGACGTAGCGCATGATAGATCTGTGCAGGTGTCGTTGGCGTTATTACTTGCATATTGTCTTCAGCACATAGTTGTAAGAAACGCTCAAGACGAGCAGATGAATGCTCAGGACCTTGACCTTCAAAACCATGTGGTAATAACATAGTTAGACCACAAACGCGCTGCCACTTGGTCTCACCACTTGAGATAAACTGGTCAATCACCACCTGCGCGCCGTTGACGAAGTCACCAAACTGCGCTTCCCAGACGATCAAGGCGTTTGGTACTGTCGTTGCATAACCATATTCAAAGGCTAATACCGCTTCTTCTGACAACAATGAGTTATAAGTGGCAAAGCGGGCTTGAGTATCACTCATATGAGCCAATGGCACATACATACTGCCATCATTGATATTATAGATTTCGCTATGACGATGTGAGAAAGTACCGCGACCCACATCTTCACCAGTAATACGTACCAATACTTTATCGTTATCGACTAGTGATGCGTATGCCAACGTTTCAGCTGCACCCCAGTTTAATGGCTCTTCACCTGTCTGCATGGCTAAGCGCTGCTCAACCACTTTTTGGACTTGGCGTTGTAACTTATAGCCTTCTGGCATTTCCGCCATACGACGTCCATACCCTTTTAGAATCTCGATGTCGACACTGGTATCCCAATCATCCACCAAATCGTGACCTAAATAAGGTTTCCAATCGACGAACAATTCTTCGTTAGGCTCATTAACCAATGAGTTTGCAACATAGTCACCACGGTCTAAAGACTCACGATAGTCATCTTCATACTGCTTTTCTTCTTCAGCATTCAAAATACCGTCTTCGATGAGTTTTTGTGCATAAATCGTACGAGTCGTTGGTAGCTTCTTAATAACTGCATACATGAGTGGCTGAGTCGCTGACGGCTCATCCGCTTCGTTATGACCATTACGGCGATAACAGAACAGATCGATAATGATGTCTTTATCAAACTCATGACGGTAATCTAATGCTAACTGCGCGGCAAATACGACCGACTCAGGATCATCACCGTTCACATGTAGGATAGGTGCATGTACCATTTTTGCAACGTCAGTACAGTACTCAGTCGAACGCACGTCTTCTTGACGGCTGGTCGTGAAACCGACTTGGTTATTGATCACAATATGTACAGTACCACCAGTGGTATAAGCACGGGTTTGTGACATTTGGAACGTTTCTTGAACCACACCTTGACCAGCAAACGCAGCATCACCATGAATAACGATTGGCAATACTGAATTACCACCTTTATTATCCAATAGCGGCTGATCGTTGCGGCGCACCTGACGAGCACGTACGGAGCCTTGCAATACCGGTGCAACAATCTCAAGATGTGATGGGTTAAATGCCAAAGCTAAATGCGCTTCACCGCCTGGCGTCATCACATTCGATGAAAAACCATTATGGTATTTAACGTCACCTGAGCCTTTTTCTGGCTGTACTTTACCATCAAACTCGTCAAACAAGTCCGCAGGGTTTTTACCTAAGATATTGACCAGTAGGTTTAGGCGACCACGGTGAGCCATACCAATGACCATCTCTTTAGTGCCATAACCGCCTGCACGTTGGATGATTTCATTGATAGCAGGGATAAAGCTTTCGCCGCCCTCTAGCCCGAAACGCTTAACGCCCGTATATTTACGTGCTAAGTATTTTTCTAGACCTTCAGCTGCTGTTAGGCGCTCAAGAATAGATAAGCGCTTTTCTTTATCAAACTTGATGTAACCTAAGTTAGTTTCTAGATACTTTTCCATCCAGCGTTTTTCAGTACTGGTGGTAACGTGCATGTATTCAGTACCAATGTAACGGCAGTAAACACGTTCCATAATTTCGATGATTTCACGTAAAGGCGCTTCGTCTTTACCGATGTTCAAATCATTGGTAGGAAATACTGTATCCAGATCTGCTTCTGAAAGATTATGATAAGCAAGGGTTAAATCTTCCACTTCTGCACGTGGATGTAGATTTAACGGATCAAGCTTGGCGCGGCGATGACCACGGCGACGGTAAGCTGAAATTAGCTGTTGTACACCCATTTGTTTAGGGTTAGCACAGTCGACTAAGCCTGCATTTTCAGCAGGCGCTTGAGTGCTGGCTTTATTAGCAGTTTGGTTGCGAGCAAGCAACAAAAACTGTTCCTTAATAGCGTTATGCTGTGCATCGTTTGACGATTTGTATTGTTCAAAATACGTTTGCCAATCGGTATCAACGCTATCAGGGTCGTTTAGGTACTGCTCATAAAGAGCTTCTATATAGCTGGCGTTGTCAGCAGCCAGTTCTGTATGTCCTAGGCTTGCGGCTTCTTTAGTTATACTATTCATAATAATCGTCTATTTGATAGATAAATGAATGGAATCGTGCTTATTATTGTGTAATCTGTTGTATGTGAGACATCTAAATACTTAATGCTATAAAAACTCAATCGTATTCTGTTCAGTACTGATTTATGAACCACACTTATTGCTATAAAAGAAGTACGCTTATCTGTGCTTTTGCTTATGACAGACAGTGATGCTAAATAGTGATAATAAGTGCCATTACAATACCTATATTAAAAATATAATTATTTGTGAACGTCCAGTTTTGTTATCTGACTCGTCTCACAACATTAATTTATATATACTGAAGTTAGTCATAACCAATTCATCAAAGATAAACGATCGATGAATTATTGACGCCTTCAGATGGCCTATCATTTGGCTATCCTCGCTGGAACGTCTGGTTATTCCCAAGCTATCATTACTTTTATGGCAAACATACGTTGCTGTATAGAGTAGCATGACAGCGTTTCGCGCCATAGTTTGTTTGTTCAATACTAACTATTTAGGTAATGAATATCTACTATCATTTTGGATGCATTATTCCAGTCTATTATTTGTTTTGAATACTTATTTATCAGTAAGTTAAACATTAACGACTGATAGTAGTTCGTCAAAACGACTAATTATTAAAATAATGCGCTATTCTAACATTTAACGTGGTGAATATCTCTGGCTGAATACTTTTTTCTAACACCAATTATATAGATTGCTGACGTATATATCATGCCTTCTTACATACAACCAACGTATTGATAGCCAAGCCTTACCTTTAACCATGTCGAATAACTTTCTCTATAAGCCCTATCTGACACTGAAAGACAATCAAAGAATCTCAGATATATTGTTCATAAAAAACACCACCTAATGATTAGGTGGTGTTTTTCGTACGCTATCTGCAAAAAAACCAGACAATTATAAACGATTAACCTGCTTGGTCAATGAGCATATTACGTAAATGACCAATTGCTTTGGTTGGGTTTAAGCCTTTTGGACAAACTGATACACAGTTCATGATACCGCGGCAACGGAATAGGCTAAATGGATCATCTAAGCGCGCCAAACGCGCTTGCGTATCACCATCACGGCTATCAGCCACGAAGCGATAAGCGTGCAATAGTGCTGATGGACCTAAGAATTTATCAGGGTTCCACCAGAACGATGGGCAGCTGGTTGAACAGCATGCGCATAGAATACATTCGTACAAACCGTTTAGCTTTTCGCGTTGCTCAGGTGACTGCAAACGCTCTGTCGGCGGTGCTGGCTGGTCATTGATCAAGTACGGATGTACTTTCTCATATTGCTCATAGAATTGGTTCATATCAACAACCAAATCGCGAACAACAGGTAGACCTGGTAATGGACGAACCGTGACTTTTTCTGGCAGAGTGTTCATGTTAATGAGACACGCTAGACCATTTTTGCCATTGATGTTCATGCCATCAGAGCCACAAATACCTTCACGGCAAGAGCGACGGAAGGTCAGTGTTTCGTCTTCCTTTTTCAGGCGTAATAACACGTCAAGCAACATACGATCTGAGTCTAGCAACTCAATCGTATACGTTTGCATGCGCGGCGCTGCGTCCAGATCAGGATCGTAGCGATAGATTTCGATGGTGCGAGTACCTCGGCTCATAATGCTAAACTCCACACGTAGGTGATGGCGGGCATACAAAGGTTGCAGCATATCAGCGCTATTGATTAGCCCATATTGACAGTAATTATCAAATATCAACTAATCATATTGTCACGCTGGCATGAGCATGTAGCTGGCGGTCACCTTTTAATAAATGAATAAAAAATAAAACGTTTACGCTGTTCGTATCGCTAAATTGCGCAGTCTAAAATTAGTAGACGCGAACTTTCGGTTCGATATAATCAACCGTTAGTGGTACTTTACGCACTGGCTTATAAATGATGCGATTGCCTTCAGAATACCATAAGGTATGCTTCATCCACTCGTGGTCATTACGGCCATTTGGTGCGTAATCATCATCTTCTGGACGGTCATAGTCAGACACGCTATGAGCACCGCGGCTTTCGTGACGCATTGCCGCTGATACCATCGTCGCTTTGGCCACTTCATACAAGTTAGCCACTTCGAATGCTTCAATGCGCGCTGTGTTAAATACTTGTGATTTATCGGCCAAATGGATTTTTTCAATCTTGTCACCAAGCGCTAAAATCTTCTCAACGCCTTCGTCCATCATCGCTTGCGTACGGAACACACTCGCATGCGCTTGCATGGTTGCACGAATCTCGTCAGCCACGTCTTGGGCATTGTAGCCTTCGGTCGACTGTTGCAGCTTGTCTAAACGACCGACCGTATAATCTAGCACGCGTGGATCTAGAGGCTTATAGTTATGATCGGCATGATGGAATTCATCAACGATATGTTTACCAGCAGCACGACCAAATACCAATAGATCAAGCAAAGAGTTGGTACCTAAGCGGTTGGCACCGTGAACACTGACACAAGCACATTCACCGATAGCATAAAGACCTTTAACCACGTTGCCTTTTGCATATAGACCGTCTTCGTCCGTACCTGCTTCTAGATCAGGCTTAATGACTTGACCATGGATAGTGGTTGGAATACCGCCCATCATATAGTGAATGGTTGGAATAACGGGAATTGGCTCTTTGGTGATATCAACGTTAGCGAAGTTTTTACCAATCTCAAATACCGATGGCAAACGCTTCATGATGGTTTCTACACCCAAATGGGTCATATCCATTACGATATGGTCAGCGTTTGGACCACAGCCGCGACCTTCTTTGATCTCTTGATCCATGGAACGAGAAACCAAATCACGTGGTGCCAAATCTTTCACGGTTGGCGCATAGCGCTCCATGAACGCTTCGCCATCTTTGTTACGTAAGATAGCGCCTTCACCGCGGCAACCTTCAGTTAACAGTACGCCTGCACCGTGGACACCTGTTGGGTGGAACTGCCAAAACTCCATGTCTTGTAATGGAATACCAGCACGAACGGCCATACCAATACCGTCACCAGTATTGATATAAGCGTTAGTAGAGGCGGCAAAGATACGACCTGCACCGCCTGTCGCTAGGACAGTAATCGGTGACTGGAATACGGCAACCGTACCTGTCTCTTGCTCAAGCGCGATAACACCGTTGATATTACCCGCTTCGTCTTTGATCAAATCAAGCGCAATCCACTCGATAAAGAACTCAGTGCCTTGCTGCAAATTCTTCTGATATAACGTATGTAGTAGCGCGTGACCCGTACGGTCAGCCGCAGCACAAGCACGTTGTACGGCTTTTTCGCCATAGTTTGAGGTATGACCACCGAATGGGCGCTGATAAATCGTGCCGTCTTCGTTACGGTCAAACGGCATGCCCATGTGCTCAAGCTCATAAACGACCTTTGGCGCTTCACGGCACATGTATTCAATCGCGTCTTGGTCACCCAACCAATCTGACCCTTTAACGGTGTCATAAAAGTGGAAATGCCAGTTATCGTTGCTCATGTTGCCCAAACTTGCGCCGATACCGCCCTGAGCCGCAACCGTGTGCGAACGGGTTGGGAATACTTTGGTCAAAACGGCAACTTTCATGCCCGCTTCTGCCAAATGTAGTGAAGCGCGCATACCTGAGCCGCCGCCACCAACGATGACTGCATCGTAGTTTAGCGTCTTAATATTACTAATGGTATTATCTTGTCTAGTTGCCATTACGGTTTTCCTAATGCCTATTAATGCTTAGAAGTAAATAAAAAGGCTGTCTCAAAATCATCCTATTGCTGAACAAAACACTTTATTGTCTTGCCATTATTTGCAATTATCAAAGTGGATGACGCTCACAACCCTTAACCACCTAATTTGCATATCTATCGTTATATTGGGTTCGTTCACTGACTAAACCATAGCGCACCTATTATATAAGTGACTGGCTAAGTCAATGATGTCCAACGCTA
The DNA here is from genome assembly GCF_001435295.1 of Psychrobacter sp. P11F6. Lineage (NCBI taxonomy): Bacteria > Pseudomonadati > Pseudomonadota > Gammaproteobacteria > Moraxellales > Moraxellaceae > Psychrobacter > Psychrobacter sp. P11F6. The sequence continues at coordinate 150,151 of NZ_CM003594.1, read as the reverse complement.
TGATTGGCTATGACTATTTTTGGCTACTAACGGATGACTTTGACATTTGCTAATCGCGTCCGTTATTGTTTATAGATAAATCAAGTTACAGATAAATACATAGTCTGTTCAATATAATATGGATACAAGGAAGGCGAGTCACCAGAACTACAAATAGTAGAATAAGCGAGCCTGACACCGTATCCAGATTATAGGGGATTGGCTATCGTTAAACAGCAACCACACCGAAACCAGTACCCCAAAAAATCATGATGCCCCAAAATAGAAACACTAAAATAGCGATAATCATCAATGACTGTAGCACTAAGCGTAGACCTGCTGCGCTTGAGCCCAATTTGCCAGTAGTGATATAGTCGGTGAACACGGTCCACATACCAACCCAAGCATGACCAGCTAGAGCAAGTACCGCCACCAAGCTAAATAGACGCATAGGTAAACTGGTCATAAATGATGACCATTCAAGATAAGTAACATCGCCGTGCGTCAAAAAGAAGCCCAGCAATACCACACTATAAACGGCTAAAACGACAGCGCTAATACGCTGGATAATCCAATCGCGTGAGCCTGAACCTGTCAGACCAGTCGCACTTTTGATTCCTGAATCATTTTTTATCATTAGAACATCACCCATACAAATGACGCGACAATTAGAATCGCTGCAATCACAAAACTAACCATAGACGCAGTGCGGCCAGATTTTAGCTCTTCGTTCATGCCCATATCAGCGAATAAGTGCTTAATACCCATCACAAAGTGATAAGCAATCGCAGCAACAAATATCCATGCTAAGAAGCGCACAAGTACGTTGTCAAATACGGTCTCAAAGCTCTCAGCCGAAGCCAATGAGTTCTGTAGTAACCACAGCATGACAGGAATCAATAAAAATAAAATAATGCCAGAGATACGATGCAAGATAGAGGCGATCGCAATCGGTGAGCGATTAACGCTAATCACTTGGCTTAAAGGCAGATCAATAGGTCGGTTGCTTTTCACAGCGGGCATCCTTTTTGCGGTTATACTCCTGTATCTGCTATCAACGCTTGATATCACTGATGTCGATTAAGCATTGAGCAACACACGAGACGAATAAAGTAAGGAAGAGCTAGCTGACTTCGTTTAGTTTGCGCTAAATATGAAGAAAGGATCGTGGGGTACAAGGTATTGATAAACTGTTTAATATCGCTCGTCAAATCGACAGGTCTATAAAACAACCCGTCTATTATACAACAAAGAAAATAAACATGAGTAAGATCGATTAACTAGTCTATTTTTACTGGTCATATCAATAAAAACAACGCTACTCCGTCATCGATATCAATACAGCCCTTTTACTAATGACTTAAAAATAGAACAGTTAACAAAAGCATTCAAACCCTGGATTACAGATATTGTCTATCAAAACGCTAGTGCATCGTTACTCTTGTGCTACTCAGCCATAACCGAGTATGAATAGAAAAACGACACTACATCATGACCACTTATCAATTCGCACAAAGCGAGTGCCAGTTAAGTTCCTACAATTATAAAATGACTGGGCGATAATTACAAATTTATCCCCTAAGTAGTAAAAGGCAAACGCTGGGTTAACAAATAAATAGACAGCAGTCATACGTATTTGCCAAAATTACTCAATTTTGAGGAGATTTATGCCAAACTCAATTCGTCTGCTACGCATACTCTGTCTGTTTTTAACCCGAATATTAATCAAACCTGCTACATTATTATCGTAAAATTCTTTAAAAATTATGCGGATAATGTAGCTGTACTTACTGTCATAAAAACAAGCTTTCTAAGCAAAATAACCAATCAGACATATTTTGATACAAAAATTACAGTGAATAAACACGACTAAACCGTGCCAATTGGTGCTATTGATGGTAAAAGTCTTTTCAAATCATAAGTAATTACTGCTAATATACCCTGCGTATTAAATGAGTTAAATGCATTTTTATGATTTGACTAACGATAGACCGAGGGTGTGCGTCTGTCGTAATTTTATTCTAACAAGCTAAAACCAATGGAGAGCAATTTATGGCTGACACTAATGCCAAACTAACCGTCAATGGTAAAGAATACGAGTTTCCTATTATCGAAGGTACTTTAGGGCGTCCAGTTCTAGATATTGCTGCTCTACAAGAATCAGGATTTTGGTCTTATGACCCTGGTTTTAAAGTAACCGCCCCTGTTGAATCAAAGATTACTTATATTGATGGCGGTAAAGGTGAGCTACTACACCGCGGCTACCCTATCGATCAATTGGCAAACAATGCTGAATATTTAGAAGTGGCTTATGCCTTGATTCATGGCGACTTGCCGAACGCTGAGCAAAAAGCAGATTTCTTTGAAAAAATCCGTAAGCATACGGGTGTTCATGATCAGTTGCGCAAGTTCTTTGAAGGCTTCCGCCGTGACGCACATCCAATGGCCATTATGGTTGGTGTCGTTGGTGCTTTATCCGCGTTTTATCATGAAGCATTAGACGTCAGTAACGAAGAGCATCGTGAAATCACGGCTATCCGTCTAATCGCTAAAATGCCAACGCTTGCTGCGATGAGTTATAAATACTCGCAAGGCGAACCGTTCATGTACCCACGCAATGACTTTAGCTATGCTGAAAACTTCTTATACATGATGTTTGCCACGCCTGCTGATGTTGATTATAAAACCAATGACGTCATCACTCGCGCCATGGACAAAATCTTTACTTTGCATGCTGACCACGAGCAAAACGCGTCAACGTCTACTGTACGTCTAGCTGGTTCTACTGGCGCTAACCCTTATGCGTGTATCGCTGCTGGTATCGCCGCCCTTTGGGGACCATCACATGGCGGCGCGAACGAAGCCGTGCTTGAGATGTTAGATGAGATCGGTTCAGTTGAAAATGTGCCTGAATTCATGGAAAAAGTGAAGAGCCGTGAAGTGAAGCTCATGGGCTTTGGTCATCGCGTTTATAAAAACTTTGATCCACGCGCACAAGTAATGAAAGAAACTTGTGACGAAGTGTTAGGCGCATTGGGCATCAATGATCCTAAGCTTGAGCTTGCCATGGCACTTGAGAAAATCGCTTTAGAAGACCCGTTCTTCGTTGAGCGTAACTTGTATCCAAACGTTGATTTTTACTCGGGCATTATCCTTAAAGCCATCGGTATCCCGACGTCAATGTTTACCGTTATTTTCTCATTGGCTCGTACTTCTGGTTGGATCAGCCATTGGTTAGAGATGCACAGCACACCGTTCAAAATCGGTCGTCCACGTCAGTTATACACGGGTGAAACGCATCGCGACTTCGTTAAAGTTGAAGACCGTAAATAGTCACTTATATTTTAGTTTTTAGAACTATAAAAAATCCCGCCATCGTGCGGGATTTTTTATGGTTCTTTTTTTATGGCTCATGTTTTATAGTTCTTACTGTCTCATTTGATACGGTTAGCCACATTACATTTTATAGAAACCCTATCCATTACTGAATGAATAACTGGTTGAGTGACAGAATTGCGGCTACTGGAATTCTTTTAGTGTCTGCTCATATTTGGCAATTTGCTCATCATAACCTTTAATGGTGTCATTGAACTTAGTCATAAGCATCTCAAACTCTTTTTGTTGATTCAGTTTCATCTGCTGCATATCAATCACTTGCTGAGCTTCTATCTGCTCCCAAACCTGATGCTGAATAATCAAACGCGCTAATGCTGGGCTCTTGGCACTGAGCCTACCGGCAATTTCTGCATGCTCAAATAATTGCGGTACTAACGTTGCGATATTAATTAACGTATCAACATCTTCTGCGCTAAGAGGCGTCGTCACAGGCTGATAAAGCGCTTCCATCGCTTGCTGGTAGCTTTCGATGATTTGATCTTCTGTTAGCATGACAGGCTTACGCGGCTCAAGGCTAATGCGCTTTAACACCGTTAAATCACGCTCGCCAACTTCCGTACTGGTATTGATATCAGCCTCAGCGGAGATATCTACTTCATCATCTGTAGTGTCAGCAGATAGTGAGCTGCTATCAGCTGTGTCGTTGTTATTCTCCATCACGTTATCAATATTAGTATCGCTAGCAGCTGTATCATCATTTAGCAGCAATGAATCCTCACTATCTGAGCTATCAGCGGCTTGTAGGGATTCATACTCTGCTTGTAAACGACGCTGTAGCCTTTGTGCTTGCGCGACATATATGGGCTGAAACTGCTTTATACGGGCAGCAGCAGAATCACTTGGGCGCATAGGCTGACTGTCTTCAGTGCTCGTTTTTTCAACGCTCTGACTGTCTTCTGGCGCAGGTTGAGTCTCTGCTTGCTGCTGACAGCCACTTAACAGCAATACGCCGCTGAGTGTTGCCGCAAGCAAGGTTGACGAGTGCTGTAAAAGGGGGTTTTTTTGATTGATAGAATCATCAACCACACCTTTATTCATTTTATAATTAGGCTTTTTTAGCAAAAATTTAAACATAAGGGTACGTGTCCTTGTTAAGGCAAAATAATAAAAACCAAAGTCGTCATGGCAATCCATTGCCAATGGATATCACTTCATATTGTCGTCAGACTTCACGATTAAAAATGGAATACAAGCTTCTAATGCTTGACAGTCTTGTCCACGCTGACGACGAATAAAATAATCCTGAACCATACGCGCCTGCTGTTCGATACCGTAGTGAAAGAAGGATTTTCCTGTCTTGAGCACATAATCATAACGGCGATCAATAAGTGCACCGCGCACCACTTTTAAGCCTTGCTGTAATTGCCATACATGGGTTAATTCATGTATCAACCAGCTTTTTTTACTCAATGAAGCATCGCTAAAATCTATTATCCAATCTGCTGGGTTAAAATAAATATTGCCATTAGGACTAACGGCATAATGTTTCAACACCCACCAAGCAGTCTTGAGCTGAACCTCATCGAGATTGATACTGTCGCCAAATACTGAACGCGCCAGCGCTATCTCACCTGTAGTAAGCAAACGTGATTGCTGCTTGGCACTGCGATATAAATAGCGAGCGAACAAGCGCTGCAATATCGGCGGAGACATCATGACGGTAATACCTTATGCCTAATGAATGGATGATCACAAATGATAGGTCGTAAATCGCGCGTGATATCTGCGATCTATCAATGCTGTTGAACCGTTAATAGGGATAAAAGCATAAAAATCAAAGTATTTGGGACATAAGCTGTACACTTGATTGACTTTTATTAACGTAAATCTGCGTTAGCCTATTGTGTATGCCACATACCAAGACACATACCAAATAGCATCTTTATAAATTAGCCTACTTTTACTACTCATGTCTAATATTCATTAGTGCGAAAATCATGCCAAACAGACAGATATGGTCTTTTTCCATAGCAATGATGAATGTAATCTAGGATGTAGTCATTTAGATGCAGCAATAAAAACCCATTAATCACTGTCGTTATGAACTAATTGATAGCTGTTTAAATTGATAATAGAGATTTCTATGCCGCCTAATTTTCATGCCGATACACCCCTTGCCCAGCGTATGCGCCCAACGACACTTGATGCAATCATTGGTCAAGAACATCTACTGGCAGCAGGTGCGCCCTTGCGGCGTTTGGTCGAACAAGGGCATCTGCCATCGATTATTTTGCATGGTGAAGCTGGCATCGGTAAAACGACTATTGCCATGCTGTTGGCTGATGCTGTTGGCAGACCTTTTCATGCCTTGTCTGCCTTGAATACTGGGGTCAAACAGCTGCGAGAAGTATTAGACAATAAGGACTCATTAGCATTTGAGTCGCCAGTGGTTTTTATCGATGAGATACACCGCTTTAACAAGGCTCAGCAGGATGCCTTACTGGGCGCGGTCGAATCTGGTGATATTACCTTGATTGGTGCGACAACTGAAAACCCCTCCTTTAGTGTCAATAATGCCCTGCTATCACGTTGCCAAGTGTATCGTTTAGAGCCACTGACGCCTGAGCAAATCAGTGCGGTATTGCAAAGGGCAATTTCAGAAGATTCAGTGCTGAATAATTTGACGGTTGATTTACAAGCAAAGGACACTATCAGCCAACTGGCGCATGGCGATGCTAGAAAGGCGCTAAATTTATTAGAGCTGGCTATTCAAACGGCGGACACTAAGCAATCACCGCTCGTCATTAACGATGAATTGGTCGCCCGTGTCGCTCAGACCGCGCTGGTACGCTATGACAAAGATGGCGAGCAGCATTACGATATTATCTCGGCGATGATAAAGTCCGTACGTGGCTCAGACCCTGATGCTGCGCTTTATTGGATGGCGCGGATGTTAGTTGGCGGTGAGCCTGCTGATTTTATCGCGCGGCGTTTGGTCATCTTGGCCAGTGAAGATATTGGTAATGCCAACCCTAATGCTTTACTCCTTGCCGATGCAGCATTACGTAGTGTGCAGTCAATTGGTATGCCAGAAGCGCGTATTATCTTGGGGCAAGTAGTGGTTTATTTGGCGACCAGTGCTAAAAGTAACAGCACTTATAAAGCCATCAACGCTGCGATGGCGTTAGCAGAAAAAGATGCCTCTCCTGTGCCGCTACACCTACGTAATGGCGTGACTAAACTGATGCGCAATCAAGGCTATGGTCAAGGTTACGCCTATCCACACGATTATCCCAATCACTATTATCCGCAAAGCTATTTGCCAGACAATTTAGTTGGTAGCAGCTTTTATGAATTTGCCGACAACCAACGCGAGCAACACAGTAAACAGTTTATGGATTGGCTAAAAAGCCAAGCAGCCAGTAATGACTGATGGCTCGCATGGTCGATTAGCCCTTTGCTTAATACACCATTGAATACATGAATCGTCGTGACCATTAGTAATACTTATCACTATATTTGACAGTCTGGCCCATATAGTTTCGAGATGAAGCAGCACAGTGGGCTGAAAAGCGTTAAAATGTCCTCATATTGATATATAAGCAATGATTCCATAATGTCTACGGTGGATCAATTTGATCCGATGCACTTTGCCTAACCGCAACAGCGCTCTGTAGCATCTACTGTTACAATAGACAGATAATGCTTTATATTCCACATCACACCTATCTATAAATAATAAAATATTGAGACTTACTATGAGTTTAAATACGATTCCTGAGATTATCGAAGACATTCGTGCTGGCAAGATGGTCATCTTAATGGATGATGAAGACCGTGAAAATGAAGGTGATATCATCATGGCAGCGACCCATGTGCGCCCTGAAGATATTAACTTTATGATTACTCATGCACGTGGTTTGGTCTGCTTGACCTTGTCACAAGCACGCTGCCAACAGTTGGCATTGCCGCTGATGTCTGATCGTAACGAAGCAAAATTTAGCACCAACTTTACGGTTTCTATCGAAGCCGCTGAAGGCGTTACAACGGGTATCTCTGCTGCTGATCGCGCTCGTACGATTCAAGCCGCGGTTTCTTCTTCGGCAAAACCTGAAGACATCGTCCAGCCTGGACATATCTTCCCAATCATGGCTCAAAATGGTGGCGTCTTGCACCGCGCTGGGCATACAGAAGCTGGTTGTGATTTAGCACGCCTAGCAGGGCTTGAGCCCGCAGCAGTGATTGTCGAAATCATTAATGCTGATGGTACGATGGCGCGCCGTGATGACCTTGAGATATTTGCCGAAGAGCATGGCATCAAGATGGGTACAATTGCTGACCTCATCAACTACCGCATCGCGAACGAGCAAACGGTAGAAGAAATTGAGTCGCGTCCTTTTGAAACGGAATACGGCACCTTTACGCTACATCGCTTCCGCGAATTTGGCGCTGATGAAACGCATTTGGCTTTGGTAAAAGGCGATGTGAGCGAAGGCGTCAGCACTGTCCGTGTCCATGGTTTTCACCCACTACGCGACTTGTTTGCTGCCAAAAATGATATGACGGGTCGTAGCGGCTGGAGCGTACGCTCAGCGCTGGAGGAAATAAGCAACTCAGATCGCGGCGTATTAGTTTGGATTGGTAGCAACCAGCCAATAGATTTAGGAGATGCGTTAGACAAAGCGGCAGACAATGAATCGCAATCGACCATTACTCAGCAGCCGTATCGCAGCATTGGTGTTGGTGCACAGATTTTGCGTCATTTAGGCGTTCGTGATATGCGTTTATTATCATCACCCATGAAGTTTTACGCATTATCAGGCTTTGACTTGAACGTCATCGATTTCGTACATGCGCCAAAGCAAGATTAATATTTGACTGGCTGACTGGCTGGCTGATTCGATATCAGTCAAATAGCAAAAGGGTACGCTAACGTAACGTTAGCGTGCCCTTTTTTTCATTTATTTAATATTCAGTGCTAAAGCTTCGGTATATGACCAACTTTTGCTTCTAATGCCAATAGCCGAGCGCGCTCTTCCTCTGTCCAAGCTAACTTACGCTTTCCCTCACTATCGAGCCGTACCACGACTGCCTCAGCCGTCGCGACGATGGCTGCTTGCGCGGTGCTATAGTAGCTATATTCCATCACGATACTCGTATTCCCTAAACGCTGACAGCGCACTCCTAATAGCAAAGTATCAGGATAAGTCACTGGGCGTAAATACTGGCAACTTGATTGTGCCAATACCGTCACCATACTGCCATCAAACATACCTAGCGCCTGCAAATAGCCAATTCGTGCTGATTCAGCGTAACGGTAATAAATCACGTTATTTAAATGGTTAAACGCATCCATCTCGCCCCAGTGAATGGGCTGGTGATGAATAATGGGGTAATGAGACAATTCGTCAGGATGATTATCTGCGATATTGGAGGCTACATGTGCTGCTTGATTCAAACTGTCCATAACGTCACTTCTCTTATTTTTATAAATCTATCAATCAACATCCACTGAACCACTAACGCTGAGATTTATCCAAAATCTGGGTGGTCAACAATGGCATTGGTTTCGGTGCATTGGCAATCAATTTATCTAACCAATCTATGACTTCTCCGATATTTGTCGGAGAGGATCTGGTTGGTAGATTCTTATCGGTAGAGATTTGTTTTTTGCCTACGGACGCATCACTAGAGGCGTTTTCAGTATTAGTCATGGCTGCCTTTGGCGCTGACTGTTGCGGAATAGCAGACTTAGGCACCAAGGTTTGTAGTTGATTTCGTGCTTGACGCAGATAACCAATCAGCTGCTCTTGTTCGCGCATATTACTGGCTTGACTGGCCAGATTTAAGGTCATAATCACTTCGTGAATGGTCAGTTGTTTGCGCGAGAGGCTCATATTATTATCAGCGCTATTGTGCGGTGTCGCCTCGCTACTCACACGCTCATAGCTGTGCAAAAACTCTTGAATATTTTGGATGGCGAGGTTTTGTAGCTGCCAAGGACTGGGCTGAGTGCTGCTTGCCTGCAAACGTTCGATGTCTTTCATCAAGCTTTGTTTGATCACAACCGTTAGCGCTGGAGCAATCTCATTGCTGCTTTGCGAAAGCTGCCAGTGTAGACCACGCAACAAATCAATCGCTGCACTGTCGTTATTGTCTGCCAACAATCTATCAGCGGCTTGTATCTGAATACGCAATAAATCTAACTGGTTTTGCGCTTGGCTACTGGCGGCAGATCGAGGCTCTGGCAGCGTCTGCTGACTCATCGCAAATAGACGGTCATCCATCTCATTCAGACGGCTGACGACTTGCTCGTTGCTTTGCAAACGCTCATTAACACTATGCTGGAAGCGCTGCTGGCTGATGTAGAGCCACAATAGAGCGGCGATAAGCAACAAGATAACCAACCACTGCAGGCGCAACAAAAACACATTTGCTTGTCGGCGCTGCTGAGTAGCAGAAGGTTCCTGAGATAACGATTCAGAATTGATTGACATAAGGCAGCACCGTTATTTTGGCTAAAACAGGTTTAAAGCGAATAAATAAAAAGTGAAACATAATAGATAAGGACAGGTCATCGGTTGGTACATTTATACATTCAACAGGCTTTAGCATGGATAGCAGCAAGAATGGTTTCTGGCGCCAAATCTTCCACACGCCAATAACTTAATTGCTGCTCAGCGACCATATTGGCTAAACGCTCACCCAACACCACATAAGAAAAGTCTGACAATTTATAGGGCAAAATAGCGGGGGTTTCTCTGGCTGTTTCTTGCTTTAATGCCTTTTCTGCCACAGCCCGAACGATACTTTCCCAATGCTCAAAGGCTGTACCGCTACTGATCACAACGATTGGCTTTGGTTGATGCGCTGCCAACGCATCTTGCATCATATTATGCGTTAAATTATCGGTTAAAAATTCTTTTAGCCACTGCTCATATTGAGCCATCGCCTCGACTGGCATTATGCGCTCATACCAAGCAATACTATCGATATGCACACCGCGTGCCAGCAACGTATCGACCAATAGTCGCCTACCACCCAATCCGCGCCACACGAGCAACTTGTCACCTGCTTGTAAACGTTCAATTTCAGGCATCGCTAGCATACCTTCGTTATTGGCAATGTGAGGCTGAAGCACTTGATAATTCGACGCCTCGATTTTGGCATTGTTTAATACCGACGCAGTCGCTTCACCCACGGCAATCAAGTGGCTCGGCGCTTGCAGAGCATTAATTGCTATGTTTTTTCGCTCATTATTGTCATTGTCATTGTCATGGTTTTGAGCTTGACGCTCATCTTCAAGCGCTTGCCAAACAGCCAGTCCTGAAGCGGCCGCCGTTGGGCTAACAATCACAAGCGCTTTATAATCGCCTGCTAGCCAATGCCGCATCAGCGTCATGTCTTGCTCAGTCGTTGGGCGCGGTTGTAACGTCAACATCGGTATCTCTACCACCGTCAGCCCTGCTGCTTGTAGATGATCCGTCAATGCAGCGGCACGCTCCACTGGGCGAGTATTAATGACTACTTGCGTGAGTGATGACTCATTATTTGATTGACTGTTAGCAATAAGCTGGGCGTGATTTAATGTTGATGACATAGACGTACCATGACAAAAGACTGATAGAATTGGCTTAACGATAGCCCTAGCATCAATAATACTGGGGCTATGACTAAGATAATCAAAATACTGGTATGCTATTCAGGATGATAAATCGCAGATAAGATATCACCCGCGCCATCGGCAAGCAGTATATTGGCAACATCAATACCAAGCTGATTAGCCTGTACTTCTTGCTCGGCTTGTGTGCCAATCAACGTGACGCGTTTCTCTGCTTTTAGCAGCTCGCTGCCATCCGCTTGACCGACGCGGCCACGTAGCCATAACACATTGCCGTTGTCGTTATTGCCATTGTCACCGTTATCATCATTGTTGCTGCTCGTCTCATCCGCCATTTGTAACACGGCATAAGCAGCAATGGGCACTTGGCAGCCACCCTCTAAGTGACGGTTCAGCGCGCGCTCAGCAATGAGGCGGATACGAGCTTTATCATCATTCAGTGGTGCCAGTAATTTTAATACCTCATCATCACCTTCACGGCATTCGATCGCTAAGGCGCCTTGACCAACCGCAGGCAGGCAAGCATTGATATCAAGCTCGCCGCGTATGCGCTCATCCAGCTCGATACGCTGCAAACCACTGGTCGCTAAAATAATCGCATCATACTCGCCAGCATCCAGCTTGCCCAAACGTGTACCAACGTTACCGCGTAAGGTTTTGATTTGTAGGTCTGGGCGATAGGCTTTAAGCTGACACTGACGACGCAAACTTGACGTGCCAACGACTGCCCCTTGCGGCAACTCATCAATACTATTATAAGTATTGGACACAAAAGCATCAGTCGGTGAGGCGCGTTTGCAATAGACGCCCAGCATCAAGCCTTCAGGAAGCTGCATCGGTACGTCTTTTAATGAATGTACCGCGATGTCCGCTTGTTTGTCATATAGTGCTTGCTCAAGCTCTTTAACAAACAAACCTTTACCACCAATTTTAGCCAAAGGTGTGTCCAAAATCTTGTCACCCTTAGTGACAATTTTTAGCAAGTTAATCGTCAATTCAGGATACAAATCTAGTAGACGAGCACGGATATGCTCAGCTTGCCATAATGCTAAAGGGCTCTGACGCGTGGCGATATTCAAGGTAGTCAAAGCAGTTTGCTGCGGATTGCTCATAAAGGGCCTCAATAAATTCGATACTGTTTACGTCAGTACTATGCAGGTCAGTATTAGACAATACTGCAAATTTTCCACAAAAAATGGGCGATATAAACCATATATAGTCAATGCTGACGCAAAAAAATACCCCTATTTAAGCATAAATAAGGGTTTGATGATATGGGATGATTATTTCACGGTTATTTTGCTGTCATTTCACAATGGAAACAGCAGTTTACATGCTTTGAATCTTGTCACGTAATGCAGGTAAGTGACGACGGCTAACCGCAAGTGTCTCATCAATGCCTTTAAAGCGTATTTGATATTGTCCTGCATCCAACGTTTCTAAAAAGTCCAAAAAGCTAAGGTTGATGATGGCATTACGGTGCACCCGAAACAGCCGATCCTCAAATTCTTGTTCAAGCTCTTTTAGCGTCTCATCAATCAGGACAATGCCATCTTTGTGACGGACTTTGACGTACTTTTGATCGGCGGTAAAATAATAGATATCTTTGAGCTTGATGAGCTCAACGCCTCGGTGGGTACGAGCAGCGATATGCTCACGTACTGGACGCGCTGTTGGGTCTTCGAGTTTACGAATCTCATTTAACTGCGCCGCGTTTAAATTTTTCGCTTTATCTAGTGCTTCTAGTAACTCATCTTTATTGGCAGGCTTTAATAAATAACCAATCGCATTGGCTTTTAGCGCGGCAATGGCATAATGATCATAAGCGGTGACAAATATAATAGCTGGCGGATGCTCAAGTTTGGCAAGCTCTTGAGCACAGCGCACCCCATCCATCTCAGGCATACGAATATCTAATAATATGATGTCTGGCTGCTGAGTTTTGACAGCGATAATGGCTTCTGCACCCGTGGTTGCTTGAGCAACGACTTGATGACCTGACTCCTGTACAATTCTAACCAAACGCTCACGTGCTAGTGGCTCATCATCACAAACTACGATACGCATGCAAACTCCAATCTCAGGATAAACTTAGTATTTTTTTCAATGGCCTTACCAACATATTAGCACTCATTACCAATCACTTAGCATAAAAACCTTTAATTATTTCATAAAACAATAACTGGCTATATTGACGTTGAGAGCCTTGTGCATTGAGTTTTATTGCGATGCATTTATCGATAATAATTTTTATGGGGAATCATGGCTAAATATAAAGTAAAACAACCCATTAGCTATAAAGATGGTGCAATAACTATGCCATACCTATTTCTTGAAAAATAAAATACAAAATTAAGCCCAAAAAAAACGGTCATAAACTAACATCTTGCAGCGGATAGTCGATAACAGTAATAATTTGACTACTGGTAACGCTACTTTTAATATCCGCACTTTGGCCGAAATAAGCCCGTAAACGGTCCGCTTGAATATAAAAGTTCATGTGCTGACGCAAATCATGGTTAATAATCATGGTTTTTTTCGGCAGCTCGACACCAATCGTAATCGCAACCCGATGCTGCTGCCAAGTGACTCTAATATTGATATAAATGGTTTCAGTGGTCATCTCCACCACATTCAGCAGCATTTTTTCTAGCACGCTCTGTAAGGTCAAGGCGGTAATCACCATGTCATACATGACATCTTCGTCAGGCAATTGCCAACTCACTTCAAGCTTATCCGCTAAGCGGCTAGACTCAATCGCTAGATAGTGCTCACAAAGAGCAATTTCTTCTTCAAAGCTAATCTCTCGTGCCCCATTGAAACTGGCACGGAATAAGGCAGAAACGTGCTGTAATAAAGCGGAAGCTCTTGCTGGATTGGACTCTATCAGTGACACAAGGGTATTAATGGTATTAAAGAAAAAATGCGGAGCGATTCGTGCTTTGATCACATCATTTTGTGCACTCAATTTCTGCTCAAACGATTGTTTGAGCGCATTTGTCTCACGATAACGGCGTAAAAAATACAGTAAGAACACTAAGGTAAAGCCACCACTAATCACCGCATCAAACAATATATTTAGAATAAAAGTTTGACGATCATATTCAAACCAACCAACATTAATCATTACCAGCATGACTAAAATCATGGATATGGTAGATGCCACCATGAGTAAGGCAAGCACATACATGCTGGCTTTAGGTATGCTCATGCCCTTAAAAATGGGGCGCAAATAATCAATGAGGTATAAGGAAGGAATAATACTCAAGGTGTTTTGCAGGACTCTGCTAAACAACTGAATCAAAAAATCTGACCACGTGGCAATATCATAGCGATTTATTACCGTGACAAATAGTGACCAAAAAAAGATATAAATGAACCACTGCCAAGGCTTCATGACTTCCATGAGCTTGGGAATAAAAAACTCTAAGCGCTCCGCTAGTAAGGCAACCTCATCCTTTGCTATACTTGAGCTCTTATTCTGCTGACTTGTCTTGTACCGATATGAACGCCAATTCTTCAAAACCTAGTAGTCCCGAATCAAATGTAAACCCATCTGTCTCTGATTCTAGCACAGATGCTCCGATAACAAATAACGCTGCACAAAACAACCCTGTAAGCAGTCCTTCAAACAGCCAAGGTCAGCAGATGTGGGGCGGACGCTTCAGTGAAGCGACGGACAGCTTTGTCGCTGCCTTCACCGCCTCTGTTGGCTTTGACCAACGCTTTGCGCGTCACGATATTCAAGGCTCAATCGCCCACGCGACCATGCTTAAAGAATGTGACATTTTGACCGCTGACGAAGTAGCCACCATTATTGATGGTCTGCATCAGGTACTGCGCGAGATTGAGGCTGGCGAGTTTAACTGGTCAATCGCGCTAGAAGACGTGCACATGAATGTTGAGTCGCGCTTGACTGACATCATCGGCGCTGTTGGTAAAAAACTGCATACGGGTCGTAGCCGTAACGATCAGGTTGCCACCGATATTCGTCTTTGGCTACGCGAAGAGACTGATAATATCATTGCCTTATTAGTACGCTTGCAAAGTGGTTTGCTTGATTTGGCTGAGCAGCATACTGACACTATTATGCCTGGCTTTACGCATTTACAAACGGCGCAGCCAGTGAGCTTTGGTCATCACGTCATGGCGTGGTTTGAGATGTTATATCGCGATACCGAACGTCTGGTCGATGCGCGCCGCCGTATCAATCAGATGCCACTTGGTAGTGCTGCGCTTGCTGGCACGACATTCCCAATCGATCGTACCATTACTGCTGAGCTGTTAGGTTTTGAAGGTATTTGCCAAAACTCGCTGGATGCCGTATCAGACCGTGATTTTGCGATTGAGTTCACCTCAGCCGCTTCTATCTTGATGATGCATATGTCACGGATGAGCGAAGAGATTATCCTATGGATGTCAGCGCAGTTTAACTTTGTACAAATCCCTGATCGCTTTTGTACTGGCTCCTCTATCATGCCGCAAAAGAAAAATCCTGATGTGCCAGAGTTGGTTCGCGGTAAAGCAGCACGTGTCTTTGGGCAGTTAATGACACTATTAAGTCTAATGAAGAGTCAGCCACTGGCTTATAACAAAGACAACCAAGAAGACAAAGAGCCGCTGTTTGATTGCGTCGATACGCTTACCGGCTGTTTATTGGCTTTTGCTGATATGCTACCGAATATCACTCCAAATAAAGAAAACATGCGCGCCGCTACGATGAAAGGCTATGCGACTGCGACTGATCTTGCAGATTATCTGGTACGCCAAGGTGTTGCATTCCGTGATGCCCATGAAGTGGTGGGTAATGCGGTTGCTTTGGGTATTGCCGAGGGCGTTGATTTAAGTGATTTATCATTGGCGCAGCTACAGCAGTTTAGCGACGCAATCGGTGATGATGTCTTTGAATATCTAACTTTAGAAGGCTCATTAGCAGCCCGTGACCACTTAGGTGGTACAGCACCAAATCAAGTTAAGCAAGCCGTTGCTCGCGGTCGTAGCCGTTTAGAGGTATTTGCGTAAAAGCGCATTGTTGACCTGACAGCTTTTACCATAAAAACACCCGCCCCTGCTGCGGGTGTTTTTGATACCATGATGAGGTAAAGTAAATTCAGCTAATAATATTTAAGTCACTTATGCTGAATAAGTGCTAACTAATACCATTCACAGAAATTAGAGTAGCAAGGAAAACGAGTGAAAGTACTACGCCTTGTAGGCTAAGCGAGTTTGACACAGCTAACCTTACTTTTTGGGTTTGGTATAACTATTCTCATGAGTGATTCAATAACATATTTTATAATAACTAAACCATAATAAGGAACGCCTCATGACTGAGACTTTTAATCCGCAAGCCAATACGGTATTTTGCCGTAAATATCAGCAAGAATTGCCCAAAATGCCGCACCCCCCTTTTCCTAATAAAAAAGGTCAGGAGCTACAAGAAACGGTCTCTGAAAAAGCATGGAAAGAATGGCTTGAACAGCAAACGATGCTGATTAACGAAAACCATCTAAGCATGTTAGATCCTGCTGCCAAAAAATTCCTCACCGAACAACGGGATAAATTTTTAGATAATGAAGATTATGAGCGTGCACAAGGTTGGACGCCAGAGAGCTAGTTATTTTTATTATTGCCATAAAATAAAAAACGCGCTATTTAATATAGCGCGTTTTTTTGGATGTAAAATTAACGATGAACTGTTGTTTTCAGCCCTCATCACCGTTTGAGTCTACAAAATCCGTGGCTGACTTGACGGCAGGTTTAGTGGCAGACAGGGTGCTGACTTGGCGCGCCGCCATACGGTCATTGGCTTCTTGCACCGCTTTTTCGACCAGCGCATAGTCGGAATGACGCACATCTTGCCCACTAATATAGTTAATTACCAGTTCTGCAATATTTTGTGCATGATCGCCTACCCGCTCAAGCGCGCGCAATACCCACATAATATTGATGACTTTTGAGACGTGCCGTGAATCTTCCATAATATAGGTCATCAAAGCACGGATGGCTGACTGATACTCATCATTGACCATGCTATCGTTACGCATGACCTCAAACGCTTGCTCAGCATTTGATTGGCTAAATGCCTCTAGTGCATTGTGTAGCATGAGACGCACTTGATTGCTTAGGTGTTGAACTTCTGCATAGCCATACGACAGCTTACCTTGTGCTGCAATTTTTTTGGTCATCTGAGCGATTTTGACGGCTTCATCACCGATGCGTTCTAAATCAACCACGCCTTTACTGATAGACATGACCAAGCGTAAATCGCTGGCGGCAGGCTGACGTTTGGCGACCAATAGCAAGATATGCTCATCCAACTCGACTTCCATTCGATTGATATCAAAGTCCATATCAATCACCTCTTGCGCCAGTGTCTCATTTTTATCGATAAGCGCGTGGATCGCTTTCGCCACTTGGTTGGCCGCACTATCGCCCATGTATAAAAATAAACGGATAGCTTCATCAAGATCTTGGTCAAAACTTTTGGAGATATGCTTATCGCTTTGCATAAGAGGTATTCCCTAAAATCCATATTTTGGTAGCGCGGTGTGGCTGTTGAGTCGAACAGATTGGCTCACGATATCTTATTGAACGTATCGAGCACGTCGTCCTTGCTCAGACCGCGATGTTAGCCATAACGACCCGTAATATAATCTTCCGTCGCGGTTTGGGCAGGCTTGGTAAATATCTGGTCGGTCTCGCCCATCTCAATCATATCGCCTAAGTACATATAAACGGTATAGTCAGACACCCGCGCGGCCTGTTGCATGTTATGCGTAACGATGGCAATGGTGTAATCCTGTTTTAAGTCTTCAATCAAATCTTCGATAGCACCTGTCGAGATAGGATCTAACGCAGACGTTGGCTCATCAAGCAGCAATACTTCAGGCTTGGTCGCGACGCTACGCGCAATACACAAGCGTTGCTGCTGTCCGCCTGATAACGAAAGCCCTGACGCTTTGAGCTTGTCTTTCACCTCTGGCCACAATGCAGATTTTTTTAGCGCCCACTCTACGCGATTGTCCAGCTCAGCTTTACTAAGTTTTTCATACAGTCTCACCCCAAAAGCGACATTGTCATAGATTGACATCGGGAATGGGGTAGGTTTCTGAAAGACCATACCGACTTGGGCGCGTAGCAAATTGACATCGACGTCTTTGCCCAAGATATTGTTGCCATCAAGATTAATATTGCCTTCTGCCCGCATACCCGGATATAAGTCATACATCCGATTAAAGGTACGTAATAGCGTCGACTTGCCGCAACCTGAAGGGCCAATGAAAGCAGTGACTTTTTTATCAGGAATATCGATATTGATATTTTTTAGCGCCTGAAAGTCACCATAATAAAAATTCAGATCCCGAATTTGCATTTTTGCTGCAGGCATGTTTTTGGGAATATCATGAAGCGTTTGTTTGGTTAGGCTGGCAATATCTGGCTGCTCCATTTGTGCTGCCGTCGACATCGGTCTGTTTAATAAACTGTCTGTTGTTGGATTAAATTTATCTGCCGCATTGAATTTATCGACAGGCTTTTTTGTACGGATTTTGCTCATGACGTCATTCATAATATGTTCCAACCCAGCTTAATGAATATAAATGGAAGTAAATGCTCGAGGTAATCTAGGACAAGCCTTAATTTACCATCAGCCTTTATTTAGCCTGACCTCTACTACCGATAAACCTTGCCAAAATATTGAGTACCAAGACAGAGGTCGTGATCAGCAACGCTGCCGCCCACGCTAAGGTATGCCAGTTATCATAAGGACTCATCGCAAACTGGTAGATGGTATTGGGTAAGTTAGCAATAGGCTGGCTCATATCGGTACTGAAATATTGGTTGTTAAGCGCCGTAAATAGCAACGGTGCTGTCTCACCAGTGATTCGAGCAAATGCCAGTAACACCCCAGTGGTCAGTCCTGCTCTAGCCGCCTTAATCGTTACTTGAGTCACCATTTTCCACTTGGGTGTGCCAAGTGCGTAAGCTGCTTCACGAATACTATTAGGCACTAGATTGAGCATATTCTCAGTGGTACGCACGACCACAGGAATAACGATTAATGCCAATGCTAACGCGCCTGCCCAACCAGAGAAACTTTGACCTTTCACCATCAATGCATAAATAAAGAGACCAATCACAATCGAGGGTGCGGATAGCAAAATATCATTTAAGAAACGCGTTACCTTGCCAAGCATACTGCCTTGAGCGAACTCAGATAAATAAATACCGGTCATAAGACCAATAGGGGCACCGATGAACAATCCTGAAAACGCAAGCATTACTGAACCGACAATGGCGTTACGCAGCCCGCCCGCACTCATCGGTGGCGGTGTATCAGCAGTAAAAATAGGCAGCTGCACAATACCTTGAAAGCCTTCAACAAATAACGTCAACAATATCCAAAACAACCAAAATAGTCCAAAAACCATCGCCGACATGGCAAAGCCTAGACCTAACTTGTTGGTCAAACGGCGCTTGTTATATAAGCTTCTGTTATAACGCCCTTCAAAGCCAGTGTTCAGCGGTGACGGTGCATTGATCGCGTTGGTAGCATTGTTAGAAGGCATAAAATGTGTTTCCCATATTTTTATCAATACCAATAACCATCGACACTTAACTGATTGATTTCATCGAACTGACTCAATGAAACTGAGGCAATCTAACGACTAGCGATTACCTGCTTTTTTATCCATACTCATGAGCATCAGCTTAGCAAGCGATAGCACAATGAAGGTAATGACAAACAAGATTAAGCCAAGATGTAGTAAGGAAGCCAAATGTAGCTCACTCGACGCTTCGGCAAACTCGTTAGCCAATGCTGAGGTAATAGTCACACCTGAGGTAAACAGACTCGGACTGATGTTAAAGGCATTACCAATCAAGAAAGTCACTGCCATCGTCTCACCCAATGCCCGACCCAGTCCTAAGATTACGCCACCAACCACACCAGCTTTGGTATACGGCAAAATGATCTTGAACATGACTTCCCAAGTCGTCGCGCCCATACCATATGCTGATTCTTTAAGCAGGTCTGGCACGACCGAAAAAACATCG
This sequence comes from Psychrobacter sp. P11F6, assembly GCF_001435295.1. Lineage (NCBI taxonomy): Bacteria > Pseudomonadati > Pseudomonadota > Gammaproteobacteria > Moraxellales > Moraxellaceae > Psychrobacter > Psychrobacter sp. P11F6. The sequence goes on along the minus strand of NZ_CM003594.1, from coordinate 130,158 downwards.
CGCATGGTGGCGGCGATAAATGGAATAATCATGATGGCCAGTACCAGCGAGGCGGTAAACATACCCAGTCCCATTGGTGCACCCGTAAATAGCTTACCAATGATGGGTAGTGGACCGACGTGTTCAATGAACCATGGCTGAATGTGATCACCGAAGAAAGGCGCAAAGACAAACAAACCCCACATACCGTAAATGATAGAGGGGATACCAGCCAATAACTCAATGGCGATACCGAGCGGTTTTTTTAGAAAAGTAGGACACATTTCGGTCAAAAATATGGCAATGCCAAAACTGATTGGTACAGCTATCAGAATGGCGATAAAGGATGTCACCAACGTACCATAGATAGGTGCTAGCGCCCCGTACTCATTGGCGACCGTATCCCAATTATTACTGGTATAAAATCCAAGACCAAATGTTTGAATGCTCGGCCACGCTCCGATGATCAAGGAGACTAAAATGCCGCCCAACGATAAGAGTACCAGTATGGCAAAAGCCTTAGTAGCATTCACAAACAATAAGTCATAGCGCTTTTGTTTAGCCAGTTGGGACCTTAAATCATTCATAAGTGTCTCAGCATTAAATAGGATCAAGTCAAAATAGTAGAAGCATTCATTCGGTTTTATCACAACAAACTTGTCATCAAATTTGCTGTGATAAAACCTCTCAAATAACTACCGGAGAATAGTTATTCGAGAGGATAATTAGAAAATTATTGACTCATGATTAGCAGAAACAGGTTACTGAGCAGGCTTATAAACAGGCTGTCCATCACTGCCTTTTACCTCGTTCCATTTTTCCTTGAATAAGGCAACCGCTGCATCAGAGAATGGTACGTAATCGAGTGCCATGGCATCGTCATCACCTTGGGTATAAGCCCAATCAAAGAAGTTCAACACGCCAGCCACTTGCTGAGGATTCTCTGGTTGCTTATGTACCAAGATAAAGGTCGCAGCAGCGATCGGCCATGCTTGCTCAGTCTCAGAGTTGGTGATGACTTTATAAAAGCCCGCTTGCTGTGACCAGTCGATATCACCTGCCGCAGCAAATGTCTCAGCAGATGGCTGAACGACGTTGCCAGCAGCGTTTTTCAATGCAGTATGTGACATGTTGTTTTGCTTGGCATAAGCATACTCAACGTAGCCGATAGAGTTTTTCATACGATTTACATAGCTTGATACGCCTTCGTTACCTTTACCACCTGCGCCAGTCGCAGACGTTGGCCATTTGACTGTTTTATCAACACCAACTGTGTCTTTCCAGTCTGGTGAGACTTTGGCTAGATAATCCGTAAAGTTAAACGTTGTGCCAGAACCGTCTGAGCGGAATACTGTCGTAATAGCGGCATCAGGCAAAGTCAAATCTGGGTTCATGGCTTTGATAGCAGGGTCATTCCAGTTGCTAATCTTACCCAAATAGATGTCTGCCAACATTGCACCGTCTAATTTCAACGCGCCCGGCTCAACACCATCGATGTTGACGATAGGTACAACACCGCCGATAACCGTCGGAAACTGAATCAAGCCTGCTGCGTCTAGCTCTTCAGGCGTCATCGGCGCGTCAGACGCCCCAAAATCGACTGTCTTTGATTCGATTTGTTTGATACCACCAGAAGAGCCAATCGACTGGTAATTGACTTGACCACCGGTAGCAGCGTTGTAGTCGTAAGACCATTTAGCATAGATAGGCTGCGGAAATGATGCACCTGCGCCCGTGATGTTCATTGCGATATTCTCAGCAGATTTAAAACCTGTTGTAGAAGCAGAGGTTGTCTGAGTGGTTGCTTCCGTGGTGGTGACAGCGCTACTGCTATCCGCAGCTGGCTCTGTCGTTTCAGTCGATTTATTACATGCCGTAAGCACTAATGTACAACTAACGGCCACTGCTAATAACGAATAACGCATGTAGGACTCCTAAAGTTTAACAACGATACAAAAAAGCATTGTTTGTGACATGCGTGCTATCTTGCCAAATTTTTATGACAGTTTAATGACAACCTCCAGAATCTTTCATTCGCTTTACATAATATTTAGATAAGCTATCTACAGCTCAGTAATATCAAGTGATTTCAATCACTGGTACTCTAGAGTCGTTCTCATAAAAACATCGAACCTCAAACTCAAAGCCTGATATTTTCATCTAAATATCATTAGCCCTCATTGCAGAACTTTGTTAGTATTAAGTTGATTTACAACACTGACAGACTCGGGGTGCGGTGTATTATCGACTCATTTTTAAGCTTGCTTTATTAAAGTAGTCGCCTTTATACATTCGCTGAGAGATCACCCGCCGAACCTGATGCGGTTAGTACCGACGCAGGGAAGTCTTAAGCACTTTGTTATTTATGGCAAAGGACGTGCAGAAATGCCTTTTTTATCCTCATTACTGTCTTAATGTGCGTGATGTACTATTAAGTAGTGAAGACTGATATAAAGCTGCGTCCAACGTTTGATGAGCATCATCCGCGACTATGTTTTTTGGTCGTAGGCTGATGCTCATGAACTGAATTTGTCTAGATCACAGATGCCACCCCCGCAGCTACTGGCGGTGTTGCTTTTATTCAAAAACCAACACGCTAGGACAGCATATGACAACTTTATTAGCCACTTCTCCTTCTCAAAAACCTTCTAAGACAGACGCGTTAAAGACCCCTGCTCACCGCAGTGCTAGTGATGCTCGTTTCGAAGAAGACGCTCGCGATTTACACCGCATACTCCCCGCCTCCCGTAAAGTCTATATCGAAGGCTCACGTCCTGATATTCAAGTACCCATGCGTGAAATCACCCTTGACCCTACCCCTGTGCAAGGCGTTTCTGAGAACGAATGGGAACAGAACCCACCCTTTTATGTGTATGACACCTCTGGCATGTATACCGACCCCAACGTCGAGATTGATTTGACCAAAGGCTTACCAAAGCTTCGTGAAGGCTGGATTGCTGAGCGCGGTGATACCGAGCAATTAAGCGGACTGTCTAGCGCTTACGGAATGGCACGCGCCCGCGATATCAGTACTGCCAATCTACGATTTGCTCATATCGACAAACCACGCCGCGCCAAAGATGTCGATGGCAAAGCTGGCAACGTCACGCAAATGCATTATGCTCGTCGCGGCATCATTACCCCTGAGATGGAATACATCGCCATTCGCGAAACGCAAAAACAGCATGAGCTGACCGATATGCGTCAACATGACGGTGAAAACTTTGGTGCTAATACGCCGACGGTTATCACTCCTGAGTTTGTGCGGAGTGAAGTAGCTACAGGTCGCGCAATTATCCCAAACAACATCAACCACCCAGAATCTGAACCGATGATTATCGGGCGCAATTTTCTGGTCAAGATTAACGCCAATATCGGTAACTCGGCGTTAGGTTCTTCTATCGATGAAGAGGTGTCTAAAATGACGTGGGCCACGCGTTGGGGCGCGGATAACATCATGGATTTATCCACCGGTAATCATATTCATGAAACCCGCGAATGGCTGATCAGAAACTCGCCCGTACCGATTGGTACCGTCCCTATTTATCAAGCACTTGAAAAAGTCGATGGCGTGGCAGAAGATTTAACGTGGGAAATCTTTCGTGATACGCTGATTGAGCAAGCTGAACAAGGCGTCGATTACTTCACCATTCACGCTGGTGTACTTTTACGCTATGTGCCGCTAACTGCTGGACGCTTGACCGGTATCGTCTCGCGTGGCGGCTCCATCATGGCCCAGTGGTGCATGTTTCATAATAAAGAGAGCTTTTTATATACCCATTTTGAAGATATCTGCGAGATTATGAAGCAGTATGATGTGGCATTTAGTTTAGGCGATGGCTTGCGTCCGGGTTGCTTGCAAGATGCCAATGATGAAGCACAATTTGGTGAACTACGTACCCTTGGCGAGCTGACCCAAGTGGCATGGAAGCATGACGTACAGGTCATGATTGAAGGTCCCGGTCACGTAGCAATGAACCGTATTAAAGAAAATATGGACTTGCAGTTAGAGGTTTGTGCCGACGCGCCTTTTTATACTTTAGGACCCTTAACCACCGATATCGCACCCGGTTACGACCATATTACCAGTGCGATTGGTGCGGCGATGATTGGCTGGTTTGGTACTGCTATGCTCTGCTATGTGACCCCAAAAGAGCATTTAGGTCTGCCTAATAAAAAAGATGTTAAAGACGGTATCATCACCTATAAAATCGCTGCTCATGCCGCCGACCTTGCCAAAGGACATCCGGGCGCACAAGCTCGCGATAATGCGTTATCTAAAGCCCGTTTTGAATTCCGCTGGGACGATCAGTTCAATCTGGCGCTCGACCCAGATACCGCCCGTGAGTTCCATGATGAAACCTTGCCTAAAGACGCGCATAAGACGGCGCACTTTTGCTCTATGTGTGGACCGAAATTCTGCTCAATGAAGATCACTCAAAACGTGCGAGATTATGCCAAGGGGTTGGATACGAAGGAGTCAGCTACTTTGGGCGCAGACGCTATGAGAGCAGTGGGTATTCAACAAGAAATGAGTGAAATGACACAAAAGTATAAGGCGGCAGGGAGTCAATTGTATAGAGAAATTTGATTGTTCAATGTTTAATACTTAAGCTTAAATCTAGTTGCTAGGTTTAAGCTTTTTTTACGTTTATTTTTGAGTCTCGTGGAAAAACTCGTTTGAAGTAAGAGTCGCACATTTTCATAATGATTAAATAAACAAGCAAAGTCAGTGGATAGCCAAAGATAATAATAAAAATAGTATAACCATGATACCTGCTGGCATGCTCGCCCAGTAACCAATCTATAAGATAAATCTTATAGAAAACTATCATCAATACGATAAATGGAACTATCAGAATCCCTAACCATGTGACCATCCATGCTATTTTAAGACTTTTCTTCCGGCTCCAATACATAAGTCCATAGTGAGCACCCCCTAACAAACATATTAAAAACAACAGAAGTATTAATGAGTCTAAATTAATTAACCACTGTGCTAGAGGCATTGGTTGTGGTTGATAAGATATCTCAAGAACATCTTGAGGCAGATGATCAAAGACCCACTTCGAATCTGCTTTTATCATCCCACTTAAAGGTTCGCCAAGATTAGTCTTCAAGTATTTCGAATCATCAGCAATCTTTAGATTAACGGTCAGGTCACCAAAGCTTTTCCAAGTTTTGGCAGGTTTTAATGAATAGCTATAGATATATTGATTGGTCCAATCACTACGGTTTACTGTAGGATAGGCAGAATATTTAACATTAATGACATGATTGCCTTCGCTTAAGTTTATCTCAAAGTATTTAGCGTCATTATTGAACGGCACAGCCATATCCGTTTCTGGATCATGATAAGCAGGCAATGATTTTGAATGACTTTCATAATCATAATTGATAAGTACTGGTACCGCTTGCCCATCGACTTCGACTATAAAGCTTTTGTCTGCATCATTATCTATGTTATCGAACACCTCAAAAACCAAAGGTATTCGATCGCCTTCTTTAGCGCTATAAATTTCATAAGTGACATCATAGTCAGCTTGATTAAAACCTTCAGCAATATTGATATCTATGTTTTCAGACAATATATCGATATCTTTGCTTGAATATGCCGTACTGGCATTAGTACCGTCGATAATGGGAGACGCCATATTGGCATAGCTAAACATACTGTGGCTTAATAAAAGCAATCCTAAAATGATCCTACGCATTAATATTCTCTCAAATGGCTCGTCAGCTAGCTGTTCGCGAATCACAAAGCTATTTACAGCCTTCAACTATAATTACTTTACTGTTTTAGTAACCGTCTGTTTAACCATCATAAAAGCCACAAAACTAATTATCAAATAAATAGGTGTTATTACTATATAACCTAACGGCAAAACCCATATAAAGAACAAACCACGACTCTCTCCTGTTGCGCCTTGACCAATGATCATATCTGTCATCAGTAGATAGAGGTAATAAATTATCAGGCTAAGCAGAGGCACTAGAAAACCACCCACGAGCATGACTGTCCAAAGGGTTTCGGGCTGGGCTTGCTGTCTACGTTTCATCATACGTAAATGCAGTCCACCCAATACAAATAGCGCGAAACTTATAGTTATGAATGGCGAAACAGCCGTCAAAACTTTTGCCACAGGATTCAGAGGTGCTTGAATAATAAAATCAATCTCTTTTGTTAGATTATCTTTGAAATGCCATTGGTTATTAGAAGGTAAAGTATTCTTCGTGCCATCGATACCCATACTGATATAGTCTAAACTACCATTGAAATTTAGCTTAATAAATGACCCTTTAAACTGCTTATCATCACTGACGCTCTCCTTCATCGGCACTAACGAATAAGAGTAAGTGCTTATCCCAGTCCAATCACTGCCATAATAATGCGGCTGGACGTCATAAGTAGCTGTAATAGTATGCAACCCTGACGACAAATCCAGGTTGATATACTTTGAATCTGCTCTGAATTGCTCTAAACCAGTATTGGCTGGTATATAGAAGTCAGAGGTCTCAAGCCCGTTATTATCTTCAGTAACCGTTACAACAGGCACCGATTGACCATCAACAGTAATTTCGAACTCATTACTTTGTCCAAATTCATCGAATACTTCAAAAACCAATGGGAATTGAAGCCCTTCACGATTGTTATACAGCTTATAGCTCACTGTATAACCAGCATTATTAGCATCATCTATAATATCGATATTAACTGTCTCTGATATAACATCGATGGCATTATTAAAATAAGCAGCGCTTGCCCAAGTACCTGAATAGCCTACAGGCTCCATAGATTGACTAGAAACACTCCAACTTAATAAAAACAATCCTAAAGTAATAAAGCGAAACACAACCTCTCCAGAAACCATAAAAACAAACACAAGTTTAATAAATATCTACTGTGAATGCCATTAAAAAAATCCCAGCAAACCTAAAGTTAGCTGGGATTCAAAATCAATTATAAAGGTTTAATGCTTTAAACTTTCGACGCCTCATAGATTTCTTTGATAGAAGTATTGATGGTGTCAGCAAACTCATCATCACTTTGCTGTTTGCTCAACCCTTCGGTAAAGGCACGTGAAAAGCTAGCAATCATACCTGGGTTTTGCTTGAGCTTAGCACAAGCATCGCCACGGCTGTAGCCGCCCGATAACGCCACAACTTTTAGCACTTTTGGATGATCGATTAGCTCTTGGTAAAAACCCGCTTCTTGTGGCAAGGTCAGTTTTAGCATCACTTGCTGGTCGTCAGTCAAACGATCCAGATTGTGCAAAATGCTGGTCTTGAGTATGACTTCACATTCATGTTTTTTTCTACTGTTGATATCGACTTCAGGCTCTACGATTGGCATCAGACCTTTTGAGAGTATCTGTTTTGCCACATCGAATTGCTGTTGCACAACCAGCTCAATGCCATCGACATTCGGCTCATAAATTACTGAGCGCATTTTGGTGCCAAATACTGGATAGTTTTTGGCTTTATCGAGTAGCAAATCTAAGTTTGGCATCGGACGCATCACTTGGACGCCATTCATTTGCTCAGCCAAACCCTTATCCACTTTTAAAAATGGCACAATATTTTTCTCTTCCCATAGATAATTGGCCGTCGGTTTGCCATTGACCTCACGTTCCATAGTATCTTCGAACAAAATCGCCCCAAGCACACGCTCATTATCAAAAGCCTCGCAAGTCATGATACGCGCACGCATCTCATGCACTTGGTCGAACATGGCTTCATCGTTGTCATAATCATCGCCTGTGACACCATAATTCTCTAACGCTTTTGGCGTGCTGCCGCCACTCTGGTCGAGGGCAGCGATAAATCCCGAACTATTTTTAATACGTTGTAGCTGTTTGTTATATTGGTTTTGATATTCCATTGAGAGTGCGTCCTATTGTTATTGGTTGAGTTCAAGTGTCACAAAGTAAATCGCTTTTTATTGGCTTATATCAGCCTTACTGTTTGTAGACAACCTTATCATAGGACGCTCTTTGTGCCTATATCTGATAAGTTAACGCTTTTATAAAATAATAAATATAGTCATAAATGCAGACGAAATCCTATGCCAAAAATAGCACTGCCACACAGCAAATGGCTAATAATAAACCCAATACATTAATACGGTTAAGCGACTCTTTAAACACACCGACCCCTATCAAGGTTGCCACTGCAATGACACCGACATTCATACCGGTAAAGACGATGCTAGGCGACTCGGACAATAATTGATGCGCACGTACATAAGCATAAATATTGCCCATATTGAGCGCACCTAATAACAATCCTGCTGCGAGCGCATTCCCCTGCCAGCGCACCCGCGTAATCAGCAAATAAATAAACAGCAATAATCCTGCTAAACCAAAACTGACAAATAATGTAAGAGGAAAAGCAGTGCCCTGCTTGGCAACTTGCTTGAACAAGATATCAATAATGCCATAGCCTGCCCAGACGCCAAATAGCCAAAGCGGTGTATGCTTCGCTTGTCTGCTAATCTGACCCTGCTGTGGACGATAAATCAACGCTCCGAGTGCTAGAAAGCCTAATAACAGTCCAAATATTCGCGTGCTGGTCAGTACTTCACCAAACAATAAAAAAGCCGCGACGATAGGAATAATCAACGATAGCCGCTGAGCCGCATCGGTTGCTACTATTCCTACAGATTCAATCGCCCTTCCAAGGACAATAAACACGGCGGGAAGCAGGATACCAAGCACGATAATAATGCCCCATGCACTGCCAAGCGTACCGAGTCCACTGACGTCCGGTTTTAGCAAAAACCAAGTCAGTAAAAAAGCCACTGGATAGCCTGCGACAATGGTTTGGCGTATGTCCATATTTTTCTGTCGTAACACTTTTAGCAATACTGAAACGGCGACACTACAAAGTACCGCTATCGTCAAATATATCATGAGCTATTACCTTGTTAAACTGCCACTTTACGGGGGTATTATTCGCTCGTCATTCATATACTGAAGACAAAGCGCGAACTGCCAATTGGGATAAAGCCATAGAATGTAACAAAGTATTTCTTACACAGCAATCTATTTATTGGCTTTTATTCGACTGGTAATAAGTAGCTCTTTAGCCTTCAATTTACAATTAGCATGCAGGTCTGATTGGGAAGTTTGCTAAAATAGTACTCAATCCTAATAACAAAAGTAAAGATTCAAAATAACGAGTAATGTCGTTGATTTTGGCGTACTGCTATTGATGTTTTATGACTGCCTATGAATGCTCTATTTCGATTTTTTGAAACTCGCCTCCCTGCCTTTCCTGAAACCCCTATGCCGCTACCTTCACCCCGTGATGGCATGCTAAAGTTCTTGTGGGCGTGTACCAACGGTTTACGTGGCTGGCTATTGATATTTATGATTTTGTCTGCGGGCATTGGCATCTATGAAGCGATGCTATTTGCTTGGATTGGGAATATCGTTGACTGGCTAGGCGTCTATACACCGCAGAATCTGTGGTTAGAAAAAGGCGATATGCTACTGCTCATGCTAGCCGTCATGATCATGAGTCCGCTATGGATTGCATTGTCATCATTCATCCATTTTCAGACCTTGCAAGGCGTCTTTCCTATGCAAATGCGCTGGCGCTTTCACCAGCGGATGCTTGGGCAATCGATGCAGTTTTATCAAGATGAATTCTCTGGACGTATCTCAGCCAAAGTAATGCAAACCGCACTGGCCGTACGCGATACAGTCATGACCGTCACCGACATGTTTATGTATGTCACCGTTTATTTTATTACGTCAGGTGTCATTTTATTTAATCTGGACAGCCTATTATTAATCCCGTTCATTGTTTGGCTAGTCTTGGTTGCGCTGACCATTTGGTACTTTATCCCTAAGCTCAAACAAACTGCCATTGTGCAAGCCGATGCCCGTGCTTTAATGACTGGCCGCATTACCGATGCTTACGCCAATATCATGACCGTCAAGCTGTTTAGCCATTCACGCCGTGAGCTGAGTTATGCCAAAAATGCCATGGGGCAATTTTTAGGTACCGTCCATGCACAGATGCGCTGGGTCAGTTATTTAGAAGTATCAACCCATCTAATCAGTGTGATTTTGGTTAGTAGCACTGCGGCTATTGGCTTATATTTATGGCAACAAGGCGCGGTCGGTGTCGGTGCGATTGCTGCCGCGACAGCCATGGCACTACGTTTAAACGGTTTGACTCGTTGGATCATGTGGCAAACTGCCAGCCTATTTGAAAGTATCGGAACCGTACAAGATGGCATGCGTACCTTATCAGCGCCGCAAAAAATCATTGATAAGCCCAATGCACCCGCTTTGAAAGTCACCGAAGGTCGTATCGTTTTTGATCATGTTGATTTCAGTTATGAGAATGATAGCGATGCGGTCGAAGGCGATAGCTTAGATACAGTGAAAACATCAGCAACGCCTACTACAAAGACTAAACTACTTGATAACTTTTATTTAGACATTAAACCCGGCGAAAAGATAGGCTTGGTTGGGCGCTCAGGTGCCGGTAAATCTACCTTGGTTAATTTATTGTTACGCTTCTTTGATGTTGATAGCGGTAAAATCCTTATCGATGGACAAGCAATTGATGAAGTCACCCAAGAGTCTTTGCGCCAGCAGATAGGTATGGTGACGCAAGATACGTCTTTGCTACATCGGACAGTACGTGAAAATATCGCTTACGGTCGTCCTGATGCAACCGATGAAGAAATTATTACGGCTGCCAAACAAGCGCAAGCATGGGACTTTATCAAAGATTTATATGATGATAAGGGCAATACAGGGCTTGATACCCAAGTCGGTGAGCGCGGCGTCAAACTCTCTGGCGGTCAACGTCAGCGTATCGCCATCTCACGTGTTATGCTAAAAAATGCGCCCATCTTACTATTGGACGAAGCGACCAGCGCCCTTGACTCTGAGATTGAATTTGCCATTACCGAAAGCCTGAATGACATCATGACAGGTAAAACAGTCATTGCGATTGCCCATCGTCTCTCCACCATTGCCGCACTTGATCGATTGGTGGTCATGGATAAAGGTCAAATTATCGAACAAGGCAGCCATGATGAATTATTAAATCTACACGGTGTTTATGCTCGCTTGTGGCACCGTCAAAGTGGCGGATTTTTAGGCGAAGACAGCTAAGTACAATCATTAATTTTCATTGAAAATCAGACACAAGGAGGTGTGTACATTATGAAAGCATTTGCAAAAAATATTAATATTAGTGGAAAACAAGCGCGCTACTATAATCTTAGTCAGCTTACGCCATCGATACAGTCAAGTACTGCCTCTCGCGTGCCAGCACACTTTTATGGTGGCAATAGTTTTACCGTTGGTACTTATAGTCCCTTATTAAGTGCGCTGGCAACTGACTTCAAAATCAGCTCGCTTGCGCTTCGTGGCTATTGGTATGACAAGCCGCAGCGCCGTCGTCTTACGCGCGAGCAGGATGCTGAGATACTTATTGAATTTTTAGAAAAAACGCAAGACAAACCCATCGTTGGTATTGGTCATTCGCAAGGAGCCACTGCCACTGCCATCGCTGCAGCCCAGCGCCCAGATCTGTTTTCACAGCTATATTTAATAGAGCCTGTGACGTTTACCAAACCACAAGCCAGACTCTATAATCTATTGCCGCGTAAGCTTCTGCTCAGTCGCGAACCGTTTAAAAGCACCCTCACCAAACAATCTATTTGGGCAAGCATCGATGATTATTATGAGAACTTACGCGCTCAACGTGCTTATAGACGAATGAGTGATGCGCATTTGCGGGTATTTGCAGAGCAAAGTTTATCCAAAGATATCAATGGCAGTTACACGCTGATATTTGCGCCTGAGCAGGAGCTCGCCAACTATTTCGGCGCGCCACATATCGATACCGCCCTCAAGCAATTGAGCTGTCCTTATACACTTATCACTGGTAAGCCGACGTTGTTTATCAACCATAAAGTGCGACAACAATGGCAAAAATTCGTCCCTGATGACAGCATGATATCTTTGTTAGATTACGGTCATCTACTGCCGATGGAAGCACCTGAATTATGTGCTCAAGTTATCAATGAGCATTATCATAGTCATAAATAAGCTGAGCCGTCTAAGTGATGACTGACCTTTTTGCGCCTACACCGACTGACAATCTGTTGCCTTACGATGGTCAGGTCAATGACTTAGGGGTAGTTATCAATGATGCTAACGCCCTGTATAATAATTTACTAACCGAGCTACCTTGGCAGTCTGACATCGTGACGTTGTTTGGTAAAACGCATGTTACCACTCGCCAAATCGTCTGGATGGGTGACCACGATGTCAGTTATTATTACTCTGGACAGACGCGTCGAGCCATTCCATGGACAAAGCAGATGTTGCACGTAAAACGACATATTGAGCAGCAGTTATCAAGCAGTGGCATCAACGTTGATTTTAATTCTTGCTTGCTTAATTACTATCCCTCTGGTGAGGATGGTATGGGCTATCATGCCGACGATGAAAAAGAGCTGGGCGCGCAGCCGATTATTGCTTCTTTATCGCTCGGTGCTAGGCGAAAATTTGTTTTTAAGCATAAAACTATTAGACAAAAGAACAAGCTCGTCAAAGTTGAGCTATATCTTGAGTCCGGTCAGCTTATCGTTATGCATGGCGATACGCAGGATTTTTGGATGCATACCATTACAAAAACTAAAACTGTCACATCAGGGCGAATCAGCCTCACGTTTCGAAAAGTGCTACCGCATTAAATTAATGTAACTTAATATAAGCTAGAGCGCGTCCTCGTTTTGAAAATGGTGATAAAAATGAGATAAACGGTAGCCAAACAAGGAAAATAGCTGATTGATATCGGGATATTAACCAGCTATTTGATGCAGTCTAGAAAGATTTACCCAGTTTTAGCCCACTTAGTTGTTTTCCTTCAGATTAAGCACATACTCTAACTCACTTTTAAAACAATCTTGCCAAAAGCAGCACCTTTTTGCAGCTCATGATGAGCCGCGACCACTTCAGACAATGGATAGGTTTGCTGAATACGTAGCGTTAGCTTACCATCTGCAACGAGCTGTAAAACTCGCGCCATATCTTCACCACTACGCTGCGCCTTATAACCCGCTACCTTTAACTGTTTCTGGCTACCCGCCTCTTTGAGTTTATCCACCCAAATCGTTGGTAACACATTGACGCGACCACCAGATTTGAGCACGCTAAGCGCTCGCACGCCTGCTTCATTACCGACCAAATCCAGTAGCACATCTGCCTGTAACTCAGGGAATTCAACATCTTTGGTATAATCAATCCAACCTGTAAGCTGATTGGTATCTATTATTTCATCAAGCTTGGCATATTTCTCTGGTGAGCAAATAACAGTCACCTTGATATTGTTTTTAGCCACTTTATCCATGAGCAGCTGAATCAACAAGTGACCCACGCCGCCTGCTGGCGCGTTTATCACCACATGCTCACCATCTTGAATATCTGCAAACTCTACAAACTGTATCGCCGTCTGTCCAATACAAGGCAGCGCACCTGCTTGCTCTAACGTGACAGAATTCGGTACTTTTGCCAGCATGTCAGCATCGACTGCTACATACTCTGCATAACAGCCACCATGAAAAGTCAGGGCAGCGACCTGTGTACCGATAGTAAACTGCTCACTACGACTATCGACCACAGTGCCTGACATATCAAAGCCCAAAATTGCAGGCTCATTTTTATCAAACTTGTCTTTTTGAATGGCATCAGCGCCCCAGCCTTTGCCTTGACGCGTTTTGTAATCGACAGGATTGATAGCCGCGTAAGCAATTTTGACCAATACCTGGTTATCTGTTAACACAGGAATGGCCACATCTTCTTGATAGCTCATCACTTCAGGTTCGCCAAACTCACGTATGAGTACGGCATGTTGGGTCGTTGGTAGCGGATTATGAGAAAGAGTAGACATCGTTATATATCCTTATAGGTATCTATTGCTTTATTTTTGCATTCAATTTTATTTTTAGTGAATAACTTAAGCTTATCTAATAATCATTTATAAATGTGCCAATTCCGCACTGAGCGGCAAATGATCAGACAGTGTCGACCATGGTTTGCCCGTATGCACCCAGGCATTTTTCACTCTTAGATTACGCACATAAATACGATCTAAGCTCAGCACAGGAAGCTTGGCTGGGAAAGTTGGCAGCAGTTTGCCATGACAATGCTTGAAAGCTTCGGTCATACCCAAGCTAGTAGCAAGTTTATCACAAGACATTTTTTTCCAATCATTAAAATCTCCTGCCAAAATCAGTGGTTGATCAGGTGCAATCTCATTACGAACATAGTTGGCAATGGCTTCATATTGCTTGATACGATCACGCTCAAACAAATTTAGGTGTGCACACAGTACAACCACTGGTACATCCCATCCAACTGGTTGTACTTCGCAGTGCAAGACGCCACGCTGCTCAAGCTTATTAACGGTGATATTGACGTTATGCTTAGGATCCAATGGAAAACGGCTCAATACCGCATTGCCATGATGACCGTTTTCATACTCTGAGTTTTTACCATAGCTATTTTGCAGCTGTAAATACTCACCAAACCATTCATGTTGCGATTGATCAGGATATTCGTTGTACTGCATATTGCGCTTAAGATTCTGACCTTGCACTTCTTGGAGACACAGTACATCGGAGCCAATAATATCGAGCGCTTGGGCGATACCTTGTATTTTAACTTGGCGATTCATCGGCGACATGCCTTTATGAATGTTATAGCTGGTTAGCACAAAAGAGGTTGTGGTAGTCATAGAATTAGTCATCATACTTAAAATAAATGGAACATTGGTTATCTCGCCACACTGATTGCAAGTGACGCCTAAATACTGATTTTTGAGAAGCTGATAGCGCTGATTGCTGTAGTAATTTTTCATCAATCTTGTAGTCACCACCGTAATAACCAGTAGCATCAACTGGCTGGTCTGTCTTGGCGTTACAAATTGCAGAGTTACCACGTACAGCAAATTTTTGCTGCCCTTCGTACATGATTACTTTCATCTCATCATAACTTACGTCACCACGACAACCGAGATAATAAGGCACACTCACTTCGACAACACCGTTATTATTAATATCAGTCACTACGGCGGTGTTTTTAGCGAATTCTGCGATTACATCTAACCCATCGCAGGGTACATAATCATATATTTGCCATACTCGTAAAGCCTCTTGTTCATCTATAACATATAAATGCGTGAAGACCTCTCCTGCTGGCTCGTCAGGGCTATTGGTTGAATTGAAACGCTGTAATTGAACCAAATACTGTTCTCCTACTGTGCCAATCCAAGAACGAATAGCAACAATATCTTTGGTCTTTAGCCTCATTTTATTTTTTTTAGAGTCTATTTGATAATAGTTTTGAATAGAAGGCGGCAATTGACCCCATGATAGATGGCTCACAGATATATTATTCACATCTGTCTCTGCCATACTGAAACTGGAGCTAAAGGCTATCATTGCTGTGACGCTAAATTGCATAAGAGTATTTGGTATGTTATTTCGCATCATTTAATAACCTAAGGCAATCAAGTATAAGTTTTAGATAAAGGCTTAATATATCATCAATGTAAAAAGAGCATTGATTCTTATCGAACCAATGCTCCCATATTATACCTATCTTCTATCAATGGCGAATTCGCAAAGGATTGTCATCAATAAGCACTATCTAGCAATTAATAGCGTGTCACCAATGCAATTGGTTGATCTTCACCCATAATATCTTGTGGCATAAATACTGCTTCGCCACCATTATGAATGACATGCTCAATGATTTCGCCAATGGCATCATCAGTAACGCCTTCTGAAGCCGCATCATCTGCAAGACTCAAAGTCTGTGCCTTTTCATCAATTTTGGCCGATTGTATATAACCACGACGGACATAAAGCGTCTCGCCTGCACCTTGGAAGGCACTGCGGTAGACTTCTTGTAGATCTGTTTGCAACATATTGGCACCGCGTGCTTTATCAATCTCACCCATGGCAGCTTGATGCAGTGATGTACGATAGCCTTCCACCGCCTCTTGCACGCTATTGATAATATGCTGAGCACTACCATCTTCTAAATTGGTCGCATTTGACACTGTGGCAATGATGTTGTCTGGACGATCACAAACTTCTTTATAGTAGCCGATATTTTTAGCATCGCCAACGACAACCAAAGGCATTTTGTGCTCACCCCACAGCTCTTGTACACTTTTATCCACTTGGTTAAAAAACTCTTTTAGATAGCTGCTTTCATTATTAGACGAGCGATCCGATCCACCATCGCCTGTCGTATATAGACCATTGTTTTCAATAGGAAATGGGATATTATCCATATTTTTTTGCAGGTCGTCGTCCTTATCGAACTCTCTCACTACGCGATCATTAGACGCTTCAATCAAGCGGGCATTATCACGAGTGAGCACCAAGGTGTAATAATGCACCGCACTTGCCATATCACGCACCAAATCTCGAGTCGCAAAACGATGTGAAATCACCACACGCTCCGTGGTGTCAATCGGCATACGGATCACTTGTACATCCTCAGTACTGGCAAAAATAGCCAAGGTATCAAGATTTAAGTTGTGATTTAGCTCTTTGGTTTTATCATGAATCTTATCGAGTATGGTAGTCGCTGTGCGCTTATCGTATTCGTTGGTTAAGCGTTCTTCAGCCACTTTTAATTGGTTCTTCAGGGCAATGGGATCTTGATCATTAGCAGGATGCTCGCGATGAGTCTTAACAAAGATACTAACCGCAGGATTGGCTTTGGTTTCACGTAAACTTTTGAGAGTCGCTTTCATTTATTGCTCCTTGTTTTATTATCATTTACTTTTAACATTGTGATTTTTACTATTAATTAACTGATTCATAGTTTTTGCTATAAATAGTGCTTAATCTTTTTATTCCATTGCCTTGATGCTAGCAGTCAAACCTCACTCGCTGTAGGGTTAATTTGCAAGCAAATGATAGCGCTTTGTAAGTAGAACACTCTGTATTGTTCTAAAAGCCTGACGGAACGACTTTAAACCCGTTTAATATTCACTATCTTCTCGCTTCACTTTCTTTATAGTTAATGATTAGGTTGTATTTTCGTCAAACGAACCCATCTTTTATATAGCTTATCGATAAGACAGCAAAAAATAAAAATAACACAAAGCTAATGATGTTCTAAATGTCACGGCAAGCCAATCTCTTATATAAAGCTACGTTTACTCAATAATAATTCATTCACTACGATCAGATATCGGATACTTTTATGAAAACCCTTCCTGCAGATTTACGCCTTGTCGATTTTGACAACGTTTCGCCAAGTACATTACAAAGCCATGTCATCAGTGCCATCGATGCAGCCAATACATTTTTAGATGAGATGAGTGCAGATACTGACAACCATGATAGCGCTGCTAATATCAGTGCTGAGCAAGCGCTGGCTGATATTATGACTTTTGATCATATTAATCTGGCATTGGATCGCAGTTGGGGCATTTTATCGCACCTGAATAGCGTCATGAGCAATGACGACATTCGTCATGTCCATCATGAACTGCTACCCACACTATCAGCTTATGGCACACGTGTGGGACAGCACCAGCCGCTATTTAATCGTTATCAAACTATCGTCAATGACACAGCATTTTTTGCTGCGCTTGAGCCTGCACGAGCGCGGGCTATTGAGCTTGCGCTACGCAGTTTTGAGCTGTCAGGTGTCGCATTACCAAAAGATAAACAGGAAAAGTTTGCAGCTATTCAAAGTCAGCTTTCTACCTTATCAGCGACCTTTTCAGATAACGTATTGGATGCCACCCAAGCTTATGCCTTACCGCTGCAACAAGAACAATTGGCAGGTCTAACAGAAAGTGGACTGGCGCTACTCGCAGATGCTGGCGAACAGTATAAAGCGCGCGCGCTTGCCAACGGTACGCTCACGCAAGTAGAAGTCGATGCGTTGCCAAATCCTTACTACGTGGCAAGCTTAAACATTCCTGTTTATCTTGCCATCATGACCCATGCGGATGACCGTGAACTGCGCGAGACCCTATACCGCGCTTATGTCACTCGTGCTTCTGAGTTTGATGCGCATACCAATGCCAAAGGTGAGTCGCTAAATAACGCCGATATCATGAGTCAAATCCTGCAACTACGTGAGCAAAAAGCCAAGCTATTGGGTTTTGACAATTATGCAGAAGTCTCACTATCGACTAAAATGGCAGATAACGTGGCAGAAGTAGAAACCTTTTTACGGAGTTTGGCCACGCAAGCAACTCCAGCGGCTAAGCAAGACTTAGCTCAGTTGCAAAAGTATGCGCAAGATTATGGTATAGATGAGTTACAGGCATGGGACAGTGCGTATATCGCTGAAAAAGTCAAACAAAGCGAGTTCAGCTTATCGCAAGAAGAAATCCGCCCGTACTTTCCCTTACCAAAAGTAATTAGCGGATTATTTGCCATCGTTGAGCGTCTGTACGGTATCAAAGTCCAAGAGCAAAGTGAATCCGTATCACGCTGGCACGACGATGTCAGCTTTTATCAGTTGTTTGATGCTGATGATAACTTGCTTGGTGGCTTTTACTTTGACTTATTTGCACGCAGTGGTAAACGCGGCGGCGCTTGGATGAGTGGTTTTCAGTCACGTTATACTTACAGTGAACAAAATCATCAGCAGCTACCAGTATGCTTTATGGTGGGTAACTTTACCCCTGCCCTCGATGGCAAACCAAGCTTATTGACGCATGATGAAGTATTGACTCTATTCCATGAGTTTGGTCACGGCCTACATCATTTATTAACCCAAGTGACGGTCGGTGATGTCGCTGGTGTCAATGGCGTTGAGTGGGACGCGGTCGAGCTGCCCAGTCAATTTATGGAAAACTGGGCGTGGGATGCCGAAGGTATTGCGCTGATTAGTAGCCACGTCGAAACCGGTGCGCCATTACCAAAAGACAAACTTGCAGCGTTATTGGCGGTAAAGAATTTCCAAAGCGGCATGCAAACCCTACGTCAAATCGAATTCGCACTGTTTGACTTATTGATTCATGCGCAGACGCCAGCGCTAGATTATGATGGTATATTAGCCACGCTAAATACCGTTCGAGACGACATTGCTATCATGCAGACACCTGACTACAACCGTTTTGCCAACGGCTTTAGTCATATCTTTGCAGGCGGCTATGCGGCAGGTTATTACTCGTATAAATGGGCAGAGTTGCTATCGGCAGATGCCTTTAGCAAGTTTGAAGAAGAAGGTATTTTTAACCCTGTCACTGGTAAAGCCTTCCGTGAGACAATTTTATCCGTTGGTGGTAGTTTCCCTGCCAAGACCAACTTTGAAAACTTCCGTGGTCGTAGCGCCAGCATTGATGCGTTATTACGTCATAGCGGTTTTGATAACGCTAAAAATGACGATGCTGCCAATATTGAAAGCAATGCTCAAACGACTCACGAGGCGATTTAAATGCGCTACCAATCATCAAGCCCTAAACGCCGGTTTTTAGCAGGCGTTCGCTGCCCAAAATGCCAAGCGATAGACGCGGTAGTACAGGTGAATATTGTGACTCCTGCACCTGATGAATATATCGAGTGTACTTTGTGTGGGCACGCAGAGCATCGCCCCGACCCTGATGCCATCAGTGCTAAAAACCATGCTGAAGACCAAATTGCTCGTGATGCTATGGCTACTGGTACCAGCGGCATAGTAAAATTCAAGCCTTAAATATTAAGCGTCAAGTCTTAATAGCTACTAGCCTATCTAGCAATAGATAGGCTTTTTATTTTGAGTTTGCTATAGTATGGCTACTTATATTTCTAACATAAATCGACTATAGTATGAAAAGCCAAAAAATGCGTCCTCTGTCAACCAAATCACTGAAAAAAGAGCCCACTAAGTCACGCCAGAAATGGTGGTCAATTATTATATTAGCGGCATTACTGATTGGCTACTTGGTCTGGAAAAACAATTCAATAGACACTAATACTGCGCCTATCGAAAGTACACCACCGACTACCGAACCAGATAGCGCTACTCAATTAGATGCTACGCCCTTAGGTAATAATGACAATAGTTCAAACAATAGTGACTTAACGTCAAATACTAATGAGACAACCACAGTTAATCAAATACCTAATGCTGATGCGATCTTAAATGCGGCTTTACCAGAAACAGATAGTCTTGCCAAAGAAGAAATAGATCGCTTAGAAGACGAGCGTAAGCGCTTAGCCGAACAAGAAAAATTGGCGGCTGAACAACTGACGATGAACAAGCAATTAACTGATATGAAAGCAGAGCAAATCGCCCTACTTGAACAACAAATAGCGCAATTAGAAGCCGAGACAAACGGCGACAAACAGTAGCTAATTATTTAGACTTTTATCAAGGGGCTGACAATGGCGACTTTGCAACTTACCCACGCCCCTATCTTAAATAGTAGCGCGCAGCTGCTTATTCTACCAGTCAATACTGCAGGGATTCTTTTAGATCCTGTTCTCACAAAAGCTAAGACTTTATTTGCTGATAATTATCAACGTTACTATCGCGCATGCCGCGATGGCAGTCTGAGTGTTGGCCGCTGCTTACTGCATAAACGCGCGCTTGAGCAAGCTGGTTTAAGTGTCAGTAGTAATGGTAATCAGCCCAGTTATATCGCTAATCTTGTGGTATCAAATCATCCTTACCACCCCACACGGTCACAATGGTTAATTGCCGGGTTGAATGATTTATCTGAGCAGCTTATCCCGCTTATCCGTTATCAAGGCATCCGTAGGGTTGCCCTCCTCGCACGCCCACTTATTCATAACCACTCACGAAATGAGACAGCTAACGTGTCTAACGCAGCCAATTTAGCAAACACAGGCTCACTTGCGTTAGACTGGCCTGCTGATATCTTACCGTTACTCATACAGCACCTACAAGATTTGCCTAAAGTTCAAATCGATATTCACCTTCCTAAAAACATCAATATATAACGCCTCGTTTAATTCCTAGGGCATGTATTCCTTTTGAAAATAATGATAAAAATAAGATAAACTGCAGCTAAACAAGAGAAATAGCACTGATAATATCAGGATATTAACCAGCTGTTTGATGTAGCTTGGCAAGATTTGACCGTTTTTAGCCAATTTAGGCGCTTTCGTTCAGATTGAGGACACGCCTTAATATTTTTTAATTGCATAAAAAAACCGCCTTAAGCACTCATGACGAGAGACTTAAAGCGGTTTTTTTATGTTGACTATATTAGATATCGATTAGCTTTGCTCGATACCTTTCATAGTCAATTTAATACGACCACGGTTATCGACGTCTTGGACGAATACTTTAACGATCTGACCTTCTTTTAGGTAGTCAGAAACATTCTCAACGCGCTCTTCAGCGATTTGTGAGATATGTACCAAGCCATCAGTGTTTGGCAAGACGTTAATAAACGCGCCAAAATCAACGATACGAGCAACCGTACCTTCATAAGTTTTGCCCACTTCAACTTCTGCCGTCAACGCTTCGATTCTACCGATAGCTGCTTTAGTTGCCGCTTTGTTTTCACCAAAGATACGAATCGTGCCGCCATCATCGATATCGATAACTGCGCCAGTCTCTTCGGTTAGCTGACGAATCATCGCGCCGCCTTTACCGATTACGTCACGGATTTTATCCGGATTGATTTCGATAACCGCATAGTTTGGTGCATGAGCGTTGATTTCAGTACGACTCTCAGGCAATACTTTATTCATCGCATCTAAGATGTGGATACGACCAGCATGGGCTTGCTTAAGCGCTTGCTCCATGATGTCAGGCGTAATACCTTCGATTTTGATGTCCATCTGCAGCGCAGTGATACCATCTTTAGAACCAGCAACTTTAAAATCCATATCGCCAAGATGATCTTCATCACCTAAGATGTCTGATAGTACAGCGAAACGCTCGCCTTCTTTAACCAAACCCATGGCGATACCAGCAACTGGTGCTTTTAGTGGAACACCAGCATCCATCAATGCCAAACTTGCACCACAAACAGACGCCATAGAAGATGAACCGTTTGACTCGGTAATCTCTGATACCACACGGATGACATACGGGAAGCGTTCGCTATCTGGTAGCATCGCTTGTACACCGCGGCGAGCTAGACGACCATGACCGATTTCACGACGTTTTGGAATACCTTCACGACCTGTTTCGCCAACTGAGAAATGCGGGAAGTTGTAATGCAGCATGAAATGGTCACGAATCGTGCCACCTAGTGAGTCAATCATGTTGACATCACGGCTGTTACCAAGCGTGGTCGTAACCAATGCTTGCGTTTCACCGCGTGTGAACAATGCTGAACCATGCGTGTATGGCAATACACCAACTTGTACGTCAAGGGCACGAACAGTCTCAAGATCACGACCATCAATACGCGGCTTGCCTGACAAGATATTGTCACGAACCGTACGATATTTAAGATCGTTATAAATTTCTTTAAGCTCAGATACCGTATCAGCGTAAGTTTCTGACTCAGCATCACCAGCGAGCGCATCGATAATTGATTGCTTGATTTCATCAAGCTTAGTATAACGAGCTTGCTTATCAGTAATCGTATAAGCGTCAGCAACTTGCTCGCCAAACTGCTCTTTCATGCTGCTGGTAAGCGCTTGATCACGCTCAGGGGCAGTATACTGCTGCTTAGCAGTACCGATTTCTTCTGCCATTGAAGCAATGTTATCAATAACGATTTGCTGTTGCTGATGACCATATAGTACCGCGCCTAGCATCTGATCTTCTGACAACTCAGCTGCTTCAGATTCAACCATTAGTACCGCAGACTTCGTACCAGCCACAACCAAATCAAGATCACTCTCTTTAAGCTGCTCAATGGTTGGGTTCAGGATGTACTCGCCGTTGATAAAGCCAACACGGGCAGCTGCGACTGGACCATTGAATGGTGCATCAGAGATAGCCAGTGCCGCTGAAGCACCGATTAAGGCTGCGATATCTGCAGACTGCGTTTTATCTGATGAAACAACCGTTGCCGTAATTTGAATTTCGTTAACATAACCTTCAGGGAATAGCGGACGAATCGGGCGGTCAATCAAGCGTGAGGTTAGGGTTTCGAACTCGCTTGCACGACCTTCACGTTTGCCATAGGCACCTGGGATTTTGCCCGCTGCATACATTTTTTCTTGATAGTTGACCGTTAGCGGAAAGAAGTTTTGACCTTCTTTAGCCTCTGACTTTACCACTGCTGCGACAAGTACCGTAACGCCGCCCATATGTACTAAGATAGAGTTTGCTTGACGAGCAATACGACCTGTCTCGATCACAACCTGTTGGTTGCCATACTGAAATTCACGCTTAATGGTGTTAAACATTGTCATATAATCTTCCTAATGTTGACTGACGAAAGTAATATCAGCATTATAAAAAGCTGATATTTTTCATTAAAATTCTGTGTATGTGACTACTAGTGTATATGACTAATAATTGACAGTCTTTCTCTCAGAAATCATCTCAACCAGTGCCAATAACATTACCTAGTTATTCCATATGCCTATCGGTGCTAGACATCGTACTATTGTGTATATTTGGTCATTCAATTTTGGCTTTACTATAAATACTATCAAAAAGACCTTAAGTCAAAAGACTTCGGTGCTAAAAACCCTACAGGCTATTTTTCTGCGCTTTTGAGAGTTGGATATTAGCGCAGCTAGCTATTCTATAAGCTAAGAAATAGGTATTTTATAAATAGTCACCATATATGTAGTAGATATACTATCAAACTCACAAGGCATTATTTTACAGTGATTTATAGCCATTGACCAATGAATTGCGGAACACAGCAATTATCGATAGAAAACACTTAGCTCTAGTATTACTGTTTTCACGAAAAATTCTATTACCTACTTGAATTGGTCTTTATAACCAATGCTATCCAAAATCAATCTTGAAAATGAATAAGCATAAAAAAACGGCGTGAAACTATTCCACACCGTTTTTAGAAAAATCTATTTTATCGATAGCAACAAGCAAGTTCCAAGCGATTCAGCAAAACTTCTAGAATAGCACCATATGATGGCTTCTTTTATTTTAGCATCCACTCGTACTATTGTCGTTAGATTAACGACGTAGACCTAACTGGCTGATAAGCGTGGTGTAACGACCAAGATCTTTACCTTTTAGGTAATCAAGCAATTTACGACGCGTGTTAACCATACGGATAAGACCGCGACGGCTATGATGATCAGCTTTATGTGCTTTAAAATGGTTCTGCAAATCGTTGATACGAGCACTCAATAGAGCTACTTGAACTTCTGGAGAACCAGTGTCATTTTCGCCACGTTGGTATTGAGCAATGATTTGTTCGCGATCGGTATTAGTTAGCATAAATATCTCCGGCAATGCTAAAAGCTTTAAGACATTCTCGAATTTGAGTAAGATCTAAAGCAGTAGAATAGTAAATAGAATAACCTGCACGTCATTCAGGACAACCCTGCATTACTAGAGTTGACCTAGTGTACGACAAGCTAATTAGTCATAACGACCATTTAGGATAAGTTGCGATGAGAGAGCACTTAATATAACTATCCGTTTTGGACAGCCTATGAAGCACGATGTCTTATCTCAACCTAATGTAAATGTGACGGTGATTATAACAAAAAACTGCTGAACTAGCAGCAGTTTTTCATAATACTTGTAAAGTCAGATTTATTTTTTATAGTTAAATCATCCGTCAATAGGCAAAAGAATTTGCTTATTTCTTAACGTCATCTTCCGTCGCGTTACCGCCTAGTTCATCATCTTCAAGCGGTGCAGCTGTGGTAACTTCTGCTAAACTATCAGGAGTAGCATGCTCGCTAGGATTGATGTCTTCTGCAAGCCTTTCAATCTCTTTTTCTTGCTCATTCATGTTATTCAATGAATTACTCATATTAGCTCCTGAATTATTATTTTTTGAAGTAGCTGTTTTATACTTTTTACATTGAGATGCAAATGTCATCATTGATATTGAGATGATAAGCAAATATATCAGTGTCACCTTATTATGGATGACACTTTACGTACTCTACTTGTCTTCTTTAGCATTTCCTAGGTTGTCCGCAATACGATCTGCTGCGGCTTCACTATCTTCAGTATGATTGTTCTCAGTTTGGCTTTTAAGCGCTGCAGTTGCTGACTCAGAACGTTGTTGCTCAAGCTTGGTATCGTTTGGATTAGAATTTGACATAATATTTTCCTCAGTTACGGTTGTGAACGTTTAAGAAATATAAATAATTAATTATTCAGTAGATGGGTAGAAAAATTAAGATAACGCCTTATCAATAGCATCAACGAAATTGCTGATATCATCTGGATTACGTGAGGTAATCAAATTACCGTCTACCTGTACTGTTTGATCTACAAATTTTGCACCAGCGTTTTCTAAATCTATCTGAAGCGTATGATAAGCAGTGAGCGTTTTACCTTTGGCAATACCTATATTGATAAGTACCCAAGGAGCATGGCAAATGACAGCTAATGGCTTGCCTGCATCATTGATAGCATTGATAATACTATGAGCCTCTTCATTGCCACGAATCGTATCCGCATTGACAGTACCACCTGGTAATACCAACGCATCATAATCAGAAATGCTTGCGTCTTTTGCAAAAATATCAGCAATAAAGGTGTCGCCTTTGTCTACATCTTGCTGCATGGCTTGCACTTCTTTTTCTTTATTTGTGGTTATAAGAAGTGTCTTGTAACCTTTATCTTTGAGTTGATTATTAACCTCTTCGTATTCTGCTTGCTCGAAGTTATTGTGTAGTAAAAAAGCGATGGTTTTCATGATATTCCTTTTTTCGTTATGAGTGATTTTCTTTTAGTTGTTTTATTATTCATACTTTATTTTTATGAGTCGTTATTATTATTGGCTATATAGTCTTCCTCTGACCCACCTTGTTCCTATTAAATATTCTCTTTCGAACCTAGTTTTTATTTTTGATATATGACTTTTTATCTTATTATTTTTTTATGTTCTTATTTTTAGAGTCTTAGTTCGATTTATTTTTCTATCCAGACTTCCTATCCGGTAGATCTAAAGTACAAAAAAAACAGGTTCCACCATAGGTGAAACCTGCAATAAAATGTGAGGATATGTGATTAGTGTAAACTATTAGTAAGCTAAATCGTGTTTAAACGAGGGTTATATAAGAACCGTAACATTAACGCTGGATTAATTTTTTAGGCTGCAATCTACCGTTGAGACTTACGGCACCCAATCCAAGAAACTGACCTTGCTGATTTATTAAACGAATATCAACTGGAATCTCATGGATCAAGGGTTGTTGGTCATCTTCACTACTAACCATATCACTATCTAGTTGGGTATCATTGTTTTCTGACACAGACGACTGATGACTGATACTAGTTGAAATATAGTCGCGCAGACTGTCTGTCAGTTGCTCAAATACGTTCAAACGTTGACCCATGTGTATACGCTCACACTGCTCAAACGTCAACACCATCTCAGCTTCAATATTAATGCAAGCATCTACCGGCATCAATTGCTCTTGCCTGTTATCAAACGCTAATGCTTCTAAGTCTGGCAAAGTAATCGCATCATTGATTTTAAAATCACCAACCTGCGTACGGCGTAATGCAGTCAAATGCCCTAATGTACCCATCGCTTTGGCGATGTCTTCACCGAGTACACGCACATAAGTCCCTTTAGTACAGGTCACTGTCAATTGAATTTTCTCATGATCAAGCGCTTTTAAATCAATGGCCTTGATTACAATATCTCTAGGCACTCGTTCTACCTCAATTCCCGCACGAGCATACTCATAGAGTTTTTTGCCATCTTTTTTTAGTGCAGAATACATCGGTGGTATCTGCTGCTGAGCACCTAAAAACTGCTGGGCGACTTTGTCTAAAAGTACATCATCAAATTTTGGAATGGGTGCTTGTGCAACGATTTGACCATCGGCATCACCAGTATCAGTTTGACCACCAAGTAGAATAGTTGCTTGATAAGATTTATCTGCATCTAGCTGATAATGGCTAAATTTCGTCGCTTCACCCATACAAATCGGCAATAGACCGGTTGCCATTGGGTCAAGTGTCCCTGTATGCCCCGCTTTTTTACTGTCATGATTTGGCGACTTAAAAAGATACTTCACCTTTGACACCACTTGCTGAGAAGTCATGCCTTTGGGTTTATCAACTAAAATAACACCCGAGACTTTAATCTTGTTAGGATGATTACTAGACTTTTTATCCGCTTGCGTAGATGCGATAGACATAACGACTTTTACCCTTCTACTCTTCGTTTTCTTGCTCGTCTGACTCATTTTCTTCAGTCTTAATAACTGCTTTACTGATTAAATCCATCATGTAATTACCACGAGCAGTCACTTCGTCATAATGAAAACGCAAGCGTGGTGTGGTACGTGTTTTTAGGCTGTGGCTTAATTCGGTGCGCAAAAAGCCCGCCGCTTTATTAAGTACTTTGATGCTTTCTTCATGATTGGTCTTATTCATGGAATCATTAAGCTCAGGCTCCATGATGGTGACATAGACATCAGCATACCCTAGGTCAGGACTAACTTTGACACTAGAAATAGTGACAAAACCAGTTAAACGAGGGTCATTGACTGCATCACGGATGAGAACAGCAAGCTCACGTTGAATTTGGTCGGCTAAGCGTTGTAGACGTTGGTTCATATTGTTACCTTACTTTAATATGGCTTATTTTCACTGATTGATATATTGGCTTATTAACAAATTTTAGGACTAATAGTTGGTAAAAAAGGCCTAGCAGGATGTACCTGTTAGGCCTAAGTACAGCTAGATATTAAGAAGATACTAATCTGCTCAGCTGATTAAGCATATTGCATGATTAGATATCCTGCTATCGAACTGTAACGTTAGATAGTACGTGCAAACTCTTGGATTTCAAAGACTTCGATCTTATCGCCAGCTTCGACATCATAGCCACGAACAGCCATACCACATTCCATACCAGTACGTACTTCATTAACGTCTTCTTTATAGCGACGCAATGATTGCAATTGACCGGTAAAGATAACTTGGTCATCACGCAATACGCGGATAGGTTTGTTGCGATAAATTGTACCTTCAACCACCATACAACCAGCAGCAGCACCGAACTTACTAGAACGGAATACTTCACGAACGTCTGCAACACCAAGGATTTTCTCACGATGTTCTGGCGCAAGCATACCACTCATAGCTGCTTTGACATCATCAATCAAACCATAGATAACGCTGTAATAACGGATATCCATGTTGGCGGCATCCGCTTTGCGACGTGCGGTCGCATCAGCACGAACGTTGAAACCTAACAATACCGCTTCGCTAGATTCTGCAAGTGTCACATCAGATTCAGAGATAGGACCGACACCTGAGCTGATTACTCTGACTTTAACTTCATCAGTTGATAGCTCATTCAATGCTGAAAGCAGTGCTTCAAGCGAACCACGAACATCGGTTTTCAATACGATATTCAAGAATGACACATCACCTTGTTCCATCTGATCAAACATGCTTTCTAAACGCATGGCATTCTGACGTTCAAGTTGACGCTCACGCTCACGGTTGCTTCTAAACTCTGCCACTTCACGAGCTTTTTTCTCGTCGGTTAAGACTAAGAACTCGCTGCCAGCTGCTGGCGTTTCAGGTAGGCCTAAAATTTCTACAGGGATAGAAGGACCCGCTGATTGAATACGCTTACCATGTTCATCAGTCATCGCACGAACTTTACCGTAATGCTCGCCTGCCAAGACCAAGTCGCCTTGCTTTAATGTGCCTTTTTTAACTAAGACACTAACAACCGGACCGCGCCCTTTTTCAAGTCTTGATTCAATGACCACACCTTGAGCAGCGCCATCTAACGGTGCTTCTAGCTCCATTAGTTCAGCTTGTAGGCTAATAAGTTCTAACAGCTCATCAATACCATCACCGGTTTTGGCTGAGATGCGAGCCATTGGCGTATCGCCGCCCCACTCTTCTGAAACAACTTCTTTAGCAGTCAATTCATTAAGAACGCGATCTGGATCAGCGCTTGGCTTATCCATTTTATTAATTGCAACGATAATTGGCGTACCAGCAGCACGAGCATGATCAATAGCTTCTGCTGTTTGCGGCATCATACCATCATCAGCGGCAACAACTAACACAACAATATCAGTCGCCTGTGCACCGCGTGAACGCATAGCACTAAAGGCCGCGTGACCTGGAGTATCAAGGAAGGTAATCACACCACGATCGGTTTTAACGTGATAAGCACCGATATGCTGAGTAATACCACCTGCTTCACCAGTTGCCACTTTTGTTTCACGAATTTTATCCAGTAATGATGTCTTACCGTGATCGACGTGACCCATGATCGTGACTACTGGCGGACGAGTTTGAACGTTACTGCTACGCTCATCAACGGCGTCTTGTAGATCGTCTTCAACCTTAGTATCACTAACCAGTACTGGATTGTGACCCATCTCTTCAACGAGCAAACTTGCTGTCGCTTGATCAATCGTATCTGACTCACGAGCCATCTCACCCATTTTCATAAGCAATTTGGTGACTTCGCGCGCTTTAACTGCCATACGTTGAGCAAGATCTGCGACTGTAATTTGTTCACTAATCTCAACATCGTAAACAATTTTTTCAACAGGTTTTTCGAACTTATGCTGTGATGCTTGCGTTGAACGCAAACCGTTTTTACGGTTTTTGATTTCACGCTCATCTTGATTCTTACGACGACCACGGCCACGAGCACTAGTACTACTGGTGCCACGCTTGATTTCACGACGTTCTTTTTCAAATGATTCTTCTAAGGCATCACCAACCAAACCTTCAGCGAGTGGCTCATCTTTACGAACTTCAGAAGCAGGCTGATCTGTATATTTTCCAGCCATTTTACGCATTTGTTCAAGCGTACGTTTCTGTGCTTCTTCAGCTTGAGCACGGCGTGTTTCTGTTTCGATTTCACGTAAACGAGCTTCTTCTTTCTCACGCATTTCGCGCGCTTTACGCTCAACCGCCGTTTCAACTTTCGGTTTCGTCGCTGCAACTTTTTTCTTCGGTTGGTCTTTAGGTTTGACTTCGACAGTGGTTTTGCCACCTTTTTTCACAACCACTGAGGTTGAGATATCGTCGTTTTTATCATCTGACTTTTTGCTAGAGCCTAAGCTTGCACGCATTGCAGCCAAGGTTGCAGCTTGACGTTCTTCAGATTTCTTCTTGGTAGCAGCACGCTCTTCAGCATCTTTAGCAGCACGTTCTTGCGACTCAATCATCGCTTGCTCACGCGCAGCCAACTCTTCAGCCATTTTTTCTGGATCAGGCTTTTCAAATACTTTCTTTTTACGCACTTCCACATTGACGCTCTTAGATTTACCTGAAGAGCCGGTCACGCGCGCAGTGCTAGTTGTCTTAGATTTAAGACTAATACGACGCTTTTCTTGCTGACCATGACTTTGCTTTAAATACGTCACCAACTTCTCTTGCTCAAGCTCAGTGACTAGGTCACCTTCTGCACGAGCAGGCAGTCCAGCATCTACCAATTGCTGTTGTACAGCACTTGCGGTTTTGCCTACCATATCTGCCAGTTCTTTGACGGTCTTATCTGCCATTTATTATCACCTACTGTCTATTATTTGCTATATGTTCAATTCAGTTGTTGGCTACAAATGATTGGGGTAAGGCTGGTATTGGTACTGCGTTCATACCAGCACTTTATTATCGATAGCATATCACTAAAAGACAGCGATATGCAGTTACCGCTTATTCATTGAACCAAGATTCCCGAGCTTTCATGATGAGTTTTCCTGCGGTTTCAGAGTCTAAACCTTCGATATCTTCGAGATCGAAGACTGCTTGTTCTGCCAAATCATCAACGGTAATAATGTCTTTTTGTGCCATTTTATAGGCCCAATTGACTGTCATACCTTCAAGCTCTTGTAGCTCTTGACTTGGCTCTTTCATGTTCTGTTGTTTGACCAGCTCATCAGCGATGACGACTTCTTTTGCACGCTCTTGAATCATCTCAATCGCTTCATCGTCTAAACCTTCGATATCATAAAAGGTTTCAACTGGTACGTAAGCCACTTCTTCAATACTGGTAAAACCAATATCGACCAGTGCTTGTGCTAAGTCTTTATCCACTTCTAAACGTTCATAGAATAATTCGATAAAGGCTTTCGATTCATTTTGTTGACGCTGCTGATATTCTTCTTCTAGCATCATATTAAGCTTATAGCCCGTTAGCTCAGACGCCAAACGTACGTTTTGACCTTGTGAACCGATCGCACGCGCCAACTGATCATTGGTGCTAAAGATAATATCAGCCGTTTGCGTATCTTCATCCAAGATGATGCTACTGACGTCAGCTGGCTCTAAAGCACTGATAATGAACTGTGCTGGATCGTCTGACCACACCACCACATCAATGCGTTCGCCATCAAGCTCCTGCTGTACGGCTTGGATACGTGTACCACGCATACCAATACAAGCGCCAACTGGATCGATACGATGATCGTTGGTTTTCACAGCTATTTTAGCACGAGTACCCGGCAAGCGCGCGACGTTGCGGATTTCAATAATTTGTTCGGCAATCTCAGGTACTTCTTTTTGCATCAATGCTGAAAGCATTTCAGGATGAGTACGAGACAGTAGCAACTGAGCGCCGCGGTTTTCACGGTTGACATGATACAAAATAGCATTGATACGTGATTTTGCACGTAATTGCTCACGCGGCAGCATCTGATCACGTGACAAATAGCCTTCGGCATTGTCACCTAGATCAATGATATAGCCATCACGAGTCTGCTTCTTGACTTCACCATACATCATCTCGCCAACACGCGGCTCAAAAGCATCTGCTACTAAATTACGCTCAGCTTCACGAATCTTTTGGATGATGACTTGTTTGGCTTGAGTCGCAGCAATACGACCAAACTCAATCGATTCAATCTGTTCTTCTTTGACATCGCCGATTGACCACTCTTCTGGATCAAGATCGCTGATGGCTAGCTGACAAGCAGGCATTTCATGGTCTTCATCTGCAACCACTGTCCAGTAACGATAAGTATCATAATCGCCCGTTGTACGGTCGATAGCAACCCGTACTGCCACTTCTGGCTGTTCGGTGTATACTTTTTTCTTAGTCGATACCACCAAAGCATCTTCTATCGCTTCAAAGATATCTTCAGGATTTAAGCCCTTTTCATTACTGACAGTTTCTACTACCGTTAAGATTTCACGACTCATGCTATACCTGTCCTATCATTTTTAATTGACTTAAATTTTATAATTTATGTATTGCTATTATATTTTCACCGTAAGCTATATAAGCTGTTTGGATATTAAAATGCTGATGGATGATTTGTTACTTCAAGTTGTCAAATCAAACCAAGCTGTACAAAAGCTTAGGCATCTTCATAAATCAAATTGGCTTTATCAATATTACTCAGCGCAATCTCAAACTGCTGACCATCGCTTGATGTCAGATTTAAGACATTTGCATCGATACTATCTAAAATACCTGTCGCTTTGCGACGTTTTTGATCACCTTCACCAATCGCTTGTATTAAACGCAAGCTGACGGTTTGACCAACATAGGCATGCATCTGCTCATCGGAAAAGAATGCACGGTCGAAACCTGGTGAAGAGACTTCTAAGATAAACTCACCAGCAATCGGATCATGAACCTCAAGAATACCGCTCACTTGATGGTTCACTGCTGCACAGTTTTCAATGGTTACTTGTTTATTTTGGGCCTGCTCTTCTGGCAATGCCTCAATATAAATGCGTAATAAAGAGCGATTACCTTGCGGTGCAAACTCGATACCCCATAATGCCACATCGCAAGCCGCGACGGCAGGAGCAATAATATTGGTCAGTTCTGTAACTTTGGTTGAAAGCTTCATAATCTATTTATCTTTTCCTATTCACGTATCTATCGTACTTAGTAAACCGCGTAATTGTCGCTCACTCATGGAATTTATTTATTAGTAAGAGACACAGTCATTATATTATCTTAAATCACAAACATATTATTTTATATGATATGCGCTTATATAGGGATGAGCACAAAAAACATCAAGCTCAGCCAGACAATGCTTTTATTATTCACAAAGCAGTACTATCGATAAAGGAGTGAGGAATAAAGGATAGTGTGCTTAAGAAGCAGCGCGCCGATAGCGGCAGGTGACAACCAATAACGAAT
This sequence comes from Psychrobacter sp. P11F6, assembly GCF_001435295.1. Taxonomy (NCBI): domain Bacteria; kingdom Pseudomonadati; phylum Pseudomonadota; class Gammaproteobacteria; order Moraxellales; family Moraxellaceae; genus Psychrobacter; species Psychrobacter sp. P11F6. Next base: position 96,984 of record NZ_CM003594.1, on the reverse strand, counting down.
AATATCGCACTCTATAGAACTAGAGCTTAGCATAAGTAGGATAGATACCGCGATACCACTGACCGTCAGATACAAAAAAACCCACAAACATAATGGTGGGCTAATCGTTACTGACAAATTTAGTGTACAAAACATCAGTATAAAAAGTGGTAGCGGGGGCTGGATTTGAACCAACGACCTTCGGGTTATGAGCCCGACGAGCTACCAGACTGCTCCACCCCGCATCAATCTATGGTGCGTATTATAGAAGGGTTTTATATAAGTGTCAATCTTTATTTTAAATAAATTAAACTAAATTTCTTACCTATATTACTAACGCCGCACTCAATACGTTACAACTTTAAAAACTTGGTGCGATTGGGGGGACTTGAACCCCCACAGCTTGCGCTACCACCCCCTCAAGATGGCGTGTCTACCATTCCACCACAATCGCATTTTTCACTGCTCTATTATTACTATCTAATCTATCATAATAGATGCTTAAGGTAGGCATCGATAGAATCAGACTGCTAAAACAGAAAAGCATTGTAAATCTAACGCCTCAAAATAGCAAGAGCTGCCTCAATTAAAAGGCAATGACTAAAGACAGCTATTAAAGGCAAGTGTCTTTAAAATACAGTTATTGAGGATTCTGTGTCAATGGACGGGGCGTTTGTGGTGCTGACACAGGTGCATCTAAACGGAACTGATCTTCAGCCTGTTTGCGCGCGTGAACGGCTAGCGTCATACTGGTGATAAAAAATATCACTGTTAATACTGCTGTCGCACGCGTTAAAAAGTTCGCTGTTCCTGCCGCACCAAAGACCGTACCTGACGAGCCAGCGCCAAAAGAAGCTCCAGCGTCTGCCCCTTTACCATGCTGTATCAAAATCAAGCCGATCATGGCAATCGCCACGATAATATGCAGGGCTAATATAAACGTAAACATGGTGGCCTCTTTTGCCGCGTAATGACGACTGATAACGGAAAATAAATCTTACGGTTAATAGGAATAGCAATTGACGGGTAATGCTGCCAAATCGATTATATAAATAAGGCGCATTGTACACGATTGCAAGGGCACTGTTAAACCTACTTTTGCCAACTGATAAAGACATTTTATAATCGAGACCGCCATGAAATGCACGTTTTATCTTTATTGACTAGTCTTTAGCTCGACTAAAGGCATTGGCAATTGCCAAAAAACTCTCTACCTTTAATGATGCGCCGCCAACTAATGCCCCATCAATCATAGGATCTGCGGCAAAGCTATCAGCATTGTCCGCATTGACACTACCACCATATAGCACACTCATTACCTTTAGTGATTCTGCAAAGCCTGTGATGGTTTGCTTAATATGCTGATGCGTTTGACTGACTTCGCTCACGGTTGGGACTTTGCCAGTACCAATCGCCCACACTGGCTCATAAGCAATGATCAGTCGATCAGATAGTGATGATATGAGATCTGGTTGGGTAGTAATTACTTCTTTTATGACTGATAACTGAGTGTCAATTACGTCAAGGGTTTGCTTATCATCATATTGAGCCTGAGTTTCACCAATACAAAATACCACGCCCAAACCTTGGGTGAGTGCGTGAGTCACTTTCTGCAATAACGTATCGTGAGACTCGCTATGATACTGGCGACGCTCAGAATGACCTAGTATTGTCCAAGTTGCCCCAGCGTCTGCTATTTGCTGTGCTGAGCATTCACCCGTATAAGCGCCAACACTGGCACTATGCGCACTGACGTCTTGCGCTGCACTCAATATCGAACTACCGGCTAAACGCGTACTGACAGCTGCCAGATGAATACAGCTTGGTGCCACCATCAACTGACAGCGACTACTTGACCGTTCTGTGTCGGCTTGCTCTTTAGCATCAATCGTAGTCAACAAATTATTCAACAACAAATCGACGTCGTGACTCGTTGCTGGATTTTGCTTCCAATTACCAATTACCCAAGCTTGCATACTCATCTACCTTGTTTCATCTATTCTTGCCAATTTGGCTAATATGCGCGCCAGTATAACAAATAATTCCCAAGTGCTATAGTATGCTGCCGCTAGCAGAAAAACAGACAGTCAATGCAAATATTTACTAGGGCGTGTCCTCACTCTAAAAAATGATGATAAAAATGAGATAAATTACTGTCAAACAAGGAAAGTAGCGCAAATATTATCGAGATATTGATAGGCTATTAAACGATGTTTGGCAGAATTTAGCCTATTTAGAAAATAGTCTATTGAATTGAAGACACGCCCTAGACATTGTCTCAAGCTATGATTTTTTGGGTCAAGCACTCAATCGTCCATATAAAACCTTTAAACTAAAGTAATGTTTTATAGTATTGTGTCTATATATAACAGAACATTATCAATAATCTAACGACCAAGCTACTGATAACCCACACTATTAAAACGCTTTCTCTGCTAAATCTCTTATAAGAGCATCTCTGCATTGACTGTTATTAATGATGGCCTAAAGGCAAACAATGACTTATAGCAGGTATCTGTTAAAAATTATAATAGTAAGTGGCTCTCAGAAGTATATGGATTTCAGACAAATATATAGCATATTGGGTATTAAGGAGAAGTCGTAATGTCTATCACCACGAGCAAATATGGTGGTTTAGCGCATCAGCTAATCAGCGAAGGTATCGTCAGCGAAGCGAATATGAAAATCGCGCAGACCGAATCGCAACAGCAACAAGTAGGACTAGTGCCCTACCTAGTCGACAATAAATTGGCAGATGCTTATCATCTTGCACAGATGTTGTCACAAGCTTTTGGTGATCCTCTTTTCGATCTTGATGCTTTACATGTTGATGTCATTCCAAAAGACTTAGTAGATGAAAAAATCGTTCGTAAATTTAATGCGTTGCCACTATTCAAACGAGGACAGCGTTTATTCGTCGCGTTGAGTGATCCAACTCGTGTGGATGCAATTGACGCTATTGCTTTTAATTCACGGTTGTCTATTGAAACTATTGTCGTCGAAGAAGACAAGTTAAAAAAGCGTATTGAAAGTCTTTACGCTGATGCTATGCAAAATTTTGATAGCTTCTCTGATAGCGATTTAAATGTTGGCTTTGATGAAGGTGAAGAAGAGGAAGGCGAGACCAAGCTTAGTGATGGTGTCGAGGAAGCACCCGTTGTAAAATTTGTCAATAAAATGCTGGTTGATGCCATTCGTATGGGTGCCTCTGACTTGCACTTTGAACCCTACGAAAAAATCTATCGCGTTCGCTTTCGTGTCGATGGGGTGATGCAAAAAATGGCCAATCCACCCGTACAACTGGCTGGGAAAATCGCAGCCCGTTTAAAAGTCATGTCGCAGATGGATATTTCAGAGCGCCGTGTGCCACAAGATGGACGTATCAAGCTCAAGATATCTAAAGATAAAGCCATCGACTTTCGAGTAAGCTGTCTGCCTACCCTATTTGGCGAAAAACTTGTACTTCGTATTTTGGATCCTTCTTCAGCGATGTTGGGTATTGAAGCGCTCGGCTATGAACCTGATCAGAAAGATATGTTTTTAGAGGCACTGCATAAACCACAAGGAATGTTGCTTATCACGGGACCAACTGGTTCTGGTAAGACCGTGTCGCTTTATACTGGTATTAATATTTTAAATACTGGCGCGACCAACATATCCACTGCCGAGGATCCAGTGGAGATTAACTTGGAGGGGATCAATCAAGTCAACGTCAATCCAAAAGTGGGTCTAACTTTCGCAAATGCCCTCAAATCTTTTTTACGCCAAGATCCTGATATTGTCATGGTCGGTGAGATTCGTGACCTTGAAACTGCTGAAATTGCAATTAAAGCAGCACAAACAGGGCACATGGTGCTCTCAACCCTACATACCAACTCAGCACCTGAAACACTGACTCGGCTGCGTAACATGGGTGTGGCCTCCTTTAATATCGCGACTTCAGTGAACTTGGTCATTGCCCAGCGCCTAGCACGACGTTTGTGTAAAAACTGCAAAAAACCTATTAACATCCCTAAGCAAAGTCTGCTTGAGCTCGGCTTTACAGACGCCGATTTGGACAATCCAGACAATATCATTCACGAGCCAGTAGGCTGTAATGAATGCCGTGAAGGTTATAAAGGACGAGTCGGTATCTACGAAGTCATGAAGGTCAGCCCTGATATCTCACGCATCATTATGGAAGACGGTAACGCGATAGATATCAAAGACGCTGCACTTAAAAATGGCTTCCGAGACCTGCGTCGCTCTGGGATTTTAAAAGTCTTGCAAGGCGTAACCAGTATTCAAGAAATGATGCGCGTTACTTCCGAGTAAGGATGTTTGCTTTTTTACAGGTCAAATACGCACAGAAAAAAGCACTGCTGATTGCTGAAAGGGAACGTTCAAAGCGACTAACCAACTACTTTTTAATCTTTAGCTATCTAAAAAGCAGTCTTTGTCAGTGCGATGGTGAAAAGTATAGTCGAAAGTTCAGAATCACTCTTATATGAATAATGCCATTATTTATATGAGGACTTATATGATGGGTGGTAATCGTACAGACTTTTATAAATTAGCAATAATCCCTACCAGATATACTTAAATATAAAACAGAGTTATACTGGTTTTTTACGTTAAAATAAAGTATGCCTTTTTGATGTAATGAGTCAGGCATCGTTGTACATCTTTGCAATATATATATTAGACAATATTTTGAGGGTAGTAACATGGCAAAAGCGAAGACCGACATGCTGTTAGACTTTGTCTATGATGGGGTGAATCGACGCGGACAAAAAGTAAAAGGGGAGACTACCAGCCGTAGTTTAGAGTTGGCAAAAGCGACTTTACGCAAACAAGGTATCAGTGTCAAAGGTATTAAGAAAAAACCGAAGCCGCTTTACACTTTCAAGAAATCCATCAAACCTATTGATATTGCTATTTTTTCTCGGCAAATGGCGACCATGATGAAAGCGGGCGTGCCATTGACCCAATCCTTTGAGATTGTTGCTGACTCACTTGACAATCCCAGTATGAAAGACTTGGTATTACAAATAAAATCGGACATTGAAGCGGGTGGGACTTTTGCTTCAGCATTACGCAAGCACCCACGTTATTTTGACGATCTGTTTTGTTCACTCATCGATTCTGGTGAGCAGTCAGGTGCACTGGAAACCATGCTTGAACGCGTTGCTACCTATAAAGAAAAAAGTGAATTACTTAAAGCCAAAATTAAGAAAGCAATGAAGTACCCTATCGCCGTTATCGTCGTTGCTATTATTGTGACTATCATCCTGCTAATTAAAGTAGTACCTGTATTTTCTGGTTTATTTGAATCTTTTGGTGCAGAGCTGCCTGCTTTTACCCAAATGGTTGTCAATATGTCTGAGTGGATGCAGGCGTGGTGGTTTATTTTAATTATCATTATCGGCGGTACTATCATTGGCTTTTCAGAGACGAAAAAACGCTCTAAGAAATTCCGTGACTTCTTAGACCGTGCGGTTTTAAAAGCACCAATATTTGGCAATATTGCCTATCAAGCTATTATTGCGCGTTTTGCTCGTACACTATCGACGACCTTTGCTGCGGGCGTGCCACTTATTGATGCCCTCGACTCTACAGCTGGTGCCACTAATAATGTTGTATTTTATAATGCCACGCAGCAAATCAAAAACGATGTTTCTACTGGTCAACAATTACAGTTTTCAATACGCTCGACCAACCTTTTCCCAAGTTTAGCCATTCAAATGGTCGGTATCGGTGAAGAATCCGGTAGTTTGGAAGAGATGTTAGATAAAGTTGCTGTCTATTATGAAAATGAAGTAGATAACGCTGTTGATGGATTGACCAGCTTGATGGAACCTTTGATTATGGCAGTCTTAGGCGTATTAATCGGTGGCTTGGTGATTGCCATGTATTTACCGATTTTCCAGATGGGCGCAGTAGTAGGCTAAAAGCTAACTAAAGGACAGCTTGTTCATGCAATTTATAGAGTTATTACAAGATAATATGCCTATCGCTTTAGGCATATTCGGCCTATTAGGTCTTTGCGTTGGCAGTTTTTTAAATGTGGTGATTCACCGTATTCCGCTGATGATGGTTTATAGTTGGCGACAAGAGTGCAGCCAGTTTATGTCAGAACAAGCAGACATGCCTCGCGAACACACTCTGCCCCTAACAAATATCGTAGCAGCTGACCAGCCGATTACTTTGAGTCGACCAGCCTCACGCTGCCCTCATTGCGCCCACAAAATAAAGTGGTACGAAAACATACCGTTAATTAGCTGGTTAATACTACGTGGCCGTTGCTCAGAATGTAAAGCTGCGATTGGACTGCGTTATCCACTGGTTGAGCTAGCAACAGCCCTACTATCAATGTTAGTAATTTATCAGTTTGGCGTAACTGCAGCTGGCTTGTCAGCCCTGATTTTGGTATGGATGCTGGTCGCCTTAACCGGTATTGATTTTGATACCCAATTACTGCCCGATCGCTTGACCTTTCCATTAGCGGGTTTAGGATTAGCAGTAAATTCACAAGGCTGGTTTGTCTCACCTATCCAGTCAATTTGGGGCTTATTGCTAGGATTTTTGTCATTGTGGATAGTGGTTAAGATATTTTATCTAATCACTAAAAAGCATGGTATGGGACAGGGAGATTTCAAATTATTGGCAGTATTAGGTGCTTGGCTTGGACCCATGATGTTGCCATTGATTATTTTATTGTCTTCTCTATTAGGCTCAATCGTTGGGATTATTTTGATGAAGAAGCAGGGTGAAAGCAAGCCGTTTGCCTTTGGTCCTTATATCGCTATCGCTGGTATTGTTGCTTTATTATATGGCTCAGATATCGTCAACTGGTATCTCGGCATGTATACTTACTAAATTGTCCTAGAAAGTATTTCGGTCGCTCCTTTTCAAGCAGACACCAAATCTTAAAATAGACACCAAAATACTTCCTTAGCTTATAACCATCACTGTCATTATATCGAGCAGATAAGTCATTATTATGTCAAAACAATCATCTTCACCTTATTCTCATAAGCCCCAGACCCCGCAAAAGAAAAGCAAAACCTTAGTAGTTGGCTTAACGGGTGGTATCGGTAGTGGCAAGTCCGCTGCGAGTGCTTGGTTCGCTGAGCAAGGCATTGATATTATCGATGCGGATGTGATTGCCCATGAAGTCGTCGCTAAAGGTAGCAACACTCTGCACAAAATCCAGAAAAAATTTGGTGATTGGGTGTTGAATAGTGATGGATCAATGGATCGAGTGGCAGTAAGAACGCACGTCTTTTCACATCCTGAGGCATTGATTGAATTAGAAGCAATCACTCACCCAGCGATACGCGAAGCAGCAAAAGCACAGTTGGCAACCAGTACTTCGCCTTACGTGATATTGTCAGCGCCTCTACTTATTGAAGCAGCAGAAGCAGGGCTTGCGAATTTATGCCAACGTATCTTAGTAATGGATGCCACCGAGGATACGCAGATTGCGCGTGCCAGTCAGCGCGACGAACAAAGCATACAAAAAATCAAAGCCATCATGGTGAATCAGCTGAGCCGCGAAGAGCGTAATCGTCATGCAGATGATGTGGTGCTCAACGAAAGTGATCTTGCGGCTCTGTATGTGCAACTAGCGCCATTACACCAAGAATATCTTAAGCTTGCCCAGCAGCTAAAGTACGCTGTCGATTGACTTCATACAGCGCCATACCAGTGGCAACACTCACATTTAGACTTTGAAGGTTGCCATGCTCATTTCCTGACATCGGAATATACACCAGCTCATCACAGCTCTCCATAGTCAGGCGACGCATCCCCTCACCTTCTGAACCCATGATAATGGCTGTTTTACCAGTCAGATCAGCGGCATGAATCGGTTTGGCATCTGCATTAAGAGCCGTACCAAACACAAATACCCCGGCATTTTTGATTTGCGTGAGCGTACGTGCCAGATTGGTAACACTAATAATCGGCATCATCTCTGCTGCACCGACCGATACTTTAGCCACTGTTGGTGTCAGACTTGCCGCATGATGTTTCGGACAAACCACGGCATCCACACCCATCGCCACGGCGGTACGCAAGCAAGCACCAAAGTTATGTGCATCCGTAATTTGATCCAAGACCAGTAATAAGCATTGGTCACGCCCAGCAAGGGTAGCAAGCAAGCCTTCATCAGCAAAGCCTAGAGGACGCGCATTTAGCACCACACCTTGGTGCTGCGGGCTGCCACACAATTGCGTGAGCTTGTCTTTTTGCGTGGGTTGGATACTGATACCATTGTCACGTGCTTGCGCCATGATCGCTTGTACATGGCTATCAGTCTCACGACCTTGCTGCACAAACAAGCTTAGCCCATCTAAAGGACGATATTCGAGTAAGGCATCAATCGCATGAATGCCATAAAAATAGGTAGGTTTTGCCATAATAGGCCTATTGATTATAAAGTGGGTATCGCGCTATATGATAAAAACTAGGCGATAAAAAGAGATGACAGTAATTGTATCAATAAATGGATATCTGCATATAAATAATATCAGCAGAAAAAGAAAAACCTTACCAATCCGATAAGGTTTTTCTTTTTTTGAGTAAAAGGCTTTTTGCTGTCATCAATCACTTAATAACAGCTTTAGCAAACTTACCCTTCTAAGTGGCAAATATATTGAACAATTTCTTCTGTCCGCAGATTAAAACCACTATTGCCTTCAACCACGAATGATTGACCAGCGCGGTAATAGCTGAATTCTTCGTCACCATTAATTTTGACCTCACACTCACCGCCCGTAATCTCGATACGCTCGGAGGTATTGGTGCTAAAATGATAATGCTCAACCAAATTATCACAAGGCAAGATAACGCCCAGTGTTTTATGTCGACCATCTTCGAACATAATAGTGTGACTTGAACAACGACCATCATAAGATACCGTCGCTTGAGCATTGACTGTTACATTAGTAAATTGCGCCGCTGTCATAGTGGCTTCCTTATCAAATAATCATTACGAAACTAAAAAATAAGTAATTGGTTAGAGTACCGCCAGAGTTGCATCGTTAACCGACACCTCTGTACTACGTACTGTATCCTTCTATATTAGATATCTGTGCGCTAAAGCTTAAAGCTAGCTACAGGTTCTATGAAAATACTTTAGAATAATGACCGAGTGGCATACTCTTCCAACTATACGCCTATCATTTTACAAAATTATGACTCGTTATCGTGTATTACATTGCACCAATCTAATCAGAAGAGTTTATCATTATGTGAGATTATGCTACCACATTATATCTATAAAGTTTGTTAAAGCGACTAGGAAAATGCTGTTTGATGCGAATCTTAAACTTACTTACTCATCTTTTTTTGAGTCAGCACCTTATCACTATAATGGGGCTTTTTTTATACATTTGATCCGCAACCATTCTTAGTCTAACGCCATCATTTTGACAGGCTTAGTCATCTTAATGATTGATATTGTGAATATTATGATGACGACTCATTGCCAGTTTTTGATAGCTTTATGGTAATCTTCCAACAATAATATCTATTATACAGTGCCTGAAAGTTTGTATTTAAGCGCGTTTAACATCATACTATTTGCCTATAATATTTATCTCATTAACACGGTTAAATGAATAATTTCACTCCCTTATCTACCCTACTTTATCTATGGCTTCTTGAGATTTATATGAAGTCTATTGTCTGTCATGAGAGGCGTTGATGCTAGTATCATTAACTTTACATCAGTTTGCGTTGATCGCTCAGCATGAGCTGAGTGTGGCCGAAGGCTTCAATGTCATCACGGGTGAGACCGGTGCTGGCAAATCGCTATTACTCGATGCACTGTCTTTATGTGTTGGTGAGCGCGCAGACAGTGCGATGGTCAGACACGGGGCGGCGCAAGCTGATATTTATGCGCAGTTTGATGTGGAGCATAACAATGTCATCGCTGAGTGGTTTGCTAAAAATGATCGACCATTAGAAGAACCTGAAGTCCTAATTCGTCGTCAGCTCAGCAATACTGGACGCTCAAAAGCGTGGTTAAATGGCACGCCTGTCAGCTTGGCGGAGCTCAAAAGCTTAGGCGCATTGCTGGTCAATATTCATAGTCAACATGCTCAGCAAGCGCTCCTCAAGCCGCAATTTGTGGTGCAATGGCTCGACGAGATGGCACAAATCACGCCATTAGCCATACAAACTGCCAGTAGCTATCAAGCTTACCAGCAGCTCAAACGCCGTGCTGACGATATTGCGAGCCGTGAGGCTCAACGACAAGACCGTATTCACCTATTGCAAAGCCAACTTGCTGATATTGCGCCATTATTGGCGGTTGATTATGCAGAAGTTGAAGCAGAGCACGAAGAGCTGTCTAATATCGAAGCCCTCATGATAGAGGCCAGTCATGGCTTGCATCTGCTCGACAATGACACGGATGAGCCAGATGTGATGACTTTGCTTGGGCAAGCGATTAAGCTTTGTGATAACCAAATGAGTGTCAGTCAAACCTTTGAGCAAGCCTCCGAACAGCTGCATTTAGCACAGCAACAAATTACTGAGGTAACAGGCTTACTGTCAGATTATGCTGAGCAACAATTGCCTGATCCTGAGCGTTTGCAGACATTAGACAGTCTTATCAGCTTAGGACATCGCTTATCACGTAAACATAGCTTGCCAACGAGAGACTTAATCGATGAAGCAAAGGGTTGGGAAGCGCAATTAGAGCAGCTAGAAAACGAGCCAAGCAGTGATGCGATGGCGGCACAAATTGAACAAGCTTGGCAAGACTATCTTGTATTCGCCACTCAGTTAAATAAAGAGCGCTCAAAAGCCGCGCCGATCGTCAGCAAACAATTAATGCAGCAACTACAACCGCTCGCGCTACCCAATGCCCGCTGCGAGTTTGTCTTTACCAAGAAGGCCGAGCCGAGCCACTATAATGCGCAAGGTTGCTATGATATCGATTTATTATTTAGCGCCAACGTCGGTATGCCTATGCAGCCATTACATAAGATTGCCTCAGGCGGTGAGCTGTCACGAATGGCACTGGTGATGCAAGTACTGCAAGCGACCAATGCCGATAATAATGCCGCTAAGCCGATGCTCGTCTTTGATGAAGTCGATGTCGGTATCAGTGGCGGCACGGCGCAAGTGGTCGGTGAGCTACTGCGCGCACTTGGGCAGACGCAGCAGCTACTGGCCATTACCCACCAAGCACAAGTCGCGGCGCAAGCACATCAGCATATTTTGGTACAAAAACATCATGACGAGCAGACCGAAAGCGAGCTATTAATACTGACTGATAGCGCGCAAGTCGACGAGCTGGCACGCATGTCTGGCGGTGTGATCATCACTGACGTCACTCGCGACCATGCGCGTAGCTTATTGACCGATGTGAAATAAAGGCTTGGTCATTCATCAACCAGTTGTGCAGCGCTGTGTCTCATCACCGCTAAATATTTGCTTTGGTTGATTTTCACCTCAGTATCGCCATATAGTGGTGTGTCATTTCTGTTATTTTACCTTCAATATTAGGGTGCGTTTGTCTCTATGTCTAAAGCCAATTTGACCCATCATTTTTTAATCGCGGCACCAGAACTGTCAGACCCACGGTTTGAGCAGGCGCTGATTTATATTTGCCGTCATGATAAACATGGCGCACTCGGTCTGATGGTCAATCGTCCATTAGAGCAGGCACGTGTGGGCAAACTGCTAGAAGATCTAGACATTGAGGTGACGGATGCGCAAGTGATGGAAGATGTGGCGTTAGAGGGTGGCCCGATGTATCCAGAGGTTGGCTTTGTGCTGCATACGGGTCAACCAGAATGGGCATCGTCTTTTGCAATCTCAGAAAACGTCTGTATTACCACCAGTCAAGATATCCTTAAGCGTATCGCCGCAGGTCAAGGCGTTGGGCATTATCAGCTATGCTTGGGTCATGCCAGCTGGGGTAAAAAACAGCTCGATCAGGAACTTAATAATGGCGATTGGCTTGTCTGTCCTGCTGATCTGAATTTATTGTTTGATACGCCATTTGAAGAACGCTGGCAAATTGCCGCGGATAAGATTGGCGTTAACTTTGATTACCTTAGTAGCGATATCGGTCATGCTTAATGATTGGTTATGATTGTTAAATTATCCATTTAAACTAAAGATGCATTTAAATTAAAGCCGTTAAGCTAAATGAATCATGCCCAATAGAAATAGGAAGTATGCATAATGATGGTAGAGTCTGATACGAGCATTAAAATCGAAACTGCTGACACTACTGTGGCGGAACTTGCTATTAAGCCTCATCTTATTTTGGCGCTCGATTACGGGGTAAAAAAGATGGGTATGGCGCTGGGTAACACCATTACCGAGACTGCGCGTGCCTTTGATATTTTAGCGATGAATAATGGTCAGCCTGATTGGGACAATCTGCTCGGTATTATCAAAGTCTGGGGCGTGGCAAAAGTGGTGGTTGGGTTGCCACTTAATATGGATGGCAGCAGCTCAATGCTGTCTAAGCGTGCGCATAAATTCGCTCGTCGTCTAGCGCATCGAGTCATGGAACAGCATCTACCAGTGGTTGTGAGCCTTTGTGATGAGCGTCTAACCTCAGTGGCAGCGCGTGAGATCGCGTGGGATAATGGTTGGATTAAGCATGAACGCGACCCAATTGACGACATCTCTGCCTGCATTCTGATGTCGACTTATTTCGCTGATCCCAGTAGCAGTATCGCCATCGACGCTATCAAAGCCGATTAAATCAGCGACAAACCTGCTGTTAAAGCACTCTTAATTAAAACACTGCCAATTCTGACATATCGTCACTCTACACGGATAAATACCTGATTATTATGACCACTGTCTCAGACCACTCCCTGCAAAACAAATCGCAACATGGTTTTGCGCCGCTTGCCATCGCCCGTATAAAAGGCGCACAGCGAGCGAATCAAATAGCGATTTATCTCATTTATGCCGCTATTCTCGCCTTTATGGTCTTTGGCACCATTGCCAGTATCAAAGCCTTTCATGACAATCAACTGCTTTATCAACTTTTCTATAACTTGCCTTATGCCTTGGTTGCGCTTACGATTCCTATTACTATTTATGATGCGCTGGTGATTTATCGTTATCGATTAAACCAAGCGTCGATGATTGCCATGAGCATTGGCGTATCGACCATCATATTGATTGGTGGCTTATTATTCGCTGATACCGCCTGGTTAGGCTTATCTTGTTGGCTAGGTGTGGCGTTTTTATTTAAAGTGAGCTTTAAGCGCTTTTTTAATTTTCTAGAAGCAGAAAAAGACACTGAAACCGCTGAAGAAGCGTAAAGCATACTTATAAATGACGCAAAAAACTTTTACCTTATATTATCGATTTAAATGACTACTATGAGCACTTCTACCATACAAACGACGATCAATCATCATTTAGACACTCAAGGGCTGATTTGCCCTGAGCCAGTCATGATGCTGCATCGAACCATCCGTAACGCAGATGGTGGTGAGGTGATTGAGATATTGGCCACTGATCCCGCCACCACGCGCGATATTCCGAATTTCTGTCGACATTTGGGCCATGAGCTGCTCGGTCAGGAGACGCTGGCTGAGAATGTGAGCTTAGATACTGACCCTGATGAAATCAAGGTAGATAGTGATGATGCACCCATGAGTGTGACACTTTATCGCTATTTGGTTAAGAAAAAAAGCGCTTAAATGTACTCAAGTTACCGCAGCAAAGCATTGATAACAGCACAACATTGACAGCGCAATAAACAATATAAAGATATCTTTGCATTTTAACCAAAGTATTATTCAAAAAAGGTAGGCTATTACGTGTTACAAACAGAAAAGCAGTATGTACAATGGCAAGAAAACGAAACTCTACGTAATGCTCTTTGGTTGTCTGAAAGCAATCATATGCCACCTGCGCGCATTGTATTGGTCGATGATACAACGACCGCAGATGATGCTTACCGCTTGGCTTGCGAAGGCAGCTCACTGCTGTGGCGCGGTGACTTTCATAATGCACGCCAGTTGCTACAAGCGCTCGGTCGTCGCATAGATCGTACCAATGAGCGCTCTGAGCTGCGTAAAGCAAAAAAAGCGGCTAAATCTAAAACAGAATCTAATTCAATCAACTCTAAAGAAATACCCAATCTATTTCATCAGCAGCGCCAACTCCAAGCCCAGCGTTCGCGTATATTAAGCCGTTTGCTACTAGAGCTCGATGCCAGTTATGTCAGCCAACTACGCCGCGCCCCTGATGTCAGTGCAGCCTGTACAGCCGCTTTTGGCCCGTTGTATAAGGCGATGGATGAGTCTTGCGTGCTGTCGTTTCGTGACTTGCAAGGCGCACTTGGCGCAGCAGGATGGCGCGAAAAAGGCGTCCCAATAGATAGCTTAGGGCTATCAATTTTCCCGCATTATGGTGTGTTTGCACCAACCCGTCATGAGTATGTGCAGCTGTTGCTCGATGCACCGCTACCAGCGATCCATGATGTCGCTTATGATATCGGTACCGGAACGGGATTACTGGCTATTATCTTAGCGCAGCGCGGTGTTCCGCAAGTGATAGCAACGGATTTGAATCCACGTGCTTTGGCTTGTGCCAACGAGAACTTTACACGGTTAGAGCTGCCTGCCGTACAACTACAGCAAGCCGATTTGTATCCGACTGATGCGCCACTCGCCAATCTGATTGTCTGCAATCCGCCTTGGTTACCTGCTAAGCCAAGCTCGTCTCTTGAGTACGCCGTCTATGATGCCAAGAGCGCGATGCTACGTGGCGTTCTACAAGGTGCCAAACAGCATTTAGCTAAGCAAGGAGAGCTTTGGTTGATAATGTCGGACTTAGCTGAGCACCTGCAACTGCGCACTCGTGATGAGTTATTAAAATTGTTTGCTGATGCTGGATTGGCCGTAAAATATCGTCTGGATACCCAACCTAAGCATGGTCGCAGCCAAGATGATACGGACCCTCTACATGTCGCTCGCAGTGCTGAAGTCACTTCATTATGGTGTCTAACGCTTATCTAACATTCAACCACCGAGTACTGAGTTATGAGCCGTGATCGTGCCGTGCAACAGCGCCAACCTAAGGCGCTGGCAGTAGATGACGAACCCAGTTATATGACTGAGTTTCGTCAAGCCATGCTGGCACGTGGTCTAGCGACACGTACTCGTAATGCTTATGTCCGCGACCTGCGCTCTTGCGAGCTGACCAATCCTATTGCCCTGACACGCTGGCAGCCTGATGACGTGCTGCACTGCTTATCAACGCTTACTCAAGAAGGCAAAACCCCACGTACCCAAGCACGTATGCTCTCAAGCTTGCGTCAGTTTTATCTGTGGATGATTGCCAGTAACGTCCGTGAAGACAATCCTTGCGAACGTATCAAAAGCCCAAAGCTTGGTCGTCCATTACCTAAAGACTTAGCAGAAGCAGATGTCGATAATCTCCTTGCCGCGCCTGATACCAGCACCGCGCTCGGACTGCGTGATAAAGCCATGTTAGAGGTGTTATATGCCTGCGGTCTGCGGGTGAGCGAGTTGATTAACTTATCACTAGAGCAGGTCAATCTAAACGCTGGCTGGCTACAAATCACGGGGAAAGGCAATAAAACGCGACTGGTGCCATTGGGTGAATATGCTAGCGATGCGTTAGAAGATTATCTAACGCATGCTCGTGGTGATTTGATTGCACATTTGAAATCAGGAAATTGCCAAGCGGTATTTTTGACGGCACAAGGTGGCTATATGACGCGGCAGAATTTTTGGTATTTGCTCAAAAAGTACGCCAAGGTTGCTAGTATCGATAAAGAGCTATCACCGCATACCCTGCGCCACGCATTTGCCACGCATCTACTGAATCATGGCGCGGACTTGCGTAGTGTGCAGTTATTACTTGGACATAGCGATTTATCAACCACACAGATCTATACCCATGTGGCGACAGCGAGGTTGCAGAAATTGCATGCTGAGCATCATCCGAGAGGCTAGCGTTGTACTAGATATTTAATCTATCTATCCTTCCGTTTTTTCGACCTACTCTCAAAGTATTGCTAGGGAATAATGGCTGTATTACAACATTTTCATTAAATATATAAACTTTAGAAGATAATGCCATAACATCGTAAATATTATCTATTATTAGTTTTAAATTAGACTTGAAGATAGGTATTTTTTCATCATCAGCTAGAACGTAAAAATGGATTTTCGCTAGATCTGAGAAGTCACTTAACAGCTCTTCCATATAATCATAATCTTTATACTCAATTCTACCCCAAACCATATAATTCTCTTTCAAAGGAAAAGTTTGTAGCAGCTTTATTGCTTCCTTCTCATTATCTACGAGATTAAAATCCTGCTCTAAGACTTCTCTACATTCTTCAAATAGTGTCATAAATTACTCTTTATTTAAGCGGTTACGTTAAGATGACCATTATTTATCTCTTAAATTATTTGACATGCCGTAGCTCAAATTCCAGCCTGGAATTTTTAGCAAAAAATTTTAGTTAATCCACTTACCATAGTCGGCCTACTCTTTTTCTTCATCTATCACTATTTTAGGATTACGTGCTTGTATCTCTTGATAAAAACTTGCTCTATCTTTCGGTGATATCAATACTTCTTTGTCCGATATTCTATTTTAAATCTATCCAATGATAGTGCTGGCGCAGATGTCATGCTTCGAGTTGGCGTAATATGTATGATATCTGCCAGCTCAATGGTTTGAGTAGACAGGCCACTATCAACATATAGCTGGCTATCAGTTAGAGTGTATTTAGTACCAAAAAAAGGCATAAGCATCAGTACTGCAAAAGGCAGTAGGATAACCATTAGCAGTATGTTTCGCATACGTGAATTACTTTTGCCCCAGCGCCATTCCCATAATGGAATGAGGATAAATGATAAACTACCGACCCATAAAATCAACGCGATCCAGAAGTCGACTTTAGATACGAATATAATGTCTGGCATAAATAATACTTAGAGACTATCAGGTTAAATTTGATTCTATCTTAAGCGATACCTCTTATCTCTAGCATTTTTTCTTAAAAATTTTTGCGATATAGCAAAATGCAGTTCTAGAAATAGATAGCTGCAAACCTGCCCTTTTCTCGTTACAATACACTTATGATGTGCACTCTGCATGATTGAGCACCGCACCACCTTTTACTTATCTATTATCCGAGAACCTCATGAGCCATAGACCACCTGCTGACCTATTAAAAAACGCCCAACATTGGCGCGAAGACATTAATTTTCGCCAAGACGTACTGGGTAAGCCATTTGATTTTTCGACCACGTGGGGCATTTTTTCACCGCAAAAGCTTGATGATGGTAGCTTGATGCTGCTTGATTATATTGATTTTGAAGCGGATGACGATTCGATTGATTTGGGCTGTGGCTATGGCGTACTCGGTATGACGGCAGCGCGTGAATGTCCAAACGGCCTGCATACTTTGATTGATAAAGATTTTATGGCAGTCGAATATGCCCGCCTAAATTGTGAGAAAAACGGTCTAAAAAACGTCGATGTGCATTTATCAAATGGCTTCAATCACGTAGCAAAAGACAAAGACTTTAGCCTTGTGATGTCGAACTTACCAGCCAAAGTAGGTAAGGAGCAGCATTATCTGTATTTCCTCGATGCTTATGCACGCATGCGTAAAGGTGGGCGTTTTTACGTGGTGACGATCAATGGCTTGCGTCAGTTTATGAAGCGCTCGTTTACCGAAGTGTTTGGCAACAGCGAAAAGATCAAACAAGGTAAAACTTATACCATTACCATGGCGACCAAAGACTAAGCTTTAAAAGCTTATGTATTAAAAGCTGCGTAAACAAAAAGCCCGCTAAATCGTCATGATCTAGCGGGCTTTTTTTATGGCTAAATTTCTAAAATTACATCTGCCGTTTAAGCAAATAGCCACCCAATATCGCACTGGCGATAATCGGTAATATCACCATTAATAATGGCGAAAATCCAGTCGCCAATGAGACAAAGCCAACCAAGTCTTGCACATAACTAAACAGCAAGCCAAACAATAATGCTACGACGATACGCAAGCCTAAGCTATGCGTCCGCAGTGAGCCAAAGACGAATGAGCAGGCAACAATCACCAGCGATAAAATCGATAGCGGTGAGAGCAGTTTTTGCCAAAAAGCCAGCTCATGACTTAACGAGCGTGTGCCTTGTTGGCGCATAAATTGACGATGCTCATACAGCTGAGTCAATGATAAATCCTCTGCCTTACGGGTAAGCAGATATACCGATTCAGGGGCAAAGGGCAGGCTTAAGGTATCTGACGGTGAGATGGCTTGGCTACTCTCAAAGCCTTGGTTAATCATCAGCTTGGTCATGTTGTTCAGCTGCCACTCATAGCGATATTGCTCGCTCGGTTTGCTGCTGGCAGGATTAACAGGTTCACGACCAATATATTTACCACCCTCAGCGTGAATGGCCGTTTGCAGATTGCCATTATTGTCTAAATGCCAGCGTTTAACTTCACCGATATTACCTTGTACATCGGCATAATCGATATATAAAATATCGCTACCATCTGGCTTGGCACTGCCGTCTTTTGTACTCTCAAAGCGTGGCTGCAACGTCCAATAACCGCGTACCGAGGTGACCAATGAACTGCTGTCTTCGTCGTTGATTTCTTTTGCCAATTGATTAGAGTGCGGCAGCACGAACTGATTGATAATCAATGCGAGCAACACAAAAATCAAAGCAGGCTGCAATACCCAACCGACGATACGATAAACGCTGACGCCAGCGGCACGCATCACGACCAGCTCACTTTTATTGGCAAGCAAGCCCAAGCCAACCACTGCACCTAGCAATGCGCCAGTGGGAATAAATTGCTCTAAAAAATAAGGCGAGCGATAAAAAATATACTTAATCGCCTCGCCCATCGTATAGCTATCATCTAACGAATCCAGCTCAGACAAATAAGAGAATACCAGCTGTAATGCCCACAAGCCTATGACAGCTCCGACGATTGCGAGCAAAGCGTTCAGTTTGACGTAACGGCTCAGCACTTTTAGCTTGGCAGGTTTGCGAGCGTACTTAGCATGAGCGTTTTGCGAGTCAGGATTAGATGGTTTAGAAGATAAGACACTCATTAGGACTGCCCTCCTTGTGAGCCACTGCTCTGATGATCGGCAACCGTTAAAGGCGTGTTCTTCGGTTTGCGAAAGCGTAATCGATGCTGCACACGGCTGCCCCAATTCATATAGAGTGCCAATGCCATAAATCCTAAAATGAGCCACGCATATGCCCAGACGCTTACGCTGCCTTTGCTAACAGCATTTTTGAGTGAAATAATACCCAGCGCACAGCTGACAAACAATAAAATAGAAGGGAATAGGCGCAACCAGCGACCTTGACGCGGACGTACTTGCGCCAGTGGTACAGCGAGCATTGGTGCAATGATCATTAACCACGGCAATGCCAAACGATAGCCAAGCTCACTTTGTGCCACACGCAGCGAGTTGCCACTACTTGCCGTACCACCCGTCGCGGCTTGCCATAATGGTCCAATCGCTTGCGTTTCGATATTATCTTCGGTGATAACTTCTTTTGAGGATTCTGTCAAAGTAATGCGGTAACGATCAAAGCCCACTTGATTGTATTTCAGACTGCCAGCACCGACTTCATAACGCCGCCCTTGGAACAAGTCCAATTGGGTCACACCGCTATTACCCGTGTCTACTTGCTCGGCACGCTTAGCCAACGTGATAGTATCTTTGCTGATGTTGGTATTATTAGTAATCGCCGTTGGCATATTTGGTATGTCTGAAATATTTAATTGCTCAGCCGTTTCTGGATTGATGGTATTTTTAACATCGACGGCAGCCTCTTTAGCAGTACTATTTTTTGCTGCACCGCCCTTTTTTTCAGGCTCAGATTGAATCAATATCACATCTTGCAATTGCTTTTTATCATCACTCAAGCTGCCCACATACAAATGATAATTGCCACTACTAATAAATTCATTGGGACGAATTAAATCAAAAGCGCTGGTCAATGCCTGCTGTTGCCAGACACTTTCCGATGAGCGTACGCCCCACGGTTTACCAACGATAGATAAAGCCGCTTCCCCAACGAACAATGCCAATATTAAAGGCGTCATCAAACGGGCAAGTTTACCACGCGACACCCCACTGGCATTAATCACCGCCATTTCTTGATCAACATACAGCCGCCCGAATACCAGCATGAGAGCGATAAAAAATGCTAATGGCAGGATAAGCTCTAAAAAGTACGGCAAATTATAACCAATGATGGTAAATAATAAGCTGATATCTAAATTGCCTTCTGCGGCAATCCCAAAGTAACGGATCAAACGACCACCCAGCATCATCACCACTAAAAACCCCAAAACCAATGCGGTCGTTGAGGCAACTTGTTGAGTCATATAGCGGCGTAATATCACAATGGGTACTCTTTTAAAAAGGTTGATAGTCGCACGATTTATCGCAGCTTTAGTGGCAAACACTGACAATTATGGACCGCTCTAAATACAATAGCTGATACCGATAACTGAACAATAGAAATACAAGACCGTGCTGCTCAATCAGATACTTAAACAGCCCTAAAAGCAACGGCAAAAGATATGAAAATATCTGCGAGACGGGTTAACGACATGCTGTAAAAATTAGCGATAAAGATAACCGCTAATCCTAGCATATTTTGCTCAAAAATGGCTGTGAAATGTGTTCGCAAACATTGCGTCTATCTTGCTATAACGCTGTATGGCTCACCAATAATAGATAAGATATGAAAAGAATAATGAGAACTTAACTCATTAGTTTGTCTTATCTAAGAAGCCTTTTTATTAAGTCTTTGCATGATATTTTTACTTGATGTCATTTGGAAACCTTTGTGTGTCATTCGTATCACTGCCCTCGCACCATTAAGATTACTTGTTAAACTGAGAAAACTAAGAATTCCTAATTAGCTCGCCCAATGGAGAATATTAATGACAAATAAACTCGGTTCTACCCCTTCTACTTTACTTGAAATCGCTGGTGGTCAATTTGATACGCTCGATTGGTCAAATTGCGCCGTAGTTTTTATTGACTATCAAAACGAATATGTCGATGGTGCGATGCCATTGGGGCAAGCTGGTACGAATGCCATTGCAAATGCGCGACTATTGCTAGATAAAGCTCGTATACAGAACGCTCCGATATTCCATATCGCCCATCACGGCGCAGATAATGGCAACGTTTTTGATCCTTTATCATCTAACGTCGAGATTATCGCTGAATTACAACCAAAGGATGGCGAAACCGTCATCGTCAAAAAAAATCCCAATGCGTTCCATGATACCCAGCTGCAAGCACTTATTTCAGCTGCGCAAAAACAGCAAATTATTTTTGCAGGTTTTATGAGTCATATGTGTGTTAGCTCAAGCGTGAGAGCCGCCTTTGATTTAGGCTTTGACAGTTTTGTTTGCCATGATGCTTGTGCCACTCGCGACCTGCCTGACTATAAAAAAGAGAAAATCAGCGCTGATACCATGCATGCTACCGCCATGGCAGCACTGCAAGATAGATTTGCCGCTTTAGTAGCAACCGATGAGTTAGTTAATAGCTAATAAGCGGTTCGAACCCATGACCTAAACCTTGCTCACTGCGCACTCACCTCGCAATATGCTACACTATTGCGATTGCTTGATTGGCCAAACAATCTGATAATTTAACAGGTATCAGCAATTAAAAAATCTGCCATTTTCATAGCGCTAACGTCATAACTATAATGTCATAACCCCAATAAGGATAAATATATGAATATTAAATTAACCCAAACACTGCCAAAAACCCATACGCAAAAAATCCTCAAAAAAGAAGCCAAAAGTAAAGACGCGGCCTGCCTTGTCGTTTTGATCGATGATAAGAAAAATATCTTAGCTGAGTCAGTATTGAGCGATTATCAAACCCGTATTGAGCAATTAATTGAAGTATCACACTTTAACGGCAAAGCTTGTGAAACAGTTGCTGACTATGCGCTAGCGGGTGATAAGAAAACCACCAAAGAAAATCCAGTACAGCTATTATTGGTCGGTGTGGGTAATGTTGATAAATTGCGTCATAGCGTTCTAGAAAAAATTACCAATACCATTTATAAGAGCACCCAAAAACGCGTCGACTCTATCACTGTGGCGCTGGGCGACAGCTTAGAGGAAAACCAGTTTAGTCAATTTGCGCTGAGCCTACTGGCAGCAAGCTATCGTTTTGACAAGTACAAATCTGAGCAGCAAACACCTGTTTTAACGGACATCTACTTACTGGCAGAGTCGTCTTTAGAAGATTCGTTAGACTTTGCACAAGCGGTCTTTACTGGTCAAAGCTTGACCCGTGATGTCGCCAATGAGCCAGGTAATATCTGTTTCCCAGCGTATATGGCTGAGCAAGCACAGGAGTTGGCAGCCACTTATCCTGACCTACTAAAAGTAACGGTACTTGGCGAAGACGAGATGTCAGCACTGGGTATGAACTGCTTCTTATCGGTCGCGCAAGGCTCTACCAAAGAAGGTAAGCTGGTACTGATGGAGTATCGTGGCAAGTCTAACTTTAGCGTCAATGCTGATGCCGATACTAGCAAAGCCACTACCAACAGCGCAAAAGTAGCTGGCGGTCTAAAAGCCTTGGCTGATAAATTACCAACCAAAGCTGCTAGCAAAAAAGCCGCTAAAAATGCTGAACAGAATAGCGAAGACAATGCCAATGCTGTAAATAATGACGCGCCTATCGTCTTAGTCGGTAAAGGTGTTACCTTCGATTCAGGTGGTATCTCAATCAAGCCGGGTGCGGCGATGGATGAGATGAAATTTGATATGGGCGGTTCTGCTGCGGTACTTGGTACCCTAAAAGCACTATGTGAAGCGCGTCTACCTATCAATGTCGTCGGTGCACTAGCTTGTGCTGAAAATATGCCATCAGGAGAGGCAACGCGTCCAGGCGATATTATCATAGCAATGAACGGTAAGTCCGTTGAAATCCTAAATACCGATGCTGAAGGTCGTTTAGTATTGTGCGATACCTTATGCTACGTACAAAAGTATTATCAGCCAAAAGCTATCATTGATGTCGCAACCTTGACTGGTGCTTGTGTGGTTGCGTTGGGTCATGTACGCTCGGCAGTCTTTAGTAATGACGAAGATGTGTTGTTTGACTTAGAAAACGCCAGTAACTTATCGGGCGACCTAATCTGGCACATGCCGATGGATGACGAATATCAAGCGCAGATTGACTCGCCTATCGCTGATATTCAAAATATCGGTGGTAAAGGTGCGGGCGCTGTGACTGCTGCCTGTTTCTTATCGCGCTTCATCGAAGAAGGTCAAGCATGGGCGCATTTAGACATCGCTGGTACGGCATGGATTTCAGGTCAAGACAAAGCCGCGACTGGTCGTCCTGTGCCATTATTCATGCAATACCTAAAAAATAGCTCAAATATGGCATAATCTATTGATGAATCATTACTCAATGAAAACCACTCTATGAAAGTTAGCTTCTATGTATTAACTGAGAATAAAGCTCAAGATTTCTTGGGCTTTATTTGTCAGCTGACCCAGACGGCGCTCAACAAGAGCAACCAATCGTTATTAATCCTTGCTGAGGATGAAACGTTAATTGGTGAGCTTGATAAAGCGCTTTGGGCACAAGACGATACGAGCTTTATACCACATCAACGCCTTTTATATTCTAATACAGAAGGCGCTGATATGGATGTTGCTAATACTAATACTGATATTAATAATCAATTATTAGCACCAGTGTTGCTTGCCAGCTATATGCCAACCGATTTTAAAGGGATCGTACTCAATACTACGATACGTCCCGTTAATGACTTTATAAATGCTACCAGCAATACATTGCCAACTCGTATTCTAGAGCTTATCAAACCTGATACGGTCAGCACTGAGGCAGGCCGCGCTAAATATAAGCACTACCAGCAACTCGGCTATGAGCTTACCCATTTCAAAGTTTAGTTTTCTATTACAAAATCAAACGCCAGTCATGGCGTTTTTTTATGCTTAAATTTTGAATTTTAAAATCCTTAGAGGCTTATAAGTAAGTTATTGCCTACTGCTTCATAAAATCTGTCAGTAGGCGCTCATCACAAAAAATGCTAACATCCTTCGGTTGTTAAGCTAACGATTGTTAAGCTAATATTTATTTCCAAATGGACTAAAGGGGTAAAAATGCATTCATTAATAGCGATGTACCAACGAATCGGATTGGTAACGCTGATTGTTATCGGTTTAGTACTAGGTACTTTGATAGGATGGCTGGCGCCAAGTGTGGGTATTGCCTTAGGGATTTTGGGGACTCTGTTCGTAGGTGCCCTAAAAGCCGTTGCCCCTATATTGGTGTTTTTCTTAGTGATGGCAGCTATCTGTCAACATCGTAGCGGGAATAAGGTCTATGTAAAACCAGTGCTGTTTTTATATCTGATAGGCACTTTTATAGCCGCTTTGGTCGCTGTTGGTGCCAGCTTTTTATTCCCAACCGAATTGACGTTAGTGAATGCGACCATCGAGCAAGTACCGCCAGCAAACTTAAAAGAAGTATTGAATAATTTATTACTCAGTCTCGTCGCCAATCCAGTTGCTGCACTAGCCAATGCTAATTATATCGGTATATTAGCTTGGGCCGTTATTATTGGCATTGCGCTACGACAAGCTGGCGAGACGACTCGCAGCACTGTCAATGACGTTGCAGATGCCATCTCAAAAGTAGTCAAATGGGTCATCTCGCTAGCACCTTTTGGCATTTTGGGATTAGTCGCCAATACCGTCGCTGATACTGGCTTTGCTGCGTTATTGGGCTATGCACGAATTTTGCTAGTATTGATAGGCTGCATGTTGTTTATTGCTTTGGTGACGAACCCTCTCCTCGTATATTTCAAAACGGGTAAAAACCCTTATCCACTGGTATTCACCTGCTTACGTGAATCTGGTATTACTGCGTTTTTTACCCGTAGCTCTGCTGCCAACATTCCTATCAATATGAACCTTGCCAGCAAATTAGGGTTACATGAAAATACTTATTCAGTCACCCTGCCATTAGGCGCCACTATTAATATGGCAGGTGCCGCTATTACTATTAATGTGTTAACCCTTGCAGCCGCGAATACACTCGGTATTGAAGTGACCTTTGGCTCAGCATTACTGCTAAGTATAGTCGCTACAATCAGTGCTGGCGGTACCTCTGGCGTCGCTGGTGGCTCATTACTACTCATTCCTTTGGCGGCCAGTTTATTCAATATTCCTGATGATATTGCGCTACAAGTGGTGGCTATTGGCTTTATTATTAGTGTGCTGCAAGACTCCGCAGAGACCGCATTGAACTCATCAACAGACGTCTTATTTACTGCCGCTGCTGATCCAAAATATGCACGCTAATGTTGGGTCTGTTAAAGACGACCATGGCACTGACAGTGCCTATTTGTGAATATTCAACAGACCATGTTTAAGACGACCATAACAAACCAATCATCTTAAATTGATAGGTATAAAAATAAAAAAGGGCTTAACTGCCCTTTTTTTAGTTATAATTTACCCATTTTTATTCTGTTTTACGAATCTTACCTGTATATGAGTATGAGACTAGTAAAGCAAAAAACATAAAATGGCTTGATCTCTTTTATTATTCATTAGATTGTCGGGGTAAGGATGTATTCATTTTTTGCGATGTATAAGCGCATTGGTCTAGTACCACTTATTATTATCGGTTTGATAGCGGGAGTATTGATAGGTTGGTTGGCACCAGATATCGGTATTGCCTTAGGATTGTTGGGTACCTTATTTGTAGGAGCACTAAAAGCCGTTGCACCAATACTGGTATTTGTGTTGGTCATGGCGGCCATTAGCCAACATCGCAGCGGTAATGAGGTTTACGTCAAGCCTGTGCTTATCATGTATATGTTTGGCACTTTTTTAGCCGCACTGACTGCTGTTGGCGCGAGCTTTTTATTCCCGACAGAACTGGTATTGGTCAACGCCACAATTGAGCAAGTCCCACCAGCCAACCTCAAAGAAGTACTGACCAACCTACTACTAAATCTGGTTGCCAATCCTGTTAATGCCATCGCTGAAGCCAACTATATTGGTATTTTAGCGTGGGCAATTATCATCGGTTTCGCACTGCGCCAAGCCAGTGATACCACACGCGCTGTGGTCGGTGATTTTTCTGACGCCATCTCCCAAGTGGTGAAGTGGGTCATTGCCCTAGCACCTTTTGGTATCTTGGGTTTGGTCGCCAACACCGTCGCTGAAACAGGCTTTGCGGCTTTGGCAGGTTATGCGCGTATCTTGATGGTACTGGTCGGTTGTATGTTATTTATCGCTTTGATTGCCAATCCTATTATTGTACTGATCAAAACGGGCAAAAACCCTTATCCGCTAGTATTCAAATGCTTGCGTGAGTCAGGGATTACCGCATTCTTTACGCGTAGCTCGGCTGCTAACATTCCCGTCAATATGAACCTTGCCCGCAAACTGGGTCTACACGAAGATACTTATTCGGTAACGATTCCACTGGGTGCGACCATTAATATGGCCGGCGCGGCGATTACGATTAACGTCTTAACGCTTGCAGCCGCGCATACACTCGGTATTGAAGTGACCTTTGCCTCAGCACTGCTACTCAGTTTGGTTGCAACCATTAGTGCCTGCGGTGCCTCTGGTGTCGCTGGTGGTTCATTACTCTTAATTCCATTGGCAGCAAGCTTATTTAGCATTCCAAATGATATCGCCATGCAAGTGGTTGCGATTGGCTTTATCATTGGTGTGATACAGGATTCAGCAGAAACGGCGTTGAACTCTTCAACGGATGTACTGTTTACCGCAGCAGCTGATCCAAAATATGCGCGTTAAACGCTAAATATATTATTTGCAAAAAAAGGGTCTCATTTTAGAGACCCTTTTTTTGTGCTGATTTTTTATGTACTGAATAAAGGGGAAATAAGTTATTTTAAAGGATCGATTTCAATTTCAATCACTGGTGTCTGCATGTCTAATTGGCGTTTAAATTGGCGTAATTGTTCGAGCTCATCCAATAACTCAAGTATCAAGCCAATCGCAGGAACACTGGCTTCAAAGTCGCGGCTAAGGCGCGAGGCACGCCGCACTGTCGTCAGCTGATAACCAGTGAACTGCTCACGTTCCGGCACATCATATTCGATGATGTCCTCTTCAATCAATTCGATGACCCATTGGCGCTCTTGGCCACAGGCAGATACCAGCTCATCCAAGCTCATGATAATGTCGGTAAATTCAGGCGAGTGTTTCATAGCTATTATCCTCGTTTGCTCTTTATTTCATCGTTGTCGTATGGTCTTCATCTCTATTACAGTGTTTCAATGTGAGTAATTTTTGGTGGCCATTAACGACTAATATTGATATCGGCAAAGGCTTGTTTTAGTTGCTCATAAGCTTGGGTCGCGGCCTCAGTGCTGATATCAGGGTTCACGATGTTTAAGGTTAGATACAAATCACCCGCTTGCTTAGCAGGGATACCTTTACCTTTTAGGCGTAAATTGCTGCCAGACTTACTGTTCTTAGGCACAGTCACAGCAAGCGTACCAGCTGGCGTACTGACGTTGATTTTTTCACCCAACGCCGCTTCCCATGGCGCTATATTGACGGTTTGATAAACATCAGCGCCTTCGATACGGATATTGTCTGCGTGACGGATTTTTACTTTTAAAAATAAATCGCCATTTTTACCGCCACCAATACCAGCGGCACCTTGCCCTGCTAGGCGAATTTGCTTACCATCAGTGATGCCTTTAGGAATTTTAATTTTCAGCGTTTTGTTGTCATACTCGACACTGCCATTCGGTTGACGAATAGGGACATTCAACTTAATGCTGTAGTCGTCGCCATTATAAACGGACGCCAAATCAACCGTAATCTCTGCATGTTGATCTTGACCTTTACTATCTTGCGAGCCAAAACCACCACGCTGCGATTGTCCACCCGCTGAACCACGTGCACCGCGACCAAATGCCGAAAAGATGTCATCGAAGCGGAAGCCACCATCGCCATAAGCTTCGCCTTCACCAAACTGATCTTTGATATCTTCCCAGCGATAGCCGCCTTGCCCGCCACTTGCAGATTGACCACCAAAACCACCACTTTGACCAGCAAAGGGATTGTCTAGCATGGCGTCGTATTCGGCACGCTTTTCTTTATCTCTAATGGTTTCGTAAGCATTATTAATCTCAGCAATCTTATTGTCTGCATCTGGATCATCGCTCACATCAGGGTGATATTGACGGACAAGCTTACGGTATCTTTTTTTAATATCTGCAGCTGACGCGTCTTTTTTGACCCCTAAAATGTCATAGTAATTTTTCTCTGCCATGTTTTTGTCCTCAACATAAAAGCATGTTAATGATACTGGTATGCCCATTTTAAACGATATGGTACGGAAATTTATTCAACTGCGACATAACAGGTGGTAACGATAGTCTATCTAATAATGATAGTAATATAAAAATTCAATACCGTTATACAAATATTACCAGTAATAGTGCCGAACAACAGCAGTGTTTAAGTTGTTTGAAGCATTTAATACATTATGATTCGCCTTTGTCACTGCATTGGCATATTTCTCTATGATTCTGACATTACTATTCTTTGATAACCACAGACGTTATATCAATTTAACACTCGCCCTAATGAAAAAATAGAGTGTCAAGCCAAAAATACCATTAACAATGTAAATCATTATTTAAAACAATTACATACAGATCACTGGTATTCACTAGCTAGCGTGCCTAAATGAGCGTTTTGACCTTGGTAGTTCTTTTACAGAACCGTAAGAATATGACAAAGTATGTGTTGTAAAATGAATATATTATTTGTACTCATAGGGAGTATGAATAACATAGGCAAGTGTATCTGTCTATTTTATAAATTGCTTAAAGGTATTAAATGTCTTATTTAATCAAGTCTTTGGTTATCACATTATCACTATTGCTGAGTACCACCGTTTTTGCTGGAAACACCAGTTATTACGGTAGTCAGTTCCACGGTAAACGCACTGCTAGTGGTAGTATCTTCAACATGAACTCTTTGACCGCTGCGCATCGCACGTTGCCGTTTGGTACGAAGGTACAAGTGACCAACAAGAAGACAAAGCAGAGTGTAATCGTAAAAATTACCGATAGAGGCCCTTTCATTCGGGGTCGTATTTTGGATTTATCGAAAGCCGCTGCTGGTCAAATAAACTGTCAGTTATGTACGACCACGATGGAAATACTGTCTTATGGTGATGGTAAATACCGTAAGGAATAACGTAATAAAAAAGGGAGAGCCAGCGCTCTCCCTTTTTTGTGACTGTCTTTATCAAGTAAAAATAGCTTAAAAAACAATCAAAACCCGCTATTTACTATAACGAACAGCTCTCTACTCAAAACCCGCTTCCATTTCTTCTAATGTTGTCATCAAAAGCAATAGTTTTTCTTCATTGTCACTGTGCTGCTGCTGCAATGCCGTTTGCTCGTTAAGTAATAACAGCAAATCAGACTTGCGACTTTCTTCGTACAAATCCGTATCAGCCAGTTTTTCTTCAAGCGTCACGAGCTGTCCATCAATTTTAGCCAATGCTTTTTCTATCTCTTCTATCTCACGGCGAATAGGCGCGGTGAGTTTGCGTTGTTCAGCCGCCAATTTGCGCTGCGCATCTTTACTAAGCGTAGGCGTCGTCGCTTTACTTTTTGATGAATTATCAGGTGCTTTATTATTCACTTGACCATTATCTGTTTCACGTGAAACGAATTTCTTACTCTCTTTTTTACTTTTCTTCTTACTGGTACTTTTATCTGATGAGTTCTCTTGTTTACGCTTCTCTGCCAACCACTTACCGTAGTCGCTGATGTCACCATCGAACTCCTCGATTTGACCATCATGTACCAAAAACAGCTCATCACAGACGTTGGCAATCAACTCACGATCATGCGAAACCAGTACCACTGCCCCCTCAAATCCTTGCAAGGCGATGGTCAACGCTTGGCGCATTTGTAAGTCCAAATGGTTGGTCGGCTCATCGAGTACCAGAACGTTGGGACGTTGCCAAACAATCAATGCCAGCGTCAAACGCGCACGCTCGCCCCCAGAGAATAGCTCACTCGGCGTATCAATACGCTCACCGCGGAAGTCAAAACTGCCTAAAAATGAGCGTAGCATCGCATCAGAGGTTTTACCGGCTAGACGACGCAACATCTCTATCGGCGTGGCTTTGGCATCCAAGATATCCATTTGATGCTGGTTGAAGTAGCCTAATTTTAGGGTATCCGAAACACGATACGTCCCTGTTAATACGCCAAGCTCGCCGACCAGTGCTTTAATCAGTGTTGATTTACCTGCGCCATTCATACCTAGCAAGCCAAGACGCGTATCCGGCGTTACTTGCACATTGGCATTATATAGAAGTGGCGTATCGCTATAGCCAATATCCGCTTTGGTCAGCTCAATCAGTGGTGAGCTCATATTTGCTGGCTCATAAAAGCGGAAAGAGAACGGGTTGTCCGCCATCATCGGTGACAGCTCAGCCATGCGCTCAAGCTGCTTGATACGGCTTTGTGCTTGCTTAGCTTTACTGGCTTTAGCACGGAAACGACGAATAAAGTCATCCAAGTGTGCTTTAGTCGCTTCTTGTTTTTCAAACGCTTGCTGCTGCTGCGCCATACGCTCGTGACGGGTGCGGATAAATTGCTGATAGTTACCGGTATAAAGGGTGATTTTTTGTTGTTCGACATGCAAGATATGACCAACGGTGGCATCCAAAAAGGCTTGGTCATGCGAGATGACGATGACCAGACCAGTATAGGCATTGATCCACGTCTCAAGCCACAGAATCGCATCCAAATCCAAATGGTTGGTCGGCTCATCGAGTAACATTAAGTCCGCACGGCTCATCAATGTTTTGGCGAGATTCAAACGCATGCGCCAACCACCCGAAAACCCTTCTACTGGCAATTCATGCTGGCTGGTATTAAAACCAAGACCTGCCATGATTTGTGCCGCTTTAGTCGGTGTGCGATAGCCATCAATTTCATCGAACTGCTGATGCAATACCCCGATCTGATCATCACTGACGCTACTCAAATCATTCAAAGAAGCATTAATCTCATACCACTGCTCATCACCGCTCAATACATAATCGATCGCAGACTGCGTCGTAGCGCCAACTTCCTGAGCCATGTGTGCCACATGCCAGCTATCAGGAATACTGACTTCACCTCTATCAAGCGTGACCTCGGTATCTCCTCTGCCCATTCGCGTCAACAATAAGGCAAATAAGGTAGATTTGCCGGTGCCGTTGTTGCCCGTCAAGCCAACTTTGTGGCCCGGATGTAGCTGGAAGCTTGCCCCTGCAAACAACTCACGACCATCACGGCGAACACCAACGTCTTTAAATTCGATCATATAATCTCTTCAACTCAACAGTAATATAAAATATAAGGCAATAAAAAACACACATCTGGCATGTTAACTGGCGGCTATTATTTCAAACGCTTGCCCCATAGGCAAACGATTAAATAACTATTTCAAAACCAAGTGTTTATTCGCACAAAAAGTCTTTCTCTTAGCATGAGTTTATGGGGATAATAACCACTAGTATCAATCAGCCACCTTCAGCCAGTAGCGTCACTCTTGACAAACGAATCAATACCCCCATTATGATATACTGCGATGAGATAAGTGCCCATTATCAACCAAATCGTTGTAATGACACAGATATCATATTTATAATGCGCCATTAGTCATACCAATAGCAGCGCCATAATAACAGCACCCAATTGAATCAAACGCCGTGCGTATCTTTATTTGCAACTATTTCATTGCAAACCCTAACTGGACGACCGCATTTGATCCTAGCAACTGAGGTAGATATGAACGAATCAGCCAACCAATTTAATCCAAGCGCCAGCCAGCCAGTAGACCCAACTGTTTTAAGCTTAACCGATAGCGCTGCACAAAAGGTGCGACGTCTACGTGAAGAAGAAGGCGACAGCGATCTGATGTTACGTGTCTATGTGACGGGCGGCGGCTGCTCAGGTTTTTCTTACGGCTTTAACTTCGCCAATGAGCTCAATGAAGATGATGCCAATTTTGATAATGACGATGTAACCTTGGTCGTCGATTCACTAAGCTATCAGTATTTACAAGGCTCTACCGTTGACTATACTGAAGGGTTAGAGGGCGCACGCTTTATCGTCACCAATCCAAATGCCACCACCACGTGTGGCTGTGGCTCATCCTTCTCTATTTAAGTTGGCAAGACGCATGACTTTTGATCAAGATACCTTCCTCGTTAGTCAACGCTATCATAAACCGCTTAACGTCGTACTTTTGAAGCATCTATCTCGTAGGTAGATGCTTCTTGTTTTATGCGTTTTTTAGAAAAAAGTAACGCGCTGTTCATAAAATTTTTTATTGAAATACCTATTAAAATCAAGATGAATGAGCGCCTGTAAAGCTTATCGTATTTGTAATTGTCCGTGGTTTTCAGGGCAGCTTTGAGCTAAACTGACGGCATTCTTAATCCAATATTTACCTTCATTATGGTCAAACGCCAGTCGTGTTTTGTGCCGCCATAATAAATAACAATAGATGACTATTATGAGTAATTTTGCGAGTAGCTTTGTGAATTTTGACATTCCTAATTGGTTTGATAGCAAGCATTTAACGGGCATGCTCCGCGGTATCGAAAAAGAAGGGCTGCGCGTAAGACCCGATGGCTACTTGGCTCAGACACCGCATCCAGCCAAACTTGGCTCAAAGCTCACCCATCCGTTTATCACAACTGATTATTCAGAAAGCCTACTTGAGCTAATTACTGACCCCAAAACCTCACCAAAAGAGACGCTAAACATGCTGCGTCAGTTGCATGTATTGGTCTATCAAGCCATGCCTGAAGGTGAGCTGATGTGGCCGCTGTCTATGCCTTGTATGCTGTCATCGAATGATGAAGACATCCCACTGGCTGATTATGGCAGCTCTAATACAGGTAAGCTCAAGACGCTATACCGTAGCGGGCTTGGTATCCGCTATGGTCGGCGCATGCAAACGATTGCAGGTTTACATTATAACTTGTCTTTTGGTGATGGACTATTTGAAGTCTGGCAAGCTGAAATGCCTGCTGCACAAGCGCAAACGCTGACAGAATTTAAAAACGAAAAATACTTAGGGCTTATCCGTAACTTTAAGCGGCTGACCAGTTTGGTACTGTATTTACTGGGTGCTAGCCCTAGTGTTTGTCCTTGTTTCTTAGCTGGTCGTGAGCATGATTTAGAGCTGCTGAACGACTCAACTTATTATAAGCCTGCTGCCACCAGCCTACGTATGGGCAAGCTCGGTTATACCAATAGTGTGCAAGAACAGCTCGATATTCGTTATAACTATCTGCCAGAGTATGTCGATGGACTGCGCCGTGCGATTCAGACTCCGCACGAAAGCTTTGCCAAGCTTGGCTTAGATGATACCGATGGCAACCCTATCCAAATCAACAATCATATTTTACAAATAGAAAACGAATACTATAGCCCTATTCGTCCCAAACAAATCGCGATGAGCGGCGAGACACCGACCGAAGCATTAGAGCGCCGCGGTATCGCTTATGTTGAGTTCCGTGCAATCGATCTGGATCCTTATAGCGATGTCGGTATTCGTCTATCTAGCGCCTGTTTCTTAGAGGTCATGGCGCTGTACTGTCTGCTGAGCGACTCACCTGATCTATTACCTGAGGAAGAAGAAACCTTAGCCATCAATCTTGAGCGCGTGGTAAACGAAGGTCGACGCGAAGGCTTACACATTATAAACAACGGCGAAGAGCAACTGCTTGAGAGCTGGATGCTGGTGCATTTAGAACGTATGCAACCACTTGCCGCGCTACTTGATGCGCATTATGGCGGCAACGATTACCGTGCAGCAGTCGCGTTAATGCAAGGCAAAGCAGGGCACTCAGAATCGACTATTTCAGCACAAGTAAACTCTGATAGTCAGCGTTTAGGCAGCTTATGGCAGCTTGGCTTTACCTTGGCGCAGCAGCATCGTGAGTCTTTATTACAGCAAACGCTTAGCCCAAACACCCAAGCCAAATATGAAGTGTTGGCAGAAAAATCGATATTACAGCAAGCTGAGATTGAAAAAGCCGAAACTGAAGATTTTATGGAATTTTTACAGCAATATCGCTAAGCTTTGAATACTAAACTCTGACCGTCACTTAACGTGTATAAATGATCTACCTTATAAGAGTAACTGCCCGATGCTAAAGCTGACCACTTACCGCAATTTGCAAATATTTTTGGTGATAATAGCCGTAATAGGTATGAGTTTTGCGCTGTTTTTTTTACAGCGCTATATGGGGTTTTCGCCTTGCCCACTGTGTATTTTTCAGCGTATTGGCCTCATACTCATGGGCAGTTTTGCTTTGATAGCCGCATTATTCAACCCTAAATCTAAGGCAGTTAGACTGGTATTGTGGCTTGGTAGCTTAGCAGGTATCGGCTGGGCGACTGCCGTGGCTGGACGACATGTTTGGCTACAGCATCTGCCTGCCGACCAAGTACCTTCTTGTGGTCCGGGGCTGGATTATTGGTTAGATACGCTACCGATTTTGCAAGTATTTAAAGAAGTTTTTGCGGGCTCTGGCGAATGTGCCTCTGTTGAGTGGACATTTATGGGACTGAGCATTCCTGAACAATCTTTGATTCTATTTAGTCTGCTATTGGTGGTACACGGGTTGATATTATGGCGTATTTTACGACCTGTTGCCCCTAGCCGCCTTGCTTGATAGCGAATTAGCCCCTACGTTGCTTTTTGCTATATCCTTTGTTTTTACTATATCCATTTTTCCAAACGAACAGGTGTGTTTATTAATAAACATCTGTTCTTTAATGAACCACTATTAAATATCTCCGATAATTTTCGTTCGTCATATCTATCAATGTTAAACCATTATTCTTAGCTCATGGCTAAACCTATCATAACAAAAAGGCCACAGAGATATCTTTAACCTTTGATATCTTGACACAGTTTATTTGCTTTTGATGGGTAAAATAGCGTTTTAAATATCCATCACTGTTGACTGATTGGCGATAGGCTACCGATAGCTTCTTCTTGCCGCCTAGCCTCAGATGGCACTTGTAGTCTCGTAGTCTTCTACTCTAATTTAAACATTTATACTTCCTATTATCTTTCCTTTTTGACAAAGTATTGAGTTGTCGATAGTGTCGATAATCATTTGGAATGACTATTAAAAAACTGTTTTTTGGTGTGACCATGATATATTTTTTGCCTACTTGTTCTAACACGCTAACTATCCTCAAACGCGGTGGTCGTTGTTTGCTAGCGCTGCCCCTCTGTGTGCTGCTCATCGGCTGTGATAGTACCTCGTCTAGCGGCGATAAAGGTATGACGACTAAGATTGCCCCTATCGATCATGTAGAAGAGAACAGCGCACAAGCTAGCGCAGAGGACTTAACAGAGACCAATCTCTTAAATACTGGTAGTGAGCTAGATAAAGTGTCAGAAGGACAATCGCTGATTGCGGCTGCCCAATCGAGTAACGGTGCATATCCCCATCAATCGCTGACACGCTCAGAGCCGCGTAAGGGCACGTTACAAGCCACGTTAATGGGCGATTATGGTGGCATGGTACCCTGTAAATCTTGTGATAGCACTGATATTACATTGAATTTGTTCGCTGATGGTTCAGTGCTAAAAACCAGTATAGATAACAACCCGGAAATGCCGAATGCACCCCTGTTTGAGCCGGGTGTTTATCGTCAAGACAATGATATGATTACGATTGTCTATGAAGACAAAAACATTGAAACGTATCATATTCAAGACAATCATCTTGTCTTAATGGATGAACATAAAAAACCTAACAATGACTATACCCTGTCGCGCAAATAATAAAATAGCGGCATAAACATTTAGAGGCTCTAAATTTTAGGTGCTCTGAATATAGTGATGCTCAATGAGCCAAACCATTCTTTTAATAACGCCTACTTACTGGGCGTTTTTTATTGGTCATCATACGGTGTTTACTTTACAATAAGTGCTTGTTTTCGACGCTGCTATTTGGCGAACCTATGCTGTTTTTGTGACAGAATATAGGGTTGAAGCAATATAAAGTAGAGGTAAGCCAAGCGGACGTCAATAGTACGTTTGGTACATGAAGCACGGTTAACGCCGTCGCCATTTATAATATTTTAACTATAGCCAAGACTGATGATCATTAGGTTGAGCGTATCCTAGAATACACCACGGTTAATATCGGTAACTTTTGGGATAATGCTCCATTTTTATTCTTTTAATTTAAGCTCGTACGGAACGTCTATGCATATTCATATTCTTGGTATTTGTGGTACTTTTATGGGCTCGCTGGCATTGCTAGCGCGCGAGCTTGGGCATACGGTTACGGGCTCAGATGCCAACGTTTATCCGCCGATGTCCACCCAACTGGAAAACGCGGGCGTGACCATTGAGCAAGGCTATCTGGTAGAGCATTTACAACCAGCACCAGATTTAGTCGTCGTTGGTAATGCCATGAAGCGCGGTATGGATGTCATCGAATATATGCTGGACACAGGTCTACGCTATACCTCAGGACCACAGTTTTTATCTGAGCAGGTATTACAATCGCGTCATGTGATAGCCGTTGCCGGTACTCACGGTAAAACCACGACGACGACTATGCTCGCTTGGATATTGCACTATGCGGGTATCGACACTGGGTTTTTAATCGGCGGTGTGCCACTGGTTGATACCACTGATGAGCATTTACAGCACGTCTTCGCTCACAGCAGTTATTTGGGTGCGGATAAAATTGATAATGACGATTCGGTAAATACTGGCTATTTCGTTATCGAAGCGGATGAATACGATTCTGCATTTTTTGATAAGCGTTCAAAGTTCGTTCATTACCGTCCGCGTACGGCTATCTTAAATAACCTAGAATTTGATCATGCGGATATTTTTGCGGATCTTGAGGCTATTCAGACCCAATTCCATCATATGGTGCGCATGATTCCAAGCATGGGCAAAATCATTATGCCTACAGCGACTACCAGCTTAGAGGAGACGTTAGCGAAAGGGGTTTGGACACCCGTTTGGCGGACCGCAGTACTGGGCTCAGCACCACATACCACCCATACTATCGATGAGCACTCAAAAGATAGTAGCGATTGGCAAGCTGAACTTATTAGCGAAGATGGTGGTCAATTTGCGGTTAGTTTTACGGCTAATGTTGCTGATGAAGAAGCCACAGGAGTCGTCGACTGGTCGATGAGCGGCATGCATAATGTGAATAATGCCTTGGTTGCTGTAGCAGCAGCTTATAACATCGGCATCAGTGTAAAAACTGCGTGCGCGGCGTTATCAGCATTTGCTGGTATCAAGCGTCGGATGGAGCTGATTGGCGATGTCAATGATATCTTAGTCTTTGATGATTTTGCCCATCATCCTACAGCCATTACTACTACTTTAGATGGTGCCAAGAAGAAACTGGCGGACAGACGCATTTGGGCGATTATTGAACCACGTAGTAACACCATGAAAATGGGCATTCATCAAGACAGCTTGGCTGAATCTGCTGCTCTCGCCGATCATACCTTATGGTATGAGCCGACAGGACTGGAGTGGGGGTTAAAAGAAGTCATTGAAAATGCCAATAGCGCAAATCCTAACATGGGCAACCAACAGGTGCTCTCTAGTATCGATGCTATCATCGAGCATATCGACACGCATGCAAAAGCGGGTGACGCCATTGTGATTATGTCGAATGGCGGTTTTGAAGGTATTCATCAACGCTTATTAACTGTGCTACGTAATAAAGCAACTTAATAAAGCAACTTAATAAATAATTTAGCCGGTCTAGTTCTGGTGTCAAATAAGAGCGTTGCTTATTATAAATGAGCAACGTTTTTTTATGATCAAATTTTTCTGATTACTTGCGATTACTATAGAAAGTATCAGTATTAGGGAGCGTCGATATCCAAAAATGCTTTAATATATAAACAGCGTTTTCGACTTCACTACCTTTGTAACCTTTCATTTACCTATTCTACCTGCATATTAGCAAATCTACGATTTTCCTCACATAGCTCATACACTGGTAACATTTCGCGCTTACCTTTACGTCTATACAGTGCTTACAATGGGCTTATCAAAATTGGTTAACTATTATAAATGATAATAAATTAGGAGAATAATATGAGCTTTATTTGGATGATTATTGTAGGTCTGGTTGCAGGTTTATTGGCACGAGCTATCAAGCCAGGTAGCGACCCAATGGGCTGGATAATGACGATTGTATTGGGTATCGTCGGTGCTTTATTAGGTGGCTTCTTAGCTGGTCTTATCGGTATCAATGCTGATGGCGGATTTACTGGTTTGATATTCTCAGTAATCGGTGCGATCATCCTGTTATTTATCTATGAGATGATTATGAGCAAACGTGGCGTATAACTTGGCACTTTTGCTCAGATGTTTTAGCTGCCCCAAGTGACTTTAATGACTCAGAAGTGATTTGATTTACTAAACTCAATTTACTAAAAAGCAGCTCTACTTATACAAGTTAGATTACATCTAATCTAGCTTATATAAATCAAAAAGCCTTGCGAATTGCAGGGCTTTTTTATACCTATAATAAAAGCGATCTCCCTCATTTTTTACAATGATAAAAAGCAATAATTGTGCGAAAGTATTGATAAGCATTACTTTTGTCCCCATTTATCCTATA
This sequence comes from Psychrobacter sp. P11F6, assembly GCF_001435295.1. Classification (NCBI taxonomy): domain Bacteria; kingdom Pseudomonadati; phylum Pseudomonadota; class Gammaproteobacteria; order Moraxellales; family Moraxellaceae; genus Psychrobacter; species Psychrobacter sp. P11F6. The sequence continues at coordinate 58,261 of NZ_CM003594.1, read as the reverse complement.
ATATCAACCCTATTTTATCCCTATCATTGAGGTGAGCGTTATGGCTTTACTCCCTATTTTAAATTACCCAGACCCGCGCCTGCGCACTATTGCTACGCCTGTTAAGGAAGTGACTGCTGAAATCAAAACCTTAATCGCTGATATGATTGAGACGATGTATGAGGCACAAGGTATCGGTTTGGCGGCAAGCCAAGTGGATCGCCATATTCAGCTCATCGTTATGGATCTGTCTGAAGATAAAAATAGCCCTAGAGTTTTTATCAACCCAAAGGTGACACCATTGGTGGAAGAGAAACAGCCCTATGAAGAAGGTTGTTTGTCCGTACCTGAAGTCTATGACAGTGTTGAGCGCCCGAACAAAGTGCGTATTGAAGCCTTAGATGAGAATGGTCAAAAAATCGATGAAGAAGTAGAAGGCTTACTCGCGGTATGTATCCAACATGAAATGGATCATTTAAATGGGGTCATATTCGTCGATTATTTATCACGTCTCAAGCAAACTCGTGCTCGCGATAAAGTGCGTAAAATCGTTAAAATACGCGAAAAACAAGGCGAACAAACGGCGGATAAACAGCCGCAGCCCACCCATTCTTAGTCCATTCATCATCTAAGCTATTTTTACGTCATTTAATCAGCATGGAAGCAAGGTTTTATCACCTGTGAGATGCGTGATGACACTAATGTGAGATGACAATGACGTGATGCGAGCATTTACTCTTTAACACCTACTGTCTTTATTAAAGGTTCCCTACCATGACCATGATCAAAATTGACCAATATTTTGACCCTGCCGGCTGGCAGAAATTCACTCAAGCTGCTGAAGGTCGCGAGACGCCATTTTTGGTCGTGGACCTTAGCCGTATCAAAACCAAATATCATGAAATGGTTGGGTTTTTTCCCAATGCTAAAATCCATTATGCAATGAAGGCCAGTCCTGCTGTTGAAGTGATTAACTTGCTTGCTGATCTTGGTTCGAACTTTGATTGTGCCTCCATCTATGAGCTTGATCGCGTATTAGACTGCGGCGTTGAGCCATCGCGTATCTCTTATGGCAATACCATCAAGAAAGCGGAGCATGTCAAATACGCCTTTGAAAAAGGTATTGACTTGTATGCGACCGACTCAGAAGCGGATCTAAAAAATATTGCCAAGCACGCCCCTGGTTCAAAAATCTTTGTGCGTATCTTAGTACAAGGCTCTGAGACCGCTGAATGGCCATTGTCTCGTAAGTTTGGTTGTCATCCCAATATGGCGATTGAGCTGTTGATTCAAGCTCGTGATTTGGGTCTAGTGCCTTATGGAATCTCATTCCACGTTGGTAGTCAGCAAAAAGACGTTGCCGCTTGGGATGATGCGCTAGCCAAAGTCAAATACATGTTTGATTGGATGAAAAACGAAGAAGATATTAAGCTACAAATGATCAATTTGGGTGGCGGCTTTCCAGCCAACTATATCAGTGAAGTGAACCCTATAAAAGTCTACGCTGAAGAGATCACTCGTTATTTGACAGACGACTATAGTGAAGAGGACATGCCTGAGATTATCCTTGAGCCAGGTCGTTCATTGGTTGGTGGATCGGGCGTATTGGTCAGTGATGTGGTGCTTATCTCGCGTAAGTCGCACACGGATTTAACGCGTTGGGTCTATACCGATGTAGGCTTATTCCAAGGCTTAATCGAGACATTGGGAGAGGCCATCAAGTATCCAGTTTATACGCCTAAGATGGAAACATCCACCAGCAAAGGCACTGTAGTACTGGCAGGTCCTACTTGTGATTCAACCGATATCATGTATGAAGAAGCGGGCTATCAATTGCCAGAGGAGCTGGAGATTGGTGATAAAATCTTTTGGTTGACCACGGGTGCGTATACTAACTCGTATTCATCTATTGAGTTTAATGGTTTTCCACCGTTAGAAGTGATCTACGTTGACTAATCTGCAATAAATTATTATCGATAAAAAGCGCGCTCATGACGGGCGCGTTTTCCATTGACAGTAGGTCTCTTGTAAAAGTACCCTTTTATTGAGTCCAGTAACGGAACATCTATGACTTACCATGTCCCTGACAAAAGGCATTATTATCGAAAAATTTTATGCCAATAGAATCTACAACCTCCTGATAGCTATTTACGATATTAAATGTAGGTAAAGCTTTCTCTAAGACCTCTTTTGAAGGTGAGAATAAGTATCCATGAGATACTGCTTCTAACATACTAAAATCATTAAACGCATCGCCTATTGCCATACTATTTCCCAATGATAAAGGATATTTTCCTATAATCTCATGTTTACCATGCTGGCGACTGTATAGCACTTTATTAATATAACCTGCACTATCAACCTGTAAACGATGACAATATATGGTGTCCATTGGAACTTCGAGCTGCTGCAAGAATCCTTCAAGTAATTCATGAAAGCAGTCTGACACGATCTTAATCTCAAAACCTTTCATCTTTAATGCATGCAGAAACTCTTTTGCTCCTTCAATTGGATTGAGTGGCCCGATAATACTTTGTATTTTTGGCAGAGTAATCTGATGCTTTTCTAGAACAGCTATGCGATATAGCATCAGTTTTTGATAATCCTCTACTTCCCTTGTTGTTATGCTTAGCTCAGATATATATAGGCGCTTAGCTAAAAACTTCCATATCTCTGGGACTAAGACACCTTCCATATCAATAAAGGCTACTTTATTCATTTTGACTCTCCTTAGTTTAAGTTTGTAAAGAGCAAAAATACACCTAACAAACCTAATATGGAACCAATCACTCGATTGATCGCTACTTGTTTATTTAACATTTTTTCTCTTAGAGTACGCTGAGAGAACAATAAAGCCACTAGAGCAAACCATATAAAATGAGCTACAGACATGAACAGCCCGTAACCGATTAAAATAGATTTTGGGGTGATAGCGCTAACAATTTGTGTATAGGTACTAATAACAAACAAGGTAGTCTTAGGATTCAGGGCGTTCGTAAAGAAACCATATCGTAACGCTTGTGCAGAACTGATGCAGGTAGAAGAACCCACATCCTTTACAGGTTTTTGTCTAAATGTTTTATAACCAATATAAATGAGATAAAATGCACCAAGATATTTTATGATAGTCAAAAAATTGGGCGCAAACTCCATGACAATGGCAACGGCTAACAAGGTATAAGCGACATGGACTAATACTCCTAACGCTATACCAATAGAAGTTAATACACCAATAGAGCGCCCATATAAGTAGCTATTCTTGGTTACGATAGCGAAATCAGCGCCTGGACTGATGACAGCAAGAATAGTAATCATAATAACGGCTAAAAATCCCGTCATTTGTCTATCTCTTTAAAAGTAACAACTAGTACATCTCTTAGAACTACTTTGTTATTCCTATAATCTTGTAGTTTTTGGAATAATTTACTATCAATAAAAACATATCCTATATCTTCTAGGATGGATACAAACTGATCAATATGATTAAATTTATTTAGCTCTATACTTCTATTAGCTATATTTCCTGTGTTTTTCACACTTACCTCATGTAATTATTCAATTCAGTTGTATCTTCCTATATTTATTAGTAAACTAAAATTGATTTATTTACATGAGTGTTGATGAGTTTTTGGCATGATAGAAAAGATATCCTTAAATTCGCTAAAGTTTTTTTATTACGTTGCACAGCATGGTAGCGTGACGTTAGCATCTCAAAAATTATTTGTGACACAGAGCGCAGTAAGCAAACAGATTAAAAATCTAGAAGATGCTTTAGGTCTTATTTTATTTGATAGAGTGAACAAGAAGCTCATACTTACATCCAATGGCAGCTTACTTTTCGCCTGTTGCCAGCAAGTTTTTGCAAAATTAGACGATTGCCTTGTCGATTTGAAGAATCAACAATATGAAAAAAAACAATTGGTACTATCCTGCGAACCTACCATTTCTATGAAATGGTTGATACCACGTTTGGCTGAATTTAACTCACTAAACTATGGCTTTGAAATTGTGTTACTGACGGGCGGTGGAATCGTAGACTTTCAAGGAAAATCTATCGATATTGCCTTGCGCAGAAATGATTTTGAATGGGACAAGAATATATTTCATGAAAAAATTATTGAAGAATACATAGTTGTTGTTCGCAACACTAGAACGGATCAGACCAATACACTTTTACTTACTTCTTCTCGACCACATTTATGGCAACACATAAATAAGTCTAAGTTGGTGAGTAGTGACATTTTATCGTACGAACACATGGTGTTAGAACATTTCTATTTGTGTATTGAGGGATGTTTAGCTGGTTTAGGAACAGCCATTGTTTCAATATTTATGGTGGAAAAGGAAATCTCACATCAATTTTTAGAATTGGTACATTCTCCCGTAGCGGACAGTTCTTCTTATCATTTATTGTCCTACTACCCTTTTTACGAAGATGAAAGGAAGGTTATATTTAAAAACTGGTTGAAAATAGAGATGACACGCAGTAAAGAACAATTTATGAAAAATTTGCAAGATAAGTTGTAAAGTATGTCGGCTATCTGCCCTCTAAAAACAAGGCTAACATTCTCTAGTTACGGTCACATAGACGAGTACATCAGAGATGAATAATAAAAAACGCGCTCATGATGGGCGCGTTTTTTATTACCATTAGTTTTGTTCAGATATTCAACGCTATCTAATCATTCAAACCCAACACATCCTGCATATTATATTGCCCAACCTCTTGTTTGATAACCCAAGTAGCGGCACGTACAGCACCCGCGGCAAAAGTCATACGCGCGCGGGCCCGATGGGTAATTTCAACCACCTCACCATCGGCAATAAACATCACGGTATGATCGCCAATGATTTCACCGCCGCGAATGGCATGAATACCAATAGTACCTGCTTTGCGTTCGCCCGTTTGTCCTTCGCGACCATAAACAGCGACGTCTTTTAGATTCTGTCCACGAGCTTCTGCAACAGCTTCTGCCATCATATATGCTGTGCCTGATGGCGCATCGATTTTATGCTTATGGTGGGCTTCGATGACTTCTACATCGGCATCCTCACCAAATGCCTTCGCTGCCATGTTGAGCAATTTCAATGACAGATTAACACCTGTTGAATAGTTACCAGCATAGACAATCGCAATTTTCTCGCTGGCTTTTGCCAACACTTGCTCTTGCTGCTCATTGAATCCTGTCGTACCAATAACCATCGCGACATTGTTTGCCGCGCAAATCTGCATATTTTGCTCAGTAGCATCAGGCAAGCTAAAGTCAATCAGTACATCGATGTCATTAATGACAACTTTTAAATCATCGACAATCTGCACCTCTAAGCGACCGATAGCGGCGACTTCGCCAGCATCTGCACCAACAAGGCTTGAACCTTGACGTTCTATCGCGGCATTTAATATCGTTTGCGAGTTGTCTTGTACTGCCTCTATTAGCATACGCCCCATACGACCACCAGCACCAATCACCCCGACTTTGATGGCTTGTTTATTTGTATTTTCTTGCGCTGTTATCTGTTGGCTCATATGTTTACCCTAAAAGCTCTATATTAATAAGAAAGGTTTTAAATGTTATGATGCTAAGTTTAGCAAATATCACCACCTGAATGGTTTTTTATAACGTCAATAAAAACCCCCAGTGTTTCATGTGAAACACTGGGGGTTTTGTATCTAGTCATTTAACCAAACGGGTGATTAAAACAACTCAGTTAATCAAATAAGTCGCCAATCTTTTTAAAGAATGACTTCTTATGTGGCGACTGCTGATGCTTGCTATCACCGTCAAGCGTATCTTGGAACTGGCGCAACAGGTCTTTTTGCTCGCGAGTTAAGTTCACTGGGGTTTCGATAACCACACGGCAAATCAAATCACCTTTCATGGTGGTGCGTACTGGCGTCACGCCTTTGCCGCGTACACGTAGCAACTTACCACTTTGCGTGCCTTCTGCAACCTTGATTTTCACTTTACCATCTAGGGTTGGTATTTCGACCTCTTTACCCAGTGCTGCATCGGTGATGCTCACAGGCACATCCATATATAGATCAGCGCCTTGACGGGTAAAGACATTATGCGGTTTTACGCGTACTTCAACGTATAAGTCGCCGTTTTGGACGCCCGCGCCGCCCGCTTCACCTTCGCCTGCTAAGCGGACGCGATCACCATCATCAACACCAGCTGGGATAGACACTTCTAGCGTACGTGATTTATCTTTAACGCCATTACCATGACAGTCAGAGCACGGATTTTTGATTTGCTTACCAGTGCCGCCGCAATGTGGGCAGGCCTGCTGCACGGCAAAAAATCCTTGCTGCATACGCACTTGACCTTGTCCATGACAGGTCTGACAAGTCACGATATCAGAGGCATTTTTTGCCCCTTTACCATCGCACGTGTCGCAAGGCGCAGGCGCAGTAAAGCTGATTTCTTTTTTACAGCCACGTACCGCTTCTTCTAAAGTCAGCTCAATCACATAGCGCAAATCTGAGCCACGGCGCGAACGTCCACTGCCGCCGCCACGCTGCTGACCGAAGATATCGCCGAAGTTGCCGAAAATATCACCGAAAATGTCTTGGAAGTTGCCACCACCTGCACCGCCAAAGCCGCCGCCGCCCATACCATTTTCGAAGGCTGAATGACCCATGCGATCGTAAGCAGAGCGCTTCTCTTCGCTGCTTAGTACTTCGTAAGCCATCGATGCTTCTTTGAATTTATCCTCAGCATCGGGATCATCAGAGTTACGGTCAGGGTGATATTTCATAGCCAGCTTGCGGTAAGCTCGCTTAATTTCTTTGCTTTCAGCGGTCTTGCTCACACCTAATACTTCATAAAAATCGCGCTTACTCATGGGCTCTCCTATCGTCTTTACAGTCCACCGGACAGTCGATTCAGTAGTTCTAGTCAACCACCACCTTAATACGACTCACTATGGCACTCAAAGGTTTCACATGAAACATCATAAATAGTGAGAGAAAAGAGGTGATACTGCTATGAATCTTACAAAGCGAATACGGCGGGATGCTGCTTAGCCAAATCAATTATTAAAAGTTTGCGCTATTTATGGAGATGCTATGGTGATTTATCAAGCGCTTAGGCAGGGAAAGTATCCACTATAGTGCGCTTGGCCATACAAAAAGGTTTTATTAAGGAATGAACAAAGGTTTTCATACCTTAAAAAGGCTCAGCCATGCTAATATTTATCGCTATATTTTTGGGGTTTTAGATTTATACTCACCAGTATTAAATCTGCCCATCATTACGTTTTTGTTTTGCGATAAGGGTTTGATTTTTATGAAGAAGCTGATTATTTTATTAATCGTCATTGCAGTCGCTGTCTATGCAGGCTCGCCCTATTACAGCGCTTATCAGCTTAAAAATGCCTACGATGCCAAAGACGGCGCGACCATCGCAGCAGCGATCGACTATGAGCAAGTGCGACCTAGTATCCAAAACCAACTCACCAGTCAGTTTACGGCGACTATGGCCAATTATCCATTGGTCGCTGAGTTGGGCGGCGAAGCATTAACCCAAGCCGCTAATAGTTTTATCACGCAGGCGGTGGATGGTGCTATCACGCCACAAAATATCGAAAAAGCCATCAATACCCAAGGTCAGGCCAACACCGCGACCAAAGAGCTGGCCGCTGCATGGGCAATCGCCAGCAATCAAGTCGATCTCAAAAATTTGATTCAAAATCTTATCATCCAGCGCGGTGATGTGGATGCAGTGATCAAAAGCCAAATGCAGCAAATCATGAAAAAACAAGCCGCTGAACTGGAGCAACAGGTAGCGCAAGGGTCGGACAGTGACAAGCCAAAATTAAGCTATTGCGGTATTAATTGCTTCACCATTAGCGGTCAGGTGAAAGGTTATCCGCTCACCATCGAGATGCAGCGTAACGGCTTAATTGATTGGAAAATCGTTGATATCGTGTTGCCACAATAGACTTGCTATCTCCATCTGTTAGAGGTAATAAAAAAACCGCCACATAGATTACTTATGTGGCGGTTTTTTATTAATATTCAGAAATATCATTTCTTAACACATTTTTTATTCATAACTTTATTCAACATCTATGTGAGCTACTGTACGCCCAAAAATTCTAAAAACTCAGGACTCTCAAAGCTCGCTTGATAAAGCACGCCATCTTCACGGTAGATAGCAGGCGTTGCCATCACCGCAAGCCCTGCTGCTTTTTCACGATTGGGCGTTACATGATCGGCTTTACAACTTGCTGGTGCAGGTGTCATCTCACCCTGCAACATTGCTTTATCAAAAGCTTTACGGCGGCTGTCCTCGTCACCTTGGCACCAAATGCCACGCATTTGCTCAGGGGACTGCTCGTATATCGGATAACCAATGGTTTTGACCGTCACACCTTTGGCATTAAGCATCGGTAGCTGCTGATGCAAGCGGCGGCAGTAAGGACAATTGACATCATTTGCCACATAAATAACGGCTCTCTCAGTGCCGGTCGCTGGATAATTAATCAGCTGGCTTTCATCTAAAGTTGCAAACACAGACTGATTTTTACGCTTCTCAAACTGCTCATCGAGTCCGATGAATTGACCATTTTCGATAACAGAAATCTCGCCATCAGTAATATACTGTGCATCATCCGATAGTAAAAAAGGCACGCCTTCTAATGTCGCACCCCAAATCACGCCTGGCACTGCGGTATAAAAGAACGGCGTCTTAGTGCTCATATTTTTCAGCGCATCCATATTTGCCAATATATCAGCTTTAACACTCGCACTGACAGGTTTGCCTGACTGCGCACTGGTGCTACGCGCTGGTGTCTTGGTGACTACACGCTTGCTTGGATTCTTTTGTAGCTCGCCTTGAATGACATATTTGCCATCTTCAGTGATATGCAAAGGCAACTGCCCCGCCAAATTGACTTGATACATATTGGGTAAGTTGGACGGCACAATAGAGCTGATTTGTGTTTTGATCCCTGCCTGAGTGAGCAATTGGCGCAAGCGACTGTCAACAGACTTGCTAACGGTGCCAGCGGCTTTTGTATTTTGAGTACTCTGGCTCGCTTTTTGGTTAGTAGCGGCAGTATCACTAGACTGGGCACAAGCGGTGGTTGCCAATAACATGGCGCCAATTAAACTGGCAGATTTTAATAGAGATGATTTCACAGAGACAGTCCTATCTGGTTTCAACAAAAACAGCTTTTAATAACAGCGCGTTTCAGTAACAACGATTTTTAATAACCTTTAATTTTAACAACACTCAATCTTAAGAATAGCTGTTTCTAATAATGCTCGCTTCTAACAATATAGGTTTTTAACAATAGCTACTTTTAATAAAGATAACGATATTATGTAAAAAAATAGATTAAAAAAAGATAGGCAGACTTTAGCACAAGGAATACTTTTGCAAAGGTTTAACGGCTCAATTTTGCAAAACTGCTACTGAGCTTTAAGAGATAGGCAACACAGTGTGCACGCGAGACATAACAGGGTAAAAGTGATAGTCAAAAACCATGGTCAAATACTACGGTCAAAAAAAGCAGCACACGTGAAGTGGCTGCTGATGGTAAGGATGTGCTTGCGAGTTCATTTCAAGATGAAAAACTTAGAACTTAGCCACTTCTTCAGGTGTTAAAAAGCGACTGTCGCCTTTCTCTAATCCTTCCAAAGTAATGTGACCGACACTAGCGCGATGCAGCTCAACCACTCTATTACCAAAGTAACCCATCATCCGTTTTACTTGATGATATTTACCTTGCTCAAGCGTCAAACGTGCATGCGTCTCATCAATAAATTCGAGAACAGCAGGTTTTGTTTCTTCGTGGTCGCCTTCTAAAAGAATGCCTTCAGCAACTTCTTTGACGGCATTGGCTTGCGCCGCTTCATCCATCGCATCTGCTAAAGTCAGCTCATAAATTTTGGCATGTTCATGCTTAGGGCTGGTGACACGGTGCAACCATTTACCATCATCACTCATCAGTAATGCGCCAGTCGTATCAACATCGAGACGCCCTGCAATGCGCAAACTACCAAGCTCTGGCACCGCAATCAGCTCAGTGACAATTGGATGCTCTTTTACTTTCAGCGTACATTCAAAGCCTTCAGGCTTATGTAATAGAATATAACGACTGCCCGCAGCGACCGATAGTGGCTCGCCTGCCCAAATCACATCGTCATTGACCACATCGACATGGACACCTGGGTCTTTGATGACCTGATCATTTACCGTCACTTCACCAGCGTGCAGAATTTTTTTGGATTCTTTACGCGATAGCTCAGTGGCTTTACTCAAAAATTTATCTAGACGCATATATTGCCTACCATTCGTTTGATGATACCTACTTTACCGTAGCAGCTAACGACACCAGCACTCGCACTGAGCTTGTCCGCTATCTTCATGGGTCAGAAGTGGTACTATAATAAAAAATTAAATGAACACTGCGCCCAATACGGACGACAGTGAAAGTTAGACAAGTTTACCATATCCAACCTAGACCTGATGAAATATGAGCTATCAAACGCTAAAACGTGCTGTCACTGCGCGCTTAGAAATTAAAAAATCCGAGTTTATTGCTTACGCTTATCCAGTCACTTCGCGTGAACAAGCAATGTTTCACGTGGAACAGCTGCGTCAACAATATGCTGATGCGCGCCACCACTGCTGGGCGTATATCATTGGCGATCCCAATAACACCACTAGTGCTGGTTTTGATGATGATGGCGAGCCAAATGGTACGGCAGGTCGCCCGATATTAAATGTGTTGCAACATAAAGCGATCGGTAACGTCATTATCATCGTCGTGCGTTATTTTGGTGGTATTAAACTGGGCGCAGGCGGTCTAACCCGTGCTTATGCAGGCGCAGCGCAAGCAGTCGTCGACCAGATGATATTACTGCCTTATGTGCCAATGGTACAAGTACAAATACTGGCAGAATTTGCCACCGAAGCGCAATGCCGCTATGTGGTCGAAAGTTTAAATGGCAGTATCGATGATGTCGCTTATAGTAAACAAGTGACATTGACCGTGACGATTGCTGAGGCAGATATCAACCATTTAAAAGAACGTCTAGCGATGGATGGGCGCGTATTAGATGCGTCGGAAAAATTGAATGAGTAATCATGCGTTCACTGAGCATTCACTAAATCTTATTGGTTTTGATAACTGCCATGGGTATGATAAAGCTATGATTATTCACAACGATTTTTAATAAACATAAAATAAGACTCATATATGCCAACCTCAAATTCGCCAACGTCAAAACCGAGCCAATCCTTCTCTCCAGCACCTTTTAAACCGCCCTTTTGGCTGACCAATCCGCACCTGCAAAGCATCTTGCCTAAGTTTTTTGCGCCCAAAACGCCCACTTATCGCCGTGTGGTCGAAAAAGACTCGTTGGATGAAAGTGATATTGCTTATGACTTTTATGATGCGCATCCTATCGCCACCGTAGAAAACAGCGAGCGTGAACAAACGCCATTAATCGTGCTATTCCATGGTATGGAAGGCAGTAGCGACAGCCATTATGCACGTGCTTTGGCGCATCAAATACATGCGCAAGGCTGGCATTTTGTGGTGGCGCACTTCCGCAGTTGTGGCGGCATTCCTGCTAATGGTCGAGTTTTTTATAATGCGGGTGACACGGATGAAGTGCATCACGCGCTGCAAAATCTAAGTCAGCAATACGCCAATATCTATGCGGCTGGGGTGTCGCTGGGTGGTAACGCGTTGGCGAAATACATGGGCGAATATGGTGATAAAGCAATCTGCCAAGGCGCGGCTGTGATTTCTGCGCCAGTTGATATGTCCTCCGCTGCCCTTAGTATGCACAGCTTTTTGAGTCATCGCATCTACACCCCTTATTTGCTCAACCCGATTATCAAAAAAGCCTTAGCCAATGACATCAGCAAAGAAGAGATTGACTCGATCAAAGCGGTCAATCGCATCAGTGACTTTGACGATATCTTTACCGCGCCGCGTCATGGCTATCGCTCTAACAATCACTACTATCAAGCCTCATCAGCCCTGCCTTATTTAATAAAAGTGACGAAGCCATTGTTACTCATTAGTGCCAAAGACGACCCCTTCCTTGGTTTTACCGCCACGCCGAATGATGTGTCTAACAGTGTCACTATCTTAGACACTGAGCATGGCGGGCATGTGGGTTTTATTCGTTATCGCTCTGACAAAGACAAATCACCTCATCTTTATAAAAAATCAAGATTTGATATCAACTGGATACCTGAAACTGTCAGCGCTTATTTTAATCATATCGGTGTAGCATCTAATAAGCCCTAAAATAAGAATACTCACCTTACCTTTTACTCTTTTGAGATTGCACTATGTATCCATTTATCCGTTATGCCAGCACCATCGCCCACGCCGCGCTACAAGTCAAAAAAGGCAATACCTTAACGTTTAAAGATACGAGTGAGATTAGCTTTCGCTGTCGTCTGACAGATATTGATAATTTCTTAGAGATGAATAATGGTCGCGTACTTACCCTTTTTGATATGGGTCGTACTGACTTCGCGGTGCGTAGCGGGCTTGGACGTCAACTGCTCAAGCAGCGTTGGGGTTTGGTCGTCGCTGGCAGTACCATCCAATATCGCAAACGTATTCGCGCTTTTGATAAGGTCACCATGAAAACGCATATTGTCGGCTTCGATGAGCGTTGGATATATATCGAGCAGTCGATGTGGGTAAAGGGCAAACCTTGCTCCTCTGCTCTACTGCGGACGGGCGTGACTGAAAAAGGTAAGGTGATAGAAACAGCACGTGTACTAGCCTCATTGGGGCAAGCAGATTGGCAGTTGCCACCGAGTGGCTATGTGGCAGAATGGATCGTCAGTGATGCTGATCGCCCGTGGCCACCGCAAAGTTAGCATTTATTTTTTAACGTGATTCATAAGTCACAAACACCTATTCACAATCAGTTAACCTTATAACTACTATTTCCTAACAATACATTATATAAATATATATATTAAATGCTAGGATAGTAATGAGCATCATACTCAGCTCAACTAAATACTATTTAATTAAAACAGTCTTATAAGGAGAATAATATGGCTAACACGACGGATTATGTCGGTACGTTATTTGATAATAGTGAATCAAATCCAAGCAAAATCACCTTAGCATTTACTATGGCAGGTGTCGCACTTAAAAAAGGTCATTCTGCCTCAGTGATATTGATGGTGGACGCGGTACATTTGGCATTGCCCAACGCTTTAGACAGTGTCAATATTGGCGCGCCATTTGAACCTGCGGGCGAATTGTTAGAAGCCTTTATCGAGAACGGCGGTCAAGTATTGGTCTGCGGCGCTTGCATGAAGCACAACGGCGTGGAAGAATCAGACATCGACAAGCGCTTTGAAGTGATCAGTGGTGATGATGTGGTTGAGCTGCTGATGAATGCGAAGGGATCTTTGCAGTTGAATTGATCATTTAAGCTAAGCTATAAGTTTATAAAAATAGGTCAGTTTTCTGAATTATCTTTTTGATAGTTTAGGAGTTGACCTTTTTTATCATATAATTTTAAGTGATCACTCATTTCAATCAAGACTCTATATGAATAATTTCGTTGTTATCTGTCAACAAATATTGTATGTTCATAACATTTATCAAAATATTGCTAATAGCAAAGTTTTGAAATAGACATAAGGTCAATTAGTTATGAGTGATATTGTGCAACAATATATAGATATAAGTAGAGAAGAGTTATCTGTTTCAAAGAATAAAATAGACATTAATTTATCTGATGAGCTCTTATTCGGCACTATATGCTACAAATATTTTTATAACGAAGGTAGGTTTGATGTTACTGATTTTAGAAACTCCTATACTGATGGTGCAAACGATGGTGGAGTTGATCTTATAGCCGTAAACGAAGGTGATATATACAAAAGCTTAGTTTTAATTCAATCCAAAAATGTCAAAGATTTTAGTTCAAAAGATGAGATAAAAGATATTTTCACTAAAATGGCTCAAACAGTAAAAGATTTCAGAAATGATAAGGTAGGGTCATATAATAAGAACTTAAGACGCATATATCGTGAAAAATACGATGACGCAGTAGAAGATGAAAATTTTTCTATAGAGCTAGTATTGTTCATTAATACTAACAAATCTGAAGAGTATCGCGATGAGATATCTTTACATCTAAAAAAAATAGAAGAGCTTGAAGACTTTGAAGTATCTATCTTTTATAAAAACGAAGTTGAACAGCAAATAAAAAATTTTGAGAATGGACAAAGATATGTAAGGGAAGGAAAAGTAGATATATACAAAGAGCATGGATTTATCAAAAACGGTGATAATGGTTTGCTGGTCAATATTTCTGCTCTTTCAGTTAGGAATCTTTATGATAAATATAGAGACGAAGGTCTATTTGAACAAAATTTTAGATATTTCGTTAGGAATAAGAAAATTGATGATCAAATTAATAGTTCCCTTAAGAAAAAAAGAGACAAATTCTGGTTCTTGAATAATGGAATTATCATTGGTTGCAAAGACTTTCACCTAGATGGTGATAACATCAAGTTAGAAGATTTTTCAATTATTAATGGGTGTCAAACTACAACTATATTAGGTTCTTACAAAGGTTCGAACGAAGATCTAGACTTCCCAATATCTTGCAAGATCGTCAAGCCAGATCATGGAGGAGAAGATTATTTTAATGTTTTTATCTCTGAAATTGCTGAAGCATCAAACTCACAGAAGCCTATTTCGGATAGAGATTTAAAATCTAATTATCCTGAACAGAGAAACTTACAGCAAGATTTAAAAGCTTATGAGCCTAAAATATATCTTGAAATTAAACGTGGGGAAGGTATTTTAAGAAAAAAGAATATCCAAAGTTGGCAAAAAATAAAAAATGATGCATTAGGACAATTGATTCTCAGTGTTCTACTACAACGTCCGGGAACAGCTCGAAGTAATAAGAAGAAAATTTTTTCTGACCGTGGGACTTATAACAGTATTTTTAAACGTAACCATGATAAAGATACACTTGTAGATTTGTTGCAGCTGGCGAACTACTACGATGACTTTGTAAAACTATCAAACTTGAGTGAAAAACCTTCCAATATAGCTAAAAACGGTCGATTATGTGTTATTGCTATAATAGGTTTTATTATAAAATACAATCGTCAACAAATAGATATCAAATTAGATAGTAGTAGCACGGAATGGATATCTGACCTTACTAGCGATACTCTCACTGGTTCATTTTTCGACAAAGATAGACCTGATGATTATAGAGATGCTTTAAATTCGTTATTCAATCAAATTATTATGGCTTTGCTAAATTTATATACATCTCGTGGAGATACTGAAACTTCTGTGACGAATTTCTTTAAAACTGATAAGAAATATTTTTCAGTTATCCTTGAGTTTATTAAATCTAGTATAATTTTGGATGAGTATGAATTCCGAAAAGTGAAAGAAAAGATGGATCAAATATTCTATTAAATTTTATTCAGTTTCTTTTATTTGGCTACCACTTCGTAGCCAAAACTCACTCTTAGCTTTGCTAAAGTAAGTATTGCAACTATTTTAACAAAATAAAAAGGAAGCCCGTCATGACCTTACTGAATACCCTTAATTTGACCTACCCTATCGTGCAAGCGCCGATGGCAGGCGCAACCACCCCTGAGCTTGCAGCGACGGTGAGTAACTTTGGTGGACTGGGTTCATTGGGATCGGGCATGACGCCGCCAGAGGTTTTGCATAGCCATATTAACACCATTAAATCGCTCACCGATCGCCCTTTTATGATCAATCTAATGGTGTTGTCTGAGCATGAGTCGAGCACCTTTGATACCAAAATCCCTGCTTGGCTAAGTCATTACTATGAAGAAAACAATATCGAGTTTGCGCTACCTGAACGCCCAGCGCTAAGCTTCGCGGATCAGGTACAAGTGCTCTATGACAATCCAGTCGCCGTCGCTAGCTTTACCTTTGGCATTATCAGCGCCGAGCAAGTTCAGCATCTGCAAGGTCTAGGCACGCGCGTCATCGGGACGGCAAATCATCCATTAGAAGCGAAAGCATGGAGCGATATTGGTGCTGATGCGGTATGTGTACAAGGGGTCGAAGCGGGTGGGCATCGCGGTGGCTGGCTTACGCAAAGTGAAAACGATCCATTGGGATTATTGACGCTAATTAGTCAAACGCGCGCGTGTACCGATATTCCGTTAATTGCAGCAGGTGGCATCATGACTGGGCAAGATATCAAAGCAGTGCAAACGGCTGGCGCTGAGCTAGCGCAAATCGGAACGGCATTTTTGACCACAGATAAATGCGGTATTAATGATATTTATAAACAAGCACTACTTGATGCTAGTGAAAATAAACGCAGTGCTGAGACACGCTTAACGAGACTGTTTTCAGGTAAGCAGGCTCGTGGTTTATTAAATAATTATTTGCGTGATTTTGCTCGCTTTGAAAGCGCGCATGAGCTACCGCCCTATCCACAATTAAATGCGATGACCAAATTTTTGCGTGGTCATGCGACCAATAATCTTGACCCAGAATATCAGTCTTTATGGGCAGGACAAGGCGTCGCTTTGGTCAGACAAGAGCGCACGATTGAGCTGTTAGAGCGCTTGGTCAAAACGTTATAGGCTTAAATACTTTTATCAGTCCGCGCTACTCTAGTAAGAAATCCACCGCTGCCGCTGCATGAATCACCGTGGTATCAAATACGGGAATGGGGCTATCTGCTTGTTTAATGAGCAGTCCAATTTCTGTACAGCCTAAGATGACGCCCTCTGCGCCTTGATCTGCTAAATCTTTAATCACCTGCTGATAATACTGACGCGAGCTGTCTTTAAATTGACCAATGCATAGCTCTTTTTTGATAATTCGATGTACCTCTGCTCGCGCATCACTCTCTGGTATCAACACTTGAAGCCCTGCATCCACCAAACGCTGCCTATAAAAATCTTCCGTCATCGTAAACTGAGTGCCCAGTAAGGCAATTTTAGACAGATTCTGTTTTTTGATGGCGGCAATAGTGGCATCAGCGATATGAATAACAGGTAAATGCGTCGCGGCTTGCACATCATCGAGTAATTTATGCATCGTATTAGAGGCAATCATGAGCCCTTGTACGCCAGCGGCTTGCAAACGCTGAGCACTGCTGGCCATGATTACACCCAGCGCTGCCCATTCATCTTGCTCTTGGTGCTTATTAATCAACGCAAAGTCCACGCTATGTATGAATAAATCTGCTGAATGTAAGCCACCCAGCTTATCCTTGACACCCTCATTTATCAACCGATAATAGCTTTCGCTACTCTCCCAACTCATACCACCGATGATGCCCAATGTTCGCTGCTTGTGCACGGTCATTTTATTGCCTTATTCGTGGGTTGTAATCGATTTTATCGTAGCAAAATTAATCATCTTTAGTTTGTTATTTTTCAGGAATTTTTATTTTGATGCATGAGACAACAGTCATTAAAATATAACGAATGCCACCATTGATAATAACGATTTTATCCACTCAACAACATACGATATCATGGTTAGTAATGACGACACATGACGCTACGCAACATCGTTCATCGTTCATCAAACGCCACCATCACCATGTAGGACACCTCCACACTATGGCAAAATTCCCTACCATTAGAATACGCACACGGCGCAAGTACTACCGGCTTATTTTCACCTTTTTAATGGCACTGCTAATGTCCACGATTATCTCAACTGCATTGCTGCTGATCAATGTAGGATTCGTCGATGGGTTCTTTATCACGCTGTTTCACTCATGGAAATATGCCTTTATAGTCGCGTGGCCGAGCGCTTATATTTGCGCCTATCTCATCCAAGAGCATTTGCTCAGTCGTATTGAGTTTTATTGAACCAGCTAGAAGTTAAAGTATGAGAATGCCATGATGAAGCATTGCTGTGTACTGATGGTAAATCATCATGCCGCTATGAATTAAGAAATCTGTGGTCGTATGCACAGCCTTGCTGAAGGCATTTTATGCGAAGATAAAAGGGTATTTTTTGATTGGATATTAGGGACGTTGAGTCATCTTATAATAAGTAACTGGATCTGGATAAAAGGCTTTCATGACCTTCCTAATTACTCCCGTAATAAGTCAATCTCCAAGCCCACCATCGTGGTCAGCTAACAATATTACTTAATGAAATGGCTATTGATATCGGTGAAACTGATTGATTGATACTAACTGCTGACGTTTAAAACCAATGAGCAAAAACATTAGACTGTATTAAGAGCATTTGAATAAGTCCGCATGCTTTTAATACCGTCAATATTCATAAACCAAAAACCACTTTTAAGCCACCTCGACCTTATTCTTTAAACAAGCCACTCGGTGATTTATGGTGCCTTCTAACACGGGTTTAATCTGTGCGCACTCTTCATCAGCTAGTGGACAACGGGTACGAAAAACGCAACCTGATGGCGGATTGATTGGACTGGGTAAATCACCCTCTAATAACTGAATGACCTTACTACGTTCAGCAATAGGGTCAGGTAGCGGTACAGCAGACATCAGTGCTTTGGTATAGGGATGAGTCGGATTGCCGTATACGGCTTTGTTCAAACCTAGCTCGGCGGCGTTGCCTAAATACATGACCAAGACTCGATCAGCAATGTGCTTAATCACAGAAAGATCATGGGCAATGAAGATAAGCGCTAACCCCATCTCTTCTTGCACATCTTGCAATAAATTAATGACCTGTGCCTGAATCGAGACATCAAGGGCGGAGACTGGCTCATCACAGATAATAATTTTGGGCTTTAATATCAGTGCTCGAGCAATGCCTATTCGCTGGCACTGACCTCCTGAAAACTCATGCGGATATCGGTTAATTTGATTGGACAGTAGCCCCACCTTTTTCATGATGGCGCGTACCTCGTTTTGCACCTTAGGCTTCTTCATTTCAGGATAATAAGTGCGAAGAGGCTCGGCGATAATATCCCCTACAGTCATGCGCGGGTTAAGTGACGCCAGCGGATCTTGAAAGATCATTTGAATGTCTTTTCGCTTTAATCTCATGGTTTTTTTGGACGCACCCACCATCTCTTCATCACAAAACTTGATACTGCCAGAGTCAGCTTGTATCAATCCGATGATAGTACGAGCGAGTGTTGATTTGCCGCAGCCTGATTCGCCTACCACCCCTAAAGTCTCACCAGCAAATAGCTCAAACGATACCCCATTAACTGCTTTTAGAGTGACAGGCTTCTGCCAAAAGTAAGTACCTTTTTGTTTGATATTAAAGGTGGTATGAATGTCCTTTACTTGCAATAACGGTGCTGGATTATTGCTTTTGGCGCTATCTAAATTCTGTATCATCATGAGCTAGCCCTCCATCCCTGATTGATTATTGGCATCGCTATCTGTTGAGCTATCTAGTGAGTGATCAACGGGTGTTTCAGGATGCCAGTGGCAAGCGCGTTGACGCTCGTTCGGTAGAAATTCCAGCGGTGGCGGTGTATCACGGCAGATTTCCATAGCATGAGAACAGCGCTCATAAAAAGGACAGCCTGCAGGCAAATCTAATAAATTTGGTGGACTACCTGGAATGGTTTCAAGCTTGCCCATATCGTTATCTAAACGAGGAATCGCTTTTAGTAATCCAATAGTATATGGATGACTTGGGGCATAAAAAATCTCTTCAGTCTCTCCATACGCCATGGTACGCCCAGCATACATCACCAGTACTCGATCACAGATACCCGCCACAACTCCCAAATCATGGGTAATCATAATAATGGTGGTGCCAAAGTCACGTTTTAGCTCGTTTAATAGAACCATAATCTGCGCCTGAACAGTAACGTCGAGCGCGGTGGTTGGCTCATCAGCAATCAACAACTTAGGGCGACATAATAATGCCATCGCAATCATGACCCGCTGACGCATACCACCTGAGAACTCATGCGGATACATGCCAATACGGTTCTTGGCTTCTGGAATCTTAACCGCGTCTAGCATTCGTATGGATTCGGCCCAAGCATCTTTTTTACTCATGCCTTTATGTAAAATCAATACTTCAGCGAGCTGGTCGCCTATCTTCATATAAGGATTTAATGAGGTCATCGGATCTTGAAAGATCATCGCGATCTGCTCGGCGCGAATCTTATTTAGTGCTTTTTGTGACAATCCTAGTAGCTCATTACCCTCAAAGCGTACCGCACCTTTGGCATAACCGTTATTTGCCAATAACCCCATAATAGCAAATGCTGTCTGCGACTTACCTGAACCGGACTCACCAACGATACCTAAGGTTTCACCTTCATGTAGGTTAAAATTTAAGCCATTAACTGCCGTTACCAGACCCTCCTCGGTCGTGAACTGTACCGATAAATCTTTGACTGCTAACAAGGTATTTTCTGCATTAGCTGGCTTATCGAGCGCTGAACCAGTACCCATCTTAAAGGTAGTAGACTCTATTTTCTCAGGAGCACTAGACGCGTTGGCGGCGTTATGAATCTTTTGAGTTGTTATGTTTTTATCTTCCATGCTTTTATCCTTCATACTTTGGTTTTTCATGATGCACCCTCTTAGCGGTCTTTAGGGTCAAACGCATCACGCAGACCGTCGCCAATAAAGTTAAAGCAAAATAAAGTAATGACCAAAAAAGCTGAGGGAATCAAAATCTGCCAAGGTGCTACCTGCATGGTTTTTGAGCCTTCTTGCAACAGCGCTCCCCAACTGGTCATCGGCTCTTGAACACCAAGTCCCAAAAAGCTTAAAAATGACTCAAACAAAATCATCGTTGGCACTAATAAAGAGGCATAAACCACCACCACCCCGAGTACATTGGGCACGATATGGCGTAAGATAATATTGAAGCCTGATACGCCGCCTACGTGCGCAGCTTCGATAAACTCTTTACTCTTCAGGCTTAGCGTTTGCCCGCGAACGATACGCGCAACATCCAGCCACGATACCAGTCCAATCGCCACAAAGATTAAGATAAGGTTACGACCAAAGATAGTGACTAATAAAATCACAAAGAACATGAAGGGGAAGGCGCTTAAAATCTCTAATACACGCATCATCACGGTATCGACTTTGCCACCAAGATAGCCTGACGTTGCACCGTATATCGTACCGAAAATCACTGCAACCGTAGCGCCGGCGACGCCTACCATCAAGGAGATACGACCACCTACTGCGGTTCGCACTAACAAATCACGACCGAGTGAGTCAGTACCGAAGTAGTGCTTGTTATCGATGGCTGGCGCGGACTGCATAAAGTTCCAGTCGGTTTCGGCATAACCAAAAGGTGCTAACATCGGCACAAAGATGACGAAAGCAGCCACGAGTAGCAAGATAAAAAGACTGGCTACGGCGGCCTTGTTGCGATAAAAACGGCGCTTAGCATCTTGCAAAAGGCTGCGGCCTTTGATTTCCTGAGCCCCTATTTCTGCTAGGTCAGTTGTCTGGTCTGCGGTAAGGCTCATAGTCGTCCTTTTAATAATCTATTTAGCATAATAATAATGAATGATACCCATCAAACCGTATTGGAATGATAGTGCGCTTAAATGGTCGCCTTAATACTGAATTTTTGGATCAATTACCGCGTATAAAATATCGACGATAGCATTAAAGGCAATGGTCAATACCCCGACTAAAATAGTCAAACTAAGCACTACCCCATAATCACGATTAAGTGCGCCGTTAATGAATAACTGTCCGATACCAGGTAAACCAAAGATAGTCTCAATCACAATAGAGCCTGTGATAATACCGACAAAGGCTGGACCTAAATAAGAGATAACGGGTAGTAGTGCGGGTCTCAGCGCATGCCTCATCACTATTTGGCGCATCGGCAAACCTTTCGCCTTGGCCGTTCGGATATACTGGCTATTCATCACCTCAATCATCGAGCCGCGCATGATACGAGCAATACTCGCAACATAAGCGAGCGCTAAAGCGGCGACTGGTAATACAAGGTTTTTGAGTGCCCCGTCATTCCAGCCACCAGCCGGTAGCCATTGCAAAATAATGGCAAAAATCAGCACTAATAATGGCGCTTTAACGAAGCTTGGAATCACAACGCCTGTCATAGCAAAGGCCATCAGTACGTAGTCTATCCATGAGTTTTGCTTAAGGGCTGCGATAACACCGAAGATAAGTCCTAAGACCAATGCCAATATAAAAGCGTATAGACCCAACTCCATAGAGACGGGAAACGACTGCGACAACAGCTCGTTAACCGTATAATCTTTATACTTAAAAGACGGTCCAAAGTCGCCTACCGCTAGCTGCTTTAGATAATTAACATACTGTAGCCACATAGGATCGTTGAGATTGTATTTGGCCTCGATATTGGCCAGTACCGCAGGTGGCAAGCTACGCTCACCCGTAAACGGACTGCCTGGCGCCAAACGCATCATAAAAAAGGAGACCGTGATCAATACGAATAAGGTCGGAATGGCCTCTAAGATACGCCGAAAAATCAGTTTTAGCATAATGCCTCTTTTATAATGATGCTTATTTTTCAGCTAAATTAAAATGAGATAACTAGCACAAACCTAACGCCCAGTTATCGTTCAACTAGCAATCTTCAATGACTTGGTTTTAACTAAAATATCGATAATCGTCGTTTATAAATAACAAAAGTTTCATCTAACACGCCTAATAAGAGTGGCCGTGAAAAATGAAACTAATGGCACTATCAGCGTTGTTTGATAGGAGCGATAAATAAAACCAGCTAATTTTACCGCTCTCAGATACTTACTCAATAGAATTATTCAGCGATCAGTCAAACAATTAGTGCTTAGCAATTGAGAGATTTTTTACCTGCCAATTGTCTAATATATCCTTAGTTGGAAACCCAATGACATAAGGTTTTACTAGACGCGGGCTGACGTAATGATAAATGTTAAGTAAACCCATATCTTGATCGAGCTGAGCTTCAGCTTGCTTGTATAGATTGGCACGCTGCTCAGGGCTAACGCCAGCTTTCAGCGTTTGCGCCATTAAACTGTCAAAGTTAGCGTTATTGTATTTACCGTAGTTGCCACTATTGTCAGATTTGGCAATATTTAAGAAAGCTGACGCTTCGTTATAATCACCACACCAGCCAGCACGCGCAATTTGATAGTTACCATTACGGCGGGTATCCAAATAGGTTTTCCATTCTTTATTGGTCAAAGTCACATCGACGAAGCCGAGCGCTTGCTTCCATAGTGAAGTAGCCGCGACCGCAGTCTTTTTATGATTGTCATTGGTGTTGTATAGCAGCTCAAAAGTCAGTGGATTGCTATCGCTATAGCCTGCTTCAGTGAGCAGTTTTTTGGCCTCAGTAACCCGCTTTTCTTGATCCCAAGTCGACCATTCTGGATTATTTGCAATATCGCCATTGGTGGCAGGGGGTGTCAACTGATAAGCGGCCGTCTGTCCTTGACCGATAACTTTATCCGCAATGGTATCGCGATCCAAAGCTAAGGCTAAAGCGCGGCGTACGTTGGGATCGTTGAACGGTGGCTTGACCGTATTAAACTCGTAATAATAAGTACAAAGATAAGGAGATACGGTTAGCTGATCGCCCACTTGCTCTTTAAGCGAAGCGAACTGCTCGGTTGGAATCTCATTGTAGGTCACATCGATTTCACCCGCCTGATAGCGTGCGACGTCAGTCGTACTAGAAGGAATCGGCAGGAAAGTGACGGTATCGATAGTCGTATTAGCATCGTCGTAATAAGAAGCGTTGCGCGTTAAAACGATTTTGTCGTTAATTTGCCACTGGGTAGGCTTGTAAGGACCGTTAACCACGATATTCTCAGGAGCTGTCCACTTATCACCAAAGGCTTCAACGGTCTTTTTATGAACGGGCTTGACTGAATTATGAATCAACATATCTGGAAAATAAGGGACTGGCTCTGATAACGTAATTTGCAAAGTTTTATCATCGATAGCCTTTACGCCAAGGGTTTCAATGCTTGCCTTACCATCAACGATTTGATCAGCGCCTACTACTTTGGCATCGACCAAATAGCTTGAATACGGCGACGCAGTATTTGGATCGACCAAGCGGCGCATACTGTAGACAAAATCCTCTGCCGTTACTGGATCATCATTTGACCATTTAGCATCGCGCAGCTTAAAGGTCCATACTTTATTGTCTTCGCTTTCCCAACTGGTTGCCATTGCTGGAATGGTCTTACCTTCGGCATCCGTATTGGTTAAACCTTCTAACATCTGGCGGCCAAGGGTAGATTCTGGTACCCCCGATACTTTGTGTGGATCAAGTGATTCAGGTTCGGTACCGTTATTGACGACGAGCGCTTGAGTATCAGCCAGTACATTAGGATCAACGGCAGCTGCTTGGCTGTCAGTGCCAGACTTATCGCTACTACAGCCAGTCATAGACATGGCGAGCGCAAGAGAGGTAGGCAAAAATATAGAGGACAAAAAGTGATTAGGAGTGCGCATCATATAATAGCTATCCTTGCTGGTCAGTGGCTGGGCGGATCAACTAAATAGTAGTGATTCGAGTTAATATATCCGTATATTGACTATGTTTATTAACAATACTTTAACTAACTATTGGTCATATTGTAGACAACTATTAGTAATTAAAAACGATACAAATGTCAATAAGTTTTAATGCATCCCCGATACTAACAAGCAAAATAAGGTTGCCGTCAAAGCAGTTTCGACGACCAAAAATCAGATGAGATTACTATTACTTTAGTAATTTTTATAGCTACTTATTACCTTTCATCAGCAATATGCTACCGCTCATTCGAAGCCTGTCTTATTACTACAAATTTCAGTTTCTAAATCACTAATTATCACTGTCAAGTGAATGAAATCAATGCTATCAAGCAATAAAACCCTAGTAGATATGATGAATTTTATTTATAAGACTATTGTTAATAACTAATCACACACTAGAATTTTTAAGCCTATGCTGATGAATAATAGTGTGGTATTTTCGACACTCAAAACTAGACCTATTCGCTATTCAGAATCGTGCAACTTTTTCATTTTTGCAATTACTTATTTTTGTAATAGCTGAGTAAGATCATGATAAAAATCACTAAATTTAGAATAGATACCTACCAATATCACTATTAATTCCTTTTTATAAAGCTAATAACGCTGATCTCTTGATGAAATTTTGATCTTATAGTCGCGTGGCCGAGCGCTTATATTTGCGCCTATCTCATCCAAGAGCATTTGCTCAGTCGTATTGAGTTTTATTGATTAAAAAACTATAAACTTTAGTACACCTGCCTCTCACAAAAAAGCTAAGATAAGCAACATCATCTTTTTATTTAGAGGACGCTATGAGCCAACCACGGCGTACTATCGAGCATTTACTCAAGCAAGGCATACTGCCATTGACGCATGCCAACGATGCAGCGATTCATTTGCAAGTCTATCCTAGCAAACGCTCATGGCTGGTCTTTTTTGATAAAGCCATGCTGATTATCGGGGCGATCGCGCTGGTATTATCGCTGGTATTTTTTATTGCCTATAACTGGATAAATATGGGCAAAATGGGCAAGTTCGCTTTGGTCGAAGGGGCCTTGGTTATCACTATTGCTTTGTACGTTGCACTATCTTTTAGGCAACGGTTTCAGCTTATTCGCCAATTATTATTGCTCATTGCCAGCGTGATTACGGGCAGCTTATTGGCGCTATTTGGGCAGGTCTATCAAACGGGTGCTGATACGTGGCAGCTGTTTTTTGGCTGGGCCGTATTGATTATTCCTTGGGTAATCATCGCCCGCTTCCCTGCGCTTTGGTTGTTATGGTTGGGGCTCGTCAATACTGGTCTCATCCTATATTTCGGCGTTACGGACTTTGCCTTTGTCAGTTATTTTTATGAAGGTGTCTTACAAATAGGCGTGCTTGCCGCTGTTAATTTTGTGGCGCTAAACTTGTGGCTCGCGTTTATCGACCGTCAACCACCATCAGTCACACGCAGCCGATTTAAGCCCGAGATGGATTGGAGCGCTTATGTCGTCGGTTTACTCAGCAGCTATTTTATTACCTACCTTGCCATTCTTTATGTCTTTGATGACGCCAATATTTTAATGACGCTGATCGCTTTGCTGCTATGGATGAGCTGGTGCGGATTTATGGTTTGGCGATTTTATTGGTATCGCATCAATCTATTAATGCTGACCTATTTATGTGGCTCTGTCATTGTCGTGGTGATGTTTTGGGCGGGTAAGTTGTTTTTAGACAATTTTGATATGGGTGGTTTTCTCATCTTAGCCCTATTGTTGATTGGCATGAGTTCAGCGGCGGTTGTTTGGCTGCGTCATGCGGCACGTTTAAACAGCGAAAACAATATACCCAGTGCTGTCGTCAAAGGAGGTAATTATGAGTAATGATATGAATAATCAACACTCGGACAATGTCCTTTTACAGCTGCAACAGCTTGGATTGATTGATGGAAATGTGATTGATGCCCGTACTGGTGAGACAAGTCCTAAGGCAACGATAGCGAATCATCACTCTCAAAACGATACTCCTTGGTTTATACAGATACTTTTTGGTCTCAGCGGTATTGTAGCAAGTCTGTTTCTAATCGCCTTTTTGTCTCTATTATTGTTCGGCATCGATGGCTTTGACAGCGTGATTGCCTTGTTAATTACAGGTCTAGTACTCAGCGCGGCGGGTTTTGTGCTATTTAGAAACAAGCAAAGCCGTGATAATACCTTTATCAGTAGCCTAGCATTGGCTATTAGCTCGGCTGGGCAAGCCTACATTGCCTTTGCTTTATTTGATAATAATTTGTCGCATCCTATAGATGTTTGGCTTTTTTTAATCGTGCAAGCCGTTATGACGGTCATTATGCCCAACCGTATCTATCGCCTATTGGGTAGCATAATGACACTAGGTTTGACGGTTTATCTGCTTAACTATTATCATCTACCTGAGGTTAGCTTGGGGCTATTAACACTGATTACGACTGGCAGCAACTTATCACGCTATTCTCTATTGCAGCGTATACCTAGTAAATGGCGCGCGGATGCTTTTGATATTATTAAAGCCCTTGGTTACGCCAGCGCGCTGATGCTGTTGTGCGTTTCTGTGTACTTTATTGCCGCTGAACATAGTCATAGCCTTGCTACTTATTATGGCGACACTTTTCGCTACAATTACTATTTGGCGCAAGTACTGCTTACACTTGCCAGCCTTTATGCCGCTTATCTGATTCTAAAACGTTACGACGTTAAATTACTATCGGCAGCGGGATTCTTCATTGGTGGTGGGATTGTATTGCTTGGGATAATATCGATTTACGTCTCAGGACTGCTCGCGACCAGCCTTATTATCGTCATTGCGATCGCCAATAGCCAACGAGTGCTATTAGGTTTGGGCGTCACCGCCTTGGTCAGCTATGTATTTTGGTATTACTATCAGCTCGATACTTCGTTGCTAATCAAATCTCTCTCGATGCTAATCGTCGGACTGACCATGCTGATGGGGCGTTGGCTATTGATTAAACGCTATTTCGCTAACTCCCTTATCAACGATACTGACTTGACAATGAGCGCCAACGATCATCAGGAGCGCCACTCATGAAAAATAAAATTTTGACTAAGCGCTTGATTGATGACACGTCACCATCCACGCATTGGCTAAAAAAACGAGCCGTTACGATTACGATTGCCCTACTGGGGTTAGCCTTGATATTGGTCGTAATGACACTGAATATCATCAAATACGAAAACCATCTTAGTAATGGCAAAACGGTATTATTAGCGCTCGCACCCGTTGATCCACGTGGTTTTATGCAAGGCGATTATATGGCGTTAAGCTATGCGCTAGAGGGTGATTTTCTTGCAGCGTTGCGAGCGAAAAAGCTGCAAGAATACTTAGGTAGTTTTAAAAATTCAGAGAATCTACAACCAGCTTTCCACCCTTATCAACCCAGCCAAGGCTATGTGATTGTGAAAATCGATGGTAATAATGTAGGACATTTTGTCCGCTTAGCTGATAGTAATAGTCGTGAAGAGTTAACTAAAAGTGAGCTGCCCATTTATTACCGCATCCGTAACGGCAGTGTGCAATTGGCGACCAATGCGTTTTTCTTTCAAGAAGGTCATGCTGAGGCGTTTGAAGCGGCTGAATATGGTCTGTTTCGCGTCAATGACAAAGGCGAACCATTACTCACAGAGATGGTAGACGGTGATTTTACAGTCATCGTCGGCGACATAAGTGAAAAGGATAAAGCCTCTCAGTAGACGTTCACGCTGTGACTTATCATGCTTTACTACTTATGCTTTACTACACGCGATACGAGCAACGCATAACATTCCTTAACTAAAGTAACATTGAGGGTACTGAGACAAACTTGTTACTGTTGCTCACAACTTAAAAACAATAAAGGAAATGATTATGCGTAGCGCAACTTATAGTACCTTCGGTAAACCATCTGACGTTCTCAGTTTAGGTGACACGCCTATTCCTGAACCAAAAGCCAATGAAGTCCGAGTCAAAATGGTACTCGCCTCTATCCACAACCATGATTTATTAACCATTCGCGGTCAATATGGCTTTAAACCTGAGCTGCCAGCGGTTGGTGGTAGCGAAGCGGTTGGCATTATCGATGCCGTCGGTCAGGATGTCAAAGACTTAAAAGTGGGTCAGCGCGTGGCAGCGGCGAGCGTACAAGCGACATGGGCAGAGTATTTTGTCGCCTCAAAAGACATGGTATTCGTCATGCCTAATAGCTTAGAGGACGAAATGGCGGCGCAGCTCATTGCGATGCCACTCAGCGCGCTGATGCTGATTGAGTTTTTAGCACTAAAAAGCGGTCAGTGGGTGATTCATAATGCTGCCAATGGCGCGGTAGGGAAATCGCTCGCCATGCTAGCCGCCGCGCGTGGTATTAACACCCTTAATGTCGTGAGAAGTGGCGATGCTATCAAGGAATTAGAAGCACTGGGTATCAAGCATAATATCAACACCTCAGATGACGACTGGAAAGACCAAGTAAAAGACATCCTTGGTGATGAGAAAATCAGTGCCGCGGTTGATTCTATCGGTGGTGACTCAAGTAATGATCTGCTGGCGTTACTGGGTCATGGGGGCACATTGGCATCGTTTGGCATCATGTCAGGCAAACCAATGGTACTAGATCCAACCCATATTATTTTTAAACAAGCGACGATCAAAGGCTTTTGGGGTAGCAAAATCAGTCAAGAAATGAGCGTTGAAAACAAACAGCGCTTGATTGATGAGCTAATCGAACGTGCTAACGATGGCAATTTAAAACTGCCCGTTGAAGCGACGTTTGATTTAGCAGATATCGTCAAGGCCGTCGATGGTAAATTGCAGGCAAGTAAAAATGGTAAGGTGTTGTTAAAAGCATAAATGACTGTCTTACATACATCGATGTAGTTGCAAATGATGTACGTGCAAGTAAAAACACACACCAAAAAACCTCACTAGGAATAATATGATGTCTAATAATAAAACCTTTAGAGCCTTAGTCGTCGAAGAAAATACCGACGGCACCTTTAGCAAAAGTATTCAAGAACGCAACATCAGCGACTTGCCAGAAAATGACTTGTTGATAGAAGTACATTATTCCTCGTTAAATTTCAAAGATGCGATGTCGGCATCAGGCAATAAAAGAATCACCAGACAATATCCGCATACCCCCGGTATTGATGCAGCAGGCGTCGTTGTCAGCGACAAATCAGGCACGTTTACCACAGGGCAAGAAGTATTGGTATTTGGCTATGATTTGGGCATGGATACGGGTGGCGGTCTGGGTCAGATAATCTCTATCCCTGCCGATTGGGCATTGCCCTGCCCAGAAACGCTGACGTTAAAAGAAGCAATGACTTACGGTACGGGCGGCTTAACCGCAGCACTCAGTATCCAAAAATTAGAAAAAATGGGTGCAAAACCCAGTGATGGTCCAGTCGCGGTAACTGGTGCAACGGGCGGCGTAGGTACAATCAGTATCGCTATCTTAAAGCAGCTTGGCTATGAAGTGATTGCATTCTCAGGTAAGCCAGAGCAAAGCGAGCATTTAAAAGAGCTTGGAGCGAGTGAAGTGCGTCATCGCGATACCATCAATGAAATCGGTAACAAGCCTATTGGTCGTGAACTGTGGGCAAATGCCATTGATACCATTGGCGGTGACTACTTACCAAACCTGCTAAAGCAAACCAAATCTGGCGGTGCGGTGACCAGTTGTGGCCTAGCCAGCGGCGCTGAGTTTTCGATGTCAGTGATACCTTTTATCACCCGTGCGGTGTCACTATTGGGTATCGATTCGGTCTATATTCCACTGGCTGACAAAGAAGCTATTTGGAAACGTGTTGCGACTGATATGAAACTGCCTAATCTAGAGAGCTATGGTGAAGAAATTACACTAGAGCAAACGCCAGAATACCTAGATCGCTTTATGTCTAGCAAAGTGGTTGGACGTTATGTGGTGAATGTGAAGGGGTAGTTAGCATTTGGTTTAAAACTAATTTTCATAAAAAAAGCAGCATCTCTTTTGAAATGCTGCTTTTTTAAAGTTAAAAAATTAATAGAATAACTACCAACTACTTATATGCCTTTGATAGCTATGTAATTTTTTATAGTGATTACATTGGATATATAATATACAATATTAGAAATATGCATAATAAACCTCTTGCATAAGTCATCGCTAGCCCTTATAACTCCCTCAGTGGAAGTCAATGAACTGGTACTTTTGCCAGAGGTCTAATAGACTTGAGACCTTTATATATTTCACTTCAGTTTTTTCTCTAAAAAGGTCTAGTTCATGAAAGAAAAAATAAATACCTTTTATAGAAAAATAAAAATACAACCAATAAGAATGATGCTAAGTATATTTTTTTATTTGATGAAATTAGCAGAAACTATAGTTGTAAATATACTCTCTCACGGGTTTTTTAATTTTTTTGTAGTTATTTCGCAATTGTTTTTAGGTGCTATGATTGGAGCAAAGTTAGGATCTATAATAGGGAGTAATTCAGATTATGTTTTTTATTCTTTTTCTGGATTGAAAATTTTTTGGAATGATACAGCAATATATATAAAAATTACAATATATTTTGTTTTAATTATTTCATCCCTTAAAGCATATGCAGATACACGATATCTATCTATAGAAAGAAAATCTAGAAAGAGGAGACTCGAACAAGAGCGATTATTACCAACAGAGAGTTACTTTGTTACAACTTACCCTAAAGCTGTTAAAAAAGCTCTAGAATACGGACGCTTAATTGATCAGAAGGAAGAGGATGCTCTAATTGTTGTGACTAATATCCTTCAACTTATCCGTAAGTTGGCATCAGAATATGAAAGTTTACAAAGTGATACTATAAGTGTTAATCTAATGATAGTGATGAGAGTTGACGAATCGAAAACTTATATAGAAAAAAACTGGAGCAATATTTCCATATTTTTCGATGGCGCTAATGCTGACTCTGCATGCTCGCAAATCGACGCAGTATTAGTACCGTTTGCTGTATCACATAAAGACTCTACTAGAAACTTTATAGAAGAGGAATCTAGAGGGGACAAATCCAAGTTATATCTCCCTGTGGTTGAAGATAACTCCGATGAAAAAACAAAGCAACGGGTGATTGGTGCTCCAGAAGCCTTCTCTACAAATCATTACCAATATTACCCAGACTTCTTGCACAGTGTTAATGACTGGTTGTTCAAGGAACAGAAAAGACACATAAATAAATCACAAGCAGATTCACTTTACGAGTACTATTTTAACGATAGTTCTGCACGTTCCTTATTATCTATACCTATCAATGCACCTTATGCAAGAAGTTATTCTAACGGTAACGAGCTGACAGCACCTCCTACTTTGGCTGTCCTAAACATTTATGCTAGACATAATTGTCTATTGAGAGGTAATCCTACGATTTATATTAGTTTAATCGAGCCTCTTTTGGATACTCTTTCTTATGCTCTTGATATGTATCTTTTTGGAGTTGGAGCTGAAGAAGCCGACTAACCTACAACATATTAGTACTTTTGAATTTGTAGATAACCTACTCCCTATATTTTGTAAATAGGAGAAAATAATGTCTAAAACTATTGAACATCAAAAAACTGTTACTGTAATGGTAGTTGAAAGAGATAAATCTCCTCATATAAAACGTGTGCCAGCACCAGTAAGAAAGTTAGAGTATTCTGATAATACTGCTAAAACATCTCGAATACGCCATATACCGAATATAGCACTAGCTAAAGCTATTTTTGGTTAGATCTACCATTCATGTAATATTTATATGATGAGTAATTCAAAGTTACTTATTGCATATAGTAAGTAGCTCAATTTTCAAAGAGTAAAAAAGCCCACGTTATCGTGGGCTTTTTTTATGACTAATAGCAGTACTCAAAGAAAAACTACTCCCACTCAATCGTTGCAGGCGGCTTGCTCGATACATCATAAGTCACGCGTGATATCTTAGCAATTGTATTCGCAGTTAGATAAAGATGAAATAAAGATGGAGCAAATGACTTTCAAACGCAGCCATTTTTACGTTATCAACACCTAGCCACACGCCCAGTCAAACTGACTATTCAGCAAATCAATTTGCCCATTACCACCGCCCATATTGGCATCGCCAAGCGTTTCTTCAAACTCAATATAAAAAGGGCTAAATTCTGGTATCGCTTGAATGGGATTGGCCGTACCACCAAAATGACTTTTTGCATGAAACCTATCAAGCTTTAACATCTTACCTTTTTCAGAGAACATCGGAATATAGGCATTTCCATCATCTTCATCTGGCCACTCATCAAGCATTTTTCCGACATTAGGATCATCTATTCGGACAACGTGCTTAATAAACTGAGCGGGTTCATCTTTGGCAAAGCAAGTGCTACTCCACTCTTCAATCTCATAATTTGGATATATACTATCTTCTTTATTAGGCAGTGCTGTCGCTTCACCTTCAAACTCCTCCTTGGTTAGCCAAATCAATGTCCAGCCACCACCAATAATATCTTCAAGATAGATTTCTTGAGGGTGACGATAGTTAGCATAGCGACTCAGTGACGCCCAAAAATTCTCAGCGTCTGTATAATTCACCTCAGTGAGGTTAGCAATCATATCTTCAACACCGTCTACCCTATCTTCAACATGATCATCCGCTTGAAAAAGTGATATTGCCACGAGATCTTTCCCTTTTACGCGATACGCTTCAGGCACTAATATCGTCCATAAGTGCGCCATCGGTAGACCGTTAATCCTGCTTCGCGGCCATTGATCCGTGGTGATGCCGACTGGGCGACCAAAATCCCAACCTTGCCCATGATCTTTATCCGTGAGTTCCAAATCATATGCTTGTTTTAATGGTTCCATCACTTTTGTCTCGCCTCCTTAGATTAACCTTATTTATTAGAGGTACTACACCAACCAATACCACTCAGGCGCAAACAAATAGGACATACCCATAGATAGCAATACTGATAATATGCTACCCACAATGGCGCCAACCCATGACGTACCACCCTTTGCCGCTAACTCCTGTTCGACCGTCGCTGGGTCAGCTGTATTACTCATGACTTTTTTTATATTTTTGACGCTGTGACTAAAGTAAAAATAATTACCTAAAAGTCCTGTCAGTACTGCCCATGCGACAAAAAAGCTGGTTTGACCTATAGAGCTATACGCCTCCATACCGAGCAGATGCATTAAGACTAAATCAACTGCATTAATGCCAAGTACAATAAAAAAAGCGACTAGATACATTTTACGATAGCACAACCAAGACGTTCCCAGGAGAAGTCCAGCCAAATTAAAACTGTGTATACTAGAGCCATCATTATTAACCTCTAAGCGTGGCTCGCTGTCCTTAAACCATTTGTCACGATAAAAACTGTCATACTTTTCACCGACGAAAGTCGCTAATAAAGCATCAGCACTTTCAGAGCTGGAAGCCAACTGATTTTGCGGGATTTGCGCATCTTTAGAAATATTAACCGCCGTTAATGGTGGCGGTGTTTGTGCTTGAACGTCAGAGAGCTGATGCCCACATTTTGAACAAAATCCTGCCTCGCTTGAATTTTCTTGATTACAGTTATTACAAAACATCTTATCCCTTAATTTTACTAAATACTGAACGGTTGATAGGCTTATCTCGACTTTAATAAATAATAGCCAATTAAAGTTGACACTATTATAGATAATAAAGACAAATGTTCAATGAAAAATTAGAGGATTCTTAGTTGCCTGTTTGTTTTAACCAAAAAAAGCACCCAACCAAGTTGAGTGCTTTTTTATCGCTATATTGAACTAATCTAATTCTTGATTAGTCGTATATCAACTCATAAAACATGAGTTGAAAAGCTATTTAGATAAGTTTACGTAGTCTAAAATGGTAACAAGGCAACCGAGCGCAGATAGTACGTGTTTGTACATCTAGCTAGGTTAATACCGTTACCGTTTAGAATACTTAAACGGTTTATTCCCACTCAATCGTCGCTGGTGGCTTGCTAGATACATCATAAGTCACGCGTGAAACTTCAGCGATTTCATTCATAATGCGATTCGATACCGTCTCAATCAAATCATACGGCAGATGCGCAAAGCGCGCGGTCATAAAGTCTACGGTCTCAACCGCACGTAGCGCAATCACCCACGCATAGCGGCGACCATCACCGACCACGCCAACTGATTTGATCGGTTGGAATACCGCAAATGCTTGCGCGGTCTTCTCATACCAGCCTGAACGCTCAAGCTCTTCCATAAAGATAGCATCAGCAGCACGCAAGATATCAGCGAATTCTTTGGTCACTTCGCCCAAGATACGCACGCCCAAACCCGGTCCTGGGAACGGATGACGGTTAATCATCTTCGCTGGTAGACCAAGGGTAATACCCAATTTACGCACTTCATCTTTAAACAAATCGCGTAATGGCTCAACCAACTCAAATGCCAAATCATCTGGCAAACCGCCTACATTATGGTGACTCTTAATCACGTGGGCTTTACCTTGATGCGACTTCGCTGATTCAATCACGTCTGGATAAATCGTACCTTGCGCCAAGAATTCGATGACTTTACCATCGCTTTGCTCACTGACTTCACGAGCACTATTAGCGAATACATCGATAAAGGTTTTACCGATGATTTTACGTTTGGCTTCCGGATCAGACTCGCCAGCCAATGCCGTCAAGAATAACTCTTCAGCATCAACACGAATCACTTTTACGCCCATGTTTTCAGCGAAGATTTGCATCACTTGGTCGCCTTCGTGCAGACGCAAAAGACCAGTATCAACAAACACACAGGTTAATTGATCGCCAATGGCTTTATGCAATAATGCTGCGACGACTGAACTGTCCACACCACCTGAAAGACCAAGTAATACTTGCTTATCACCGATTTGCTTTTTCAGTTGCTCAATACGCATATCGATGATGTTATCAGGCGTCCAGCTACCCGCGCAGCCACAGATTTCATGGACGAAACGTCCTAGCAGTGCAGAACCTTGCGCGGTATGTGTGACTTCAGGGTGGAACTGAAGACCGTAATAGTGACGCGAATCATCTGCCATAATCGCAATCGGGCAGCTTGGCGTACTAGCGACGATATCGAAGCCTTGTGGGGCATCGACCACTTTATCGCCATGACTCATCCACACATTTAGCTTCGCTGCTGCGTCTTCGATACCATCAGTCAGCGTTGATTTGCCATCGATATTGATGGTTGCTGCGCCAAATTCATGGATGTCACTGGCGTGAACTTTACCACCGAAGCGCTCTGCCATCGCTTGCATACCATAGCAGATACCCAATACTGGTACGCCTAGATCAAATACGGCATCATTGATGCGTGGGCTGTCATCTGCGTGGACGCTCTCAGGACCGCCAGATAAGATAACGCCTTTTGCGCCAAAATCGATAATGCGCTGAGTGTCGATATCATAAGGGAACATCTCACAAAATACCCCAGAATCACGGACACGGCGGGCGATAAGCTGGCTGTACTGTGAGCCAAAATCGAGAATTAAGATGCGATCTTCTTTAATAGTAGGAACGTTGGCAGCAGTTGTCATAACGTAGTGTCCATCAATAAATAAATTGGTGCGCTATTTTAACAAGTTTGAGCAGTCTATTGGTTATAAAAATACGCTAATCTGCTAACTGGTATATAAATCTATAGCTCATCAGTATAAACCTCTACTTTATTTCATCAATGAATGCATTTCTTCTATATTTTTCTACATCTAGGTAGCGATGATAAGGCACTGTAGAGTAATCAACAGAATAAAAACGCGATTAATTGACCTAATGCTTTTATAGGCAACGCCTAAATTCTGGTTCAAGCATTATTACAAATAAGTGTTATTACAAAGCAGCCATTATACTTTTTTACCTAGCATTCTACAGAGAAGCTTGTATCAGTATCGCCTATGACTACCGTATATTATTAGGCAACACGTAGACTTCACCCGAAACCTTCTCTAGCTTAGTCTCACCGCATTGGTATTTTTATATGTTAAATTTTATTGGTGTTATTTGGCACTACTTAGCGCATAGACTGATGGTTTTGGTGGAGAATAAAGAATTAGTAAGTCGGAACAGCACACCAATCGTTGTTGACTAATGTACAGAAAACAGTTACTTATTATAGTCACAGATAATCATAATAAATTGACAGGTATGTCCCTATGAGCAAAATCAAAGCCCTTATCCGAAAACGCCCTAAATCTGACCCGTCTAAAGCTATTTCAGTCAATTCTGATAACCAAAATACCAATAACACCAGTATAGACGCCGCCTTAAAAGGTCATACGGCAAATACCCCAATCGAGCAAACGCGCTGGAATGGCTGGGGCAATATCAATATTAATAAAAAAGTCTCAGCGCACGGGGCGAAACTGATCAAATCGCACATTGGTAAAACCAAAAAACTATCATCAGTGAGCTTACAGCAAGTACTTAAAACCGTCCCCAAATCCCGCTTGCCTGTTGCTATGACTGAGCTTGATACCGTATCTGTCGATAACGAAGTAAGACTTAGACATGCTCGTGGCCAAAGCTTTCCAGACTGGATAGCGATGCACGGTGGCGACTTTGAAGTCTTTCCTGATGGGGTCGCTTTTCCTGAATCGACCGCTGATGTCGAAACCTTATTAAAGCTAGCGAGCGAGCACGACCTCATCGTCATTCCTTTTGGCGGTGGCACTTCAGTAGCGGGTCATATCAATCCACAAAAAGGCTCACGCCCCGTATTGACCATCGCCATGAGCAAGATGGCTCAGCTGATTGATTTAGACAGTGAGAGCCAAATTGCTACTTTTGGCGCAGGTACACAAGGGCCAGCAGTCGAAGCACAACTGGACGCACACGGCTACCGCTTGGGACATTATCCTCAGTCTTGGGAGCTATCGACACTTGGCGGCTGGATTGCAGCGCGCTCTAGTGGTCAGCAGTCGTTAGGCTACGGACGCATCGAGCAGATGTTTGCCGGTGGTACGTTGGTGACGCCACAAGGCGTGCTCAATATTGCGGATATTCCAGCGTCAGCGGCAGGACCTGATCTGCGTGAAATGATGATGGGCACCGAAGGCCGCGCTGGTATTTTTACGACAGTCAAAATGCGGGTACAACCACAACCCGAAGAAGAGCTGTTTAAAGTTGCTTTTTTACCGAACTGGGCAGCGGGTAAAGAAGTGCTCAGACAAGCCGTACAAAAAAATATTCAATTATCAATGCTACGCCTAAGCAATGCGGTCGAGACTGACGCGCATCTACATTTAGGTACTACGCCTAGCCAGTTTATGGCGATTAGCACTTATCTTAAAGCGCGCGGACTCAGCTCAGATAAAGTCATGCTCACTTATGGCATTTCAGGGGATAAAGCACAGAATAAACTGGCACTGACGCAGTTTAATAAGCTATTAAAGCAGCACGGTAGTGTCACGGGTAAAATAACCGATATCATGGGCAGTGTGTGGGCGCATGGACGCTTTAAATTTCCATATCTACGTGGCACTTTATGGGAAAAAGGCATCATGGTCGATACCTTTGAGACCGCAACCAACTGGAATCATATCGACGAGCAGATGCAGCAGATGCAAGAAGCGGTGAAAAACGCTCTGGCAGAGGAAGGCGAAAACGTCATGGCCTTTACTCATATCTCGCATGTCTATAAACAAGGTGCCAGTCTTTATACCACCTACTTCTTTAGAGCAGCACAAGACCACGCTAGTACCTTAAGCCGCTGGCAAAAAATCAAACATGCCGCCAGTTCAAGTTTAGCCAATGGCACAGCGACGATATCGCATCAGCATGGTGTTGGTCGCGATCATGCCCCGTACCTTGCTGCCGAAAAAGGTAAGCTCGGTATTCAAGTAACCCATGATATGCTGAAAAGCCTAGACCCTGAACAGCGTATGAACCCAGGCGTTTTAATCGAAGATTAAAAGGTAGCTACAGTCTGACCAGATGACTTAGCAATACTGAGTCACTGATTAATTTGAGTATCATTTGAGATGAGTCGGTTATGAACCAAGCCAATCAGCAACGCCAGCAAGCATTAGCGCCTTTATCTTGGCGCTCGTCTCAAGAGGAACCTTGGGATATGCTCATCATCGGTGGCGGCATTACTGGCGCTGGCATTGCTCGCGAAGCAGCACGGCGCGGCTTAGCAGTTTTATTAATTGAGCAAAAAGACTTTGCGTGGGGCACGTCCAGCCGCTCAAGTAAAATGGTACATGGCGGGCTACGCTATATTGCTTCGGGTGATTATAAGACGACCTTGCTTAGCGTGCGTGAACGTGAGCGCATGCTCAGTGAAGCAAAAGGTCTGGTCAACGAGATGCATTACGTCATGCCGCATTATAAAGGCAAGTTTCCACCGCCATGGATATTCAATACCCTGCTACGTGTCTACGATGGATTGGCGGGCAAACGCTATTCTAAATACTTTAAAAAAGACGCTTTTTTACAGCTTAATCCGCACATCAAACAAGATAAGTTTTTAGGAGCCAGTCAGTTTAGTGATGCAGTGACCGATGACTCACGCCTTGTGATGCGGGTACTTGATGAGGCGATTAATGATGGCGCGCAGGCGATTAACTACCTTAAAGCTGAGTCATTAATTACTAATGAGCAAGGCTTGGTGGTTGGCGCTACTCTATTAGATACTTCTGCTGAATATAGCAATCATACTTACGATATTCATGCCAAAGTGGTGGTTAGTGCCACGGGGGCTTGGGCTGATACCTTACGAATGCAAGCAAGCAAACAAACAGAACAAAGCTTTCATAAGCAAATTCGCCCGTCGCGTGGCAGCCATCTGGTGGTCAGTCAAGAGCGCCTACCGTTGCAGCAAGCCTATACTTTTTTGCACCCTATCGACAAAAGAGCCGTCTTTGTCTTTCCATGGGAAAACCGTACCGTCCTTGGTACCACCGATTTGGATCATCCGCCATTAGACGATAACGAAGTCGGTATCACTAATGAAGAGGTGGATTACCTATTGGCAGCGACCAATAATCTCTTTGATAATGTAGACATTAGCCGCAAGGATGTCATCAGCTCATGGGCAGGCGTGCGTCCACTGATTTCTGACGGCGGTGATGGTAAGCGCGTCAGCCCGAGTAAAGAAAAACGCGACCATAGCGTTTGGTTGGATAATAATTTAGTGACCGTCAGTGGCGGCAAATTAACCACCTTTCGCCTAATCGCCCTTGATGTACTGAAAGTTTGTCAAAAGGTGCTCGAACTTGATGAGTCAGCTACTCAAGATAATGTCTCATATAGCAGCCAAGTCTTTAGTAATCAACCGCCAACCAATCCCAAGTTTTCAACCCTAACACCACTATTGCAACAACGCTTGCAAGGGTTTTACGGTCTACAGCTTGATACCTTATTAGAATTAGCGCATGACGATGATTTGGCTTATGTGACCGATAGCAACACCATTTGGGCGGAAATCCGTTTTGCGGCGCATTATGAGCAAGTCATTCACTTGGACGATTTGTTACTGCGACGCACGCGCCTAGGATTGATACTGCCACATGGCGCGATGACCCCGCTGATTAGTGCAAGACTGAAGCAAATATGTCAGCAGGAACTGGGCTGGGATCAGCAAAAATGGCAGCAAGAAGTTGAACGCTATACCCAATTATGGCAATGCTATTATCATTTGCCAGCGGCTTAGCGCTTTTTTATATTGTATTAATAGCAAATGCTACTGGTTTAAGTTTTCCTTGCTTGCTATGCCTACGCAGACAGAGGCTGCGGAAAACTTACCCCAGTAGCACACTATAATCATCGTATTTTTATTGAGCTATATATCTATTCCCACATAGTTAAGGATGACTATGACCAACCACTTTGATGCCCCTATTTATTTCTTAGCTATCGACAATGGCACCCAAAGCGTTAGAGCGCTGATCTTTGATCAATTCGGTAGCGAGATTGCCAAAGCCCGCGTTATTATCGAGCCGTATTTTTCAACGCAGCCAAATTTTGCGGAGCAACATGCCGATTATTATTGGCAAAAATTAAGCGAGGCTTGCCAGCAGTTATGGCAAACCTGTGATATTACGCCCGAGCAAATTGCCGGCGTCAGCCTCGCCACTCAGCGCTATACCATGATATGTTTGGATAAAGACAAGCAGCCGCTACGTCCCGCTATTGTGTGGATGGATTTGCGTCGCGGCGAGAACAATGACATAGGCTTTCTAGGTCCACTCACCAAAGTCATCGGTATGAACGAGTTGGTACAAGAGGCGCAGCAAAAAGCACGCTGTAACTGGCTTGCGCATCATGAACCAGAAATGTGGGCAAAAACCGCTCATTACGTCAATTTATCCGCGTACCTCACCTATCAGCTCACAGGCGAGTTGATAGACTCAAGCGGTCACGCCCTCGGTTACCTGCCTTATGATTACAAAGCGCAAGCTTGGTTTAAGCCAAACAACATTAAATGGCGACTATTTAATTGCCGACTAGAGCAAATGCCCAAGCTTGTTGCACCGGGGAAAAAGCTCGGTAGTATTAGTGCAAAAGCAGCTAAAGCTACTGGTATTTTAGAAGGCACGCCGATGATCGCTGCCGCCAGTGACAAGGCTT
The DNA here is from genome assembly GCF_001435295.1 of Psychrobacter sp. P11F6. NCBI lineage: Bacteria > Pseudomonadati > Pseudomonadota > Gammaproteobacteria > Moraxellales > Moraxellaceae > Psychrobacter > Psychrobacter sp. P11F6. The sequence goes on along the minus strand of NZ_CM003594.1, from coordinate 17,252 downwards.
GCGAAGCATTGGGTTCCGCTGGAATCGCAGCAGACACCGCCTGTTTAAGCTTTGGCACCACCGCGACTATTAATACCACGTCGAGCAATTACGTCGAAATCCTTAAGCACATGCCCGCCTACACTGCCGCTGCGCCGAATTACTATAATCATGAATATATGATCTATCGCGGCTTTTGGATGGTCAGTTGGTTTAAAGAGCAATTTTCCCACTATGAAGAGCACCTAGCAAAGACCCAAGGCATCGATACCGAAAAACTCCTCGATCAAGCGATAAAAGACATTCCAGCGGGCTGTATGGGTTTGATGATGCAGCCATACTGGTCGCCAGGTGTGCGTCATCCGGGTCTTGAAGGCAAGGGTGCGCTCATTGGATTTGGCGACGTACACACGCGAGCGCATGTTTATCGAGCTATATTAGAAGGGCTCGCTTACGAGCTAAAACTAGGCTTCGATACTATTGAAAAACGCACAGGCAAAGCTATTAAACACTTGCGTGTTTCTGGTGGCGGCTCACAAAGTGACTCAGCGATGCAGCTCACCGCCGATATCTTCGGTATGCCCGCTTACCGGCCGCATACTTATGAAGCCTCAGGCTTAGGCGCGGCTATCAATTGTGCAGTAGGGCTTGGCGTTTATCCTGACCATTTAACCGCCACTCAGGCCATGACCCATTTGGGTGATGAGTTCGTTCCTATTGACGCCAACGTCCAGCTCTACAAGCGCTTATATAATGAAGTCTACCTGAAAATGTATGAGCGCTTAAAACCTTTATACCAAAGCATTCAGGACATTACTGGTTATCCTGCTAAATGATATTACTGTTTAAAAGCATCGCTATTTAATGCAGTATGCATACGAGTTAGCCCTTCTATAAGCAGCGCTTTAGGGCACGCTACATTAAGGCGCATTTTTAGATGCCCCTCATTACCATATTTGATACCTGCACTCAGCTCAACCTTAGCGGCTCTTAGTGTGTCATAAAGTATTTGATCGTCTTGCGCATATGCCGAGCAATCAAGCCAAATCAAATAAGAAGCTTCTGGACGCATCACCTTAATTTTAGGCAGATGCTTTTCTAAAAATTGTAGCGTTAAGTCAATATTGGCTTCGATATAAGTCAGCGCCTGCGCCAACCATTCACCGCCTTGCTCATAAGCACTACGCATGGCCGTATAAGCAAATAAATTTAGCTCATGCTCGTCACTCAAACGCTGCTGCTGGTTAATTTTACTCAGTAATGCCCTGTCTTTAGCAAACATCATCGAGCCTTTGATACCGGCAATATTAAAGGTTTTGGTCATCGAGGTTAGGCTGACTACTTTGTGCTCATAGCCTGTTGCTAGGGTTAAAAAGGGAATAAAGGTGTGACCACTCAAAGTTAAATCTTGATGAATCTCATCACTCACAATCGCCACATCGTGCTTTTTGCAGATTAAAAGCAGCGCTTCAAGCTCATCCGCTGTCCATACACGTCCGCCCGGATTATGCGGATTACACAACAAATACAGCTTAACTTTATGCTCGATAATTTTAGCTTCTATATCAGCTAAATCCAGATAGTATCGCCCCTCATTCTCCTGTAATGCAGAGGTCACCAGCTTACGATTATTATCCAAAACCTTGGTCATAAAAGGCGTATAAATCGGGTCATTAATGAGTACCGCATCCCCTGCCTCGGTAAATACTTTCATCATCAGCACCAAACTTGGCACGACACCCGTAGAGAAAAGAATATCCCGCTTATCCAGCCACAAGTCGTAACGACTGCCATGCCAGTCGATAATCGCTTGATACAACGGCTCGGTCGGCACGGTGTAACCCAATATGCCATGCTGCGTCACTTGCTCAATCGCCGCTAAAATAGGCTGGGCGGTCTTAAAGTCCATATCCGCGACCCATAGCGGAATCGTGTCATCGCTATAATGCCATTTAAACGACCCCGTATCACGTCTGTCTATTATTTCATCAAAGTTGTACAGCACCGATGCTCTCCTTTACGGTAGTTTTATATTATAACTGTTCATTCGTCGGCTTAAATGACCTTTGAAAATATAATGCTATCATTATTTGAATAATGGTTAAAAATTAGTGTTACATTAATGTTGCGGACTCTACATATGATCAGGTTATTTATGCCAGAGTATGCTCATATTGCAAGGATTGTGATCTATCAGCTTTTACCCAAACCCTCTACTAAGCCAAGATGGCTTGTCTAAAAGGATTTAGCATGATGAAAATGGATTCCCTATCAAAATTAGCACTCAAAATCAGTTCCCTTACTCTCGCCATTGCCGCAACTTCTGCATGCACTGCTATGGCAACAGGTGCTGACTCCCAAGTTTCAAATACCCAAACCACTACGAACAGTACTGCCATTACTTTAGGCAATAGTGCTATGTCTAGCGGCACTAACGACACGGTTGCTATCGGTAATATGGCCAATGCAGGTCTGAACTCAGCAACCGCTGTCGGCGGTCAAGCCAACGCTGCAGGTTTAGGCTCAACTTCTATCGGTTGGCAATCAAAAGCCACTGCCGAACGCGCGCAAGCCTTTGGTCATCTAGCCAATGCTAGCGGTGTTCGCTCTACCGCAGTCGGCGAAGCGGCAATCGCTGGTGGTACTAACGATACGGTCGCTGTCGGCAATAAAGCCAATGCAGGTCTAAACTCCGCAACGGCTATTGGCGGGGAAGCCAATGCCGCAGGTTTAGGCTCAACGTCTATCGGTTGGCAATCAAAAGCCACTGCTGAACGCGCGCAAGCCTTTGGTCATATAGCCGATGCTAGTGGTGTACGCTCTACCGCAGTTGGTGAAGCGGCAGCCGCACAAGGTGCAAACTCGGTAGCGCTAGGCAATAAATCTATGGCAGGCGGCATGAACAGCATCGCTATCGGTAACGAGGCAAAAGCGACCAAAAACAACCAAGTCGTCTTAGGTAATGCTGGACAAGTGCAATCTAGTACCGCATCACAGTCTGGTACGGTTAGAATAGTCACTATCGATGACAACGGCACATTAGGCACTATGATGGTTGACTACTACCAAAAAGCTAAATAATTATAGTTGCGTGGTCAACACTGATGCTGTTGTAGTCAGTCATACTAAATAAAACAAAAAACCTCGCGATTGCGAGGTTTTTTTGGTTGGTATGTTTGGTTTGCTTGGTAGTATTTTGAAGTGCTGTATTAGATTGCGTGGTTATCAGAGCTACTATGAAGCTGAAGCCGATCATCCTGCCATCCGCTATTATCTGCTTATCTAGGTGTGAGGATGGATCAAGCGAAGTACTGCTTCGCCCTGACGCAAGAGAAAATCTATGATTTTCTGTGGCTAGGTTTGGTCTCGAGACTACCCCAAAACCTAGCCTTCGCAACACGCCTATTCAAGCAGGATAGCCGATACTGTCAGGGCTAAACCGCGCCTTCACAGTATCGATTAAGTATATTTGATTTAATAGTAGAGCTTATCAAAAACACCTGTAAACAGATAGAGAGCTAACAACCTTTAAATTTTCTAATATTTTTTTCAGGCACAAAATATAGTTTGTTTCTTGCTCTACTACAAGCTACATAAAGTTTATTGATAGTTTTTGAAGGTAACTCATGAAGAGTATTTTCAATATAATGCTTTAAAGTGATATTATTCAAAACCACACAAACATCTGAAAAATCATCTAGTCCTTTAACAGCACCCCAATTATCGCCATAACACTTATATTTATTACTTGATTGATAAAATAATTTCACTATTTCATCATCCTTGAATAATCTTAAAGCATCTTTTTCACAGCTAACAAACTCTATTATAGTTGAATCACTACGGTGCGAATTTATGCTTATCTTTAGTTTATCACTTATGAATAAGCATACAGTTGGACTACAACGATGGCTAGCAGATAAGGTTGGCCTGTCGATTGTATGTCCAGATTTGCTTAATCTTGTTATATATTTAACGTAATCTTCGTGGAGCTTTGCATTTGTATTACCATCTCTACTTGTGTCAAAAGTGTGTTGATAAAAATCACCAACAAGTAGTTGATTCAACTTAGCTGCCCCTAACTCAACTAAAAAGTTGAAATCATTACCTCCAAAATCTTGAATTTCATCAACATATAAATAGTCGAAGTACTTCTCTACTCTATTTATTGTTTCAGCTAACGACCGATTAATGATTAATTTCGCAAGTCTATTAGCATAGATGTAATCGTTTCTCGTAAAATAATGATTTCTATTAGTTATCTTAGTTCTAAGTGGAGGTTTTTGCCATATCAACCCTTTAGAATTCAATTCAACATGAAGTATAGGTTTATAGCAAAATGTATAAAGAAAAGAGAAGTATCCATATACCTTTATTCCGTTTGGAATTAACCCAAACTTCCTTATAATCCTCTTCTTTATATTTTCAACATTATTGATAGTATAAGTTATGATTAAGGCTCTACTATCAGTTTGAAGATCGTTGATAATCGATGTTGTTTTACCAGAACCTGCGACTGCAAGAACTACCCTCTTATCCATTGTATCGCCTTCTCTATATAAACTGGAATATTGATTTCATCTGCTCTTTCATCAAGTAACTTGAAAGCACTATCTGCTTTATTTTTGAGCATATAATCCAAAATAGGTAGCGTTCTTTTAGGAGAAGAAAATATTTGATCGCAAAGTTTTTTGTTTATGTTATAAAGACATATTTCAAAGGTTTCATTTTTATTATCAGAGTCATAAAATACTTCTATATCACTAGATAAATAATCACGGTATCTCTGTAGACAGTGCTTATTATAGTCTCCATCATTATCCCTAATGACAGCAGTTTTAATACCTAATTTCTCAGCTAAATCTAAGTACCTTTTAAAACTTGTGCCTCCTACCGATAAGATATGTACATCGTCAACATCTGGTGTAGATTGGCTACACTTCTTATAGAAAGCTTCTAATAATATAAACTCAGCATCACCTTCTACAAGAATTACTTTTTTAGATAAAATAAATTCTAAAATATTATTGTTTGGTGCTTTCATAAAGAACTTAGCAGTATCTTCTGGTATATCTTTCAAGGTTACAGGATATCTACTATTACTATTTAATAAGATAGACTTCCTTAGATCTAGACGCGTGCTTACCAGACTACTATGAGTTGCAATAAAAATCTGGTCTACTGAAGAGGCAGATATCCGATTGATAAGCTTTTTCATACTAATGTGGCTCAAATGGTTCTCTGGCTCTTCCAATAAAATTGTGTTTACTGATTTTCCTTGAGGCTGACTTAAAGCAAACTCTGTTTTGACAAAGCACTGCTTTCCTTTACCTTTGTGTTCAATGGGTATATCTCCTTCAACAATAGTTAAGTCAGTATCAAGGTTTGAGCGTGGGTTTGAACGTATTGAAAACTCATAGTCACTTAAATTATTGTTAACTCTGTGTAAGCTATTATCCTTAAAACTAATTTTTTGCTGCCTATACTCGTTAGCTAGGATGCTTCGATCAACTGGGCTTAATAGTGATTCGTAAAGATTTGATATGTACCTTCTAGTAGCATACTCATTATTAATCTGTGTGCTATCAATAGCTATATATCTAAAGTATTTACTATAACCAGAAAATGCAATTCCTGCGAAAGTACTAAAGTTAATATCGTAAAGCTCAAATGGAAAATTATCACCGGACTGGCTTAGTATAGAACTAATCTCTCCTAGTAGACTTTCATTTGGTTTACAGATTAATGGAAGCCCATCGCTATCTTTTTTATCTAGATTATAGTTACCATAAAGGTTAGGATAATTTTGCTCTTCTAAATATATTTCTACATGAATAGTAGGTAATTTATCAATTTCTTTACTACTTGAAAGAAAGTTTTTAATTACTGACATTGAGAAAATATTTTCTAGCCCTATACTTTCGACACGAGCAGCACTTCCACTTATCACAAGCTCTAATGCCGTTAGTATCGTACTTTTCCCAGCCTCATTATCCCCAATTATTAGATTTATATTTGGCGTAAAATCAACTTCAAAATCCTCGAACCTTTTAAAGTTCTTTAGTTTCAACTTTTTTATAACTTTCACATTTAATCTCTTAAATAAAAGGGCAAAATAATAATGTCAGAATAAGTATTTACTATCAACATTTGTAATGAAAATAGTCCAATATTGATTAAGTCTAACGCCCCACAAACTCAGCCTCACGTCTCTCAACCATCGCCATCGCACCCTCTTTCGCATCTTTTGAATGAAACAAATGCGGCAGATAGCCATGAATATTAGCTAATGCTACTTTTGCGCCATTGCGACTGGCATCTTGTGCTGAGGATAGTAATCCTTGTACGCCAAGCGGTGCAGCGTTGCAAATCTCTTGTGCGATAGTTAGTGCGCGTTCGTATTCTTCCCCATTTGCCACCACTTCACTAACCAGATTTAGTCGATCAGCAGTTTGTGCATCAAAGTTTTTACCCGTTAATAGATACGGCATCGCTTTTTGCCAACCAGCTGCCGCGACAAAGCGTACCGTTGCGCCACCAAACGGCATGATTCCGCGCTGGACTTCCATTTGCGCAAAGTTGCAGTTATCACTGGCGATAACGACATCGCTATTTAACATCAGCTCAATCCCAGCGGTGAAACACGTTCCTTGTATCGCCACGACCACAGGTTTGGTGCGCAGTTTTCCACCAATTCCCCATGGATCTATTTGGGTTTCATCGAATTCAAATGCGCCTTTATCCCATTTATCTTGTAGCTCCATCAAATCAAGCCCTGCGGTGAAGTGCTCACCATGGGCGAATATTAACGCACAGCGTAGATTCGCATCATTTTCATATTGAGTGAGTGCCTCAGACAGCTGCTTAATCATATGGCTGTCAAAAGCATTGCGTTTATCAGAACGATTTAGCCCAATCAGGCAGATATAATCTTGAGTTTCATAGGTGATGCGAGAGCCATTGCTAGTAGAATTGCTATTATTACTTTCCGTAGTCATGTTTTCATCCTTATTAGAGCGATCATTTTATGGTTTATTCTATGGCGAATTAATACTACTAAAAATCATGTAACTTACTTTCAATATAGACATACGCTACGTGCAACGCAAGCATCGTTTTAGCATGAGCATCAATAGCTGGTATCGATATTAGTTGACCTAATTTACGCTAATATGCAACTATTATCCAACTCAAGAAATGAATCAGAGCACGTTATGGAATTTTGGCACGGTTTTTTGCTTATCACCAGCGTCCATCTACTCGCTGCCGCCTCTCCGGGTCCTGATTTTGTATTAGTCTCACAGCAAACTTTGGCAAAAGGGCGACGCACAGGTTTGATTTGTAGTCTTGGTATTACTTTGGGTCTTGCGATACACATCACTTATTCGGTGCTAGGACTGGCAACGCTCATCGCCCATTCGCAGCCACTACTCACTGCTATTAAATGGTTGGGCGGCAGTTATCTTATTTATCTAGGATGGCAAGGTATTCAAGCCAAACCGAAAAAAACATCAGAATTAGCAAATCCAGTAGAGCTAATAGATTCAGGTGTTCACGTTTCACAAGATATGCTTATTAAGCAAACGACTTCTACCAATCATACCGAGCTTTCTGATAAAGCCATTTCTAATAAAAAACCGCCTACTGATACAGGCTCAACCGCTTCCATTCTGCGCCGTGGCTTTTTTTGTAATGTGTTTAACCCAAAAGCGCCAGTATATTTCGTGGCGATATTTACTCTCGTTTTATCACCCGACATACCGCTGTGGCAATTGGCTATTTATGGTGTATGGATGATGGTCTTGCAGATGGCATGGTTTAGTACCGTGGTGATGTTACTGTCTATTCCTGCCATTCATCGTCGCTTTCAGCGTTTTGAACATTGGATCGACCGCGTATTGGGTACAGCGATGATAATATTGGGATTAAATCTTATTTTACGTAGTCGATAAGACGCTAGTGACTCGTGAAATCTGCTAAAATGGTGCATTATATTCAAACATCAAAGCCCGATACTATGACCAGTAAGCCTATGAACCGTCGCCCGACCGCCAACAATCACCGAAACAGATCGCCTGAGACTGCTAAAAAATTAGGGCAGCTACATCCGCGCAATCCGCACCAAGGTCGTTATGACTTTGAAGTATTGACTCGCGCTTTGCCTGAGCTTGCTAAGCATACCATTACCAATCCTAAGGGCGAGTCGACGATTAACTTCTCAGACAGCGCCGCCGTGCGCGTCCTTAATCAGGCACTACTAGCAAATTATTATGGTGTGAAGTTTTGGGATATCCCGGAAGGCTATCTATGTCCACCGATTCCAGGACGTGCCGATTATATTCACTACATTGCCGATTTACTCGCGCAGACGACGCATGTTAATAAAGACAATACGCCACCGACTGGTAAAGAAATCCACGCCCTTGATATCGGTACTGGTTCTAGTGCTATTTATCCGATTATTGGTAGTCAAAGTTATGGCTGGCGCTTTACCGCTTCAGACATTGACCCAATTTCGGTCAATACCGCCGCGCTGATTTGTGAGACCAATCCAAAGCTAAAAAGTGCCGTTAAAGTAAAACTACAGACCGAACCTAAATTTATTTTTAAAAATATCATCGGTCGCCAAGATTACTTTGATGTGGTGGTTTGTAATCCGCCGTTCCATGCCTCATTAGAAGAAGCGATGGAAGCCAATAGCCGTAAGCAGCATAATTTGCAACGACATCGCGGTAAGAATGAGAACGCACAAATCAGCCGCAGCTCAACCAAGTCTGGCAATGCCGCACAGAATCTAAACTTTGGTGGTCAGCATAAAGAGCTATGGTCTGAGGGCGGTGAGATTGCCTTCTTAACCAAGATGGCAAAAGAGAGTCAAGATTTCGCTGAGCATGTTGGCTGGTTCACAAGTTTAGTCTCAAAGTCAGAAAACGTGAAGCCTATGCAATTGCTGTTAAAACAACTTGGTGTTGCTCAAATGCGCATCATTGAGATGAGCCAAGGTCAAAAAAGTACGCGTATACTTGCATGGCGTTTTGATACTGACGAAGAATAGAGAGTAGTTAATATAAGATAGTTATAGTTTCACGTGAAACAAAGCCTTTATTAAAAAAGCACCCCTTTGATCATCAAAGGGGTGCTTTTTATTGTAGAGAATTCAGCCATCTAATGATGATTATTAACGGATAAACATCACCTTTATACCAATGGCTATCAATACTAATCCACCAAGCATCTCAGCTTTATCCTCCAGCCAAGTTCCAGAAGACTTACCTAAATAGCTACCGCAAAAGCCAAATCCAGCGGTGATAATAGCGATAATGAAGCACGCTAGCCACGCATTAACTGCTAGTAAATTCAAAGTAAAGCCTGCTGCCATCGCATCAATACTGGTAGCGATAGCCAATGTAAACATCATACGATGATTGATTTTTTCTTGTATGTTGACGTCAAAACTGTCTGCTAATACCGCTTCAACCTCACCATTAAACGCTTCATATAACATCTTAGCGCCAAGCATAATAAGAATCCCACCACCAATCCACGGTGCAGCAGTCGCCAACCAGCCTAGCAATACTGCACCCAATAGATAACCTATCAGCGGCATCACACCCTGTGCAATACCAAAATACAGTGCTGCATAAACGGCTAAACGCAGCACATAAGCAGATGATTGCTTTTGCGACTTAGCCCCTAACCCAATTGATACCGCAAATGCATCCATCGCCAAGGCTATCGCAAGTAAAAAAACTTCGATCATTTCTATATCCATTATCTAAAGCAATTCGTAAACTAAGTTTCACGTGAAACAATTCTAACATTAAAAAACCACCGCCTTGATTGCCAAAGCGGTGGTTTTTTAATTAATTAACAATGATTTCGCGACTCTTTATGTTCAACTTAGAGGCTCAACCTAGATGTCTAAATTAGACACCGTCAATGCGTTCTCTTCAATGAAAATACGACGCGGTTCAACATGATCACCCATCAAGCAGGTAAACATATGATCCGCCGCAATCGCGTCTTCAATCGTCACACGTAACATACGACGGTTTTCAGGATCCATCGTGGTATCCCAGAGCTGATCTGCGTTCATTTCACCCAGCCCTTTATAGCGCTGAATTGCTAGACCACGACGCGCATCAAGCATCATCTGCTGCCAGAGATAATCAAAGTCGCGTACAGGGATATCTTTGGTCGTACCAGTCGTTGCTTCACGGCGGATAAAGGCATCCTCTTCAAGCAAGGTATTCCATTCAGCAGACAAACGCAGCAACTTGCTGTACTCGCCGGAATTGATAAAGCTAGCATCTAGCAGATAATGATGGGCTAACTGGTGCACATACACCGTAATACGCGGTAGCCACTGTGCTTTTGCTACTGGAGCTTCAGCGTCAACATTTTCCCCGCCTTCAACCTCAATGACAGGCTTCATACCCAATAAATCAGCAGCAGCAGCATCCATATTTTTAGGCTGCGGCGCGTGGATATTCACCAGTTCAATCTCCGGACTCAAGTCACTACCGAAGTGCTCAAGCTGGGCTTGCATTACCTCTTTCCAAGCTTGCATCGCAGGCAAATCATAAGTCATATCGGTGCTAAGCTTCGGTGTATGCGTTAACGCATCCAAAAGTACCGCTGGAAAACGAATCTGCAAACGGGCTTTGATCAGCTGCGTTTGGTTATAATCATTTAGTAGCGTTTCTAGCGCTTGCCCCGTAATAGCAGGCGCATCCGCACTGATATGCAGCTTAGTATTATCAATCGTTGAAGACAATAAATACGCTTTAAGTGCTTCGTCGTCTTTTAGGTACAGTTCTTGACGACCTTTTTTCACTTTATAAAGCGGTGGTTGGGCGATATAAATATAACCACGTTCAATCAGCTCAGGTGTTTGACGGAAAAAGAAGGTTAATAAAAGGGTGCGAATATGTGACCCATCAACGTCCGCATCGGTCATGATAATGATTTTATGATAGCGTACTTTATCTGGATTATATTCGTCTGGACCAATGCCGCAACCAAGCGCAGTAATGAGGTTACCAACCTCAGCAGAAGACAGCATTTTGTCAAAACGTGCGCGCTCTACGTTTAGGATTTTACCTTTCAATGGCAAGATCGCTTGGGTTTTGCGGCTACGGCCCTGCTTTGCTGAACCACCTGCAGAGTCACCCTCCACAATGTAAAGCTCTGACAATGCCGGATCTTTTTCTTGGCAATCTGCCAACTTACCAGGCAAACCAGCGATATCTAACGTGGTTTTACGACGCGTCATTTCACGTGCTTTACGAGCAGCGTCACGAGCACGAGCGGCATCAATGATTTTGCCAGCAATAGCCTTACCAGCGCTTGGATTCTCTTGCAGATAGTCATTAAACTTATCATGCATTGCTGATTCGACCGCAGATTTTACTTCACTTGATACCAGTTTATCTTTGGTTTGACTCGAAAACTTAGGATCTGGAACTTTAACGGATACGATAGCGGTTAGACCTTCACGCGCATCATCACCAGTAGCAACGACCTTCTCTTTTTTAAAGAGATTCTCGCGATCCATATAGGTATTCAAACAACGCGTCAACGCTGAACGAAAGCCAGATAAATGCGTACCACCATCCCTTTGGGGAATATTGTTGGTGAAACAAAACACTTTTTCGTTATAAGTATCTGTCCACTGTAATGCCACTTCGACGCTGATACCGTCATCTTGCTCACTCACAAAATGAAAGACTTCATTGATGCCATCTTTACCAGCATTGATATAGCTGACAAATTCTGACAAGCCGCCTTTGTGTTCAAACTCATGACGCTTATCAATACGCTCATCCGTTAAAACAATGCGTACACCCGAGTTCAAAAATGATAGCTCACGCAAACGCTTCGCTAAAATATCGTACTCAAAGATGGTGCCAGTAAATACATCGCTACTTGGATAAAAGCGAATTTGCGTACCGGTTTTGTCGGTTGGCTCCATTTGCTGAATGTCTGCATCAGGCACCCCATCAGTATAGGTTTGATGATAGTGATAGCCTTCACGCCAGATATTCATTTCAAGCTTTTTCGATAAGGCGTTAACGACCGAGACACCAACACCATGTAAGCCGCCTGATACTTTATAGCTGTTATCATCGAACTTACCGCCTGCATGCAAGACAGTCATAATGACCTGCGCCGCAGATACACCCTCTTCTGGATGGATATCGACAGGCACGCCGCGACCATTATCCATGACGCTCACAGATTCGTCTTCGTGGATAATGATATCGATTTGATCACAATGACCCGCGAGTGCCTCATCGATAGAGTTATCCACCACCTCAAAGACCATATGATGTAAGCCTGTACCATCATCCGTATCACCGATGTACATACCAGGGCGTACGCGTACCGCTTCTAACCCGCGCAATACACGAATATCTTTGGAGCTATAATCAGAAGGTAAACTTTCAGGAACCACCGCTGGTGCCGTAGTTTCAGCAATGCTGTCTGACGTCAGTTGCTCGTGGTCGGTAGGTAATGAATCACTCATGTGCATTCCTTAATCTAGCCATAATCAGCCGTTTGTTATTAGCGCACCACTACGATGACGCCTCATAACGTTATTTTAGACTTAATTTTTATAGTCAAAACCTTTGATAAGCATTACCAGCTAAAACACGATTAGCTAAAAATTCTTGAGTGTTGATAGCGACTTAAAAAGAGTTTCAAGTCCGCGCTTTTTTTCTCTAACATCGGCTTCTTTTTTTAAACATTATAAAAACCAAGAGAGCAAACAAAACATCTATTTATCAAATACTTAGAAATTTACAGGCATTGGAAAACACCTATATAACGTCATCAAACAACTTGCTGAGAACAGGACAAAAATAAAGCCCCATTTTAGCATTTTTTTGCCTCTAAGTCACTGTTTACTGAGCGTTTTATCCCTATAAAACCAGCTCGCAAAGATAGCCTATATCATTACGAAACGACAGGTAGATAAGTATCGATATAAAAGACCGTGGAGAAAGGAAATAACATAAAGGAGATAATTAAGGACTCAAGATTTGACCTTGTTTCACATGAAACGTACTGGGTTTTGACCAGTATTGATGCACCAAAGGCAAAATATCATTGGTTAAGCTGGTCATAAATACCTGACATGGCAGCTGCGCTAACGTCGACAATAGAATATCTATCGCCCTATCATCAAGCTCTGCAGTAATATCATCTAGCAATACCACTGGTGTCACCTGAGCATGAGCGCTATCATTTGATAGATCATTAGTCTTTTGGGTATTTAGCAGTAATGGCAGTTGCGATAAACGCAGTGCTGTGATTAATAGCTTTTTTTCACCACGCGACAATACATTGGCTGCCTGCTCTTTTATAACAGGTACTTTGAGGTTAGTGTCCGCTTCATGCATTGTATCTGAGAAATTATTATTCGACGCTGCCGAGTCATTAGAGCGCCAATGCACATGAACATCAGCACGGTGATTACCGATACGAGTATATCCCAGTTGCAAATCCTGTTCTAAGCGCTCGTTAAGCTGTATATCCAGCGCAACAGTAGTATCATAACCAGCATTATAGCTAAGGCTCAATTGCTCCGCATAAGCGGGCAATAACTGCGCGATACTTTCAGCAAAATAAGGCTGCCATTCTGCGAATATCCGTTCACGATAATGATGAATCAGTGCCGCATGATTACTAAGTCCTTTGTCCCACGATTTTAGTTCAGCGAGCTGCACTTGGGTCAAATGACGTGTCTTTTTTAGTAAACTATTGCGCTGTTTTAATAGACGCTGATAGGCGAGCCATTGCGGATGGAAACCTTGTTTCATGTGAAACACTAGCCAATCTAGCAGCTGGCGACGACTAGCACTTCCCTGCTCTAGCATATCCATCGTCGACGGATCTAGCAGTAGCGTTGGTAGCTTCTCAGTTAAGATGCTTTGGTTATAGACAGTGGTTTGATTCAGACGTAAAATTGTGGTCGCGTCAGCTTGTTTTTGGATAGCTAAAGTATTGCTATCATTGATTCTAGCGTACACAGTCACTGTATTTTGATGGTGCTGAATGTAGCGTTTTGGCTGGTGATGACGAAAGCTTTTTCCTCTTGATAGCAGAAATATGGCTTCGAGTAATGAAGTTTTTCCACTGCCATTGGCACCGATAATGACGTTGCAAGCTGTTGCATGTAGATTGACGTGCGTCAGGTTGCGTAGGTTCGATATTTGTAGACGTTCAATCATAATGCCGACAGCCGCCTATTGACGCTACCTATAATAATAGGCAAAAGTTTAATGATTATTAAATTTAAAATACTGAATTTTAATCAAAGACACTCAGCTTACCTTAATTTTTAAGTGCAAACTGAGTGTCTTTAGTCCCTGCTATTAAGCCTATTGAAAACATATAGAAATTATACAGAAACTATATACGCATTGGCATAATGACATACTGATGGAACTCATCATTCAACTGATTGACTAGCACCGACGCGTTTGATTGGCTCATGTGCATTTGCAAGTCACCTTGAATAACGCCAAGCACATCTTGTAAATAAGCAGCGTTAAAGGACAGCTCCATCGGCTCACCTTGATACTTCGCCTGTATCATCTCCACCGCTTCATCTTGCTCTGCATTATTAGCACGCACTTCTACCATGCCGTCGCTGGCAAAATTAAACACCACACCGCGAGATTTTTCATTACTTAAAATCGCGACACGGCGCAGTACGTCCGTCATTTTTTCTTGATTGAATAAAGCCAGTTTATCCGTATTACTTGGCATCACTCGGCGATAATCAGGGAATTTTCCATCAATCAGACGCGCAGTGAAAGTAACCATCAGATTTTGATTGACCTGTCCTGCACTATCAACGTCACCAAAGGGTAAGCTCACTTGCAAAAACTCACGACCAAAGCTCAAGGTGACCTGATTGTCTTGCTCACCAAGCATTTTTCCTAGCTCAGAGGCCAAGCGCTCAAGCTCAATGACAGCTTTACGGGGCAAAATAGCCTGCATATTTAAATCAGCACTGACATCGATAACGCTGCGCGCCAAAGCCAATCGATGCCCATCGGTTGCAACCGTCGTTAGCTGCTGTTGCGACACGTCAAACAACATGCCAGTCAAATAATAGCGTACATCTTGAATCGCCATTGCAAACTGCGTTTTATGAATCAAATCGATAAGACGATTGCGACTGATGGTCAATGGCGTGATATTTTCGGGATTACCTAAACTCGGATAATCTTCGCTAGGTAATGTGCCTAAGGTAAAGCGACTCTTGCCACTGGTTAATAAGCAGCGTTCATTTTCTTGAGTGGCCAAATTAATTTGAGCTTGTGCAGGCAATGATTTACAGATGTCTTTTAACTTTGTTGCGGGTAAAGTCGTGGTACCAGCTTCAACACAAGCACCAGCAGGCAATTTCAAAGTCGATGTCAGCTCTACTTCTAAATCAGAAGCCGTCAAAATAAGCGTTGATTCGGATAGCTGTAGCTTGATATTGCCCAAAATAACCATATTGTGCCGTTTATCAGCAGCCTTGGCGATCAAATTAATGGCTTTTAGTAACGACTCTCGATTAATCGATAATTGCATGCTTGGTTACTCTTATTTAAATGATTTTTATTATAAAACTTAACAATAATGGCTTAATCATACCCTGTCTATTGACTATAATCCATTTGCTGTCTGTCTACTCGTATTTTTAATATTATAAACCATATCAATCCACTAAAACATAGTGATACCGCGGCCTGCTAACCCGCTTGCAGCATTAATGCCAGTGTTTTGTAATCCTTATCAAACGCAGGATCTGCTGCTCGTAGCTCATTAACTTTGTCGCAAGCATGCATCACCGTTGTATGATCGCGACCACCGAATGATTGACCAATCTCAGGAAAGCTATCACCAGTCAACTCACGTGATAATGCCATCGCTATTTGACGCGGTCTAGCAATACTGCGCGTGCGTTTACGACCCATCATCTCTTTGATGGTCACATCATAGTACTCAGCAACCACTTTGCGAATATTATCCATATTCACAGCTTGCACACGCATCGCGACGATGTCTTTTAGCGCATATTGCACCATTTCAAGAGTAATCTGTGCACCCGTCAAGTTAGCATTGGCAAAGACTTGATTTAGAGCACCTTCTAAACGCCTAACATTTGAAACCACGTTTTGAGCGATGAATAATGCGCATTCTTTAGGCAGTGTCATACCATATGAAGCTGCTTTTTTTTGCAAAATTTGCACACGAGTATCAATCTCAGGCGGATCAACTGCTACAGTTAGCCCCCAAGAAAATCGCGATCTAAAACGTTCATCGAATTCGGTCATTTGCGAAGGATGACGATCTGAAGCCAAAATCAGTTGTTTATCACCACTGGTAAAATCTGCAAATAATGTCAAAAACTCATTACTACTTTTGGTTTTTCCTGCCAGTACATGAATATCATCTACAATCAATAAATCCACTTTTTTAATTTTCTTTTTAAAATCTTCTATTTTATTATTTCTTAATGAATAAACCAATTGATTAATAAATTTTTCAGAAGTGAAATAATAAAAACTTTGACTATTTTTTAAATAGCGATGTGCTACAGAATGCATTAAATGCGTTTTCCCCAAACCAGAAGGTCCATATATAAATAAAGGATTGTGTCGATTTTTTGATTGGCGCTTACCAAGCTCATAACAGGCTTTATAAGCCAGATTGTTAGATTTGCCAGTGACAAAAGTTTCAAAAGTAAAGTCAGGGTTTAGGTAACTTAACGACTTAGCATCAGCAGAATCAACCAATCCTGCGTGACGCATATTGGCATCAATATCTGCTTTTGCATTGTCATGATGAATGGTTTCAAACTTATGGTCTGCAAGGGTAGGGGAGGGTTTATCTTCATCAAACAAAGACCCTGATTGCAATTGACGATTGTCTTCGCTATCGCGGCCAGCGTTATCAACACGCACAACTACCTCTTCGATACTTCCTTGACTGTGCTTAGCAACCAGCTGCTGTATCTCTTGCAAGTGGTTTTTTTTGATGTAAGTCACAAAATAATCATTAGGA
Source organism: Psychrobacter sp. P11F6 (assembly GCF_001435295.1). NCBI lineage: Bacteria > Pseudomonadati > Pseudomonadota > Gammaproteobacteria > Moraxellales > Moraxellaceae > Psychrobacter > Psychrobacter sp. P11F6. The sequence goes on along the minus strand of NZ_CM003594.1, from coordinate 203 downwards.
GCAAGTATAGTCAGCGTTTGCGCCTCTTGATGAGCTGACAATGGTCTCAACCACATAGTAAATACGTTGTCTTTGACGTTATATCGTAGGTCATTTAGACATTTATCCCAAATATTTGCTGTGTCTATCATGAAAAATACTAACCCTATAATTTGAAATAATATTTGTGTTTTAGCAGTGTGATCTGTTCCGTAGCCCTTCAT